>NZ_JBNHFX010000001.1:0-1526610 GCF_059090665.1 Arthrobacter saudimassiliensis | reverse complement strand
GGGTGCGGCAAACCGGCCAAATAACCAATCAAAATAATTGGTATCAATAAACTTGGCACACTATTGAGTTCTCAAACAACAGACACATCCGGCCTACACGGGAAAACCGTTCCAAAAACCGGAACTTCCTTTTCCCTTTCGCACCGCCGTGGTGTTTCTTCAGCTTATTTCATCCGGCCGGTTTTTGCAATTCGGCGATTCCCTCAGGAACCTTGCGAATTACGGTCAAACCGTCCTTCCGAACCCAGCAAAATACCCGGCTCTTCCGGCCCGCGCCCTAAGCGCACAGCGTTGAAACCGAGGAAATTTGTTGGGGTTGGCCGCCATGCTTCGGGCGCTTTTCCAGCGTCCCGGCCGCGGCGACTTCCAAAACATTACACGCCCTCCGGCACCCGCGCAAATCGGTTCGGCGTGGTCTGCGCCACGGCAGCTACGGGCACGGGCGGCCCCGCTTGACGGTCACTTCTGCCGGCTCATGCGAGCCTGCGGAGGCTTCTCAAATATCCCAAGAGCGGGGCGACGGTGTATACGGCGGGGACCACAAAGATCGCGAGCAGGATGGTTTCGACCAGCACGCTCCATGACACAAACCGGAGGCCCAGTACAACAAGGACGAATGCGGCAACGGCTACCCCGCTGTAGCGCAGGTACAGGTTCCGGTTTCGGATGAGCTCCTCCCGCTTGGACTCGGCGCCGGTGTGCACAGGCGCCGTTCCCCGTGCCGCCTTGAAGATGTGCACATCCCCCAGTGACAGCACGGGCGTCCATCCGGCTGCTCGGAAGATGTCGAAGTATCCCGACGACGGATGGCTTTCGTAGGCAAGATCGAACACGACGTCTTCCGATGGGCCGTCGGTGAAGCTCCACCCGTGGCCAAGCCTGGCACCGCCGGTCAGATGTTTTCCGTCTCGGGCCATGTCTGAGAAGAGAGCCAGGTCCCTGTCGGGACTGATCGCCAGGCCGTAGCCCATTCTGGTCGTCATGCTCACGCTTCCTCCATGATGTGGTCGGCCATCGCCAACAGCTGGCGACGGCGTTCAATGTTCCGGGTCAGGACCTCGCGGCCCTTGACGTTGAGCTGGTAAACGCGCCGTGAATCGCTGCCGTCGAGCTCATCAATCAGATTTGCGGCAACCAGTTTCTTGAGCGTGGTGTAGAGCGAAGCGGGGCCTATGGTGATGCTGCCCCGGCTCTGCTGGTCCAGGAACTGCATTACCGCGTACCCGTGGCGGGGTTGTGTCAGGGCGAGCAGGACGTGCAGTGCGCTGTCCGCGAGGTCACCGCCCTCGATGCCCCGGCTACGCGGCATGGCCACCCTGCCAGGGCCAAGTATCGATGATTGATATATCCATGGTGGATATATAACCACCCGGGCCGGGCCGCTGCAACAGCAACCCTCCGCACGCCGGCAGGCAGACCGGCCACGAGCACCGCGGTCATCCGCCGCCGGGACCACCCAAAAGATCGGGTAGACTGGTTCGCGGCCCCTCATGTGGTGTCATCCTGTGAACTCCCCCAGGACCGGAAGGTAGCAAGGGTAAGCGGGCTCTGGCAGGTGCATGAGGGGTCTTTTAATGTCGTGAGGGTCCACGGGCCGACGGCGCCGCAGCCGCCGCCTGAAAACCGTCAGTGCCAACCGATAGGGTCTAGGTGTGAGTACAGCCCTTTACCGCCGCTACCGTCCCGAAACCTTCGCGGACGTGATTGGTCAGGAGCATGTCACCGAGCCGCTGATGGCGGCCCTGCAGAAGAACCGCGTCAACCACGCCTATCTGTTCTCCGGACCGCGCGGCTGCGGCAAGACCACCTCTGCCCGCATCCTGGCCCGCTGCCTGAACTGTGCCGAGGGCCCCACCCCCACGCCGTGCGGCCGCTGCGAAAGCTGTGTCGAACTGGCCCGCAACGGTGCCGGCAGCCTCGACGTCATCGAGATCGACGCCGCCAGCCACGGCGGCGTCGACGACGCCCGGGACCTGCGCGAACGTGCCACCTTCGCCCCCGTCCGGGACCGGTACAAGATCTTCATCATCGATGAGGCCCACATGGTGACCTCCGCGGGGTTCAACGCCCTGCTGAAGATCGTCGAAGAACCGCCGGAACACATCAAGTTCATCTTCGCCACCACCGAGCCGGACAAGGTCATCGGCACCATCCGCTCGCGCACCCACCACTACCCCTTCCGGCTGGTGCCCCCGGAGCCACTGCTGGCCTATCTGGAGCGGCTCTGCCAGGAGGAGAACGTTCCCGTGGCCCCGGGCGTACTCTCGCTGGTGATCCGGGCCGGCGGCGGTTCCGTGCGCGACACCCTGTCCGTGCTGGATCAGCTGATGGCCGGCGCCGGGCCGGACGGCCTGGACTATGAGCTGGCCGTCTCGCTGCTCGGCTATACCCACGTCTCCCTGCTCGACGACGTCGTTGACGCCTTCGCGGCGGCCGACGCCGCCACCGTGTTCCGCGCCGTCGACCGCGTCATCCAGACCGGCCAGGACCCCCGGCGCTTCGTCGAAGACCTGCTGGAGCGCTTCCGTGACCTGATCATCGTCAACGCGATGCCGGACAGCGCCGCCGCGGTGCTCCGGGGCATGCCGACGGACCAGATCAACCGGATGCAGACCCAGGCCAGCCAGATGGGCTCCGCCGAACTCTCCCGGGCAGCGGACATCACCAATACGGCGCTGACCGAAATGACCGGTGCCACCTCGCCCAGGCTGCACCTGGAACTGCTCTGCGCGCGCATCCTGCTGCCGGCCTCCGAGCACACCGAACGCGGCGTCGCCGCCCGGGTGGACCGGATCGAACGCCGCCTCAGCTACGCCGGTGATGGCTCCCTGGCCGCAGGGCGGGCGGCCGCTGCGGCCTCGCCGGTACCGGACCAGCCGGCTGCGGCCGCCGCGGCTCCGCCCGCAGCGTCCGTCATCTCCTCCATGCCCGACGCCGCCCCCGAAGCGGCTGCCGCTGCCGAAGACCAGCCCGGCGCCGGCGCCGACAATACAGCCGATTGGGGCGGCACCTGGGCCAGCCCGCCCGCAGCTGCGTCCACCCCGGACCGCGGCCGCGGTCCGGCGGCAAAGGCCCCCTCGCAGGCCGCCCCCGAACCTTCCCCCACCGCCGACAGCCGCACCTCCTCGACCGCCACCGCCGGACCGGCCGGGGACAGCTGGCCGCATGCCGGCGCTGCCGCTGGCGCTGCCGAACAGGCTTCTCCGCGCACCGCCGCGGCGGACGCCTGGCCCCACGCCGGCGGCCCTGCCGCTGAACCGGTGCCCCCGCAGGCGTCCGCTGGAGAAGCTGCAGGTGGACAGGCCGCACAGGCGCCGTCGGGCGCTTCGTCTTCCGCACGACCCACCGCACAGCCGGCAGCGCAGCCGACGGCCGGCGCGCCCGCCGCCGCGCAGGCACCGGCTCCCGAACATGCACCGGCGGCGGCGCCGGGCCCCGCGGGCGACGGCGGCCAGGTGGAAATGATCCGCAGGGCCTGGCCGGAGATCATGGAAGCGCTGAGCAGCATCCGCCGCGCCACCTGGCTCAACGTCAGCAAGAACGCCAGCCCGCGCGCCTTCGACGGCAAGGTGCTGCACCTGGCCTTCGCCAACCCGGGCGCCGCCATGGGGTTCAACCGGCCGGACCATCTGGAGAACCTGCGCCAGGCCATCAACCAGGTGCTCGGCCTGGACTGCCAGATCAACCCGATGCACGACGGATCGGGTGAGTCCGGCCCAAAAGCCGGTAGCCGGCCCGCGCCGGCGCCAGCCCAGCGCACCACCCCCGCTTCAGGCATGGCTTCGGCTGCCCCCGCTCCTGCCGCTTCCGGCAGCGTTCCCGCCACCGACACCTCCCCCGCGCCCGCTGCCCCGGCCCCTACGGCCGGCCCGGCTTCGGCCGCGCAGCCCGGCAGGTCCGCCTCCCGCCCGGGCGCCGATGCCGCCGCCACAGCGGTCCCTCAGGGTGCACCCGGCCGTGACGGTGCTGCCCATGGCACTCCCGCCCACGGCGCTGCGCATTCGACCCCGGGATCCCACGGGCCGGTAGCCGATGCCCCGGAGCGCCGCTCCCCCGAGCAGCGGGCCCCGGGACGTTCCGCAACCGGTGCCGAGCCCGCTGCCCAGGCCGCCGTCGGCACCCGACCG
The DNA here is from genome assembly GCF_059090665.1 of Arthrobacter saudimassiliensis. NCBI lineage: Bacteria > Bacillati > Actinomycetota > Actinomycetes > Micrococcales > Micrococcaceae > Arthrobacter > Arthrobacter saudimassiliensis. Next base: position 1,522,483 of record NZ_JBNHFX010000001.1, on the reverse strand, counting down.
GAGCGGCCGGCCCCCACCGCACAGGCTCCGTCCGTACAGGCCCCGTCCGGCACCGGACCGGCATCCGGCCGCACCTCCTCCGGGTCCGGCGCGGCGCGCCGCGGGGCTCCCCTGCCGGCCGACTGGCAGCCGGAGCCCTCGGATCCCTACGATGACATGCCCGAAAGCCAGGCCTGGGCCACGACCGAGGTGCCCGACCTGGAGAACCAGGGCCCGGACGACGCCTGGCACACCACCAACTGGGCAGGCGAACCGCTGAGCCGGACCCGGCCCGGCACCGCCGACGGCGGCAGCACGCCCACAGCCCGAGGGGCGCACCGCGCCGGGCCCGGATCCGCTCCGGAACAGGCACCGGGCGCGGGCGGGGCTGCAGCGGGCGGGGCCTCCGGATCCGCTCCGGAACAGGCGCCGGCCGGGCCCGGGCGGCCCGACGCCGGCACGCCGTCGGCTGCCTCCACGCAGCCTGCCGTCAATTGGAGCGGTGCTCCGACGGCGCCGTCCTCCTCCGTGCCCCCGGCGCCCGCCGCCCCGGCTGCCGGAAACGGTACGGCCGAAGGCAGCGGCAGGCCCAACGGCCGGCCGATGAGCCGTTACCAGCAGCTGTTATCCCAGGCGCGAACGAGCGCCCCGCAGCCGGCCCGTCCCATGGCCGGCAACGTAGACTTGAACTACCCGGAGGACATTCCCAGCGCCGATGATCTGGCACTGGAGGACGCCGGCCTGGTCGGCCGGAAGGCCATCGAACGGATTCTGGGCGGCCGGCTGATCGAGGAACGCAGCATCGACGGAAGCTGACCATCCGCCGGCTGCCCCGCTGCAGCCGACCCCCACCCCAACGCAGAAGAGGTCACGTGTACGAAGGTGCCGTTCAGGAACTGATCGATGAGCTGGGACGCCTGCCCGGCGTCGGCCCCAAGTCGGCCCAGCGCATCGCGTTCCACATCCTGGAGGCCGACGCGGAGGATATGCGCCGGCTCTCCTCCGCCATCGCCTCGGTGAAGGACAAGGTCAAGTTCTGCTCCGTGTGCGGCAACGTGACCGAGCAGGAAACCTGCAGCATCTGCAGGGACGTCCGCCGCGATCCGACGGTCATCTGCGTGGTCGAAGAGTCCAAAGATGTCATTGCGGTGGAGCGCACGCGGTCCTTCCGCGGCCGCTACCACGTGCTCGGCGGCGCCATTAACCCGATCGCCGGGATCGGTCCCGAGCAGCTGCGCATCCGCGAACTGCTCAACCGGCTCTCCGACGAACAGATCAGCGAGATCATCATCGCCACCGACCCGAACCTGGAAGGCGAGGCGACCGCCACCTACCTGGTCCGCATGCTGAAGACCCTCGGCATCCGCGTCACCCGCCTCGCCTCCGGCCTGCCGGTGGGCGGCGACCTTGAATACGCCGACGAGATCACCCTGGGCCGCGCCTTCGAAGGACGCCGCAGCCTCACCTGATCGGCCCGGCGCCATCCGCCGCGGCGGCACGTTAAGCCAGTGTTGCCGGGCGGTTAGGGGCGCACAGGCCGGGCCGATAGACTTTTGAGCGGTCCGGCGCCCGGTGCCGGCTCCCTTCCCCTCCGGCCCGGAGCCCGTACGGCCCGGGCAGGCACCCGCTTCCCGACCCCATCCAGAGAGCGTGCGCATGAGCCTGATAGTGCAGAAATTTGGCGGTTCCTCCGTTTCGGACGCCGAGGGCATCAAGCGCGTGGCCAAGCGTGTCGTGCAGACCCAGTCGGCCGGCAACCAGGTCGTCGTCGTGGTCTCCGCCATGGGGGACACCACCGACGAGCTGCTGGACCTGGCCGGGCAGCTCACCGCCGCCGCGCCGGCCCGCGAGATGGACATGCTGCTCAGCTCCGGCGAGCGTATCTCCATGGCCCTGCTGGCGATGGCCATCACCGAACTCGGTGCCAGCGCCGAATCCTTCACCGGCTCCCAGGCCGGCATGATCACCGACGCCTTCCACGGCAAGGCCCGCATCATCGACGTCTCCCCGCACCGGATCCGCACCGCCATCGACAAGGGCGAGGTCGCGATCGTCGCCGGCTTCCAGGGCATGAGCCGGGAGAGCAACGACATCACCACCCTCGGCCGCGGCGGCTCCGACACCACCGCCGTCGCCCTCGCCGCCGCTCTCGGCGCCGACGTCTGTGAGATCTACACCGATGTCGACGGCGTCTACACCGCGGATCCCCGCGTGGCGTCGAACGCGCAGAAGATCGACCGGATCTCCAGCGCCGAAATGCTCGAAATGGCCGCCTCCGGCGCCAAGATCCTGCACCTGCGGTGCGTGGAGTACGCCCGCCGCTTCGGCGTGCCGCTGCACGTACGCTCCTCCTTCAGCCAGCACGAAGGCACCTGGGTGCTGCCCGACCCCGACGACAAGATCACGATTCAAGAGGGAGAACCCTTGGAACAGCCCATCATCTCCGGTGTCGCCCACGACCGCTCCGAAGCGAAGGTGACCGTCGTCGGCGTTCCCGACATCCCCGGCAAGGCCGCCGAAATCTTCGGCATCGTGGCCGGCGCCAACTCCAACATCGACATGATCGTGCAGAACGTCTCCACCCAGGGTTCGGGCAAGACGGACATCTCCTTCACGCTGCCGATCATCGACGGCGGAGAGGCGATCGACGCGCTGAACGCCGCCAAGGCTCAGGTCGGCTTCGACAGCATTGACTACAACGAGCAGATCGGCAAGCTGTCGCTGATCGGTGCGGGCATGCGCTCCAACCCGGGCGTGTCCTACCGCTTCTTCCAGGCCCTGCACGAGGCCGGCGTGAACATCGACATGATCTCCACCTCGGAGATCCGCATCTCGGTGGTGACCGACGCCAAGCTGCTCGACACCGCGGTCCGTGCCGTGCACGCCGCGTTCGGCCTGGACGGCGAGGCCGAGGCCACCGTCTACGGCGGCACCGGCCGCTAAGACCCGCACGCCAAGCAACACGGAAAGGGCCGCACCCGGCGTCGTAACGCCGGGTGCGGCCCTTTGACGTTGCCCGGGCTGCGTTGCCCGGGCGGTGCCTACTTCTTCCGGGGCAGGATGTAGCTGCTGCCGTCGGGGCGCTTGACCGTCTCCCACAGCTCGGCGTCCCGCGCCTGCGCTTCCTCGAGCTGGCGCCGGCGCTCATCGGTCATCGGGGTGTCCAGCGGGGTGGTGGCCGCCGGGCCGAAGATCAGCCGTGCCTTGCCGGTGGTCCGCATGAAACGGGATGTCAGGGACTCCTTGGGGGCCTTGTCCTTTTCCGCCATTGTCCTACCTCCCGTTGGGTTGCGCTGCAGCCGTCACAGCTGCCTTCCATAGTACGCTAACTGTTAGCCCACTAACGATGTGTTGCCGCTGCGGCGCCGGGCCCCCTCACACCGCCGGCAGCAACCGCCCAAGGAAAGGCACGCATGACAGAGCACGACGGCGCTTCGGCGCCCGCCTCCTCCGACACCCGCGAGGAGGACCTGCTGCTGGAGCGGCAGCTGTGCTTCGCGCTCTCCGTGGCATCCCGCACCATTGTGGGTGCCTACCGCCCGGTGCTGGAGGACCTCGGCGTGACCCACCCGCAGTACCTGGTGCTCCTTGCCCTGTGGGAGCACAGCCCGCGCACGGTCCGCGACCTGAGCGACACGCTGCTCATGGAGCCGGCCACGCTGTCCCCCATGCTGAAGCGGCTGGAAACCGCCGGGCTGCTCAGCCGCAACCGCGCCCCGGGCAACGACCGGGCCCTCGCCGTCGAGCTGACACCAGAGGGCCGCGCCCTGCGCGTACGCGCCCTCGAAGTTCCCGGCACCATGATGCAGCGGCTCGGCCTGGCGCGTGCGGAAGTGGAGGAGCTGAACCGGAGCATGCGGCGGCTGATCGATGCCGCCCAGAGCGGCATGCAAAGCGCCGCGGCCGGGCCGGGAACCGCTCCCGGCTCCTGACCGGCGGGACCGCCGCCTCCGCTCCCCGGCCGCTGTCCGTCCAGGCAATCCGCCTTCACGGTTCGGGCCGTCATTAGCTACGAGACGGTAACAATTTCCATGTGATATATGGAAGGCTGCTTTCTTTCGAAATCGGCCAAAAGTGTTCCGAAACCGCACTATTCTCCTACGGGTCCCGCAAAACGAACCCCTAGGGCGTCAGCACCCGCCCCCGAGGAGAAGAACAACGTGGCATCACGTCCAACACCCAAACGCCCCTCCGTACCCCGTCCGGCCGGCGCCGACGGGCCCGACGCCGGCCTGCCGCCGTCGACTCCGGGGCCACGGCCTGAGCAGGCGAAACCCACCGTCGGCCAGCGCGCGAAGCGTGTGCTGAAACGGGAGCTGGAGTACCCCCACAACATTCACCCCGGCCTGGTGCCCGGCATCGCCGTCGACGACCAGCGCGTCCGCTACGGCACCGACCGCCTCGTCTTCGGCGTCGCGGCCGCCCTGATCCTGGGGTTTGTCGCCTGGGGCGTGCTGTCCACGGACACGCTGAAATCCGTCTCCGATATCGCCCTGGGATGGGTGGTGGAAAACGCAGGCTGGCTGTTCAGCGCGCTGGTTGCCGTGCTCGTCGTTTTCATGCTGTTCATCGGCTTCAGCCGGTACGGGAAAATCCCGCTGGGAGTGGACGGCGAAAAGCCGGAGTACTCAAAGTTCTCCTGGATCGCCATGATGTTCTCCGCGGGCGTCGGCATCGGCCTGTTCTTCTTCGGCCCCTATGAACCGCTGAGCTATTTCATGTCCCCGTCCCCGGGAGAGGCGGAGCCCGAGACGGCAGAGGCCCTCCACAAGGCCATGGCGCAGACCTACTTCCACTGGGGCCTGAACGCCTGGGCCATCTACGCCCTGGTCGGCGCAGCGGTGGCGTACGGTTCCTACCGCCGGGGCCGGGTGCCGCTGATGAGCTCCATCTTCACCCCGCTGCTGGGCAAGAACCGCACTGAAGGCCTCGCCGGGCGGATGATCGACATGTTCGCCATTGTGGCCACGCTTTTCGGCACTGCTGCTTCGCTGGGCATCGGCGCCCTGCAGATCGGCCGGGGCGTGGAGATCGTCAGCGGCATCGGCCGGCTGCCCAACGCCGCGCTGATCGGCATCATTGCCATCCTCACCGCCGCGTTCATCGCCTCCGCCGTCTCCGGCATCGGCCGCGGCATCCGCTGGCTGTCCAACATCAACATGTCCATGGCCCTGGTCCTGGTGGCCTTCGTGTTCTTCACCGGGCCCACGCTGTTCCTGCTGAACCTCATTCCCGCGTCGGTCACCGAGTACCTCTCCGAGCTGCTGCACATGATGAGCAAGGGCCCCTCCTGGGGCCAGGACTCCGCCGACTTCTCCGAGGCCTGGACCGTCTTCTACTGGGCCTGGTGGATCTCCTGGTCCCCGTTCGTCGGCACCTTCCTGGCCCGCATCTCCCGTGGCCGTACCCTGCGCGAGTACGTGCAGTACGCCCTCGTGGTGCCCACCCTCGTCTGCATCCTCGCCTTCGGCATCTTCGGCGGCACCGCCATCTGGATGCGCATGCAGGGCACGGGCATCTCGGCCGACGCCTCACCGCAGGACCTCTTCTTCCAGGTCTTGGACGGCCTGCCGCTGAGCACGATCACGCCGTTCCTGGCCATGTTCTGCATCGCCGTCTTCTTCATCACCTCCGCCGACTCCGCGTCGCTGGTGATGGGCAGCCTCTCCCAGCGCGGCAAGCCGGAGCCGGACAAGCGGGTCACCGTCTTCTGGGGCCTGGCGATGATGGGCATCGCCGTGGTGATGCTGCTGATCGGTGGCAACGTCGCCCTGGAAGGACTCCAGAACCTGATCATCGTCTCCGCGCTCCCCTTCGCGGTGATCCTGGTGCTGATGATGGTCGCCCTCACCAGGGACCTGCACACGGACCCGCTGATCATCCGCCGCGAGTATGCGGTCACCGCACTGGAGAACGCCGTCCGCACCGGCATCGACGAGCACGGCGACGACTTCGCGATCGTCGTGGACAAGGCCCCGGACGGTCAGGGGGCGGGAGCCGAGTTCGATTCCCACGACGCCACGGTGACCGAGTGGTACCAGCGCACGGATGAGGAGGGGAAGCCCGTGGACTACGACTACGAATCCGGCGAGTACGCCGACGGCTGGACCCCCGATACCGGGGAAGGCGCGGTTGTCCCGAAACCGGACGACGACGGCCGGGAAACCGGCGGCGACCCCGACGACAGCACCGAGGAACGCCGGCCGGCACCGGTCCGCTAGGACGCACCGTCCAGCCCGCATCCAGCGCATGAACAAGGCAGGCCCGGCCCCGCACCGCGGAGGCCCGGCCTGCCTGCGTCTGGCGCAATGCGGCTGCAGGGGCGGGATAATGGATGCCGTGAACACCTCCGCACCTCCCGTCGTCCTCGCCGAGGAGCAGTGGCTCGCCCGGGCGCAGGCGCACGGCGAGCGCGTGCGCCCCTACGTGGAGGGCTTCCTGGCCCGCCGGTCGGCGGGAAGGAAGCATCCGGTGGAGGACTTCCTCTTCACCTACTACAGCTTCAAGCCCGGCCAGCTGCAGCGCTGGCACCCGGGGGCCGGCGTCGTGCTCGCCGGTGACGCCGCCCGGGAACGGGCGGACTGGAAGTTCCACCGCACCCTGACCGCCGCGGAAAAAGATGACGCCGGGCTGGCTCCCGGCACCCCGGCGGTGACCGTCGATGTGCCGGCCTTCCGGGCAGCCCGCGGGGAGGCCATGGCCTTCACCGCCATGCTGCTCTCACGGACCGCCGCCCGCCGTCCGACCCTGGGCTGCTTCGGCCTGCACGAGTGGGCGATGGCCTACAAATCGGACCTCAACGGCGTCCGCCACGAATATCTGGGCCTGCGGCTGGGCGCCGAGGGCACCGACCGCCTGGTGGAGGAAAGCCGGATCCGCTGCACCCATTTCGATGCCTTCAGGTTCTACGCCCCGCAGGCAGTGCCGCTGAACGAGCTGCAGCCGACACGCGAAACGCAGCGGGACCTCGAACAGCCCGGCTGCCTGCACGCGAACATGGACCTCTACAAGTGGGCCTACAAGCTGGTGCCGCTGCTGCCGAGTGACCTGGTCATGGACTGCTTCGAGCTGGCGCGGCGGATCCGGGAAATGGACATGCGCGCCTCGCCCTATGACCTGCAGGAGTGGGGGTACGAGCCCATTCCGGTGGAGACCCCGGCCGGACGGGCAGCGTACGCCGCCGCCCAGAAGGCCTTCGCCGAGGAGTCCCAGCAGCTGCGCGCCCGGACCCTGGCGCTGCTGGCCGACGTCGAGACGGCACCGGCGCAGACATAGTCAGCTCTGCGGCTGACGGGCTGCCGGCCCAGCCCCGGCGGCGATTTCCGTCAGGTCGGCGACGGCGGCCTCAAACAGGGCCAGCGGGTCCGCCGTCCGGCCGGCGGCCTCCTCCCGCGCAAAGCACTGCCACGCCACCCGCCAGGTGCTGGCGACCATCTCCGCGACCAGCAGGGCCCGCATCGGGGGCAGCAGGCCGCGTTCCACCAGCGAGCCGCTGAGTGCCTCCACCAGGTCCAGCTCCTGCCGGGTCACCACCTGCAGCAGCTTCGGTTCCTGCAGCAGCACGCGGGAGATCCGCCGGAACTCGTACTGCTCGACCTCGGTCGCAAACCGGGCCCGACTGACGGAGGTGAGCTCCTGCAGGATGCGCCCGGGCGGCCCGGGGGAAAGCTCCGCGCCGACCAGTGCGGCGATCAGATCCGCCTGGCCGGGCACGGCGGCCGACTCCTTGGACCCGAAATAGCGGAAGAAGGTCCGCTCGGAGATCCCCGCCCGCTCGGCGATCCGGCCGACCGTGGTGGCCTCCAGGCCCTGCGCCTCGATCAGGTCCAGGGTTGCCCGCTGGATCTGCTGCCGCGTCGCGGCTTTCCGGTCTTCCCGCACTCCCACGCCCGGCCTGCTTCCTGCCCCTGCGGACGGCCGCCGTACCGACGACGGCGGCCATTGTTTTGTGTCACACCCTGCCACTTTGGCTTATGAAAAGTGTCAGAGTGTGTCAGAATCTTCCAGTTCCAGTCTAGCCAGGAAGAGGCAGTTTTTGAGTTCCCAGACCTCCGACATCACATCGGACGCTCCGCCCGCGGCACCCGCGGCACCCGCACCCACCCCTAAGCAGCTCACCGGAATCATCGGAGCGCTGGCCCTGGCCGCATTCCTCATGATCCTGAACGAGACCGTCCTGACGGTCGCGCTGCCCTCGATCATGGCGGACTTCGGCGTCTCGGCGGCCGCCGGCCAGTGGCTGACCACCGGCTTCCTGCTGACCATGTCCGTGGTCATTCCCACCACGGGGTTCCTGCTGCAGCGCTTCAGCACACGAAGCCTGTTCATCTTCGCGCTCTCGGCCTTCCTGGTCGGCACGCTGGTGGCCATCTTCGCCCCGGGGTTCGTCTTCCTGCTGATCGCCCGCATCATCCAGGCCGTGGGCACCGCCATCGTGCTGCCCCTGCTGATGACCACCACTCTGTCCCTGGTGCCCGTCCGCAAACGCGGCGCCATCATGGGCCTGAACTCCATCGTCATCTCCGTCGGCCCGGCCATCGGACCCACCGTGTCCGGGGCGGTCGTGAACTCCCTCAGCTGGCACTGGATCTTCGTGCTGATGGCACCGCTCGCGCTGATCATCCTCGTGCTGGGGCTGATCTTCATCCGCATCCCCTCGGCCACCCGGAAGCTGCCGGTCGACGTCCTGTCCGTGATCCTGTCGGCCGTCGCCTTCGGGTTCCTGGTCTACGCGATTTCCAGCCTCGAGCACGCGGCGGACAACGTGGCCCTGACCGTCGCCAGCGCCGTGATCGGCGTCGTCGGCCTGGTGCTCTTCATCGTCCGGCAGGTCCGGCTGACCCGCACCGGCCGTGAGCTGCTGAACCTCACCCCGTTCACGAACCGGACCTTCACGTTCAGCGTCGTGATGATCATGATCGCGATGGGCACCCTGCTCGGCACCGTGATGATCGTTCCGATCATCCTGCAGAACGGCGGCGGGATCACCTCCCTCAGCATCGGGCTGATGCTGCTGCCGGGCGGGCTCTCGCAGGCGGTGGTCGCACCGATCTTCGGCCGGATCTTCGACCGCTTCGGCCCGCGGCCCGTGCTGATCCCCGGCGCCGCGATGCTGGCGCTCGGCCAGTGGCTGTACGTCACGGTAACCCCCGAGACCGAGCTGTGGATGTTCATGGTCAACCACATCGTCTTCAGCATCGGCCTGGCCCTGCTCATGACCGGCCTGCTGTCCTCCGCCATGTCCTCCGTGGAGCCCCGCCTCTACGGCCACGGCTCGGCGATCTTCAACACCGGACAGCAGCTGGGCGGCGCCATCGGCACCACCATCTTCGTCACCGTGCTGTCCCTGGTCGCGGACCGCCGAATGGAGGCCGGCTCCGAGCTGGCGGTCTCACTGTTCGACGGCGCGCACACCGCCTTCATCGTCGGCGCCGTGCTGGCCACCATCGGCCTGGTGCTCGCTCCGTTCGTGAAGGTGCCCAAGCAGCACTGATCCAACCCGGGCGGCGGAGCCGGCGGAGGACCCTTTCCTCCGCCGGCTCCGCCGTTCCGGGCTTCGGGCGCTGCGCTAGGCTGACCGGACCGACAGATATCGGAGGTCTCAGCCATGAACAGCCCACGCACCCTGGCCGCAGCCGCCCTGATCGTCCTTGCCCTGGCCGGCTGCGGAAACGGCGGCACCGGCACCGGCGACGCCGGCTCCGCATCACCCTCTCCGGCCGCGTCCCCCACCGGCACATCGCTGTCCCCGTCACCAACCGCCCCGGGGACGGCATCATCCGCGCCCGCCGCCACTCTGCCGGCCGAGCAGCCGGACCAGGCGGCCACCTCGGATCTCACCGTCGAGTTCAGCGCCGACGGCGGAACCGCCACCACCACCTATCAGCTCATCTGCGCGGGGGCGGAGCCGCTGCAGGGCGAGGGGGTCCCGGATCCCGCCACGGCATGCGCGCAGCTGGCCGAGCAGGGAGCGGAGCCTTTCACGGACAAGGCCGCCGGGGGCGCAGTCTCCTGCACCCAGCAGATCGCCGGCATGCAGCGCGCCGCGGTCACCGGCAGCGTGGACGGCCAGCCGGTGGACGCCTCCTTCTCCCTGACGGACGGCTGCCAGATCTCCCGCTGGGAGCAGCTGACCGGCCTGCTGGGCCCGGCCGAGGGAACGCTCTAGAGCGGTTCGGCCCGACCCGCCGCCGTCGTCCGCTGCCCCGAAGACGAGACGCAGACGCAAGATTGACCAAAGTACCTAGGCAGTCGATATAGTTACCAAGCACCCTTACTTTGCCGTATGCTGAGTAAGGCTACTTACCACCTGTTCTGGACGCAGCGGTTTACCGTCCGGACCTGAACTGGAGGAACAAATGTCGATCGAGGCAACGCCCGAAGGCACGCCCGCCGGCGCTCCCGCGCCGGAGGCCTACGTGCCTTGGTGCGATAACTGCGGGACCGACGAATACCTGATCATCGAATCCGTCGAGCCCGCGACCACCGAGGATTCCGCGGAGTTCCTGGAAATCAGCTACACCTGCTCGGAGTGCGACCGCTTCTACGGCCACCCCATCCGCCACTCCCCGCTCTGGGCCCGCCGCCTGGCCGAGGCCCCCGCCGCGGAGGAGATGATCTACATGCACTGCGGCGAGCCGATGAAGCCGAAGGACGCACGCACCCTGTCCATTTTCGCCCCGCTGAGCACCGAGGAGTTTGCGGCCGCCCCAGCGGCCGCCTCTCCATCGGACGCCGCAGCCCTGGACAACGTGCGCATGGAAGTCACCGTGCTGCGGTGCGGGTGCGGCTTCCAGATTGAGCTGCCCGCCTAAACCGCATTGGAGAAGGCCGGACCGCGACGCCGCGGTCCGGCCTTTTGCGTCGGGGCACCGTCCGGGGCTGGCCGGAACCCGACCCCGCTCCGCCCCGCGCGAACCGCCCGCAACACGGCGGGGCCCGGGCCCAAAGCTGGCTAGAATGTAGGGGCAAGCTCGCGGAGCGCTGAATCAGCGTGAGACGGCACCATCCGCGGACACCCATACCTTCCTACAGGAGCTGCCCGGATGCCCCGGATCGTTGTCGACGTCATGCCCAAGCCCGAAATCCTCGACCCGCAGGGCAAAGCCATCGCCGGCGCCCTGCCCCGCCTGGGCCTGACCGGTTTCACCTCGGTCCGCCAGGGCAAGCGGTTCGAGCTCACGGTGGACGGCGACGTCACCCCCGAAATCCTTGACCAGGCCCGCACGGCCGCCGCCACGCTCCTCTCCAATCCCGTGATCGAAGACGTCACCCGCGTCGAAGTTCTCCCGGAGGCCTAAGTGAGCACCCCCCTGATCGGCGACTTCTCCGTCGCCCCCGACGACGCCGCCCTGCGCTCGGTGCGCATCGGCGTGATCACCTTCCCCGGCACCCTCGATGACCGCGACGCCGCCCGCGCCGTCACCCTCGCCGGCGGCACCGCCGTCGGGCTGTGGCACGCGGAGGCGAACCTGCACGACGTGGACGCCGTGATCGTGCCCGGCGGGTTCTCCTACGGTGACTACCTGCGCGCCGGAGCGATCTCCCGGTTCGCGCCGCTGATGGAGAAGGTGGTGGACGCTGCGGCCGGCGGGATGCCGGTGCTGGGCATCTGCAACGGCTTCCAGATCCTCACCGAGGCGCACCTGCTGCCCGGCTCCATGATCAAGAACAACCACCTGAAGTTCTCCTGCGCGGACCAGCTGCTGCGGGTGGAGAACAACACCACGGCCTGGACCGCGGACTACGCGCCGGGCGCCGGGATGGTCATTCCGCTGAAGAACCAGGACGGCCAGTACGTGGCCGACGAAAAGACCCTGGACGAGCTCGAGGGCGAGGGCCGGGTGGTGTTCCGCTACGACGGCGAAAACCCCAACGGCTCGCGCCGCGGCATTGCCGGCATCTCCAACGCCGCCGGGAACGTCGTCGGCCTGATGCCGCACCCCGAGCACGCCGTCGAGCCCGGTTTCGGGCCCGACTCCTCCGCCTCCGGAACCGTGCCCCTGCGCGGCGGCACCGACGGGCTCGGTGTCTTTACCTCCGTCCTCTCCAAGCTCGTCGAAGGCAAGTAAATGACCGTTTCTGAAAACCTGGGCGTCGGGCAGAAGAAGTTCCGCATCGACACCGTCGAGCACGCCGCCGAAACCCCGGACACCGAGCTTCCCTGGGCCGAGCTGGGCCTGAAGGAAGACGAGTTCAACCGCGTCGTCGAGATCCTCGGCCGCCGTCCCACCGCCGCGGAACTGGCGATGTACTCGGTGATGTGGTCCGAGCACTGCTCCTACAAATCCTCCAAGGTGCACCTCAAGCAGTTCGGTGAGAAGGTCACCGACGAGATGAAGAAGCACCTGCTGGTGGGCATCGGCGAGAACGCCGGCGTCGTCGACATCGGCGACGGCTGGGCGGTGACCTTCAAGGTCGAGTCACACAACCACCCGTCCTTCGTGGAGCCCTACCAGGGCGCCGCGACCGGCGTCGGCGGCATTGTCCGCGACATCATCTCGATGGGCGCCCGTCCGGTGGCCGTGATGGATCCGCTGCGTTTCGGCGCGATTGACCACCCGGACACCGCCCGACTGGTGCACGGCATCGTCTCCGGCATCGGCGGCTACGGCAACTCCCTGGGCCTGCCGAACATCGGCGGTGAGACCGTCTTCGACTCCGTCTACCAGGGCAACCCACTGGTCAACGCCCTGGCCGTGGGCGTGATGCGGCACGAGGACATCCGCCTGGCCAACGCCTCCGGCGTCGGCAACAAGGTGGTCCTCTTCGGCGCACGCACCGGCGGCGACGGCATCGGCGGCGCCTCGGTGCTGGCCTCCGAGTCCTTCGACGACGCGAAACCGTCCAAGCGCCCCGCCGTGCAGGTGGGCGACCCCTTCGCCGAGAAAGTGCTCATCGAGTGCTGCCTGGAGCTGTTCAAGGCCTCCGTGGTCGAGGGCATCCAAGACCTCGGTGCCGCCGGCATCTCCTGCGCCACCTCCGAGCTGGCCTCCAACGGCGACGGCGGAATGCACGTCGAGCTGACCAAGGTCCTGCTGCGCGATCCGTCCCTGACCCCGGGCGAAATCCTGATGTCCGAGTCCCAGGAACGCATGATGGCCGTGGTCACCCCGGAGAACGTCGAGGCGTTCGAGGCGATCATGGACAAGTGGAACGTCGAATACTCCTGGCTCGGTGAAGTCACCGACACCGGCCGGCTGATCATCGACTGGGACGGCGAGACCATCGTCGACGTCGATCCGCGCACCGTCGCCCACGAGGGCCCGGTCTACAACCGTCCGTACGCCCGTCCGGAGTGGCTGGACACCGTGCAGGCGCAGTCCTTCGGCGAAGCGCCCACCGGCAGCGACGCGCTGCGGGCCGGGGTGCTGGAGCTGATGGCCTCACCGAACCTGTGCTCCAAGCGCTGGATCACCGACCAGTACGACCGCTACGTGCAGGGCAACACCGCCCTGGCCATGCCGGACGACGCCGGCGTGATCCGGGTGGACGAAACCACCGGCCTGGGCGTGGCCATCTCCACCGACGCCAACGGCCGCTACGCCTACCTGGACCCCTACGAGGGCGCCCGGCTGGCCCTGGCGGAGTCCTACCGCAACGTCGCCACCACCGGCGCCCGGCCGCTGGCGGTCACCGACTGCCTCAACTTCGGCTCCCCCGAGGACCCGGAGGTCATGTGGCAGTTCGCCGAGGCCGTCCGCGGCCTGGCCGACGGCTGCCGCGACCTCGGTATCCCGGTCACCGGCGGCAACGTGTCCCTGTACAACCAGACCGGCGGCGTGGCCATCCACCCCACCCCGGTGGTGGGCGTGCTGGGCGTGTTCGACGACGTCGCCCGCCGCACGCCGTCGGGCTGGCGCGAGGACGGGCAGGCCATCTACCTGCTGGGCACCACCTGCACCGAACTGGACGGTTCCGAGTGGGCCAACCTGCGCGGCCACCTGGGCGGACGCCCGCCGAAGCTGGACCTGGCGCAGGAGAAGCTGCTCGGTGAGCTGCTGATCAACGCCTCCCGTGACGGCATGATCGACGCCGCGCACGACGTCTCCGAGGGCGGCCTCGCCGCGGCCCTGTCCGAGATGGCGCTGCGCTTCAACGTCGGCGCCCGGATCGGCCTGGACGAAATGTGCGAGCGGGACGGCATCGACCTCGGCACCGCCCTGTTCTCCGAGTCCCAGGGCCGCGCCGTCGTCGCCGTCCCGCGCAGCGAGGAGGTCCGCTTCAAGGACATGTGCACCGCCCGCGGCTACGCGCACCTGCGCATCGGCGTGGTGGACACCGAAATCGGCGCCCTGGACGTGCAGGGCCACTTCGCCCTGCCGCTGGACGAGCTGCGCGAAGCGCACGAGGCGACCCTGCCGAAGTACTTCGGCTGACCTTTCCCCTCCACACGCTGCCCTGCCGGGACCTTCCCGGCAGGGCAGCGTGCTTTGTTCGCCCGGATGTGCCGGTGCGGCCGGCTCAGGCGGGGCCGGCGCCGGACTCGGCGGTGTTCAGCCTGCCGAACCAGCCGGCGAGCACGAACGCCATCCCCAGCCCGCCGCAGGCCAGGGCGGCGCGTTCCGGGGTGCTCATCACCCCGCGCCGGCGCAGCAGGACGATCCCGGCCGCCGCGTTCGCGGCGCTCCACACCACGTTGGCGGCAGGAGGGGACGGGGCCCGTCCCGGCGGGTTGGAGAAGGGCGACGGAAACCTGCGCCCCTGCACGGCGCTGACGCCGTGGGGCACCGCATTGACCAGGAACACGCCTGCCGCGGCGCTGGCCAGGAGGTTGGCAGCGGACATCAGGGGCCCTCATTTCTCTGTGCAGGAGCGGATCACCGCATCCTGCCATATCCGGCGGGTGCCGCTGCCCGCCCCCGTGCAGGCGCGCCGCTGCGGGACAGGGCGCCGGCGGACCGGAACAATGGAGCGGTGAACCCGTTCCCCGGCCGCCCCGCGGTCGCCACGCTGCGCCTTAACCTCTGCCCGCTGACCGCGGTGGAGCTGGACGCGCTGATCAGCGGCTGCCGGCTGTCCGGCTGGGCGCCCGACTTTCCCCAGCCGCTGGATTCCGACGCCGCCACCGTCGCCTTCCAGGCCGGCCTGTTCGACGCCGCGCAGGTCCTCGCCTACCGGTTGATCCGCGAGCGCGACGGCGGCCTGGCCATCGGCACGGTCGGGTTCACCGGCCTGCCCGTGGCGGGAACGGTGGAATTGAGCTTCAGCGTGGTGCCGTCCCGGCGGCGGCAGGGCTTCGGACGGGAAGCCGTGGAGGCGGTGGTCCGGTCCGCACTGGCCGTCCCGGGCATCCACACCGTCATGGCCTACACTGCCGCGGACAACGCAGCCTCCCGGGCGCTGCTGCTCTCGGCCGGTTTCCGTCCAGCCACCCGTGAGGCGGTGGCCGCGGATTCCGGCATTCCTGGACAGGACCTTCCGGGGCAGGGCACCGTGGGCTTTGAGCTGCGGGCCGGCTGGCTTCAGCCCCCGGCCAGCTTCGCCGCCGCCGCGAAATAGCGGCGGGTGATCAGTTCCTGCACGGCTTCCACGGCGGGCCGGCCCATCCGCAGCACCCGGGTCGCCGGGCGGCTGTAGGCGGTCACCGCGAAGGACACCTGCCCCGCTTCGGTCAGCTCGGCGTAGAAGCCCTCCTGGCCCGACTCCGGATGGCCCGGCAGCGCCTCGTACCCGAAACCGGCACGCTGGCCGCCCACCGGCTGGCCCGCGGCGTCCAGCACCGGCTCGGTGCTCCACAGCACCCGGCAGGGGGCGTACCAGCGGACCGGTCCCGCTCCCACCCCGACGGCGACCACGGCGCCGGGCACCGCCCGCGGGCTGTCCGCGCGGACGCGCAGATGCGAGGCGCGGTGCAGGTCCCAGCCCAGGATGGCTTCGGCCAGGTGCAGGAAGGCGGCCCCGGGATCGGGGGCGGGCAGGGCCCGGTGCCGCACTACGCTCCGATATCCGGCAGGCCAGCCGCCCTCCAGGGGCTGCGGCCAGGGCCGGAAGGTGGGCCCGGCGGCGCCGGGGGTCGGTTCGGACTGCATGGCGCTCATGGACCGAGGGTAGCCGCCCGGGCGCCGCCCGTCCCGATGCAATGATGGAAGGAAGCCTGCTGTGTTTCGCGGAAACACCGCAGGGGCACTGCCAGCGAGCTGATGAGGAGCACCGGATGAACCAGATGGGCAAACGCGCCGGCCGGGAAGCGGCCGGCGCCGCGGAGCAGGCGGCCGAGTCGAGGACGTTTGAGCGGCTGGCCCGGGCCGGACTGGTGGCCACCGGGCTGATCCACGTGGTCATCGGCTTCCTCGCCCTGCAGCTGGCCTTTGGCGGCTCGAAGTCGGAAAACGCAGATCCGAGCGGCGCGGTGGCGCTGCTCGGCGAGCAGCCTGCGGGCGCCTTCCTGCTCTGGTTCTGTCTGCTCGGCTGCTACCTGCTGGCCCTGTACCTGGCGTGCAGCGCGTTCCTCGCCGGCCGGCGCGAGGACGGCACGGACCGGTGGAAGGAGATCGCGAAGATGGGCGGCCCGGCCGTGGTCTATGCCGTGCTGGGCACCACGTTCGCGTCCTTTGCCCTCTCCGGCGGCAGCGACAGCAGCGAGTCCTCGTCCACCTGGTCCGCCCGGCTGTTGTCGGTGCCGGCCGGCCAGTGGCTGCTGGCCGCCGTCGGCGTCGGGATCGCCGTGGTCGGCGGCTACTTCGCGTACAAGGGTGCCTCCCGCCGCTTCAGGCGGGACCTCGGCCCCCTGCCCGGAGACCCGTGGCCCCGGGTGGTGACGGTGACCGGAACGGTCGGCTACATCGCCAAGGGCGTGTCGCTCGCGGCGGTCGGCGTCCTGGTGTTCGTTGCCGCCCTGCAGGCCGATCCGGAACAGTCCAGCGGGCTCGACGGCGCGCTGAGCAGCCTGCGCGGGCAGCCCCTGGGGCCGTGGCTGCTGGGCGGGGTGGGCCTGGGACTGATCTGTTACGGCCTGTACGTGGGAATCATCAAGGCACGGTTCGCGAAGCTGTAGCCCGGACCGGGCCGGCGTCGTTCACCCTCCGGCCAGGCCCCGCCAGCGCAGCCTGTCCTGGTCCCGGCGGGGCAGCGAGGCCACCACCAGGTCATAGGAATCCTCGATCATGTCCTGCACCAGCCGGTCCTCAAGCGAGCCGGTCAGGTCCAGCTGGTTCCAGTGGGTCTTGTTCATATGCCAGGCGCCGGTGATCTCCGGATGCGCGGCCCGCAGCTGCACGGCCAGCTCGGGTTCACACTTCAGGGAGACCATTAGCGGGGTGGCATCCAGCGCACAGAGGGCGAACATCTTGGCCCGGCCCGCCCCGACCCGTACCTTGAACACGGAGGACTCCGGGCCGAACGGAAAGTCCTCGAAGGCTCCGGGCAGGTCCAGGCACAGCCCGCGCAGTTCGATCGGCAGCATGACCCGACCCTAGCGCCGGCGCCGGCCGCCCCGCCAGACCGGGGCAGGGGCAGCCATACGCCGAAAGGGGGTGCCGGTGGCCCGCAGGGATTCCGCCGCCGCGGGCCGGGCCGACCGGGCCGCCGCCAGGGCCGCCCGCTCCCCCGGCTTCGAACTGGCCGCCCGGTCCGGGTACGTGGCCAGCGGCCTCACGCACGTGCTGGTCGGGTTCATCGCCCTGCGCATCGCCGGCGGCGGCGCCGGCGTCGCCAGCACCTCCGGAGCGGTGTCCGAGCTCGCCGACCGGCCGGGGGGCACGCTGCTCATCGCCGGGGGCGCCGCCGGCTGCGCGACGCTGGCCCTGTTCCAGCTGGCCCGCCTGGTGGTCGCCGGCGACACGATGCGCGGCTGGCAGCTGATCAAGGACCGCGTGTCCGACGCCGGCCAGGTCGTGGTCTACGCCGCCGTGGGCGCCATCTTCGCTTCCTTCCTGGTGGGCACCGGGCACGCCGACGGGTCCTCCGGGTGGACCGCCCGCCTGCTGGCGGTTCCCGGCGGGCAGCCCGTCCTGGCCGGCGTCGGTGCCGGCGTGCTGGGCGGCGGACTGTGGTTCCTCTGGGTGGGCCTCACCCGCAGGTTCCGCCGCCAGCTGATCCGGCTGCGGCACGCCGGGCTGGAGCGGGCCATGGAGCTGGTCGGGGTCCTCGGCTACCTGGCCAAGGGGATCTCCCTGGGCATCATCGGCCTGCTCATCATCACCGCCGCGGTGACGGCCGACCCCGCCCAGCCGGTCGGCCTCGACGCCGCCCTGCGCACGCTGCGGGACCAGCCGTTCGGCGCCGCGCTGCTGACCGCCGTCGGCTTCGGCCTGATTGCCTACGGGCTCTACATCGGGGTGGTCCGTACCCTGTTCCAGCGGCTGTAGCCGCCGCCCCTATGCCTTCCCCGGCGCGTCGCCGATGCTGCCCAGGCCTTCCGGCACGGTTCCGTTGATCTCCCAGTCCCCGATGCCGCGGGCCTTGAACACCGCCGGGTTGTGCGTGGCCACGGTCCTGGCGTTGCGCCAGTGCCGGTCCAGGGCCTTGCCGCGGGACACCGCGGAGGCTCCGGTCACGTCAAAGAGCCCCTGCGCGACGTCGAGCACCAGCTCCGGCACGGTCACCTGCGCCCGGTCCACGGCCAGCTCGGCGCGCAGATACGCCTGCTCCGGGCCCAGCCCCAGCTCCGGGTCGACGGCGGCGTCCAGGTCGGCCGCCGCCGCAAGCACAATCGCCTCCGCGGCGGCGGCCTTCGCGGAAAGCCTGCCCACGAGCTGCTGGATCAGCGGATCGTTCCGGAACAGCTCCCCGCCGCCGGTGTTGAAGGTCCGCTTCCTTCCCCGCACCAGGGCGGCGGCGTCGCGGACCGCGGCGCGGCCGATCCCGGCCAGGACCGCGAGCAGCACCAGCTGGAAGAAGGCCGCCTCCAGGGTGGCGCCGGCCGCGCCGCGGGAGATGACGTCCTCATCCGGCACCGGCACGTCGCGGAACCAGGCGGTGCCGGTGCCGGTGTGCTGCTGGCCGAAGCCGTCCCAGTCGTCGGCGATCTCCACCCCGTCGGCGCCCGCAGGCACGACGGCGTACTGCCGGCCGTCCACGCCCTCGGTGGTGGCCAGCACGGTGATCCAGTCGGCGAAGATGCTGCCGGTGGTGTAGTACTTCTCCCCGCTGAGGATCCAGCCCTGCGGGCCGCGCCGGAGCTTGGTGTTGGTGGTTCCCAGTGCGTTGCCGGTGCGTTCCGTGGCGGCGTTGCCGAAGATCTGCCCGGCGGCGATCCGGGGATACCAGCGGGCCCGGAACTGCGCGTCTCCCCGGCCGATGGTCTCCACGAACGCGAAGTGCGAGCGCAGCAGATGCGCGACGTTGGAGTCAGCCGCCGCGAGCTCCACCAGCAGCCGGAAGAGCTCCACATGGCTGGCGCCGTGCCCGCCGTGCTCCGGCGGCAGGCGCAGGGCACCGAAGCCGGCCTCCCGCAGCCAGCGGACCTGCTCGAACGGCAGGGTGCGCGTGCGCTCCCGGTCCGCCGCGCCGTCGGCGATCCGGGCGAAGAGCGGCCGAAAGCGCGCGGCGAGCGCCTCGTAGCGGGCCTCCGGGCCGGCGGCCGTCCGCGCGGCGTCGGGCGCCGCGCCCGTACCGAGGGCGCTCATGCCTGCCACCACCGGGTCAGCTCATCCAGCGGATCGGTGTCCCAGGGCGTGGGCAGCACCCCGCCCATGTATCCGGCGAACCACGCCCGGACTTCCCCGGACTGGTAGGCCTCCTGCAGCACCTGTGCCTTCTCGGAGGCCGCGAAGTCGGCGGTGCCGGCGACGACGCAGCGGAAGGGAAGCTGGTTGGCGTCCGCCTCGAAGGCCAGGGCACCGTCCCGCGTGAGTCCGATTTCTGCGGCGAGGCGGATGAAGAGGAACCCGGCGTCGACGTCGGGCAGCGTCTTGGACAGTGACTGCTGGTCCACTTCCACGAACTGCAGATTCCGCGGGTTGGCGGTGATGCTCTCCTGCGAGGTGTGGATGACGCCCACACCCTCCTCGAGCTCCAGGAGCCCCGCGTCCCGCAGCAGCACCAGGCCGCGGCCGTTGTTCGCCGGATCCACCGGCAACCCGATCCGGGCGCCGTCGGGCAGGTCGGCCAGGGTTCTCCAGCGTTCGGACCAGATGCCGGCCGGGGAGCCGTAGACGTAGAACAGCGGCTCCAGCTCCAGGTCCTTGTCCACGTTGAACTGCTGCAGATAGGCACCGTGCTGGAAGTAGTTCGCATCGAATTCGCCGTTGGCCACGGCAAGGTTCGGCTGCACGATGTCCGTCACGTAGGTGGCCTCCAGCGTCCACCCCTGCTCGGCGAGCAGTTTCTGCGCGATCTTGGTCGGCTCCTGGTAGGGCGCGGATTCGGTGACGATCAGGCGGATCCGCTTCTCGTCGGCGGCGGCGGAGCCGAGCCCGCAGCCCGTGGCTGCGGTCAGCGCGGCGGCGCCGGCGCCGATGAGGCTGAAGCGCAGGAAGTCCCGCCGCTGCAGGGAGGGCCGTGGGATAGGGGGCATGGGAATCAGTCCTGGGAGTCGGCGGAAACGGGAACGGGGGCAAGGGCAGGGACGGGGCCCTCCGCGGCGCGCCGGGTTTCGGCGGCCGCGGAGGAACCCTGGAAGGCACCGCGCCAGCGGGCGGCGGGGTGCCGGTCGTTCAGATGCGCACCGGGGTAGGCGGCGCTGCGTCCGAAGACCTTCTCCCGCAGCGTTCCTTCGGCGTACCCGGTCTGGGCGAGGCCGCGACGGCGCAGTTCCGGCAGGACACCGTCAATGAAGTCGGTGTAGGAGCCGGGCAGGAGGGAATTGATGATGTTGATGCCGTCCACGCCGGCGTCCTGCCAGCGTTCAAGTTCGTCGCCGATCTGTTCCGGGGTGCCGACGATCTGCTGCGCCTCGGTGCGGTACCGGGCGACGTCGGCCAGGGTGGGGTTGCGGCCGGGGGTGGAGGCGATGATGGCCTCCAGCACCCCGCGGCCGCCTTCGGTGGTGATGTCCCCGATGGGGGTGTCCAGGGGAAGCCCGCCGAAGTCGACGCCGAGCCCGCCGCCGATGTGCGCGACGACGGCGTCCAGGTCCAGGTAGGCGTCCAGGTCCTGCTTCTTCCGCTGTGCCTCCTCCTCGGTGCCGCCGACGACGAAGGACAGCCCGGTGAACACCAGGACGTCCTCCGGCAGCCGCCCGGCGTCGGCGGCATGCAGCCGTACCCCGGCGGCCACCGTCGCGGCGTGCTCCGGGTTGGGCGCGAAGATGAACGTCGCCTCGGCGTTGGCTGCGGCGAACCGCTGCCCGCGCCCGGAACTGCCCGCCTGGAACAGGAACGGGGTGCGCTGCGGCGACGGGGCGACCAGATGCGGTCCCTCAATGGAGTACCGGTCGCCGCGGTGATGGATCTTGTGCACCTTCTCCGGGTCGGCGTACACGCCGGCCGCCTTGTCGGCGAGCACCGCGCCGTCGTCCCAGGACCCTTCCCAGAGCTTGTAGACGGCCTCGACGTATTCGTCCGCCCAGTCGTACCGGTCCGCGTGCGCGGCCAGGCCGTCGCCGCCGAAGTTGCGGTGCGTGTTCTCCAGCACCGAAGTGACGATGTTCCAGCCGATCCGGCCACCGCTGAGGTGGTCCAGGGTGGAGACCTGCCGGGCGAACTGGAACGGATGGGACTGCACCACCGACGACGTCGCGGCCAGCCCGATGTCGCTGGTGGCGCCGGCCAGGGCGGACAGCAGGATCAGCGGATCGTTGGCCGGCACCTGCAGGCCGCGGCGCACGTGCGAGGCCCACCCGCCGTCGTGATCTCCGTAGAGCCCGGCGACGTCGGCAAGGAACAGGGCGTCGAACTTTGCCTCCTCCAGCTGCTGCGCCAGCCCGGTCCAGAAGGCGAGCTCGGTGTAGCGGTGCTGTTCGGCGTCGGGGTGGCGCCACTGCCCGCCGCGGATGTGGCTGGGGGTGTTCATGAGGAACGCGTTCAGCAGCAGGCGGGGCCGGCCCTGCGGAAAGCGGGGGCTTGGGGTGCTCATAAGGTCCTTTCGGGTAGGCACGGGTCAGGCTGCGGTGACGGAGGCGGAGAGCTGTTCGAAGGCGGGCAGCGGATCCTCGCCCCAGGGCAGCTGGAAGAAGCCGTCCTGGTAGCCGGTGAAGAACTTCCGGACCTCGTCGCTCTGGACGGCGATGCGCAGCGCGTTCGCGGCTTCGGAGCCGGCGAAGTCCCGGCTGCCGGCGAAGATGGAGCGGTACGGGATTTCGTCGTCCTCCTGCTCCTCGGCCACCACCGTCGCCTTTTCGTGGATGCCGGCGTCCACCGCGGTGGATTGGAACATGAACCCGGCGTCCACGTCTTCCAGGGTCTGGCTGAGCGAAAGCTGGTCCACCTCCACGAACTTCAGGTTCCGCGGGTTGGCGGTGATGTCCTGCTGCGAGGCGGTGACCACGGCGACGCCGTCGGCCAGTTCCAGCAGCCCGTGGGCGCGGAGCATGAACAGGGCGCGGCCGTTGTTGGCCGTGTCCACCGGGATGCTGACGGTGGCGCCGTCGGGCAGGTCGCTGACGGCCTTGTGCCTGTAGGAGTAGAGCACCGCCGGGGAGTTACGGATGTAGAACAGCGGCACCAGGTCCAGCCCCTGGTCCCGGTTGAACTGGGCGAGGTAGGCCATGTGCTGGAAGCAGTTGGCGTCCGCCTCACCGTTCGCGACGGCGATGTTGGGCTGGTTGATGTCGTTGACGAAGGTGGTCTGCAGCTCCCACCCTGCGTCCTTGAGCAGCCGGGCCGCGATCGTCACCGGCTCCTCGTAGACCTTCACCTGCGAGGAGATCAGCCGGATGGTGCGGCTGTTCCCGGCGGAGGCGCCGCCCAGGCCGCAGGAGGCGAGCAGCGGTGCGGCCGCTCCTGCGGCGCCGGCCGCGGCGAGGTACTTGAGCAGGGTGCGGCGGCTGGCTCCGGGCACGGTGGAGCTGTTTTTGGGTGTGGTGAAGTACAAGATGTCCTCTTCGGGAAGAATGCGGAAATGTGCGGGGCGGATGCGGGCCGGCCCCGGGGCGGCGCCGTCGGGTTGCTGCGTCAGGCGCCGCCGTCGGGATGGGCCCGGAAAGCGGAGGTGTGGCCCGGGGTGGGCTAGATGCGTTTGTCGGCGCGGCGGGCCAGCAGGGATCCGGTGAGCTGGACCGCCTGGACCAGCACGATCATCAGCACGATCGCGGTGACCATCAGCCCGGTCTCGTAGCGGTAGTAGCCGTAGCGGATGGCGAAGTCGCCGATCCCGCCGCCGCCCACCAGCCCGGCCATGGCCGAGTAGGAGATGAAGCTGACCGTCATGATCGTGATGGAGCCGATCAGCGCCGGTTTCGCCTCCACCAGCAGGACGTCCCGGACGATCTGGCCGCGGGTGGCGCCCATGGAGCGGGCCGCCTCGACCACGCCGCCGCCGAGCTGGGTGATGTTCTGTTCGGCGAAGCGGGCGAAGTACGGGATCGCGTTGATGGTCAGCGGCACGATCACCGCAGCGGTGCCGATGGTGGTGCCCACGACCAGCCGGGTGAACGGGATGATCGCGATCAGCAGGATCAGGAACGGGAACGAGCGGACCAGGTTCACGGCCGAGTCCAGGATCCGGTGCAGCTTGGGTTTGTGCCCCAGCCCGTTGGGCCCGATCGCGTACAGCAGCACCCCCAGCGGGGTGCCGAGCAGCACGGCGAGCGGAATGGAGACCAGCAGCATGGTGCCGGTCTCGCCGAGGGCGGCGAGCAGTTCCGGCCAGACTTCGAGGATGCGCTCAAACACCGGCCACCGCCTGGGTGGCTGCGGGAGCGGCGGCGCGGACCTTGGGCCGGTCCAGCTCGACGTCGTCGGAAACCAGGTACCGGCCGATCGCCGTCGCCGGGGCGAAGCCGGGCCGGGCCAGTTCGGTGAGGTCGAACTGCTCCACGACGCGGCCGGCCTCCATCACCGCCACGTTGTCCGCGATCGCCTTGACCACGTTCATTTCATGGGTCACCAGCACCACGGTGATCCCGAACTCCCGGTTCACGTCGGTCAGGTACTGCAGCACGGAGGCGGTGGTGCGCGGGTCGACGGCGGAGGTCGGCTCGTCGCAGAGCAGCACCTTCGGGTTGGTGGCCAGGGCGCGGGCAATGGCGACCCGCTGCTTCTGCCCGCCGGAGAGCTTGGCCGGATAGGTGCCGGCCTTGTCGGCGAGGTCGACGACGTCGAGCGCCTCCGCGGCGCGGCGGCGCCGTTCCGGTCCCGGGACGCCGGCGAACTTCAGCGACACCTCCACGTTCTGCGCCGCGGTCAGGTTGTTCAGCAGGTTGAAGTGCTGGAAGATCATGCCGATGCCGTGCCGGCGGCGGCGCAGCGCCCGGTCGTCCAGCGCGGTCAGCTCCTCGCCGTCCACCCAGACCCGGCCCGACGTCGGGCGTTCCAGCAGGTTGATGTTGCGCAGCAGCGTGGATTTTCCGGCTCCGGAGAAGCCGATGATGCCCTGGATGCTGCCGCCGGGAATGGTGAGGCTGACGTCGTCGACGGCGGTGAAGCTGCCGCCGGCCACGGTGAAGGTGGTGCCCACGTCCTCCAGCCGGATGGTGCTGCCTCCGGCTGCGGCGGGGGGCGGGTAGGTCTCGATCATGTGATCCTCCTAGGCGTCATGCCCGAAGGAAGGTATGCGTGCGTGCACTGCCGGAACCGGCCCGGGGGGCGCAGGGCAGCGCCGGGCAGGGCCGGGAAAGGCGGTGCAGTCTGCTGCCTTCTCCATCGGTCCTGGCATTAGCACCGTGCTTCACCGGCCGGTGAAGGGGTTGCTGCGGCGTCAGCGAGCCAGGTCTCTCAGCCGCTCGGGATGGTTAACGGGACCCATCCTTGCCGCAATGGAGGCACATGCGCAAGGACCGCCCGTGCAGCGGCGACACATTCCGCCACATGACGTGGGTCACATCTACTCTGGCCGTTCCTACGAAGAGGGTTCGGCTTCCTCCGCCGGGCTGTTCTCGTCGGTTTCCAGCGCCGGCTGCTCCTCGCGGTCCTCGCCGGTGTTGCCTTCGGCGACGGCGGCGTCACCGGCGTTCTCCGCCGGGTCGGCCTTCTCATCCACCAGTTGGCTGCCGGCGGCGTCCTCCGTGCCTTCGCCGGCGTCCGCGTCCTCTGACGTCTCCTTGGCCTCGTCCCGCTTGGCCTGCTGGCGCGCCTTTTCGGCGTCGGCCGTCATTTTGCGGGTGACGGCGTCGTTGAACTCGTTGGGGGAACCGGCCAGGTTGTCGCTAGGGCTCTCGGTCATGCTCATCTCCTTGCTCGGGGAACGGATGGGTCCTGTACTGCGGTGCGTGCCGGGCCGCGGCTGCGGGTCAGCGCCCGAACTGCGGCGCTTCGATCACCGGGCAGGTGTCCATCACGACGTCGAGGCCGGCGTCGGCGGCCCGCTGTGCGGCGGCCTCGTCGATCACGCCCAGCTGCAGCCAGACGGCCTTCGCGCCGATCTCGATGGCCTGATCCACCACGGCGCCGACCTTGGACGAGTTGACGAAGCAGTCCACCACGTCGATCTGCCCCGGAACCTCGGCCAGCGTGCGGTAGCCCTTTTCGCCGTCGAAGTCCTCGCCCTTGAGGTTCACGGGGACGATCTCCATGCCGAGCCGGTCCCGCACGAACCGCGAGACTCCGACGGCGGTGCGCATCGGATTGTTGGACAGCCCGACGACGGCCCAGCGGCCCTTGGTGGTGAGCAGTCGTCCAACGGTTTCGGGGTCATTCACGTGAGCCATGGGGTCTCCTTGCCTCGGGTGCAGATGGTTCCTGCACGGGGGTGCCGTGGTTCGCCCCAGCCTACTGGAGCGTGTCGTTTCGCGTCTCCGCCCGCTGTCGTGCACACTGTCCGGCACGGACCGGGCCCGCCGGGGCTCCAGTCTTCCCGCTCGCCGCCCGCTGCGATTTCCAAGGAGGAGCCATGCTCAAGGCCTGCCTGAACGGGCCGCGGCTGCCCGATGAGCATCCTGCCCTGCCGGTCACGGCAGAGCAGCTGGCCGAAGCCGCAGCGGCCGCCGCAGCCGCGGGCGCCGAAGCCGTACACCTGCACGTCAAGGACGCTGCGGCCCGGGACACCTTCGACCCGCTGCTGCATGCCGCGGCGGTCACCGCCGTCCGAGCCCTGGCACCGGGGCTGCCCGTTGGCGTCACCACCGGCGCATGGGCCGAACCGGACCCTGCCACCCGGGTGCGGCTGATCAGCAGCTGGACGGTGCTGCCGGATTTCGCGTCGGTGAACTGGCACGAGGACGGCGCCGAGGAGGTGGCCGCGGCGCTGCTCGGACGCGGGATCGGCGTCGAAGCCGGGCTCTGGACGCCGGCCGCCGTCGCCACCTGGCAGCACTCCGCGCTCCAGGACCGGTGCCTGCGCGTGCTGCTGGAGGTCCAGGATGAGCAGCCGGGGAGCGGTCATAACCGTTCCGGTTCCCCGCCCGACGACGCCGGCGTCGCCTCGGCGAAGCAGCTGCTGGAGGCGCTGGGCCCGACGGAGCTGCCGGTCCTGCTGCACGGGGAAGGCGCCACGGCCTGGCCGGTGCTGCGGTTTGCCCGGCAGCGGGGCCTCGACGTCCGGATCGGGCTGGAGGACACCCTGGTGCTGCCGGACGGCACGCCCGCAGCCGACAGCGCGGACCTGGTCGCGGCGGCCCTCCGGGTGGCCCGTGGGCCCCGGCCCGATCACTGATCCCTGCAGCCGACAGCCCCGGGAACGCTGCCCTCCGGAGCCGAAACCGGAATGGGGGTGCCCGCGGCTAGGCTGCCCCCATGACCTGGAAGCAGGACCCCACCTTCTGGACGCCCCTGGAGACCGAGCGGCTGCTGCTGCGCCGGCCCGAGGAGGGCGACCGTGCCGCCGCGGTCCGGCTGCACGCCGATCCGCGCACCAACGCCCACAATCCCGGCGCGGTCACCGAAGCCGCCGCGGAACGGACGTTCCGGGCGTTTCTGCGCCACTGGCGGGCCGAAGGCTTCGGCTACTGGACGGTGGCCCTGGCCGGGCGGCCCGAGGAGCTCATCGGGTTCACCGGGGTGCGGCTGCTCGACGTCGCCGGGCAGCCGGCGCTGAACCTGTACTACCGCTACGACCCGTCCGCCTGGGGCCGCGGCTACGCCACCGAGGGCGCCGCGGCGGCGGTCCGGCAGGCCCGGCTGCACCTGCCCGAGCTGCCGGTGGTGGCCCGCACCACGGCAGATAACCTCGGCTCGCAGAAGACCGCCCTGGCGGCGGGGCTGGAGCGCCGCCCGGACCTCGACGTCAATCACGGCGCCTGGACCGAAGTCTTTTTCACCGCGCCGGCGTAGCGGGCCCGGCCGGAGCTCAGTCGAGGAACTCCTCGATGGCCGCGGCGAGCGGTTCGTCGGCCACGCCGTGCCAGTCCCCGTCGAGGACCCGCAGTTCGGCGTCGCTGATCGCGTCGGCGGCGTCCCGCGCCCACTGCTGCATCCGTACATCACTGCCGGCACTGACCAGGACCAGCACCGGCACCTTGATGCCGGCCAGCCCCTCCAGCTCGGTGGTTTCCGTGAGCACCAGGTCGTAGGCGATGGTGTGGGCGGCGTCTTCGAAGGCGGAAACGTCCATGCCCGCCGCGGTGTGCTCCGGCACGCCGATGGAGCGCTGGAACAGGCGCACCGCCTCCGCCCGCTGTCCGGCGTCGATCAGCGACTGCAGCTGCCGGCGCAGCTGTTCGCCGCCGCCGGCGTCGGAATCCAGCGGCGGTTCCAGTGCCACCACCCGGGTGACGACGGCGGACTGCGCCGCGGTGCGCAGCGCGAGCAGCGCCCCGGAGGAAAAGCCGTAGAGGGCTGCGGAGCCGCCGGCCACCTGGATCACGGCGAGCAGATCATCGACCTCGGAGTTGGGCGTGTACTCCTCGCCGTCGCCGCTTTCACCCTTGCCGCGCCGGTCATAGGTGTAGACGGTGTGGTGCTCCGCCAGCAGATCGGCGAGGGTCGCGGCCACCGACGTGGTCCGGTCCATCAGCACGGGATCCACGATCACCAGCGGCGGGCCGCTGCCCCGGCGCTGCCAGGCGATGGGCACGCCGTCGGCGGAAAGGGCGCGTCCGGAAGCGGTGGCCGATGTGTCCATGGAGTGCTCCTGTCCTTGCCCCGGCAAGGCCGCCGGCGCGGTTGGCTGCACTCGAAGGGTAGGAACCGCCCGGTTGGGGGGTCAATGGCTTCCGTGAATTCGGCCGAGCAGGACCGGCAGTCCCGGCCCGTCGAGGTCCTCGAGGTAGGCGCGGCGGCCTGCCATGGCCATCACCAGCGCCAGCGTGGGCCCCGACACCAGCGGGCCGGTGCCCGAACGGAAGGGTCCGTCGTCGGCCTGCAGCTGCAGGCCGTCCGCTGCCGTCCTGCTGTCCACCGCGAAGTTGCGGGCGGCAAAGAACCACGCCACCGGGGTCAGGGCATTAAGCGACGGGGCCCGGGGAAGGCCCAGGGGCCGGCGGATGTCCTGGGCATGGACGAGGACTTCGCCCAGGTATGCGGGCGTGTGGCCGGAGGGCGCCGTCGTGCTTCCGATGACCGCCCGAAAGCGGGCGAGCGTGCCGGCCGGGTCCGCGCCGCGGAACTCCTCGAGCCGGCGCTGGTTGTGCAGGTCCGGGCGGAGCCGCGCGCCCGCCATGCTGCGCAGCCACTGCCACCGGGTCAGGCTGGCGGCGGCGATGAGATGCGCGACGACGTCCTCCACGGTCCATCCGGGGCACAACGACGGTTCCCGCCACTGCTCCGGGCTGAGCCCGGCGAGGTCCTCGGCGAGCGCCGCCCGCTCGGCGTGCACCAGGTCCCACAGCTGTTCATCCTCACGACGCCGCATGCCGCTTCCCTTCACATTGGTGTGCGGCAACGTACCACGCGGGGTGTTCAGGGTGTTCGCGCCCGGCGGTGGCTGCCTCCGTCTTGATCCCGGCCCACCCCGGCCGGTTTCCCTCCGCTTCCTGACGCACCCCGACCGGTTTCCCTCCGCTTCACGGCGACCCCCTCCAGTTTGTGCCCCTTCCTCCGGCTCCAAGTGGAGGGAAACCCGGGCAAGTGGAGGGAAACCCGGGCAAGTGGAGGGAAACCGGCACAACGGAGGGCCCGGACCGCCGCCGGACCCTCCGCTGTCCCGTCCTTACCTCAGATCAGGTGGTCGGTGAGGTGGTTGGGCGTGCCGAAGCGGTGCGCGGTGATGCTCACGGCCTGCTCGTGCAGGAACGGGAGCATCTCCACGCGCCCGGCCTCGGTGACCTCCCCGGCGTAGACCGCGACGTCGGGACGCCCGCCGGTCGCGGCGATGGTCTCCGCCCGGTTGCCGCCGATCAGCCGGACCCGGCCGCCGGCCAGGTTGCCCGCGAAGGCCAGCCACGCGGCGTCGTCCTCCGTCCGCAGCTCGACGCCCACCTCCTGCAGCAGGGACCGCGCGGCCGCCGGCAGCGGCGCGGCGGCGGAAACGGTCAGCGGCGCTCCGGCCCGCAGCCCGGCCGCGACCACGCGCAGCAGGTCGGCCACCGGGGCGCCGTCGGCCAGCCGCACCGTGACGGGGACGGGCAGGTAGCGGAAGACGTTGCGCTCGGCGGCGAGGCCGGTCACGTCACGGGCCTGGCCGAATTCCTGTTCCCAGGCGGCGGCGTCGCTGGCCAGCGACCGGGCCAGGAAACCGGCCGCGTCCGCGCCGGCCAGCTCGCCGGCCGCCTCAACGAGGGCCTGCAGCTTCAGATCCGGCGTCGCGCCCGGTGCGGCCTCGAGCCCGGAACCGGCAGCCCTGGAACTTGCAGCGCGCCGCCAGTCGCCCAGCCCGATGAGGTAGTTCGGGCCGCCGGCCTTGGTGCCGGGGCCGACGGCGGACTTCTTCCAGCCGCCGAACGGCTGGCGCTGCACGATCGCGCCGGTGATGTGCCGGTTGACGTACAGGTTGCCGGCCTGAGCATGTTCCAGCCAGTAGCCGATCTCGGCCGGGTCCAGCGAGTGCAGGCCGGCGGTGAGCCCGTAGTCCACCTCGTTCTGCAGGGCGACGGCCTCCTCCAGGGTGTCGGCGGTCATGATGCCCAGCACCGGGCCGAAGTACTCGGTGGTGTGGAATTCGGAGCCGCGGCGCACGCCGGCGCGGATGCCGGGGCTCCACAGCCGGCCGCTGTCGTCAAGCTGCCGCGGCTGCAGCACCCAGTTCTCGCCTTCGCCCAGCTCGGTGAGCCCGCGCAGCAGCTTGCCCTCCGCCGGTTCGATGATCGGGCCCATCTGCGCGGCCGGGTTGGCCGGCCAGTCCACGGTCAGGGAGGACACGGCGTCCACCAGCTGGTCGTGGAAGCGGCGGGAGCGGGCGGTGGAGCCGACCAGGATCACCAGCGACGCGGCGGAGCACTTCTGCCCGGCGTGCCCGAACGCGGAGTAGGCCAGGTCCTTGGCCGCCAGGTCGAAGTCCGCGCTGGGCGTGACGATCAGCGCGTTCTTGCCCGAGGTTTCGGCCAGCAGCGGCAGGTCCGGGCGGAAGGAGCGGAACAGCTCGGCCGTTTCGTACGCGCCGGTGAGGATCAGCCGGTCCACGGCCGGGTGCTCGATCAGCTGCCGGCCCAGGGTGCCTTCGTCCACGTCCATCAGGGCGAGCAGGTCCCGGGACACGCCGGCGGCGTCGAGCGCCTCCCACAGCGCCTCGGCGAGCACGGCGCCGCACCGGCGGGCGGGCCCGGCTGGCTTGAGCACGACGGCGGACCCCGCAGCCAGCGCGGCGAGCGTGGACCCGGCCGGGATGGCGACCGGGAAGTTCCACGGCGGGGTGACCACCGTGAGCCGGGCCGGCACGAACTCGGCGCCGTCCACGCTGTCCAGTGCGCGGGCCTGCTCGGCGTAGTAGTGCGCGAAGTCGATCGCCTCCGACACCTCCGGGTCCGCCTGGTCGAGGGTCTTGCCGGTTTCGGCGGCCATGACCTCCAGCAGCTCGGCACGGCGGGCGGCCAGCGCGTCGCCGGCGGCGTGCAGCACCTCGGCGCGCTGCGCTCCGGTCAGGGCGCCCCAGCCGGCCCCGGCGGACAGGGCCGCCGCGATGCCGGCCTGCAGCTGTTCCCCGGTGTCGACGGCGGCCGCGGCGATGGTGGCCGCCCCTGCCTCGCTGCCGGGCACGCGGGCCAGGATCTGCCCGCCCCAGGCACGGTTGGCGGCGACGGCGGGGTCGGTGTCCGGCGTGTTGTCGAACCGGTCCCGGGGCGCCGGGGCCTCCGGACGGGTGCGGTCCTGCCGGCGGGCAGGCCCGGGCACCTCGGTGTCGAGGGCGGCCAGGGAGGTGAGGAAGCGCTGCTTCTCCCGCTCGAACAGCTCCTCGTTGGCGGCGAGCTCAAACACCGCGGACATGAAGTTCTCGGAGCTGGCGCCTTCCTCCAGCCGGCGGGTCAGGTAGGCGATCGCGACGTCGAACTCCTGCGGGCGCACCACCGGGGTGTACAGCAGCAGCCCGCCGACGTCGCGGCGCACCGCCTCGGCCTGTCCGGTGGCCATGCCGAGCAGCATTTCGAAGTCGATGCCGTCCCGGGCGCCGCGCTCGCCGGCGAGCAGCCAGGCCCAGGCGATGTCGAACAGGTTGTGCCCGGCCACGCCGATCCGCACATTGGCCGTGTGTTCGGGGCGCAGGGCGTAGTTCAGCACCCGCTTGTAGTTGGTGTCGGTCTCGGCCTTGCTGCCCCAGGTGGCCAGCGGCCAGCCGTGCAGTGAGGCCTCCACCTGCTCCATCGGCAGGTTGGCGCCCTTGACCACGCGCACCTTGATCGGCGCCCCGCCGGAGGCGCGGCGGACGGCGGCCCATTCCTGCAGCCGGATCATGGCGCCCAGGGCGTCCGGCAGGTAGGCCTGCAGCACGATGCCGGCCTCGAGGTTCCGGAACCGCGGCTGGTCGAGGATGCGGGTGAAGACCTCCACGGTGAGGTCCAGGTCCTTGTACTCCTCCATGTCCAGGTTGATGAACTTGGGGACGGCCGCAGCGGCGGCCTGCTCATAGAGCGGGGCCAGGTGCTCGACGACGTCGGCGGCGGCCTCGCCGAAGGCCCACGGTGAGTGCGGGGCGACGGTGGAGGAGACCTTGATGGAGACGTAGTCGACGTCGTCGCGGGCCAGCAGCCGGTGTGTGCCCTCCAGCCGGCGGCCGGCCTCGCGGGTGCCGAGCACGGCCTCGCCGAGCAGGTTCACGTTCAGGCGGATGCCTTCGCGGCGGATCTTCACAATGGAGCGGCCTAGCCTCCGGTCGGTGGCGTCCACGATCAGGTGCCCGACCATGCGCCGCAGCGCGGCCCGGGCGGCGGGGATGACGACGCCGGGCAGCACCGGGGCGACGGCGCCGCCGGTGCGGACGGCGGCGCGCAGGTACCAGGGCAGGAAGGCGGGCACCTGCGGGGCCAGGCGGCGCAGGTTGCGGGCGGCCACGGCCTTGTCCTCGGGGCGGATCACGCCGTCCACGAAGCCGACGGTGAAGTCCAGTCCGCCCGGGTCCCGGAGTACGCCGGCCAGCTGGGCGGCGGAGCGGTCCACGGGGTAGCCGGCGGCCTCGGTGAGCCAGCGGCGGACCAGGGCGGCGGCCTGGTCGGCAAGGTGGGTGGGCAGCGCATCGTCCGGCGCCGTGGCCGGGGCCGGGGTGCGCAGTGCCCCGTCCGGGGCGGTCACGGTGGTGCCGGGGCCTGGAGGGGTGGGGAGAGTGGTCATGGCGACGCTCCGATACTGGTTCATGGGGAACGGCGGTACCCGTTACCAGCCACTATGCGCTCTCCGGGGCTTTAGATAAAGTGATGTTTTCCGAGGTTTATTCGTTGGTTTTCCTGAAGGGTGCCAGGCGTGTTGGATGTCCGGCGGCTCCGCCTGCTGCGGGAGCTGAAACTGCACGGCACGCTGGCCGCTGTGGCCGAGGTCGTGCGGCTCAGCCCGTCCTCCGTTTCCCAGCAGCTAGCCCTGTTGGAGAAGGAGGCGGGGGTGCCCCTGCTGCGCCGCGCCGGGCGCCTGGTCCAGCTCACGCCGCAGGCCGAGATCCTGGTGGCACATACCGAGGAGCTGCTGCGCATCCTGGAACGCGCCGAGTCGGACCTGTCGTCGTCGCTGACCGAGGTCGCCGGCACGGTCCGGGTGGCCGTCTTCCAGTCCGCGGCCCTGGCCCTGATGCCCGGCACGCTCACCGCCATGGCCCAGCGTTTCCCTTCGGTGCGGGTGGAGATGATCCAGCGGGAACCGGAGACGGCGCTGCGGGAAACCTGGCAGCGGGAGTTCGACCTGGTGGTGGCGGAGCAGTATCCGGGGCACGCGGCCGCGCATCATCCGGAGCTGGACCGGCGGGCGCTGACTACCGACGCCATCCGGCTCGCCGTTCCGCCGTCCTGGCCGCCGCGGCCGATCGGTACGCTGCAGGACCTGCGTGAGGCCGTCGAAGGAGCGGCCTGGGTGATGGAACCGCGCGGCACGGCATCCCGGCACTGGGCGGAGCAGATCTGTCGGCAGGCCGGGTTCGAACCCGATGTGCGCTTTGAGACGGCCGACCTGCAGGCGCAGACCCGCCTGATCGCCTCCGGCAACGCGGTGAGCTTCATGCCGGACCTGCTGTGGGCCGGGGGCACCGCGCCCTGCCTCCTGCTGGATCTGCCGGGCGATCCACGCCGGACGATCTTTACCTCCGTCCGGCAGTCCGGGGCCTCCGGGCCGGCGCTTGCCGCCGTCCGCTCCGTGCTGGAAGAGACCGCCGCGCTGGTGTTCGCGCCGGCCTGAGGCGCGGCGGACACCTCCGCGCCGGCCGGGCCGGCACCCGGTACAGTGCCTCTGTCCGATCTGGGCACCTGCGGAGGGCTGCGCGCGGACGCCCGGGGGCGTGTGCTGCAGCAGGACGGGATGCCGTTCCAGGGCCTCTGGGCGATCGGCAACACCGCCGCCAACGCGTTTGGCCGCAGTTACCCCGGTGCAGGGGCAACCATTGGCCAGGGGCTGGTGTTTGGCCTCATCGCGGCCCGGGATGCGGCCCGGGCCGGCTGAGGACGAACCGGTGGCTTAGCGGCCGGCGTCGTAGGTTCCGGTGTAGCTGCCGGCCGGGCAGCCGCCGCTGACCGGGCGGGCCCCGCTGACGTATCCGGAGGGGGCGGCGGCACGGCGGCCGCCGGTGTAGTTGCCGCCGGATACAACCGCCTGCTGGCGGGTCCGGTCGAAGCCGGCGGTGTAGCTGCCGCCCAGCGGGAAGGCACGGCGGGCCGCGGCGGCGGCGGGCGCCGGCTGCGCGGTAACGGCCTCCTCGAAGACGGCGGGGGCGGTATCGATGCGGGTGGTGGTGAAAGTCAACGGTGCTCCTTGAAGACGGCAGCACGGCATCACCGTCTGGGCCGACGGTGGCGTGCAAAAGGCTTGGCGCCTCCGGCTCGGGCGAGCCGGATCCCCGCGGCCGCCGCGGTGTGCGGCGGATCATCGACGGGTGGTTCGCAGTCTCTGCTGCGGGCGTGTCTTCAGCCTACCGGACTTATTCTGAGTAATTCAAAATAACTAAGGAAGGTCACATCCCCGCGCGGGGCGGGCGCCGGGAGGGCGCCGGGAGGGCGGGGCGGGGCATGGAGGCGGAGCGAGGGGCCGGGCGGGCGGAGCCGCACCCGCCCGGCCACGCGATGCTCAGCGTCCGAACAGGCGGGACAGCCAGCTGCCGCCGGACGAGGGGGCAGCCTTGGTGGCGGCGCTGCAGGCTCAGGCCAGGGACAGGAAGAGCTTCTCGAGCTCCTTGCGGTCCATCTCCTCGCCGCCGGCGGCATAGCACTGCTCCAGGCCGCTGGCGATGATGGCGAAGCCCGCCCGGTCCACGGCCTTGGAGACGGCGGAAAGCTGGGTGACCACGTCCTTGCAGTCGCGGCCCTCCTCGAGCATGCGGGTGACGGCGGCCAGCTGGCCCTGGGCACGCTTGAGGCGGTTGATGACCGGACCCATCTCGGCGGGATTCAGTTCCATGGGGCTTCCTTCGAACGGCTGCTGGAGTAGCTGCCAGTATACCCCCCTAGGTATCCCGCGGCCGGTCCGGGATTAGGAAAACAGGTGCCGCAGGTACCGCTCGGGAGCGTTGAGGTAGGAGCGCCAGTTGAACACCAGGTCCAGGTCCTCCCACTCGGTGCGGCGGATCCCGGCGTCGGAGGTTTCATAGATCACCGCTCCGGGCAGGGACGCCAGCACCGGCGAGTGGGTGGCGCACAGCACCTGGCTGCCGGCGTCGGCCAGGTCGCCGAGCACCCCCATCAGCGCCAGCGTGGAGTTGAAGGACAGCGCCGCTTCGGGTTCGTCCAGGCAGTAGAAGCCGGTGCGGCCCATGTAGGACCCGATGACGGCCAGGAAGGATTCCCCGTGGCTCATGGAGTGGAAGTCGGGGCCGCCGAGCTCGTTCTGGAAGGTGTAGTAGCCGTGCATGGTCTCGGCGCGCAGGAAGAACCCCCAGCGCGGCACGCCCGGCCGCTGCACCAGGGTCAGCAGGTCCGCGAGCGCGGATTCCGAGCGGAACGTCGAGTGCGCCGAATGCACCGTGCCGCCCTCGGGACCCAGCCCGTAGGCGGCCGCGGCGGCCTCCATCAGGGTGGACTTGCCGGTGCCGTTCTCCCCCACGAGGAAGGTGACCCCCGGGCCCAGCTCCAACCCGGAGTCCAGCACCTGGGCGACGGCGGGCACCGACGCCGGCCACGCGGACCGGTCCCAGGCGGCGTCGCGCGAGGCCTGGATGCGGCGGACGAGGCGGGTGTCGCTGAACGGCGTGCTCACGAAGCCATTGTGCCCCGCCCCGCGCCTTCCCGCCGCCTTCGACGCGGCCGGCAGCACCTGCGGGCCGTGCCTGCACACGGTGTTAACACCGGCTTTACCGCCGCGTAACGCCCCGTCGCGGCAGCGGAAACATGCCGTTCCTAGGCTCAGGCTGCCCAGCTCCTTCCACCGAAAGTCCCGGTACCCATGACCCTGATTCCGCGTTCACCGCGTTTCAAAGCCGCCCGCGTCCTCCTCGGCCTCGCCGCCGCCTCCAGCCTGCTGGTGGTCACCGCCTGCGGCGGTTCCGACGCCGACGCCGGAACGGAGGGCGCGGACTACGGCACCGTGGACGTGAACCTGTCCTGGATCAAGAACGCCGAGTTCGCCGGCCTGTACTTCGCCGATGCCAACGGCTACTACGAGGAGGCCGGCTTCTCCGAGGTCAACCTCATTGCCGGCGGCCCGAGCGGCACCTCCACGGAGGCCATGGTGCTCTCCGGCGGAGCCCTGGTCGGCACCTCCAGCCCGGTCGGCGTCGCACCGGTGATCGTGGAGGAGGACGCGCCGCTGAAGATCATCGGCACCACCTATCAGAAGAACCCGTTCGCGATCATCTCCCTCAATGCGCAGATCGCCACCCCCGAGGACCTGGTGGGGAAGAAGATCGGCGTGCAGGCCGGTGTCAACGAGACCCTCTTCGACGCGCTGCTGGATATCAACGGCATCGACGCCGCCTCCGTGGAGAAGGTGCCGGTGCAGTACGACCCGCAGCCGCTGGTCAACGGCGAGGTGGACGGCTTCTTTGGCTACCTCACCAATGAGGCGCTGACCCTGGAGCTGGCGGGGCAGCCGCCCACGCTGCTGCCCTTCGCCGATCACGGGCTGCCGTTCATCGCGGAGAGCTTCGTGACCACCGACGAGGCGATCGAGACCCGGCGTGAGGAGCTCAAGGCGTTCCTGGCCGCCAGCCTGCGCGGCTGGCAGGACGCCGTGGACGACGCCGAGGAATCTGCCCGGCTCGCGGTGGAGGAATACGGCGCGGACCTGAACCTGGACATGGCCAAGGAGATCCGGCAGGCCGAGGAGCAGAACACCAAGCTGGTGGCGACCGAGGAAACCGAAGCCAACGGCCTGTTCACCGTCTCCGAGGAGCTCATGCAGCAGAACATCGACATCCTCAAGCTGGCCGGCTTTGACCTCACCGCCGAGCAGGTCTTCGACATGAGCCTGCTGGCCGAGGTCCTCGAGGAAAACCCGGAGCTGAAGTAATGCCCCACCGCACACCCCTCCACACCGCCCCGCCGGCGCCGCCGTCCGACCCCGTCTCCGGGGCAGCCGGCGGCTCCGCCCCGCTCCGGCCGCCCGGCACCGGCATCAGCCTGCGCGGCCTGACCAAGACGTTCGGCACCGGCCGGCGCACGGTCACCGCCCTCGACGACGCCAACCTGGGCACCGACCGCGGCTCGTTCCTGTCGCTGCTCGGGCCGTCGGGCTGCGGCAAGTCCACCATCCTGCGGATCCTGGCCGGGCTCGAGACGCCCTCCGCCGGCGACGTCCTCGTGGACGGCAAGACGCCGGAGGAGCTGCGCCGCGGCCACGAGCTCGGCATCGCGTTCCAGGATTCCGCCCTGCTGCCCTGGCGCAGCGTGTACGCGAACATCCGGCTGCCCCTGGAGGTCGCCGGAATGCCCGTCGACGACGCGTACATCCGTGAACTGATCCGTCTGGTCGGCCTGGACGGCTTCGAAAAGGCCCGCCCGGCGCAGCTGTCCGGCGGCATGCGGCAGCGCGTCTCGATCGCCCGGGCGCTGATCCTCAAACCCTCGGTGCTGCTGCTGGACGAGCCCTTCGGCGCCCTGGATGACATGACCCGGCAGCGCCTGAACCTGGAACTGCTGCGCATCTGGACCGAGAAGCCGGCGACCACCCTGATGGTCACCCACGGCATCTCCGAGGCGATCTTCCTCTCCGACACGGTGGCGGTGATGAGCCCGAGGCCGGGCCGGATCAAGGAAGTGATCAGCGTGGACCTGCCGCGGCCGCGGACGCCGGAGATGATGCGCACCCCCGAGTTCCATGCCCTGCACGATTACGCGTCCGAGCTGCTGTTCGGCGGCACGGACGCAGCGGAGGCGCCGTGAAACGCCGGCAGCTTCCGCCCTGGAGTGTCGGCGCCGCGGGCGCCGTCGGAGTGCTGGCGCTCTGGTGGATCGGAGCAGCCACTTTCCTGCGCGGCGTCGGCGCACCGCCCGACGGCGGGCCGGGTGCCATTCCGACGCCGTGGGCCGTGCTCAGCCAGATGGCAGCCGACGGGTGGGGGTTCTACCAGCGCAACGCGTCGGTCACGCTGGCCGAGGCCGGCGCCGGCTACCTGTGGGGCAATGCGCTCGCCCTTGGCCTGGCGTTCCTGGTGCTGCTGGTGCCGCGGCTGGAGCGCCTGGCCACCCAGCTGGCCGTGGTCAGCTACTGCCTGCCGGTGGTCGCCGTCGGGCCGGTGATCTTCATCGTGCTGGGGCCGCCGCGCACCGGCGAGGCCTCCGGTACCGCCGTCGCCCTGGCTGCCCTTTCGGTCTTCTTCACCACCATGGTCAGCGCGCTGGCCGGGCTGAAGGCCGCGGACCGCGCCAGCCTGGATGTGGTGACGGTCTTCGGCGGCGGGCGCATCCAGCAGCTGGTGAAGGTGCGGATCATCGCCGCGCTGCCGGCTGTGCTGGCGGCGCTGAAGATCGCCGCTCCGGCCGCGCTGCTGGGCGCCATCCTCGGTGAATACGTGGGCGGCGTCGACCGCGGGCTGGGCCCGGCCATGGTGAACGCGCAGCAGACCCTGGAAACCGCCCGGGTCTGGGGCGTGGCCCTGGCCTGCACCGCGCTGGCCGGTGCGGCGTACGGGCTGCTGGGCCTGGTCTCCCGCTGGGCGGCACCGTGGGCCGCCGGCACCAGGGCAGGTGCGCTGTGACGGCGGCGCTGCAGGCCTCCGGGCGGCTGCTGCTCGGCCTGGCTGCGTCCCTGGCCGTGGTGGGGGTGCTCTGGATCGCGCTGCTGGAGATCTTCGATGTCTCCGCCTACATCGGCAAAGGCCCGGCAGACGTGTTCGGCTACCTGGTCCTCGACGCCGACGCCGGCGCGAACCGGGCGTTGGTGCTGGCCGAACTGGGCCACACCCTGCTGGACGCGGGCATGGGGTTTGCGGCCGGCATGGCCGCCGCCCTGCTGGCGGCGACGCTCTTCACCCTGTTCCGCGGGGTGGAGCAGGCGCTGATGCCGCTGGCCATGCTGCTGCGCTCGGTGCCGCTGGTCGCGCTGGCACCCATGATCATCCTGATCTTCGGCCGCGGGCAGCTCACGGTGGCGGCGATGGGCGGCATTGTGGTGCTGTTCCCCGCCCTGGTGACCATCGTCGTCGGGCTCCGTTCAGCGTCCCCGGCCATGCTGGAGGTGATCCAGGTCTACGGCGGCAGCCGCTGGGATGCCTTCCGCAAGGTGGCCCTGCCGTCTTCGGCGCCGGCGTTCTTCACGGCGCTGCGCGTGTCCATTCCCGGCGCGCTGACCGGAGCGCTGCTGGCTGAGTGGCTGGCCACGGGGCAGGGCATCGGCTACGGCATCGTGTCGGCGGTGTCCCGGGCCCGCTACGACTACGTGTGGGCGGCGGTGGTGGCGGTGACGCTTGCCTCGATCCTGCTGTACGCGCTGGTCGCGGCGGTGGAGGCGGCGGTGAAGCGACGGGCCGGGGCCTGAAGGGCCTGCCCCGGCACCCCGGGGGGGCAGGAAACCGGGGGCAGGAAAACGCACTCCCGGCAGCAGGCTCACGGGGAGTCTTCCGGCCTGGAAGCGTAAAATATTAAAAGTGGTTGCGGACGGTCGGTCCCCGGCCGCCGGCACCTCCGGTCCCCTTTTCCAGTGAGTTTTTTTCCAGTGAATGCAGTGACTCCCCGTGCGAACTGATTCTGCACATACCGGCTTCGAAGCCCCCTCCCGCCGACCTTCAGTATCTCCGTCTCCCCGCAGCGTGCTCGTCGACTGGAATCCCGAAACGTATTGGCAAACGCTGGCCCGATTCGCTTCGGATCAGGCCGCCGCGTTGCCGCCTCCGGTGACCGAATCCGGCTCGCCGTTTCCCTTCCGCCTCCAGGTCCTGGACGCCGACGTTCCGCTGCCGATCATGCTGCACCCGCACTGGGAGCAGGCCCTGGCGGGATTTGTGCGGGAACAGGCCCGAGGCGTGCCCTTGGCCGCCGGCAACCGCAATTACAAGGACCGGGAGCCGAAGTGTGAGGTCGCCGTGGCCCTCACGCCCCTGCGCGTGCTTGCAGGGGAACGGACTCCGGAGGAGCTTCAGGCCATAGCTGCGGACCTGGAGCTGCCCTGGCTCCGTTCCTACCTCCGCTTCCGCCACGAGACGGCCATCCACTCGATCCTGCGCATGACGCCACATGAAACGGCTGCCGCCCTGCGGGAAACCGCCGAGGCCGTCGCCCGTGCACCTCGCCTTGACGGACCTGCCGCGGAGGCAGCGGCCGTGGTCCGCCGGCTGCAGCAGCTGTTCCCTCAGGACCGCGGCATTCTGCTGGCCGTCTGCATGCAGCTGATCCACCTGGATCCCGGCCACGCAGCCGTGATTCCTCCGGGATGCCTGCACACCTATCTTTCCGGCCAGGCCGTGCTGGTGATGGGCACCTCGGAGAATGCGCTGAAGGCCGGCCTGACCAAGGAGTACGTGGATCTCTGCGAACTGCAGCAGCTGACCGGCCGCGGACAGCCGGCCCCTTTCCCCCTGCCCGTGCTCGACGTCGGCGACGGCGAGCAGCGCATCCCGCTCTGGAGCGACGGCCTGGACCTGCGCAGGGTGGTCGTCGGCAAGGACCCGAAACCCGTCCGGGTGGGTCCGTTCAGCGGAGTGCTGGCCGCATTGGACCCCGCCGGCATCACCGTGAACGGGACCTCGGCGGAGATCGAGCCCGGAGCCAAGATCCTGTATGCCGGCGAGCCCGCGACGGCCGCCTTCACCGGGCCGGCGCAGGTTTTCGTGGCCTCGACGCTCTGATCAGCGGGCGACCTCGGCGGGACGCAGCCGGAACCGGGCGCCGCGGTGCGTCTGCGGCAGCTTGTCTCCGGCGCCGAACAGCTTGTGCCGCAGCGTGCCCGGCTCATACGCCGTCCGGTACGCGCCGCGCTTCTGCAGCTCGGGCACCACGAATTCGACAATGTCCTCGAACGTGCCCGGAGTGATGGCGTAGGCCAGGTTGAACCCGTCCACGTCGGTGTCCTCCACCCAGCGGATCAGCTCCTCGGCCACCTCGGCGCCGGAGCCCACCAGGCGCGGGCCCAGCCCGCCGATTCCCGCAGCGGCGGCGATGTCGCGCACCGTCCACGGCGCGCCGCCGTCGTCGCCGCTCTGGAAGTTCGCAACGGCGGACTGGATGGCGTTGGACTGCACGTCACCGATCGGCGCGTCCAGGTCGAATTCGGACAGGTCGATGCCCATCCACCCGGACAGCAGCGCGAGCGCGCCCTCGGTGCTGGCGTAGCGCTGGTACTCCTCGTGCTTGGCGGCGGCACCCTCGGCGGTGGCGTCGGTGATCACGGTCAGCAGCGTGTAGATCTTTACGTCATGCCGGTCCCGCCCGGCGACCTCGACGGCGTCGCGGATCCGCTGCACCGTGGCCTTGAGCTTCTCCTTGCTGTGCGCGCCGATGAACACCGCCTCGGCGTTTTCGGCGGCGAACGCGACGCCGCGCGGCGAGGCCCCGGCCTGGTAGATCACCGGGGTGCGCTGCGGGGAGGGCTCGGTGATCGCGATGCCCGGCACCTTGAAGTACTTGCCCTCGTGCCGGATCTCGTGCACCTTCGCCGGGTCCGTGAACACTCCGGATTCGGGGTCGCGGACGACGGCGTCGTCCTCCCAGGAGCCTTCGAGCAGCTTGTAGACCACCTCGAGGTATTCGTCGGCGTGGTTGTACCGCTCGTCGTGTTCGAGCTGGTCCTCCTGGCCCATGTTCCGCGCCGCCGACGGCAGGTAGCCGGTGACGACGTTCCAGCCCACCCGGCCGCGGGTCAGGTGGTCCAGGGTGGCCAGCCGGCGGGCGAACGGGTACGGGTGCTCATAGGCGGTGCCGGCGGTGACGCCGAAGCCCAGGTGCTCGGTCACATGCGCCATGGCGGAGACGGTCAGCAGCGGATCGTTCACCGGCACCTGGGTGCCCTGCCGCAGGGTCGCCTCGTTGGAGGCGCCGTACACGTCGTAGGTGCCCAGCACGTCGGCGATGAACAGCCCGTCGAACAGGCCCTTCTCCAAGGTCTGCGCCAGGCTGGTCCAGTAGTCCAGGTCCGTGTAGCGGGCGGACTGGTCCTGCGGATGCCGCCACAGGCCCGGGGACTGGTGGCCCACGCAGTTCATGTCGAAGGCGTTGAAACGGATCTGGCGGCGCGCGGAAGCAGGCATGAGATTCCTCCATCGGTCCTGGCAGTAGCACCGTCCCTGCGGAACAGGGGGTTGCTGCGGCGTCGACGAGCCAGGTCTCTCGGCCGCTCCGGATGGGTACGCGTCCCATCGTGGGCCCTGCCGGCCCGGCTGGCAAACGTGCCGGGTCACGGGCCGTAATGCCCGACGCCGGTACGCGCCTCCGGCCTGGAAAGGCCGCCGGAAAGCGGGCCGGGCAGGCGCAGGAAATGTTACGCCCGGACTTGCCGGATCCCGGGGCGGGGGCGTTTAGTGGTCTCTTGACCATCCCGAGCGGCTGAGAGACCTGGCTCCGTGACGCCGCAGCAACCCTGGTCGCCGTGCTTCCTCCTTGAGGCGCGGCGATAACGAGGAGACCGCCGCAGGAGGCCCGCACCGCGGGCCCAGGGCGATCTCCGTAGGGTGCTACTGCCAGGATCGATGGAGAAATCT
This sequence comes from Arthrobacter saudimassiliensis, assembly GCF_059090665.1. Lineage (NCBI taxonomy): Bacteria > Bacillati > Actinomycetota > Actinomycetes > Micrococcales > Micrococcaceae > Arthrobacter > Arthrobacter saudimassiliensis. The sequence continues at coordinate 1,479,967 of NZ_JBNHFX010000001.1, read as the reverse complement.
ATGACATCTGTGCTGGCATCCCAGTCCCCTGCCGCCGCCGAGACCCGGCGCGGCTCCGCCCTTCCTGTCACCTTCAGCGCGCTGGAACGGACCTTCGGCTCCGGGCCGCAGGCGCACACCGTGCTCCGCGACGTCGATTTCGAGGTCCGTGCCGGTGAGGTGCTCGCCATCCTCGGCGCCTCCGGCTGCGGCAAGTCCACGCTGCTGCGCGCCGCAGCCGGCCTGGACCACCCCACCCGCGGCTCCGTCCTGATCGACGGCACTCCGGTCTCCGGCATTGACGAACGCTGCGCCGTCGCGTTCCAGGAACCGCGGCTGCTGCCGTGGCAGACCCTGCAGGCGAACATCGCCATGGGCCTGCCGCGCGGCATCAGCGCCAGCGCCGGCAAGGCCAAGGTCGCCGAACTGCTGGAGCTGGTGGAGCTCGGCCGGTTCGCCAAGCACCGCCCGACGGCCGTCTCCGGCGGCATGGCCCAGCGGGCCTCCCTGGCCCGGGCGCTGGCCCGCACCCCCGGCGTCCTGCTCCTCGACGAGCCGTTCGGCGCCCTGGACGCGCTGACCCGGCTGAAGATGCAGGACCTTTTGCTCGACATCCACCGGGCCACCCCCGCCACCGTGCTCCTCGTGACCCACGACGTCGACGAGGCACTGCAGCTCGCGGACCGGATCATCGTCCTCGGCCGCGACGGCGAGGCCCCCGGCGCCACCATCACCCGCGTCATCGACGTGCCCGGCGAGCGCCCGCGGGACCGTGCCTCGGCCGGGCTGGCCCGAATGCGGGTCGAGCTGCTCGAAAGCCTCGGCGTCGAACGCCGCTAGGCCGTCGACGCCGCCCGCTGCCTCCGCTTCCCCTTTTCCTTCCCCGCCGCCGTCCTCCCGACGCCGGCTCCGGGACCGCCGTGTCCCGACCCATGCTCAGCACGTTCCCAGCAAAGGACTCCCATGAACAGCCGTTCCCTCCGCCGTCCCTTCACCCTCCTGGCCGCCGCGGCCGCCGCCTCGCTGGCCCTGACCGGCTGCGTGGCCGGTGAGGACGCCGCCGATCCCGCCGCTGCGGGCACCGGCGACGCCGGCACCCTGAACATCGACTTCGCCACCTACAACCCGCTGTCCCTGGTCATCAAGGACCAGGGCTGGCTGGAGGAGACCCTGGCCGAGGACGGCATCGAGGTGAACTGGGTGCAGTCGGCCGGTTCCAACAAGGCCAACGAGGCGCTGCGCGCCGGAGCGATCGACGTCGGCTCCACCGCCGGCTCCGCCGCCCTGCTGGCCCGCTCCAACGGCTCCCCGATCAAGACCATCAGCATCTACTCCCAGCCGGAATGGGCGGCCCTGCTGGTCTCCCCGGACTCGGACATCACCTCGGTCGCGGACCTTCAAGGCAAATCCGTGGCCGCGACCAAGGGCACCGACCCGTACTTCTTCCTGGTCCAGGCGCTGGAGGAGGCCGGGCTGGAAACCTCCGACGTGACCGTGCAGAACCTGCAGCACGCCGACGGGCGCACCGCCCTGGAGAACGGCTCCGTGGACGCCTGGGCCGGGCTGGATCCGATCATGGCCGGCGCCGAGCAGGCCGGAGCGGAGCTGTTCTACCGCAACCTGGACTTCAACACCTACGGCTTCCTGAACGCCACCGAGTCCTTCCTCGAGGAACAGCCGGAAACCGCGCAGGCCGTGGTGAACGCCTACGAAAAGGCCCGCGCCTGGGCCGCCGAGAATCCGGAGGAGACCGCGCAGATCCTGGCCGACGTCGCCGGCCTGAACCTGGAGGTGGCCCGCACCGTGATCCTCGAGCGCAGCAACCTCGACGTCGACCCCGCCCCCGGCGAGGCGCAGCGCACGGTCCTGGAGAAGGTCGGCCCGAGCTTCGTGGAGACCGGCGACGTCGCCGACCAGGCGGCCATCGACGAGGCCATCGCCACCCTGCTCGACGACTCCTTCGTGCAGCAGGCCGATCCCGACGCCATCAGGGACGCACAGTGACGGCGCCCGACGTCCCCTACGCCACCGGCGCGGCGGTCGTGCCCGGCGGCGCAGCCGGCCCCGCGGGTGCCCCCGCAGCCGCACCGAAGCCCGACCGGGCTGCCGGCGCCCGCGGCGTCCTCGGCAACCGGTGGGCCCGGCTGGGCCTGGGCCTGCTGGTCCCGGCCCTGATCCTCGCCGCCTGGCAGGCCGTCACCGCCGCCGGGCTGTTCAGCCCGGTGCAGCTGCCCTCCCCCACGGCGGTCGCCACGGCCGCCGCCGACCTGATCTCCCGCGGCGAGCTGGGCCTGCACGTGGCGATCTCCACCCAGCGGGTGCTGATCGGCTTCGCGATCGGCGCGGCCCTGGGCCTGGTGCTCGGCGCCCTGCTCGGCCTGTCCCGGCTGGCGGACGTGCTGCTCGGCCCGGCGATCGGCGCGCTGCGGGCGGTGCCGTCGCTGGCCTGGGTGCCGCTGCTGATCCTGTGGATGAAGATCGGCGAGGACTCGAAGATCACCCTGATCGCCATCGGCGCGTTCTTCCCGGTCTTCACCACCGTCTCGCTGGCCCTGCGGCACGTGGACGCGAAGCTGGTGGAGGCGGCCCGCGCCTTCGGCCTGAACGGGCTGCGGCTGCTGCGCACGGTGCAGCTGCCCGCCGTCGTGCCCTCGGTGTTCTCCGGCCTGCGGCTGGCCCTGGCCCAGGCATGGCTGTTCCTGGTGGCCGCGGAGCTGATCGCCTCCTCAATGGGGCTGGGCTTCCTGCTCACCGATTCGCAGAACAACGGCCGGACCGACCGGCTGCTGCTGGCCATCGTGCTGCTGGCCGTGATCGGCAAGGCCACCGATGCGCTGCTGGGCATCGTCGAGCGGTGGGCGGTGCGGCGATGGGCCTGAACCTCACCGACACCGAAGGCGTACCGGCGGCCGGCCGGGAGGACGTCGCCGGCTTCGCCTCGGAGGCGGAGCGGATCGCGTTCTGGGAGGACGCCGCCCGCCGGCTGCAGTGGGAAACGCCCTGGCATACCGCGCACACCTTTGACCGGCCGCGCCGGCTCTCCGCTCCCGAGGTGCCGGCCGCCGACGCCGAGTACACCGTGCCGAGGATCCAATGGTTCGCCGGCGGCACCCTGAACGTGGCGGTGAACTGCGTGGACCGGCACGTCGCCGCCGGCCGCGGGGACAAGGTGGCGCTGCACTTCGAGGGCGAACCCGGCGACCGGCGCACCGTCACCTACGCCGATCTGCAGAAGGACGTGTCCAGGGCCGCCAACGCGCTGCTCGCCCTGGGCATCGGCCGCGGCGACCGGGTGGTCATCTACCTGCCGGTCATCGTGGAAACCATCGTCATCACCCTGGCCTGCGCCCGGATCGGGGCGGTGCATTCGCTGGTCTTCGGCGGCTTCTCCGCCGAAGCGCTGAAGTTCCGGGTGGAGGACACCGGCGCGAAGCTGCTGGTCACCACCGACGGGCAGTTCCGCCGCGGCACCGCCGTTCCGGTGAAGGCCAATGCCGACGCCGCGGTCGCCGGCGACAACGCCATCGAGCACGTGCTGGTGGTCCGCCGCACCGGCTCGGACATCGACTGGACCGCGGGCCGGGACCTGTGGTGGCACGAGACCGTGGACACCGCCTCCGACGTCCACGTTACGGAGGCGTTCGACGCCGAGACCCCGCTGTTCATCATGTACACCTCCGGCACCACCGGAAAGCCCAAGGGCCTGGTGCACACCATGGGCGGCTACCTCACCCAGGCCTCCTGGAGCCACGAGTACCTCTTCTCGCACCCGGACCCTGCGCAGCGGGAGACGGACGTGCACTGGTGCACCGCTGACCTGGCCTGGGTCACCGCGCACACGTATGAGATCTACGGGCCGCTGTCCAACGGCGTCACCCAGGTGATCTACGAGGGCACCCCGGCGGTGCCGCATGCCGGCCGGCACTTCGAGATCATCGAACGCTACAAGGTCACCAGCTACTACACCGCGCCCACCCTGGTCCGGTCCCTGATGGGCGCTTTCCCGGCCGGCGTCCCGGACACCTGGGACCTGTCCTCGATCCGGCTGCTCGGCACCGTGGGCGAAGCCGTGAACCCGGAGGCGTGGCGCTGGCTGCGGCAGAACCTGGGCCGCGGCGAGGTGCCCATGGTGGACACCTGGTGGCAGTCCGAAACCGGGGCCACCATCCTCTCCCCGCGCCCCACGGACGCGGCGTTCAAGCCCGGCTGCGCCACCCGCGCCCTGCCCGGCGTCTCCACCCGGATCGTGGACGAGGCCGGCGACACGGTGCCGCCGAACACCCAGGGCTTCATCGTGGTGGACCGGATCGGCCCGGCCATGGCCCGCACCGTGTGGGGCAACCCGCAGCGCTACCTGGACTCCTACTGGCGCGCCTACGCCGAGCAGGGCTGGTTCCTGGCCGGCGACGGCGCGAAGTACGACGACGACGGCGACACCTGGATCCTCGGCCGGGTGGACGACGTGCTGAACGTGTCCGGGCACCGGCTGTCCACCATCGAGATCGAGTCCGCGCTGGTCTCCCACCCCTGGGTGATCGAGGCCGGCGTCTGCCCCGCCGCGGATCCGCTCACCGGACACGCGGTCGTCGCGTTCGTGGTGCTGTCCGACGACGCCGAGCCGGAACACGCCACGGCCGTGCTGCGCGCCCACGTCGCCAAACTGATCGGCCCGATCGCCAAGCCGGCCGCCGTCGTGCCCGTGCCGGACGTGCCGAAGACCCGCTCCGGGAAGATCATGCGCCGCCTGCTCACCCAGCTGTTCGAGGGCAGCACGCTCGGCGACACCACGAGCCTGCAGAACGAGCCGTGCATCCCGGCGATCGCGCGGATCTGCGCGTCGCGGCGATCCGGCGGGACGGCGGCCTAATGCCGGCGCGCCAGGGTCACCCGGTCCATCACCACGGAGCCGCCGACGAGTTCCTGCACCCGCAGGAACTCCGTGGGCGAAACCTCCAGCACCATCGTGTCGGCCCGCGCGGGAAGCAGCTCCTCGTGCCCGCCCTCCATCAGTTCCAGCAGCAGCGCGGTGGCCTCCGCCTGCGGCATCGGATCGGTGAAGGTGATGGTGTGCGTGGCGGCGGCACGGCGGTATCCGGTCTCGATCACGATCACGTACTCGTCCATTGCCGGTTCCCCTCCTCCGTGGTCCGTCCGCAGGGGCTGCGGCCCTGGCCGGCCCGGCCCCGTCCCCCATTCTTGGCCGCACCGGAGCAAGTTGCAACGCCTGCCCCGCCCGCAGCCGCCCAGTCCCCTCAGGAAGGAGCACTCTGCCATGAGTGACCGCCAATTTGGTTTCCGCACGCGCGCCCTGCACGCCGGCGGAACCCCGGATGCAGTGCACGGCGCCCGCGCCGTGCCCATCTACCAGTCCACTTCGTTCGTGTTCAAGGACACCGACGACGCCGCGAACCTCTTCTCCCTGCAGAAGTACGGCAACATCTACTCCCGGATCGGCAACCCGACGGTCGCCGCGTTCGAGGAGCGCATCGCCGCCCTGGAGGGCGGGATCGGGGCGGTCGCGACGGCGTCGGGCATGTCCGCCGAATTTGTCACCTTCGCCGCGCTCTGCTCCTCCGGGGACCACATCGTGGCCGCCTCTCAGCTGTACGGCGGTACGGTGACCCAGCTGGACGTGACCCTGCGCCGGTTCGGCATCGAGACCACGTTCGTGCCGGGCACCGATCCGGCCGACTACGCGGCGGCGATCCGGGAGAACACCAAGGCCGTCTACGCCGAGGTGGTGGCCAATCCCTCGGGCGAGGTCACCGACATCGAGGCCCTGGCCAAGGTGGCGCACGACGCCGGGGTGCCGCTGATCCTCGACGCCACCCTGTCCACCCCGTACCTGGTGCGGCCCTTCGAGCACGGCGCGGACATCGTGATCCACTCCGCCACCAAGTTCCTGGGCGGGCACGGCACCACCCTGGGCGGCGTCGTCGTCGAATCCGGGCGGTTCAACTGGGGCAACGGCAAGTTCCCGGCGATGACCGAGCCGGTGCCCTCCTACGGCAACATCTCCTGGTGGGGCAACTTCGGTGAGTACGGGTTCCTGACCAAGCTGCGTTCCGAGCAGCTGCGCGACATCGGGCCCACGCTCTCCGCGCAGTCCGCGTTCTCGCTGCTGCAGGGCGTGGAGACCCTCGCCCCGCGGATGGATGAGCACCTGGCCAACGCCGGCGCCGTCGCCCGCTGGCTGGAGGCCGATGAACGGGTCGCCTGGGTGTCCTACGCCGGGCTGGAATCCCATCCGCACCATGAGCGGGCGAAGAAGTACCTGCCCAAGGGCCCCGGCTCGGTCTTCAGCTTCGGCGTGAAGGGCGGCCGGGCGGCCGGGCAGGTGTTCATCGAGTCCCTGCAGCTGGCCTCGCATCTGGCGAACGTCGGCGACGCGCGGACCCTGGTGATCCATCCCGGGTCCACCACTCATCAGCAGCTCTCCCCCGAGCAGCTGGCCGCCGCCGGGGTGCCGGAGGACCTGGTGCGGATCTCCGTGGGGCTGGAGGACCTGGAAGACATCCTCTGGGACCTCGACCAGGCGCTGACCGCCGCCGCTGCCGCAGGTGCGGCTTCTGCGTCCGCAACAGCCGATGAGCCGGCCGGCGCCGCGTCCTGCTCCCTGCCCGCCGCCGAGACCCAGGAGTCCGCCCATGTCTGAGAACACCGCAGGCACGGAGCGCACCTGGACCGGGCCGAGCGCCCCGGAACGCCTGGCGCTGCTGCGCCGGGCGAAGTCCATCGCCATTGTCGGCGCCTCGGACAAGCCCTCCCGGGCGTCCTACTTCGTGGCCACGTATCTGCTCTCCTCCTCGCCGTACCGGGTGTATTTCGTGAACCCGGTGGCCAAGGAGATCCTCGGCCGGCCGGTCTACGCCTCGCTGGCGGACCTGCCCGAGGTGCCGGACATCGTTGACGTGTTCCGCCGCCATGACGACCTGCCCACCGTGCTGGCCGAGGCGAAGGCCGTGGGCGCCAAGGCGCTGTGGCTGCAGCTGGGCTCCTGGCACGAGGAGGTGGCGCGGGACGCCGAGGCCGCCGGCATGGACGTGGTGATGGACCGGTGCGTGAAGATCGAGCACGCCCGGTTCCACGGCGGCCTGAACCTGGCCGGCTTCAACACCGGCGTGATCTCCTCGAAGCGGCAGCTCACCGCCTGAGCGGACGGGCGGAGCGCCCGGGGGATCAACGACCCAGGCCGCTCCGCCCGCCGTAGACGGCGGAGTGCTCCTGAGGCCCGACCTCCGACTGGCGGACGCCTCCCCGGTTCTCCTGGGGGCTCCGGGGCCCCTTGGCTGCACCCGGGTCGGTCCAGGAGGTGCCGGGGCCCTGCCGGTGGTCGGCGTCCCGGCTTCCGGGCCGCCCCGCGTTTCCGTGGTCGGCGGCGTGGTCGGGCCGCTGTCCGGCGCCGGGAATCCGGTCCGGGCCGTACGGCCCGCCGCCCTCGCCGCGGCCACTCCGGTCCGGGCCCTGGCCGGTTCCGCCCGGACGGTCCGCCGGGCCCTGGCCGGCTCCGCCGGGGCGGACCGAGGCGCCGCGGTCCGGTTCGCCGGGCGCGGGTGCGGGTGCCGGCCCGGTTGTCTCAGGCGCTTCCGGCGCCGGCTGAACCGGTGCCGTCTCCACGGGAGCGGGTGCCGGCTGGGAGCCGGGCTCCTCGGCCTGGCCGGCGGAGGCGGAGCCTCCGGGAGCGGGAGCTGCGGAGGCGTCTGCAGCGGACGTCCCCGCGGCCTCGCCCGCCCCCTCGGCCTGGTCCACCCCGGGCACCTGTTCCATCAGCGGGAGCTGGGAGGCGGTGTCCGCGACGTCGGCGGTGACCTGGTGGTCCCGGAGGGTCGCGGCGACTCCCGAGGTCCCTGCGGCCATGGCGCCGATCAAAGCTGCGGTGAGCAGGAATCCGCGCCGCGGCCTGCGCCGGGGCGCTCCTTTCGGCCCGTCGACGGAACGCAGCCGGGGCGGGCTGTCCAGCAGCTCGGCCAGCTCACCGTGCGGTTCAGGCGCCGTTCCGGTCCCGGCTTCCTGGAGCCGGATGAGGGCGTCAATCAGTTCGGGGGTCTCCTCCACGCCGCTTTCCGCCAGCAGGCGGCGAAGGTCGTTTCGGGCTTCGTTGCCGCTCATTCCACCGCCTCCTTTCGGGTCAGCTGTTCCCTCAATGCCAGCAGCGCCCGGCGCTGCAGCGTCTTAACCGAGCCGCTGGTGCGGCCCATGATCTTTGCGGTCTCCTCCACCGACTGATCCGCCAGGATCCGCAGCAGGAGGACTTCACGCTGGGGGTCCGGCAGCCCTTCCAGCAGGGTCGCCGCCGCCGCGGCTCCCATCAGGTTGTCCTCCGCGGAGGCTGTGCTCCTGCGGTCGGTGTCCGGATCGTACGGTGCGGACACGGGCTGCCGTTGACGGCGGCGGATGTCATCCACCATCCGGGCATGGGCCACGGAGTAGGCGAAGGTCCGCACGCCCTGGATGCCGCCCTTGAGCTCGGGCAGCTTCGTGAACAGGGTCAGGAGCACGTCCTGGGTCAGCGCTTCCGGATCGTCGCAGCCCTTGGCGGTGAGGTACGCCAGCACCCCGGGGGCCAAAGCGTCGTACACCCGGCGCAGTGCTTCAGGATCCCGGGAACGCGCCTGGCCGAGCGTGTGCTCGGTCAGCGAAGTGTCCACGGGAAGGCGCCTTTGGGATCGGGGGGAGGAACAAGCAAATCCTATCCCGCCCGCCACTCCCGGCGCATAAGCAACGGCCGCACCGATGCTCGTTGGGGGGATGGGCCTCGGCGCGGCCGTTGCACAGGGGTAATCGTACGGTGTCTCGGGAAAGTTTCATTCAGGTGCATATTTTTTTCTGAACATTTCCGTAACCCGCGCTGCGCCCCGCTCCTCGCCCCCTCTCCCGGCCCTGCGGCGGAGCGGCAGGTCCCCTGCCCTACACTGACGCCCATGAAGGAAATCACGGTCCCCCGCGCCCTGGCCCTGCCCGGGGGGATGCTCAATCCGGAGTCGGTGGGGTTCACCCGCCGTCCGCTGCACCTGACCTCCCTGCCCGCCGGGCCGCGTTACGGCTGGCGGACCAAGCGCTGGGAGTACTGGGGCGTGATGACCGATGACCTGGTCCTCGGGATGACCATCGCCGGCCTCGACTACGCGGCGGTGCTCCAGCTGTATGTCTACGAGCGGTCCACCGGCGGGGAGATCAGCCTTGATCCCCTGAAGCTGCTGCCCTCGGGAACGGACCTCGAACTCCCGGACAGCCTTCCGCCGTTGGAGGCCCGCGGCGCCGCGGGGGGCCTGCAGCTGCGCTTCCAGGACGACGACGGCGGCACCCGGCTGAGCGCCGAGTCCGACCGGATCCGGGTGCGGCTGTACGCGCCGGCCGGCGGCGACTGCCTCGGCGTCGTCGTGCCCTGGTCACGGACCCGCTTCCAGTACACGCTCAAGGATGTCGCCCGCAGCGTCTCCGGAACGGTCACCGTGGACGGACGGGGGTACGACGTCGGCCCCGGCGCCTTCGCGGTGCTGGACCGCGGGCGCGGCCGCTGGCCGTATGCGAGGCGCTGGAACTGGGGCGTGGGCTTCGGCGAAGTGGACGGCACGCAGCTGGGCCTGCAGCTCGGCGGCGGCTGGACCGCCGGCACCGGCTCCACGGAGAACGCCCTGATCGTGGACGGCCGGCTGCACCATTACGACGGCGAGCTGGACTTCAGCTACGACCTCTCGGCGCCGCTGTCCCCCTGGCATGTGCGCGGACCCTGGCTCGATGCGGTGCTCACCCCGTTCCACCGGCGCCATGCGCGCACCAACGCCCTCGTCGTCGCCTCGCAGACCTGGCAGGCGTTCGGCTCCTGGTCGGGCCGGGCCCGGACCCCGGACGGCCGGTGGCACCGGCTGGAGGGGCTGCAGGGCTGGATCGAGGAGGCCCGGAACCGCTGGTAGCCGCTCGCGGGATGCTGATCAGTCCCGGCCGGCGGGCAGGTTCTCCGGCAGCAGCAGCGTCGGTTCCGGCATCGGAACCGGCGTGATGTCCGGCAACGAAGGTCCGGAACCGCCGCCCGCGAAGTCCGGAGCGGGCAGCCGGCCCAGGCCGTCCAGCCAGCCCCCGTCGCCGGTGCCGCCCACCAGCACGACGGTTCCGACCACCACCATCACCAGCGGGCACACCAGGGCGAAGTTGATGAAGCTGTCTCCCGAGATGAGGACCCGCCGGCCGGCCCGGACCGCCAGCCGTTCCCGCACTCCGCGTCCGGTGCCCGGCGTCGGCGCGGCGGCCAGCAGGAGGAAGAGGGTATGGAGGCCGCGGGCAAGGAGCAGGACGCCGGCGGTGACCGCGGCGGCGCCCTCCAGCGGCTTAAGGTCCCGCAGCTGCGTCAGCAACGGCAGCAGCGCGAGGACGGCACCGCCGATGAGGTACCAGACCGGCCGGGCATAAATGCCCACCCGCCACCTGCGGTAGTCGGCGAAGCCCGGGCTGCCGCGGCGGGGCACCGATCCACGCTCCGCGCCCTCCAACAGGTGGACGGCGGCCGCGGACGGGACCGCCGTCGCCATCAGCAGGAAAAGCCCTGGGCCCTCCCCGCCGTCGGCCGCCGTCCACAGCGTGCCCGCGGTGGCGAGAGCAAACGCCGACAGGGCTGCCGCTGCACCCGCCCACGCCCGCCGGTTCCGTCCAAGCAGGTCCCGGGCATAGCCCAGCGGGAAGCGCCTGAGGTGCGCGGCCGCGCGTACGGCAGCCACGAGGAACAGCACGACGGACAGGGCCAGTGCCGCCGCGGCGCTGACCTCCGGGCCGGGATCAACCACGTGCGGGAGGACGGCAAGGATTCCCAGGCCGGCCAGGCCCGCGGCGGCGCCGCCGACTGCGCGCAGGTTGCCCTCGAACAGGGTTCCGGCCTGTCCGGGAGCCATGCGGCGCGCCTGGCGCAGGCGCTGCACGAATCCGACGGCGAGGAGCAGGGCCAGCAGGACCAGCGCCACCGTCGGGCTGACCCCGCCGCCGCCGAAGGAACTGGCCAGCAGCCCGAAGAACAGCACCTGCAGCCACGGAATGAAGGCCAGGCTGATCAGCCGCTGGAAGAACTCCGAGCGCAGGGACCGGTGCGCGTCGTCGTCCAGCGGGTTGACGGCCAGCACCGAAGCAAACAGCTCCGCGCGGTCCGGACCCGTGGGCGCGTCGCCCAGCGCCTCGCCGGCGAGGAGCAGTCCGCGATGGCCGGGAGCCAGGGCCAGCCCGTCCTCGAGGTGGCGCCGCCCCAGGGAGACGGGGCCGCCGGCGGCCAGGTTCGCGTAGACGGCCACGACGTAGTGGTCGGGGTCATGCGGATTCAGCTTCAGGGCGCGCTGGATGTGCCGCCAGCCCCGGGCGGCCTCCTCCTCCGTGCCGGACACGATGAGGATGGCGGCCGCGATCCGGTGCGCGACGTCGTCGTCGGGATACAGCGCGACCGCCTCCGCGGCGGCCTCCTGCGCGTCGGGGAAGCGTTCGGCGGCCTTCAGGGCCAGGGCGAGCAGGAGCAGCGCGTCGCGGGCCCCTGGTTCCAGCGCCAGCGCCTGCCGGGCGGCCCGCTCGGCGTCGTCGGGGCGGTCCAGGCGCAGGTACTGCTGGGCCAGCTCGGTGTGCAGCCAGGGCTCATCCAGGTGCGCGGGGGCCTGCTCCTCCAGCAGGGTGGCCGCCTCAGCGGTGCGCCCGGTGGCCGAGAGCACCTCCACGCGGGCCCGCAGGGCATCCCGGGTGGGGTCGGTGCTCACAGCAGCTTCCGTGAACGCAGGTAGTCGGCCAGGTCGTCATAGCGTCCGTCCCGGTTGGCGAACCGGACCACGTTGCGGGACTGTTCCAGCCAGGAGCGGGTGGAGGCGGAGACCTCGGCCAGGGCGGCGTTGATGTGCTCCATGCTGATCGGGCGCAGCTCGCCGCCGCTGATGGATTCGGTCATCGCCTTCTCCGCCGCGGTGACGCAGATATGCTCCAGGTCCGCGCCGGAAAAGCCGTCGGTGCGGTGCACGATGGCGGGGACGTCGATGCCCGCGATCGGCCGGTTGGCCAAGTGGTAGCGCAGGATGGCGTCGCGGGCCGCGGGGTCCGGCGGGGTGACCAGCACCATCCGGTCCAGCCGGCCGGGACGCAGCAGCGCGTCGTCCAGGTCCCATGGATGGTTGGTGGCGGCGAGGACGTAGAGCCCGTCGTTGTTCCCGGCCGTCGAGTCCATTTCGAGCAGCAGCTGATTGACCATCTGCCGCAGCCAGGCGGCTCCGCCGCTGAGGCTGCTGCGGCGCAGCCCCAGGGCATCCACCTCGTCCAGGAAGAGCACGGCCGGCGCCCGGCGCCGGGCCTCCATGAAGACCTCGTGCAGGTTCTTTTCCGTGCCGCCCACAAAGGAATCGAGCACGTCGGTCATGGTGACGTTGACGAAGGAGGCGCCCAGTTCCCCGGCCACGGCACGGGCCAGGAAGGTCTTGCCGCAGCCCGGCGGCCCGTAGAGCAGCAGGCCGCCGCGCAGCGACTTTCCGAAGGCGCGGGCCACGTCGGCGTGCCGCATCGGCTGCAGGAAGGATTCGTTGAGCCGCTTCTTCACCGCTTCGAGGCCGCCGACGTCGGCCAGGGTCACCGGCGGGCCCGCGGGCTCCAGCGGCGGTGCGGCGTCGGTTCCGGGGTCGCCGATCCTCAGCTCGGCCTCGACGAACGGGGGCGGCACGTCCGCGCCGAGGTCGGCTTCGGCGCGTTCCCAGTCGAAACCGGCGGCCCGTTCGGCGGCCTCGGCGGGCTGCCCGCCGCCCTCCAAATGCGGGTCCGCCGCCGGTGCGGCGGCTGCCACGGCCGGGTTGGGCGGCGGCGGGTTGAGTGCGGCCGCGGTGCGGCTGAGCAGAGCCAGCGCGGCAATGTTGCCGGGCTCGGCCGTGAGCGCCGCGTTCACCTCGCCCAACGCCTCCACGGCCCGGTTCGCGTTGAGCAGCAGCTCCGCCAGGTGCAGCCGTAAGGCGATGTCCTGCGGGCTGGCCGCAACGGCGCGCTGCAGGCTGGCGACGAGCTCTTCACTGATTCCCCCCATGCCGAAAATCCTAGTCCCGCTTTGGGCCGGACGCGCACCGGATTAAGTCCGAGGCAGAGGGTTGGCTAGGCTGGCTGCATGCGTGCGCTTCGTCTGGCCTTTTCCGCCGCCGCCCTGCTGGCGGCCACCGCCTGCTCGTCCGGGGACGGCGCCGCCGACCCGGTGCTCGGCAACCACGGGCTTCAGGGCGCCGATGCCCGCCAGGTGGTCGAGCAGCTGGACCGCACAAATGAGGACCGCGCGTCCGGCCTGGCCGCGTCCGTCACCTACGACGAGGTGACGCTTGCCGACGACGACGGCGAAACCTCCCTGCCGCTGGACGAGTTCTACCTGGCGGTCGCGCCCTTCTCCACCACCACGCACGAGTGCTTCCACCACAGCCTCTCCGGCTGCCAGGGTGAACTGGTGAACGAGCCGCTGCAGGTGCGGATCACGGACGAGGCCGGCGACGTGCTGGTCGACGAGGCGGTCAGCACCTATGACAACGGGTTTGTCGGTTTCTGGCTGCCCAAGGACATCACGGGAACCCTCGAGGTCAGCTCCGAGCGGGGTACCGCGGTCCAGGACTTCAGCACCTCCGCCGACAGCCCGACCTGCCTGACCACCCTGCGCCTGGCCTGAACCTCCACGCGGGCGCCTCCGCCGGCGTGGGAACCTTTCTCCTGCGGCGTCGAAACCGGCTGCCGGCCCTGCCCGCCGCCTCCGGACCCGGCGCATACTGGGCCGATGAAGGGACTGACCTTCCTGGGCATCGCACTGATGGTGGCCGGCCTGGTGGGATGCGGGTTCTGCTTCATCTTCTGGGCGAACACCCCCTCGCTGCAGCCGCCGCCGGCCACCGTCACCCTGTACGTGCTGGCCTCCGCCGCGTCGGTGGCCTGCATCGTTGCGTCGCTGGCGATCCGGCGTCGGCTGCGCTCCGGGGCGGGCTGACGCCGGACCTTCCGCCGCGCCCCTGTCGCCCCGCCGCTGCCCTGATTGCACCCGCCCCGGCCCCACGAGGGCGCACGTTGACGGCGCGCCTGCGGCGCTGTTAGCTTCGGGCAACGCTTTTCCCGCCCAGTCAGGAGTTCCGCCATGCCCAGTGCCATTTCCTCGATCGCCCTCGACGCCGTCGACCCGCCCCGGCTGGCGGAATTCTGGACGCAGGCCCTGGGCTACCGGATCGCGGAGACGGACGAGGAGGGCGTGGTGTCCCTGATCCCGGCCGACGGCGGTTCCGGGCCGGACATCGACATCATTCCGGTGCCCGAGGAAAAGACGGTCAAGAACCGGCTGCACCTGGACCTGCGCTCCTCCGGCGGCAGCACGCAGCAGGAGGAAGTGGACCGGCTGCTGGCCCTGGGCGCGGTCCGCGCCGACGTCGGGCAGGGACCCGACGTGACCTGGGTCGTGCTGGCCGACCCGGAGGGCAACGAGTTCTGCATCCTCCAGCGCTCGGCCGAGCAGGCCGCCCTGGAGGACGGCCGGGCCCCGCAGCGGCTCGCCTAGACCGACGGGCTCTGGCCCCGTCCAAGCGGAACCAAGGGCAGCCGGACTCTAGCCGAGGATGTCATCCGCACGGTCGGTCAGCCGCTGTGCGGCCCAGAACTCCAGGACTGCCTGCGTCACTTCATCCGCGGAGACGAACAGAGGCGCCACGTGTCCTCCGCCGTCCACAACCCGCAGAGCGCCATGGGGAAGAGAGGCTGCCTGCTGCTCGGCATCCCCGGCGTCGTACAGGGCATCAGTCCGGCCCACAATCACCAGGACAGGTACCCCGATTCGGGGCAAGGTGGAGCGGAGATCCGGGCGGCGGAGCATCAGGGACCGCATGGCCCAGTACTTGCCCCGCTGATCCCCTCGAATGAAGGACGCGCGCACGGACTCCGCTGCTTCGCGTGAACCCGGAGTTGCCTCGGCTTCCGGACCGACCAGCGCGTCCACCACCAGTCCGCTCAGCCGTGACGGACCGAGGAGCCGAAACAGCTGCACCAGCAGCCTTGTCTTCAGCAGCATCCCGGCCGGAAGCGGGTGAGCCGGCGTGCCGATCATCGTCAGCGTCCTGCACCGGGAGGCCCATCCGTCTGCAAGCAGGATGCCGACGTGCCCGCCCCAGGCGTTGCCCACCCAGTCCACGGGCCCGTCGAGTCCGAACGCGTCCAGCAGCTGCACCGCCGCCACGGCGCAGTCCTGCAGATCGTAGATCCTTCGCGGGCCAGGGCTGGCCCCGTGGCCGGGCCCGTCCACCAGGAACAGTTCGCGGTGCCTGGCCAGTGCTTGGACCACCGGGCTGAACGTGTCCGAAT
The DNA here is from genome assembly GCF_059090665.1 of Arthrobacter saudimassiliensis. Taxonomy (NCBI): domain Bacteria; kingdom Bacillati; phylum Actinomycetota; class Actinomycetes; order Micrococcales; family Micrococcaceae; genus Arthrobacter; species Arthrobacter saudimassiliensis. Next base: position 1,464,679 of record NZ_JBNHFX010000001.1, on the reverse strand, counting down.
CCACGAACATGCTGTGCCACAGGAAGGCAGGCTGCCCGGATCCGGTCCGCCTGACGGCCAGGGGACCAACGGCAGTGTCAATCATTGATGCTTCAGGATGCTGCGTACTCATGATGCGCCTCCAGGCGCTCGATCCATTGCTGTTTTTATTTCGGTTTCCGAAGCTTTCACCTAGACTCTGCTCCGTGAGCGATACCGCGTCAAGAGGTTCCGAAAAGCCAAACCGACTTCCCGTGGGCCAGTTGCTGGTGCGGTTGCTGGCCGAGTTCCGCAGGGAGCTTCTGGCAGAGGCGGAGGCCTACGGCTACGGAGACATCCGTCCCGCCCATCTGCAGATCACCGGCAACATCGGGCTCAAGGGAATCCGGCTTACGAAGCTGGCGGCGCGGGCACAGCTCAGCCTGGCGGCCACCTCGGAGCTGGTGAACGAGCTCCAGTCCCTGGGTTATCTGGCCCGGGAACCGGATCCCACCGATGCGCGGGCCAAACTCATCGTGCCGACGCCCAGGGGACGGCAGCTGCTCGCGGACGCGTCAGCGAAAGTCGCCGAACTGGAACGCGCATGGGCAGGGCATTCCGGCGAAGCCCGTTTCGAAGCGGCCATGCTCACGCTGCAGGACATCCTGGAGGCGACCAGGGAGCCGGCCACAGGGGCCGACCCTGCCAAACAGCCCGGCCGTTGATCCGGCGGCACCCCTTCCCCGGACGCGTGTGCGGCCGTCGAAACCGACAAGAGCCCCGCTGCCGGAGGCAGCGGGGCTCTTGTGGATACGGATTACTCGTTGATCAGGTCGCGGACCACGATGGTCTGGTCGCGGTCCGGGCCGACGCCGATGGCGGAGAACCGGGTGCCGGACATCTTCTCGAGCGCCAGCACGTAGTTGCGGGCGTTCTCGGGCAGGTCGTCCAGGGTCTTGGCGCCGGTGATGTCCTCGGTCCAGCCGTCGAAGTACTCGAAGATCGGCTTGGCGTGGTGGAAGTCGGTCTGCGTCATCGGCATCTCGTCGAACCGCACGCCGTCGACGTCGTAGGCCACGCACACGGGGATCTTCTCGATGCCGGTGAGCACGTCAAGCTTGGTCACGAAGTAGTCCGTGAAGCCGTTGACGCGGGAGGCGTGGCGGGCCAGGACGGCGTCGTACCAGCCGCAGCGGCGCGGCCGGCCGGTGTTCACGCCGAACTCACCGCCCGTCTTCTGCAGGTACAGGCCCATGTCGTCGAAGAGCTCGGTGGGGAAGGGACCTGCACCCACGCGGGTGGTGTAGGCCTTGATGATGCCCACGGAGCGGGTAATGCGGGTGGGGCCGATGCCGGAGCCCACGGACGCGCCGCCCGCCGTCGGGTTGGAGGAGGTGACGAACGGGTAGGTGCCGTGGTCGACGTCGAGGAAGGTGGCCTGGCCGCCCTCCATCAGGATGACCTTGTCCTCGTCGAGCGCCTTGTTCAGCTCGTACGTGGAGTCGATGACCATCGGGCGCAGCCGCTCCGCGTAGGCGAGGAAGTACTGGACCGTGTCCTCGATGTCGACGTCGCGCCGGTTGTAGACCTTCACCAGCAGCTGGTTCTTCTGCTTCAGGGAGCCTTCGACCTTCTGCCGGAGGATCGACTCATCAAAGATGTCCTGCACTCGGATGCCCAGCCGGGCCACCTTGTCCATGTAGGCAGGACCGATGCCGCGGCCCGTGGTGCCGATGGCGCGCTTGCCCAGGAACCGTTCGGTGACCTTGTCCATCACCTGGTGGAACGGGGCCACCAGGTGGGCGTTGGCGGAGATGCGCAGCTTGGAGGTGTCGGCGCCGCGGGCTTCGAGGCCGTCGATCTCGGCGAAGAGGGCCTCCAGGTTGACCACGCAGCCATTGCCGATCACCGGGATCGCGTTGGGGCTGAGGATGCCGGCGGGCAGCAGCTTGAGCTCGTACTTTTCACCGCCGACGACGACGGTGTGGCCGGCGTTGTTGCCGCCGTTGGGCTTGACGACGTAGTCGACGCGGCCGCCGAGCAGGTCGGTGGCCTTACCTTTGCCTTCGTCGCCCCACTGGGCTCCGACGATCACGATTGCTGGCATGGGATCCTCCCCCACTTCGATACGGAGCCAGCTGCGCCTGCCTGGCGCATTACCGCTGCCGTGCATGAGAACGCCCTGCACGTTCCGTTCCGTACCGGAGCGGTAGTGCGGGGCTCTTACCTGTCAAGTTTAGCCGATCCGGGTTTTCAGCGCTCTGCGGGGCGTGCCGCCGATCATACGCGTGGACGTACGGTGGAACACATGGACCGTTTCCGCGGCTACATCGCCGGGGTGGGTACCGCCTCGGGCACCCGTCTGGTGGTCGGCCACTGGCCTGAATCCCCGCTGGGCCCCTTCACGGACGTCATGGTGGAAAACCCCTTCGGCTCGCGGCTCCTGCTGGCGCCGAGCGATGAGGTGGCCGAGTACGTGTCCGCCACCTACTCCTTTGACGCGGTGGACGTGGTGCCGCTCAGCGCCCGGCTGGACGACGGCGGGCTGAGCGTGGCCGGCGGGCCCCTTGAACTGCGCGCCGAGCTGGGGCAGGTGACGCTGCTCGGCCGGCTGCTGGAACTGGTTCCGCCGGCGGTGGCCGTCTCCCCCGCCTGGCTGCGGCTGATCAACCCGTTCGCCGGACTCTTCGTCCGCGGGGTGCGGACCGCCGGCCGCTCGGGCGGCAGGCTGGAGGTCTACGGGATCCGCTCCATCCGTGCAGTTACCTCCATTCGGTGTTCGTGGCGCGGCCAGGACCTGGGAAGGCTGGCTCCGGTGCAGCCGCCTGTCCGCTTCGGGTTCTCCTCCGTACCGGCCCGGCCCCAGATCCTGGCCGTCACCACCACCATCCTCGACGACCCCCGCGCCCGACGCCGGAGCCGTCGGGGCTGAAGCCGGACTGAAGCCGGGCTGAAGCCGCCGAGCCTGAAACCGCGGCACCGCTGACGACGGTTATTTGGGGTGCAACTGCTTTAAAAAGACTCTTGACAAGTCCAGCTCAAAACGCTGCGTGGCTACTGTTCTGTCCGTCCGGCGCCGCCGGGCACCCTCCACACCCCCAAGAGAAGAGGGACACCATGAACAAGCGCATTGCAGGCCTATCCCTTGCGGCAGCTGCCGGCTTCACCGTTCTGTCGGCCGCTCCGGCAATTGCGTCCGGAGGCCCGGGCGACCCGAAGCCGCCCCCGCCGATGCCTTACGCCAATTGCTCTGAGGCTGCCGCTGAGGGCGTCTACAACATCCCGACCGGTCATCCCCGGTACGGCTCCCATCTGGACGAGGACATGGACGGGATTGGATGTGAGGACGCCTCCAAGCCGATGGCTGCGTGGACGCCCGCACCGGCCGCCGACGGCGGGCACAGCGGCGGCGGCTGGATGATGGACGGCAGCGGCGCCTGGACGCACCAGCAGGTCGGCCAGGTTCCCGCCGGCGGGGCCGGCACCGGCATCACCGAGGAGCCGCAGCAGGCCGGCGCCGGAGTCCTCGCCCTGGGCGGAGGTCTGGTCCTGGCCGCTGCGGCCGGTGGAACGTACGTAGTCCGTCGGCACCGCTCACTGCAGGGTTGAGGCACGCTGTGAACGGACACCGATGAGCGGAGCCACCAGCCGCTGCAGCCGTCTTTCGGCGGCTGCAGCGGCTGCCGTCCTGCTCCTCGCCGGATGTGCGGGCCCGGGGGCAGTCAACGGCGCCCCGACGGCGGGAGTCACCACCTACGCCCCCTCGCCGGAGGCCGGGGCGGAGAGCGGCGGCGGACGGGAGACGCGGCCGCCGGGGCCTGAGCCTGCCGCGCCGACCGGCCCTGCCGTGCCTGCTGACCCTGCCGGACCGTCTTTGCCCGCGCCGCTGCCGGAATCGGATCCGGTGTCGCTGAACCTGCCCACGCTCGGAGTGCGCAGCGACCTGCTGCGGCTCGGCCTGACGGCGGAACGCACGCTGGAGGTGCCGCCGGGCGAGCCGGGATCACCGGCCGGCTGGTACCTCCATTCGCCGACGCCGGGTGAGGCCGGGCCGGCGGTCCTGCTGGGCCACGTCAACGCCGTCGGCGGCGGGCCGGGCGTGTTCGCGGACCTTCGCCGACTGCAGCCCGGTGACGTCGTGGAAGTGCTCCGGGCGGACGGCAGCACGGCCGTCTTCACGGTGCAGCGCGCCGAACAGTATGCGAAGGACGCGTTTCCCACCGCGGCCGTCTACGGCAACACCGCCGGCCCCGAACTGCGCCTGATCACCTGTGACGGCTTCGACCGGAACAGCGGCGAGTTCCGCGACAACTACGTGGTCTATGCGAAGCTGGCCGGCTCAGGCGCCGGCTGAGCTTTCCCGGGTTTTCCGCCAGGAGGTGAAGACGCCGGCCGGAGGCCGATCAGGAGGGAAAGGAGTGCCCGCGGCCGGCGCTTCGCTGCACACCGTAGGAGGATCGCCGGCCCGCCGCCAGCACTCCCCTCGAAATTCGGTAAAACGCCGCAGGAAAGGCAAACAACGCCGCCCGGGCCGGGCAGAAAGTAATTACACCAATGGCAGCAACCGCATTCAATGCGGCGTTTCCACGGATACGCTGCGGCCTTTCACAACTGGTAATCAGGGCCGGGGGAACCCACAACTGTAGCAGCGGCACGGCAGCGGGAGTAGTGTGCGCGGTTTTTTTAGCCGATTCGGCCGAAACTGCACGGTTCAGGGCCTGTGACCCTTGCTTGGCGATCGCAATCTGGAATATACAAGCCTGAGCCGTCCGCTACCTCTTCCCAGCCACACTCACCCTTTGCAAGGAGCGACATGAGTCTGACAACGCACGCACAAGTCCGTGGTGGAAGGATCTCCGATGGAGGAGAGGTGACGCGGACCGTCATCACGACCCGTGTCCCCGGGGACGCCGAGGCGGACCGCGCCTGCTCGCTGCTGCTGACGCCCCTGGCCGCCCAGGCCCGGCAGTGGCAGTCCCACTGCTGGCATTTCTCCAGGCGCCCCCAGCGCCAGGGGGTGGTCCTGGAAACCCAGTTCGCCGGCACCCGGGACTCCGGCCGGCGGCTCACCGGCTTCCTGGCCGCCCTGCTGGACCAGACCGACGCCGAGCTCGGGCGGCCGGAGACGGCGGTCAAGACCTATCAGGGAGCCCCCGGCACGGTTGCCGCCGAGTCCTCCGGGGATGAGGCGGCCCTGCTCTTCAGGCTCGGCGGGCCCGATGGACTGGCCCTGGCCGAGGAGGTCTTCGAACTCTCATCGGACCTCTCGCTGTGGGCGGTGGGGCGGTTCACCACCCCCGCCACCCGGCGCGCCCTGCTGGCGCTGCTGATGTTCGACGCGGCGGAAGCCATGATGCGCGGCCCGCGGTCCACCGCCTGGCCCGACCGGCGCCGGGTGTCCTGGGACTTCTTCTGGGACACCCACCTGGACGCCGCGCTGCGGCGGGTGGCGCCGACCAGCGGGCATGCCAGCCGGATCTTCCACCGCAACATCGCCTCCCAGCTGAACCAGGACCACGCGGTGATGCTGGCTGCGGCGTCGGAGCGGTCCGTCTACAACTGGCGACGCCGGTGGCAGCGGGCCATCGACCGCTACCTCTACCGCGCGGACAAGTCCGGGGTCAGCCGCTGCGCCCAGCACCTGACCCTGCACCAGATCCACGAAACGGCCGGGCGGATGGGGCTCGGCCCGCATGCCGAGGCTGCCGCGGGAATCCAGGCACGGCACTGGGCCGTCGAACGGGAGCGCACCCTGCAGCTTTAGCCGCTCGTCGCAGCAGGCGGGCAATACATGAAATCGTCAATAGATGAAATCTCAACACATGCAGTGAGCAGCCAATGATCAATCAGCGCAACTTTTGGTGAACACCACACCGGAAACCAGAACATCGGGAAATTACACTGCGGAGGGAGGCATCGGAAAATCATTTCGCCTCAGGCAGATGCAGGCCACGCCCGCTGCAGCGTCAGGCCGAAGAACGAAAAACGCCGCACTCTGCCCGCCGGCGGGCGCATATTCACGCGGAGACGAAAAGAAAGAGCCGGCGGGACGCGAAAGGGGGCCGACGGGCTGTTGCCCGTCGGCCCCCTGATGCGTCTGACCTAGCCTTCGCCGTTCTCGATCGCGGCCTTGGCCCGCGGATCGGATTCGTTGAGGAAGGTGCGGATGCGCTCGACCTCGTCGGCCTCGCCGATCGCGCCGGCGGCCCGGCCCAGGGCGTACAGCGAGCGCAGGAACCCACGGTTGGGCACGTGCTCCCAGGGGATCGGCCCGGCGCCGCGCCACCCGGCACGGCGCAGCGCGTCCAGTCCGCGGTGGTAGCCCACGCGTGCATAGGCGTAGGACTCCACGTTGCGTCCCTCTTCAAAGGCCTCGTCCGCCAGGGCGGCCCAGATCTGGGAGGAGGTGGGGTGCTTCGCGGCCAGGTCGACCGGCTCGTCGCCGGCGGCCAGCCGGGCAACGACCTCGGGTTCCTCGGGCAGGTAGGTGGGCTCGGGGCCGAGCAGGTTGGTGCGGAAGGCGTCGGACATCCCTAGACGGCCTTTCCGGCGGATCCGAGGCGCTCGGCGGCCTCAACGACGCGGGCAGCCATCCCCTTTTCGGCGGAGGCGCCCCAGACACGCGGGTCGTACTGCTTCTTGTTGCCGACCTCGCCGTCGACCTTCAGGACGCCGTCGTAGTTGCGGAACATGTGGTCCGCGACCGGGCGGGTGTAGGCGTACTGGGTGTCGGTGTCGATGTTCATCTTGATCACGCCGTAGGACACGGCGTCGGCGATCTCCTGCGCGGAGGAGCCGGAGCCGCCGTGGAAGACCAGGTCGAACGGGCGCTCCTTGCCGATCCGCTGCCCGACGGCGTCCTGGATGTCCTTGAGGATCTCGGGGCGCAGCTTCACGCCGCCCGGCTTGTAGACGCCGTGCACGTTGCCGAAGGTCAGGGCGGTGATGTAGCGCCCCTCGCTGCCGTCGCCCAGGGCCTCGATGGTGGCCATCGCGTCCTGCTCGGTGGTGTAGAGCTTGTCGTTGATCGCGTTCTCCACGCCGTCCTCTTCACCGCCGACGGTGCCGATCTCCACCTCGAGGATCATCTTCGCGGCCGCGGTGCGGGCCAGCAGGTCCTTCGCGATGCGCAGGTTCTCCTCCAGGGTCTCGGCGGAGCCGTCCCACATGTGCGAGTTGAACAGCGGATCCTGGCCGCGCTTGACGGCCTCTTCGGAGGCGGCCAGCAGCGGCAGCACGAAGTCGTCCAGCTTGTCCTTGGGGCAGTGGTCGGTGTGCAGGGCGATGTTCACGTTGTAGCTCTTGGCCACTTCCTTCGCGTAGGCGGCGAACGCCAGCGAACCCGTGACCATGTTCTTGACCCCGGCGCCGGACCAGTAGGCGGCACCGCCGGTGGAGACCTGCACGATGCCGTCGGATCCGGCGTCGGCGAAGCCCTGCAGCGCGGCGTTGAGGGTCTGCGAGGAGGTGACGTTCACGGCCGGGTAGGCGAAACCGCCGGCCTTTGCCTTGTCGATCATCTCGGCATAGATCTCAGGGGTTGCAATAGGCATGCTGACTCCTCGTGGAAGGTCGGTATCCGGCGGGCGTGTGCCCTGAACAACTCCTCCCATCCTAGCCATATGTGACCTCCGCACAGCAGGGAGTGTTGCGCTCAGCCGCCGGTCTTCTGCCCGAACACGTGGCGGCGGACCCAGGCATGCATGGCGACGGCGGCCGCGGACCCGGCATTGATGGATCGGGTGGAGCCGAACTGCGCGATCGACAGGGTGGCCTCGGCCGCCGCGTGCACCTCCGGGCTGAGCCCGGGGCCCTCCTGGCCGAACACCAGGACGCAGTTCTCGGGCAGCTCATAGGTTTCCAGCGGCACCGAATCGGGGAAGTTGTCGATGCCGATCACGGTCAGGCCCTCGCTGCGGGCCCAGGCGGTGAACTCCTCCACGCTCGGGTGGTGGCGCACGTGCTGGTAGCGGTCGGTGACCATGGCCCCGCGCCGGTTCCACCGGCGTCGTCCGATGATGTGCACCTCCTTGGCCAGGAAGGCGTTGGCGGTGCGGACCACGGTGCCGATGTTGAAGTCGTGCTGCCAGTTTTCAATCGCCACGTGGAAGGGGTGCCGGCGGGTGTCCAGGTCGGCAACGATCGCGTCATGCTTCCAGTACCGGTACTGATCGGCCACGTTCCGGCTGTCGCCGGCCGCCAGCAGCTCCGGGTCCCAGTGCTCACCTTCGGGCCAGGGCCCCTCCCAGGGCCCCACCCCGACCGGTGCGGGCGGCGCGGCGGCGGCACCGGCGTCGGGCTCCGCGGGCGCGGCGGGTTCGGCTGCGGAAGCCGCAGGCTGGGGGGCAGGTGCACGTTCGGTCACCGTTCCAGCCTAAGCTGAGAAGCACCGGCGCAGCGCGCCGCTGTGAAGGCCAACACCTGTGGAGGAAAGGGTCGGACATGGGCGAAAACGAAGGCATCGAATGCTGGCTGACGGACATGGACGGCGTCCTGGTCCATGAGAATCATCCGATTCCGGGCGCCGCGGAACTCATTGAACGCTGGGTGGCGACCTCCAAGCGGTTCCTGGTCCTGACCAACAACTCCATCTACACGCCGCGTGACCTCGCGGCCCGGCTGCGGGCCAGCGGGCTGGAGGTCCCGGAGGAGAACCTGTGGACATCGGCGCTGGCCACCGCGGAGTTCCTGAAGGACCAGCTGGCCGGCTCCCCCACCCCCGGGCGTGCCTTCGTGGTCGGCGAGGCGGGGCTGACGACGGCGCTGCATGAGGCGGGCCTGATCCTCACCGACACCAACCCCGACTACGTGGTGCTCGGCGAGACCCGCACCTATTCGTTCGGCACCATCACCAAGGCCATCCGGCTGATCCTGGACGGCGCCCGCTTCATCTCCACGAACCCCGACGTCACCGGCCCGTCCGCGGAGGGGCCGCTGCCGGCCACCGGGGCCATCGCCGCGCTGATCACCGCCGCGACGAAGCGCGAGCCGTACGTCATCGGCAAGCCGAACCCGATGATGTTGCGTTCGGCGATGAAGAAGATCGACGCACACTCAGACACCACCGCGATGATCGGCGACCGGATGGACACCGACATCATCGCCGGCATCGAGGCGGGCCTGCGCACGGTCCTGGTGCTGACCGGCATCACGCAGCGCGAGGACGTGAACGCCTACTCGTTCCGGCCCACGCAGATCGTGGACTCGGTGGCGGACCTGATCCCGACGATCTAGTACACGACCTTCCGGCCGCCGCCGAGCGGGGCCGGGGAGAACCGGCGCAGCACCTCCGAGACCGTGCGCTGATAGATCCGCGGGTTCCACTGCGGGCTGGCGTGAGCGGGCCGGGCCCCCTCGGTGACGAGGTCGTTGCTGACCAGGTTCTGCGGAAACAGGTCCTTCCAGCGGTTGCGGGCCTCGGCGTAGTTCACCGTTTCGTCGTCCGGGTTGCCGATGAACGCCATCCGGGTCTCCCCCAGCCCGCCGTTGAACCGCAGCGGATCGAAGTGGTAGATGTACGAGGACTCCGACTGGATCAGCACGCTGGAGGGCGCGAGCGGAGACAGCTGCTCGAGGGTCTGGTCCAGCACGGTCTGCCAGGAGCGTTCATTGCGGTTCACGATCCGCTCGCCCAGCTCGTAGCCGCCGCGCAGCACGGTGGGAATCCGGTAGCCGGCGTCGTACAGGAAGACCACGCCCTCGAACATCCGCCGGTCCAGCACGTCCTGCCGGGTGCACGGGGAGGAGTCCAGCAGGATGAACTCCACCGTTACGCCGCGCTCGCGCAGGGCCGCGGCCACCTGCACGGCCAGCATCCCGCCGAAGCTGTGCCCGTAAAAGTAGACGCGACGCAGCTGGTGGTTGCGGATGTACCGGTAGACGGCAGCGGTGATCTCCGCCGGGTCCAGGCCGCGGTTGGAGTAGCCGACGGCGGCCATCCGGCCCCTGGCAGCCAGGGCCGGGCGCAGCGAGTTGACGATCCAGACCGCTTCCTCCCAGCTGGTCTTGTAGCCGGGAAAGAGGAACCAGCCGGCGGCGGGGAAGCGGCGCTCCGCGGCGTCGTCGCGCACCCGCAGGATCTCCATTTCGTCCCGCTGGCGCTGGATGAGCCGGGTGACGCCAAGGTCGGCGGCCAGGGCCGCGCCCAGCGCGGAGCCCGCGAGGAACTGCCGCCGGGAGAACCGCTTGAGGTCAGCGGCCCGGCGCAGGTACTCGGCTGGGTCGTGGGTCATGGCTTCCCCGTGCCGGGCCGCCGTCCGGCGGGAGGGTGCGTTGGCGGCTGCCGGGCTAGTCGAGCCCGAGTTCGTCCTTGCCGAACAGGGCCAGGTACGGCACGCCTGCTTCAGCTTCGATGCGTTCCTTGGCTCCGGTGTCCCGGTCCACGATGACCGCCACCGCGCGCACGTCGCCGCCGGCGTTCCGCACGCCCTCGACGGCGGTCAGCGCCGAGCCGCCGGTGGTGGAGGTGTCCTCCAGGACCACCACGGGACGGCCGGCGACGTCGGGGCCCTCCACCTGGCGGCCCATGCCGTAGGACTTCTGCGCCTTGCGGACCACGAACGCGTCCACGGCCCGTCCGGAGCGGTGCGCGGCGTGCATGACGGCGGTGCCCACCGGGTCCGCACCCATGGTCAGCCCGCCGGCGGCGGCGAAGTCGATCCCGGCGTCGTCGAGCATTTCGAGCATGGCCTCGCCGACCAGGGCCGAGGCTTCATGGTGCAGGGTGACCCGGCGCAGGTCGATGTAATAGTCGGCCTCCGCGCCGCTGGACAGGGTCACCTTTCCGCGGACCACGGCAAGGTCCCCGATCAGTTCCAGCAGGCGGGCGCGGGTGGCGGTACGGCTCGGCGTCGTCATGCTTCAATCCTAGCCGCGGCGGACCGGGCGGACCGGGCGGGGGCGCCTGTGTGACTGCCCCGCCGTCGTCGTCCGCGGTCCCCGTTGTCCCCCATGTTGTCCCTGCCGCGGAAATACTGCTCGGCAGCTGCGGGCCGGTTGGATAGGGTGGGCCACATGCGCGAACTACAAGCCGAAATCACAGCCGAAATGGGCGTCAGCCCCGAGATTGACGCCGCCGCGGAGGTCCGCCGCCGGGTGGAGTTCCTCAAGGAGTACCTGCTCGCCTCGCACACCAAGGGGTTTGTGCTGGGCATCAGCGGCGGGCTGGATTCGACGCTGGCCGGCAAGCTGGCCCAGCTGGCCGCCGAGGAGCTGCGGGAGGCGGGGCACGAGGCGGAGTTCGTGGCGCTGCGCCTGCCGTACCGGACCCAGCACGATGAGGACGACGCCCAGGCGGCGCTGGAATTCATCGGCCCCGACGTCTCCTGGGTCTACAACGTGGGCCCGGCGGTGGACGGCTTCGAGGATGCCTACCGCGAGATGGCCGGCGGGAAGATCAGCGACTTCAACAAGGGCAACATCAAGGCCCGGGTGCGCATGACCGCCCAGTACGCGGTGGCCGGTGAACGCAACCTGCTCGTCGTCGGCACCGACCACGGCGCGGAGTCCGTGACCGGTTTCTTCACCAAGTACGGTGACGGCGGCGCGGACATCCTGCCGCTTTTCGGCCTGGACAAGCGGCAGAACCGGCAGCTGCTCGCCGAGCTGGGCGCGCCGGAGCGGCTGGTGTCGAAGGCCCCGACCGCGGACCTGCTCGACGAGAACCCCGGCCAGACCGACGAGACCGAACTGGGCATCAGCTACGACCAGATCGACGACTACGTCGAGGGCCGCGAGGTGCCCGAAGAGGCCGCGGAGGCCATCGAGAAGCGGTTCCTGATGACCCGGCACAAGCGCACCGTCCCGGTCACCATCACCGACACCTGGTGGAAGCAGGCCTGACCCGCCCGCCGCATGCGGCAACACGGATTCGGCCGGGCGCAGCCGCCGTAGGAGTGCCCGGCCGAATTCGGTAACGTAGCAAGGGTGAAGATTGCTACCTGGAATGTGAACTCGATCCGTGCCCGCGCCGACCGGGTGGAGGCGTGGCTGCAACGATCCGACGTCGATGTGCTGGCCATCCAGGAAACCAAGGCGAAGGACGAGAACTTCCCCTGGGAGCTGTTCGAGAACAACGGCTACGAAGTGGCGCACTTCGGGCTCAGCCAGTGGAACGGCGTCGCCATCGCGTCCCGGGTGGGCCTGGACGACGTCGAGCGCACCTTCCCCAACCAGCCGCACTTCGGCAAGACCGAGGCGACCACGGCCGCGGAGGCCCGCGCCATCGGCGCGACCTGCGGCGGTGTGCGGGTCTGGAGCCTGTACGTGCCCAACGGCCGCGCCGTGGGGGATCCGCACATGCCGTACAAGCTGGAGTGGCTGAAGGTCCTCAAGGAGGAGGCCTCCGCCTGGGTGGCCGCCGATCCGTCGCTGAAGCTGGCGCTGATGGGTGACTGGAACATCGCCCCGCAGGACGAGGACGTCTGGGACATCGACTGGTTCCGCGCCCAGAACGCCACCCACATCACCGAGCCGGAACGCGCCGCGTTCCAGGCCTTCCTCGACGCCGGCTTCACCGACGTCGTGCGCCCCTACACCCCCGGTCCGGGCGTCTACACCTACTGGGACTACACCCAGCTGCGCTTCCCCAAGCGGCAGGGCATGCGCATCGACTTCGTGCTGGGCTCCCCGGCCCTGACCGAATCGGTCACCGGAGCGATGATCGACCGTGAGGAGCGCAAGGGCAAGGGCGCCTCCGACCACGCGCCGGTGATCGTGGAGCTGGACTAGCCGATGGCCGGCCCGCAGCCCGCAGCCGCGATCCGCACGTTTCCGTACGTCTCGCATCTGCGGGTCTACGAGCCGCTTGACGCGTTCGACGACGACCAGCAGCTGGCCATCCTCGAGCAGCGCTCCCGCGCCCGGCACGAGACCGAGGACCTGGAACGCACCTCGGCGATGCGACGGCTGGTGCGCACCGTCTCCGACCCCTTCCCGCACGGCGGCACCGACCTGGTGCGGGTGCTGAACCATCCCGGGCCCGACGGCGTGCCGCAGCGGCTGTACTGCCCCAACCAGCTGGCGGTGCGCACCTCGCTGGCCGCGGAGTCCCTGGGCGAGACGATCCGGGGGCCGCTGGTGGACGTGCTGGTCCCGGAAGTGGCGCGGCAGGCGCACGCGGACCGCATGGACCCGGACCGGTTCGCCGATTCCCTCGCGAAGCTGCACACCCGCTCCGCCACGTGGGGCGTGCCCTTCGGCTGGTTCGTGCTGCTGCACGAGGAGGACCACACCGAAGTGGTGGAGGACGACGGCCGGGTCCTGACGGTGCGGATCAGCGCCCCGATCCAGCAGGCCGTGCACCGTGCCCGGCAGACCGCCGCGGCGCTGGCCCTGGCGGCCCCGGAGCTGGACCTGCTCGACGAGCTGACCGAGCTGGCGACGTGGCTGGAGGTGTTCTCGCCCCGCGCCGTCGTCGAATTGGACTACGGCCCGGTGGCGGACCTGGTGTTCCCCGATGACTCGCCGTCCGATGTGCGGATGGGCATCGAGGCGCTGGCCGACGGTGACATGACCGGCGCTGCTGCGGCCTACCGGCGGCTGGCCGGACGGTGGATTCCGATCCGCCAGCTCGCGCGGGCGTCCTAGGCGCTGCGGGCGGATACCTGGGTTTCGGCCGTCAACCACTTATGTGGACAGGCTCCGGAACGAGCCGAAAGTGTCAGAGGCGGGGCATGGAATTGAGCCATGGAAAAGCCTTCCGAACGCCCTCCCGACGGCCCCGCCGGTGGCCCTCCCGGTGGCCCCGAGCCACCCGGACGCGGCGGAGTCCCCAACGCCTGGCCCGCTCCCGATATCCGTGACCTGCCGGGGCCCGTTGCGGCCTGCACCGGCGTGGCGGGAATGCTCGCCGCGGATGCCTCCGCCGTCACGCTGGACCAGTCCCTGGCCGGCCTCGCCGACCTGGCGCGGCTGGAAGCCTGGGCGGCTGCCCAGCAGATGCACCTGGTGTTCCGAACGTCGTGCAGCCTGCTCGAACATGTCCGCCGGGGCCGCCCTGCCCCGGAGGGTGAGGCCCCGGCACGCCGCAGCCAACTGGACGAAGCCGGCAGCCGGCTGACCGCTGAACGGCTCTGCGCCGCGGAGATCGGTGCGCTGCTCCGTGTCCCCGAGGTGACTGCGCTCGCCCTGGTCCGCGACGCCGAAGCCCTCCACGGAAGATGCACCGCGACGCTCCAGGCCCTCGAGGAGGGCCGCTTCAGCTTCCGGCACGCCCAGGTCCTGACCGAGTTCACCGGGGGGCTGGAGGCACCGGTCGCCCGGGAGCTGGAAGCCCGGCTGCTGCCTGCTGCCGAGGACAGGACGGTCGCCCAGTTTCGTCGCCTGGCCAGGCGGCTGAGGGAGGAAGCCGATCCGCGCACCGCCGAGCAGCGCCATCAGGAACGGCTGGCCAAGCGGGGCGTTTTCCTCGATCCGGCCCCGGACGGGATGTGCGTGCTCTCCGCCTATCTGGCAGCGGACCGGGGCACAGGGATCTTCGATGCCCTGACAGTCGCGGCCCGCGGAGAACAGCAGGCCGGAGACCCCCGCCTCCTGAACCAGCTCCGCGCGGACATTCTGGTCTCGCTGCTGTCGGGTACTCCTGCCCATGCTCCGGGGACTCCTGCCTCCGGCGTGCCAGGGACAGCCGCCTCCGGCGTCCCGGGCAGGCCGGATACCGCGGCCGGCGGTCTCCGGACCGAGGTGATGGTCCTGATCAACGCCGATACGCTGGCCGGGCTGGACGAGAACCCGGCGGAGCTGAACGGATACGGTCCCATCAGCGCGCAGACGGCCCGCAGGCTTGTTGCGGAGGCAGCCGGAATCACCGGACTCGCGCTGGACCGGTCGGGCGCTGTCGCTGACGTCCGACGACGCCGAAAAGTACCCGCCGAACTCAAGCGGTGGCTGCAGGCCAGAGACGGTACCTGCCGTTTCCCCGGCTGCAGCCGTTCGGCCAGAAGCTCGGAGATCGACCACACCCGTCCCTGGGCCGCCGGAGGGGCGACCGAAGAGGCGAACCTGGCGCATCTGTGCCGCAGCCACCACCGCCTCAAGACTCTGGGGTACTGGCGGGCGGCCCAGACAGGCGGCGGCACCATCAGGTGGACCAGCCCGGCGGGGCGCACCTACGACACAAGCCCCCAGCTCCGTCCTTCGCAATCTGTCGTCGATACGGTCGCTGCCCCGGGAAGGGGCTGGCCAGGGGTGGATGAAGCGCCGGGGGCGCAGGGAGAGCCGGCGGTGGATAAAGCGCCGACTGTAGATGAAGTGCGGGTGAACGAAGACCCAGCGGGCTGCCCCTTCTGACGAAACAAACCCAGCCGGGGCGCTTCCGGCGCCCGCGCCGACACGGCCGCGTGTTGCCCTGCTGTCAGCGGACGCGATCCTCGCGTCCGAGCCGGAAGCGCGAACCCGCCTCGATGCTGATCAAAACGGGTTGCCGGCTGCCGCCCAGGGTAAGGTCCAGCGCCTCCACCAAATGGGTTGCGTCGGCGGCCACGAGGTGCGGGGCCGCGCCCTGCCGTGGTTGGATCCGCACCTTGAGGGCGGTGCCGCCGCCCGGCACGCTCCACGTGCTGACTGCCGCGCCGACGATATCCGGGTCCTGCAGCAGCGCCTCACGCAGCGCCTGCTCGGCCACCGCACCGCTGATGCTCACCCGGCCCGGGGCCCCCTCGTCCACGCTGTACACAGAGACGAGAGTGCCTGTGCGGCCACGGCCCTGCAGCGACATCCAGACCGCCAGCAGCACGATGACGCCCAGCATCAGCAGCACCAGCAGGGCCCAGAGCCAGCTTGGCCCCTCACCCGGCAAGCTCGTCCCGGCAAAAACACGTTCCAGGCCTGACAGGGCATTTTCAGTCGCCCGGCGCCAGGCCTCTGCTGCGGCGCTGGACGTGCTGATCAGCACCAGCGCCGCTCCGGTCGCCAGCAGCAGGAGGCCCAGCAGGGCCAGCAGTGTCCGGTTCAGCGCCCGCGGAGTCTGATTCACGCTTTCCCCCTCCTCGCCTGTTCCGCCGCCGTGTGCCGTCCCGTTCCCGTGTGCCGTCCCGTCATTGCCCGATCGCTCCGATCGCTGCCACCTGCACGGTGACCTGGGGCTGGGGTTCCAGGTTCGTCAGCAGCAGCTCATCCTCCACGGCCCGGCGGATGGCGTCGGCGTCCACCGGAATTCCCGACGTCGGGCGGATGGCGACCTCGACGGTCCCGCGCCCGACCGTCACGAGGACCTGTTCCTGGCTGACCCCGGCCGTGATCCGGGCACGCCTCGCCAGCGATGCCGCCAGCACCTCCGCATCGACGACGACGGCGGCGCGCGGGTTGGGCAGCGCATAGCGGGCCCGGTGGCCCGGCAGCAGGCCCTGCAGCAGGAACCAGATTCCCAGGATCCCGGCGATCACTCCGACCAGTCCCACGACCAGCGGGTCGGCCGACGGCAGGTCCGCCAGCCACTGTCCGATGGCGGGCGGGTCCAGGAGCCACTCGTCCTGTCCCAGCGCCTGGAGCATCGCTTCAAGCAGCACGTACAGGCAGAACAACAGTCCCAGGACGGCGGCAACGATCGACGCCGCCGTTCGCGGCGAGTGCGTTTCCCGCCGGACGATGCGGGCCGTCAGCGCCGAAGTCTGCGCATCCAGAGCCGGGCCTTCAGGTCCGGCGGAAACCCCGGACTCTGCGGAGGGCCGGGACGCGGAATGATCAGCGGACGCGGGACGTGTCTCGGTCATCGGACCCGTGCTCCTTCCTGCACCCTGACGCCGGTAATGCGGATATCCACCCGGGAGACGATCGAACCGGTCAGCTCCGTGACCCGGCTCCGCAGGACGGGCTTGGCGGCGCGTGCCCGTTCCAGCACCGTCTGTCCGGGCCCGGCGAGGTCCGGGCGGCGGGCCAGCTTCTGCAGCGGCTGGACGGGCATCGGCAGGGAGATCGACAACGCCAGCAGGCCCCGGTCATCGGACCAGGCCACCCGGATCAGCTGCGGGGCCACTCCAAAGAACTCAGCGGCGGCAGCGGCCGCCGTACTCGACAAAGCCTGCGTGCTGATGCGGGTGTGGCCGGCCAGGGGCGGCAGGGTCACGGCGGCCCGCGGCGGAGCCACGGCGGTCATGACGAGGAGCGCCGTCCGGTCAGCGCGTCACGGACCACACGGAAGTCGACCTTCCCTTCGGCGGCACGGCCGAGCAGGGCGCCGACGGCCAGGAAGAGGGCCATCAGAAGGAAGCCGCGGAAGTCGAACACCAGGGCGGTGAAGGCCAGCACGGCGCCGGTCAGCATTCCCACAATCGTCGGGCTCATGGTTCGCCGCCTCACTTCCGCTTCGTTTCGGGCCACATGCGCTCCTGCCAATCTATCCCCCGGGCCCGTTCCTGACGGCATCGCGCTACCCGTCCTGCTCGACGGCGGTCGCCCCGGCGGGGCGCTCGGGCCGGGATTCGCTCGTGTCGGGCAGGTGCACGTCCGCCACCGTGACGTTGACCTCCACCACGCTCAGTCCGGCAATCTGCTCGACGGCGGCGTAGACCGCTGCCCGCACCTCATCCGCAACCCGGAGCAGGGACACTCCGTATACCGCGACGAGCGTGACATCGATCGCCGCCTCCGTTTCTCCCACCTCGGCGGAAACCCCCTGGGTGCCGCCCGAGCCGCCCACCGCTTCCCGGACCGCGCCCAGCGCCCGTGAGCCACCGGACCCGAGAGCGTGGACCCCGTCGACCGACCGGGCCGCGACGGCCGCCACCCGAGCGACGGCCTGCTCGCCGATGACCGTCCTGCCGCCGATGTCGTCCGGGCTGATGTCCAGCACAACATGGATGGGCGGGGCGGGGGCCGGCGTCGCGCCCGCAGGCGCGGCCGCCTCAACGGGCACGCCGGTTCCGCTTCCCGAAGTCCCGGCGGCGGAGGGGCCGGGGCGGCCCTGTGACCGGCCGGCCATGCCCTGGCCGGCGGCAGGCTGCCCTGCGGTGGCCTCGGGCCGGTTGGCTGCGGGCCCGGGCCGCCGGCCGGCATGGGGATCAGGGACGCTGGGGGTGCTTGGCTGGTCCATACGGCCAGCCTAGCCGTTGCGGCCCACGCTGGGCAGGGCGGTTGGGGCAGTACGGTCAGCGTCGGCCGACGCGCCGGCCGCTGATGGCCCGCGGGTCAATCCCGACGAAGACATCGCGGCGGCCGCCGCCCCACGGCTCCGCCATCCGGCGGCCCCACAGCTGGGTCAGCAGCAGCTCGTCGGCAACCCGGCCGGCCTGTCCGCTCACCAGGACGGACCACCCGGCCATCTGGTCGCTGTCATGCCCGTCGATCTGGAACGACGCGTTGCGCGGCACGGCCCCCGCCGCCCCGAGGAAGCCGTCCTCCGAGGTGCGGAAATAGACCGCGTTCGCGTGCACAACGTAGTTGACGGGGAACACCATGACCCGTCCATCGTCCAGGAACGCCACGCGTCCGGTGCTCCTGTCCCGCAGCAGCGACCAGCATTGGGCTTCGCTCAGGTCCTCGCTGGTGTGCGGGCGGGCGTTCTCCCACTCGTACTGCTCTTCGGCCGTCATCATTGACCTTCCCTTCGCTTGCCTCCACATGGTTCCCCATGGAGGCGGCGGGGAAAAGAGTGCGGGACGCAGCCCGGCCGGGCAGTATGGACAAAGAAAAACCCCGGACCCATGGGGTCCGGGGTTCCTAGCTGGTGGCTCCGACCGGCGTCGATCCGGTGACCTTTCGATTTTCAGTCGAACGCTCTACCAACTGAGCTACAGAGCCTTGGCATCATCAACGATGATCACCGAGATCTTCCAAATCGCTTCGGAAAACCGAGCGACCCTGACGGGACTTGAACCCGCGACCTCCGCCGTGACAGGGCGGCGCGCTAACCAACTGCGCTACAGGGCCTTGCTTTTCACGAGTGTCAACTCTACCAGACTTTCTCCGGTGTGATTACCACTCGTTGTACCCCCAACGGGATTCGAACCCGTGCCGCCGCCGTGAAAGGGCGGTGTCCTAGGCCGCTAGACGATGGGGGCCCGAACACACTGGACGATCCGGATCCGGGCTCGCACCCGTTCGTTTCGCTCCGTTGTGGACTCTAAAACTATAGAGGGTACTTTCGCGAATTCCAAAATCCATCCGCAAACCACACGTCCGATGCTTCAAGGCGGGCCCGCCTTAGAGTGGAAGCGTGCCCATAGAACTGGACGAAGACGCCTTCGAGGCCGCCGTCACCGACGCCCTGGACTCCATCCCGCCGGACCTGGCGCAGGCCATGGACAACGTGGCCGTCTTCATCGAAGACGAGTACGTCCCGGCACCGCATGAAGACCCGGAAACGGAACTGCTCGGCCTCTACGAAGGCACCCCGCTGACCGAGCGGGACGGCTGGTGGGACGCCGGGTCCCTGCCGGACCGGATCATCATCTTCCGCGGCCCGCTGCAGCGGCTCTGCGGGAGCCGCGAGGAGCTCGTTGCCGAAATCCGCATCACCGTCATCCACGAGGTCGCGCACCACTTCGGCATCGACGACGCCCGGCTTCATGAACTCGGCTGGGCCTAGCTAGCCTTAAGCCATGGGTGCTCACCACGGACACAACCACGGCCTGCCGGCGGCCGGAACCGCCACCGGCCGGCATCGCCGCCGCCTGCTGGCGGTCTTTGTCATCACCCTCTCCGTGGTGTTCATTCAGGTCGCCGGGGCGCTGCTGTCCGGCTCACTGGCGCTGCTGGCCGACGCCGGGCACATGCTGTCCGACGCAGCCGGCGTCTCGATCGCCCTCCTCGCCTCCTGGATCGCCACCCGGCCCGCCAACACCCGGCGCACCTACGGCTACCAGCGGGCGGAAGTCCTCGCGGCGCTGGCGAACTCGGTCATCCTGATCGTCATCGCCGTCGTCGTGTTCGTGGAAGCGGTCCGGCGGCTGGGTTCGGAGCCCGAGGTGGGCACCGGGCTGATGCTGACCGCCGCGATCGTCGGCGGGCTGGCGAACCTGGTCTCCCTGATGATCCTGCACTCCGGCCGGCGGGAGAGCCTGAATGTCCGCGGCGCCTATCTCGAGGTGCTCGGAGACCTGCTGGGCTCCGCCGCGGTGGTGGTGGCCGCCGTCGTCATCATGCTCACCGGCTGGCAGGCCGCCGACTCCTGGGCCTCGATCGTGATCGCGCTGATGATCCTGCCGCGCGCCTGGTCGCTGCTGAAGGAGGTCATCGACGTGCTGCTGCAGGCCACGCCGCAGGGCGTGGAGGTGGAAACCATCCGGGAACACATCATGCGGGTGCCCGGTGTGGTGGATGCGCATGACATCCACATCTGGACCATGACCTCCGGCATGCCTGTCTTCTCCGCGCACGTGGTGGTCGATGAGGACCTGCTGCACGCCGACGGACTGGACCGGGTGCTGGACCGGCTCACCGGCTGCCTGAGCAGCCACTTCGACACCGAGCACAGCACGTTCCAGATCGAGCCGCTCCGGCACGCCAGCCACGAAGGCCACCAGCACGCCTGAGCACGGCCGGTTGAGCGCGGATTCCTCCGCGCCGCACCTACTCGTCCATCATGGAGCCGAACGTGGCCCGGTCCTCCAGCCGCGGGTCGTGCCGGTCGGGAACGACCAGCACCGGGCCGCGGGCGTGGTGGAGCACGTTCTGGCTGGTGGAGCCCAGCAGCATTCCGGCGAAGCCGCCGCGGCCGCGGGTGCCCAGCACCATCAGCTCAACGGCGCCGGACCGCTGGATCAGCACCTCGGAGGGCACGCCGTCGACCAGTTCGACGGTCATCTCCACGTCCGGGAAGTGGCTCTTCAGCCAGGCCCGCCCCGCACGCAGCGACGCGTTGATGTCCGCATGCAGCGCCTCCACGTCCATGGGCGCGGGCACCCAGGCCAGCGAACCGCTCAGCGGCGCCAGCGCACAGAGGATATGCAGGGGCAGGCCCATCCGCCGGGCCTCCTCGGCCGCGGCCAGGGACGCCGCGCGGCCCTGCTCGGAACCGTCGACGCCGACCAGCACCACCTGCTCCACGTCCCGCGGGTCGGTGGACCCGGGAGGGGCGGCGACGCCGCAGTCCTGCAGCCGCCCCGCCGTCCGGAGCGGGATCACGACCGTGGGGCACTTGGCATGCGCGGGCAGGGCACTGGACACCGAGCCCAGCAGCCGGCCCACGAAGCCCCCGCGCCCGCGCGAGCCCACGACCATCAGCTCCGCCTCCTCGGAGAGCTCCAGCAGCACGGCGGAGGCGTCACCGGTCTCCAGCCGCGGCACCACCTCGATGCCGTAGGAGGAAACCCTGTCGACCGCGGCGTCGAGCACCTTCTGCGCGCCCTCGCGGACCACCTCGTCATCGAAGGTGGTGTAGCCGGCGTCCATGGAGGAGGCGGCGAAAATCGGAATCGTGTAGGCCGTCACGATGTGCAGCGGCGTCCGACGGCGCTGCGCCTCCCGGGCGGCCCACACCAGCGCGCAGATGCTTTGGTCGGAGCCGTCGACCCCCACAACGATGCCGGCCGGTTCAAGTTCACCGGCGTGGTCTTCCCAGCGTTCCTGGCCCATCGTTCCTGCCTCCCGCCATCGGGTCCGGTCCGCGCTGCGCGGCCTGCATGTTCAGCGTACTCCCGAACCCGGGGCCGGTTCCGGGACTGTTACAAAGCCGGAATGCCCCGGCTGGCACCGCCGGACACCGCCGCCGGCCGGACACCGCCGCCGGCCGGATACCGCCGGTCAGCTGATGCCCCCGGTCAGCTGCCGCCGGGTCCGCGGACCCGGCTGCGGACCAGCAATGCGAGAACCACCAGGCCTGCCGCCACGACCACACCGATCATCCCGAGGATCCAGACGCCGGACCCGGCACCCGGGTTCTCCTCGGCGACGCCGTCCTCCCCGCCGTCCTCGGCCACACCGTCCTCCCCGCCGTCCTCGGCGACCCCGCCGTCGGCCGCCCCGTCCCCGGGCGCCGAGGGCAGCGCCGTTGCGCCGGGGCCCGACGTCGCGCCGGAGCCCACCGTGAAGCCGAAACCGCCCTCGATCGGGTGGGCGTCGGAGGAAACCACGCGCCACTGAACCGTATATTCCCCATCAGGCATACCCGTTCGCAGCCGCTGCGTGGCCACGTTGTTCAGCACCTCGACGTCGCCGTCGGCCCACTCGGCGCCGTCGGGCCCGGTGACCCGCACCTGTGAGCCGATGGCCGCCGGGTTGTTGCTGAAGGTCAGCTCCACCCGGTCCGGCGCCTCGGCCAGGACCGCACCGTCCGCAGGGGCGCTGCCGGTCAGCTCATCGTGGGCCTGAGCGGCAGGCGCACCGGCAAGGCCAGTGAACAGCACCGCCGCCAGGAGCATCAGAAGCGCCGCCCACGGCCGGGCGGACGAAACAGCGGGGACACGGGTGCGGGACGCTTTGTTACTCACCCGGCCAGCCTAACCGGCGGGCGAACTGCCGCGAGGCGTCATTCTGCAGGCCCGGGCAGGGCGCCGGGTTTAAGATCGAAAAGGCGAAGTAGTGTCCCGCCGCGCCCATCTGACGAATGCCAAGAGGAAGCACCATGCTCAAACAGGGTTCCAAACTGGACCGATACTTCGAGATATCCAAGCGGGGCTCCTCAGTCTCCACCGAAATCCGCGGCGGCCTGGCCACCTTCTTCGCCATGAGCTACATCGTGGTCCTGAACCCGCTGATCCTCGGCGGCGAGGACTCGTTGGGCAACACCATGCCCGGCCCCGCCATCGCCGCCGCCACTGCCCTCGTGGCCGGCGTGCTGACCATCATCATGGGCGTCTGGGCCAAGCACCCGTTCGCAATCGCCACCGGACTCGGCGTCAACGCCTTCGTCGCCGTGACCGCTGCCGCAAACGACGGGCTGACCTGGCCCGACGTGATGGGCCTGGTGGTCGTCGCCGGCCTGGCCATGGTGATCCTGGTCCTCACCGGCTTCCGCACCGCTGTTTTCCGTGCGGTCCCGGCGAGCCTGAAGATGGCCATCGTGGTGGGCATCGGCCTGTTCGTCACCATCGTCGGCCTGGTCAACGCAGGCTTCGTGCGCCGGATGCCCGACGCCGCCAACTCCACCGTGCCGGTCCAGCTGGGCATCAACGGCGACCTGATCGGCTGGCCCACCGTGGTCTTCCTCTTCGGCCTGCTGCTGACCATCGTGCTGATGTCCCGCAAGGTCCGCGGCGCCATCCTCATCGGCATCGTTGCCGCCACCGGGCTGTCCCTGGCCATCGAAGCCCTCTTCCACCCGGGGGCGCAGGGCGCCGGCGTGGCCACCGGCTGGTCGCTGGTCACCCCGAGCCTGCCGGACTGGACCTGGCCGGACCTGTCCCTGATCGGCCAGGCCAACGTGTTCGGAGCGTTCCAGACGCTCGGCGGCGTCGCCGCGTCGCTGCTGGCCTTCGTGATCCTGCTGAGCATCTTCTTCGACGCGATGGGCACCATGGTGGGCCTGGCCACCGAAGCCGGGTCCATCGACAAGGACGGCAACATCCCCAACGTGGAGCGTGTGCTGCTGGTTGATGCCGCGGGTGCGGTGGCCGGCGGCGGCTCCGGCGTCTCCTCCAACCAGATCTTCGTGGAGTCCGGCACCGGCATCGGTGAGGGCGCCCGGACCGGCCTGGCCTCCGTGGTCACCGGCCTGCTGTTCATCGCGGCGATGTTCCTGACGCCGCTGATCTACCTGGTGCCGTTCGAAGCCGTGGCCCCCGCCCTGGTGGTCGTCGGCTACCTGATGTTCACGCAGGTCTCGAAGATCGAGTGGGGCGACATCGGGCTGGCCATTCCCGCGTTCCTGACCATCACGGTCATGCCGTTCACCTACTCCATTGCCAACGGCCTCGGCGCCGGCTTCATCGCCTACGTCGTGATCCGCACCGCCCAGGGCCGGGCGCGGGAGATCCACCCGCTGATGTGGATCGTCGCCGCGGCCTTCGTGGTGTTCTTCTCCGCGGGTGCGATCACCGAGCTGCTCGCCTAGGCGTCTTCCCCGCTGCTGCTGCGCGGTGCCGCTTCGGCGTCGCGCAGCACAGCGGCACCTGCCGCGAAGCGGCGCACCTGCGCGTCGTCCCACAGCTGCGCCGGCACCCCGCCGCCCAGCAGGGTGCGGGGCAGCCCCGGCGCCAGCGCGAACGGCCGGTCGCTGCCGGCCAGGATGATGTTTCCGCGCCGCCGGCCCTTGAGCATGGCCGGATCCGCGATGGCCGCCGTGTAGCGGAACGCCGCGCCGATCGTCGCCGCCTCCCGCCGCGCCGTGCGCAGCTGCGGCCCGTCGCCGCAGTTCACGACGTAGATCCCGCCGACGTCGAGGACCCTGGACGCCTGCGCCGTGAACTCCCCGGTGGTCAGCGGCACCGGCGTCCGGTCCCCGGCGAACACGTCCCGGATGATCAGGTCCCGGGTGTTGTCCGTGAGGGATTCCGTCACTTCGCGGGCCTCCCCCACCCGCAGCCGCAGCAGCGGGGCACGCGGCAGATCGAACCAGCCGCGCACCAGCTCCGCCAGCCGGCCGTCCAGCTCGACCACGACCTGCCGGGCGTTCGGATAGGTGGCAGCGAAAGCCCGGGCCAGCGAGCAGGCCCCGCCGCCCAGGTGCAGGGCGCGCAGCCGGGTGTCCGGCGGCCATTCCGACTCCACCAGGGCGGCGATCCAGCGCATGTACTCGAACTCGAGCAGCTTCGGGGCGGACAGGTCGATGTGCGAGCTGTGGACGCCGTTGATCATCAGCACCCAGCCGTTGGTGTTGAACCGGTCCGGCACCAGCTCGCAGGTGCCGGTGTCGATCTCATAGGTTCCGGCGACCGGCCCGGACTGCGGCTCCGCAGCCGGTTCCTGCCGACCGGACCGCCCCGTGCGCTGCCGGCCCATCAGCGCCGCCCCGCCTCGGCGGCAACGACGACGAAGCAGCAGGCGCGCAGGGCGCCGACGCTGCCGGCCCGGCGAATCGGCGAGGGAAGGATCATGGTTCCAGCGTAGGCCAGCGCGGCCCCGCCGGGCCGCGGGAGCGGGCCGGTGCGGGCGGGGGTAGGGAGGGGTGGGGGCCCGGGCGGGCTGGCCTCAGCGGCGCACCATCCGGATCTGCCGTGCACCCTGCCACTCTGGGCCCTGCGCCAGCGCGGCGCCGTCGGGCCGGAAGCCGTTGCGTTCGTAGAAGGCACGGGCCCGGGGGTTGTCCTCCAGCACCCACAGCACGGCCGGACGGCCGCCGAGCGCCTCGTCCAGCAGTGCCTGTCCGGCGCCGCCGCCCTGCGCCCGGGCCAGCAGATAGAGGGCGTACAGCTCCTCCTCGGGGAGCGGCTCCTCCGGGTCGGGCGCCCGCTGCCCGGGGGCGCTCATCGGATGTTCGGGGCGGGCCGGGCCCGCTGCGGCGAAGCCGATCATCCGGTTCCGGTCATCGAAGGCGACCCAGTCCGCGGTGCGCCCCTCGGCGGTGGTCTCCGCGATCCTGCCGGCAACCCGCAGGGCACGGGCTTCGATGTCGGCCGCCATGGCGGCGAGGAACTCCGGAGCCAGCAGGTGCCCGTAGGTCTCCTGCCAGCCCTGGTGGCGAACCCGGATGATCGAGGCGGCGTCGGCGGGGACGGCAGGGCGGACGGTGAAATTCATGCCCGCAGTGTAAGCCCGTGCCCTCTGCTTCGCGCTGACTCCCTGCCCTGCCCGGCCCGGTGCGCCGGGGTGCTACTGCCGGTCCAGCGCCGCCTCGAGCCGCTCGATCTTGCCGGTCAGCTCGCCGTCGTGGCCGGGCCGGATGTCGGCCTTCAGCACCAGGGACACCCGGCTGCCGTATTGTCCGACGGCTTCGGTGGCCCTGCGGACGACATCCATGCACTCCTCCCAGCTGCCCTCGACGGTGGTGAACATGGCGTCGGTGCGGTTGGGCAGTCCTGACTCCCGGACCACCCGGACAGCGGCGGCCACGGCGTCGTGCACCGAGGCGTCGTCCCCGCCGCCCGACGGGCTGAGCGGACCGGTTCCGGACGGGGCAACGGAAAACGCGACGAGCATTCCTATCCTTCCGTGGTGGGCCCGGCCTCGTGCGCACCGCGCACCGAGGCGAACTTTTCGTTCAGCCGGGAATGGCGCTGGCCGTAGGCGAAGTAGAGGACGAATCCGGCCACGAGCCAGAAGGCGAAGTAGATCCAGGTCTCCACGGCCAGGTTGGTCATCAGGTACAGGCAGAGCACCGCGGACAGCACCGGCAGCACCGGCCCGAAGGGCACCCGGAACGCCGGCTTCAGGTCCGGACGCTTCCGCCGCAGCACCAGCACGCCCAGGCTTACCACGACGAACGCGGACAGCGTGCCGATGTTGATCATTTCCTCCAGCACGTCCACCTGGGTGAAGCCCGCGGTCAGGGCCACCAGGACGCCGAGCAGGATCTGCAGCCGGGCCGGAGTGGCGTGCTTGTCGGAGGTCCGGGACAGGGCGCGGGGCAGCAGCCCGTCGCGGGACATGGCCAGCACCACCCGGGCCAGGCCCATCAGCAGCACCATGATCACGGTGGTCAGGCCGATCAGGGAGCCGACGGCGATCACCGACGCCGCGCCCTCGTTGCCCACCAGCGCAAACGCGGTGGCCAGGTTCGGATCCTCGGCCTCGGCCAGTGCGGTGTACGGAACCATGCCGGTCAGCGCCAGCGAGACGCCGATGTAGAGCAGGGTGACGACGGCGAGGCCGGCGAAGATGCCGCGCGGAAGGGTCTTGCCCGGATCCTTGACCTCCTCCGCGGAGGTCGCGACGACGTCGAACCCGATAAAGGCGAAGAACACGATCGCGGCGCCGGCGAAGACACCGAACAGGCCGTACTGGGCCGGGGCCGCGCCGGTGAGGAAGGAGAACAGGGACTGCTGCAGCACTCCCGAACTGGTGTCGGTGGACGTGGGCACCGCGTCCGGGATGAACGGGGTGTAATTCTCCGCCTTCACGTAGAAGAACCCGGCCACGATCACGAACAGCACCACGCCCACCTTGATGATGGTGAAGACGTTGCCGACCCGGGCGGACAGCTTGGTGCCCATCACGAGCAGGAAGGTGAACACCGCGACGATCAGGAACGGACCCCAGGTCAGCGTCAGGGCGCCCAGGTCGATGGTCGCGGGTATGTCCCAGCCGATCAGGCCGAAGACTTCGCTGAGGTAGATGCCCCAGTACTTGGCGATCACGGCCGCAGCGGTGAACAGCTCGAGGATG
The DNA here is from genome assembly GCF_059090665.1 of Arthrobacter saudimassiliensis. Taxonomy (NCBI): domain Bacteria; kingdom Bacillati; phylum Actinomycetota; class Actinomycetes; order Micrococcales; family Micrococcaceae; genus Arthrobacter; species Arthrobacter saudimassiliensis. The sequence goes on along the minus strand of NZ_JBNHFX010000001.1, from coordinate 1,437,586 downwards.
AGGTTCCAGCCGATGATCCACGCCACCAGCTCGCCCATTGTGGCGTAGGTGAAGACGTAGGCGGAGCCGGCCACCGGAATCGCGGTGGCGAACTCGGCGTAACACATGATGGCCAGCGCGCAGGTGACCGCGGCCAGGATGAAGGAGACCGTGACCGCCGGCCCGGCGAACTGGCCGGCCGCGCGGGCACCGACGGAGAAGATCCCGGCGCCCACGGCGACCGCGACACCCATGATCATCAGGTCCCAGGTGGTCAGCGTCCGCTTCAGGCGGCGTCCGGGTTCGTCGGCGTCGGCCAGCGAATTCTCAATGGGCTTGGTTCGGAACAGGTTCACGGTCGTCCTCGGTTGGAGCTCGGGATCGTTGGCCGGCCGTCCCCTGCGGGAGGCGTGCGTTCAAGCTTAGCCGACCCTGTGGCCCCTGCCACTGACGCACCCCGGACCATTGGCGTCGGGGGCGCACCTGCTGACAAGCCCGGCCCGGTTTGCCACTATGGGAGGACTCCGGCTCCGGCCGGCGTCCGGATTTGCCGCTACGGAGGGAACACCCATGGCCCGCGGAATCTATATCAGCGCCATGACGCCCGCTTCCGGCAAGTCGCTGATCAGCCTGGGGCTGGCGGACATGCTGCACCGGCACGCAGACCGCATCGGGTTCTTCCGCCCCATCGTGGAGGGCGGCGAACCGGCGGAGGACCCGATGGTCCGGCTGATGCAGCGCCGCTTCGACCTCGATCCCAAACACTGCCGCGGCGGGCTGACCCGCCGGCAGCTGCGGTCCCTGCTGGTGGCCGGGGAACGCGGCGAGGTCGACGCGCGCTGCATGGCCGTCTACAACGAAATCGCGGCGGAGACCGACGTGGTGATCATTGAGGGCACCGACCTCAGCGGCCACGACGTCGCCCTCGAATTCGACCTCAACGCGCGGCTCGCCAACAACCTCGGCGCCGTCGTCCTCGCCGTCGTCAATGCCCGGGACACGAGCGTGGAGGAGACGGTGGACGCCGTCGACGTCGCCCGCCGCCAGCTCGCGGCGGCGCGGTGCGACCTGCTGGCCATGATGGTCAACCGGGCCGACGACGACGACGTCGAGGACATCCGCACCGGCATGCGGCCCGGAGCCTCCGGGCGGCCGGTCTACGTCATTCCGGAGCTGGACATCATCTCGCAGCCGTCCGTTTCCGAAGTCGCCAGGGCGCTGGAGGCCCGCCATGTGGCCGGCAGCGCCTCCATGGAACGCGACGTGAGCGGCGCGAAGGTCGGCGCGATGACGGTGGGGCACTTCCTGGGGCAGCTGCGCGACGGGAACCTGGTGATCGCTCCCGGCGACCGTTCCGACATCATGGTGGGGGCTTTGGCGTCCTCCTTTTCCCCCGAGTTCCCCGTGCCCAGCTCCATGTTCCTCACCGGCGGGCTGGAGATCGATCCGCACATGCTCTCCCTGCTGGCGCAGGCGCCCTTCCCGGTCTTCACCGTGGAGCAGGACACGTACGCGACCGCCCGCCGGATCAGCCAGGTCCGCGGGGAGATCTCCTCCGGGCAGCGGCGCAAGGTGGCGGCGGCGCTGGGCGTCTGGACCCGGTCCGTGGATGAGGCCGAACTCCTGGAACGGCTGGCGCTGCCGCGGCCGGAAAAGACGACCCCGCTGCGCTTTTTGAACGAGCTGATCGTCCGGGCGCGCGCCCGCCGCCGGCACATCGTGCTGCCGGAGGGGCTGGACGTGCGCATCCTGCGCGCCGCGGAGATCCTGCACCGCCGCGACGTGTGCGCGCTGACCCTGCTCGGCCCGGAGGGCCAGGTGCGTGAGCTGGCCGCGAGCGAAGGCATCGACCTGTCCGGGACCGCCATCATCAACCCGGCCACCAGCGGCCTCCGGGACGAGTTCGCGCGGGAGTACGTGCAGCTCCGGGCCAAGAAGGGCGTGAGCCTGGAGGACGCGCAGGAACGTATGCTGCACGGGGCATATTTCGGCACGATGATGGTCCAGCTGGGCCGCGTGGACGGCATGGTCTCCGGAGCGGCCCACACCACGGCCAACACCATCCGTCCGGCCCTGGAGTTCATCCGCACCCGGGAAGGCGTGCACATCGTCTCCTCCGTCTTCCTGATGCTGCTGCAGGACCGGGTGCTGGTGTACGGTGACTGCGCGGTGAACCTGGACCCCGACGCCGAGCAGCTGGCCGACATCGCCGTCGCCTCCGCCCGCACCGCGGAACAGTTCGGCGTGAGCCCGCGGGTGGCGATGCTCTCCTACTCCACCGGCGCCTCGGGCCACGGCGAGTCGGTGGACAAGGTCCGACGCGCCACCGAGCTGGTCCGCCGGCTCCGCCCGGAGCTTCCGGTGGAGGGTCCCATCCAGTACGACGCCGCCGTGGATGCTTCGGTCGCCGCGTCGAAGGCGCCGGGATCCTCGGTGGCGGGGCAGGCCACCGTCTTCATCTTTCCGGACCTGAACACCGGCAACAACACCTACAAGGCGGTGCAGCAGTCCGCCGGAGCCGTGGCCGTGGGCCCGGTCCTGCAGGGACTGCGCAAGCCCGTCAACGACCTGTCCCGGGGGTGCACCGTGGAGGACATTGTCAACACCGTGGCCATTACCGCCGTCCAGGCACAGGAGGAGGGCTGATGCTGGTCCTGGTGATCAACTCCGGCTCCTCCTCCCTGAAGTATCAGCTCAGGGACACCGACACGCATGACCTGCTGGCCAAGGGCAACGTGGAACGGATCGGCAGCGAGCAGGTCCCGGACCACGCCGCCGCCTTCGACGTGCTGCGCCGCGAGCTCGAGCCGGCCCTGCACGGGCAGCAGATCGACGCCGTCGGGCACCGGGTGGTGCATGGAGGCGAGCGTTTCAGCGGGCCGGTGCTGATCGACAATGAAATCACCCGCGCCATCGAGCGGCTCAGCCCGCTGGCACCGCTGCACAACCCGGCGAGCGCCATGGGAATCCGCGCCGTCGAGAAACGCTGGCCCAGGATGCCCCAGGTCGCGGTGTTCGACACCGCGTTCCACCGCACGCTGCCGGAGACCGCCTGGCGGTACGCCGTTCCGGACGATCTGTACCGCCGCTACGGCATCCGCCGCTACGGCTTCCACGGCACCAGCTACGGCTACGTGACCGACAAGGCAGCCGGAATGCTGGGCATACCGCTGGAGGAGTTCAACGCCGTGATCGCCCATCTGGGCAACGGCGCGTCCGTCACCGCCATCCGGCACGGCCGCAGCATCGATACCTCCATGGGCTTCACGCCGCTGGCGGGGCTGGTGATGGGCACCCGCAGCGGAGACATCGACCCGTCCGTGCTGATCTTCCTGCAGCGGCGGGGCTGGGACGCCGAACAGCTGGATGACCTGCTGAACCGCGAATCGGGGCTGCTCGCCCTGTCGGGCGAATCGGACATGCGGAACATCGAGGCCGCCGCCGGGGAGGGCAGCGAGCGGGCCGCCCTGACCCTGGACCTCGCCGCCTACCGGCTGGCGAAGTACATCGGCGGCTACCATGTGGCGGTCGGCGGGGCCCGTGCCGTGGCCTTCACCGCCGGCATCGGCGAGCGCTCCCCCGACTTCCGGGAACGGACCGTCCGGCTCCTGGAGCCCCTGGGAATCACACTGGACGACGCCGCCAACCTCACCGCCGGGTCGGAGCCGGCGGTGATCAGCACTCCCGAATCGGCGATTCCGGTCCTCGTGGTGCCCACCGACGAGGAGGAAGCGATCGCCCTGGCGACCGCCGAGCTGGTCGCCCGGTCCGTCGGTGAAGGGTCCGGTGCGGGGCCCGGTGAAGGAGCCGGCTAGCAGTCCGCAGGGGACTGCGGGCAACGGATCCACAACTGCCGCTTAGGCGCTGACAGGCGCACGGCGGCGCTGCTAGCCTCGACAGGCAAGGTCAAGCAGCGGCCTGTCGTCTACGCGCCAGCGGAGTCCGTCATGGAACACAGCCTGCGTGTCCTGGTCCGGGTCGATACGGCCAAGGCAAGCGCCGCGATTGAAGTCCGCGGCTGCCTCACCCCCGAGACCTATCCCTCCCTCGTGAACATCCTCCGGCATACCGCCACCCTGGGCGCCGTCATGGCGGTGAACCTGCTTCGGGCCCGGCACATCGACGGCGAGGCCCTGCGCGCGCTGCTGGAGCTCACCGCCTCCCGGATCGCCGGAGGAGCGGCGTCCGACGGGCCGGCCGGCATCCCGGCGACCGTGGAGGTGCCGGAAGCGCTGCCGGCCTGCGCCCCGCGCGGCCTGCTGGAGCGCGGTGGCCCGGCGGCCACCGCCGGGACCGCTGCTGTGCCCGCCGCCGGGACTGCGGCGTCGCAGCGGCGTCCGCTGAGCAATGAGGAAGCCTTCGCCCGCGCCTTCCTGCTGCATGACTCTTCCGTCCTGCCGACCCCGCAGGACCGGCCGGAGAGCGGCAGGAGTCCGGTCTCCGGGTTCGGGTAGCCGGGCGGCTTCAGTTCAGGCAGCGCCGGCCAGCCGCGCCAGGGCTGCGGCGGCGGCACCCGCCACGACCACCGCCAGGAACGGGGCCCGCAGCACGAGCGCGACGGCGGCCGCTGCGAGGGCGGCAAGCCGTGCGTCGAGCACCACCTCCTGGCCGCTGGCGGCAGTGTTCATTGCCGTGAGGCCGGCCAGCAGCCCGATGGTCAGCGCTCCCGCGGTCCGGGTCACCCACGGCCTCTCCAGCACCCGCACCGGCACGAGGTAACCGGCCAGCTTGGTCAGGTAGCCGACCGCGCAGGCGGCAAGGATCCACAGCCACAGGCTCATCTTGTCCCTCCTGCCGGAGCCGGCGACGCGCCGTCGGGGCCGCGCCCGAGCAGCAGCTGCGCTCCGACCGCCACCGCCCCGGCCACCAGGATCGGCAGGCCCGGAGGGATCAGCGGCACGGTCAGGATGGTCGCCGCGGCGGCCGCGACCGCCACCGCCACGGCGTCGCCGCTCTTCAAGCGGGGCCAGAGCAGGGCCAGGAAGGCCGCAACGGCGGCGCCGTCCAGGCCCCAGGCGCGGGGGTCGCCCATGGCTTCGCCGGCGAGGGCGCCCACCGCAGTGAAAAGGTTCCAGAGGATGAAGATTCCCAGCCCGGCTGTCAAGAATCCGCGCCGCTGCTCGTCCGGGTCCGTCTGGCCGCTTGCCACGGCGGTCGACTCGTCGATCGTCACATGCGCCGCCAGCGCCCGGCGGGACCGCGGGGGACGCAGCAGGGCGTTCAGCTGCATCCCGTAGATGCTGTTGCGCACGCCCAGCAGCGCGGAGGCCCCCAGGGCGGCGGCTCCGCTGCCCCCGCCGGCCAGGACGCCCACGAAAGCGAACTGGGATCCGCCGCTGAACAGCAGCGCGCTCAGTGCCACCGCCTGCCAGAAGGAAAGGCCCGCGGCCACCGCGAGCGCTCCGAAGGAGACACCGTAGAGGCCGGTTCCCACGGCAATGGCCATTCCGATCCGCACCGCCGGCGTCATCCCTGCTCTCACCCTGCCACGGTAGCGCGAGTTGCACGGGGGCCATTTGTCAGCACCCTTACTATTTGGCAGGATGGAGCCCAACGTCCCATCCATGAACGCCACAGGAGGCAACAGATGAAGGCAGTTACCTGGCAGGGCAAGCGCAGGATCGGCGTCGAGCAGGTCCCGGATCCGGTGATCCAGGAGCCCACCGATGCGATCATCAGGGTCACCTCCACCGCCATCTGCGGCTCCGACCTGCACCTCTACGAGGTTCTCGGCCCGTACATGAAGTCCGGTGACATCCTCGGCCACGAACCGATGGGCATCGTGGAGGAGGTCGGCGCCGCGGTGACCAACCTGAAGCCCGGAGACCGGGTGGTCATCCCCTTCCAGATCGCCTGCGGCCACTGCTTCATGTGCCGCCAGGGCCTGCAGACCCAGTGCGAAACCACGCAGGTCCGGGAGAAGGGCTCCGGCGCCCCGCTCTTCGGCTACTCCGAGCTCTACGGCTCCGTGCCCGGCGGCCAGGCCGAGTACCTGCGGGTGCCGCACGCCGACTACGGCCCGATCGTCGTCGGGCAGGAACTGCCGGATGACCGCTACCTCTTCCTCTCCGACATCCTGCCCACCGCCTGGCAGGCCGTGGCCTACGCCGACGTTCCCGCCGGCGGCACCCTCTCGGTGTACGGCCTCGGCCCGGTGGGCCAGTTCAGCGCACGGATCGGCCGCCACCTCGGCTACCGCGTGCTCGCCGTCGACCCGGTTGCCGAACGCCGCGAGATGGCCGCACGCCACGGCGCGGAGGTGCTGGACCTGCACAAGAACGTCGCCGACGAACTCCGGGACCTGACCGACGGCCGCGGGCCGGACTCCGTCGTCGACGCCGTCGGCATGGAGGCGCACGGCTCCCATGTCGGCGCCGCCGCCCAGCACGCGGTGGGACTGCTGCCGGACAAGCTCGCGCAGAAGGCCATGGAGACCGCCGGCACCGACCGCCTCTCCGCCCTGCACGGGGCCATCGACGCGGTCCGCCGCGGCGGCACCGTCTCGCTCTCCGGCGTCTACGGCGGCATGGCCAGCCCGATGCCGCTGATGAACATGTTCGACAAGCAGCTGAACCTGCGGATGGGACAGGCCAACGTCAAGCGCTGGGTGGATGACCTCCTGCCCCTGGTGGAGGACCCCTCGGACCCGCTGGCCGTCATGGACATGACCACCCACCGCGCCGGCCTGGACGAGGCGCCGGCCCTCTACGAGAAGTTCCAGAAGAAGGAAGACGGCTGCATCAAGGTGGTCCTGAACCCCTCCGCCTGACACCGGACCGTCCGCCGGGGCCCGCACCTTTCCTTCGGAGGTGCGGGCCCCTCTGCGTGTGTGAACCGGAAATGTAACCGACTTCATAGCTGTAATTGCTCTCACAGCAATCCGGGCGTACTCTCGAAAAGTTCATTTTTCGAACTGTTGTTCAGTATGCGAACACAGTGATCGGGGGCGGCACCGCCGCCGCCCCCTATGAGTTAGGTAATGCCCATGGAAATCAAGGAACGCCTCGAGGCGGCTCCCATGAAGCGCACGCAGATCGGCATCGTCGCCATCTGCGTCGCCCTGAACATGATCGACGGCTTCGACGTGCTGGTGATGGCCTTCAGCGCCAACGCGATCAGTGAGCACTGGGACCTCAGCGGCTCCGAGCTGGGCCTGCTGCTCTCCGCCGCCCTCTTCGGCATGGCGGTCGGCTCCATCCTGCTGGCCCAGGTGGCCGATGTCATCGGCCGCCAGAAGACCATCCTGATCTGCGCCCTGGTGATCTCGGCCGGCATGCTGGCCTCGGCGTTCGCGCCCAGCTACCAGGTCCTGTTCGTGCTGCGCTTCATCACGGGCCTGGCCATCGGCACCATGCAGGCCAGCCTGAACGTCTACGTCTCCGAGTACTCCTCGGCCAAGCGACGTTCCACCGCCATCAGCCTCTACAGCGCTGGTCAGCCCATCGGCGGCGCGCTGGGCGGCATCATCGCCGGCGTGCTCATCGCCCAGTTCAGCTGGCACGCCGCGTTCATCTTCGGCGGCCTGATCACGCTGGCCATGATTCCGTTCATCCTCAAGGTGCTGCCCGAGTCCCTGGACTACCTGATGGTCAAGCGCCCCGCCGGCGCCCTGGACAAGATGAACCGCATCCTCGCCCGGCTCGAGCAGCCCGCCGTCACCGAAGTGCCGCACGCACCGGCAGGCACCGCCGTGACCACCGGCGCGCGCTGGAAGGCACTGTTCTCCAGCCGCTACGCCGCCACCACGCTGTTCCTGTCCGTGGCTTTCCTGATGCTCATGGCCTCCTTCTACTTCGCCAACTCATGGACCCCCAAGCTGATCACCGAAACCGGCCACTCGGCCCAGGACGGCATCACGGCCGGCACCCTGTTCAGCCTCGGCGCGATCTTCGGCTCCATCGTGTTCGGCCTCATCGCCGCCCGCTGGAACCTCAAGTGGGTCCTGGTGACGTTCTTCATCCTCGCCGCGGGCGGCTTCGCCCTGTACGCCGTCTCCACGGCCTCCACGGCGACCGCCCTGCCGGCCGCGGCGCTGCTCGGCTTCCTGGTCAACGCGGGCATTGCCGGCATGTTCTCGATCGGTCCGGTCTACTACTCCTCCGACGTGCGGGCCACGGCGATCGGCTTCATCACCGGCATGGGCCGGATCGGCGCCATCATCTCCCCGATCGTCGCCGGCGCGCTCATGGACGGCGGCTGGAAGCCGGGCAACCTGTACTTCCTGTTCATCGTGCCGATGGTGCTCGGCGGCCTGGCGATCGCCTCGCTGCGCAGCCGTGCGAAGGCGGGCGCCCCGGCGTCGGCAGCTGCCGCTCCGGCGCCGCGGGAAACCGCGGGCGTCTAGGCCGCAGGCGGGCCGGACCTGCGCGGCGGAAGCCGCCGCAGGTCCGCCCGCACCGCCCCACCGTCGATCTGCAGCTCCATGTAGGTGCAGAACGGTTGGCGCCGGCGGTCGGTGGGCGAGCCGGGGTTGAGCAGCCGCAGGCCACCGGGTGCGGTGGTGTCCCACGGGATGTGGCTGTGCCCAAAGACCAAAAGGTCCGTCCCGGGGAAGGCATGCTCCATCCGGGCCTCCCGGCCCTTGGCCGCCCCGGTTTCATGCACGACGGCGATCCGCACGTCCTCGACGACGGCGCGGGCCACCTCGGGCAGCCGCGCCCGCAGGTCGGGCCCGTCGTTGTTTCCCCAGCAGCCGAGCAGGGACCGGGAACGGGCCTCGAGCTCGTCGAGCAGGTCCAGGCTGACCCAGTCCCCGGCGTGGATGACCAGGTCCGCGGCCTCCACCGCGGTCCACACCTCCTCCGGCAGCACCTTGGCCCGGCGCGGCAGGTGCGTGTCGGCCAGCAGCAGCACTCGCGTGGGCATCAGCGGCGCAGGCTCCAGGCCCAGCGGATCAGCGGAAGCTGCAGCGGCAGGCGCAGCGAGTGGATGATCCGGGCCTGCCGGCTGCCGCGGGGCGAGAACGCCCGCTCCAATGCACTGATGTGCCCGGCGATGAATCCGACATACATGGCAGCAGTCGCCGTCGCCGCGGCCCTGCGGGTGGCCGGCAGCAGCAGCGCGGCCGCGGCGGCAAACTCAAGCACTCCGCTCAGGTGGACCCACTGCCGGCGGGTCAGCACGCCGAAGCGGCCCTGCGTGTCGGTGGAGATGCTGCGCGGCACCACCTGGTTGTAAAACCGCGGGTTGCGGAAATGGTTCACCGCACTCGCGGAGAGCAGCGCCGCCATCGCTGCGGCGGAAAGCGTCCTGCCGTTCATCCCTGATGCCTCCGGGCCTCGTCCACGCCCGTCGCGGGCACGGGCCCAGCCTAACCCTCCGCCCCCGCCCGGTCCGTCCGCACGGCCGACACGCCCCGGCCCAGCAGGGCCAGCATCTCGGCCGGATGGTTGGTGGTGATCTCCTGGACCCCCAGATCCTGCAGAAAGGCCAGATCGTCAGCGCTGTCCACGGTCCAGACGCGCTGCACCAGCCCGGCTCCGATCCAGCTGCGGATCCGTTCCTGATGCTCGCGGACGTACTCCACCCCGGGGCCGGCCACGCCTGCCGCGCCGCTGTCCAGCAGCGCCTCGCCCTCGTTCACGGCCATCCGCAGCAGGTGCACCAGGGCCGCCATGCCCAGCGGGCCGGCGGCGACGCGCTCGCGCACCTGTTCCGGTTCGACGTCGGCCACCAGCTGGCAGACCGCCGCCGGGGGCACCAGTTCCAGCATGCGCCGGCAGGAATCGGGGCTGAAGCTCATGAAGCTCACCTGCACCGCGCCCAGCCGGGACACGGCGGGGTCGAAGCCCCTCTCGAGCAGCAGTTCCAGGACCTTCTCCTCCAGCAGCAGGCCCGACGGGCTGGGGTGCTTGAGCTCGATGGCGAGCCTGATCTCCCGTCCGTCCTCCGCCAGCAGGTCCAGCACGTCCGCCAGGGTCATGAACTGCTCCGACGGCGCCCCGTACTCCACCGGCACCGCCGCACCCTTCCAGGAGGAGAAGTCGAAGCCGCGCAGCTCCTGGACCGTGTAGTCCCAGACGTCACCGGTTCCGTCGGAGGTGCGGTCCAGGGTGTCGTCATGGATGCAGACCGGTTGGTCGTCCCGGCTGAGCCGGACGTCGCACTCCACGCCGTCGGCGCCGTCGGCCAGCGCCTGCAGGAAGGCCGCCCTGGTGTGCTCGGCGTACCGGCCGCTGGCGCCCCGGTGGGCGAAGATCAGCTGGTCCAAGGGTCCTCCCGTTCCGCCGGCCCGCGCCGGGCCCGCTCCTCCAACCCTAGGCGAGGGCCGGGCCCCCTGTCAGGGCAGTGGGCACCGATCCGCATCAGCGGCCGCCAAGGGCCGGGGACTACACTGGGGAGCCGGATCCCGGACCCGGGCTGATCCTCCCGGGCGCCCGGCCGCCAGGAACGAAGGAGCACCGGATGGCAGTCGCAGCCGTGACCGAGGAGCAGCGGGCCGAGGCCCTGCGCCGGATGAAGCTGCTGGCCACGGGCCTGCTGGGCGTCCTGGCCGTGATCTTCGTGTTCGCCTTCGCCTTCCAGGAGCGCTGGCCCTGGCTGCAGTATGTCCGGGCCGCGGCCGAGGGCGGCATGGTCGGCGCCCTGGCCGACTGGTTCGCCGTCACGGCCCTGTTCCGCCATCCCATGGGGCTGAAGATTCCGCACACCGCCATCATTCCGCGCCGCAAGGACCAGATCGGCGCCTCGCTTGGCCAGTTCGTGGAGGAGAACTTCCTGTCCGAGGAGGTCGTGCGCTCCAAGCTCGCGTCGGTGGGGGTGGCCGAGAAGGCCGGAGCCTGGCTGGCCCGCCCGGAGGGTGCGGACCGGGTGGCGGCCGAGGGGTCGGCCGCGATCCGCGGCATCCTGCGGGTGCTCGACGACGACGCCGTACGGGACGTCATCGAGTCCATCTTCCGCCGCCACGTGGTGGACCCGCAGTGGGGGCCGCCGGCCGGGCGGATGCTGGAGCAGGTCTTTGAACAGGGCCACCACCACCGGCTGGTGGACCTGGTCGTGGACAGCGTCGTGGACTGGACCCGGAAGAATCCGGGGGTGCTGCCCCGCCTGGTGGCCGAGCGGTCGCCGTCGTGGGTGCCGGCGTTCGTGGACGACCTGGTGGCCGAGCGGGTGCAGCTGGAGCTGGACCGGTTCCTGGTGGCGGTCCAGCAGGATCCCGACCACCAGCTGCGCCGGGCCCTGGACGGCTATCTGACCGGGGTGGCCAAGGACCTGCAGACCGATCCGGAGGTGATGGCCCGGGCGGACTCCGTCAAGGAGCAGGTGCTGGACGACCCGCGCGTCCGGGACCTGGTCACCCGCACCTGGACCACCGTCAAGGGCGCCCTGGTCACGGCCGTCGAGGATCCGGACAGCGAGCTGAGTACCAATTTCAAGGCCGCGGTGCGGGAGTTCGGACAGCGGCTGGTCGACGAGCCCGAGCTGGCCGGAAAGGTTAACCGGTACGTCGCGGATGCGGCGTCCTACCTGGTGAACACCTACCGCAGCGACATCGCCGGCGTGATCACCGAGACCGTGGAGCGCTGGGACGCCGTCGAGACCTCGGAGAAGATCGAACTCCAGGTCGGCCGGGACCTGCAGTACATCCGCATCAACGGCACCGTGGTCGGGTCGCTGGCCGGCCTGCTGATCTTCACGATCGCGCACGCCGTCTTCGGCTGATCCGGCCGTTCAACCCGGTCGGCCGGGTCAGGCCGCCGGGCCGTCCGGCAGCGCCCGCAGGTCGGCGGCCAGCTCGCCGTCGAGCGTCTCCGGAGCCGGGCCGAAGGCCCGCCGTGTGGAGGCGATGACCGCCCGTCCCATGGCGAGGTTCCCGGCACCGCCGACGACGGCGCCCACGCCCAGCGGCAGCGCGCGTCCCAGCATGGCGGTGCCCTGCCGGGCGACGACCTTGCGCATGAACCGGCGGCGGATGGTGGCCCCGAGGTTGCCCATGACGCCGGAGGGCATGCCGCCGATCGTTCCGGCCCACGGGGAGCCGCCCCGGCCGGACGCCAGCTGCTGCATCAGGGAGGTGCCCTCTTCGCCGAGCATGATGGCCATGACCATGGTCCGCGAGCGCTCGGGGTCGGCGAGCCGGATGCCGTGGATCTCCGCCACCGACTGGGCAAACAGCGCAGTGGCCTCCAGGAAGCCCACCGTCGCCGCGGCGGAGAGCCCCAGCGCCGCGACGGTTCCGACGGCGGGGACGACGGCGGTGGCGCCGACCGCGGCACCGGTGCCGGTCACCGCGCCCAGGTAGTGCTTTTCGAGGATGCCCACGAGTTCAGCTGCGGAGGCGTCGGGGTGCTTGCGCTGCAGCCGGCGGATGTTGGCCAGGACCAGGGGCCGCTGCACCTCCACCGCTTTTTCGATGCCGCGCACCACTGCGGGTTTGGGGGTGCCGTCCTTGCCGAACACGCTGCGGCCGGCCAGGCGGAAGGCGCGGTTGGAATTCTTGGCCATGGCGAACAGAGCTTCCTTTCCTTCAGGGTCCGGGGCGGCGGCCCTGTGAAGAGGGTACGTGAGACACGTCAGGGGCGGCCCGGCGGAAGAGTGCTTCCGCCGGACCGCCCCGTCGCCCGCTTCAAAGAGCGGGACCTTGAGTTAGGCGCGTGCCCGGTTCTTGGTCAGGAAACCGTAGACGAGCAGGACGACGATGGAGCCCAGGATGGCCAGCAGCCAGGTCTGGATGGAGAAGAAGTCCTCCAGGCCTGCGTCGAAGAGGACGCTGCCCAGGAAGCCGCCCAGCAGTGCGCCGACGACGCCGAGCACCATCGTGATGATGATGCCGCCGCCCTGGCGGCCCGGGAGGATGGCCTTGGCGATCAGACCGGCAAGCAGTCCGAGGACGATCCAACCAATGATTCCCATGATGAATACTCCTTGCGTGGTACGAGTAGTGACTTTTCCAGCTGACCTGTAGGTCTCTGCTGCCCCCAACACTATTCATAAGCATGCTTAGGTTGCAAGTCAAGGGGTTTCGGAAGGTGGAATCCACGGCGGCCAAATGGGCCTGATTCCCGCTCCGGCTAGGCGAGATACCGGCGGAGGAAGACGCCGACGTCGCGCACCTCCTCGGCCCCGATCCGGTGCCCCATTCCGGGGTAGGTGCGCATGGTCAGCGCGGTGTTTGCCTCCAGCCACTGGGCGGTGTGCACCACCGCATCCTCGTGGATCATCCAGTCCCGGCGGTCCCTGCCCCAGAAGAACGGCACCGGCTCCGGGAGCGGCTCGGCCATGGCCAGCAGCTCGTTCTCCGCGACGAATCCGGAGAGCCCGACGACGGCGGTGAAGGCCCGCGGGCGCAGCCGCAGGATCGTCACGGCCATGGCCATGCCCTGGGAGAAGCCGAGCAGGCTCACCCCGGTGAACCCGCCCTCGCGGCGCAGCCGGTCGATCCTCGACAGCAGCACGGTGCCCGCCTCGATCACCTCGCCGGTATCCGACTGCAGCAGGGGATCCAGCAGGAACCACCCGTAGTCGCTGCCCACCGGGAAGGGGCCGCGCAGCGCGGCGCCCGTCACGCCGTCGGGCAGCGCCGCGAACAGGTCCCGCATCCGCTCCTCGGTGGAGCCGTAGCCGTGCAGCATGACCAGCAGGTGGGTGCCGGCGCGCCGCCCCTCGGGCGCGGACCACAGAACGGATTCCATTTCTCCAGCGTAGCGCCGTCCCATCCGGGCCCCGGCGCGGGCCCCATGCGCCGTCCCATTGCATTAGCTACGGGGGAAACCTAGAGTCGCTAAGACGCACATACCCGTGGCTTAAGGCCACAGATTGCGGGTGCGCATGAGAGTCGGACCAAGGCGGCACGCCACACCGACGGCGGTGGCCGCATGATCGTCACCCTGACCGCCAACCCCAGCCTGGACCGCACCATTGCCCTTCCCGGTCCGCTGCTTCGCGGAGCGGTACAGCGCGCCGACGCCGTCTCGGAAGAGCCGGGCGGCAAGGGCGTCAACGTCTGCCGCGCCCTGACGGCATCCGGCGCCCGGGCCCTGGCCGTCCTGCCCGGGGCGGACACCGATCCGCTCATCACCGCCCTCGCCGGCACCGGTGTCCCCTACGCGAACCTGCCGATTTACTCCGCGCTGCGGTCCAACATCACGCTGACGGAGCCGGACGGCACCACCACCAAGATCAACGAACCGGGCCCGGTCTTCACCGCCGGGGCACAGGAGCAGCTGCTGGCCCTGCTGGTCCGGGCCTGCCGCGCCGCCGACGGGCCCGCCCGATGGGCGGTGCTGGCCGGGTCCCTGCCCCCGGGGCTGCCCGCCGACTTCTACGCCCTCGCCGCCCACGCCCTGCGGGAGGCCCTGGGCCCGGACGCGCCGGCGGTCGCCGTTGACTCCTCGGGTCCCCCGCTGCGCGGAGCGCTGCTGCACCAGGGCTCCCCCGACCTGATCAAACCCAATGCGGAGGAGCTGGCGGAGGCCTCGGCCGTCGCCACCGGGGAGGAGCTGGAACAGGATCCGGCGCTGGCCGCCGCCGCCGCCCGGGTGCTCATCCGGCAGGGAGCCAAAACCGTCCTGGCGACGCTCGGCGGCAAGGGAGCCCTCCTGGTCACGGCGGAAGGCTGCTGGATGGGAGTGCACCCGCCCATCGTTCCGCGTTCGACGGTGGGCGCGGGAGATTCCGCCCTTGCCGGGTACCTTGTGGCCGCCGTCGCCGGCGCATCTCCGCAGGACTGCCTGCGCCAGGCCGTGGCCCACGGCGCTGCGGCAACCGCATTGCCCGGCACCGCCCTGCCGGCCCTCGCCGACACCACGCCCGAGGCGGTTACCGTCTCGACCATCGTCCCCGCCCCGCTGCCGCCCACCCCTGCGCCGGCCGGAACGGGACAGGAGGAGGACTGATGTCTGAACTCATCACCCCACAGCTGGTGACCCTGGACCGCAGCCTGGGCACGGACCGTGCCGAGGTCATCCGGCACCTGGCCGAACAGGTGGCCGCGGACGGCCGGGCCACCGACTTCGCCCAGCTGTACGCCGACGCCATGGCCCGGGAGCAAAAGACCGCCACCGGCGTGCCCGGCGGCATCGCCATCCCGCACTGCCGTTCCGCCGCGGTCACCCAGGCCTCCCTCGCCATGGCCCGGCTGAGCCCGCCGGTGGATTGGGGCGCCAAGGACGGGCCGGCCGACATCGTGTTCTTCATCGCCGCGCCCGAGGGCGCGGACCAGGAGCACCTGCAGCTGCTGGCCAAGCTGGCCCGCTCCCTGGTCCGCAAGGACTTCACGGCGTCCCTTCGCGCAGCTTCCAGCCCCGAGCAGGTGGTTGATCTGGTCGACGGCGCCCTCGGCCTCGGGCCGGCCGCCGACGCCGGTGCGGGTGCGGGTGCCGCCGGAGCAGCAGCAGGCGGCAGCACGGCGGCGAGCGCGGAATCCACCCCCAACGCCGGCTCGGCGGCGCCTGCCGCTGCCGGGGCCGGGGCCGGAACGGCGGATACCGCCGGGCCGACGGCGAACGCCGCCTCCGCCGCGGGTACGGCGAGCGCCGGTGCTGCCGGTGCCACCGGCGCCCACGTGGCGGGTGCCGAAACCGCTGCCGGGTCCGGCGCGGATTCGGGCGGAACCGGCTCCAGGCCGGCCCGCCTGGTCGCCGTCACCGCCTGCCCCACCGGCATCGCGCACACCTACATGGCCGCCGATGCGCTGGCCGCGGCAGCCGCGGAACAGGGCGTCGACCTGCAGGTGGAAACCCAGGGGTCCGCCGGTTCCACTCCCCTGGACCCGGCCGTCATCCGCGACGCGGACGCAGTGATCTTCGCGACCGACGTCGACGTCCGGGACAAGGGGCGGTTCGCCGGCAAGCCGGTGGTGGACGGGCCGGTCAAGCGGGGCATCGACGAGCCCGGCGTGATGATCGACGAAGCCCTCGCCGCCGCCCGGGATCCCAACGCCCGCCGGGTCTCCGGAGACGGGGGAGACAGCTCCGGCCAGCCGGAGTCGACGGCAGGCGAGAGCTTCGGCGGACAGCTGAAGCGGGCCCTGCTCACCGGCGTCAGCTACATGATTCCGTTCGTGGCAGGCGGCGGCCTGCTGATCGCCCTCGGCTTCCTGCTCGGCGGCTCCAGCGGGTGGGAGCTGGCCCTGACGACCAATGACCAGCTCCGGGCTGATGTCATCCTCTCCGACTACACCCTGTTCAACCCGCCGCCCGAAGGTGTGCTGTTTTTCCTGGGCGCGGTCTTCTACAAGATCGGCACCCTGTCGATGGGCTTCCTCGTGCCTGCGCTGGCCGGTTACATCGCGTACGCGCTGGCGGACCGGCCCGGCATTGCGCCGGGGTTCACCGTGGGTGCCGTGGCCCTGTTCATGGACGCGGGCTTCATCGGCGGCATCATCGGCGGCCTGCTGGCCGGCTACGTCGCCCGCTGGATCGGCACCTGGACGGTTCCCAACTGGCTCCGCGGGCTGATGCCCGTGGTCATCATCCCCCTGCTGGGATCGCTGATCGCCTCAGGGTTGATGATCCTGGTCCTCGGCGGGCCCATTGCCGCCCTGACGCTGTGGCTGAACGATGCCCTCAGCGGGCTGAGCGGCGCCGCGGCCATCGTCCTGGGCCTGGTCCTGGGCCTGATGATGGGCTCGGACCTCGGCGGGCCGATCAACAAGGTCGCCTACGCCTTCGCCGTCGCGGGCCTCGGCGCAGGCAGCCTCGACAACCAGGCGCCCTGGCAGATCATGGCTGCGGTGATGGCCGCCGGCATGGTGCCGCCGCTGGGCATGGCCCTGGCCTCCACCGTCCTGGCCAAGAACCGGTTCTCGCTGGCGCTGCGGGAAAACGGCAAGGCGGCGTGGCTGCTGGGCGCGGCCTTCATTTCCGAGGGTGCAATTCCATTCGCCGCAGCGGATCCGTTCCGCGTGATTCCCGCTTCCATGGCCGGGGGTGCTGTGGCCGGAGCCATCTGCATGGCCTCCGGCGTGACCAGCCAGGCCCCCCACGGCGGGATCTTCGTGTTCTTCGCGATCGGCAACGTCCTCATGTTCATCGTGGCCATCCTCGCCGGAATGGTGGTCTCCGCGCTGGTTCTTGTGGGCCTGATGCGGGTCGGCAACCGGGACCGCAGCCGGCAGCCCTCACCCGCGGCCACTGCGGCCGCGTAGGCTCTCCACTCACGACAGGAAGGCAGCTATATGCGCACCATCAAGGGAATCGGCGTCAGCGCCGGCCGGGTCCTCGGCCCCTCCCGGCGGATGCCGCCGCCGGTGCCGGAGCCGGCCGCCGACGCCCGGTTCGGTCCGGACAGCACCGTCGACGGCGAGAAGGAACGCCTGCGTGATGCCGCCGAAGCGGTACAGCAGGACCTGCGGCACCGGGCCGCCACCGCATCCGGCGATTCGAAGGCCGTCCTCGAGGCCACGGCCATGATGGCCACCGACCCGATGCTGCTCAAGGCCGCCGGCAAGCACATCAACCAGGGAATGAGCGCCGAGCGCGCCGTCTGGGAGGCCGGTATGGAGGTTGCGGCCATGCTGCAGGGCCTGGGCGGCTACATGGCCGAGCGCACGCAGGACGTACTCGATGTCCGGGCACGGATCGTCGCCCGGCTCGACGGGCTGCCGGCCCCCGGCATTCCGGACTCGGAGGTGCCGTTCATCCTCACCGCGGAGGAGCTGGCGCCGGCCGACACGGCCACCCTGGACCCGAAGAAGATCATCGGCCTGGTCACCAGCGGCGGCGGCCCCCAGTCCCACACCGCCATCCTGGCCCGCTCGCTCGGCCTGCCCGCCGTCGTCGGGGCGCTGAGCGCGGACTCCATCGCCGACGGCGCCGAGGTCTTCCTGGACGGGACGGCCGGCACCGTAGTGGTCAACCCGGGGGTCGCGGAGCGGGAGGCCGCGCAGAAGTACGCCTCGCGGGTCTCGCTGCCGCCCTTCAACGGCACCGGTGCGACGTCGGACGGCTACCGGATCCCGCTGCTGGCCAACGTCGGCTCGGGCAAGGACGCCGAGAAGGCCGCGGCCGCCGGAGCCGAGGGCGTCGGGTTGCTGCGCACCGAGTTCTGCTTCCTGGGCCGGGACACCGAGCCATCCCATGAGGAGCAGGTGCAGGCCTACGGCTCGGTCTTCGCCGCGTTCCCGGGCCGCAAGGTCGTGGTCCGCACCCTGGACGCCGGCGCCGACAAGCCGCTGCCGTTCCTGACCGATGTCAGCGAGCCGAACCCCGCCCTGGGCGTGCGCGGCTTCCGCACCGACCACGCCTTCCCGGGCGTGCTCGAACGCCAGCTGCAGGCGATCGCCGAAGCCGCCGGGATGCACGGCTCAGATGTCTGGGTGATGGCGCCGATGATCTCGACCGCCGAGGAGGCCGCCGATTTCGCTGTCATGTGCACAGCCGCAGGGCTGGCCGTGCCGGGAGTGATGATCGAAGTCCCGGCGGCTGCCGTCATGTCGGAAGCCATCCTGCGCCGGGTGCGATTCGCGTCGCTGGGCACCAATGACCTGACGCAGTACACGATGGCGGCGGACCGCCAGCTCGGCACCCTTGCCGCCCTCAACGACTCCTGGCAGCCCGCCGTCCTGCAGCTGATCTCCCGGACCGTCGACGGCGGCCGCCGGGCGGGGCAGGGCTCCGGCGACGGCGTGGAGGGCCGCCCGGTCGGGGTCTGCGGCGAGGCGGCCGCGGATCCGGCGCTGGCGGTGGTCCTGGCCGGCATGGGCGTCACCACGCTGTCCATGACGCCCCGGGCGCTGGCCACGGTTGGGGCCGTCCTGGCATCCGTGACCATCGAGGAGGCCCGTGAGCTGGCGGCGCGGGCGCTCGCCGCGGCAACCGCCACGGAGGCCAGGACCCTGGTCCGCTCCCGGCTTCCGGTGCTGGAACAGCTGGGCCTCTAGCCCGGCCGCTGCTCGATGAACTCCGCACCCCGCCGGGGCCGCGGTCCAGGGAAAGGAAGGCAGAACATGGCGGAACGAAAAGCGACCATTGCCAGCCGGGTCGGGCTGCATGCGCGCCCGGCCTCCATCTTCGCCGAGGCCGCGGCGGCACAGCCGGTGGATGTCACCATCGGGATGGACGGCGAGCCGGCGGAGGAGGCGATGGATGCCGCGAGCATGCTGGCCCTGATGAGCCTGGGCGCCTCCAACGGAGACGTGGTGGTGCTGCGGGCCGAGGGCGACGGGGCGGAGACAGCCCTGGATGAACTGGTCAAGGTCCTGGAGACGGACCTGGACGCGCAGTAGCCGGGTGCAGGGAATTCCGGCGGAAAAGCCGGAAAGTTCCGGACATGGCGAAGCCAGCGGCGGTTAGGCCGCTGGCTTCGGCTGTAACTTCACGCTGACCCCCCACAGGCAGCGGACGTTACATATTCATTATTCTGGCACACGATCATGTTAATGTGAACGCCGTTTCGAAAGTGTTATGTTTGCGGCCGCGCGGCGTTAATGGAAGCCAGCAGGTTCCGCCGGTCCCGCTGCTGCCGCCAATGCACGCCCTGGATCACCATGAGCCCCAGCGTGACTGCTATCACCGCGCAGAACGGCAGGTAGAAATTCAGGTCCCCCAGCTCCATGGGGGTCAGCCGGAGCAGCACGAAAAGGACCACTTTCAGCAGTCCGAGGGCGATGAGCCCGGCGGCGACCCTCGCCAGGCCCGGATAGCCGGGGCGGGCAACTGTCGACGTCGCGGCCGCCGCCACGCAGGCGGCAACATATCCGGGATAAAGGCGCCCCAGCGTGGCGTAAAGCTCCACGCTGAATTGATAGTCGTATCCGACCAGCCCTGTTCGGGTCTCCGGCAGGTCGCTCAGCACGAAGGTCAGGACGGTCAGCGCCCCCACGACGCCAAACACCCACCGGCCGAGGGGACCGACGACAAGGCGTCCTGCCCGGGGCGCGTCGAAGGCAACCGCCATGCGGGAGCCCAGAATCAGGAAAATGACATAGAGGCAGAATCTCAGCAGCAGATTTGCCACATTGCCGCCGCCGAGGAAGGCGTCAACCGGTTCATAGAAATTGGGCAGGCTCAGGGCCATGGCTACGGTCAGCAGCAGCAGGCACACGGTCATCGCCCGGCTCCGTCCGCGTACCGCGGCCGGGACCCGCACCACGAATCCCACGGCCGTTATCACCAAAGCGGCCCACTGCATTGCCGTGGCGGCATTCATCCGAGATTCTCCAACAGGGTCTGTTTGCGGTTTTCGTCGTGTTCCATTTTTCTCAGCGCCTTGCCCAGGACCTCCAGCCGGTCCCGGGCCAGCAGGACCAGCTCGGACGCGCTGAGCCGGAACAGCGCCTGCTCCCGGCCTTTCAGCGGCCAGCCGGCCTCGTCGGGGGTGAGCACTCCGGTGACCACCAGCCCGCTGGCCAGCGAGACGCCGGCCAGGCGGCCGGCGGCGACGGCAAGCTCCGGGCTGAGCCGGCCCGCCTGCAGCTGCGCGGACAGATTCTGCGGCGCCACCCCGGTTTCCGCCGCAAGCCGCTGGCGCAGGTCGCCGGGGTCCACGGCGTCGAACCAGGCCCGGACGGAATAGGGATGCGGATAGGCGGAGAGCTCCGGCATCCGGTCCTCACCCTCGCTGCGGGCCACCAGCACCTTCAGGATGCTGACGTAGTTGACCTGGCTGATCAGTTCCGCGTCGAGCGGCGGGCGCACGCCCGCCGCCAATCCGGAGTACTCGTCAAAGTAGGACAGCGCCTGGACCGGTTCCTGGTCGCAGGCCCGCGCCACACGGACCACCGTCGACTCCGAGACCTTTCCCCGGACCAGCTGCTGGGCGAGGGTGGAGCGTTTGATGCCGGCGAGCCGGCAGAGGTCGGCCGTGGACTCCCCGGGAGCGGCCAGCTGGCGCCAGGCGGTGAAGGCCTTTGCGCTCACGGACATGGCGCACCCCGCCCCCTGATTGGATTTATCCCCACGGCACCCAGTATAGTTGTGGCACTGGCTCCCCCTTCTGCGTTCCCCCCATATGCAGAGCGGGGAGCCAGCTCCAATTAACGCCGCGGTTCCCGACGGCGCCGTGGGGCCCTCAGGGTTCCTGCGGCCAGGAGACCAGGTGGCTGTACCCTGGATGCTTTTCGAGATACCGGGCCATATACGAGCAGTACGGCTTGATCCTGCGGCCCTGTCCGGCAATGTCCTCCACCGCGTACTGCGCCAGCTGCGAGGACCACCCCTGGTGCCGAAAGCGCGGTTCCACGACCGTATGGGTCAGCGCGACCGCACCGCCCTCCGGGACGAAGTCCGCAATGCCGGCCAGCTCACCGTCCACCCGCAGCTCGTATCGGTCCAGCTCATCATTGCGCCGCACCTGCACATCTGCCCGCCTGTGTTCCATGGACAGAGCCTGCCACCGGCGGGCGGTTTTGGCCATAGCCCGACGCCGCTCACCCGCGCCCGGCGTCGCCGTCCAGCCGCCGCCACGCCGTTTCCAGGGCCTCGACGGCCCGGGCGTACGAGGGCTGGTCGGAGGCCTCCTCAAGGGCCCGGCCCCGGGCCCCCTCCGCCTCCCTCATGGCGCGGATGAGCGAGCTGGTCAGCGGTTGGGAGACATCGCTGAGGCCGGGCCGCTCCAGGGCCTTGAAGGGATCCAGTTCGTAGCTGCGCCACTGCTCCAGCACCAGCTCGTGCCGTTCCACTAGCGAGTCCAGCCGCCGCCGCTGCAGCCGGCGGCTCCTCTGTGCCAGCAGCGCGCGCCGTCGCCGGTGGGTCCACCAGGCGGCGCCTCCGGCCGAAGCCAGCAGGACCGCGCCGGCCAGCGGGGCGAGCTGCGGCAGGACCAGGGCCGCCCAGACCGCGCCCAGCACCATGCCCAGGGCACCGGTGAGCACCACCCAGAAAAGTCGTTCGGTGTCTTCGGCCTCGTCGTCGCCCGTGCGTCGAAGCGAGGCGTCGGCCAGCCAGGCGGTGCCGCCGGCCGCGCCGCCCATCAGTACCAGGGCGGCAATGAACTGCAGCCACTCTCCCGGGCCCGTCATCGCCTGGCTTCCTTTCCGCCGGTGCCTGCGGCCGGGGCGTCCCCGCGCTCCGGCCTGCCTCCATTTCATGCCGTTCGGCGCCGCTTGGCAACGTCCCCTGGCCGCGCCCGCGCGCCGCGCCGAACCAAGTATGCTGATTGTTCCCAGCGGTGCCGCCACGGCCCGCCGCCCCGACCCCGGCTGCGCCGGAGCTGAGGATAGACCATGACGATGCCCATGCCGCAGGCCCGCGGGCCGCTGAGCGCCGCCCTGCTGGATGCCCTGGGAACCCTGGACACCGCCTGCGACGACCGCACTGCGGATCTGCTCGCCCTGGCGGAGCGCCGGATTGAAGCCGGCACCGACGTGCTTCGGGACAACGACCTGCAGCTGAGCCTGTACTGCCTCTACGAGCTGTACTACGGCGGGCTGCCCGGCGTGCCGGCCGACGCCGAGTGGCATCCGGAGCTGATCCGGCTGCGGAGCGTGCTGGAGACGGCCTTCGAAACGGCCCTGCGCGCCGCGGTGACCCTTCCCGACCTTCCGGAGCCGACGGCGGCGGCGGTATCGGAGCTGCTCTTCGCCCTGGCTGCTGAGGACGACGGGCCCTCCGTGTCCCGCTTCATCGGCCAAAAGGCCACCCTGGACCAGCTCCGCGAGTTCCTGATGCTGCGCTCCATCTACCAGCTGAGGGAGGCCGATCCGCACAGCTGGGCGATACCGCGCCTGCCGGTAGGCCGGGCCAAGGCGGCCCTGGTGGAGATCCAGGCGGATGAGTACGGCGGCGGCCGGGCGGACCAAATGCACTCGCACCTGTTCGCCGTGACCATGGACGGCCTGGGCCTGGACAGCTCGTACGGCGGCTACCTGGACCGGGCCCCGGCCCTGGTGCTGGCCGCCAACAACGCCATGAGCCTGTTCGGACTGAACCGCCGGCTGCGCGGCGCGGTGGCCGGGCATCTGGCCGCCTTCGAGATGACCTCGTCGATCCCGAACTCCTTCTACGCCCGCGGCTTCCGCCGGCACGGGTTCGACGGCGCCGTCGTGCACTATTTCGATGAGCATGTGGAAGCCGACGCCGTGCATGAACAGATTGCCGCACGCGACCTGGCCGGCGGGCTGGTGGAAGCCGAGCCCGAGCTGCTGGCCGACGTCGTCTTCGGCGCCTGCACCGTGCTGGCCCTGGACGCACTGGCCGGCCGGGAACAGCTCGAGGCGTGGAAGGAAGGGCGGTCCGCACTCTATTTCCCGGAGGCTGCCGGTTCCGGAGCCGCCGGCGCCGCGCTCGACGCCGCTGCCCTGGCCGAAGGAGTGCCCGCATGAGCCGGGACGACCAGACCGACGGCGCAGCCGCCTCGATTGTTGCCTATCCCAACGGACCGCTGCTGGTGCGGGGGAACTTCGAGATCGTCACTCCCGAAGGGGAACCGGTGCCGCGGGACCGGGAAACGGTCGCCCTGTGCCGCTGCGGCGGATCGGCCATCAAGCCCTTCTGCGACGGCCGGCACAAGCTGTTGAACTTCGACACGGAATCCACGGCGAAGGCACCCACCCCGCGCACCCTTCCCGGCGGCACCGGCGGCTGAGCCGCCCCCGCTCCTCCCTGGACAGCAAAAAAGTGCCCCCGGAACCAACGGCTCCGGGGGCACTTTGACGGTAGGCCCTGTGGGGATCGAACCCACGACCCGCGGATTAAAAGTCCGCTGCTCTACCAACTGAGCTAAAGGCCCGCCACCGATCCGGACGCCGGCTCCGAAGGGCCGGCACGAATCAGCGTTTTTACTTTATCCCACCGGAACCCGGCGCGGGAAAACCCAGCCGCCCGCCGTCGGCGGCGTCACGGCCCGGGGACCCCGGATCCGCCTCGATCCGGTGCCGCCGGCGGGAGTATTCTCGAAGCATGAGCGAGTCCTCATCCCAACCTCCCCGCCCTCACAAGCCCAAGCCGTTCACTCCGCAGGACTTTGCGAACTTCGCCGGCGGCGCCGATCCGGCCCGGGTCTCCGAGGCCGCACACCTGGCCGCCCAGGCCCTGGTCCATCACGGCCGACGCGCCGACGACCCGGAGATCACCCGGCGCCTGGTCGAACTGGCCGACCGCCAGGGCCTGGAATCCATCGCAGAGCTGTGGGCCGAAAGCCCGGCCCGGTCCCTTCCCGGCGCCCTGTGGCGCCTGTATGCGCTCCGCGCCGCCGTCCAGCAGGATCCTGAGCGGGTGGCCGCGTACTACGCCGCCGGCAAGGACGTCGCCCAGGTGTCCAAGGTGGTCGCCGGGGTGGCCGAGCCGCTCGGCGCCTCGGAGGTGCGCGGCATGGCCGACACCATCCTCTCGGGCGCCTTCCAGGGCGACTTCGACGTGGCCCTGGAACGGTTCGCCGCGTTCTGCCGGGTGGTGGCCCTCGGGCAGACCCACCACGCCGACGACGCCGAGGCCGCCAACGGCGGGCGCGCCACCGCACTGACGCGCAACGCCCGGCAGCTGGTCCGCACGGCCGAGGACCTCGAGGCATCCGCCCGCGCCTGGCGGCGCGGAGAACTGGACTGAGGCCGCTGCTGTGAGACCCGCCACCGGGCCCGGCATCCGTGTTGACATCATTCGCGGCGAGTAGAAGACTGAAACTGGTGTCGAACCGTGGAACCCCCGGGCTTCAACCTTTAGCCGCTACGAGCGGCCTTCCGCCGAGAGGCGCTCCCGGTTCGGCACCATTACTCTGTCCGGGGCCGGCCGCGGCCGCCCCGCCCAAAGCATCCGATATTCTTCTGGATGTGATGATCACCGAGCCTCGTCCGGCGTCGTGAAGCTCCGCCTGTTCCCCCAGGACACCGCCGGCCTGGACCTGCTGTCCCGGACCGCCGGGCAGCTGCTGGACGGTACGGCCGTGCTGGCCGAAATGCTGGGTGCGGACCCCGACGGATTCGACCGGCTGGTCGAAGACATGCACCGGATCGAAGCCGAAGCCACCGATCTGCACTTCGCCCTGATGACGCAGATGCGCACCAGCTTCATCAATCCCCTCCCCCGCGAAGACCTGTACGAGCTGTCCCTGCTGCTGCTCACCGCCGTCGAGCGCCTGGACGGAGCAGCGGAGATCATCGGCCTGTACCGGCCCGCCAAGCTCTCCCGCCGTGCCGCCGAGGTGCTGGAGGTGATCAACCGCCAGTCCGAGCTGACCGTGGCCGCCATGCGGCGCCTGGCGTCGCTGCAGGACCTGGAGGAGTACTGGATCGAGATGCTGCGCCTGACCAAGCGGGCCGAACGCACGCACCGCATGTGGGTGGCTGAGATGCTGCAGGACCTCAAGCCCGCCGCGTACGCCCGCCACCGCGACCTGGCCGACCAGCTGGCCTCGGTGGTGTCCGGACTGCGCTCCACCGCCACGTACGTCGGCGGCGTGCTGGTGCGTGAATCGTAGGTGACCACCGTCCTGCTGGGCGCCACCGTGCTCATCGCCGGGGCCTACGCCTTCATCAACGGCTTCCATGACGTCTCCAATTCGGTGGCCACGTCGGTGCGCACCCGTGCGCTGACCCCGCGGATCGCCGCCGGCCTGGCCGCCGGGTTCAACCTGGCGGGCAGCCTGCTCAGCACCGCCCTCGCCGTCGCGCTGACGGTCCGGTTCGTGGAACTGCCCGCGGGCGCCGGCGGGCTCGGGATCCTGCTGGCGGGCCTGCTGGCGGCCTGCGGCTGGGGGCTGTGGACCTGGTGGCGGCGCGTTCCCTCCTCCTCGACCCATGCCCTCGTCGGCGGCATCGTGGGCTCCGGAGCTGCGGCCACCCTGGTCGGCGGCGAGAACATCGCCGGTTCGGCCCGGGTGATCTGGGAACAGATCGCCCTGCCCCTGCTGCTGTCCCCGCTGATCGCCTTCGCCCTGGCCTACCTGCTGGTCTTTCCCGCCAGCTGGCTGATGCGCTACAGCTCCCCGCGGCGGGGCGACGCCGGCAACCGGATGGCGCAGTCGGTGTTCACCTCCGCCTTCGCCCTGGGCCACGGGCTGCAGGACGGGCAGCGGACCATGGCCGTGATCGTGCTGGCCCTGGCCGCCGCGGGCACCGCCGACACGGCGGCCATCCCGCTCTGGGTGCAGATCTTCGCAGGCACCGCGCTGGCCGCCGGCACCCTGCTCGGTTCCTGGCGGCTGACGCACACGCTGGGCTACAACCTGGTCCGCGTGGATCCGCTGCGCGGCATGAGCGCGCAGGCGGTCAGCTCAAGCATGCTGTTCCTCGGCGGCCTCTGGCTGCACATGCCGCTGTCCAGCACGCAGCTGATGACCAGCGCGATCGTGGGCGCCGGCGTCAACCAGCGCTTTTCCACGCTGCGCCGGTCCGTGCTCCGCGAAATCCTGGCAACCTGGCTGGTCACTGCGCCGGCCGCGGCGGTGCTGGGCGGCATCCTGTTCCTCGCCCTGTCTCCCCTGCTGGGCTGAGGAACGCCCCGGGCCTATCCGAAGCGGCCGGAGACGTAGTCCTCGGTGGCCTTCTGGGACGGGGTGCTGAAGATCGTGGCGGTGTCGTCGTACTCGATCAGCTTGCCGGGCTTGCCGGTACCGGCAATGTTGAAGAACGCCGTCTTGTCCGACACCCGGGCGGCCTGCTGCATGTTGTGCGTGACGATGACCACGGTGTACTCGCTCTTGAGCTCCTCGATGAGGTCCTCGATGGCGAGCGTGGAGATCGGATCCAGCGCCGAGCAGGGCTCGTCCATGAGGATCACCTCGGGCGAGACCGCGATGGCGCGGGCAATGCACAGGCGCTGCTGCTGGCCGCCGGAGAGGCCCGAGCCGGGCTTGTCCAGCCGGTCCTTGACCTCGCGCCACAGGTTCGCGCCCTGCAGCGACTTCTCCACCAGGTCATCCGCGTCGGACTTCGAGATGCGCTTGTTGTTCAGCTTCACCCCGGCCAGCACGTTGTCGCGGATCGACATGGTGGGGAACGGGTTGGGCCGCTGGAACACCATGCCGACGTGGGTGCGGACGGTGACCGGATCCACGCCCGGGCCGTAGAGATTCTCTCCGTCCAGCAGCACCTCACCCTCGACGCGGGCGCCGGGAAGCACCTCGTGCATCCGGTTCAGGGTGCGCAGGAAGGTGGACTTGCCGCAGCCGGAGGGGCCGATGAAGGCGGTGACGGACCGGGCCTCGATGTTGATGTTCACGTCCTCCACGGCGAGGAAGTCACCGTAGTAGACGTTGAGGTCCTTGACATCGATTCGCTTGGACACTGTGGTTCCTTTTCTCTGCAGGTCCCGGCGCCTAGCGCCCGGCCTTCGGGGCGAAAATGCGCGCGATCAGGCGGGCGGCGAGGTTCAGCAGCATCACCGTGAGGATCAGCAGCAGCGCCGCAGCCCAGGCCCGCTGGGTGCTGGGGTCGGTGTTGGTCGGCGAGGTGGGGCTCATCAGCTGCCGGTAGATGAAGGTCGGCAGCGTGGTCATCCAGCCGGAGAACGCGTTGAAGTTGATGGTGTTGACGAAGCCGGCGGTGACCAGCAGGGGCGCGGTCTCGCCGATGATGCGGGCAATCGCGAGGGTGACGCCGGAGGCGATGCCGGAGATCGCCGTCGGGATGACCACCTTCACGATGGTGCGCCATTTGCGCACGCCCAGGGCGTAGGAGGCCTCACGCAGCTCGTTCGGCACGATCTTGAGCATCTCCTCGGTGGAGCGGACCACCACCGGGATCATCAGCACGGACAGCGCGACGGCGGCCACGATGCCCATGCGGGCGCCGGGGCCGAGGATCAGGCCGAAGAACGCGGCGGCGAACAGGCCGGCGACGATCGAGGGGATGCCGGTCATCACGTCCACGAAGAAGGTGATGGCCCGGGACAGGGGCCCGCCGCTGCTGTATTCAACCAGGTAGACCGCTGCGAGCAGGCCCACAGGAACGGAGATCAGGGTGGCCCAGAAGGTGATCTGGAGGGTGCCGACGATGGCGTGGTAGGCGCCGCCGAGGACGGGACCGCCGGTCTCCACGGTGTTGTTGTCCACCGAGCCGGTCATGCCGCCCATCGAGGTGAGCAGGAAGTCCGGGGACAGGCCGGGCAGGCCGCGGGCCAGCACCGTCCAGATCACCGAGACCAGCGGCACCAGGGCCACGATGAACGCCCCGTAGATCAGGTAGGTGGCGAGGCGGTCGACGGCCTTGCGCCGGCCTTCGACCATCCCGGTCACCGCGGTGGCGCCGAGGACGAACAGGACGGCGGAGAGGATCGCGAAGGACGCGATGCTGAAGCCGATCAGGGCGGACAGTGCCGCCCCCAGCACGATCGCGGCGCCGAGCACCACCCAGACGGCATAACCCGGCAGCCGGTTCTTGGACAGCAGCGCGGCCGGTCGGTTCAGGACGGTCTGGCTCATCAGTTGGCTCCGGAGAATTCTTTGTGGCGGGCAATGATCCAGCGGGCGACCATGTTCACCGCGAGGGTGATCAGGAACAGCACCAGGCCGGCGGCGATCAGCTCCGAGAGGCGCAGGCCGTAGGCCTCGGGGAAGTTCAGGGCGATCTCGGCGGCGATGGTCTGGTTGCCCGGCCGGATCAGGCTGGCGATGAGGCCGCCGGAGGACAGGACCAGGGCGACGGCCATGGTCTCGCCCAGGGCGCGGCCCAGGCCGAGCATGACGGCGCTGATGATGCCGGGGCGGGCGAAGGGGAAGACCGCCATCCGGATCATCTCCCAGCGCGTGGCGCCCATGGCCAGGGCGGCCTCCTCATGCAGCTTGGGGGTCTGCAGGAAGATCTCGCGGGACAGCGAGGTGATGATCGGCAGCACCATGACGGACAGGACGATGCCCGCGGTCAGCATGGTCTTGCCCGTCTGGCTCGCCGGTCCGGTGAACAGCGGAATCCAGCCGGCGTTCTCGGCCAGCCAGTTGTACGGACCCACCAACGCGGGGGCGAGCACCAGCATGCCCCAGGCTCCGTAGACCACCGACGGAATCGCCGCCAGCAGGTCCACCAGGTAGCCCAGGCCCTGCGAGAGGCGCCGCGGCGCGTAGTGGCTGATGAACAGGGCTACGCCCAGGCCCACCGGGGTGGCGATGACCAGGGCGATGAACGCCGCGATGACGGTGCCCACCACCAGCGGCAGGATGTAGCTGAGGAACCCGTGTCCGCCGGTGATGTCCTCGCCCGGTGCGCTGAACGTCGGCAGCGCCTGCCAGAGCAGGAAGACGGCGACGGCAAAGAGGACCAGGAGGATCAGGCAGCCGGCGAAGAGGGTGGCCCCGGAGAAGACTCTGTCTCCGGCCCGGCCGGCGCTGTCATTGGCGCCCTTGAGGGACTTGCTGGTCACTGAATTACCCTTCAACAAACTTGTCGGCGAACGTAACGGATCTGGTGTTCGGGACTTCGCCGGTGGCCACTTTTACCTTACCGAAGTCGGGAGGCGGACTGTCCCGCCGCAGGCCTCCCCCGCTCCGGGAAACCGGATCGGGGGAGGCCCCGGCTGTGACGGAATCCGCTAGGACGCGGCCCGGATGGAGTCGATGGCGGTCTCCGCCTGTTCCCGGAGGTTCTCGGAGAGCGGAGCGTTGCCCGCGGCGTCGGCCGCCGCCGACTGGCCCTCCTCGCTGATCACGTAGTGGCCGAAGGCCTTCACCAGGTCCGCGGCCTCCCGGTTTTCGTAGCTGGTGCAGAAGACATGGTAGGAGACCAGGACCAGCGGGTAGGCGCCGGCCTCAGTGGTGGTCCGGTCCAGCTGCATCGCCATATCGGCCTCCGGCCGGTTCTCCCCCTCGACCGGTGAGGATGCCTCCACGGCCCTGGCGGCGGCGTCGGCGCTGTAGGCGACGTAGTCCGCGCCGACCTCCAGGGCGACCGTGCCCAGCCCGCCGACGGCGGACGCGTCGGCGTAGGTGATGGCGCCCTCCGTGCCGGACGCGGCGGAGACGACGCCGCTGGTGCCCTGGCCGTTCTCGAAGCCGTCGAGCGCCTCGGGCCACTCGCCGTCGGGCTCATCGGTCCAGACCTCGGGGGCGGCGGCGGCAAGGTACTCAGTGAAGTTGGTCGTGGTCCCCGAGTCATCGGCACGGTGCACCACGGTGATCGGAGTGTCCGGCAGTTCGGTGCCCTCGTTGTGGGCGGCGATCGCCGGATCGTTCCAGGCGGTGATCCCGCCGCGGAAGATGGAGGCGAGGGTGGCCGCGTCCAGGTTCAGGGTCTCGACGCCGGGCAGGTTGAAGGCCACGGCGATCGGGGAGATGTAGGCGGGGACGTGGAGGGCGCCGTCGGGCCCGCAGGTCTCCAGGGCGGCGGCCGCCTCCTCATCGTCAAGGTACGCGTCGGATCCGGCGAACTGCACGCCGCCGGCCAGCAGGGCGTCCCGCCCGGCGCCGGAGCCGTCCGGCGAGTACTGCACGGACGCCCCGGGGTGGGCCGCGGCGAACCCGGCGATCCAGGCCTGCATGGCCGAGTCCTGCGACGATGCGCCGGCCCCGGAGAGGGTGCCGGTGATGGTGCTGGTGCTGTCGCCGGCGGTGTTGCCCGCCGCCGGGGCGGCGCTGTCGCTGCCGCACGCCGCCAAACCAAATGCGGCCACCGAGAGGACGGCCGCGGTACGGCCGAAACGCATTGCTTTCACTTCTGTCCCTTTCAGGGGATGGATGCCATGTGGCCGGTCCGGCGCCGGTGGACCCTTTGTGTCCGGGGAGGGATTCCCCATGAACGAGACTGCACCCCGAAGGTGAACGGCAGGTGAACTGCCGGGGAGCGGCCGGGGAAGTTTCGGTGTCCGGCACGCGCCCGGCGCTGCAGGCCGTCACAGAGCGGAGGAACCCCCGTGTAGGTTTGCCCGCCGCATAGACTTGGACCCATGCCAGCCCGCGAGCGCCTGTCCCGAAGCCGGGGGTTCCTGCGCAACCGCTTCAAGGTGGGGCTGCGGCGCAGCCGGAACTCCCTGGTCCCCGCCCTGCAGATGACGATCTGCGCGGTCGGCGCCTACGCCTTCGCGGAATATGTGCTCGGGCACGAAGGTCCCCTGTTCGCCGCCACGGCGGCCCTGGTCTCCCTGGGCTTTTCGCGCGAACCGCGCACCCGGCGGGTGCTGGAGGTCGGTATCGGCTGCACCCTGGGCATCACCGTGGGCGAGCTGCTGCTGACCCTGCTCGGCCCGGGCCTGTGGCAGGCCGCCATCGTGCTGTTCGTGTCGGTGATGCTCGCCCGTTTCCTGGACCGCGGCGTCATCTTCACCACCCAGCTGGGCCTGCAGTCGCTGCTGGTGGTGCTCCTGCCCGCCCCGGAGGGCGGGGCGTTCACCCGCAGCGTGGACGCCGTCGTCGGCGGCCTCTTCGCGCTGCTGGTCACGATGCTGGCGCCCCGGGACCCGCGCCGCGAGCCGCGGACCGCCGTGCGGGAGCTGCTGCAGGAGCTGTCGGCCGTGCTGCGGCAGACCGGCGAGGCCGTGGCGCGCAGCGACTCCACGGCCGCCTGGCACGCCCTCGTGCGGGCGCGGAACACCCAGCCCCAGCTCGACCTGCTCGAGCGCAGTGTCCGGGACGCCAGGGAGATCGCGCGCCTCTCTCCCGCCTACCGCCGCCACCTGGCCGAACTGGGCGACCTGCGCGGCTCGATCAGCTACCTTGACCTGGCCGTGCGCAACAGCCGGGTGCTGGCCCGGCGCGCGGCGTCGGTGATCAACCACGCCTCCCTCAGCGACGACGCGATCGAAAACGTCTCGGAGGTGCTGCAGGACACCGCGGAGGCCGTGGACATCCTGGCCCGGGCGCTGGGCGGGCATGAATCGACCGACACCCGCGAGCGGCTGCTGCGCCACGCCCGGAACGCGCTGGCCGCCGTCGGGATGCGCCTGGAACCGCGCGCCATGGACGTGACCAATCCCCAGGGCGACGCCCTGATCATGCTCTTCCGGCCCATGCTCGTGGACCTGCTGGAATCCACCGGCCTTTCCCACGATGAGGCGGTGTCCTACCTGGCGGAGGTCTGACCCCGCCGGCGGTGTCGGCGCCCCGGGATAGCCTTTTGCCATGGCCACCAAGACCCGTTCCCGCGCCGCCGCCAACTACCGCTGCACCGAATGCGGCTGGACCACCGCCAAATGGGTGGGGCGCTGCGGCGAGTGCCAGGCCTGGGGCACCGTCGAGGAAGCCGTCGACACCGTCGCCCGCACCACCGCCGCTGCCACCGTGGCCCGCCCCGCCCTGCCGATCGGCGAGGTCGACGCCGCCACCGCCGCCTACCAGCCCACGGGCGTGGGCGAGCTGGACCGGGTGCTCGGCGGCGGGCTGGTGCCCGGGGCCGTGATCCTGCTCGCCGGCGAGCCCGGCGTCGGCAAGTCCACGCTGCTGCTCGACGTCGCCGCGCGGGTGGCCGGGCAGGGCCGCAGGGTCCTGTATGTGACCGGCGAGGAATCCGCCGCCCAGGTGAAGCTGCGCGCGGAACGGATCAACGCCGTCAGCAGCGCCCTGTATCTGTCCGCGGAGACCGACCTCGCCCAGGCCCTGGGGCAGGTGGAACAGGTGGATCCCGGGCTGCTGGTGGTCGACTCGGTGCAGACGCTCAGCAGCACCGCGGTCGACGGCAGCGCCGGCGGCGTGAGCCAGGTCCGCGAGGTCGCGGCGTCGCTGATCAACGCCGCCAAGACCCGGAACATGACCACCCTGCTGGTCGGCCATGTGACCAAGGACGGCTCCATCGCCGGGCCGCGGCTGCTCGAGCACCTGGTGGATGTGGTCTGCCAGTTCGACGGCGACCGGCACTCCCGGCTGCGGCTGGTCCGTGCGGTGAAGAACCGGTACGGGCCCACCGATGAGGTGGGCTGCTTCGACCTCACCGAAGACGGCATCGAAGGCCTCGCGGATCCCAGCGGGCTGTTCGTCTCCCGGACCAAGGACCCCGTCTCGGGCACCTGCATCACGGTGACCCTGGAGGGCCGGCGTCCGCTCGTGGCCGAGGTGCAGGCCCTGCTCGCCGAGACCGGCAACGCGCAGGCCCGCCGCGCCACCAGCGGCCTGGACTCCGCGCGGGTGGCCATGCTGCTGGCGGTCCTGCAGCAGCGGGCGTCCATGAACCTCGCCAAGGATGACAGCTACGTGGCGACGGTGGGCGGGGTCCGGCTGACCGAGCCGGCGACCGACCTGGCGGTGGCCCTGGCGATGGCCTCGGCGAAGATGGACAAGCCGCTGCCGGCCCGGCTGATCGCCTTCGGCGAAGTGGGCCTGGCCGGCGAGGTCCGGCCGGTGCCCGGGATCAGCCGGCGGATCAACGAGGCCGAGCGGCTCGGTTTCACCCACGCCGTGGTCCCGGCCTCCCCGAACGGTCCGGGCCAGGTGCCCGCCGGGTTCAAGGTGCGTGAGGTCGGCACCCTCGGCGAGGCCCTCGAACTGCTGTTCTAGGCGGGAACTACCCGGGCGGCGGCCGAAACCGCGGCCGTCATGTGACCTTTTCCGGCCTCGGGACGCTCCGTGCGCCCACTAGGATGGGAAAGT
Organism: Arthrobacter saudimassiliensis; assembly: GCF_059090665.1. NCBI lineage: Bacteria > Bacillati > Actinomycetota > Actinomycetes > Micrococcales > Micrococcaceae > Arthrobacter > Arthrobacter saudimassiliensis. Next base: position 1,404,289 of record NZ_JBNHFX010000001.1, on the reverse strand, counting down.
CTGAGCATAACTGTGCCCGAAACCGCCCCCGGGCCCAGGGCCGGAAGGATCTAACATGGCACGCACGCCCGAGGACGCACTCCGGGCCACCCTGGCGCGGGTCGCGCCCGGCACCGACCTGCGCGACGGGCTGGAGCGCATCCTGCGCGGCCGCACCGGCGCGCTCATCGTGCTCGGCTTCGACCGGACCGTCGACTCGATCTGCTCCGGCGGCTTCGACATCGGCATCGACTTCTCCCCCACCCGGCTGCGGGAACTGGCCAAGATGGACGGCGCCATCGTCTGCGACAAGGAGGCCCGGAGCATCCTGCGGGCCGCGGTGCAGCTGGTCCCCGACCACACCATCGAGACCCACGAATCCGGCACTCGCCACCGCACCGCTGAGCGCGTGGCCATCCAGACCGGTTTTCCGGTCATCTCGGTCAGCCAGTCCATGCAGATCATCCAGCTCTACGTCGGCGGGCTGCGCCACGTGCTGGAGGGCTCCGAGCCGGTGGCGGCACGGGCCAACCAGGCGCTGGCCACGCTGGAACGCTACCGGTCCCGGCTGGACCAGGTGACCAACTCGCTGTCCGCCCTGGAGATCGAGGCGATGGTGACCGTGCGCGACGTCGCGGTCACGCTGCAGCGGCAGGAAATGGTGCGAAGGATCTCCGAGGAGATCGCCCAGTACGTGCTGGAGCTCGGTGTGGACGGCCGCCTGCTGTCCCTCCAGCTCGAGGAGCTCACGGCGGGCCTGGGCCCGGGCAGCGACATGATCATCCGGGACTACATGCATCTGGCCGACGGCGAGCTGGCCGTCGATGAGCAGGTGGCCACGCTGCAGCGGCTGAGCCCCTCCGACATGGTGGACCTGGGCAAGATCGCCGCCGTGGTGGGTTTCCAGCCCGGACAGGACTCGCTGGAGGCAGTGGTCCAGCCGCGCGGCTACCGGCTGCTGGGCAACATCAAGTCCGTTCCCCCCGCCGTGTCCAACCGGCTGGTGGAGCATTTCGGCGGGCTGCAGAACCTGATGGCCGCCAACATCGAAGACCTCATGCAGGTCGAAGGCATCGGTGAACAGCGGGCCCGCACCGTGCGGGAGGGCCTGTCCCGGATCGCCGAGACCAGCCTGCTGGACCGCTTCATGTAGCTATTCGAGCTGGAACACTGCCTTTTCGCTGGTCAGCGCCCCCAGGGCCGCAGTGAAAACGTAGGTCCCCGGTGCCGGGTTGCCGGGCACAGGCGCGCAGCCGGGGGCCGACCGCACCCGGTCCCAGGGCAGGACCGCCGATTCCGTCGCCCCGGGTTCGAAGGCCTTCCACAGGTCCTCGCCGGGCTCCTGGCAGTCCACCGAGGAGAAGATGCGGTCCGAGCCGCTGGTGACCAGGAATTCCATCCGGCTGGTCCCCACGTTGATGTCGCAGGGTTCGGAGCCGGTGTTGGTCACGCTGAGCGTCAGCAGCGGACTGGTCCCGGCCGCGTAGACCGGCGAATCGGTGCCTGCCTCCACCCGAATCACCCCGGCCGGGCACTCGTTGCGTCCCGGCTCCCCGTTGTCGGCGTTGTCGGCCGCGCCCGTCTGCTGCGGCTCCGCCTCCTCCTGCGCGGCCTCCTCCGTCGTTCCCGGGGTGGGCGCAGGCGACGGGGCCGGCGCGGCGGAGGACGCGGGCCCGGCCGTTGCGGCGTCTCCGCCGGAGGTGAGCGCCCGCACCACGGCGATGCCCCCGAAGATGATGCCGATCAGCAGCAGCAGGGCCAGCAGGGCGGCCAGCCGGCGACGCCGGTAGACCGCCGGGCTCTGCCGCTTCCGGCCGCCGGGGGAGGATCGCCCGACTGTGCCGCTGCGCCTGGGATCCGGGTTTCCTGCCATGGCTTAAGGCTAGGGACCCCGGGACGCATAGGGCTGCGGGGCACGCCGGTGGCGGCCGGAATCACTGCAGGTCACGACGGCGCGGCGCGGAGCGCCGCAGGGCACGGCAGTAAAGTAGGGGGTCGGCAAAGAGGAGGCACCACGGTGGAGACCGGTTCGACGGTTCAGCAGCTGCATCGGCTGATTCCGGAATGGTTCGGGCGCGCCGCCCGGGACCTGCCCTGGCGGAAGCAGGAGTGCACCGCCTGGGGCGTGCTGGTCAGCGAGGTGATGCTGCAGCAGACGCCGGTGGTGCGGGTGCTGCCGGTCTGGGAGGAATGGCTTCGCCGCTGGCCCGCGCCGGCGGACCTGGCCGCGGAGCCGGCCGGGGAGGCGGTCCGGGCCTGGGGACGGCTCGGGTACCCGCGGCGCGCCCTTCGGCTGCATGCAGCGGCCCGCGCCATCGCCGCGGACCACGGCGGCATGGTGCCGGACAGTCGGGAGCAGCTGCTGGGGCTCCCCGGCGTCGGAGAGTACACCGCCGCCGCGGTTGCGGCGTTCGCGTGGGGCCGCCGGGAAACCGTGGTGGACACCAACATCCGCCGGGTGCACGCCCGGGCCGTCTCCGGCCGGGCACTGCCGGCACGGTCGCTGACCGCAGCCGAGATGCGCCTGGCCGAGGAGCTGCTGCCCGCCGGACGGGCGGACTCCGTGAAGTGGAACGCCGCCGTCATGGAGCTGGGGGCCCTGATCTGCACGGCCCGCTCGCCGCGCTGCGACGAGTGCCCGGTGCGCGCCGAGTGCGCCTGGGTGGCGGCCGGCCGGCCGGAACCGGACTACGTGCCGCGCGGCCAGGCCTGGGCCGGCACCGACCGGCAGGTGCGCGGTGCGATGATGGCTGTGCTGCGGGCCGCGTCCGGGCCGGTTCCGCGCGGGCTGCTCCTGGACGGCCCGATCGACCTGGTCGAACCGGACGCGGACACCGAACTGACGCCGCTCGCCCGCCTGCACGGGCTCCAGGCCCCGGCCGAACAGATGGAGCGGGCGCTGGCCGGGCTGCTCGCGGACCGGCTGGCCGAGGAGCAGCCGGCCGGAATCGGCCTGCCGGGCTGAGCTGCGGCGGGCTCCCGCGGCCGGATCCTGCGGCCGGATCCTGCGGCTAGATTTCGCCGAAGCCGTTGCGGACCTCGACGCCGAGGATTTCCACCGCCCGTTCGGCGTCGGGGCCGGTGGCTTCGACTTCCAGCGTCTGTCCCTGGCGCAGGCCCAGCGTCATCAGCATCATCACGCTCTTGCCGTCCACGCCGTTGATCGTGATGTCGGCATCCAGGTCCGCCATGGCCTGCGCCACCGCGGCGGCCGGCCGGGCGTGCAGCCCCATCGGGTTCACCAGGGTCCACGCGCCGCGGTGCACGGCGCCGTCGTCGGGGTCGGTGTCGTCGCGCGCGCGCCCGTCCGCGGCCGGAGCAGCGGCCCGGCCGCCGGCTCCCCCGGCGGCCTCCGCATCGGCCACCACTTCCGCCACTCCGCGCCCGCCCTGGGCCGCGACGGCGGCCGCCACGGCGCCCTCCACGAGCGGCGCGTCCGCCATCTTCACCCGCTCCTGCTGCTCCGGGTCCAGGAACTCCACGGCCGACTCCGCGGTCATCACGGCTGAGCCCAGGTCGGTCAGCAGGACCGCCCCGTCGCCGGTATCCACCTCGGCGATTCCGGCGAGGATCTTTTCCAGGCTGGTGCCGATGCCGTCGTCGTCCGTGCCGCCGGCGGCTGCTATGGGCACGTCGGCGGCCATCTGGGCCGCCAGTTCCCTGACGCCCTGGGCCAGCCGGGCGCTGTGCGAGACGATCACCAGGCCCACCGTCATTCCGGCGCCCCCGCCGCACGGGCGGCCGCCCGGAGGATCAGGGCGGTGGACGCCGCGCCGGGATCCAGGTGCCCGGCGCTGCGCTCACCCAGGTAGCTGGCGCGGCCCTTGCGCGCGGTCAGCGGCTCCGTGGCCGCCAGGCCTTCCTCGGCGGCGTCGGCGGCAGCGGCCAGGGTCTGGGCCGCGTCACCGCCCTGCTCAGCCGTACGGCGCGCGGCCCCGGCCGCCGGCGTCCACGCATCGACCATGGTCTTGTCGCCCGGTTCGGCCTTGCCGCGCGACGTCAGCCCGCCCAGCGCGGCCTCCACCATGTCGGCGACGTCGGTTCCGCTCAGCTCGGCCTTGCCGGCGGTGGAGGTGGCCGCACGCAGGAAGGCGGTCCCGTACAGCGGACCGGCCGCACCGCCCACCTTGGACATGAGGGTCATGGCCGCCGTCTTCAGCACGTCGGAGGGCGCGGCCGGCGGCTCCGGGGCGGCATCGAGCTTCCCGACGACGGCGGTGAACCCGCGGTCCATGTTCTCGCCGTGGTCGGCGTCGCCGATCTCCCGGTCCAGGTCGATCAGCCGCTGCCGGTTCGCGGCCAGCACGTCGGCGCTGTCGCGCATCCACTGCACCGCCCAGGCGGCGTCGGCAGCCATCTCAGGCGCCCCACCGCAGGGCCGCGGTGTGCACCGGCGAGTCCCACAGATCGATCATTTCGTCGTCGAGCACCAGCACGGTGATCGAGGCGCCCTGCATCTCCAGCGCGGTGATGTAGTTGCCCACCAGCGAGCGTTCAATGTGCAGGCCGTGGTCCTGGAGCACCTGCGCGGCGTGGGCGTAGAGGATGTAGAGCTCGCTGAGCGGGGTGCCGCCCATGCCGTTGACGAACAGCAGCACCCGCGAGCCGTCCGCGGCGTCGAGGTCGCCCAGCACGGGCGTGATGAGCTGGTCGGCGATGGCGTCGGCCGTCTCCATCGGCATCCGCCGCCGGCCGGGCTCCCCGTGGATGCCCACGCCGAGTTCGATTTCGTCCTCGGCCAGGGTGAAGCTGGGCTCTCCCGCGTGCGGGACGGTGCAGGCGGTCAGGGCCACTCCCATGGACCGCACTCCGGCGTTGACCCGCTCCGCGACGGCGGTGACGGCGTCAAGGTCATCGCCGCGTTCGGCGGCGGCGCCGGCAATCCGTTCCACGAGCACGGTTCCGGCGACTCCGCGCCGACCGGCCGTGTAGGTGGAGTCCTCGACGGCGACGTCGTCGTTCACCACCACGGTGCGGATCTCCAGCCCCTCGGCGACGGCGAGTTCGGCCGCGGTTTCGAAGTTGAGGATGTCGCCGGTGTAGTTCTTCACGATCAGCAGCACCCCGGCTCCGGCATCGGTGTGCTGGATGGCCGGGAGGATCTGGTCCGGGGTGGGCGAGGTGAACACGGCCCCGGGGACGGCGGCGTCGAGCATGCCGCGGCCCACGTAGCCGGAGTGCAGCGGTTCATGGCCGCTGCCCCCGCCGGAGACCAGGGCAACCTTCCCCCGGACCGGAGCATCGCGGCGGACCACGTAGTCCGGGTCGGTATGCACCTTGACCAGGTCGTGGTGGGCGAGGCCGAAACCCCGCAGGGAGTCTGCGACGACCTCCCGGGGATCATTGATGAGCTTCTTCACGGGCGGGCTCCTCCTGCCGGGCACGGGCCGGGGAACACCGCCCGCACATTTGCGCCCCACCCTACTCCGCCCGGAGGGTGGGGCAACAGGGTTCATGCGGTGCACGGACGACAGCGGCGGCGGGAAGGAGCTTCCCTTCCCGCCGCCGCTGATAAAGCGTCTGCCGCTCCGGTGCGGACGCTTCGTGGAGCGCGTCCGCCGGCCGGGGCTACTTGCCCTTGAAGGCGTCCTTGATGTTCTCGCCGGCGTCCTTGAGGCTGGACTTGGCCTGGTCGCCGTGGCCTTCGGCTTCCATCTGCTCGTTGCCGGTGGCCTTGCCCAGGCCTTCCTTGACCTTGCCGCCGAGGTTCTCGGCCTTGTTCTGCATCTTGTCGTCTGCGCCCATGGTGGACTCCTTCCGTCGAATGATGCTAAGTACCCTTACCTTATCGTGGAACGGGGCACTCCGCCACCGGGGGTCCGACCGGCGGGCCGGGCTCAGATCCGGTCGGTCAGCTGCCGGATCATCCTGGTGTTGCCCAGGGTGTTGGGCTTGACCCGGGCCAGGTCCAGGAATTCGGCCACGCCCTCGTCATGGGAACGCAGCAGTTCGGAGTAGACCTCGGGGTCGACGGCGCGCTGGTCGGCCATCACCTCAAAGCCGTGGCGGCGGAAGAAGCCGACCTCGAAGGTGAGGCAGAAAACCCGGCTGACGCCGAGCTCGGCGGCGTCGTCCAGCAGCTGCTCCAGCAGCCGGTGCCCGACGCCGAGCCCCCGGACCGCGGGATCGGTGGCCAGGGTACGGACCTCGCCGAGGTCCTCCCACATCACGTGCAGGGCGCCGCAGCCGACAATGCGCCCCGAGGCGTCCTCGGCGACCCGGAACTCCTGGAGCGCCTCGTAGTAGGCCACGGCCTCCTTGGCGACCAGGATGCGCTCCTCCGCCAGCGGGGCGACCAGCGCCCGGATGCCGGGAACGTCGGAGGTTCGGGCCCGGCGGATGGTCAGAGACGGCGCGGAAGTCACCGGTTCAGTCTAGGACCGCCCGTACCGCGGGCTGCAAATCCTGTTTCGGAACACGGAAGGACCCGGCGGGCTGCTGCCCGCCGGGTCCTTTACCGCGTGTGCCTGTCAGCGATGGAGTCAGTCGCCCGGAACTCCGGCCTCGATGGCCGGCGGAGCTTCCTCCAGGGCCTTCGGGGTGCCGTGGCCGATGAAGGTGAACTTCGCCTCGTCACCCTCGCCCTCGACGTCGACGGAGACCAGTTCGCCGGGCTTGAGCTCGCCGAACAGGATCTTCTCGGACAGCTGGTCCTCGATCTCGCGCTGGATGGTGCGGCGCAGCGGCCGGGCACCCATGGCGGGGTCGTAGCCGCGGGTGGCGAGCAGGACCTTGGCGGCCGGGGTGAGCTCGATGCTCATGCCCTTCTCCGCCAGGCGCTTGCCGAGGCGCTCCAGGAACAGGTCGACGATCTGGACGATCTCCTCCTGGGTCAGCTGCGGGAACACCACGGTGTCATCGACGCGGTTAAGGAACTCGGGGCGGAAGTGCTGGCGCAGCTCCTCGGTGACCCGGGCCCGCATCCGGTCGTAACCGGTCTTGGTGTCGGTGCCGGACTGGAAGCCGGTCATGACGCCCTTGGAGATGTCCTTGGTGCCGAGGTTGGTCGTCATGATGATGATGGTGTTCTTGAAGTCCACCACCCGGCCCTGGCTGTCCGTCAGGCGGCCATCCTCGAGGATCTGCAGCAGCGAGTTGAACAGGTCCGCGTGGGCCTTTTCCACCTCGTCGAACAGGACCACGGAGAACGGACGACGCCGGACCTTCTCGGTCAGCTGGCCGCCCTCTTCGTAGCCGACGTATCCGGGAGGGGCACCGAACAGGCGGGACACCGTGTGCTTCTCGGAGTACTCGGACATGTCGAGGGTGATCAGGGCATCCTCGTCGCCGAACAGGAACTCGGCGAGGGCCTTGGCCAGCTCGGTCTTGCCGACGCCGGTGGGGCCGGCGAAGATGAACGAGCCGCCGGGGCGCTTGGGATCCTTCAGGCCGGCACGGGTGCGCCGCATGGCCTGCGAGATGGACTTGATCGCCTCGTCCTGGCCGATGACCCGCTTGTGCAGCTCATCCTCCATCTTGAGCAGCCGCGTGGACTCCTCTTCGTTCAGCTTCACCACGGGGATGCCGGTGGAGTTGGCGAGCACCTCGGCGATGAGTTCCTCATCCACCTCGGCGATGTCGTCCAGGCCGCCGGACTTCCACTGGCGTTCCTTTTCGGCGCGCTGGTCCTGAAGCTTCTGCTCCTTGTCCCGCAGCGCCGCGGCCACCTCGAAGTCCTGCGCGTCGATGGCCGATTCCTTCTCCATCTTCAGCTCGGAGATGCGGTCGTCGATCTCCTTCAGCTCCGGCGGAGCGGTCATGCGGCGGATGCGCAGCCGGGCGCCGGCCTCGTCGATCAGGTCGATGGCCTTGTCCGGCAGGAAGCGGTCGCTGATGTAGCGCTCGGCCAGGGTGGCGGCCGAGGACAGCGCCGCGTCGGTGATCGAGACCCGGTGGTGTGCCTCGTAGCGGTCGCGCAGGCCCTTGAGGATCTCGATGGCGTGCGCCACCGACGGCTCCTTGACCTGGATCGGCTGGAAGCGGCGCTCCAGCGCGGCGTCCTTCTCGATGTGCTTGCGGTACTCATCCAGCGTGGTGGCGCCGATGGTCTGCAGCTCGCCGCGGGCCAGCATCGGCTTCAGGATCGAAGCCGCGTCAATGGCGCCCTCGGCGGCACCGGCACCCACGAGGGTGTGGATCTCGTCGATGAACAGGATGATGTCGCCGCGGGTGCGGATCTCCTTGAGGACCTTCTTCAGGCGTTCCTCGAAGTCGCCGCGGTAGCGGGAGCCGGCCACCAGGGACCCGAGGTCCAGGGTGTACAGCTGCTTGTCGCGAAGGGTTTCGGGGACGTCGCCGCGGATGATGGCCTGGGCCAGTCCCTCGACGACGGCGGTCTTGCCGACGCCGGGCTCACCGATCAGCACGGGGTTGTTCTTGGTGCGGCGCGAGAGGACCTGCATGACGCGTTCCATCTCGTGTTCACGGCCGATCACCGGATCAAGCTTGCCTTCACGCGCGGCCTGGGTGAGGTTGCGGCCGAACTGGTCCAGCACCACCGAGCCGGCGGGCTGGCCTTCCTGCTGCTGGCCGCCGGTGGAGACCGGCTCCTTGCCCTGGTAGCCGGAGAGCAGCTGGATGACCTGCTGCCGCACGCGGTTCAGGTCGGCGCCCAGCTTCACCAGGACCTGGGCCGCCACGCCTTCGCCCTCGCGGATCAGGCCGAGCAGGATGTGCTCGGTGCCGATGTAGTTGTGGCCCAGCTGCAGTGCTTCCCGCAGCGAGAGCTCCAGCACCTTCTTGGCGCGGGGGGTGAAGGGGATGTGGCCGGAGGGGGCCTGCTGGCCCTGGCCGATGATCTCCTGCACCTGCTCACGGACGGCACCGAGGGAGATGCTCAGCGACTCGAGGGCCTTGGCGGCAACCCCTTCGCCCTCATGAATGAGCCCAAGCAGGATGTGCTCGGTGCCGATGTAGTTGTGGTTGAGCATGCGTGCCTCTTCTTGGGCAAGCACGACAACGCGACGGGCACGGTCGGTAAATCTTTCAAACATGAGGCACACTCCTAGCTAACGCGTAATTCGATGCTACGTGTGCCGCGTCGGCTTTTGGAGCGTGTTCGCCACGGGCGTGAGAGCCCTCCCGCCCGCGGCGAACGTTCCGCCGCTATCCCTGGGCGGCGCGGTAAGCCTCGATGATCTCGCTGTTCACCCGGCCGCGCTCGGAAACGGTGTACCCGTTGTTGCGGGCCCATTCCCGGATCTGCGCGGCTTCATTGCTGCGGCTGCCGGACCCGGTGCTGCGCTGGCGCCCCCCGCCGCTGCGCGTCCCGACCTTGCGACCCGCGTCAACATACGGCTTCAGCGCATCCCGCAGGTTCTTCGCATTGTCTTTTGAAAGGTCAATCTCGTACTGTGTGCCGTCGAGGCCGAAACGCACGGTCTCGTCCGCACTTCCGGCGTCGAGGTCGTCGACCAGAATGATTTTTACCTTTTGCGCCACGTCAGGCTCCTAAGCAGTCAAACAGCGGGGGAAAAATATTTGAGACCACTTACGATTATGGCGCATTAGCCTTAGGGCGTCAAAGCTACCCGGCCGATTTATCGGATTTGCTTTCCCCGTCTTCAGGACCATCCGGCCGGGCTTCGGCATCAGCCTCGGCCTGAGCCTTTCGTTCGGATCGGTCCGCATTGAGCAGCGCCTTCATGGCGAAAAAGAAGAGCACGCCCACGGCCACCGACGGCAGCAGAACTTCGACATATTCCACGGTTATCCCATTTCCGGCTTAAGCAGGGGGAACAAAATCGTCTCCCTGATTCCCGCATTTGTGAAAAGCATCACGAGCCGATCGATTCCCAGCCCGATGCCGCCCATGGGCGGAGCGCCATACTCGAGCGCCCGCAGGAAGTCTTCATCCAGGGCCATCGCCTCGGGGTCTCCGCCGGCCGCCCGGAGGGACTGCTCGGTCAGGCGCTGGCGCTGGATGACCGGGTCGATCAGCTCGGAGAAGGCGGTGCCGCGCTCCATCCCGCCGATGATGAGGTCCCAGGCCTCGATCAGCCGCGGGTCGTCCCGGTGCTGGCGGGCCAGCGGCTGGGCGGAGGGCGGGTAGTCGTAGACAAAGGTCGGCTGGATCAGCGTGGGCTCCACGATTTCTCCGAACAGCTCGATAACGAGCTTTTCGGCGTCCCAGGCCGGATCCACCTTTACGCCGTGCTCCTCCGCGACGGCGCGCAGCGTGGCGGCATCCGTATCCGGGGTGATTTCCCGGCCCACCGCCTCGGAAAGGCCGGGGTAGACCGCCAGCCAGCGCCATTCACCGTTCAGGTCGATGGTTCCGGCGGGTGTTTCGATCACCCTGCTGCCGACGGCGTCGGCGGCATTGAGGATGATTTCGCGAATGCGGTCGGCCATCACGAACTGGTCGGCGTAGGCCTCATAGGATTCAAGGGTCGTGAATTCCGGGCTGTGGGTGGAGTCCACGCCCTCATTGCGGAAGATCCGGCCCAGTTCGTAAACCCGCTCGATGCCGCCCACGACCGCCCGCTTCAGGAAAAGCTCGGTGGCGATGCGCAGGGTCATCTTCTGGTCAAAGGCATTCAGGTGGGTTTCGAAGGGCCGGGCCGCGGCGCCGCCGTGAACCAGCTGCAGCATGGGCGTTTCGACTTCGACATATCCGTGCCCGTGCAGGGTGTCCCGAACCGCGCGGATAACGGCGGCGCGCTTGTAGACCATTTCGCGCGCTTCTTCGCGCACCATCAGATCCACATATCGCTGGCGGACGCGGGTTTCCTCGTTGAGGTCGGCGTGCAGCACGGGCAGCGGACGCAGCGCCTTGGCCGCCATGGACCATTCATCGGCCATCACGGACAGCTCGCCGCGGCGCGAGGAGATCACCTCGCCGTGCACGAAGACGTGGTCGCCGAGATCCACGAGGGACTTCCACTCGGCCAGGGACTCCCCACCCACCTCGGCCAGGCTCAGCATGACCTGCAGACGGGTGCCGCTGCCCTCCTGCAGGGTGGCGAAGCAGAGCTTGCCGGTGTTGCGGATGAAGACCACCCGGCCGGTGACGCCGACCGTCTCGCCGCTGGCTTCATCGGCCTGCAGGTGGCCGTACTTCTCCCGCACCTCGGCGAGCGAGTGCGTGCGCGGCACGGTCACCGGATAGGCTTCCCGGCCCGATGCCAGCAGCCGGGCGCGCTTTTCCGCGCGGATGCGCATCTGCTCGGAGTAGTCGGCGTCGGGCTGCGGGGACACGGGGGAATCTTCAGTGGTCACGGGAATTAAGTCTACCCAGTCTGTCCTAATTGACGCGTCCCGGGTCCGCGGCCCCTCCCGTGCGGCCCCTGCGGGGCGGAAAGCAGGGGCGCAGGGGCCGGCGGGTCAGGCCGGAATCAGCTCCATGTTGTCGATCAGGCGCACCGCGCCCACGCGGGCCGCGACCAGCGCCAGGGCGTTGGCGGCCAGCGGTTCCCCGGGGCCGGCGGGCAGGGCGGCCAGCGTGGCCGGGTCGACGACGTCGAGATAGTCCAGCTGCACCCCCTCCGCTGCGGCGAGGCGGGCGCGGGCCGCCGGGAGGTCAAGGGGCCTGCCGGCGGCGGCGCGGTCGCGCAGGTCCGCCAGCGTCCCGGCCAGCGCCAGGGCGGCTTCGCGCTCCTGCGGGGCGAGGAAGGCGTTGCGGCTGGATTCGGCGAGCCCGTCGGCGCCCCGGACGATCGGCACTCCCCGCACCTGGACCGGCCAGTTCAGGTCCTGCACCATCCGCCGGATCAGCACCAGCTGCTGGGCGTCCTTCTGTCCGAAGTAGGCGCGGTATTCGGCGGGAACCGGCGGCTGGGCGATGTGCAGCAGCTTGGCCACCACGGTCAGCACGCCGTCGAAGTGGCCGGGACGTGACGCACCTTCGTAGCGGGTGCCGAGCTCGCCGGAGCTGACCCGGATCAGCGGCTCCCCGCCGGGGTACATCTCCTCCACATCCGGCGCGAAGACGACGTCGACGCCGGCCGCGGCGAGCAGCGCCAGGTCCGCTTCGAGGGTGCGGGGATAGCGGGCGAGATCGGCCGGGTCGTCGAACTGGAGCGGGTTGACGAAAATCGATGCCACCACCACGTCGTTTTCGGCGCGGGCGGCGCGGGCCAGGGCGGCGTGCCCGTGGTGCAGCGCTCCCATGGTGGGAACCAGCCCCAGCTCGGGGTGCTCCTTTCCGGTGCCGGCAAGCAGCCGTGCGATGGTGTCCTGCAGTTCGGCGGCCGTGCGGGCCACGCCGGGAGTGTTCAACTCGTACCTTCTTGGTCGTGCGGCAGTGCTTTCAGGATCGCCTCGCCCTGGGCGGGGCTCAGCAGGCCGCGCTCGACGGCGCGGCGGGCGGTGGCGCGGGAGAGCGCCTCATAGGCCTCCCGCAGGTCTTCGGGCTGCCCGGCCAGGACGTCCGCGTGGGCACGGACGGTGCCGGCGTCGCCGCGGGCCACGGGCCCGGTGAGTGCGGTTTCGCCGGAGGCCAGCGCGTTTTCGAGCGAGGCGCGCATCAGCGGGCCGAGCAGCTGGTCCGGCTTCTCCACTCCGAGGCTGCGCAGCAGCTGGGTGGACTGGGCGGTGATCGTCACCAGATGGTTGGAGGCGTGGGCGAGGGCAGCGTGGTAGGCGGCCCGGTCGGCCTCGTCGATGACCACCGGTTCGGCGCCCATCTCCACCACGAGGGCCTGGGCGATCGGCAGCACCGCGGCGGGGGCGGTCACGCCGAAGCTGCTGTCCGCCAGCCGGGTGAGGTCCAGGCTGAGGCCGGTGAAGGTCATGGCCGGGTGCAGGGCCAGCGGAATGGCTCCGCGCCGCCGCGCCGGATCCAGGACCGCGGTGCCGAACCGGCCGGAGGTGTGGGCCACCAGCTGCCCGGGCTGCCAGGACCCGGTGGCGGCGAGCCCGGCAACCAGGTCCGGCAGGGCGTCGTCGGGCACCGCCAGCAGGACCAGCTCGGAGCGCTCCACGATGTCCGGGATCTCCAGCACGGGAACTCCGGGGAGCAGGTTCTCGGCCCGCTCCCGGCTGGCTTCGGAGACGGCGGAGACGCCGACGACGGCGTGCTCGGCGGCGCGCAGCGCCGCGCCGAGGACGGCGCCGACCTTGCCTGCGCCGATCACCCCGACGCCGAGCCGCCCGGCCCGTCGTCCCCGGGACGTGGAAAGGTCAGCGGTGCTCATCGGGCAGCTCCTCGGGTGCGGGGTGGTGCCGGTCCGCGGGTGCGGGCCCGGAGGCGCGGGCCTCGGACTCGCGCCAGCGTTCGGTGCGGTCCCGCCGTCGGGCGTCCCGGGCCCGGCGGGCCTGCTCAACGAACAGGGCCCGCGCGGTGCCGGCGTCCATCTGGAGGACCCGGGGGCTGACCGGCCCGGCGGTGGAATGCAGCCGCAGGTCGGCCAGGGCGAAGCGGCGGTTCAGCGGCCCCTGGTGCAGGGCCATGGACTGGGTGCGGGCATGCGGGACGATGTCCAGCTGGCGGCGCAGCCGGCCGCTGCGTGCCAGCAGGGCCGTGCCGGTTGCCGCGTATCCGTTGCGGCGCCAGGCCAGCGGGGCGAGCCAGCGCCCGCGGCGCGGAGTGGTGGTGTAGCCGCACGCCTCGCCGCTGCCGTCCATGCCCGCGGAAAACACCTCGATCGGGTCCGCGGTGCCGGGGTCGGGCAGGGCCAGCGCCAGGACCCGGAAGACCTCGTCGCGGGTGCCGGCGGGCAGCAGGCGGGTGCGGCCGTCGGCGTCGCCGCCGCTGTAGCCTGCCACGTTCACCGTGATGCGGTACCAGCCGGGGAACCGCCACAGCATGGGCTGGACGATGGAGATGGCCTGGATCCGGCCGGGCGGTACCGTCTGCGCCCGGGTGTCCAGTAGGCCGGAGCGGATGCGCAGCCCGTCCGGGGAGGTGGCGGCGCGGAAGTTGAACCCGCTGCTGAACTGGGACCAGTAGGATCCGACGGTTCCGGCCAGGATCGGCACCAGCACCGCAAGGCTGAGCGGGTCGCGGGTGGTGAAGCCCAGGATCGCGGTGCCGCCGAGCCCGAAGATCACCAGGAAGACCGTGGTGCCGGAGAGCAGCGTCGAGGCGATCACCCGGCCCGGCCGCAGCGCCAGCACGGGCAGTTCCGGCGCCTCTTCGGTGTCGGCGTCGGTTCCCGAGGCGGCGCCGGAGGCGCGGGCGAGGATGGCGGCGCGAAGCTTCTGCGCGTCGTCAAGCCTCAGGTAGGCGAGCCGGACGGCGGATTCGCCGGAGTCGGCCACCTCGAAGCGCAGCTCGGCGAGCCCGAACACGCGCGCCAGCAGCGGCTGGATGACGTCGATGGCCTGGACCCGGTCCAGGCGGGCCTGCCGCTGCTGGCGGAACACCACACCGGAGTGCACGCGCACGTGCTCCCTGGTCAGCTGGTAGCGGGTGAAGCGCCAGGAGAGGTAGAACGCCACGGCAATGATGAGCAGCACCCCGGCGAGGGCCAGCAGGACCTGCAGGAGCGGGAAGTCGTCCAGGCCGAGGTCGCCGCGTTCGAAGAAGGCCTCGGCGCGTTCCCGGCCGGCGAAGTAGAGGATCGCCACCAGGGCAATCCAGCCCCGGACCAGCGGGGACACCGGATGGACCCGGTGCCAGGTCTCCCCGGCGTCGGTTCCGGGGCCGGGCAGCTGCCCGTCCGGGCCCGGCCCGGGGCCGGTCCCGGCGTCGTCGGCGGTCACAGTCCCGCCAGCTGCGCTTCGCCGCGCGCGGAGAGGTGCTCGCGCAGCCGTGCGCCCTCGTCGGCCGGCAGCCCCGGGATCTGCGCGTCCGTGCCGGGGGAAGCGGTGTGCAGCTTCAGCGTGCACAGTCCGAAGGCCCGCTCCAGCGGACCGACGGACACGTCCACGTACTGCATCCGCCCGTAGGGCACCACGAGCACGCGCTGGAAGAAAATGCCGCGGCGGATCAGCAGGTCCTCGTCCCGTTCGGCGAAGCCGATGGCGCGGACCTGCCGGGGCAGCAGCACGGCGCGCCACAGGCACAGCACCAGCATCAGGCCCGGGATGCCCCAGGCCAGCCAGGGGGCGAGGTTCCAGACGCCGGTGAGGGTGAGCACCAGCGGAACGGCGGCGGCGGCCAGCAGGAACACGCTCTCCATGGCCCAGCCGATGACCCGCAGCCGTAGGTAGCGCGGGCTGACCCGCTGCCAGGCGAGCCCGGGTGGATCAATTGCCGCGTCACGCATACTCGCCCTCGCCGTCCGGTGTTTCGGGATCATTGCCGTTGCTGCCCTCGGGCCCGTCGTCGGGCGGAATCCTGCAGAAGTTCTCCACCAGCAGCCCGGCGGCGGTCAGCACCGCGCCGCCGGCGGTCATCGCCAGGGCGGACCACGTGGGGGCGTGCCCCGGCCGCAGCTGCCACAGCGGCAGCTGGTCCAGGAAGACGCCCACGTGCCAGCCCAGCAGCAGGACTCCGGCGTAGGCGGAGGCCTGAGCCAGCACCAGCGTGCGCGCGGCGGCGATCGGGTCCAGCCTGGTCTTTCCGCCGCTGGCGCGCCAGCGGCGCACCCGCAGGCCCAGCACCAGCACCAGCACGACGACGGCAAGGACGGTCAGCAGCGCGGTGAGGCTCAACGCCGGCACGGGCAGCGACCAGCGCTCGGCGAGCACGGAGCCGGCCCAGCCCGCGAGGCCGGCCACGACACAGATCAGTGCCAGCCGGCGGTACCGAAGGGTCCTCACCGGATCAGTCTCCCTCGTAGATCTCCAGGCCCGGGAGGTCCTCGGCCCGGGCGGCGAGCTCGGCGACCGGCTCACCCTCCAGCATGGCCTCCGGTTCCATCCACGCCCAGGGCTGCAGGACGAAGGCGCGGGACGAGGCCCGCGGATGCGGAATGGTCAGGTCGGGGTCCTCAAGCCGCAGGTCCCCGTAGGTGATGATGTCGACGTCGAGGGTCCGCGGCCCCCAGCGCACGATGCGTTCGCGGTGGTGGCGCTGCTCAACCTGCTGGCAGTGCGCCAGCAGCTCGTGCGGTGCCAGGGTGGTGTCCACGGCGATGACCAGGTTCAGGTAGTCGGGCTGGCCCTCCGGTCCGCCCACGGGACGGGTGCGCACCACTGGGGATACCGCGGCCAGGCTCATGCCCGGGTGGTCGGCCAGGTCCGCGACGGCGGCGGACAGGGTGTCCCGGGATTCGCCGAGGTTGCTGCCCAGCGCCAGGACGGCCCGGACGGCGTCGTTCGAGGAATTCATGCGCGCTCCCGGTGGATGGTGACGGCGACGTCCCCGAAGGGCACCGTGATCGGTGCCTGGGGTTTGTGCACGGTGACCTGGACGGCGTCGATGGTGGGGAAGCCCCCCAGCACGGCGGCTGCGATGCGCTCGGCCAGGGTCTCGACCAAGTTGACCGGTTCGCCGGTGAGTTCGGCGCTGACCGCTTCGGCGATCTCGCCGTAGTGGGCGGTCAGCGTCAGGTCGTCGGTGGCCGCGGCGGCGCGCAGGTCCGTGAAGAGCACCAGATCGGCGATGAAGGTCTGCCCGTCGCGGCGTTCCTCGGCAAAGACGCCGTGGTAACCCGTGGCGGTGATGCCGCCGAGGCGGATGGTGTCCCGCGGCGGTCCGGCCGGAGCCGCTGCCGGCGTCACTGTCCGCCCTCCCGCCAGGCGGCGGCGACCCGGACGGCGGCGGCGCTGGAGGCGACGTCGTGGACCCGCACGCACCAGGCGCCCGCGGCGGCGGACAACGCGGAGACCGCCGTGGTGGCGGCGTCGCGCTCCTGCGCAGGGACGACGGCGCCGTCCGTGCCGGGCAGGGTGCCGAGGAAGCGCTTCCGCGAGGCGCCGACCAGGACCCGGTGCCCATCGGCGGTGAACCGGTCCAGGGCGTGCAGCAGGGCCCAGTCGTGTGCGGCGGTCTTGGAGAAGCCCAGGCCCGGGTCGAGGATGATCTTCTCCGCGGCCACCCCGGCGTCGACGAGGCGGCCGCGCAGCGCGCGCAGCTCGTCGAGGACCTCGGCCGGGGCGTCGTCGTAGACGGCCCGGGGATCCTGCCGGCGCACGGGCCCGCGGCTGTGCATCAGGACGTAGTACGCGCCGGTCCGGGCCACCAGTTCGGGCATGCCCTCGGCCATGGCCGCGCCGGAGACGTCGTTGATCAGCACCGCGCCGGCGGCCAGGGCCTTCTCCGCGGTCTGGACGTTCATGGTGTCGATGCTGACCGTCACGCCGGCGGCGGCGAGGGCGGTGATGACCGGAAGCACGCGCCGCTGCTCCTGGGCGGGGCTGATGCGCTCGGCGTCGGGACGGGTGGATTCACCGCCCACGTCGACAATGTCGGCGCCGGCGCGGACCAGTTCGAGGCCGGCGGCGACGGCCTCGTCCACCGTGGCGAAGCGGCCGCCGTCGCTGAAGGAATCCGGGGTGACGTTGAGGATCCCCATCACCAGGGTGCGTCCGACGGGCAGCCGGTCAAACCGCTCGGCGGCTCCGCTGCGGCGCAGCACGGGCAGCGGCGAGGTGGCCGGGCCGGTTCCGGGGGCGGCGGCAAGGGAATCCATGCGTCAGTCCTATCGTCCGAGGATCAGGGACATGGCTTCGGCGCGGGTGGCGGTTTCCCGCAGCTGGCCGCGCACGGCCGAGGTCACTGTACGTGCTCCGGGCTTGCGGACCCCGCGCATGGACATGCACAGGTGTTCGCATTCGATGACGACGATCGCCCCGCGCGGCTGCAGGTTCTCCACCAGCGCGTCGACGATCTGGGTGGTGAGCCGCTCCTGGACCTGCGGGCGCCGGGCATAGAGCTCCACCAGCCGGGCGAGCTTGCTCAGCCCGGTCACCTTGCCCTCGTGGGACGGGATGTAGCCGATGTGCGCGGTGCCGTGGAAGGGCACCAGGTGGTGCTCGCAGGTGGAGTAGAAGGGGATGTCCTTGACCAGCACCATCTCCTCGTGGTCGAGGTCGAAGGTGGTGGCGAGCAGGTCCTCGGGGCTTTCGTGGAGCCCGGCGAACACCTCTGCGTAGGCCCTCGCCACCCGCTTGGGCGTGTCCTGCAGGCCGTCGCGGTCGGGGTCCTCGCCGATGGCCAGGAGGATCTCCCGCACCGCCCGCTCAATCCGGGGCTGGTCAATCGCATCGGAGGCCGCCAGGTCCATGGCCGCCAGTTCGTCGTCGAAATCCGTCACTGCTTGATCCTACCGCGCATGCCGCAGACGGCAGGCGGGCCGGGACCTGTCGGTCCCGGCCCGCCTGTGCGCTACGGCTTCCTGGTGTCGTCGGGGGTGTCGAAACCCGCCCGCGAGCCGCGTGAGCCCTCCGGCTCCGGCAGCCCGTCTGCGTTGACGTCGAAGTCCCGGGGGATGTCGGCGTCGGCGATCTGGTCCTGCGGGGCGACGGTCGCCGGGTCCGGCTCGCCGGCCTTCCGGGCCTGTTCGCGTTCGCGCGGGGAGACGACCGGGGGCAGCTCATGGACCGGGCGGGTCGGCTTGGACAGCCAGATCTCGCGGACGTCGCGCTTGCGCACGTCGCGGAAGATCTCGGCGATCTCGGCCTGGTTCAGCGTCTCGCGTTCGAGCAGCTCCAGCGCCAGCCGGTCCAGGACGTCGCGGTTCTCGGTGAGGATCTGGTACGCCTCGTCGTGGGCGTTGTCCATCAGCCGGCGCACCTCCTCGTCCACCACGTAGGCGACCTGGTCGGAGTAGTTGCGTTCCTGGCCCATGTCCCGGCCCAGGAACGGCTCGCCGCCGCCGGAGCCGAGCTTCACGGAACCGATCCGCTCGCTCATGCCGTACTGGGTGACCATCTTGCGGGCCGTGGAGGTGGCCTTCTCGATGTCGTTGGACGCGCCGGTGGAGGGGTCGTGGAACACGATCTCCTCGGCCACCCGGCCGCCCATGGCGTAGGCCAGCTGGTCCAGCAGCTCGTTGCGGGTCACCGAGTACTTGTCGTCCGCCGGCATCACCATGGTGTACCCGAGGGCGCGGCCGCGGGGCAGGATGGTGACCTTGGTGACCGGGTCGGTGTTGCGCAGCGCCGCGGCCACCAGGGCGTGTCCGCCCTCGTGGTAGGCGGTGATCTTGCGCTCGAGTTCCTTCATGACGCGGCTGCGCTTCTGCGGGCCGGCGATGACCCGGTCGATCGCCTCGTCCAGGGCCCGGTCGTCGATCAGCTGCGCGTTGGAGCGGGCGGTGAGCAGGGCGGCTTCGTTGAGCACGTTGGCCAGGTCGGCGCCGGTGAAGCCGGGGGTCTTCTTGGCCACGGTCTCCAGGTCGACGCCGGGCGCCATCGGCTTGCCCTTGGCGTGCACCTGCAGGATCCGCAGCCGGCCCTGCATGTCCGGTGCCTCCACGCCGATCTGCCGGTCGAACCGGCCCGGGCGCAGCAGCGCCGGGTCCAGCACGTCGGGCCGGTTGGTGGCGGCGATGAGGATGACGTTGGTGGTGTTGTCGAAGCCGTCCATCTCGACCAGCAGCTGGTTCAGGGTCTGCTCGCGCTCGTCGTTGCCGCCGCCGACGCCGGCGCCGCGGTGGCGGCCGACGGCGTCGATCTCGTCGACGAAGATGATGGCCGGGGAGTTGTTCTTGGCCTGCTCGAACAGGTCGCGGACGCGGGAGGCGCCCACGCCGACGAACATTTCCACGAAGTCGGAGCCGGAGATGGAGTAGAACGGCACGCCGGCCTCGCCGGCAACGGCGCGCGCCAGCAGGGTCTTGCCGGTGCCGGGAGGCCCGTAGAGCAGAACGCCCTTGGGGATCTTCGCGCCCACGGACTGGAACTTGCCAGGCTCCTGCAGGAACTCCTTGATTTCGTGGAGCTCCTCCACTGCCTCGTCGGCGCCGGCGACGTCGGCGAAGGTGACCTGCGGCATGTCCTTGTTGGTCAGCTTGGCCTTGGACTTGCCGAACTGCATGACCTTGGAACCGCCGCCCTGCATCCGGGAGAGCAGGAACCAGAAGATCAGGCCGATGATGATCAGCGGCAGGAACAGGCCCAGGAAGCTGGTGAACCAGTTGCTCTGGACCGGCTGGTCGGTGAAGCCCTCCACCGCGGCGTCGTCGATGGCCTTGACCACGTCGTCGGCGCGGGCCGTGCTGAAGTAGAACTGGACGTTCTCGCCCTTGTCCTCGTAGGGCTCCTTCAGCAGCAGGTCGACGCGCTGGTCGCCGTCGTAGATCTTCGCCTGCTCGACCTTGTTGTCCTCAAGCAGCTCAAGGCCGACCTTGGTGTCGACCTGGCTGGCCCCGCTGCCGGAGGACAGGGCGGGGAGAATGATCAAGAGAGCGGCCAGCGCCAGCGCGATCCAGATGACCGGTCCCTTGAAGAAGCTCTTAGATTTCATTCGTCGTCAGGGCCGAGGCCCCGTCCCTCCTGATCAGCAACGCATGCGAATGCGCAAAAGTATCTTGTTCGGTGGTGCATCATCCCCAAGGAACACGGATTGCCGGGGCTTTTAGTTCCCCCGGATGACCGTACTCCGCCTGTGATGCCGACCGCAGGGACGCGGCGGGCGGGCTACTCGTAGACGTGCGGAGCGAGGGTGCCGATGAAGTCCAGGTTGCGGTACTTCTCGGCGAAGTCGAGGCCGTAGCCGACCACGAACTCGTTGGGAATCTCGTAACCGACGTACTTCACGTCGATTTCGACCTTGGCGGCGTCGGGCTTGCGCAGCAGGGTGCAGATCTCCACGCTGGCCGGGCCGCGGGACTCAAGGTTGGTGCGCAGCCAGGACAGGGTCAGGCCGGAGTCGATGATGTCTTCGACGATCAGCACGTGCTTGCCCATCAGGTCCGTCTCGAGGTCCTTGATGATGCGCACGACGCCGGAGGACTGGGTGCCGGAGCCGTAGGAGGACACGGCCATCCAGTCCATCGTGATGTGGCTGTGCAGGGCGCGGGACAGGTCCGCCATGACCATGACGGCGCCCTTGAGCACGCCCACGAGCAGGACGTCGCGGCCGGCGTAGTCCCGGTCGATGTCGGCCGCCAGCTCCTCGATCCGCGACTGGATCTGCTCTTTGGTGTAGAGAACGTGCTTAAGGTCTGACTGGACGTCGTGTGAATCCACGAAGATCTCCCGGTTACGAGTTGGCAGCTGGCGGTGGGGTGCTGCGGCTTTTCCTAAACACAAGATTGCCACAGCTTGGCTTCCCGTGGGCAACCGGCCGTCCGCGCACCTGCCGGTACACCTCGACCTTGCCGCCCAGCTGCACCGGCCCCGCGGACCCGGTCCTGCGCAGCAGCGACTCCGCGGCGAGCAGGCGCTCGAAGCTGGGGCCGGCGCCTCCTGCTGCCACCGCCGCGAGGGCCAGCACGCGCTGGCGCAGCGCCGGATCGAGCGCGCGCAGGGCGTCTTCGGGCAGCAGCACCGCGGCCGGCGCGCCGGCGTCGGCGGGCAGGTCCGAGCGCAGCCGGGCGAAGGCCTCGGCCGCCTCCGCGTCCAGGTGCGCGGCGTCCTGGCCCAGGATCCGCGCGGAACGGTAGAGCGCCTCGGCGATGCCCGGGCCCAGCTGCTCCTCCAGGAACGGCAGCACGACGGTGCGTACCCGCGAGCGGGCGTAGGCCGGGTCCCGGTTCGTCGGGTCGTGCCAGGGCTGCAGGCCGGCGATCGAACACAGCTCGAGGGTCTCGGCGCGGCGCAGCGGCAGGAAGGGGCGCAGGTAGCGGCCGCGGCGCTCCGGCATGCCGGCCAGCGACCGGGTGCCCGAGCCGCGGGCGAGGCCGAGCAGCACCTGCTCGGCCTGGTCGTCGAGGGTGTGGCCCAGCAGGACGGCTGCGGCGCCCAGGTCCTCGGCGGCGGCGTCGAGCGCACCGTAGCGGGCCGTGCGCGCCGCGGCTTCGGGCCCCTCGCCGCTGCCGGCGACCTGCACCTCGCTCACCAGCACCGGATCCAGGCCCAGGCCGCGCAGCTGGGCCGCCGCCCGGGCCGCAACCCCGCCGCTGCCCGGCTGCAGGCCGTGGTCCACGACGACGGCGCCCACCCGGTAGTCGCCGCGGCGCTGGAAGAAGCCCGCCGCGGCGGCCAGCGCCAGCGAGTCGGGGCCGCCGCTGCAGGCGACCAGCACCAGCGGGGCGGGGCCGCCGTCGGCACCGCCCGGCCCCGGGCCGACGCCGGCGTCGGCCAGCGCGGCGCGCACCAGGTTCCGGGCACGGCCCATCAGGGGCGGCAGCCGCCGGGGCCGGCCGCCGGAGTTCGGAGCGGGCATCCGTCAGGAACCCACGCGGGCGATCCAGAGGCCCGGCTCGTGCAGCTCGGCTTCCGTGGGCAGGTTTTCGGCCCGCTCCCAGACCCGGTTGAAGCCGTCCATGCCCACTTCGTCGACGACGGCGCGCACGAACCGGGCGCCGTCGCGGTACTGGCGCATCTTGGCGTCCAGGCCGAGGACCTGGCGCAGCAGCTTTTCGATCCGTCCGTGCGAGGCGCCGCGGGCGTTGAAACGGCGCCGGATGGTCTTCACGCTGGGCACGATGGAGGCATCGACGGCGTCCATCACCACGTTCGCGTGGCCCTCCAGCAGGCTCATGACCGCGGTCAGGTGCGAGAGCCGTTCCTTGTCCCCGGGGTCCTGCAGCAGCGAGAGCACGTCGCGGGGGCGGTCTGTGCCGTCGGCCTTCGCGACGTCGTCGGCCCCGGCCGCGACGCCGCGGCCCAGGGAGCGGACCGCCTGCCCGAGCCGGTCGGACAGCGTTTCGGCGTGGTCCATGAGCCCGCCGGTGAGGGCGCCGATCTGTTCGATCATGTGGCCGCGCAGCCAGGGGGCGGCCGCGAACTGCACCCGGTGGGTCTGCTCGTGCAGGCAGACCCAGAGCCGGAAGTCGGCCGGTTCGACGTTCAGTTCCCGCTCCACCTCGACAATGTTCGGGGCCACCAGCAGCAGCCGCCCGCCGGAGCCGCCGGCTCCGGCGGTGAAGGGGTCGTACTGGCCGAGGACCTTGCTGGCGAGGAAGGCGAGGACGGCGCCGAGCTCCGCGCCGGTGAGCGTGGCGGCCAGCTCCGTGTTCGCGCGGCGCAGCTGCTCGGGCCGGGTGGCCGCGAGCCGGTCGAGGGCGGGGGTGAGCAGGGTGGCGAAGCTGCGGGAGTTGGCCTTGGCCCAGGAGGCCCGGTCCACCACGAGCACCTGCGAGTCGCGCAGGTCGCGGGCAGCCTCCAAGCCGGTGATGCGGTGGACGTGGGGCACGGATTCATCGGCCCGGCGGCGCAGGTCGGCGACGGCTTCGCGGACCTCGCGTGCGGACAGCCGGGGGCCTGCCGGGGCCATGACCGCTGCGGTGCCGGCAGCCAGGTCCCAGTTGACCAGTTCGGGGGTGGACGGTGCGGACGGCAGGTTCTGCTCCATTGCTCCATTCGACCACAGGCGGAGCCGGGGAGCACCCGGAACGGACAAACAGCCGTACCGTCCCGCAGGCACCTCAGCTGCAGCCGCAGGCGGCGAGCGCGGCGGCCGCGGCGTCGACCACGGCCCGGGCCTCGCCCAGGTTTCCGTCCAGGCCGTCCGCCACGAAGGCGAAGGCCAGCAGCCGCCCGTCGGCGTTGGTGACGTAGCCGCCCAGCGAGGTCACCGCGAACAGGGTGCCGGTCTTGGCGCGGACCACGCCCGCGCCGGCACTGCCGTCGCCGTACCGGTTTTCGAGCGTGCCGGTAAGCCCGGCCACGGGCAGGCTGCGGGCGACGCCGCGCAGCCCGTCATCGGGCGCGGTCAGCAGCAGGGCCACCAGCCGGGACAGCTGCCCGGCGCTGACCCGCGTGCCCTCGCCGAGCCCGCTGACGTCGCCGAGCGCCATGCCGGTGGTGTCCAGGCCCAGCCGGTCCACGGCCTCGAGCACCGAGGTCCGCGCCCCGTCGTTGGACGCCGGACGCCCGGCGGCCTCGGCGGTGAGCCGGCCCAGCGCCTCGGCGGCGTAGTTGTCCGAGTCGAGCAGCATCTGCCGCACCTGTTCGGCGATGGTCGCAGACTCGACGGCGGCCACTTCCCGGGCTTCGGGGCCGGCCGTGCCGCGGGAGAGCTCCGGATCCACGCTGAAGCCGTCGGCCGCGGCGGCCAGCGCGTCGCGGAACGCTGCCCCGGCGTCGAGCGCGGGGTCGGCGGACCGCACGCCGGGAGCCGCCCAGCCGGAGGTGAGGGCCAGGGCGTGGACCGGGGCGATTTCGCCCGCCTCCACGTCGCCCTCCGCCCAGGCCGGGCTCAGGGCGGGGCCGGTGAAGAGGGTGTCGTCCACTGTGACGGTCACGGTGCCGCCGGGCAGTTCCCCGGCCAGCACGGCGGCCGCCTCGGCGGCGAGGGTGGCCAGGCCGGCGCGGCCGACGGCGGTGTCCTCCCCCGCGCCGTCCTGCCCGCCGTCGGCCGGTGGGTCCGCCTGGTCCCCGGCCGAGCGTCCCGCCCCGAGCATCACGTCGCC
Source organism: Arthrobacter saudimassiliensis (assembly GCF_059090665.1). Taxonomy (NCBI): domain Bacteria; kingdom Bacillati; phylum Actinomycetota; class Actinomycetes; order Micrococcales; family Micrococcaceae; genus Arthrobacter; species Arthrobacter saudimassiliensis. The sequence continues at coordinate 1,380,017 of NZ_JBNHFX010000001.1, read as the reverse complement.
GCCGCCGCGCAGGACGACGGTCGCGGAGGCCGGGTCGAGCCAGGCGGTGGTCCGGAGCCGGGTGTCGGCGCCCAGGGTGCTGACCGCGGCGGCCGCGGTGAGCAGTTTCAGGTTCGACGCCGGGGTGGCCGGGGTGTCGGCGCCGCGGCCGTACAGTTCGGTGCCGGTGGCGGCGTCGATGACGCTGGCCGAGAGCGTGCCGGGGCCCTGCAGGCTCAGCAGCGGGTCCAGCAGGGCAGCCAGCGCCGCCGGGTCGGGTGCCGGCCCGGCGGCCGGGGTGACGCCCTCGGCCGGTCCCACGCCGGCGGCGGGGCGCTGGTGGGCGGGGACCGCGGCGGCACGGTCGGGGGCTCCGGCCAGGGCTTTGGCCAGCGGCGGACCGGCGTGGAAGGCCAGCGGAACCAGGAGCGCGGCGAAGGCGCAGAACAGCAGCACCGAACCCAACCGCCGCCCCATGTGTCCTTGCCGCTGCCTTCCGTGGTTGCCGCCCGTCATGCTCCGCCCGCGCCGAGGCGGTGGTGCCGGGTTTCGGCACGGTTTCCGGTGCCCCGTCCGCAGGGAGGGCCCCGGGACATATATCTTTAAGACTAAACCGGCGCGGCGGCCGTCCCGTTCATGGCCGCCGACGCGCGTTGGCAGCACTGTCCGCACCCTTTTCCGCGGCCCGGCGGGGCCCGGCACTTCCTAGGAGACGCAATGAAGCTCGACGTAACCATCGAGATCCCCAAGGGATCCCGCGTCAAGTACGAAATCGACCACGAGACCCACCGCCTGCGCCTGGACCGCGTGCTGTTCACCTCCATGGCCTACCCCACCCACTACGGGTACTTCGAGAACACCCTGGGCGAGGACGGCGATCCGCTGGACGCGCTGGTCATGCTGCAGGACTGGGACCTGATGCCCGGGGTGCTGGTCGAATCCCGTCCGATCGGCGTCTTCAACATGGTTGACGACGGCGGCGGAGATGCGAAGGTGCTGTGCGTGCCGGTGGACCCGCGCTTCGACCACATCCAGGACATCTCCGACGTGTCGGACTTCCTGCTGGACGAAATCAAGCACTTCTTCACCAAGTACAAGGACCTGGAGCCGGGCAAGTGGGTCGAGGCCGCCGACTGGGCCGGCCGCGAAGCCGCCGAGGCCGAGGTCGAGGCGTCGCTGAAGCGCTTCGAGGCCCTTGGCGAGGCGAGCGAGGAAGACGAGCCCCAGGGCCGCGACGTCGACGCCGACACCGAGAACAACTGACGTTTTCCGCACCTGCGGACCACACGGTGCGGCCGTCCCTGCGGGGGCGGCCGCACCGTTTTGCGTTGCGCCGGAGTGTCACCCGGCGCGCCGCGGCCGCTCTGGCATGCTGATCGCATGCATCTGGTGCTGACGATGAATCAGCGGGACAGCCGGCGCTCCGGTGACCTGGTTCCCGAACTGCTGCACGCGCTGCGGCCGATACCGGCCGCCGTGCCCTTCCAGCGGTCCGTGGGCGACGAGGCCCAGGGCGTGCCGGCTGATCCGGCCGCCGCCGTCGAGGCCGTGCTGGCGGCCGTCCGCCAGCGCCGCTGGAACATCGGCATCGGCGTCGGCGCATTGGAGCCGCCGCTGCCCGCCGGGCTGGCCGCGGCGTCGGGCCCGGGCCTGGGCTTTTCCCGGCTGGCCGTGGAGCGGGCCGCCCGCAAGGCCGGGGACCGGCAGCCGGTGGCCGTCGTCGCCCCGGATCCGGAGGCCGCGGCGCATGCCGAGGCGGTGCTGTGCCTGCTGGCCGGCATCGTCGCCTCGCGCAGCGCCGCGGAGTGGCGCGTGCTCGACCTGCTGGTGCCGGGCGCCCGCGGGCAGCAGAAGTACGCGGCCCAGGAGCTGGGCATTTCCGCCCAGGCGGTGAGCCGGGCGGTGATCCGGTCCCAGTGGCAGGAGGAGCAGGCCGCGCGGCCGGCCGCCGCACGGCTGCTGCAGCTGTGCCTGCCGGCCGCAGTCCCGGCCGCGGCGGGGCTGGGTTAGCCCCGGCCCAGTCCGGCGGGCACGAGGCTGCGCAGCACGGCTGCTGCCCCGTCTTCGTGCACCGTCCCGGTGACCTCGTCGGCGGCTTCGAGAACCTCGGGCGGCGAACCGCCCATGGCGACGCCCCGTGCTGCCCAGCCGAGCATTTCGATGTCGTTGCGTCCATCGCCCAGCGCGACGGTGTGGGCGGGGTCAATGTCCAGCCGCCGGCGGACCTGCTCCAGGGCGCTGGCCTTGGACACGCCGGCCGCGGCGATGTCCAGCCATGCGGTCCAGCCCACCGAGTAGGTGACGCCGTGCAGGCCGATCGCGCCCACCGCCTCGCCGAACTCCTCGGCGGTGCTGTCGGTGCTGAACACCACCACACGGACCGCCTTGGCGCGGCGCATGTGCTCGAAGTCCACGGCCTCGGCCTCGGCGCCGAAGCTCGCGTCCTGGAACCGTTCGCTGGACAGGAAGCGGCCGTCGGCGTCCTCCAGGGCGAACTTCGCCGTCGGCAGCTCGCGGCGCAGCGCGTCGAGGGCCGGCTGCGGGTCAAAGACCACGCGGTCCACCACGGACCAGCGTTCCGGCGTGGACGTGTCGATGCGCAGGGTGACGCCGCCGTTGGAGCAGACGCAGTAGCCCTTTTCGATGCCGAGGCGCTCCACGATCGGCAGCGCCGCGCCGTAGGAGCGGCCCGTGGAGATGACGAGCTCGTGCCCGGACCGGCGGGCCAGCTCGGCCGTCTCACGGACGGCGTCGGACATCCGGCCGTCGTGGTCCACGAGGGTGCCGTCGACGTCGAGGGCGATCAGTTTGCGGGTGTCTTGGTTCAGCTGGTCTTCGATGCCAGCAGCAGTGAGAGATGTCATCGACTCATATAAGCAGACTTGGGAAAACGCCGGTAGGACAAAGGCCACACCCCGGGTGAACGTCCGGTGTTCTCCGTTCCCCGGCCGTTCACCCGGAGCCAAGGGGTCAGCGGACCGGCAGCACTTCCATGCCGCCCAGGTAGGGGCGCAGCGCGGCGGGCACGGTGACGGACCCGTCGGCGTTCTGGTGCTGCTCCAGAATCGCCACGATCCAGCGGGTGGTGGCCAGGGTGCCGTTGAGGGTGGCGACGGCGCGGGTGCCCTTGGCCTCTCCGCCCTGGCGTTCGCGGATGTTCAACCGGCGGGCCTGGTAGGTGGTGCAGTTGGAGGTGGAGGTCAGTTCCCGGTAGCGGCCCTGGGTGGGAACCCAGGCCTCGCAGTCGAACTTGCGGGCGGCGGAGGTGCCCAGGTCTCCGGCGGCGGTGTCGATGACCCGGTAGGGCAGCTCCACCTTGGCGAGCATCTGCTCTTCCCAGTCCAGCAGCCGGCGGTGCTCGGCCTCGGCGTCTTCGATCCGGGCGTAGCTGAACATCTCGACCTTATTGAACTGGTGCACCCGAATGATGCCGCGGGTGTCCTTGCCGTGCGAGCCGGCTTCGCGCCGGTAGCAGGAGGACCAGCCGGCGTAGCGCACCGGCCCGTCGGAGAGGTCGATGATCTCGTCAGCGTGGTAACCGGCCAGCGGCACCTCGGAGGTGCCGACCAGGTACAGGTCGTCTTCGGCCAGCCGGTAGATCTCGGCGTCGTGCGCGACGTCGAAACCGGTGCCCTGCATGGTTTCCGGGCGGACCAGGGTGGGGGTGATCATCGGGGTGAAGCCGTTGGCGACGGCCTGGTCCATGGCCATCTGCAGCAGCGCCAGCTCCAGCCGGGCGCCCACGCCCTTGAGGAAGTAGAACCGGGCGCCGGAGACCTTGGCGCCGCGTTCCATGTCGATGGCGCCGAGCAGCTCGCCGATTTCGAGGTGGTCGCGGGGAGTGAAGCCCTCGGCCTCGAAGTCGCGGGGAGTGCCGACGGTCTTGAGGACCACGTAGTCGTCTTCGCCGCCGGTCGGCACGCCGTCCTCGACGACGTTCGCCATCCGGCGCACCAGCTGCTCCTGCTCGGCCTGCAGCGCGTCCGCGGCGGCTCCCGCGGCCTTGACCGACGCGGCCAGTTCCTTCACCTCGGCGAGCAGGGCCTGCTTTTCCTCGCCCTTGGCGGCGGCCACGCGCTTGCCGAAGGCGTTCTGCTCGGCGCGCAGGTTCTCGTACCGGGTGCGGGCCTCACGGCGCGCGGTGTCGGCGGCGATGATGGCGTCAACGAGGCTCTCGTCCGCCAGCCGGGCGCGCTGGGAGGCGCGGAACTTTTCGGGGTTGTCGCGGAGCTCGTTTACATCGATCACGTGTCAAGACTACCGAACTGCGGCCGGGTGCCGGTGCCGGTTTCCGCCGGGCCGGGGTGGCTATTCTGGACATCACCATGCCCTTTGACTCCTCCGCCCTGCCCGTGCTGACGGTGCTGCTGTCCGTCGCCCTCCTGCTCGGGGCGTTCCTGGCCGTTTTCCTGCTGCGCCGCCGCGTCCACACCGTGCCGCAGGGGCCCGCTCCGACCGCGGGAGGGCAGGCAGTGCAGGTGGCCCTGGTCCGCAATCCCGTGAAGCTGGGCGCCGACGACGTCGTCGGGCTTCTCGAACGGGCCTGCCGGGAGGCAGGCTGGCCTGCTCCCCTGGTGCTGGAGACCGCCGTCGAGGACCCCGGCTACGGCCAGGCCCGGCGGGCCCTGGCCGCGGGTGCCGACGTCGTGCTGGCCGCGGGCGGGGACGGCACTGTCCGCGAGGTCGCCCGCGCGCTGGCCGGCACCGGCACGCCGCTGGGGCTGGTGCCGCTGGGCACCGGGAACCTGCTGGCGCGGGCCCTCGACCTGCCCGTCGGCCGCCCCGAGGCGGCGGTGGCGGTGGCCCTGCACGGCGCCACCCGGCGGATCGACGTGGGCCGGGTGGAGCTGGAGAACGCCGTGACGGGGGCGCGGCACCGGGACGTGTTCCTGGTGATGGGCGGGATCGGCGTGGATGCGGAGGTCATTGCCGCCACCCGGGACGACCTGAAGCGGTGGGTGGGCTGGCTGGCGTACAGCGAGGCCGGGCTGCGGCTGCTGATGCGTCCGCAGCGGCGCACCCGGATGTCCGTGTCGCTCGACGGCGGTGCGGGGCAGGCCCGCAAGGCCCGCACGGTCCTGTTCGCCAACACGGGCCGGATGCCGGCCGGCATTGAGTTCATTCCGGACGCCCGGCTGGACGACGGGCGGCTGGACGTGGTGGTGGTCAGCCCGCGCAGCATGATCGGCTGGGCCTGGGTGGCCGGCAAGGCGGTGACGGGCTACCGGCGGGACATTCCGGTGATCGAGTACCTCGGCTCGCGGCGGGTCACGGTGAGCGTGGAGCAGCCCACGGCCACCCAGCTGGACGGGGACGTGACGGGTGAGGCCACCTCCGTCAGCGCATGGGTGGAGCCGCTGGCCCTGGCCGTGCGGGTGGAGACGCTGCCGGCGGTGGAGCCGGCACGGAAAACGGGCCGGAACCCGTAGCGGATTCCGGCCCGTGCACACGGAGGCAGGGCGCTAGTTGCCGGTGCCCTCGGAGTCGGTGTAGCCGCCCTTTTCCTCCCCGGAGTCCCGGGAAGGGGCGCCCTTGGCGCCGTCGGCGTCGGTGTACTCGCCCTCGGCTGCCGCGTAGGTGCCCTGGTCGGTGGCGGGCACGTTGGTGTTCATGGACGGCTTGGAGGCCTGCTCGCGGATGAGCGCCTCCTCTTCGGCGAAGCGGATGTCGTTGCCCTGGTCGCCGACGTCTCCGCGCAGGTTGTCGTCGTTCTGCGCCTGGCCGCTGGGGCTGGGGTTGCGCAGCTGTTCCTGGTTCTCGGGATATTCGCTCATGGTCGGAACTTCCTTTCGATCGACTGTCATCAGCATACTTATGATCTGCCTCCGGGGAAAGCCCGTCCGGTTTGGCGCCCGGCGGTCCCGGGCCGTGGGGCTAGTCGGTGAGCATCAGCCGGACGGCGGTTTCCGAACCGGAATAGCCGGTCACCGGGATGACTTCGCCGTCGAGGAACCGGTCCACCACCCTGGGGTCGATGTAGGACTTCCGGGCGACGGCGGGAGTGTTGCCGAGGTGCTCGGCGACGCTGCGCGCCGTGGCCGCCACGGCCTGCTGCCGGGCCCGCTTGGTGGTTGCCTCGGCGAAGGCCCGGGCCAGGTGCATGGCCGCGACCACCGTCGCCTGCCAGGTGCGGAAGTCCTTCGCGGTGAAGTCCTGCCCCACGATTTCCTTGAGGAAGGCGTTCAGCGAGGCGCCGTCGGTGCTGTGCCAGGCGCCATCGGCCCCGATGTAGGCCAGGGCGGTATCAGCCCCGGGGCGCTCCAGCATGGGCGCCAGCGCGGCCACGAGGTCGGGGTCGGTGATCGAGGTATGCCATTCCTGGCCGCTCTTGCCCGGGAAGTCGAACCGCACCTCGTCGCCGTCCACGCTCACGTGCTCCACCCGCAGGGTGGTGGTGCCGTAGGAGCCGTTCGCCTCGGCATAGCGCGTGCCGCCCACGCGCAGCGCTCCGGCGTCGATGATCCGCAGCGCCGCCGCGTAGGCGCGCGCCGGGCCGACGCCCTCGTCGCGCAGGTGCTTGGTGATCAGCCGGCGCGCTGCGGGCAGGGCCTGCGCGAAGGCCAGTGCCCGGTCGAACTTCTCCCGGTCCTTCAATTCCCGCCAATGCGGGTGGTACAGGTACTGGCGCCGTCCGGCGGCGTCGGTGCCGGTGGCCTGGATATGGCCGTTGGCATAGGGGCTGATCCACACGTCCTGCCAGGCCGGCGGAATGGCCAGGGAGCGGATGCGGTCCAGGGTCTGCCGGTCCGTGACCTTCGCTCCGCGGGCGTCGGTGTAGGAGAATCCCCGCCCGTACCGACGGCGCGTCAGGCCGGGCCGCTCACAGTTGCTTCGGCGCAGTCGCATGGGTGCCTCTCCTCGCGCGGGCCGGGGCCCGCCGTGTCCTACCCCTGTTCTTCCCCGCGGACGAGCGATTCAAACCAGGTGTCGGCGGCTTCGAAGGCCTCGTTGCGGTTATGCCGCGCCACGGTGTGCTCCCGGCCGTCGGCCCGGGGGTAGGACCCCAGGAACCGCAGGCCGGGACTGATCCGGTGCAGGCCCTTCAGCGCCGCCGCCATCCTGGCGTCCAGGATGTGCCCGTCGGCGTCGATGCTGAAGAAGTAGTCCCCCAGGTACTGGCCGGTGGGCCGTGATTCGATCCGGCTGAGGTTCACCCCGCGGGTGGAGAAATGGCCGAGCATTTCCATCAGCGCCCCGGGATGGTCATCCGGCAGCGGCACCACCAGGGTGGTCTTGTCCGCCCCGGTGGGCTCGGGCAGTTCTCCCGGGCGGCTGATCAGGACGAATCGGGTCACGGCGTCGGCGACGTCGCCGATGTCCTTGGCCAGGACGTCCAGCCCCAGCTTTTCGGCGACGAAGGGTGCGGAGATCGCCGCATCGTAGCCCGGCCGCTCCCCCGCGAGGCCGACGGCCGCGGCCGCGGTGGAGGACGCCGGAACGTATTCCGCTTCAGGAATATGCGCTGCGGCCCAGCTGCGGCACTGCGCCCAGGCGTGCGAATGCGTGGACACGGAGCGGATGTCGGCCAGTTCCACTCCCGGCCGCACGGAGAGCACAAAGGTGATCGGCACCAGGATCTCGCGCAGGATCCGCAGGCTGCTGCCGGCGGAAATCGCGTCGAGGGTGGCGCTCACGCCGCCTTCCACGGAGTTTTCAATCGGCACGACCGCGGCGTCGGCCCCGCCGCTGCGCACCAGCTCCAGGGCGGCCGTGACGCTGGTGGACGGAATCCGGCGCGCCTGCCCCGCCCCCGGAACCTGCAGCATCGCAGCCTCGGTAAACGTCCCCTCGGGACCCAGGAACGTATAGACGGGGGCCGGCGCCGGAACCGCGCTCATACGACGGTGGGCTCCTGGCCGTTCTCCGACACCATCGGCTTGCCGGCTTCCAGCCACGCACCCATGCCTCCGGTGACATTCACGGCCGAGTAGCCGTTGGCCTCCAGCCACTGCGTGGCCCGGGCGCTGCGGCCGCCGGTCCGGCAGATCACCGCGACGTCGGTGTCCGGGTCCAGCTCGCCCAGCCGGTCGGGCAGCTCGTCGAGGGGAATGTGCAGGGCGCCTTCGGCGTGTCCCGCGGCCCATTCATAGTCCTCGCGGACGTCCAGAACGACGGCGTCGCCGGTCAGGGATTCGACTGATACGTTTTCCATGTCACCTGTCCTCAGGTCGGTGCGGCGCAGGCCTGCCGGCCCGCGGTCTGTTCCCGGCATCCAGCCTATAGCGGCCGGGGGCGGCCAGGAACAACGGTGACGTGCCCCGCCCGCTCCGGCCCTCACCGCCGCAGGCACAGAAAGGCCGCCATGGCTGAACTCCACCGCCTGACCGCCCTCCAGCTCCGTGACGAGCTCGCCGCCGGCCGGGTGGGCGCCGTCGAAACGGCCGAGCATTTCCTGGCCCGCATCGCCGAACTGAATCCCGCGCTCGGAGCCTTCCTGCGGGTGACGCCGGAGGCTGCACTCACCGCGGCGCGTGCGGCCGACGCCCGGCGTGCCGCCGGCGGGGAGCTGCCGCCCCTGCACGGCCTGCCGCTGGCCCACAAGGACCTCACCGACGTCGCCGGCGTGCCGACCACCATGGGCAGCGCCGCGGTGGACGCGTGGGTGCCCGCGGCCGACGCCCCGCTGCCGGCCGTGCTGCGGCGGGCCGGAGCCATCAGCCTCGGCAAGACCCAGGTCCCCGAGTTCGGGCTGAGCAGCTACAGCGAAAACCTGGTGGGCCCGCCGGCCCGCAACCCCTACGCCACGGACCGCAGCCCGGGCGGTTCCTCCGGGGGCAGCGCCGCAGCCGTGGCGGCCGGCCTGCTGCCGTTCGCGCCGGGAACCGACGGCGGCGGCTCGATCCGCATTCCGGCCGCGGCCACCGGCATCATCGGCCTCAAGCCCTCGCGCGGCAGGGTTTCGTCCGGATCCGGCCTGGCCGACCTGGGCCAGTTCGTCGTTGCCGGGCCGCTGGCCCGCACGGCCGCGGACGCCGCGCTGATGCTCGATGCGCTGGTCGACGAACCGCTGCACCGGGCGACCGCGGCGCCGCCGGACCCCCAGCTGGGCGGCCGGGCCACGGGCCGGAACCACGGGCCCTATCTCTCTGCGGCCCTGCGCGCCGAGGGCCGGTACCGGATCGGAGTGAGCACGGCGTCGCCGTTCGCCTCCCGGCTGGACATCCGGCTGGCGGACGAGGCCCTGGATGCGCTGCGGGCGGGCGAGGCGGCGCTCAGCGCCGCGGGACACATGGTGGATGAAGCGGCAGTCGCCTATGACGAGCGGTATCCCGACGCCTTCGGGCTGGTCTGGACCGCGGCGCTGGCGAACCTGCCGCTGGCCCCGGGCCGGGAGGAGGACCTGTTCCCGCTGACCGCCGTCATGCGCCGGCGTGCCCTGCAGCGCTCGGCGGCGGACCTGGCCGACGCCGTCGACGTCCTCCGCCGCTTCGAGGAGGACACGATCCGGGCCTTCAGCGGCTGGGACATGATCCTGACGCCGACCCTGGCCATGGAACCGCGGCCGATCGGCTGGTACGGCACCGACGCCGATGAGGATTATGCGCGCCAGTGCCTATACTCCCCCTTCACCTCGTTGGTGAACGTGTGCGGCCTGCCGGCCGTGAGCCTGCCGGTGCACCGCACGGCCGCCGGGCTGCCGATGGGCGTGCAGCTGATCGGCCGCCCCGGGGCGGAGGCGTCGCTGCTGGCGGTGGCCGCACAGCTGGAGGCCGCCGGAAACTACATCGAGGGCCCGCCGGAGCCGTTTTCGGCCTAGCCGCCCGGTTTCGGTATGAGATTCCTCACCTGCGGCGCGCCGGTGGGCCCGCCACGCCGGGCCACACCGGCACGCGGGCCCGAAAGCGGACATAATCCCGGTGCGACCATGGACGGATGACCGCAACGCCAACGCGCCCCACGGCGGATAACAAGACCTTCCTGGGCCACCCCCGGATGCTGGCAAACCTCTTCAGCGTGGAGCTGTGGGAGCGATTCTCGTTCTACGGCATGCAGGGCATCCTGGCCTACTACATGTACTACTCCACCGCCGACGGCGGCCTGGGCATCGACCAGGGCACCGCCTTGAGCCTGGTGGGCGCCTACGGCGGCGCGGTCTACCTCTCCACCATCCTGGGCGGCTGGCTGGCGGACCGGATGCTTGGCAGCGAGAAAGTGCTGTTCTACTCCGCCGTCCTCATCATGGCCGGCCACGTTTCCCTGGCCGTGCTGCCCGGCGTCGTCGGCCTGGCCGTCGGCCTGGTCCTGGTGGCCTTCGGCTCCGGCGGGCTCAAGGCCAACGCCACCGCCCTGGTGGGAACCCTGTACACCCGCCAGGACACCCGCCGCGACGCCGGCTTCTCCATCTTCTACATGGGCATCAACATCGGCGGCCTTGCCGGCCCCCTGCTGACCGGCCTCGCGCAGAAGAACTGGGGCTTCCACTTCGGCTTCGGGCTTGCTGCCGCGGGCATGGCCATCGGCCTGACCCAGTACGCGCTGACCCGCCGCCGGCTGCCGGAAACGGCACACGCGGTCATCAACCCGCTGCCGCGGCGTGAGTTCCCGAAGGTGGCCGGCATTGCCGCCGCCGCCGTCGTGGTCATTGCCCTGGCGTTCCTGACCGGCCTGGTCACTGCCGAAAACCTTGCCCCCGTGATGGCCGGGGCCGCCGTCGTCGCGTCCGTGGCCTACTTCGTGGTGATCCTGCGCAGCCGCAAGGTGAGCGCCGAGGAGCGGAGCCGGGTCTACTCCTTCATGCCGCTGTTCATCGCCAGCGCCGCCTTCTGGGCCCTGTTCCAGCAGCAGTTCACCGTGGTGGCCCTGTACGCCGATACGCAGCTGAACCGCACCATCTTCGGCTGGGAGATGCCCCCGAGCTGGGTGCAGTCCATCAACCCGGTGTTCATCATCATCTTCGCCGGTGTCCTGGCCGCCCTGTGGAAGAAGCTCGGTTCCCGCCAGCCCTCCTCCCCGCTGAAGTTCGCCGTGGGCCTGGCCCTGATGGGCGTGGCCTTCCTGGCCTTCATCCCCTTCTCCGGCGGCGGCCCCGCCAGCACCCCGCTGCTGGGCCTGGCGTTCATCCTGCTGCTGTTCACGCTCGCGGAGCTGTTCCTGTCCCCGATCGGCCTGTCGGTGGCGACCAAGCTGGCCCCCGAGGCGTTCCGCACGCAGATGGTGGCCCTGTTCTTCCTCAGCGTTTCGCTGGGCACCACCCTGGCCGGCTGGCTGGCCGGCTTCTACAGCGTGGAGACCGAGGTCAGCTACTTCGCCTTCAGCGGCATCACCGCAATCGTGCTGGGCGTGGCGCTGGCAGCCGCCTCCCCCTTCATCCGGCGCCTGATGAAGGGCATCCAGTAGTCCCCGGGCCATAAGCCTGCTGATAAACTCTTCGCACTCCGGGCCGGGCGCTTCCCGGCCCGGCCACCAGATGCGAGGAGGCGGCCCATGGGCGGCAACGACAGCACCGACAACCCGATCGGCAACGCGGCGGAGAACCTCATCCGGGGCGGCGCGGACGTCGGCCCCACCCCCACGGGGGATCAGGGCCACGCCGACGAGCGGACCGATGTGCACGCAAGCATCAGCGAAGGCTCCAACGCCGAGGAGGACGGCGCCGGAGCGGCCGGCTCACCGGAACGCTCCGCCTGACTGACCGGCCACAGGGTGCGGCACCCCGAGAGGGGTGCCGCACCCTTCGCGTTTCCCCCGGTTTATTACGTCCCGAACCTGTTGGCGGGATTGGACAGCACGTCCTCCCCCATGGCTCCAGTGCGACGAATCGTTCCCTGCGCCCGGCGATGGCTGGTGAATTGTCCATTCATGAGCCGACCTGTTAGACAATGTGACTGCGCTCACAGCTACTATCGGTAGACCGGTCCGAAGGCTCCCGGATGCGGCGAGGACAAAGTGGTCCCGCCGGCTCCGCACGGCCAGGATGCACCGGCCACCACAACGGGTCTTCCGTGCGCCGCAGCACCGCGCGCACGGCTGCGCTGAAAGGGCACACATGAACAAGAGGACTGGAGCACTGGGGGCGCTGCTTCTGGGCGTTGCGCTGACGGCGACCGCCTGCGGCGGCGACACCGCGGCCGAGGGCAGCAGCGAAGGCGGCCCGGAGAGCATCAGCATCGGCATCTCCCAGCTGGTGGAGCACCCCTCCCTCGACGCCGCCCGCGAGGGCTTTGTGCGCGCCCTGGAGGAAAACGGCTACACCGAGGGCGAGAACCTCGAACTGGACGTGCAGAACGCCCAGGCCGACCAGGCGACCGCCACCACCATCGCCTCCGCCTTCGCCGCCGACGGCAAGGACCTGGTCCTGGCCATCGCGACGCCGGCCGCCCAGGCTGCCGCTCAGGCGATCCCCGACATCCCGGTCCTGTTCACCGCGGTCACCGAGCCCGAGGTCGCCGGCCTGGTGACCTCCTGGGACGCACCCGGGGCGAACGTCACCGGCACCTCCGACCTGAACCCGGTTGCGGAGCAGCTGGGCCTGATCAAGGAACTGGATCCGGACGCCAAGAGCGTCGGCATCGTGTACAGCTCCGGCGAGGTGAACTCCGAGGTCCAGGTCGAGCTGGCCGAGGAGGCCGCCAAGGAACTCGGCCTCGAGCTCAAGCTGGCCACGGTCAGCAACTCCGCCGAAGTGCAGCAGGCCACCGAGTCCCTGGATGTCGACGCGCTCTACATCCCCACCGACAACAACGTCGTCTCCGCCCTGCAGACCGTGATCCAGATCGCCGAGGCGAAGCAGCTTCCCGTCGTCGTGGGCGAAGGTGACTCCGTGGAGAACGGCGGCGTGGCCACCTACGGCCTCGACTACGAGTCCCTGGGCTACCAGACCGGCCTCATGGCGCTGAAGGTCCTCGAGGACGGCGCCGACCCGGCCGAGATGCCGGTGGAGACCCTGGAGGAGATCCAGCTGATCATCAACAAGTCCGCCGCCGAGCGCCTGGGCGTCGAACTGTCGCAGGAGATGCTCGACAAGGCCGACAAGGTCATCGAGTAACAGCTACCTGCCGAACGCACCAAAGGAAACGGATCTTCCATGATCACAGCAGTTGAACTGGGGCTCATCTATGCGGTGATGGCCCTGGGCGTCTATCTCACCTTCCGCATCCTGGATTTCCCGGACCTGACCGTGGACGGCAGCTTCACGACGGGTGCGGCCGTGGCGGCCATCATGATCATCAACGGGGCTCCGCCCCTGGCAGCCACGGCCGCGGCCTTCGGCGCCGGCCTCGTGGCCGGCTGCGTTACCGGCCTGCTTCACACCAAGGGCAAGATCAACGGCCTCCTGGCCGGCATCCTGACCATGATCGCGCTGTATTCGATCAACCTGCGCATCATGGGCAAGGCCAACCTGCCCCTGCTGCGCGAGGAGACCCTGATCACCCCGCTGCGGGAAAACGGCTGGCTGGGCGGGGCGGTGTCGATCGCGATCTTCGCGCTGATCGCCCTGCTGGTGAAGCTCTTCCTGGACTGGTTCCTGCACACCGACCTCGGCCTGGCCATGCAGGCCACCGGCGACAACGAGGAAATGATCCGCAGCTTCGGGGTCAGCACCGATTCGATGAAGATCCTCGGCCTGGCCCTGTCCAACGGGTTCGTCGCCCTCTGCGGCGCCTTCATCGCCCAGTACCAGGGCTTCGCGGACATCGGCATGGGCATCGGCCTGATCCTGGTCGGCCTGGCCTCGGTGATCATCGGGCAGGCGATCTTCGGCAGCCGGGTCATCATCATCTCCACCCTGGCGGTGATCCTGGGCTCGATCATCTACCGCATCGTCATCGCGCTGGCCCTGCAGGTGGGCTTCAACCCCTCCGACATGAAGCTGATCTCCGCGATCCTCGTGGTCCTGGCCCTGGTGCTGCCGCAGTGGAAACTGTTCCGGAAGCTTCCGGCGCTGCGCTCGGTGCGCAAATCCAACGTGACCGTGGCGAGCTAGGAAGGGGCTTAGCACATGCTGAAGATCGAGAACATCAAGAAGACCTTCTTCGCCGGCACGGTGAACGAGCGGGTGGCGCTGGACGGGATTTCCCTGGACCTGGCGGCCGGCGACTTCATCACCGTGATCGGCAGCAACGGCGCCGGCAAGTCCACGCTGCTGAACATGGTGTCCGGCAAGCTCCGTCCGGACGCCGGCAGCGTGCGGATCGACGGCCAGGACGTCACCCGGCTGCAGGACTTCCAGCGGGCCCGCTTCATCGGCCGGGTCTTCCAGGATCCGATGGCGGGCACGTCGCCGCAGATGACCATTGAGCAGAACATGTCGATTGCCTGGGAGCGCGGCAAGCGCCGCGGGCTGGGCTTCGGGGTGTCGGCCAGGAAGCGGGAGATCTTCTGCGAGGAGCTCACCTCCCTGGAGCTGGGCCTGGAAAAGCGGCTCAAGGCCAAGGTGGGCCTGCTCTCGGGCGGGCAGCGGCAGGCTTTGTCCCTGCTGATGGCCACGTTCAGCGAGCCGAAGATCCTGCTGCTGGACGAGCACACCGCGGCCCTGGATCCGCAGCGCGCGGCGCTGGTGTCCCGGCTGACCGGCGAGATCGTGGCCCGGCACCGGCTCACCACCCTGATGGTGACGCACAACATGCAGCAGGCGCTGGACCTGGGCAACCGCCTGATCATGATGCACGAGGGGCGGATCATCCTGGACCTGGACGCGTCGCAGAAGGCCGGCATGACCGTGCCGGACCTGCTGCACGAGTTCGAGAAGATCAAGGGCGGGCTGGACGACCGCACGCTGCTGCAGTAGCCGCACGCATCGTTGCCGCCGGCGGACGGCAGGCGGGCCGGAAACGGCCCACCTGCCGTCCGCCGCTTTTCTTTGGCATGCTTGGGACCATGTCTAATCGCGCAGGAACCCCGGCCCAGTCCTCAGACCTCATCGATGTCAGCGCCCTGCTGGACGCCTATTACGACGTCGCGCCCGACCTCGCCGATCCGGCGCAGCGGGTGGCGTTCGGCACGTCGGGGCACCGGGGCACCTCCCTGAACGGTTCCTTCAACGAGCGGCACATTGCCGCCATCACCCAGGCGATCGTGGAATACCGGGCGGGCCAGGGCATCACCGGCCCGCTGTTCATGGGGCGGGACACCCACGCCCTGTCCGAGCCGGCGCAGAACACCGCCCTCGAGGTCCTGGCCGGCAACGGCGTCGAGGTGCAGATCGACGCGCGCAACCGGTTCGTGCCGACGCCGGCCCTGAGCCACGCGATCCTGGTGCACAACGCCGACCGCACCGACCAGGCCGACGGCATCATCATCACGCCCTCGCACAACCCGCCCTCCGACGGCGGGTTCAAGTACAACCCGCCGTCGGGCGGCCCGGCCGGCTCCGACATCACCAACTGGATCGCCGGGCGCGCCAACGAGCTGCTCGAGGACGGCCTGCGCGGCGTGAAGCGGGTTCCGCTGGGCGAGGCGCGGCTGGCCGATTCGGTGGGCACCTACGACTTCCTGGGCGCCTACGTGGATGACCTCGGGTCGGCCCTGGACCTCGACGCCGTCGCCGCCTCCGGCCTGCACATCGGCGCCGATCCGCTGGGCGGCGCGTCGGTGGACTACTGGGCCGCGATCGGCGAGAAGTACGGGCTGAACCTGGACGTGGTCAACCCCGAGGTGGATCCGCAATGGGGCTTCATGACCCTGGACTGGGACGGCAAGATCCGCATGGACCCCTCCTCGGCGAACGCGATGGCGTCGCTGATCTCCCGCGCGGGCAGCTACGACATCGCCACCGGCAACGACGCCGACGCCGACCGGCACGGCATCGTCACCCCCGACGCCGGGCTGATGAACCCCAACCACTACCTGGCCGCCGCCATCCGCTACCTCTACGCCAACCGGCCGGGCTGGTCCGCGGACGCCATGGTGGGCAAGACGATGGTGTCCTCCTCGATCATCGACCGGGTCACCGCCGACCTTGGCCGGACCCTGCTCGAGGTGCCGGTGGGGTTCAAGTGGTTCGTGCCCGGGCTGCTCTCCGGCGAGGTGGGCTTCGGCGGCGAGGAATCCGCCGGCGCCTCCTTCCTGCGCAAGGACGCCCGCCCGTGGAGCACCGACAAGGACGGCATCCTGCTGGCCCTGCTCGCCTCGGAGATCACCGCGGTGACGGGCCGGACCCCCTCGCAGCACTACCGCGAACTGACCGACCGCTTCGGCGATCCGGTGTACGAGCGGGTCGACGCGGCGGCCACCCGGGAGCAGAAGGCCGCCCTGGCCAAGCTCTCGCCGTCCGACGTCACCGCCACCACCCTGGCCGGCGAGGAGATCACCGCCCGGCTGACCGAGGCCCCCGGCAACGGCGCCCCGATCGGCGGGCTGAAGGTGACCACCGAGAACGCCTGGTTCGCGGCCCGGCCCTCGGGCACCGAAGACGTGTACAAGATCTACGCCGAGTCCTTCAAGGGCATCGAGCACCTCAAGGCCGTGCAGTCCGAGGCAAAGGCGATCGTCGACTCGGTCATTTCCTGACCCCGGTCCCGACCGGACGGCGGCCCGGCTCCCTTCGGGGGCCGGGCCGCCTCTGTCCGGGCCGGCGCTGTCCCGCCGGCTCAGAGCAGGCGGCGCAGCAGCCGCTTCTTGAGCCCGTTGTAGGGCGGGTACGCCACGCGCAGGGTGTCCAGCAGGGTGTTCTTGGTGAACACGGGACGCAGCTGGCTGAAGGTTTCGAAGGAACGGCGGCCGTGGTAGGCGCCGGTGCCGCTGGCTCCGGCGCCGCCGAAGGGCAGCTCCGGGACGGCCAGGTGCACGGTGCTGGCGTTGTGGCTGATGCTGCCGGCGCGCACCCCCTGCTCGAACCGGGCGCGGGCGGCGGTCGAGTTGCTGTACAGGTACGCGGACAGCGGGGTGGGCCGGGCGTTGATGAACGCCATCGCCTCGTCGAGGTCCGCCACCCGCAGCACGGGCAGGATCGGTCCGAAGATCTCCTCCTGCATGACCGGCGCGGAGGGATCGACGCCGGTGAGCACGGTCGGCTCGATGTACCGCTCGGCCCGGTCGTGCCGGCCGCCGGTGAGCACCGTGCCGCCCTCCATCAGGGCCACCAGCCGGTCAAAGTGGTCCTCGTTGACGATCCGTCCGTAATCCGGGCTGCGCGAGGGGTCCGCACCGAAAAGGCTGCGCGCCGCCTTTGCCAGCTGCTTTTCCAGCTCGGGAGCGGCGTCCCCGGTGACGAGCACGTAGTCCGGGGCAACGCAGGTCTGCCCGGCGTTCAACAGCTTTCCGTACATCAGCCGCCGGGCGACCGCCGGCATCTGCCCGTCCAGCACGACGGCGGGTGACTTGCCGCCCAGCTCCAGGGTCACCGGGGTCAGGTGCTCGGCCGCGGCCTGCAGCACGATCCGGCCCACCCGCTCGCCGCCGGTGAAGAAAATCGTGTCGAAGCGCTCCTTCAGCAGGGCGCTGCTGGTGTCCGCGCCCCCTTCGACGACGGCGACGGCGTCCGGGTCGAGGTACTGCGGCACCAGCCGGGCCAGCGCGGCGGACGAGGCCGGGGCCATTTCGCTCGGCTTGAGCACCGCCGCGTTGCCGGCGGCGAGCGCCCCGACCAGCGGCGCGAGGATCAGCTGCACCGGATAGTTCCACGGCCCGATGATCAGGGCCACGCCCAGCGGCTGCGGCTCGGTTTTCGCGGCGGCCGGCTGCAGCCCCAGCGGCACGGGCACCCGTCGGGGCCGGGACCAGGCGGAGAGGTTCTTCAGGGCGTGCTCCGCCTCGGCCCGGGTGATGGACAGCTCGGTGAGGTAGCCCTCCAGGGGGTTCTTGCCGAGGTCCTGCTTCAGCGCGGCGTTGAAGTCCTCCTCCCGTTCGGTGACCATCCTGACCAGGCCCTGCAGCTGGCGGCGGCGCCAGTCCAGCGGGCGGGTGCGGCCGTCGTCGTACGCGGCCCGCACGGCGGCGACGGCCTCCGGCACGGAGACCTGGACGGCGGGGCTCACCTGAGCGCCCCGCGGGAGTCTGCGGTGCCGGCGTCGGCGGAGGAGGGCCGGCCGGTGAAGTGGTCCATCGACTGGTAGACCTTGAAGACCTTTCCGGCCACGATGTCCCAGGCCGGCTGCGGCAGCAGTCCGCGCAGGGCACCGGAGAGGAAGACCGTCCAGGGCAGCTGGACACGGGCCTTCCCGGCCAGCATGGCGGCCCAGGCCTTGTCCACGACGTACTGCGGTTCCATCAGCGGAGTGAGCAGCGGCCCGCGGGCGCCCTCGAACATGCCGGTCTTGATGTAGCTGGGAATGAGGGTGGTGACCTGGACGTGGCCGTGCCCGGCTTCGGCCAGTTCCAGCCGCAGGGAGTCGCTCCAGCCGATCATGGCCCATTTGGAGGCGGTGTAGACGCTCATCTTGGGCACGGACAGGGTGCCGGAGGCGCTGGCGACGTTGAGGATGCGCGCCGGGGTGCGCCGGTCGATCATGTGCGGCAGGAAGGCCCGGGTGATGTGCATGGGGGCCAGGATGTTGACCTTCATGGTCGCCTCGATGTCCGCCTCGGGGGCGTGCTCCCAGAAGTACTTTCCGCGCACGATCCCGGCGTTGTTGATCAGGATGTCCGGCGCACCGGCCTCCGCAAGGACCTGCGCGGCGGCGGCCGCCGCTTCCTCCCGGTCGGCCACGTCCACCGCGTAGGGATGGACGGCGGTGCTTCCCAGGGCGCGCAGCTGTTCCGCGGCCTGAAGGAGCGTCTTTTCGTCGCGGTCCCAGAGGACGACGGCGGCCGCCCCCTCCCGCACGGCCCGTTCGGCGTACAGGCGCCCCATGCCCATGGCGGCGCCGGTGATGAGGACGGTGCGTCCTGCGGCGGAGATGCTCATCCTGCTCCTGCTCTCCGGGCGGGCCGTAAAACAGGCGGCCGGGCCCGACAAAAGGCTTAAACTGCTGACGGTATGCAACGTAGCATCCCGGGCGCGGCCGTCCGGTCGGCGTTGATCATTCCCCACCCTTCCCGGAAGGCACTCCCTTGAGCAGATTCGGCACGGCTTGGCAGGTTCACGGCGACGGCCGGACGGTGAAGCCGGGCGAGATCGTGGCCCCCGAGGAGCGCCTCAGCTGGCCGCTGACCTTCAGCATCGGCGCGCAGCACGTGGTCGCCATGTTCGGCGCCACCTTCCTGGTGCCCCTGCTCACCGGGTTCCCGCCGTCGACGACGCTGCTGTTCTCCGGCATCGGCACGCTGCTGTTCCTGATCATCACCGCCGGGAAGGTGCCCAGCTACCTGGGCTCCAGCTTCGCGTTCATCGCCCCGATCGCCGCCGCCCAGGGCAGCTACGGCATGGCCGGGGCCCTCGGCGGCATCATCATGGCCGGTGCCGCCCTGTTCCTGGTCGGCCTGGCGGTCCAGAAGGCCGGTGCCCGCTGGATCCAGGTGCTGATGCCCCCGGTGGTGACCGGCACCATCGTGGCGCTGATCGGGCTCAACCTCGCGCCCTCGGCGAGGGACAACTTTGAAAAGGGTCCGCTGACCGGCCTGATCACCGTGGTCGTCGTGCTGCTGTGCACGGTCCTGTTCCGCGGCATCCTGGGCCGGCTGTCCATCCTGGTCGGGGTGCTGGCCGGCTATGCCGCCGCCGTGGCGCAGGGCGAAGTGGACTTCTCCGCCATCTCCGAGGCCGCCTGGTTCGGGCTGCCGGAGTTCCAGACGCCCACCTTCCACTGGTCGGTCATCGGCCTGTTCGTGCCCGTGGTGTTCGTCCTGGTCGCCGAGAACATCGGCCACGTAAAGTCCGTGGCCACCATGACCAACCGGGACCTGGATCCCTACGCCGGGCGGGCGCTGATGGCCGACGGCGTGGCCACCGTGCTTGCCGGAGCCGGCGGCGGCTCGGCCACCACCACCTATGCGGAAAACATCGGCGTCATGGCCGCCTCGCGCGTGTACTCCACCGCCGCGTACTGGGTGGCCGGCATCATCGCCATCCTGCTCAGCCTGTTTCCCAAGTTCGGTGCCCTGATCGCCACCGTGCCCGGCGGCGTGCTGGGCGGGGCCGCCGTCGTGCTCTACGGCATGATCGGCATCCTCGGCGTGCGCATCTGGGTGGACAACCGGGTGAACTTCTCCAATCCGATCAACCTGTCCGTGGCGGGCGTGGCCCTGATCATCGGCATCGCCAACTTCACGTGGACCGTGGGCGGGCTGCAGTTCGAGGGCATTGCCCTGGGCACCGCCGCAACGCTGATCATCTACCACGGCATGGCGGCCATCGCCCGCTGGCGCGGCACCGACCCGGAAGATCCGCAGGAGGACACCGGCGCCAGGCCGAGCAAGCTGGGCTGAGCCCTCCGCCGCGCCTAGACTGGCTGGCACCGTGCGGAGCCCGGAGCTCCGCGCCGCCACGTCACTGGAGGTGGCCGCATGGCAACGGTCTCGGCCCCGGCGGCGGGAGCCGCCGGGCACCGCCGGAAGCGTCTGGGAAAGCGGGCCGCGGACCTGCTGCGCACCGCCCCCGTCACGCTCACGTTCGTGGTGCTGCTCTGGACGCTGGCGCTGGCGACCTCCTCGCTGGCCGCCGGTCCCGAACCGCCGCTGCTGCAGTGGGTTAGCGTCACGCCGCAGTCCCTGCCGCAGCATTGGCCCGCCGTGCTGCTCTCCGGGCTCTGGGCGAACAGCGCGGCCGGCTATCTGGCCGGCACCCTGCTGGCCCTGGGCATCGGCCTCCCGGCCGAGCGGCTGCTCGGATCCCGGCGGCTGCTGGGCGCCGCGGCCCTCACCCACCTGGCCGGCGTGCTGGCCGGCATCGGTTTCGCCCTGTTGGCGGGAGCGGTCTTCCGCGGCTGGGGCCGGGAGCTGGCGCTCGAGTCCTTCGTGGGGCCGGCGGCACTGCTCTGCGGCGTCGCCGCCGCCGGTTCGGCCGGCCTCGGCACCCTGTGGCGGCGGCGGCTGCGGCTCTTCCTGTTCACGCTGCTGGTGCTGCTGGTCCTCTACACCGGTTCCTTCCAGACCATCGTTGTCCTGGCCGCCGCGCTCAGCGGAGCCGCCGTCGGGCCCCTGCTGTTCGGCCGCCGTCCCCGCCCGGCCGCCCGGCTGATCTCCTCCCGCAGGGAGGCCCGGGTGCTCGTGGCCATCGCCGTGGCGGCCTCGGCGGCAGGGCCGGTCCTGGCCGCGCTCAGCGCGGAGGCCGCAGGACCGCTCGCGGTGCTGCGCTACCTCTACACCGACATCCAGGCGCTCAACCCGCAGGCGCTGGAGCAGCTGTGCGCAGATCCCGGCCGGCAGACCGAATGCAGTGCCGCACGGTTCGAGCTGCGGGCCGGACCGGCGGGTTTCTTCCTGGTGGTGCTGCCGCAGATCCTGCTGCTGGTGCTCTGCGACGGGCTCCGCCGGGGCCGCCGGTTCGCCTGGGCGGCGACGCTGGTGCTGCAGGCGGCGATGACGGCCGCAGCAGCCGTCCGGCTCGCCGGCTACCTGGCGGCGCCCGCCCCCGGCCGGGACCCGTTCGGCATCGGCTCCGCCAACCCGCTCGCCGCGGTGCTCCCGATGCTGGTGCCGCTGGCTGTCCTGGTGCTGCTGGCGCTGACCGGGCGCCTGTTCACGGTGGCCGCGCCGCCGGGCACCTACCGCCGGTTCAGCCTGGCCGTGGCCGCCTCCGCCGTCATCCTGGCGGTCCTGTACCTGGGCGGCGGGCTGCTCTTCCGCACGGGATTCACGCCCGAGGCCACCCCCGCCAGGCTGCTGGCGGACCTGCCCGCCTGCTTCATTCCGCTGGTGGAACTGAGCAGCGCCAACGTCCTGCTGCCGCTGACGCTTCCCGCCGCCATCCTCTACGAGGGGGTCGGGCTGCTCTTCTGGCTGATCGTCTGTGTCCTGCTCCTGCTCACCTTTCTCCGCCCGCCCGGCGGGGAAAAGGAGCAGGACCGGCGCCGCGCCCGCACCCTGCTGAAAACCCATGGCGGAAGCACCCTGGCCTGGATGACCCTGTGGCCGGGAAACCGATACTGGTTTTCCGGCGGCGGCCGGTCCTATATCGCCTATCGGCTGGACTTCGGAGTGGCCTTGACCGTGGGGGAACCGGTCGGGCCGGCGGAGGAACTGGCGGGAACGGTGCGGCAGTTCGCCGCCTGGTGCATGGAGAACGGCGTGCAGCCCTGCTTCTACTCCGTGGGCACGAAGGTGCGGGCCATCGCCGCCGCGGACGGCTGGTTCAGCCTGGAGGTTGCCGAGGAAACGATCCTGGACCTGGAGCACCTGGAGTTCCGGGGCAAAAAGTTCCAGGATGTCCGCACCGCCCTCAACAAGGCCCGGAAACTGGGCATCCACGCCGAATGGACGACGTATGGGCAGGCTCCGCCGGCCGTGCTGGACCAGCTGCGGGCCATTTCGGAGGAGTGGGTGGCGGACAAGGGCATGCCGGAGATGGGTTTTACCCTCGGCGGCCTCGACGAGGTGGCCGACCCCGAGGTCCGGGTGCTGCTCGCGGTTGATGAGGACCGCACGGTGCACGGCGTGACGTCGTGGCTGCCCGTCTACCGCGATGGGGAGGTCCGCGGATGGACCCTCGATTTCATGCGCCGCCGGGACAGCGGATTTCCCGGGGCCATGGACTTCCTGATCGCTTCGGCGGCCCTGTCCCTGAAAGCGGAGGGCGTCGGGTTCCTCAGCCTCTCCGGTGCCCCGCTCGCCCGGGCCGAAGCCCCGGCCGGCCAGCAGTCCGGTTCCCCGGCGGTGCTGGACCGCGTGCTGGACCGGCTGGGCTCCACCCTCGAGCCGGTCTACGGTTTCCGGTCCCTGCTGGCGTTCAAGGCGAAGTTCCAGCCCCGCTACGAGCCCCTGTACATGAGCTATCCGGATCCCGCCGCTCTGCCCGCCATCGCCAACGCCCTGGCCAGGGCCTACCTGCCGCATGTCTCCGTGGGACAGGGCCTCACCATGGCCCGCAGGATCATCGGCAGCTCCCGGTGACCGGCCTGCCGTTGGCCTCCGGGCCCGTGCCCGTTGCCGTGGTCCTCCTCGGCGCCCTGGCACTGGCCTGGCTGGCGTACACCGTGGCCCGCCGGAGCCCTCGTGCGGCGGCGTTCACAGCCCTCGCCGCCCTCGCCCTGACCGGGCTGCTCCTCCTGCTCGCCGAACACCTGCTCTTCTGGTGGAACGCCTCCTTTCCACGCCGGCTGTACGTATATGCCTTCGCGGGAATATGGGCGGTGCTGCTGGTGGGCCCCCTGCTCCGGACGGCTTCGGGCCGGGCCGGGCGGGCAGCGGCGGCTCCCGCGGCCGCCGTGGTGCTGCTCGCCGTCATGTCCGGCGCCAACTCCGCCTACGGGCAGTACCCCACCGTGGGTTCGCTGTTGGATCCGCCCCGCCCGGAGACGCAGGAGCTGCCGCGCCGGGCCCCGCCGGCCGCGCCCGAACCGCCGACCACCGAGGCCACGTGGCAGCCGCCCGTGGACATGCCGGCCCGGGGAAGGGTCTTCGAAGCGGCCATCGGAGAGTCAGGTTCCGGTTACCGGTCCGGTCCCGCCTGGGTCTGGCTGCCGCCGGCCTATCTGGCCAGCCCGCCGGCGGTCGACCTGCCGGTCCTGGTCCTGCTGCACGGCCAGCCGGGCGGACCGTCGGACTGGTTCGTCAGCGGCCGGATCGCCGAGGCCCTGGACGAGTTCGCGGCCCGGCACCGGGGGCTGGCTCCTGTGGTCGTGGTGCCTGACCTCTCGGGCGCAGGGACCGGCCGGTGGCCGCTCTGCCTGGACTCCGACGTCGGCGGCGCGGCCACCTACCTCGCCGTCGATCTCCCGCGCTGGGTGCGGGAGAACCTGGCCTCCGGGCTGGCCGGAGGCCGGCGGTGGGCGGTGGCCGGCTATTCCTACGGCGGCACCTGTGCGCTGCAGCTGGCAGTGAAGTTTCCCCAGGCCTATCCCACCTTCATCGACGTGGCCGGAGCCGCCGGGCCCGCGGTGCCGTCCGGGCGGCGGCAGGAGCTGATCGAGGACTACTTCGACGGCGACGCGACGGCCCTGGCCCGGCAGGAGCCCCTGGAGCTGCTCCGGAGCAGGGACCTGGCCGGCAGCGCCGGAATCGTCGTCATCGGCTCCACGGACGGCTTCTACGCCCCCGCGGGGCGCCGGGTGTACGACGCCGCCCGGGCCGCGGGAGCGCACATGCAGCTGCAGGAACTGCCGGGCGGACATTCATGGCAGGTGTGGCGGGCCGGGGTCGTCGACAACCTGGACTGGCTGGGCGGGCGGCTGGGCCTGACGGCACCCTGATCCGGAGATTCCGGACCGGAATGAACCGCCGCCCCTGCCGCGCGCCGGGCCTCGGGAGTACCGTCGACGGGGACCGTCGAAAGGACATCCGATGCAGACCGTCACCCTGAACAACGGCGTCGAAATGCCGATCCTGGGCTTTGGCGTGTACCAGGTTCCGCCGGAAGCCACGGAAGAGGCGGTGAGCAACGCCCTCGAGGTCGGCTACCGCTCCCTGGACACGGCCGCGGCCTACCGCAATGAGGACGCCGTTGGCCGGGCGGTGCGGGCCAGCGGCATCCCGCGCGGTGAGCTGTTCATCACCACGAAGCTCTGGATCCAGGACAACGGGGCCACCACGAGGCAGGCGTTCGAGACCTCCCTGCAGAACCTGGACATGGACTACGTGGACCTGTACCTGATCCATCAGCCCTTCGGCGACGTCTACGGGGAGTGGCGGGCCATGGAGCAGATCAACGCCGAGGGAGCCGCCCGGGCCATCGGCGTGTCCAACTTCGGCCCGGACCGGCTGATGGACCTGATCTTCCACAACAGCGTCGTGCCGGCGGTGAACCAGGTCGAAACCCACCCGTTCTACCAGCGGGCGGTGGAGAACCAGCTGATGGTCAGCCAGGGCGTGCGGCAGGAGTCCTGGGCCCCGTTCGCGGAGGGGAAGAACAATCTGTTCTCGGACCCGACGCTGGGCGCGGTGGCCGAGGCGCACGGCAGGAGCATCCCCCAGGTCGTGCTGCGCTGGCTGATTCAGCGGGAGATCGTGGTGATCCCCAAATCGGTGCGCCGGGACCGCATGGAACAGAACTTCCAGGTCTTCGACTTCGAGCTCAGCCCGCAGGAGATGGCCGCCATCGCCGACCTTGACCAGGGGCACTCGCTGTTCCTCGACCACCGGGATCCGGCCGTCGTCGCCCAGCTCAGCGGCGTGACCATGGAATAGGCCCGGCGCCCTCCCGCTACGCTCCTTCGAGCGCCTGCCGGGTTCCCCAGGTGAGCCAGCGAGCGGCCTGCGTCATGGCCTCGGCCGGTTCCCGGACCAGGTCCAGCAGGCTCACGGCCGCGACGATGCCGTATTCCTGCAGCTGCTGCGGGGTCAGTGTGATCCGCCCGGCCACGGCCACCACGGGCAGTCCCCGCGCCGCCGCCCGCCGCGCCACCTCAAGCGGGGCCTTGCCGTACGTGGACTGCTCGTCCAGGGAGCCTTCGCCCGTGAGCACCAGGTCGGCGGACTCCAGCGCGTCGGCCAGTCCGGTCAGCCCGGAGATCAGTTCAAAGCCCGGTTCCAGGGTGGCGTCGGTGAAGGCGAGGAAACCGGACGGGAAGCCGCCGGCCGCGCCGGCTCCCGGCACGTCCACGTCGTGCCCGGCCGCCTCGAGCAGCAGCCGCGCCCAGTTGCCCAGCGCGTCGTCGAGCAGGTCCCGGGCAGCGGCGTCGGCACCCTTCTGGGCGGCAAAGACATGCGCGGTTCCGTTGGCCCCGAGCAGCGGGTTCGTGACGTCGGCCGCGATGCGCAACCGGACCTGCGACAGCCGCGGATCCAGGCCCGCGGGGTCGACGGCGGCGGCCAGCGCGAGACCGGCCCCGCCGTCGGGCACGGGCGCGCCGTCGGCGTCGAGGATGCGCAGCCCCAGGGCCCGCAGCGCGCCGGAGCCGCCGTCGGTCATGGCGCTGCCGCCGATGCCGAGCACGATCTCGCGGGCACCGGCGTCAAGCGCGGCGCGGATCAGTTCACCGGAGCCGTAGCTGGTGGCGGCGAGCGCGGTCTGCACGGTCGGTTCGACCAGCATCAGCCCGCTGGCCCGGGCCGTTTCGATCACGGCGGTTCCGTCGCCGCGCAGCGCCCAGACGGCGCTGACCTGGCCGTCCAGCGGGCCGCGGACCCGAGCCGTGTGCGGTACCGCGCCGGCGGCAAGGGCCGCCTCCAGGGTGCCTTCGCCGCCGTCGGCCACGGGCACGGCGGTCACCTGCGCCTCCGGGTAGACCGCCAGCACGCCCTCCGCCATGGCTGCGGCGGCTTCCTCTGCGGAGAGGGTGCCCTTGAACTTGTCCGGTGCAATCAGAACGCGCATGGGCCCCATTGTGCCAGCCGGGCCGGACACCGGGGCGGCGGCCTCAGCCCTGCGGCCAGCACCCGCGGGCCGCCAGCACCTCGGCGAGCAGGTCGGCCCGGTCGGAGACGATGCCGTCCACTCCCGCGTCCAGCAGTTCCTCCATCTGCGCGCGCTCGTTGACCGTCCACACGTGCACCTGGACCCCGGCGCGGTGGCAGCCCCGGATCAGGGCCGGGGTCACCACGGGCAGGGCGCCGTAGCGGCGCGGCACCTGCAGGCACTGGAAGCGGCCCAGCCGGGCCAGCAGCCCCACCCCGCCGAGGGGCGCAAGCAGCACGGCGAGGGCCGTGAACACGGAACCGGCGGAGCTGGCGACCGGGCCGGAGCCGCTGCGGCGCAGCCGGCGGAGCACGGCAAGCCGACGGCGGTCCGAGAAGGAAGCGACCAGCACCCGGTCCCGGGCGCCGTGCCGGCGGATCAGGTCGGCCAACGGCGCGACGCCGGCGGCGTCCTTCACGTCCACGTTCAGCCGGACGCCCGGCCACGCCGTCAACAGCTGCTCCAGGGTGGGTACGGGCTGCCCGCCCACCCTCACGTCCGCCAGCTCGCGCATCGTGCGGGTTCCCACCGGGCCGGAGCTGCCGCTGACCCGGTCCAGGTCGGCGTCGTGGAAGGCCAGCAGCACGCCGTCGGCGGTGGTGCGCACATCGGTTTCCAGCCAGCCGAAGCCCAGGTCGACGGCGGCCTGGAACGCGGGCAGCGTGTTCTCGGCGCCGCTGCGCGAGAAGCCGCGGTGGGACAGGCCGATGGGGGCCTGCCGCTGCGGGTCGGAGCCGGAGCCGCGGACGGGGTTGCGAAGGTATGGGGGTACCGGGATCACTCTCGTACTGTAGCCAAACCGGACGGGCATACTGGTGGGATGGCTCCGCTTCCCGCGTCCCTGCGTTCCCTCCCGGCCTCCCTGGCGGCCTGGCTGCGCGCCCATGCCGGGCTGCTGCTCATCCTCGCCCTTGGCCTGGTTCCGGCGCTGCTCCTGACCGCGGCGTCGGCGGAGCTGTACGACGCGGTCACCGAGGAGGACGGGGTGGCGGCCCTGGACCGCCCGGTGCTCGACGCCGCGCTGGGCCTGCGCTCCCCCGGGCTGGACGCTGCCGTCACCGGCTTCACGAACCTCGGCGGCACCGTGGGCATGCCGCTGCTGGCCGGCGCCGCGGCCCTGGTGATGGTGTGGCGGTTCCGCAGCTGGACGCCGCTGCTGCTGCTGGCGGTGGCCGCGGCGGGGTCGCTGCTGATGACCGTCACCGGCAAGGCGCTGGTGGGCCGGCCCCGGCCGGACCGGATGCTTGCCGTGCCGCCGTACGAGGTCTCGGCGTCGTTTCCCAGCGGCCATTCGCTGAATTCGATGGTGCTGGCGGGGATCTTCGCCTACCTGGTGCTTCTCTATTCACGCTCCCGGGCCGCGCGGATCCTGGCGGTGGCCGGGGCGGCGCTGTTCGTGCTGGGCATGGGACTGTCCCGGGTCTACCTGGGCCACCACTGGCTGACCGATGTGCTGGTGGCGTGGACGCTGGGCGCCGCCTGGGTGGCGGTGATCATCACCGCGCACCAGCTGTTCCTGCGCCGCCGGCGCCCGGCCGTGCCGGAGCCGGGCGTCCCTTAGGCCTGCGCCCGGTCCAGCAGCCGTTCGAGGACCTGCGCGACGCCGTCCTCGGCGAAGGCGGGTGCGCTGCGGTCGGCGGCCGCAAGGGCGTCGGGGTGCCCGGAGGCCATGGCGTACCCGCGGCCGGCCCAGCTGAGCATTTCAACGTCGTTGGGCATGTCCCCGAACGCGACGACGTCGGCGCGGTCGATCTCCAGCGCCTTGGCGTATTCGGCGAGGGTCACGGCTTTGTCCAGGCCGGGCGCGGCCATTTCCAGCAGCGGCATGCCCGGGGCGGAGTGGGTGGCGGAGACCAGGCCGGCGACGGCGGGGCGGACCTGCGCCAGCAGCTCATCGGGGGACACCCCGTCCACCTTGGTGAGGAACTTGACCACGGGCGTGTCCCGGCCGAGGGTTTCGGCCAGCGGCGCCGGGCGGATGTCGCCCAGCCGTTCGGCGGTGGCGTGCTCCAGGAAGCCCGGTTCCAGGTGAAAGCCCTGCAGGCTCTCCGCGGCGAACCGGGCCGCCGGATACAGGCCGCGGATGATGTCCGCTGCGGCGAACACGTCCGGCAGCGGCACCGCCCGGGCATCCAGGACGGTGTCGTTGCGCAGGTCGTAGGTCACCGCTCCGTTGGAGCAGATGACGGTTCCTTCGTGGCCGATCTGCCGGCGCAGCGGGCCCAGCCAGCGCGGCGGCCGGCCGGTGACGAAGACGATGTGCACTCCCGCGGCGGCCGCGCGGCGGAAGGCTGCGACCGTGCGGTCGCTGATCCGGTTGTCCGGCCCGATGATTGTGCCGTCAAGGTCGCTGGCCACCAGCCGCATCGTGTTCCCTTTCCTTGCGCCGGTGCCGGCGCCCCGCTTCCAGCCTAGCCGCAGCGGTTCCGTCGTCCCGCCCCGGCGTGGCCGGGACGGGACAACGGGGGAAATCAGTCCTCGGGGATCTCGCCGATGCCGGTGATCCGGGCCCGGCCGAGGGTGTGGCTGAACAGGTTGAACCCGAGGTATGCGGGCGTCGCGTCGGCGGGCACGTCCAGTTCCGCGACATCCACCGCGTGCACCACGACCATGTAGCGGTGCGGGCCGTGACCGGCGGGCGGGGCGGCGCCGGTGAACCCGGTGAAGCCGGCGTCGTTGGCGAGCTGGACGGCGCCGGGGGGCAGGCCGCCGTCGTTGGCGGCGCCGGAGGGCAGCGACGTGCAGTCGGCGGGCAGGTTGAACGCCGCCCAGTGCCAGAAGCCGCTGCCGGTGGGGGCATCGGGATCGAACATGGTCACCGCGAAGCTGCGGGTGCCTTCCGGCGCGCCGGACCAGCTCAGCTGCGGGGAGCGGTCCTCGCCGTGCGGGACGCCCATCTGTCCGCTGTACAGTGCCGGCGGCAGCTGGTCCATGTCCTGGAAGTCCTCGCTGGTCACCTGGAACTGCGCGGCGTTCGGCAGCGCGGCATACGGGTCGTGGCTCTGCATGCGGTTCTCCTTCTGCGTGGGTTGCGGGTGGTTCCGGGGGCCGGGTGTCAGGCCAGGTCAGCCCGGGTGGGCGGGTCGGCGCCTTCCCGGGTGACGGTGACGGCGGCGGCGCGGGCGGCGAACTCCAGCAGCCGGCGCAGGTCCGCAAGCGAGATCCGCGCCAGCTCGGAGCGGCGGGCCCCGCCGTCGAGCTCCTGGTCCATCAGCCCGACCAGCAGCGCGGACATGAACGAATCCCCGGCGCCCACCGTGTCCGTCACGCTGACCGTGGGCGCGGGCACCTCGGCTTCCCCGGCGGCGGCCACCGCCCAGGGCCCCTGCGAGCCGCGGGTGACGACGACGAGCGCGGGACCGGCGGCCAGCCAGCGCCGGGCGCTTTCCTCCACCGGCACGTCCGGGTAGAGCCAGCGCAGGTCCTCGTCGGAGGCCTTGACGACGTCGGCGAGGGCGACGAACTTCTCCGCCTGGTCCCGCGCGTAGGAGACGTCGGTGATGATCGAGGGCCGGCAGTTCGGGTCATAGGTGATGGTGGCCAGCGGGTGGGCGCGTTCGACGGCCCGTTCCACGTCCCGGGCGCCGGGCATCAGCATCGCCGCGATCGAGCCGGTGTGCAGCATGGTGGTGCCCTCCAGCAGCCGCGGCAGGTCCGCCACCAGGCCGGGCAGCTGCCACTGCAGGTCGAAGGTGTAGCGGGCGCCGCCGACCGGATCCAGGGTGGCTGTGGCCACGGAGGTCGGCAGGTCGTCGGCCGGGCCGGCGGTGAGGACCGAGTTGCTGCGCAGGTGCTCGGCGATCAGCGCCCCGTTGGCGTCGGAGCCCCAGCGGCCGATGAACTGCACCGGCTTCCCAAGCCGGGCCACGCCCACCGCCACGTTCAGCGGGCTGCCGCCGGGGTGGGAGCGCCGCGGAGCGGTGTCACTGACTACTTCGTCCACGAGGGCTTCGCCGATAACTGTGAGCACGCTCATCAACCTAGCATCGGCGCTCCGGCGGTGTCCTTAACGGCCGGGCCCCCGGGAGGACCGACGCGGCGCACGGGCGGGGCCAGGGCGCCGGCAGCGTCGGGGCAGCCCGGTTTGCCTCCTGCTGGCATACGCTGGAGAGGAGCGGGCCGGCGAAGGGCCGCCGGCGGAAAGACGGGGAGGACATGGGCGCCTGGGAGAGCCTGGATGAGAGGCTGCGGCCCGCCGTGGCGGCGAGCACCGAGGAGTACGCACGGGTGCGGCCGGCGCTGGAGGAGGTCACCCGGGAGGTGGAAGGCGCCCTGCGGACGGTCCTGGCGGGCTCCGAGGTGCGGCCCCTGTTCATCACCGCGCGCACCAAATCGGTGGAGTCGTTCCGGGACAAGGCCTCCCGCATGCTGGTGTCCGACGACCCGGAGGAAGTGCCCGCCCTGGTCTTCCCCGATCCGCTGCGGAACCTGACCGACCTGGTGGGGGTGCGGGTGATCATGACCCTGCCGCATGAGGTCGACGCCGCCGCGCAGCTGATCAAGCGCCAGCGCGCCGAGTTCGACTGCCGCGGGGACCGGGAAAAGGACATCGGGTCCATCGAGTCCGGCACCTACGGCTATTCCAGCCGCCACCTGATCCTGCGCACCATCCAGAATGAGACGGTACGGGCGTTCCACAAGGTGCTGGAGCCGGAGCACCGGCCCAACGGCAGCTACCTGTTCGAGGTGCAGATCCGCACCGTGCTGGCGCACGCCTGGTCCGAGATCGAGCACGACATCCGGTTCAAGGCCGGCGATCCGCGGGCCTGGAGCCCCTACTTCGACCGGCAGTTCACCGCCACCGCCGCCATGCTGGAGATGGTGGAGAAGGAATTCGCCGAGCTGCACGAGCGGTACGAGACGGTCACCGGGTTCTGGGACGAGGACGGCGAGGGCAGCGCTCCGCTGACCCCGAACCGGATCCGGCACGTGTGGCTGACCCTGCTGCCGCACGTGAACCGCAAGGTCGACGACGACTGGGGCTGGGCCGCCGAGCTGCTCGCCGCGCACGGGCTGAAAACCACCATGGACCTGGCCGGGCTGCTGCAGGCGGACGCGATCACCGCCGTCCGGCAGGCCCTGGACCACCGCTACTCCCCCGGCCCGGACCGGCTGCTCGATGACCTGCTGCTGTGGCGGTTCGGCAAGGAGCACATCGAGCTCACCGCGGAACCGGCCGACGCCGCCTCGCACCCGCGGCGGGACTCGCTGGGCCGCCGCTACCGGCAGATCCAGCTGTACCGGGCCCGGCAGAAGGCCTAGCCGTGCGGCGCCGCGCCCCTTGCCCGGGGCACTGCGCCGCCTTACCGTGACCGGATGAGCGTCAACCTCACCGCCGGGCAGGCCCGGCGGCTCCGCCTGCGGTCCCACCGGCTGGACGGCTCCGATCTGGCGCCCGCCGACGTCGTGCGCCGCGCCGTCGCCCTCCAGGGCCAGGACCTGCCCGCGGTCCAGCGGGCCATCGCGGTGCGCTCCCGGCCGGGTACCACCGTGGCCGAGGTCCGGGCCGCGTTCGACGCCGGGGCCCTGGTGCGGTCCTGGCCGATGCGTGGCACCCTCTTCGCCACCACCCCTGAGCATCTGCGGGCCCTGCTGTCCTTCACCGGCGAGCGCATCCACCGGGCCACAGCCAAGCGCCGCGAACAGCTGGGACTCCCCGACGCCGTCGTCGCGCAGGCCCGCGACGTGCTGGCGGAGGCGCTGGCCGTGCAGCCGCTGCGCCGGGCCGAGGTGCTGGACCTGTGGGAGGCCGCCGGCATCGCGACGGCGGACGGGCGCGGCTACCACCTGCTGATGAACCTGTCGGTGGCCGGCCTGGCGCACTGGGGCCCCTTCGACGAAACGGGTACCGAGCAGTACCTCACCCTCTCCCCCGCCGCGCCGCCCGTGGATCCCGACGCCGCCCTGGCCGAGGTGGTGCGCGGCTTTGTGCTGGCCCGCGGCCCGGTGACGGCCGATGACCTGGCTTGGTGGACCAAGCTGCCCAAGACGCTGCTGCGCCGGGCGGCCGCGCGTGTCGAGGACCTGGTGGAGGTGCAGGTGGAGGGCATCCCGGCGTGGATGATCGGGGACCCGGAGCCGCCCGACGCCACGACGGCGCCCGATGCCGGCGCGGTGACCCTGGTGCCCGGCTTCGACGAGTGGATCCTCGGTTACGCGGACCGTTCCCTGGTGGCGGGGCCGGGCATGCTCCAGGCGCTGGTGCCCGGCGGCAACGGCGTCTTCCGGCCGGCCTTGCTGGTGGACGGGCTCGCCGTCGGCACCTGGCGGCTGCCGCGCACCGGCCGCGGCGCCCCGCAGCCGGTGATCGAGCTGGTGGAGCCGGTCCCGGCGCGGACCCGGGAGGCTGTCGAGGCCGCGGTGGCGGCCTGGCCGCACGGCTGACCGGGCCGCCTACCGGCGGACGGTGTAGGTAACCTGCACCATGCCGTTGTCGAAGCGGCGTTCCCGGGCCAGGTCCAGGTCCAGCCGCAGCCCGTCCGGAAACACGCGCGTCCCGCCGCCGACCACGGCCGGGCAGATCAGCAGCTCCACGACGTCGACCACGCCCAGGGCCAGGGCGGTTCCGGCCAGGGTGGGGCCTTCAATGGTCAGGTCTCCGGCCGTCGCTGAGCGGGCCCGCTCCAGCGCCTCGAGGGTAAAGGCCGGCTCCAGCCGGGTCCGGGTCGTCCAGACATCCTTCAGGGTGGTGGAGAAGACCACCTTCTCGGTGTCCTGCCAGAGCCGGGCGAAGGTGGCAGACTCCGGGGAATCCTCCGCCGCGGACGGGTCGGTTTCCCAGATCGCCATCGTCTCGTACATCCTGCGGCCGTACAGGAAGGTCGTCACCGTGGCGAGGTCCTCGCTCAGGGCGGCGACCACGCTGTCTTCGGGGAAGGCCCAGTCGAACCGGCCTTCGGCGTCGGTGTTGTAGCCGTCCAGGGAGGACGCGACGGAGTAGATGAGTTTGCCCATGGGCCCACTCAAGCCACCGGGTGCGCCGGAGGCAAGAGGATCCCGCTTCCCGGCCGCCGTGATCCCCGGACCCGGCGCGGCCGGCTCAGAACAGCAGGTTCCCCGGCCGGCCCGCTTCCCGGTCCAGCAGCCGCTGCTTGAGTTCCAGTCCGTACCGGAATCCGCCGAGCGTTCCGTCGGTGCGCAGGATCCGGTGGCAGGGAACGAAGAGGGCGGCGGCGTTCAGGGCGCAGGCCGCCGCGGCGGCGCGTACCGCCGTCGGCCGTCCGGCCCGGGCGGCGTAGGCGGCGTAGGTGAGGCGTTCGCCGGGCCCGACGCCGCGCAGGGTGTCCCAGGCCTGGATCCGGAACCCGCCGGAGTGCTGGCGGACCGGAATCCTGCCCGGAGCAGCCAGGTCGCCCGCATAGTAGGCGCCCACCGCCGCGACGGCGTCGGCGGCGACGGCCGGCGCCGCGCCGGAGCGCGGATCGGGGCGTTCATCCGTCCGCAGCCGCAGATCGGGCAGGATCGCCACCTCATCGGCCGCCGGGCGCAGGCTGGGATGCACCAGGGCGGACAATGCCGCCTGATCCGCCGTCCACCCGGAGGCAAGGACCCCGTCGGCGGTGGCGAGCAGGGAGAAGGGTCCGTCCGGGGTGTCCAGGGTGGTGAAGACCGCCGCGGCAGGCCGCTGGGCGGTGGCCGGCCCTGTCACCTCCGCTGCCGTCGCGGCGGGCCCGGATCCGGTTGCCGGCTCCGGGGCTGCCGGGGTTTCCGGGCTGATCGTGGTGTTCATTGGTCATCCTTTCCGGAACGGGGCGGGGCGGCGGGCCCGGCGGCGGCCCGCCACAGGTGCATGGCAGCGTAGGAGCGCCAGGGCGCCCAGGCCGCGGCGCGTGCGGCCAGCGCCCGGTGGGCTGCGGGCCCGGGCAGGTCCACGTCGGGCAGGCCGGCGGTCCGGGCCCCGGCCAGAAGCGCGACGTCGCCGGGCAGCCAGGCGTCCGGGTCGCCGAGCACCCGCATCCCGATGTAGCCGGCCGTCCAGGGCCCGATGCCGGGCCGGGCCAGCAGATCCGCGCGCAGCTGCGCGGCGTCGGCGCCGATGTGCACGGCCAGGTCGCCGGTGTCCAGCGCCCGGGCGGCGGCCAGGACGGAGGCAACGGCGCGGGCGGGCAGCCGCAGCGGGCGGTCGGG
Organism: Arthrobacter saudimassiliensis; assembly: GCF_059090665.1. Lineage (NCBI taxonomy): Bacteria > Bacillati > Actinomycetota > Actinomycetes > Micrococcales > Micrococcaceae > Arthrobacter > Arthrobacter saudimassiliensis. The sequence continues at coordinate 1,345,603 of NZ_JBNHFX010000001.1, read as the reverse complement.
GTCCGGGGCACCCCCGCTCTGCGGTGCAGGCACCGCGGCGAGGATCTGTGCCGGGGCCGGGAAGAGCCGGTCCAGGCCGGGGATCGAGGCGGCGTACGGGCTGCCGGCACGGAGGGCCAGCCGGGTGAGGTGGGTGGTGGCGGCGGCGACGGAGATCTGCCGGCCGAGAAGGGCCCGGATCACCAGCTCGTGCGGATCCACGGCGCCGGGAACCCGGATGCCGGGCGTGCGGGCAATGAGCGGGGCGAGGACCGGATCGGCGGCGAGGGCGGCGTCGACGGCGGCGGGATCGGCGTCCAGGTCCAGCAGCCGGCGGATGCGGGCGACGGCGGGCGCTGCGTCGGCCAGGGAGGCCAGCTCGAGCCGGGCGGTCAGCTGCCAGCCGCGCTTCGGGTGCCGTGCGGCGGTGATGTCGACGGCGGCCGGGCCGTGCGGTAGGGCCAGGGTGCGGGCGTAGCGCAGCCGGCCGGGGTCGCTGAGGTCGGCCAGTTCAATGCCGGCGACGGCGCGGGCGGCGAGGAAACGGAACATGCCCGGGGCGTCGTAGGGCGCCCGGACCGGCAGGTCGATGTCCAGCCGGGCGGCATGCGGGGCGGGTCGGGCGGACGCCGTGTCCGGGGCCGGCCGGGCAGCTGGCGCTGCGGCGGAATCAGCGTGGTCGGCCCCTGTAGTCCGGGGCCGGCGGCGGGCCCGGGCGCGCAGCTCGCCGGGCCTGCTGTCGAAGACCTCGCGGACCGTGTCGTTGAACTGGCGGACCGAACCAAAGCCGGCGGCGAAGGCGACCTGGGCCAGCGGCAGGTCGCTGCCGGCCAGCAGGGCGCGGGCGGACTGGGCCCGGCGGGCGCGGGCGAGGGCCAGCGGCCCGGCGCCCAGCTCGGCGAGCAGCAGCCGGTGGATGTGCCGGGCGGTGTAGCCCAGCCGCGCCGCGAGGCCGTCGACGCCTTCCCGGTCCACGACGCCGTCGCTGATCAGCCGCATCGCGCGGCCGGCGAGGTCGCCGCGCAGGTTCCACTCCGGGGTGCCGGGCGCGGCCTCGGGCAGGCAGCGTTTGCAGGCACGGTAGCCGGCCTCGTGCGCGGCGGCGGAGGTCAGGAAGAACGTGACGTTCTCCGGCTTCGGGGTCCGGGCCGGGCAGGAGGGCCGGCAGTAGATGCCGGTGGAGGTTACGGCCGTGAAGAACTGACCGTCGAAGCGGGCATCGCGGGCGTCGATGGCCCGGTACCGCTCGGTGAAGAGGCGATCCCCGGCCGTACCGGTGGAGCGGCGCGCCCGGGGCCGGCCCAGGGCGTCCGCGGCATCGGGTGCCGCGTCCTCGGTGATGGTCATGCCTCCAGTAAAGCGCGTTTCGGCACCGGCTTCCGGCGGTTTTCGGACACGGCAGTCCAAGGATGCACAATGGCGGCAGGCCCCGTTCCGGAGGGGCCTGCCGCCATGAGGCAGCGGAGGCTGCGCCGGGGCTTAGTACTTCGCGATGAAGCGGCCGACCACGCCGCCTGCACGGAGCTTGTCGATCGCGTCCGGGATCTCCGCCTGGGTGATGATGTTCATCGGCGGGTTCAGCTGGCCGGACTTCATCAGCTCGTACAGTGCCTCCAGGTCCTCCTTGGTGCCGGACTTGGAGCCCTTGATGGAGAGCTGGTTGATGATGATCGGGTAGGTGTTGATCGTCGCTTCCAGCCGGCCCATGCCCACCTGCACCAGGGTGCCGAATTCGGCCAGGGTCTCGATGGCCGCCGATGTGGTGGTGCCGAAGCCGGCGTAGTCCACGATCAGGTCCAGGCCCTTGTCCTTGAACTCGGTGATGGATTCGGCGACGCCGGCCAGGCCGATCTCGTCGGCCAGCCCGCGGGTGGCGGGGTTGATTTCGGCGCCGTAGACCTCCGCGCCGGAGAGCACCGCGACCCGGGCGCCGATGTAGCCGAGGCCGCCGAGGCCGATGACGCCGACCTTCATGCCCTTCTTTGCGCCGCCGACGGCGATGATCGCGTGGTAGGCGGTGAGGCCGGCGTCGGTGGCCATGGCCGCGAGGTCGAAGGGAACTTCATCGGGGAGCTTGACGAGGTTGTCGTCGGTGGCGAGCAGCTTGGGTCCGAAACCGCCGTCCCACTTGCCGTAGCCGAGCGCGTCGCCGTCGCTCATCACCGGCGCCAGGCCCACCCGGTCGCCGACCTTCCAGTGCTCCATGCCCTCGCCGACCTCGGTGATCACGCCGGCGTTTTCGTGGCCCATGGTCCGCGGAAGCTGGGAGAACAGCGGCATCCACCCCGGGTCGTCCAGGGCGGTGACGTCGGAGTGGCAGACGCCTGCGGCCTTGACCTCCACGACCACCTGGCCCGGCCCGGCGTGCGGCTCGGGTACTTCGTTGAGTTCCAGCGGCTTGTTGGTTCCGGTGAACTGCCATGCCTTCATGGGGCATCTCCTTCAGTGGTGCATGTGCTTGCCTTTCCAGATTACGCCCGCTCCCTGGCCGGATCGGGCGGTCCCGGCGAACGTGCATCTGCACCATAAGTGTGCTTACTGTTGCGTGTGGGGGCACTGCTCCCCACGTCCGGTTTTCCCGATGGAAAGGACTCATATGTCACGCGTAGCCATCATCGGCGGCCACGGCAAGGTCGCGCTGCACCTCGCGAAGGACCTCACCGCCAGGGGCCACCAGGTCACGTCCCTTTTCCGCAACCCCGACCACGCCGCAGACGTCGAGGCCACCGGCGCCACCGCCGTCGTGGCCGACGTCGAGCACCTCTCCACGGAGGAGATCGCCGACCAGCTGGCCGGCCAGGACGCGGTGGTCTGGTCCGCCGGCGCCGGCGGCGGCTCCCCGGAGCGGACCTATGCGGTGGACCGCGACGCCGCGATCCGCTCCATGGACGCCGCCCGGGCTGCGGGGGCGCGGCGGTATGTGATGGTGTCCTACTTCGGCGCCGGCCCCGATCACGGCGTGCCCGAGGACAACGGGTTCTTCGCCTACGCCGAGGCCAAGGCCGCAGCTGACGAGCACCTGCGCGGCAGCGGCCTGGACTGGACCATCCTCGGCCCCAGCGGGCTGACCCTGGACCCGGGCACCGGAAAGATCGAAACCGGTCCCGGCGTCGAAGGCAGCCAGGTCTCCCGCGAGGATGTCGCCCTCGTGGCCGCCGAAGTGCTGGACCGCCCGGCCACCATCGGCAGGATGATCGAGTTCAACAACGGCGCCACCCCGGTGGCGGAGGCCCTGGACGCCCTGGCGGACGGGCACGCCTGAGCCTGATGCCGTCGGCGGCCCGCGCCGCGGCGTCGCCGGCTAGGCCGAGGCGCGGCGCACCAGGGTGACCGGCGGCAGCCGGGCCTCGCCGCGCCCCGCACCGTCCGGGACGCCGGCTGCTTCGGCGCCGCCGTCGGCGGGAGCCGCCAGCTGCGCAAACCGCTGGCCCAGCCGCCGGGCGTCCACCCGCACGGTCGTCAGCGGCGGCACCGCCAGCGCCGCGAGCGGGATGTCCTCGGCGCCGATGACCGCCAGGTCTGCGGGAGCGGCGAGGCCGCGGGCCGCGAGCCCGGAGAGCAGTGCGAAGGCGTACTCGTCGTCGAACGCGCAGACCGCGGTGACCGGCTCCGGGGCCTGGCGCCACTGCCCGACGGCGGTCTCGGCCTGGACACTGTCCAGCTCCAGCCGGATGACCGCGGGAGCCGGCAGGCCGAGCCGGGTGCAGGCGTCCTCCACGGCGGACTGACGCACCCGGGCCCGCCATTCGTAGCCCGCAGCGGCCGGCAGCGCCAGGCCCAGCCGGGTATGCCCGGCGCCGGCCAGATACTCCACCTGCCGCGCGCCGATGCCCAGGTCCGGGGACAGCGGGTCCTCCAGCTCGTCCTGCAGGCTCGCCACCGGGGTGCCGAAGGCGCGCAGTTCGGCCAGTTCGGCGGGATCCAGAGGCGTGGTGACAATCAGCGCCGCCGGCGCCAGGGACCGCACCAGGGCGGCGGCCCCGCCCTGCGGCGGCAGCCGGTGCGCCAGCAGCCGCTGTCCGCGCCGCTCCACCTGCTCACTGGCGGCATCCAGCACCATGGCCAGCGCCTGGCCCAGCGGTTCGGGCGGCAGCAGCATCAGCACCACATCGCTGCGGCCGCGGCGCAGGGTGCGGGCCGCCGTCGACGGCGTGTAGCCCAGCGTCCGGGCAGCGGCGAGCACCCGGTCCCGGGTGGCCGCCGAGATGCTCTGCCCGGAGCGGCCGTTGAGCACGTAGCTGACGGTGGCGCGGGAGACGCCGGCGGCCTGTGCGACGTCGGCCGAGGTGACCCTGCGCTCCACGTGCCCGCCTTTCCCAACCCGCCAAAATCGGGGATTATGCCGTTCCGGTTTGTCCGGTAATCTGACGATACAGGCAACTTACACGTGTAACCCGGGGTTGCCTGCGCAACGGCCGCGCAACCACGGCCGTCTCTCCGACCGAAAGGACCGGCACGTGGCCAACCAGCCCATCACCGCCCAGAACACCGTCCAGCAGTGGCTCGACCACCCGGCGGGCGGACCCGCCATCCGCGGCCTGCTGGCGCAGGCCGGCAGCGACGAATCCACCCTGGGCCCGGCGCTGACCCTGAAGCTGCAGCAGCTGGTGGACCTCAGCCAGGGCAAGTTCCCGCAGGCCGCCGTCGACGAACTGGTGAAGGCCGCCAACGGCGGCGTGGTGCCGGAGACCGCCGCAGCGGAGCTGCCGACCGTGCCGGGCCGCTTCGAGGGCAAGACCGTGATCGTCACCGGCGCCGGCGGCGGCATCGGCCAGGCCACCGCCGCCCGCATCGTCCGCGAGGGCGGCCGGGTCATCGCCGTCGACATCGCCGAGGCGAAGATCAACGAGCTTGCCAAGGAAGCCGGCGAGGCCGTCGTTCCGGTCGTGGCGGACCTCACCGACCTGGCCGCGGTGGACCGCATTGTCGCCGCCGCCGGCGGCACGGTGGACGCCCTCGCCAACGTTGCCGGCATCAACGACGACTTCTCCCCGCTGCACGAGGTCACCGACGCCATGTGGCAGAAGATCTTCGCCGTGAACGTGGACGGACTGGTCCGCCTGACCCGCGCCGTGCTGCCGGGCATGCTCGAGGCCGGCAAGGGCTCGATCGTGAACGTCACCTCCGAGGCCGGCCTGCGCGGCTCCGCTTCGGGTGTCGCCTACACCGCCTCCAAGCACGCGGTGGTCGGCATCACCCGCAGCACCGCGTTCATGTATGCCCGCGAAGGCATCCGTGTGAACGCCGTCGCCCCGGGCGGCGTCGCCACCGGCATCCCCATGGGCGGAAAGACCAGCGAGTACGGCGAGGCCCACCTGGCCCCGGCCCGCGTGAACATCCCCGGCATTGCCTCCGCCGAGGACCTGGCCGCGTCCATCACCTTCCTGCTCTCCGACGACGCCGTGAACATCAACGGCGCCATCCTGCCCTCCGACGGCGGCTGGTCCGCGGTCTAGCTTCCGCACCTGCTCCGCGCCGTTTCGGCAGGAAGCACGACGGCGGCCGGCCCCCTCCTGCAGGAGGGGAACCGGCCGCCTTGCTCCACCCGCCGTCGGCACCCACCGGCGGCGGCACGTACACGAACCCCTGAGGGAGACACTGTGAAATCCGTCCACGTCACCGGCCCGGGCACCAACGAATGGGTGGAGGTGGACCGTCCCGTCGCCGGTCCGCGCGATGTGCTGCTGAAGATGAAGGCCTGCGGCATCTGCGGATCCGACGCCATGTACAGCCACATGGGCGGCATTCCGCCGCGCCAGGGTGCGACCCCGCTCGGCCATGAACCGGCCGCGGAGGTCGCCGAAGTCGGCGCCGAGGTGGAGGGCTTCGCCGTCGGGGACCACGTGGTCATCGACACCATGGCCTTCACCGACGGGCTGCTGGGCAGCGGCGGCGCGCAGGGCGGGCTGTCCGAGTACGTCGTGGTCCGCGAGGCGGTGCCCGGCCGGCAGCTGCGGGTCATTCCCGCGGAGATTCCGTGGGAGGTGGCGGCGCTCAACGAGCCGATGGCCGTGGCCTACCACGCAGTGAACCGCACCGACCCCCAGCCCGGCGACAAGGTGGTGATCTTCGGTGCCGGCCCGATCGGGCTCGGCGCCGTCCTGGGCTACCGCCGCCGGGGCGCCTCGCACATCGTGGTGGTCGACATCGTCCCCTCGCGGCTGAAGAAGGCCCTCGAAGTCGGCGCGGATGCGGTGATCAACTCCGCCGAGGAGGACGTCGCCGCCCGCCTGGTCGAACTCCACGGGGACGGCGCCACCATGATGGTGCGCGGCACCCGGTCCGGCACCGACATCTTCCTCGACGCCGCCGGCGCCCCGGTGGTGCCGCAGACCGTGGCCGGCGTGGCGAAGTCCGGAGCGGTGCTCGGGATCGTCGCGGTCCACAAGAAGCCCGTCGAGCTGGACTTCGGCTCCATCCTGACCACGGAGCTGACCATCGTTTTCGCCATGGGCTACCCCACGGAGATCTTCGAGGTCACCGACGACATCATCGAGAACTGGCGGAAATACGCGCTGATCATCAGCGACGTCCTGCCCTTCGAGCGCTCCCTCGAGGCGCTGGAACTGGCGCAGACCCCCGGAGCCGCGGACAAGGTCGTCGTCCGCTTCGACTGATCCATCCGGCAACGGCCTGAAGCACGACGGCGGCCGGTTCCCTTCTCACGAAAGGGAACCGGCCGCCGTCGGCGTCAGGGCGTCCAGTCGTCAGGGCGTCCCGGGAACGAATCCGCTCCGGCGCTCCTCCTCGTCGTCGAACCGGCCCCTGGCCTCGCGCACCGCGGCCATATTGACCGATGTCCATCCCAGCAGGGCGTCGATGAGCTCCTGCAGCGTCTTGCCGAGTGCGGTGAGGCGGTATTCCACTGCCACCGGCCGGGTCTGCACCACCGCCCGCTCCACCATGCCGTTGCGCTCCAGCCGTCGCAGGGTGGCGGTCAGGGGTTTCTGGGTGACGGTCGGAATGGCCCGCCGCAGTCCGTTGAAGCGCAGCGGCTGCTCACACAGCTTGTCCAGCACCAGCAGGGACCACTTGTCGAGCAGCTGATCCAGCAGTTCCCGCTGTTCGGCGCTGACCTGGGAGTGCTGAACCGGGTCGGCAGCAGCGGGAACGGCACTGGCAGGGAAGGTATCCGGCATGACACCTAGTCTCGTTGAAGCTCCTTTGAGGGGCCAAGTAGAAACAAGGTCCAGCTTCCGTCAGAAAGGACCGTCATGACCGTCACGATGCACAGCCCGGAGGGCATGTTCCAGCCCGTCCCCTACCATCACGTCTCCGTGGCGTCAGGCACCCGGCACGTGCACGTCGCCGGGCAGATCGCCCGGGACGGCGAGGGAAACCGGCTCGCCCCCGGGGATTTGAAGGAACAGACCGCCATTGCCCTGCGCAACACCGCCCGCGGCCTTGCCGGTGCCGGTGCGGACTTCTCCGATGTGGTGCGGCTGCGGTTCTTCGCCGTGCAGTGGCACCCGGACAAGATGGACGACTTCATCGCGGGCATCGAGAGCGTGGTGGAGGAACTGAACCTTCCGCAGCCGCTGCCGCCGCTGTCGTTCATTGGTGTCGACTACCTGTTCGAGCCGGACGTGCTCATCGAGGTGGAGGCCTACGCGGTCCTCGACTGAGGCCCGGGCAGGCGACGGCGGCCGGTTCCCTTCCGTTGGGAAGGGAACCGGCCGCCGTCGCGCGTTACAGCCCGGGTGGAGCCGGAGCTGCTATGCCCCGGACACCGCCGCAGCCAGCTTGTTCAGCGACTCCTCCAGGTCATCCTTGGACACCATCGGGAACGAGACCTTCTTCAACGTCTCCTTGTCGGTGACGTTGGACCAGTCATAGGTGAGGGTCACCTCGGTGGAATCCTGGCCCTGGGCCTGCAGCTCCCAGACCCACTGCCAGCCCTTGGGCTCGGTGCCGGCCGGCGCGGTCTGCCAGGCGATCAGCTTCTTGGGGTCGAATCCGGTGACGTGGTTGTCGGTCTTGTAGTCCCCCATCTTTTCGTTGTGCATGTTCATCGTGAACACATCGCCCACGCCGGCGATGCGGTTGGTCTTCTCGTCCGAAACCACCATGCCGGAGCCGTCCAGTTCGTGGTGCCTCTCCGGGTTGGACAGCAGCCGGAAAATGTCTTCCGCCGATGCGTCGATCACCCGGGTGACTACCACGTTCGTCTGCTCACCTGACATATGTTGATCTCCTTTTCGTCGGTTTTTCCTGCATCCGGCGGCGCGGGGCCGCCGAAGATTGTGCCGGGCCGGACGGTGGTCTCAGCCCGGGGTGTCGGCTTCGGCCTCCTGCAGGTTCCAGCCGGAAATGTACGGCGGATCCTGGCCTTCGTCGCGGGTGTACTGCCGGGCGCGCAGCCGCTCGTCCTGCAGCCGCTGGCGCAGCGGCGCCTGCCGTTCGCCCAGTCCGGGGACCCGGTCCAGCACGTCGATGGCCAGCTGGAACCGGTCGATCTGGTTCAGCATCGCCATGTCGAACGGCGTGGTGGTGGTGCCCTCCTCCTTGTAGCCGCGCACGTGCAGGTTGGCGTGGTTGGTGCGGCGGTAGGTCAGCCGGTGGATCAGCCACGGGTAGCCGTGGTAGGCGAAGATGATCGGCTTCTCCTTGGTGAAGAGCGTGTCGAAGTCCCGGTCCGGCAGCCCGTGCGGATGCTCCGCCGGATCCTGCAGCCGCATCAGGTCCACCACGTTGACCACCCGGATCCGCAGGTCCGGCAGGTTCTGCTTCAGCAGCGCCGCCGCGGCCACGGTCTCCAGGGTGGGGACGTCGCCGGCGCACGCCATCACGACGTCGGGCTCCGATGCCTGCGCCGGATCGGCCGGCTCGCTGCCGGCGAAGTCCCAGATGCCGATGCCGCGCTGCACGTGCAGCTTCGCCTGCTCCGGATCCAGCCAGGCCGGGGCCGGCTGCTTGCCGGAGACCACCACGTTCACCCGGTCCCGGGTGCCCAGGATGTGCTCGGTGACGGCGAGCAGGGTGTTGGCGTCCGGGGGCAGGTACACCCGGATCACGTCGGCCTTCTTGTTCACCACGTGGTCGATGAACCCGGGATCCTGGTGCGAGAAGCCGTTGTGGTCCTGCTGCCAGACGTGGCTGGAGAGCAGGTAGTTCAGTGAGGCGATGGGCTGCCGCCACGCCAGTTCCCGGGAGACCTTCAGCCACTTGGCGTGCTGGTTGAACATCGAATCGACAATGTGCACGAACGCCTCGTAGCAGTTGAAGACGCCGTGCCGGCCGGTCAGCAGGTAGCCCTCCAGCCAGCCCTCGCACAGGTGTTCCGAGAGCACCTCCGCCACCCGGCCGCTGCGGGCCAGGTGTTCGTCCACCGCGTCGATGCGCTGCTGCCAGACCTTGTCGGTGACGTCGTAGACGGCCTGCAGCCGGTTCGAGGCCGTCTCGTCCGGGCCGAAGATCCGGAAGGTGGAGGGGTTGAGCCGGATGATCTCCCGCAGGTAGCCGCCCAGGTTGATCATCGGGCTCACCTGTTCGGCGCCGGGACGCTCGACGGCGACGGCGTGGTCCGCGTAGGCGGGCAGGCGCAGGTCCTGCAGCAGCCGGCCGCCGTTGGCGTACGGGGTGGCGCTCATCCGCAGCTCCCCCTCCGGCGCGAGGGCGGCGATCTCCTGCCGCAGCCGGCCGGCGTCGTCGAACAGTTCCTGGGGCCGGTAGGAGCGCATCCACTCCTCCAGCTGGGCGAGGTGTTCCGGATTCTCATGGATGCCGGACAGCGGTACCTGGTGGGCGCGCCAGGTCCCCTCGACCTGCAGCCCGTCCACCTTGCGCGGTCCGGTCCAGCCCTTGGGCGAGCGGAGCACGATCATCGGCCAGACCGGGGCGCCTGCTTCTGCGGCGTCGGGCGGTGTCCCGCCGGAGCGGTAGGGGGCCTGGATGGCGTGGATCTCCGCCACGCAGGCGGCCAGGGCGGCGGCGAAGTCCTCGTGCGCCTGCTCCACGGCGTCGGGGTCCTCCACGGTGACGAAGTAGGGCCGGTAGCCGTAGCCCTCGAGCAGCTTGGCCAGCTGCTCTTCGGGCATCCGGGACAGGATGGTGGGGTTGGCGATCTTGTACCCGTTCAGGTGCAGGATCGGCAGCACCGCGCCGTCGGCGGCGGGATCGAGGAAGCTGTTGGAGTGCCAGCTGGCGGCCAGCGGGCCGGTCTCCGCCTCGCCGTCGCCGATGACCGTGGCGGCGATCAGGTCCGGGTTGTCGAACACCGCTCCGTAGGCGTGCGCGAGCGAATACCCGAGTTCGCCGCCTTCATGGATGGAGCCCGGGGTCTCGGGAGCGGCGTGGCTGGGAATGCCGCCGGGATAGGAGAACTGGCGGAACAGGGTGGCCAGGCCTTCCTCGTCCAGCCCGACATGGCTGTAGATCTCGGAGTAGGTGCCTTCCAGCCAGGCGTTGGCCACGTTCGCCGGGCCGCCGTGCCCGGGACCGGTAATGAACAGGAACGGCTGGCCGGTGGCACGGATCAGCCGGTTCAGGTGCGCGTAGATGAAGTTCAGGCCCGGGGTGGTGCCCCAGTGGCCCAGCAGCCGGGCCTTGACGTCCGCCGCCTCCAGCGGCCGGCGCAGCAGCGGGTTCTCCCGCAGGTAGATCTGCCCGGCGGAGAGATAGTTCGCGGCGCGCCACCAGGCGTCCACGCCGGCCAGCTCGGCCGCAGGCACGGGCTCGGTGCCGGGCAGCGGGTCGGTGACGGTTCCGGGAGGGGCACCGGTGCCGGGCTCGCTCATGGTCAGCTCCTTCGTTGGGGTCGGGGGTGCTGGCAGACTCTCGGTTCGGGTTCCGCTACGGAACCTCCAGGACGACGTCGGAGGGCTTCTTGTCCGGCCGCAGGCCGCGCCAGACGGGGTGGCGCAGCTTGCCGGTTCCGGTCATCTCGGCGTAGGTCACTTCGCCGACCAGGGCGGGGCGGACCCAGTGCGCATCGGCGGCGTCGGTGCGGGGCACATCGGGCAGCGGAGCGGTCTTGCGGCCCATCTTCTTCAGCTTCGATCCGAGCACGGCGAGGTCCTTCTCGCCCAGCCCGGAGCCGACCCGGCCGATGTACTGCAGCTCGGTGCCGTCGGGCACCGCCACCAGCAGGGAACCGACCTTGTTCGCCCGGTTGCCCTTCCCGGGCCGCCAGCCGACGATGACCACTTCCTGGGTCAGCTGGTGCTTGAGCTTGATCCAGGCCTTGGAGCGCCGGCCGGGAGCGTAGGAGCTGTCCAGCCGCTTGGCCATCACGCCTTCCAGCCCGAGTTCGCGGCTGGAGTCCATGGCCTCGTCCAGGTCCAGCTGCAGCACCGGGGGCACCTGGATGGTGCCCTCCGGTTCGGGTTCGACGGCGGATTCCAGGATCTCCCGCCGCTGCAGATAGGTCAGATCCTGCAGGGAGTTGCCGTCCAGCCAGAGCAGGTCGAAGAGCATGAAGTGCACCGGGGTACGGGCCGCGGCGGCGTCGATCTCCCTTTTCTTCGTCAGGTGCATCCGCGGCTGGAGCAGGCCGAAGTCCGGCCGGCCGGCGGCGTTGAGGGCCACGATCTCGCCGTCGAGCACCGCACGTTCCCCGTTGAGCCGTTCGGCCAGCTGCTGAAGTTCGGGGTAGGCGGCGGTCATGTCGTTGCCGTTGCGGCTGATCAGCCGGACGCCCTCGGGGGTGACGTCGGCGATGGCCCGGACGCCGTCCCACTTCATTTCGTAACCCCAGCCGTCCTCGTCGCCGATGTCCGCCCGGGTGCCGAGGGTGGCGAGCATGGGTTCCAGCGCCGGCATCCCGGCGTCGGCCCTGTCCGCGGCGACGGCTTTGGCGTCGGGAACCTCGGGCAGCGGACGGCGGGTGGTGGGCGGCGGTGGAACGTCCTCGGCCTGGTCGCCGCCGTCGCCGTCCTGGGGGGCGGGCTGCTCCTTCATCAGGTGGATCAGCCAGTTGTCCTTGCCCTGTTCCCGGCCGCCTCCGGTGTGGATCAGCGCGAACCGGCGGACGCTGCTGCCCTGGCCCGCCAGGCCGCCGTCGGGCTGGCCGTGCAGCACCGCGATGACCTCCTTGCCGTCCCGCCACTTTTCCCGCTCGTAGGTCCCGTGGTCCCAGATGGTGACGTCCCCGCCGCCATATTCTCCTTTTGGAATATGTCCTTCGAACGTGCCGTAGTCCAGCGGATGGTCCTCGGTCTGCACGGCCAGGTGGTTCTTCCCCGGCGAGGTGGGCGGGCCTTTGGGCAGCGCCCAGGAGACCAGCACGCCGTCGTGCTCCAGCCGGAAGTCCCAGTGCAGCCGCCGGGCGTGGTGCTCCTGGATGACGAAGCTGTTGCCCTCCCGCGCGGGGGCCGGCTCGGCGGGAACGGGCTCGGGCGTCTTCTCCGGATCGCGCATGCTCCGGTACTTGCTCAGTCGATCCGGGCGGCTGGATCCGCCGCCGTTCGTTCCCTCTTCGCCGGCTCCGTCACCGCCGGTTTCGGGCCGGTCCACGGCTTCGGCAAGCGCACCTTCGCTCAGCTCGCCGGCGTCGTCCCCGCCCTGCTCCAGGCCCGCCAGCGGATCGCCCAGCGTGTCCAGCCGGTCCAGCACCTGTTCGTAGTCCAGATGGTCCAGGTCGGGATCCTCGAGCTCCTCCCAGGTCCGCGGCGCGGCGACCATGGGCCGGAACCGGCCGCGGAGCGAGTAGGGGCAGATGGTGGTCTTGTTGGCGTTGTTCTGGCTCCAGTCCACCAGCACCTTGCCGGTGCGCAGGGACTTTTTCATGTCGGAGACCACCAGGTCCGAATGGTCGGCCTCCAGGGCCCGGGCCAGTTCATGGGCGACGGCGTTCACCTCGTCCGCGGTCTGGGTTCCGTCCAGCGCCACGTAGAGGTGGATGCCCTTGGAGCCGCTGGTCACCGGCCGGGCATCGAGGCCCATGTCGTCGAAGATCGATTTGGCCCAGCGGGCCACCTGGGCGCACTCGGCCAGCCCCGCGCCCTCGCCGGGATCCAGGTCCAGCACCAGCCGGTCCGGATTGCGGATCGCTCCGCGCGGTCCGAACTGCCACTGCGGCACGTGGATCTCCAGCGCGGCGGACTGGGCCAGCCAGGTCAGCGTGGCCAGGTCATTGACCACCGGGTAGATGTTGGTGCCGCTCTTGTGCTCGATCGGGAAGCTCTTGACCCATTTGGGGGCGGAGTCCTCGATGTTCTTCTGGAAGAACACCTGCCCGGGCTTCTCCGGCGTGCCGACGCCGTGCACCCACCGCTTGCGGGTGGCGGGGCGCATCCTGGCATGCGGAATCATGAAGTCCGCGACGGCGGCGTAGTAGGCGAGGATGTCGGCCTTCGTGGTTCCGGTTTCCGGATACAGGACCTTGTCGAGGTTGGTCAGGCGCAGCCGGTGTCCGTCAACGCTGACCGTTTCCTGCTGCGACTTTGTCCCCGTGGTTCCCGCCATATCCCCTAGTCTTGCGGGATTGAAGGCAAAAGGCCAGCATTTCGTCAGCGTGCTTAGTATTCGCTTGGAGGAGGGGCTATCTTGGCCCCATGGCCCAAGAACGCATCCTGGTCACCGGCGCGACCGGCTACATCGGCGGGCGGCTGGTGCCGCTGCTGCTCGAGGACGGGCACCGCGTCACGGTCCTGGCCCGCAGTCCGGACAAGCTTCGCGACGTGCCCTGGGCGGCCGACGTCGACATCCGGCAGGGCGACCTGTCCGACCCCGACTCCGTGCGTGAAGCCTTTCGGGACATCGACACCGTCTACTTCCTGGTCCATTCCATGGCCTCCGGTGCCGGGTTCGCGGGACAGGAGGAGGCCATCGCGCGAAACACGGCCCGCGCCGCCGAGGACGCCGGGGTCCGCAGGATCATCTACCTCGGCGGACTGCACCCGGACGAGGGGGAACTGTCCCCGCACATGCGCTCCCGCACCGCCGTCGGGCAGGTCTTCCTGGACTCCGCGGTCCCGGCGGTGGTCCTGCAGGCCGGGGTCGTCATCGGCTCCGGCTCCGCGTCCTTCGAGATGATCCGGCACCTGACCGAAACCCTGCCGGTGATGCCCGCGCCGTCCTGGGTCCGCCGCAGGATCGAACCGATCGCGGTCCGCGACGTGCTGCACTACCTGGCGCGGGCCGTGGACCTGCCGGCGGACACCAACCGCACCTTCGACCTGGGCTCCCGGGAGGTGCTCACCTACGCGGAGATCATGAACGGCTACGCCGCCGAAGCCGGCCTGCCGCAGCGGCGGATCTTCGCCCTGCCGCTGCCCGCGCCCCGCCTGGCCGGGCTCTGGGTGGCGCTGGTGACCCCGATTCCGCTGGCCATGTCCCGGCCGCTGGTCGAGTCGCTGCAGCACGACGCCGTCGCGAAGGAACATGACATCGACCGGTACGTGCCGGCTCCCGCCGGCGGGCACACCGGCTACCGGGAGGCGGTGCGCCGGGCACTGGGCAAGGAGCAGCGCGGCGAGGTGGAGACCACCTGGGCCGGCGCCACCCCCGCCGCCGATGCGGCATCCCAGCCGCTGCCCAGCGACCCGGAGTGGGCCGGCCGGAAGGTGTACATCGATTCCCGCCAGCGCCGGGGCGAGGTCGCCCCGGCCCGGGTGTGGGAAGTAATCGAAGGCATCGGCGGGCGCAACGGCTGGTACTCGCTGCCGATGGCATGGGCGCTGCGCGGAATCCTGGACAAGACGGTCGGCGGCGCCGGGCTCAGCCGCGGCCGGCGCCACCCCAAGCGCCTGTACACCGGCGACGTCGTCGACTGGTGGCGGGTGGAGCTGCTCGAGCGCGGCAGCCTGCTGCGGCTGCGGGCGGAAATGCGCGTCCCCGGCCGGGCCTGGCTGGAACTGGCCGTGGATCCGGACGGAAACGGCGGCAGCGTGTACCGCCAGCGGGCCATCTACTTTCCCCGCGGGCTGACCGGCCGGCTCTACTGGTGGCTGATCTCCCCGTTCCACGGCCTGATCTTCCCCGCCATGGCCCGCAACATCCTCCGCCAGGCTTCCCGACTGCCGGCCTGAGGCCCCCGGCCCTGCCGGACGAGCCTTCGGGGCAGGGAGGACGTGCCGTCATCGAGGCGTCCGGTCCAGCGGGCGCTCATAACTTTCGCGTATCATCAGGGCGCACAACAGTGTTCGCCTCCGGCCATCGGCGGCAGAATGGACTGGAATGCCCGGGCCGATCGGCACCGGACGACGACGCCGGCTGACCGGCGCAGCACACACTTCCCAGGGGGATCTCTCACAGTGCAGGAATCAAGCAGCACCGGTCGCAGGAAAGCGGCAGTCTGGACCACCGTCATCGTGGTGGTCGTTGCCGTGGCCCTGGGTGCCGCCTGGGCGCTGGGAGCCTTTGACCGCAGCAGCCGGCCGGCGGCCGGGCAGCAGCCGTCCGCCTCGCCGAGCGCCGCCCCGACCGCCGCGGGGCCGGTGAGCGTCACCACCGTGCCCGCCGACGGGGCACTGGAGGTCAACCCGATCACGGTTGCCGAAGTGGCTGCCGTGAACGCCGAGATCGACAGCGTTACCCTCCGTCCCGCCGGCGGCGGCGAGGCAGTGCAGGGGACCCTGGACGAGGACGGCGCGCTGTGGCGGGCCGACGGTCCGCTGGCCTTCAACACGCAGTACGAGATGAAGGTCGTCCTCGCGGGCGACGACGGCTCGCGGGTCACCGAGACCAGCAGCTTCGCCACGGTCACCCCGCCCAACGAGGCCAACGCCTTCATGTACCCGCTCGACGGCGCGGTCGTCGGCGTCGGGCAGCCCATCGAAATCAACTTCAGCGAACCGGTCCTGAACAAGGACGCCGTCGAAGCGGCGATCACCGTGGACGTCAGCTCCGGGCAGGAAGGCGCCTGGCACTGGGTCACCGACACCAAGGCCCGCTACCGGGCCGCCGAGTTCTGGGCACCGTACACCACCGTGAAGGTGGACATGCAGCTGTTCGGCGTGGACTTCGGCAACGGCATGATCGGCAACTTCAACGAAGAGCGCACCTTCAGCACGCACAACACCAGGCTGGCCGTGGTGGACAACAACACTAAGACCATGCAGGTCTTTGTCGACGGCCAGCTCACCCGCACCTTCCCGGTCACCCTGGGCGACGCCGAGTGGCCCTCCCCCGAGGGCTACCTGGTGGTCATGGAACAGCACCGCTCCGTGCCGTTCCGGGCCGAGAGCATCGGCCTGAAGCCGGGCGACCCGGCCTACTACGAGCCGTTCGACGCGACCAACGCCAGCCGGCTGACCCACGGCGGCGTGTTCGTGCACCAGGCCCTGCCGGGAGCCATGGGGGCGCTGGGCGTCCTCAACGTCTCGCACGGCTGCGTCGGCATGTCCCCTGAGGGCGCGCAGTACTTCATGGACACCTTCGACCCGGGCGACGTGGTCCAGGTGCTCAACACCGGTTTCCCGCCCGTGCCGATCGGCGACGGCTACGGGGACTGGAACACCCCGTGGGAGCAGTACGCGGCCGGCTGACGCCCACGCCCTGCCTCAGGCAGGGCACCTGCCGCAGGAGAGCCCTCCCTCAGCTCAGCGGCGGCGTCCGAACAGGAACCAGGCCGCCGGGCCGAGGAAGTTGATGCCGCAGGCCATGGACCACGCAATCCGGTTCCCGCGCACCCGGGCTGCGGGACGGCGCCAGATGTCGACCAGCGCTGCGACGGCCAGGCCGACCTGGACGACGCCGGCGGCACCCAGTGACTTCTTCTGGCCGGGGGTGAGGTCGGAGAGTCTGCGCTTGGGCATGAGGGTTCCTTCCTGAATCCTGCACGGGGCCGAGGTGCGGCGGGTGCGCCGCGTCGGGGTCCCCAATCTACCCTGCGGCGGCTCAGGGCAGCAGCGAGCCTGCGGAAAGCCGGTGGAAGGATCTGTTGTGGTAGACCAACGGCGCGGCGTCGTCGTTCGTCTCGAGGACCTCTTCGACCTGCGCTGCGATCAGGACCGACGCCCCGACCGGGGTGCGGGAGAGGATCCGGCAGCGCAGCGCAAAGGCGGTGCCGTGCAGCAGCGGTTCACCGCCGGGCAGCCAGGACCACTGGCGGGGATCGGTGAAGCGTTCTCCGCCCGGCCGGGCAAAGCTGCGGGCAAGCTCCACATTCGCATCGGACAGCAGGTGGACGACGATCGTCTCCGCGGCGCTGACCGCGCCGGCCGAGCCGGCCTGCGAGGCCAGCGAGAAGGCCAGGATGGGCGGCTCGGCGGAGACCGAGGCCACCGAGGACGCGGTCAGCCCGACCGGCGCCTCGCCGCTGCGGGCGGTGATCACGGCAACGCCTGCGGGGTGGTTGCGGAACGCGTCCTTGAAGCGGTCCACCAGGACCGGGCTGGACATGCGGGTGGAGGTCATGGGGTGGTGCTCCCTTGGCCGGTTGCGGCGCCTGCGCTGAACATCCCTCCACGCTAAGACCTCAACATTGGTTGAGGTCAAATCCGTCCCGCCTGCCGGACCCCGGCGCGGTGCGGGCCGTCCGTCCGGCTACTCCAGGACCCCCGAGCCGGTGCCCCGCGCCGCGTCGTCAGGGTTGACGAACCGGCACTCCGCCAGCGACAGGCAGCCGCATCCGATGCACCCGCCCAGCCGGTCCCGCAGCGCCTCCAGCCGATGGATCCGGTCATCCAGCTCGCGCCGCCAGGCTGCGGAAAGCCGCTGCCAGTCCGCCTGGTCCGGAACGCCGTCGGCCGGCAGCTCGGAGAATGCCTGAGCGATCACCGCCAGCGGAATGCCGGCACGCTGGGCGGCGCGGATCACCGCCACCCGGCGCAGCATGGACCGGTCGAACCGGCGCTGGTTGCCCGCCGTGCGGCGGCTGGAAATCAGCCCCTGCCGTTCGTAGAAGTGCAGCGCGGACACCGCCACGCCGCTGCGCTCGGCCAGCTGGCCGACCGTCAGTTCCGTGGAGGGCATGGCCCGCCTGCCTTCCTTGTGCGCAGCTGTCCGCTGCTCCGCTGTCCTGTCCGGCCGCCGACGCTCCGGCATCCCGCCCTGGCTCCCGGCCGGGGGCCTGCTCCGGTAGCATCGCGCCATCCTCCAGTATCCCAGCACCTGGAATCGGGCCTCTTTGGAAAGGAGCCGGACATCGCCGCCGACGCCGGCCAGGGCACCCTGGTCTTCCTGCAGGGCACCGGGCTGACCGACGGCTCGGTGGCCGATCAGCTGCGTGCGGGCCTCGCCGGGGAACCGCGCCTGGCCCGTTTCGGGCTGCAGGTCCTGGACTGGACCCGGATCGCTCCGCCTGACCTTCCCGCCGCACCGGCGCTGCCGGAGGAGGAGCCCGCCGCGGCGGGGCAGGCGGCGGGACCTGCGAGGGCGCGGGCCGCAGCGGACGTGGCAGCGGATGCGGCAGCGGATGCGGCGGCGGAACTGGGTGCGGCCGCCGGGCAGCTGACCGGGGACGCCCTGCTTGGCCTGCTGACCGGCGTCGCGGTCCGGCACCGGGCCGCGCTAACCGACGCCGCCGGCGACTTTGCCCGCAACATCGGCTTCTACCTGGCCCAGGGCGCCCGGGTGCGGGAGCTCATCCGCTCCGACCTGGCGGCCTCGGCTCCCGTCCGCCCCGTCGTCCTCTACGGGCACAGCCTGGGCGGGGTCGCGGCCGTGGATGTGCTGCGGGAGTCCGATGCCGCCGGCCTCGGCGTGGATCTGCTGGTGACCGCCGGATCGCAGGCGCCCTGGCTGGCTCTGCTCGGGCTCGCCGTGCCCGGGGCGGACCCGGCCGCGGCACCGGCTTCCGCGCCGTCGGCGCCGTGGCTGAACCTCTGGGACCGCCGGGACCTGCTGGCTTTCTGCGCCGAACGGGTCTGGCCGGCGGCGGTGCGCACCCATCCGGTGCGTGACGTCGAGCTGATCTCCGGTGAGGCGTTTCCGCAGTCGCACGGGTCCTATGTCCGCAGCGCCGAGGGCTTCCGGGCGGTCGCCGATGCCCTGTTCCCGGACGCGGGCTGACCTGTCACCGGCCGACGGACTGTGGCGGTGCCAAGCGTGCTTGGTGTTCACTGGTTCCATGAGAGCCATCTGGAAGGGCGCGATCGCCTTCGGCCTGGTCAATGTTCCGGTCAAGGTCTATTCCGCCACCGAAGACCACGACGTGAGCCTGCACCAGGTCCACGACCACGACGGCGGCCGGATCCGTTACCAGCGGCGCTGCGAGATCTGCGGCAAGGTCGTGGACTACAAGGACATCGCCAAGGCCTACGACGACGGCGAGCAGACCGTGGTCCTGACCGATGAGGATCTCGCGTCCCTGCCGGTGGAGAAGAGCCGGGAGATCGACGTCGTCGAATTCGTGCCCAGCGACCAAGTGGACCCGATCATGTTCGACCGGACGTATTACCTCGAGCCGGATTCGAAGTCGACGAAGTCCTACGTGCTGCTGCGCCGCACCCTGGAGGAGACCGACCGGACGGCCATCGTGCAGTTCTCGCTGCGCCAGAAGACGCGGCTGGGCGCGCTGCGGGTGCGCGGGGACGTCCTGGTGCTGCAGACCCTGCTCTGGGAGGACGAGGTCCGCGAGGCCGCCTTCCCGTCGCTGGATGAGAAGGTGCGCATCTCGGCCAAGGAACTGGAGATGTCCTCCGCGCTGGTGGATTCCTTCAGCTCCGACTTCGAGCCGGCCGCGTTCACCGACGAGTACCAGGAGCAGCTGAAGACGCTGATCGAGGCCAAGCTGGAGAAGGGGGAAACGGTCAGCACCGAGGACACCTTCGGCGAGGACGAAGAGGAGGAGGGCGGCAAGGTCCTGGACCTGATGGAGGCTCTGCGCCGCAGCGTCGAAAAGGGCCGCGGCCGGCGTTCCTCCGGCGGCTCCGCCAAGGACTCCGACGATGCATCGGATGCCAAGGAGGACGACGACGCGAAGGCTCCGTCCCGGTCACGGTCCCGGTCCTCTTCCGGCGGCTCGAAGTCGTCGTCGGGCTCCTCGTCCTCGTCTTCCTCGAAGAGCACCTCGTCGAAGGGGACATCGTCCCGCAGCACGTCCGCCCGCAGCTCCTCGTCCCGGAGCAGCGGCACGAAATCCGGCACCGCGAAGTCGTCCTCCAAGACGGCTACCGGCAAGTCGGGCACCGCCAAGAGCACGAGGACCAGGAAAGGGGCCTGAGCATGTGGCTGAGCAGTTTCTTCAAGGACCGGTTCGGACGGCAGACCATCATTGAGAAGCCGAATGCCCCGCTGCTCGCCGCTGCGGGCTTCGGGGCCGCCTCGCTGATGGCGCTGACTCCCCGCTACCAGACGCTGATGGCGCGTCTGGCCCGCTGGTCCCTGGCGCTGTGGGCGGCGCTGGAGGCGTTCGGCGGGGAAAGCTGGTTCCGCCGCACGGTCGGGGCCTGGACCCTGTCCCGGGTCCTGCTGCCGGGCGACCGCTCCGGCCGCTGACCTGTTCCGGGCCCGCGGCCCCCGGAGCAGGAGCGGCTACTGCCGGTAGCCTTCCACTTCGTCGACCGGGCGGACCTCCGCGTCGTCGGGATTCTCTCCGGCGTCGAGCTTCGCCCGCCGCTGCCGGAGCAGGTCCCAGAGCTGGTCCAGCTGCTCCTCGGTGCGGCGGAGCGTGGCGGCGTGCTCGGGGCCGGCGTCCGGCCCGGCGTCGCGCAGCTCCTGTTCGCGCTCGACAAGGTCCTGGATGCGCTGCTGAATATCGTCAGTGTCCATGACCACACCCTAGCCACACCCGGCGGCCGGGAACCACCCCGCCGGGGCGGGGTGCAGCGGCGCGGCGCGTCAGTCCGAGCCGGTCAGGAACGTCCTGAGCTCGGCGTTGTCCATGATCTGCTGGCGGTATTCGTCGGTCAGCATCTTGAGCATCGATTTTTCGTATTCCTCGTCGGTGGAGGCCACGGCCTCGCCGGCGAAAACCACCCGGAAGTTGTGCGCGAACGCCTCGGCGGCGGTCTGTCCCACACAGTTGTGGGTGGCGACGCCGGCCAGCACCAGGTGCTCCACATTCCAGTTCCGCAGCCGCAGCAGCAGATCGGTACCCACGAAAGCGCTGTCGCGGGTCTTGACCAGGCGGGGCAGCTGTTCATATTCCAATCCGGGAATAAAGTCCGCCTGCTCGCTGCCGCTGAAAATGAAGCCCTGTCCGTCGTCGAGCATGCTCAGCGTCCAGGTGGACCGGTCCTGCTCGTGCTCGGTGCAGACCATGAGGACGGGAACGTCCGCGGAGCGGGCGATGCGGATCAGCTCGTTGGTCTTTTCGACCATCCGCGCCTGGTGCTTCTGCAGCTCAGGGCTTTCAAAGTAGGCATTCTGCATATCGATGACCAGAAGTGCAGTGGACAAGGGATTCCTTCCCGTCGGGCCGGTGGTGCCTCCCAGTCTGCCACTGCCGCCGCACTGCATGCAGCCGCCCCCGGCTGCTGCCGGGGGCGGCTGGTGCAGGATGGACGCGGCCGGACCGGCCGGGCTGCAGGCCTAGTTGGGCACGTAGCCCTCGCCGGAGGGGTAGCCGCCGGTTCCGGCACGTCGGGTGGAGTTGCCCAGGGCAAAGCCCAGGATGATCATGGCCGCCGCCAGGAACAGGTGCAGCCAGTTGTCCGCCTGGTTCAAGGGCACGAAGTTGGCCTGCGAGCCGAGGGGCACCAGCAGTCCGTACAGGAACAGCAGCAGGTACAGGACGCCTGCACCGATCAGGTAGGTCTTCGCGGAGGAGTTGGTGCGCGCCATCCAGAGACCCGCGAAGCCCAGCAGCATGTGGACCACGTTGTGCAGGATCGAAACCTGGAAGACGCCCAGCAGGACGGCGGTGGAATCGGGCCCCGCGAACAGCAGGGAACCGTATTCGGTGGTGAGTCCGGGAATGAACCCGGCCACCCCCAGGACCAGGAAGGCGATGCCGAAGACGATCGCTGCGATCTGTGCTGAGGTACGGCGGGTGGAAAGTCCGCCGCTGCCGCTCTGTGCGTATGACATATCGACTCCCGTGCGTCGGAAATGCGGGCCGGGCGCCCACCGAGCTGGCGCACCCGCGGTGGTGTTTCAACTCTTGCACAGTGCCCGATTCATGGGAAGCATGCTTACTATTGTTCGAAACGAAGGAGGAATAAATGCCGGAGGCACCCAGCAGGGCGATCATCACCGCAGCGGATTCCGGAATCGGCAGGGCGACGGCCGTGGCCCTGGCCCGGGCGGGAATGGACGTGGGCATCACCTGGCATACGGACGAGGAGGGTGCCCTGGGCACCGCGGAGGAGGTCCGGGCCCTGGGGCGGGAGGCGTACACGGCGCAGATCGACACCTCCGATCCGCTCAGCTGCGGTCCGGTCATCGAACAGCTCGCACAGCAGCTCGGCGGGCTGGACGTCTTCGTCAACAATGCCGGAACGGGTGACGGCGAGAAGTTCCTCGAGGTGCCCTTCGACACCTGGATGCAGACCGTCAACACCAACCTCAACGGCGCCTTCGTCTGCCTGCAGACCGCCGCCCGGCTGATGGCCGACGCCGCGCGCGGCGGCCGGATCATCGGCATCACCAGCGTGCACGAGCACCAGCCGCGGGTCGGCTCGGCCGCCTACACCGCCTCCAAACACGGACTCGGGGGCCTCCTGAAGGTCATGGCGCTTGAGCTCGGACAGCACGGGATCACGGTCAACGCCGTCGCTCCCGGAGAAATCGCCACCCCGATGACCGATCAGGACAATGAGGATCCCCGGGCCAAGGACCGCCCCGGCATCCCGCTCGGCCGGCCCGGCGACGCCTGGGAAATCGCCGAGGTCGTCGCCTTCCTGGCCTCCCCCGCTGCGTCCTACGTGACCGGCGCGTCCTGGCCGGTGGACGGCGGAATGCTGCAGATGGGGCCGCAGGGCGGTTCCCACATCACCGCCGCGGACTGGCGGGAGGGCTGACCGCCCCGCCGACCGCTGCCCCCAGGAACCCGCCGGACTCGGAGAGGACCCGATGAAATCCCTTTGGCTCGACACCGCCCCGTCCATTGATACCGACACCTTTGCCCCGGGAGCCAGCTACGACGCCGTCGTGGTGGGCGCCGGGCTGACCGGGCTGACCGCCGCGGTCCTGCTGGCCCGCGCCGGACTGAGCACGGCCGTGCTCGAGGCCCGCCGGGTGGGCGCCGTCACCACCGGCAACACCACCGCCAAGGTCTCCCTGCTCCAAGGCACCACCCTCTCCTCGATCCGCCAGCACCACGACGACGACGCGGTGCGCGCCTACGTCGAGGGCAATCGGGAGGGGCAAAGCTGGCTGCTGCGCTTCCTGGATGAGAACGGCGTCGGATACGACGTCCGGGACGCCTGGACCTACGCGGAGACGGCCAAGGGGCGCCGGAGCCTGGAAGCTGAACGGGATGCCGCGCACGCGGCCGGCCTCGATGTGGAGCTGACCACCGAAACCGAGCTGCCGTGGGCGGTCAGCGGCGCCCTGCGCCTGCCCGGACAGGCGCAGATCCATCCGCTGCAGGCGCTGGCGGCGCTGGCGGCCGAGCTGCGTGCCCGCGGCGGGCAGCTCGTCGAGGGCGTCCGCGTCACCTCCCTGCGGCACGAGGGCGGACAGGCGCGGCTGACCACCGGGTCCGGTGAGGTCTCCGCCGGCAATGTCATCCTGGCCACCGGCATACCGTTCCTGGACCGCGGCGGGTACTTCGCCGCGCTCAAGCCGCAGCGCTCGTACGCCGTCGCCCTGCCCACCACCGGCCGGGTGCCGCAGGGAATGTACCTGTCCGTCGACTCCCCGAGCCGCTCCCTGCGGACCGCCGCCGTCGACGGGACGGAGTATCTGCTGACAGGCGGCAACGGCCATACGGTGGGGCGGCACCGCCACACCCGGGACCTGGTGGACGACCTCACCGGCTGGACCGTCGACCGTTTCCCGGTGCTGGCCGAGCGCAGCTACGCCTGGTCCGCCCAGGACTATTCCCCCGCCTCCAAGATGCCGTATGTCGGCAGGGTTCCGCTGGGCGGGGGCGACGTCTATGCCGCCACCGGCTACAACAAGTGGGGCATGACCAACGCCGTCGCGGCCGCCCTGGCGCTTTCGGCGCAGATCCTCGGCGGCCGAAACGATTGGGCGGCCCGGCTCTACAAGCCGCAGCTGGCGCCGCGCGACGCGGCTGCCGGCGCCGGCTACAACGCCGAGGTGGGCCTGTCCATGGTCACCGGGTGGGCCGGCGGCCTGCTGCGGACCACCGATGAGCCGCCCGTCGAAGGCGAAGGCGTCGTTGCCCGGGAGAACGGGCAGCCGGTGGGCATCTGCACGGTCAACGGAGTCACCAGCCGGGTCTCGGCGATCTGCCCGCACCTGAAGGGCGTGCTGAACTGGAACGACGCCGAGCTGTCGTGGGACTGCCCGCTGCACGGTTCCCGCTTCTCCGCCGACGGCACCCTGCTGGAAGGTCCGGCCACCAAGGGACTGGAACCGGCCTGAGGCCGCTGCGCTGCCCGCCTGACACGACGAAGCCCGGCCCCCTGAGGAGGCCGGGCTTCGTACCGGGGTAACTACAGGCCGGCCCGCGGCCCGCCGGACTCCGGGTCATCCATCGCCGGGTCGGCGGAGGGAGCCGCGTGGAGTCCGCTGCCGGTGGCGGCCGCGGTGCCGGTGCCCGCTGCAGCCGCACCTGAGGCGGGAGCCGGGCCGGATCCGGTGGCGGCATTGCCGGGGGCGTCCACGTTGCCGCGCCAGGCGCCGGTTTCGGACCCCCTTGACTCAATGAACTCCTTGAACCGGGCCAGGTCGGACTTCACCTGGCGGTCGTCGGCGCCGACCAGGTGCCCCAGCTTCTCCGTGAAGGTTTCAGGATCCCAGTCGAGCTGGACGGTCACCCTGGTCTCAGTGTCACTGAGGCGGTGGAAGGTCACGACGCCGGCATGAGACTTTCCGTCGACGCTCTTCCAGGCCACCCGCTCGTCCGGGTGCTGCTCCGTAATTTCGGCGTCGAACTCACGTTCCACACCGCCGACCTTGGTCTTCCAGTGGGTCATGGTGTCGGCGGTCTGGGTCACGGACTCCACGCCGCCCATGAAATGGGGGAACGACTCGAACTGCGTCCACTGGTTGTAGGCGGTGGTCACGGGGACTGCGACGTTGATTGATTCTTCTACGGTGGTCATGCACTTCCCTCCGATAGTGGAAATCTCAGTGCAGAGGCCTTTCCGGCCCCTCGCCTGACACGCTATCCAAAGTAAGTAGCCTTATCAACATTTGATAAGCTTGCTTAGGCAGGTTCCCTTACGGGCAGAACCGTTCGCATGAGTGGAGGAAAAAATGAAGGCATCCGAAACACTGACCACCAATCTGCAGGCCGTCCTCGTTGACCTGATCGAACTGCATCTGCAGGGCAAGCAGGCGCACTGGAACGTCGTGGGACGCAACTTCCGGGATCTCCACCTGCAGCTGGACGAAATCATCGAAGATGCCCGCACCTTCGCGGACGAACTGGCCGAGCGGATGCGCGCCCTCCAGGCCGTGCCGGACGGCCGCAGCCGGGCCGTCGCCGAAGGCACCTCGCTGCCGCCGTTCCCCGCGGGCCTGGTCAGCACGCGGGACACCGTCGCCCTCGTCGTCGCCATGCTGAACGCCGTGGTGAACCGGATGCGGGACGTGCACGACCAAGTGGACGAGGAGGATCCGACCACCGCGGATATCCTGCACGGTTTCATTGCCAAGCTTGAGCAGTATGCCTGGATGGTCGATGCCGAGAACATCGAACCGACGGCGGACGTGGTGACGCCGGAGGGCATGGCCACCCAGCCCACCGAGTAGTCCGTCTCCGGCCGCAGGGGCGGGCACCCCGCACGCGCGGGCCCGCCCCTCCGGCTCTCTCTCCCGGGGGCAAGGATCAGTCGCCGATGGCGGAGCGGACCTCGTCCAGCAGCCGCGCGGTATGGTCCTGGGCCTCCGCCGGCCGGCCCTCCGAGATTGCACGCGCAATGAGTTCGTGCCGGTGCACCGCCTGGGCGGGTGCGGCCGGCATCAGGCCCTGGCGGGTACGGCCCTCCAGGACCTCACGCACCACATAGTCGAGCGAGGCGAAGAGCTCGTTGCCGCTGCTGCGCAGCAGCAGCGTATGGAACGCTATGTCGGCGGCCAGGAAGTCCTCCCCGCCCCCGGCGGGGCCGGTCCGGCGCATCCGTTCGGCCAGTTCGACCAGGAGGGCACGCTCCTCCAGCCCGGCGCTGCGGGCCGCGCAGGCGGCTGCGGCGGGTTCAACCGCAGCCCGCAGCTCGGTCAGGCTGCGGAACTGGCTTGCCCTGCCCCGCCCGGACAGACGCCAGCGCATGATCCGCGCGTCGAGCACATTCCAGCGCTGGGCGGGCTGCACGACCACCCCGATCCGGCGCTTCGAGTACACCAGGTTGAGGGTCTCAAGGGTCCGGATGCTCTCGCGCACCACGGTGCGGGAGACGAGGTATTCCTCCTGCAGCGATTCGAGGGTCAGCCGGTCCCCCGGGCGCAGCGTCCCCTCGATGATGCGCCGGCCCAGGGCCTCGATCACGCCTTCGCTGAGGACGGCTGCCGGCGCAGCTGTCGCGGATCCGCGCAGTTCCACCCGATACCCCTCTTCCGTCATCGGTCCCCGCCGCGGACCCCGCTGTTCACAGTAGTCCGCGGCAATGCGGCAGGCCACTCTATGGTGATACCTTTGTCACGGATCGCGGTGCCTGCCGACACGCGTCGTCCGCAGCAGGCTGAGCAAGGAGATGACCATGGAGGTTACCCCGCAGCACGTGGTCGTCATGGGCGTATCCGGCTCCGGAAAAACAACCATCGCCTCGTGCCTCTCCGAGCACCTCGGCTGGATTGCGGCGGAGGCCGACGAGTTCCACTCCGCCGCAAACATCGCGAAGATGACCTCGGGAATCCCCCTCACCGATGACGACCGCCGCCCGTGGCTGGCCGCGATCCGGGACTGGATGAGCATCCAGGCCCGGCATGGACGCTCCACCATCGTCACCTGCTCCGCCTTGAAGCGGTCCTACCGGAACGAGCTGCGCACTGCGGAGGGAGACGTCCATTTTGTGCACCTTTCCGGTGCCCCGGAGGTCCTCCGGGAACGGATGAAGACCCGCAGCGGGCACTTCATGCCACCGGCGCTGCTCACCTCCCAGCTCGCCGCCCTGGAGCCGCTGGACCCGACCGAGCCGGGCATCACCGTCGACATCATGCTGACGCCTCCGGAGATTGCCCAGGACATCCTGCAGCGGCTGAAGCTCCCGCAGAACCGCTGACCGTTCCGGCCTGCCCGGCCGTTTTGTCAGTGCCGCATGTGAAGATCATCTGGTGCCGATCCCGGCACAGCATCAATGTACGTCAGAAGGATCACCGCACCATGATGGGTGGCCACCACGCCGCGAGCGGGGCAGCGGCTTGGGTCGCCGTTGCCTCCACCGCCCCCTTTGCCCTTGGCTGGTACCCGGTCGATCCGCTGGGCATCGTCAGCGGCGCCCTGCTTACGGCAGGGGCCGCCCTGCTGCCGGACATCGACCACCGCAGCGGAACGATTGCGCACGCCCTGCCCCCGGTGACCACCGTCCTGGCCCGGCTGGTCGAGCATTTCAGCGGCGGCCACCGGCGCGGGACCCACTCCGTGCTCGGTGTGTTCGCGTTCACCGCGCTGGCGGCGGCGCTCGGCCGCATCACCGCCGATGTCCCGGTCCTGGGCAGCGTCGCGGTGGGAGCCGGGCTCCTGTCCGTGCTCCTGATGGGCTTTGCGCTCAAGGCGCTGAAGATCGCCGGAGGGCCGGTCCGCAGCTGGGTCCTGGCCCTGTCGCTGTCACTGTTCGTCGCCGTCTACGCCCCGGAGAACAATGTCTGGCTTCCCCTGGCGGTCGGACTCGGCGTGGCGGCCCACATCGTGGGGGACCTGCTGACGCACCAGGGAGTCATGCTGCTCTGGCCGTTTCGGCTCAAGCGGCCCCGGGCCCTGCAGCGCGTTCCCGGCATCAACAGGATCTGGCGCAGCAGCGGCTGCGTGTCGCTGCCGCTGATCGGGCGGGCAGGCTCCTGGCGCGAGTGGATGCTCATGGTTCCCGTCAGCCTGTACGCCGTCTACGGCACCGTCCATGCCCTCCTCGGCGGAGTGCGGATCTGGCTGTCAGCCTAGTCAGTCCTGGTGCAGCTGGATGTAGTTGCCGCAGCCGTCGTCGAAGACCGCCTGGGTGCCCAGGGCGTCGGAGGTGGGTTCGCCGGTGAACCTCACGCCCAGGGCCGTCAGCCGGTCCACCTCGGCCGCCAGGTCGTCCACCCCCAGCACGACCGCCGGCAGGCCCAGGGCGTAGAGGCCGCTCCGGTACGCCTCGGCGACCGGGTTGTCGCTGGGCTCCAGCAGCAGTCCCGGACCTGTGGGCTCCTCGGGGGAACGAACCACGAAGAGGTTGTACTCCGGCATGACCATCAGCGGTTCGAAGCCCAGCGTTCCGGTATAGAACTCAAAGGCGGCCGCCGGATCCGTGACGTGGATGCTGCTCATCTTGATTCGCATGGGCACACGTTACCCAACACCGTCCCCAAATCCGCGCCGCACCAGGGCGTTCCGGTGACTTCACCACGCGGAGGGGCTGCGGTTCATCGCCCCCGACGCCGGGGCGTCGCTCCTCCCGAGCCCCGCCCGCCCCGCCCGGCACCGCGGCCCGACCGGGGGCCTGCGGCTGTCCCCGTGCCCTTTCCCCTGCTCTTGGCGCCGGTGCCCTTGGCAGTGCTCTTATCAGTGCTCTTATCAGTGCTCTTACCGCTGCGTGGAGCCTCCGCCGAGGGCTGGCGGGAACTGTTGGCGGTGCGCCCGCGGACCACCCCAACAAATTCCTGGATATCGTCGCTGTCGGCGTCCTCGGGCCAGGCCAGGACGATACGGGTGGCCGCGGCGTCGCGCACCGGCCGTGCCACCACGTCCCGCCGGGCGTGCAGGCGGGCCACCGACATGGGCAGCAGCATCAGGCCGGCACCCGAGGCCACCACTTCGATCCCCGGGCCCGCGCCGCCCATCTCCGCCGGGTCCAGCAGTGTTTCCCCGGCCAGCGCGGCGAGGTCGAGTTCATCGAACAGGGAGAGTTCATGGTCACGGGGGGCAACCACCACCGGCTGCTCCACATAAAGAGGTACGGCGCTAAGTCCCCCGGGCCGGGCATATCCTTCCGCCGGGAAACGCAGGAAGGCAAGGTGCGCCCCGCCGCTGCGCAGCATGGCCTCCGCTGCCGTTTCCTCGGCCTGGAACGCGTCAAGGGGACGGTCCGAGCGCTCCCGCCAGCGGCCCAACCATTTGCCCGGGGTCACTCCCGGAACGTAGGCCACGCGGAGCGCGGCGGGATCTGATTCAGTCTTGGCGGCCACCCGTCAACTTTCCCACACCGGCGCCCTGTCTCCCGCCGTCCCGGACAAAGGGGGAACCCGCCGGAGCACGGCCGGTCCCGCGCCCGATACCCTTGCCGTATGAGTTCCTCCAAGAGCCAGCCGGCCATGAAACCGGCAACGGCCGCCAAGAAACTGGGCATCTACCTGCCCGCCGCACCCGCAGACTTCCAGGACAGCCCGCTCACCCGTGAGCAGTTCCTGGCCCTGCAGTCCGACCCGCCCGAGTGGCTCACCGAGCTGCGCCGCAACGGCCCGCACCCCCGGCCCGAGGTCGCCCGCAAGCTGAACGTGTCGATCAGCGGACTGACCCGCGGCGGCATCACCGAGGCCCTGACCACGGAGCAGATCAAGGCACTGCTGGCGGATCCGCCGGCATGGCTGGTCGAAGAGCGTGCCACCTTCGCTGCCGTGCGTGAAGAAGAGCGCCGCCTGCGGGAGAAGGCCGCTCAGGATGCCACGGACCGGAAGAAGCAGGCACCCGGACGCTGACCGGCTGTCCGGGACGGCGCACCGCCCCGTCCCGGACCCGCACGGTGCCGCCGGGGTCCGCAGACCGGCACGGTACCGCCGAGCTGGCGCGGCACCGTGAGACGGCCGGACATAAAAAAATCACCCCGGCCGAAGCCGGGGTGATTCCCTGTTGGTGCGCGAGGGGGGATTTGAACCCCCACGCCCTTTCGGACACTGGCACCTGAAGCCAGCGCGTCTGCCGTTCCGCCACTCGCGCAAGTGAACTCCCGCGGCTACGATGTGCAATCGGTCTCCCTGCCGGATATCAGCCGACTGGTCGAACCTCTGCGTTTCCGTTTCCTCGGGAACAGCAGAATCAAGCATACAGAACTTTTTCCGAAACGCCTAAACGAGCCCAAAACCCCTTCCGACAAGGGGCTCAACGAGCCTTCCCGGCGCCGGAGAGGCGCTTGGCGGAGCCCGTTTCCGCGGACAGGAGAGCAGGCGCGGCGTCAAGGGCAGTGCCGGTTTCGGCGGTACCTTGTTGAGACACGTGAGCGCGGACCCCAGTAGTATCGGAATAGGTGTACCAGTGCCGGACCTGCGCCGCCTCCGCTTGAGGCGGAGCGGCGGGCCGGCATCCATCAGCTGTGAGGATTGTGGAAGGAGGCGAACATGGGCTTGCTCGACAACGTTGAGCGCGGCATTGAACGGGTCGTCCGCAGCGCCTTCTCCACCGGATCATCCGGCCGGGTGGAACCGCTGGAACTGGCCACCGCTTTGCGCCGGGAGCTGGATGAGCGCTCCTACACGGTGAGCCAGGGCCGCGCCCTCGCCCCCAACGTCTTCACGATCCGCCTCGCCGACTCCGATTTCTCGCGGGCCCAGGAATGGGGCGCGCCGCTGGCGGAGGAGCTGTGCGACGTCATCATCAAGCATGCCCGCAGCCAGTCCTACACGCTGCAGGGCCCGGTCCGGGTGTCCTTCACCCGTGATTCCTCGCTGCGGGGCGGCAGCATGGAGATCGATTCCTCCTCGGAAAAGTCCACCCGGGCTGCGGCAACGCCTCCGCACCGCCCCTCCCCGCCGGCGCCCCGGCAGAGTCCGGCCAGGATGCAGCCGGTGCTGGACATCAACGGGCAGCGCTATTCGATCAATGCATCGTCGGTGGTCCTGGGCCGTTCCTCCGAGGCCGACATTATGGTCGACGACACGGGAGCCTCCCGGCGGCATCTGGAAATCAGGGCCGGCGGCGGGACGATCCGCGCCGTGGACCTCGGATCCACCAACGGCAGTTACGTGAACGGCCAGCGAATCCGCGGCGAGGTCCGGCTGGAGGACGGCGCGGTCATCACCATGGGCCGCACCCGCATCACGTTTCGGCTGCTTCCTGTACCGACCGGGGGACACTAGTGCTTGATGAACTGACGGTCACGCTGCTCCGCTATGGCTTCCTGCTGTTGCTCTGGATCCTGGTGCTGTCCGTGGTGGCTGCGATCCGGCGTGACCTTGTCGTCGGCGCCCGCAACCGCACCGCGGCGCCGAGTGCCCGTCAGCTGCGCCGCAACCCCGAGCTGCAGGCGCAGGCACCGGCACCAAGGACGGCGCCGACCCGCCTGGTGGTGACCGAAGGCCCGCTGCGCGGCACCTCGCTTGACCTGGCGGCGAGCCCCATCCTGCTCGGCCGCGCCCAGGAGGCCACGTTGGTCCTGGAGGACGACTATGCCTCGGGCCGGCACGCCCGGCTCTTCCCGCAGGGCAGCCGGTGGTTCATCGAGGACCTGGGCTCCACCAACGGCACGTTCCTCGGCGAAAACCAGCTCACCCGGGCACAGCCCGTGGAACCCGGCGTCCCGATCCGGATCGGTAAGACGGTCATCGAATTGAGGCCATGACCATGGGTATGGTCCTCAGGTACGCCGCGCGCTCCGACGTGGGCATGGTCCGTACCAAGAACGACGATTCCGCTTACGCCGGCCGCTACCTGGCCGTCGTGGCCGACGGCATGGGCGGGCACGCCGGCGGCAACGTGGCCTCCGCCTCCACCGTCCTGGACCTGGTGCATCTCGACCGCCCGGAGCAGGACGGTCAGCCCCTGACCGTCCTGGCCGACGAGATCCAGGCCGCAAACTCGCTGCTGTCCGAGCTCGTCACCACCAGCCCCCAGCTCTCCGGCATGGGCACGACCGTCACGGCCCTGCTGCTGCACGGCAACAGCTTCGCCTTCGCCCACATCGGCGATTCCCGGGCCTACCGGCTGCGCGACGGGGTTTTCGAACAGATCAGCATCGACCACACGTTCGTGCAGCGCCTCATCGACGAGGGCCGGCTCCGCCCGGAGGAAGCGGAGATCCACCCGCACAAGAACGTCCTCATGCGTGTCCTGGGCGACGTCGACGCGAGCCCCGAACTCGATCTGGCAACCTTCGACGTCGTCCCCGGCGAAAAATGGCTGCTCTGCTCCGACGGGCTGACCGCCGTCCTGCGCGAGGAGGAGATCGAAGCGGTGGTCCGGTCGACTCCGGACCTGCAGGAATGCTGCGACACCCTGGTCGAGCTGACCCTTGCCGGCGGCTCCCCCGACAACGTGACCGTCGCCGTCATCGAGCCGGTGCCGGAGTCCGAAGCCGAAGCAGCGGCCGTCGCCGCTGCCTACGCCGGCCATGCCCCCGACGCGCCGGCTCCGGGCGGAGCACATCCCGCCGCCGGCCCCGCTGCGGCACGTGAGGCAGCGCCCGGGGACATTGACTGGCAGCCCGCCGCCCGGGCCCGGACGGCCTCCGAGGACGACGCCGACGATGCCCGGGGCGAGGCTGCCGGTGACGGCGGCGACAGCGCCGAGGATGACGCCGCCGCCGAGGCGGCACGGGTCGCCCTGATCCGCCAGGACCTGCAGTCCCGTCCGCACGTCCTGGTGGGAGCGGCCGCGCTGGCCACCGAAACCGGCCAGATTCCCATCGTTGCGCGCCAGTCCGCCGACCGCCGCGCCGCCCGCATGCTGATGCACAAGCCGGAGTCGGAGACGGAGCAGGAGCCGGCAGCACCACGGCGCCGCCGGCCACGCTGGCTGATACCGGCGATCCTCACCGTGCTGGCCGTCCTGCTCGCCGGCGTGCTTTGGGTGGGCTACGCCTGGACCCAGACCCGCTACTACGTGGGGTCGCAGGACAACCGCGTGGCGATCTTCAACGGGGTGTCCCAGACCGTCGGGCCGATCAAGCTGAGCCATGTCTCCGAGGTCTCCGACATCACCGTGGACAGCCTGCCCGAGTACTCCCGTGACCGGGTGGAGCGGACCCTGCCCGCCAGGGACCTGGAACACGCCGAACAGATCGTCGAAGAGCTCCGCGGCACGGCCCGTGCGGCCCTGGCCTGCCCGCCCGCCGAGGGCGGGGCGGAGGACAACCGTGCCGAGGCCTCCGCCCCGGCGTCCGCCTCCCCCAGCCGGGCACCGGAGGACGCCGAAGCGCAGCCTTCCCCGGACGCCGGCGCCGCCGACCAGTGTGAGGGGCAGCAGTAATGTCCGATCTCCTGACCGCTCCGAAGCCGAGGCGCAACATCGAGGCCCTCCTGCTGCTCGTCGCCCTCGCCGTGGGCGTGGGCGCCAACTTCCTGGTCACAGTTGACCAGGAAGGCAGCTTCAGCCGGGACTTCTGGCTCCAGGCGGGTACGCTCGGCGGCCTCGTGGTGGTCTTCCACATCGTGCTGCGCTTCCGGGCAAAATATGCCGACCCGGTAATACTTCCGCTGGTGACCGCGCTGAACGGCATCGGACTGGCCATGATCCACCGGCTGGACCTTGTGTCCGGGGACACCGCGGCGGACCGCCAGCTGCTCTGGACCACCCTCGCAGTGGCCGCGTCCATCGTGGTGCTGTTTGTCCTGCGGGACCACCGCATCCTGCGGAGGTTCACCTACATCTCGCTGATCGTCAGCGCCGTCCTGCTGCTGCTGCCGCTGACTCCGCTCGGCGTGGAGATCAACGGCGCCCGGATCTGGATCAGCCTCGGCTTCGGTACCTTCCAGCCCGGTGAAATCGCCAAGATCACCCTGGCCATCTTCTTCGCCGGGTATCTCTCCACCAACCGGGACCTGATCCTGCTGGCCGGCCGCAAGGTCGGGCCGCTCCAGCTGCCGCGGTTCAAGGACATGGGCCCCATGGTGGTGGCCTGGCTGGTCAGCATCGGCGTCCTCGTGTTCCAGCGCGACCTCGGGTCCTCCATCCTCTTCTTCGGCCTGTTCATGGCCATGATCTACGTCGCAACCAGCCGCGTCAGCTGGGTGCTCATCGGGCTCAGCCTGGTGGCCGTCGGCGGCCTGGTCGCCATGCAGCTCTTCAGCCACGTCGCTCTGCGCATTGACGGATGGATCAACGCCTTCGATCCCGAGGTCATCGAGCGGCCGGGCGGCAGCTGGCAGGTCGTCCAGGGCCTCTTCGGCCTGGCCAGCGGCGGGCTGACCGGCACCGGGCTGGGCGAAGGCCGCCCGGACCTGGTCACCTACGCAAACTCTGACATGATCATCGCCGCGCTGGGCGAGGAGCTTGGCATGATCGGCCTGTTCGCCATCGTGCTGATGTACGTGCTGCTGGTCTCCCGCGGCTTCCGCGCCGCCCTGGGAACCCGCGACGGATTCGGCAAGCTGCTGGCCTGCGGCCTGTCCTTCACGATCGCCCTGCAGTGCTTCGTCGTCATCGGCGGCGTGACCCGGCTGATCCCGCTGACCGGCCTCACCACGCCCTTCATGTCCGCCGGCGGGTCGTCCCTGCTGGCGAACTGGATCATCGTGGCCCTGCTGCTGCTGATCTCCGAGGCCTCGCGGCGGCCGGCGGTGTCCGGGCCCCTCGACTCCGAAATGGTCCCGGCGCTGCCCGGCGCCGGCACGCCGGCACTGGCCCGGCCGCGCACTCAGGAAGCAAGGGAGGCAGACCGGGCATGAACCAGGCAATCCGCAACAGCTGGGTCGTCGCCCTGGCAATGTTCGTCCTCGTCCTCGGGTCGCTGACCTATGTGCAGTTCTTCGCCGCCGAGGAGCTGGGGGAAATGACCCCCTACAACAGCCGCGGCGTGTACCAGGACTTCGGCCGGGACCGGGGCTCCATCCTTGTTGAAGGCGTCCCCGTGGCCGAGTCGGTGCCCTCCGACGACGAGTTCAAGTTCCAGCGGGTGTACAACTCCCCCGAGCTGTATTCGCATCTGACCGGCTACTTCTCGCTGGCCCACGGCAACACGCAGCTGGAGAGCGCCATGAACGACTATCTGGCCGGCACCAGCAATGAGCAGTTCTACGAGCGGCTGGTCCAGCTGTTCACCGGCGGCGAGGCGCAGGGCGCCTCCGTGGAGCTGACCATCGATCCGCAGCTGCAGCAGATGGCCTATGACCTGATTCCGGACGGGCAGCGCGGATCCATCGTCATGCTTGATCCGAAGACCGGCGACATCCTGGCGATGGTCTCCAAGCCCTCCTACGACACCAACCTGCTGGCCGGGCACGACACCGGCGTCGTGACGCAGAACATGGACGAACTGCTGGCGGTTCCGGGCCTCTCCCCCTATCTCAACCCCGCCACGCAGTCCCTGCTGGCCCCCGGGTCCGTCTTCAAGCTGGTGGTCGCGGCCGCCGGGCTGGAGTCGGGCAGCTATGACGCGGATTCGGTGATTCCCAATCCGCAGGAACTCCCGCTGCCCGGTACCAACATCGCCCTGCCGAACTTCGTCAACGGCGCCTGCGCCAGCCGGACCGAGGCCGACCTGCAGTTCGCCCTGGAGCAGTCCTGCAACACGGTCTTCGCGCAGATGGCCTGGGAGCTGGGCGAGGGCGCCCTCGCCGAGCAGGCCAAGCTGTTCGGCTTCGACACCTCCATCAACATTCCGACCCGCGTCGAGGCCAGCCACTTCCCCGCCGAGCAGGACCAGGCGCAGCTGGCGCTGTCCTCGATCGGCCAGGGCAGCGTGACCGCCACGCCGCTGGAGGTCGCGATGATCTCCTCCGCGATCGCCAACAACGGCGTGCAGATGAAGCCGAACCTCATCCGCACCGTGCGTGCCTCCGACCTCTCCGTCATCGAAGAGCCGGACCCCGAGGTCCTCAACACCTCGGTGAGCCCGGAGACTGCCCGGCAGCTCACCGAGTGGATGGTGGACGTGGTTGAGCGGGGCACTGCGACCTCCGCCCAGGTTCCCGGCTTCACGGTCGCCGGCAAGACCGGCACCGCCGAGGTCGAAGGCCGCGGCGACAACGCCTGGTTCACCGGCTTCGCCCCGGCGGACGACCCGCAGGTGGCCATCGCCGTCGTCATGGAGGACGTCGACCTGGCCACCGGTGCACAACTGACTACTCCAAGCGCTCAAAAACTCCTAGAGGCGGTGTTGAACAAGTGAGGCCTACATCGGGTATCACCTTAGGCGGCAGGTTCCAGCTGACCGAGCGGATCGCGATCGGCGGCATGGGCGAGGTCTGGAAGGCCCGCGACCAGGTCCTCGGCCGCATCGTCGCCATCAAGATCCTCAAGGAGGAGTACACGGGTGACCCCGGGTTCCTGAACCGGTTCCGCGCGGAGGCGCGGCACACCGCCCTGCTCAACCACGAAGGCATCGCCAACGTCTACGACTACGGCGAAGAGGAGGGCTCGGCCTATCTGGTGATGGAGCTCGTGCCGGGTCTGCCGCTGTCGACGATCATCGAACGTGAACGGGTGCTGTCCCCGGACCGCACGCTCTCCATCATCGAGCAGACCGCTGCCGCCCTGCAGACCGCCCATGAGCGCGGGCTGGTCCACCGGGACGTGAAGCCGGGCAACCTGCTGATCCTTCCGGACGGCAGGGTGAAGATCACCGACTTCGGCATCGCCCGCCTGGCCGACCAGGTGCCGCTGACCGCGACCGGTCAGGTCATGGGCACCGCCCAGTACCTGGCCCCGGAGCAGGCCACGGGCCAGCAGGCCACCGGGTCCAGCGACATCTATGCCCTTGGCGTGATCGGTTATGAGCTGCTGGCGGGCACCCGCCCGTTCAGCGGCGAATCGCAGATCGCCATTGCCCTGGCCCAGGTCAACGACACCCCGCCGCCGCTTCCCGACACCATCCCCGCGCCCGTGCGCGCCCTGATCATGTCGATGCTGGCCAAGGACCCGGCCGACCGCCCGGCCGACGCCGCCGCCCTCGCCAAGGCTGTCGCGGCCATCCGGCGCGGCGACATCGCCGCTGCGCAGGCCGCCGTGCCCGGAATGCTGGCCTTTGGCGCCGCCGACAGCGGAGCCGTGACCGCTCCCGTGCCCACCACCGGCACCTCGGCCACCCAGGTGGTCGGCTCCGCCGCGCCGTCCACGTCCGCCCTGCCCACCGTGGCCGGGGCGTCGGTGGCCGCCGACACCGGCAGCCTGGAAGCGTCCCGCGAGTGGACCGACGAGGAGATCGACGACGACGGCGCCCTGCCGCCCGAGCAGGATGACCGTCAGGACGGGCGCAGCCGGCGCTGGCTGATTCCGCTGATCGTGGTGCTCGTGCTGCTGCTGGGCGGGCTCGTCACCTGGCTTGCCCTGGCCTCGAACACCGCGGACACGGACAACGATCCCGCTCCCAGCAGCCCGGCCGCGACCAGCCCCAGCGCGGCGCCGTCGAGCCCCTCGCCCGAGGAGACCACGCCCAGCGAGGACGCCAACGAGGTGACCGTCAGCGCTGCCGGCTACACCGGCCGCAACATCAACGAGGTGGCCGCCGAGCTGACCAACCTGGGCCTGCAGGTCGATGCCCAGCGCGTGCCCTCGTCCACGGTGGCTGAGGGCATCGTCATGGATGTGCGCCCCGAAGGCGTCCTGAACCGCGGCGACGTCGTCACCGTCATCGTTTCCTCCGGCCCCGAGCTGGCCACCGTGCCCAGCGTCGTCGGGCTCAGCGAGGTCGAGGCCCAGGCTGCCATCGGCGAGGCCGGACTGGTGCCGATCAACGGCGGCACCGAGACTTCCGACCAGCCGGCCGGAACCGTCATCCGCACCTCCCCGGCGGCGAACCAGAGCGTCGAAGCCGGCAGCAACGTGACCTACTTCGTCTCGTCCGGCCCGCGGGAGACCAGCGCGCCCCAGCCGTCGCCGACGCAGCCGACCCAGCCGGCCCAGCAGTCCGAACCCAATGACGGCAGTACGCCATGACCGAAGACTACGGATACCGTCAGCCCACCATGAAGGCCGACCGGGTGCTGAACGGGCGCTACGAGGTCAGTGAGCTGATCGGGCGCGGCGGCATGGCGGACGTCTACCTGGGCCGGGACGTCCGGCTGGGCCGGACGGTGGCCATCAAGGTGCTGCGCCCGGACCTGGCGCGGGACCCCCTGTTCCAGTCCCGCTTCCGGCGCGAGGCGCAGGCCGTGGCCGGCCTGAACCACCAGGCGATCGTCTCCGTGTACGACACGGGTGACGAGGTGGCCGACAACGCCGGTCCGGACGACATCCGGCTGCCGTTCATCGTCATGGAGTACGTGGCCGGGCAGACCCTGCGGGACCTGATCAAGGCCGGGGACATCACGCCCCGGGACGCGGTCGGCTACATGCTCGGCGTGCTGTCCGCGCTGGAGTACAGCCACCGGGCGGGAATCGTCCACCGCGACATAAAGCCCGCCAATGTCATGGTCAGCCCGCACGGCCAGGTCAAGGTCATGGACTTCGGCATCGCCCGCGCCATTGCGGACTCCGCCGCCACCATGACGCAGACCCAGGCCGTCATCGGCACCGCACAGTACCTCTCCCCCGAACAGGCCCGCGGCGAGACCGTGGACGCGCGCAGCGACCTCTACTCCGCCGGCTGCCTGCTGTACGAGATGCTCACC
The DNA here is from genome assembly GCF_059090665.1 of Arthrobacter saudimassiliensis. Taxonomy (NCBI): domain Bacteria; kingdom Bacillati; phylum Actinomycetota; class Actinomycetes; order Micrococcales; family Micrococcaceae; genus Arthrobacter; species Arthrobacter saudimassiliensis. Next base: position 1,307,113 of record NZ_JBNHFX010000001.1, on the reverse strand, counting down.
GGGCGCCCGCCGTTCATCGGTGACAGCCCGGTCTCGGTGGCCTACCAGCACGTCCGCGAACAGCCTCCGGTGCCCAGCTCCCTGAAGCCGGGCATCTCCGCCCAGCTGGACCGGATCCTGCTCCGCGCGCTGGCCAAGGACCGCAACGACCGGTTCCAGGACGCCCGCGAGTTCAGCCTGGCCCTCGAGGCTGCGGCCCGCGGCGAGGAGCCGATGACCGCGGCCACCGAGGCGATCGCCGTCGCCCCGGCCCAGCCCGTCCCGGAGGCTGCGGAGGAACCGCAGACCCGGGCGATGGCCAGGGTCATGGCCGGCGGACCGCTGACCAGCCAGTCCCCGGCCGCCGACGCCGACGACGACGGCTCCCGGGGCGGCGGCGCGCGTGCCGTGACAGCCACCCGGGACCGCGATCCGCAGCGCCGTGACCGGCGGCGGGCCTGGGTCACCACCCTGCTGGTGCTGCTGGCCCTGCTGCTGACGGCGGCGGGCGTCCTGATCTACAACCTGCTGACCTCCGCCGAGCCGGAGGCCACGACCGCCGTCGTGCCCGACGTCGCCGGCATGAGCCAGACGGACGCACAGAACGCCATCACCGGTGCCGGGTTCAATGCGCCCATGATTGAGCAGGACTACCACGACACGGTGGAAAGCGGCTACGCAATCGGCACCAAGCCCGGCGGCGGCACGGACACGCCCCTGGACGGGCGGATCACGCTGCTGATCTCCCAGGGCCCGGCGGAGGTGACGATCCCGGAGGACCTGATCGGGATGACCGAGCCCCAGGCGCGGGATGTCCTGCGCAGCCTGGGCCTGCAGGGCGGAACGACCACCACGGCCAACAGCGCTTCGGTTCCCGAGAGCCGGGTCCTTTCCAGCGGCCCGGAGCCCGGCACCTCCGTCGCGACCGGCTCCACCGTCGATCTGGTGCTCTCCACGGGCCAGGTCACCCTTCCGGACCTGGTCGGCATGAGCCGCGCGCAGGCCGAGGAGGTGCTGGCGAACACCGCATACCAGCTCACCGTCACCATCAGCGAGGTGGAGAACGCCGAGGTGCCGGCCGGCACGGTCGTCGACCAGTCCGTGGCGGCGGGAACCGATGTCCCCCAGGGCAGCAGCATCTCCCTGACCGTGGCCAAGGCGCCGGTGACCCCGTCACCCAGCCCCAGCCCGAGCGCCACCGAGCGCGGCGACGACGACTGACCCGATCCGTTCGCGGCTGAGCGCCTCCCGGTGATCCGGCGGGGCGCTCAACCGTTTCGGAGGCCGGCCCGCTCCGCCTCGGTGGACATCAGGGGGCTCAGGCCCGCGGCCCGCTCCGCTGCTCCAGCCAGGCCCAGGGACTCCAGCCAGGTGCCGAGCATCTGGTAGCCGCCCTCCGTGAGCACCGACTCCGGATGGAACTGGACGCCCGACAGGGGCGCCGTGCGGTGGCGCAGCCCCATGATGATCCCGCTGGGGGTCCGGGCGGTCACTTCGAGGTCGGCCGGCACGCTGTCGGCGACGGCGGCCAGCGAGTGGTAGCGGGTGGCGGTCAGCGGCGACGGCAGGCCCTGGAAGACGTCGGCGCCGGCGTGTTCGACCTGCGAGGTCTTGCCGTGCATCAGCTCCTCGGCATGGGTGACCGTGCCGCCGTAGGCCTCGGCCAGCGCCTGGTGGCCCAGGCAGATCCCCAGCATCGGCTTGCCGACCTGACCGCACCAGCGGATCAGCTCGATGCAGACCCCGGCCTCGCCGGGAGCGCCGGGACCGGGAGAGACCAGGACGCCGTCGTGCCGGCCGGCCAGCTGCAGGACGTCGGCTGCGCCCAGCTCATCGTTGCGGATCACGGTGGTTTCGGCACCCAGCTCCTGCAGGTAGCCCACCAGGGTGTAGACGAAGCTGTCGTAGTTGTCGACGACGAGGATGCGGGTCATGATCAGGAACCTTCAATGGTGGAATCGGTAAACGGACTGAGGAAGCTGAACTCGGCCAGCCAGGGAAAGACATAGGTCATCAGGGCCAGCACGGCCGCGGCCGCCAGCAGGACGGCCGTCAGGATCCGCACCCACAGCGGGCCCGGCAGGCGCCGGAAAATCCATCCGTACATCTTAACTCTCCGTTCCTCAGCCGGCCCGGCCGGCGACCCGCGCCACCTGATCGGCAATTTCCTGCGGCGGCCCGTCCTGCAGCGGCTGCCAGGAGTCGAGCGCGGCATAGGCGATGATGCGTTCCTGGGAACCGAATCTGGGGTTGCAGGAGGTAAGCGTCAACAGCCGTTCCACCGGCTCTGCCTGCGGCCGGGTCGGGACCGGAGCGATCACGTCCACCCGGTCCGGCATGACGATCTCGCTGTTGCGGTACACGTAGCGGTAATAGCCCTCGGCGGTCTGGACATAGATGCTGTCGCCGGGCACCAGCGTGTGGATGGCGTCCAGTACCTGGCCGTGGGTCTGCCGGTGGCCGGCGAGGGCGACGTTTCCCACCGCTCCGGGCATGGCGGTGTCCGGATAGTGGCCCAGGCCCAGGTTGTCGAGCACGTCGCCGCCCACGCCGGAGGTCAACGGCCGCGCGTAGTCCTCCCCGAACCGCGGAATGTAGACAATGCCGAAGGTGGTGCCCGCTGCAACGGGATCGGAAACCTGCGGCTCCCGGTCCCCGGCAGGTGCCGGCGCCGGGTCAAGCGGCACCTCGAACTGCTCGACAAGCCCGCTCACGGCGTCGGCCTGCTGCCGGTTGGAGTCGATGTTGGTCCACCACAGCTGCCAGACGACAAACAGCACCAGGAGGATTCCGGCGGTGATCAGCAGCTCCCCCACGGCCTGGACGGCCATTCCGGCAAGGCTGCGCCTGGGCTTCGGCCGGGCAGCCGTGCGGCGGCCCGTGCTGGTGGCGCTCACGCGCACCCCCTCCTTCCCGGCGCACCGGGCTGCTCTCGGGATGGTGACCCTGGGCGGGCGCGGATTCGCTAGGATAAACGAAGCGTTACGGCTTCAGCGTCGCCCCCTGCAAGGATAGCTTCCGGCGCGGCACTTCCGGCAAAGCCGTTTCGCCCGCAACGAGAAGCCGGCACCGTGCCGGTTCTGCTAGGAGGATGCGTGCCCGAGTCGAAGCCCCGCAAGAAGCCGGTCCCGGCGAAGGCAGACCGCAAGCCGGCTGCCGAGCCCGGGCCCAACCCCGTCTGGTTCAAGCCGGTCATGTTCGGGCTCATGCTGATTGGGCTGGTGTGGATCCTCGTGTTCTACATTTCCGAAGGCCGCTACCCGGTGCCGGCCTTTGGTTCCGGTAACATCCTGGCCGGGTTCGGCATCGCGATCGCCGGCTTCCTGATGACCACCCGCTGGCGCTGACCCGTCCCGGCCTCGGCGATGCCCGTCTCCTTCCGGAGACGGGCATCGCCGTTTAATCCGCCTGCGGCGAACTTCTGTACACACCGTGTGCACAGAGTTATCCACAGGTGTGTATAGAACTGTGGGATCTGGAACCAAAAACCGCGCCGTTGCTGGGAAGCAGGGTTATCCACAGCTGTGGAATTACATGTGTGTAAGTCTGGACAGCCTCTGGATAACTAGGTTATCCACAGAATTGTGGATAAGTCCTGTGGATACCTGTGTATAGCTGTGGACAGTCCCCCGGACCGCCTTCCGGCCGTTCCCGCCCGTCACGGCGGTCCTTTCCCCGGCTGGCGCCGTTTCCTAGGCGCTCGAACGACACGCCTGTAGTTATTAACACTGTTGGTAACCCTGTGGATAAGACTTTCTAACGGGTGTGGGTAAGTCTGTGGATGAAGCGCGGCTCAGCCCAGGCCCCCGGCCAGGGCGCCGTACAGGGCCTCCACGCGGATCAGTCCTCCGACGAGGATGACGGCGGTGATCCCGGCGAGTCCCAGGCACTGGATCAGGGTCCGGTGCCGGCCGCGGGGCGCGTATCCGAGGACGAGGGCGCAGGCCAGGCCCGTGACCAGCCCGCCGACGTGCGCCTGCCAGGAGATATTGGGGTAAAAGAAGCCCAGGGCGAGGTTGATCGCGAGCAGGACCACAATGCCGCGGATGTCACCACCCTGGCGCCGCTGCAGGATCAGCAGCGCCCCAAAGAGCCCGAAGATGGCCCCCGAGGCGCCCAGCACCGGAGCCAGCGGGTTGCCCAGCAGCAGGACTCCGAGCGAACCGCCCAGGGCCGAGATGAGGTACAGCGCGATGAACCGGCTGCGTCCCAGCATCGGTTCCATGGCCCGTCCCAGGAACCACAGCGCATACAGGTTGAACGCAATGTGCAGCACCGAACCGGTGGAGTGCAGGAAGGCGGAGGTGAGCACCGTCCACGGTTCGAATCCGGTGAGCAGCGGCCGGTACCAGAACCGCTCGGTGAAGCCGGGAACCACCCATTGCAGGATGTAGGCGGCGGCACAGAGGGCCATGAGCGTGTAGGTGACCACCGGGCGTCCCCCGCGCACCGTTCCGCCTACGGCCGTGCGGTACCTCGGTGCCTGGGCGCCGGCCTGGCGGAAGCAGTCCACGCACTGGATGCCCACCGGAGCCGCATGCTGGCATTCCGGGCAGGCAGCCCGGCCGCAGCGCTGGCAGCGGATGTAGCTGATCCGGTCCGGGTGCCTCGGGCACACGGGTGCCTGGGACGCCTCAGACTCAGCGGGAACTCCATAGGACATGTTCGTACTCTCCCGAATGGACGAAAAGCCCCGGCCGGAGGAACCGGCCGGGGCTGTGGCGGCAGCGTTAGAGCTGTTCCACGGTGATGTTGTTGATGACTACGTCTTCGGCCGGCTTGTCGCGCATGTCGGTGGCGACGGCGTTCAGGGCGTCGACGACGGCCTTCGACTCATCGTCCGCGACCTCGCCGAAGATGGTGTGCTTGCCCTGCAGCCAGGTGGTGGGCACCGAGGTGATGAAGAACTGCGAGCCGTTGGTGCCGCGGCCCATCTGGATGCCCGCATTGGCCATGGCCAGCTTGTAAGGGGCGGTGAAGTCGAGATCGGGGCTGATCTCGTCGTCGAACTGGTAGCCGGGACCGCCGGTGCCGCGGCCCAGGGGGTCGCCGCCCTGAATCATGAAGTCCTTGATGATCCGGTGGAAGATGGTGCCGTCGTAGAGCGGACGGCTGGTCTTCTCGCCCGTGGCGGGATCGGTCCACTCGATTTCGCCCGTCGCAAGGCCGACGAAGTTCCGCACGGTCTTCGGCGCGTGGTTGCCGAAGAGGTTGACGCGGATATCGCCCATCGACGTGTGGATGGTCGCTTTTGCGGTAGGAATAGCAGTCATAGGGCCATTCTTCCACGCGGTGTCCGGCGAACGGCCGAAAACCGCCCGTTCCGCGCAGAGTGAAAAGCTCCCCGGGCAGGGCCCCGATAGCACTGCCCGGGCAATGCACGTAGGCTAGCGGTGAGTCGTCACTATCCGGGAGGTTAGTTTTGAAGAAGAAGGACACCATCGCCCGCGATCTGCAGGCCAATGTCACAGCGGGCGTCGGCACCGCCCGCGAGTGGGCGGCCCCCAAGGTGGAAAGCGCCGTGGGCTGGGCGGTTCCCCGCATTGAAAAGGGCATCGAGACCGCGTCCCCCAAGATCCAGGACGGCCTGAAGCGCGCCGCCGATGAGATCGCCATGGGCGTTGCCGCGGTCACGCCGAAGCTGCAGGACGGCCTCCAGAAGGTCGGGCCGCGGATCAGCTCCGCCGTCGACGAGGCGGCGCCGAAGATCCAGCACACCCTGGACCGCGCCACTCCCGCTCTCAGCCATGCCAAGGACCGGGTGGTCGACGACTACCTGCCGGCCCTGTCCAAGGGCCTCGGAGACGCCTCCGACTCGGTGACCCGTACCCTCGGCACCGCGGCCGTGCCCGTGCAGACGGCCACCGCCAAGCTGACCGGCAATAAGAAGGCCATGAAGCAGGCGGCCAAGGCTGCGAAGAAGGCCGCAAAGGCCGAGAAGGGCAAGGGCAAGGGCTGGCTGATCTTCGGGATCGCCGCCGCAGCGGTGACTGCCGCCGTCGCCGCCTGGCGTGCCTCCCGCCCGGTCGAGGACCCCTGGAAGACTCCGGCGCCGGCTGCCCAGCGGCCCACCGTGGCCTCGTCGCCGGCGGCCCCGGCGCCGGCAGCTCCCGCCGCACCGGCCGTGAAGGAGGAGGCGCCGGCGAAGGCTGAGGCACCGGCTCCCAAGCCGGCGGCGAAGCCTGCGGCTGCCGCCAAGCCGGCCGCCGCGTCCAAGGCCACCGAGGGACTGGCCGGCAACGGCACCGCGGACAAGGCCGAGGCGGGCAAGGCCGAGGCGGGCAAGCACTCCGCTGCGGCCGCGGACAAGCCGGCCAAGCCCTCCGGAGCCCACGCCGACAAGCCCTCCAAGTAGGAGCGCGGTCGTCCTCCGGGACGCTGAACTGAACTGAAGGCGGGGGCCTTCCGACACCTGTCGGAAGGCCCCCGCCTTTCTCTGTCAGGGCTCGATGTCCCCCAGTGCCGGCGGTGACGGCGGCAGCGGCGCCCTGCGCCGGCCCCGCCTCGGCGTCCACCTCCCGGAGGACTGGATGACCACCGCGAGGCCCGCCAGGATCAGCGCCAGCCCGGCGTAGGTGCCGGCCGGCAGCTGCTCGCCCAGGAACACGGCGGCCAGCAGGGCCGCTCCGGGAATCTCCAGCAGGATGATCATGGACACCACCAGCGGTGAGATGACCGCCAGCAGATGGTTGAACACCGTGTGGCCCAGCAGCTGCGCCGCGATGGTGACGCCCACGATCCCGGCCCACGCCGCCGGAGGGAACGAGACGAGCGGCTGGCGGAAGATCAGGCACATTCCCAGCAGGACCAGAGCGCACGCTCCGTAGCAGAGAGTGGTGTAGGTGGCCGTGTTCATGCTGGCCCGGGCCTTGCCCCCGGCAATGGTGTAGACGGCCGCCAGCAGCCCGCCGGCCAGTGCCAGCAGGTCCCCCAGCAGCGCCTCCCGGGAGAGCGCGAAGTCGAAGCCGGAGATCACCAGGACGCCGACGAACGCGGCCCCGAGGCCGGCCAGCAGGCGGGCGCCCACCGGGGTGCCGCTCAGCAGATTGAACAGGGCGATCCATCCGGCCTGCAGGCACACCAGGGCCGTGGCGGCAGCCACGGAGGTCATCTGCAGTGCGGTGATGAAGCAGGCGAAGTGCAGCGCCAGGGAAAGCGCCGCCACCGCGGTCCACCGGTACTCCGCGGCGGTCAGGCCGCGGATCCGGATCCGGCCACGGGCCGCGGACGGCAGCCCGATGGCTGCGGCGCCCAGGGCGTTGCGCCAAAACGCGATGGCCAGGGCGGGAGCGGCGGTGGCGGCCATGATGGGGCCGGAGGCGGAGACGCCGAGCACGCCGATGACGGCGAGGAGGAAGGTCACCTCGAAAGCCTACTGTTCCGCGGCGGCCAACCGCGGCAGCCGGCCCACGGTAAATCCCGGCGGCTGCACCGGGAGTTCATCCCGGCTGGCGGTTAAACACGGAAGGGTTCCGGCTGATTGCCGGAACCCTTCCATTCGGTGGAGGCACGGGGACTCGAACCCCGAACCCCCTGCTTGCAAAGCAGGTGCGCTACCAATTGCGCCATGCCCCCGTGGGCGAAGCTACTCGACCTTGTCGGTGGCTTCCTTCCAGACTGCCTTCTCAGCGGCACTTTCCTGCCACCTGCGATAGGCGAAGACTCCCGCGACCGCCGCCGCAGCGAATGCGACCAACTTCTTCACGGAGCCTCCTTTTTCTGGTGGTCGACCGGCAATGCCGGCCTTCCGTGGGCGTACCAGGACTTGAACCTGGGACCTCTTCGTTATCAGCGAAGCGCTCTAACCGCCTGAGCTATACGCCCCGATTACCTCTCGGGCCGAGATAAGACTCTACCGCACTTCTCACCGGTTGCCAAAACCGGCGGGCATTCCGGGGCCGGTGCGGTGTACCGGCCCCGGAATCCGTCAGTCGTCGGTGAGGGTGACGCCGATGCCGCCGACCAGGGTGGAGGCGATGTTGTAAAGCACCGCGGCCAGCATCGACAGGGCAGTCAGCAGCAGGACATTCACGACGGCGATGATGGTCGCGAAGGAGACCACCTGGCCGAGCGACGCGAAGTCCCGCAGGTCGAAGCCGCCGGACTCGGTGCCGGCGATTTCCCCGAGCAGGTCGTTGACCCGGTCGAAGATGCCGGTCAGGTCCAGCACGGTCCAGAGCACGATGGCCGCAATGACCGTCACGACGCCCAGGGCGACGGAGAGCAGGAAGGCCATCTTCAGCACGGACCAGGGGTCCACCTTGCTGACCAGCAGGCGGGCACGCCGTGCCTTGGCCTTTGGAGCGGGCCGAACCAGCGGCTGCCGGTTGCCGTTGCCCTGACCGCCGCCAGGGCGCTGTGCAGGCCGTGCCGGCGTCTTCACGCGCGGGCCCGCACCCGAGGTCGCCCTAGGGTTTGAGTTGGTCGAGCTCACTCACTACCTCCATTTTGCTCTTCCGGCCCGCCGGCCGTTTGGTCTGTAGACAACCGTACTTCATCGGTCATCGAGTCCACAGGTTCGGTTGCGGGCTCCGGAGCCGGTCCGTCGTCCTCGCCGGTCTCCTCGATGGACAGCTGGCGCTCCGAGTTGCGGGCGACGGCAATGATCCGGTCATTCTTGTCCGGCTTGGCGAAAATGACGCCCATGGTGTCGCGGCCCGTCGCGTTCACGCCGTTCACGGCGGAACGGACGACCTTGCCGCCCTGCATGACCACCAGGACCTCGTCGCCGTCCTGGACCACCATGGCCCCGACCAGGTGGCCGCGGTCCTCGACGAACTTGCCGACCTTGATGCCCAGGCCGCCGCGGCCCTGCACCCGGTATTCCTCCACGCTGGTCTTCTTCGCGTAGCCGCCCTCGGTCACGGTGAAGACAAACGAGTCCTCGGTGACGACGTCGGCCGCCAGCAGTTCGTCGTCCTCGCGGAACTTCATGCCGGTGACGCCGGAGGTGGCCCGGCCCATCGGGCGCAGCGCGTCGTCGGAGGCGGTGAAGCGCAGCGACTGGCCCTTGCGGGAGACCAGCATCAGGTCGTCCGTTTCCGAGACCAGCTGGGCGGAGACCAGCTCGTCGCCCTCGCGCAGGTTGATCGCGATCACGCCGGCGGACCGGTTGGTGTCGTAGTCGGCCAGGCGGGTCTTCTTCACCAGGCCCCGCTTGGTGGCCAGCACCAGGTACGGGGCGGCGTCGTAGTTCGGCAGGTCCAGCACCTGGGCGATGTGCTCGTCCGGCTGGAAGGCCAGCAGGTTCGCCACGTGCTGGCCCTTGGCGTCGCGCCCGCCCTCGGCCAGCTCGTACGCCTTGGCCCGGTAGACCCGGCCCAGGTTGGTGAAGAACAGCAGCCAGTGGTGCGTGGTGGTGACGAAGAAGTGCTCGACGACGTCGTCGCCGCGCAGCTGGGCGCCGCGGATACCCTTGCCGCCGCGGTGCTGGGCGCGGTAGTTGTCGCTGCGGGTGCGCTTGACGTAGCCGCCGCGGGTGATGGTGACGACCATTTCCTCTTCGGGAATCAGGTCTTCCATGCTCATGTCGCCGTCGAAGCCCGCCACGATCTGGGTCCGCCGGTCATCGCCGTGCTTGTCGACGATTTCCTGCAGTTCCTCGCTCACGATGGTGCGCTGGAGTTCGTCGGAGGCCAGGATTTCGTTGTACTCGGCGATCTCCGCCTCCAGCTTGGCGTGCTGGTCCTGGATCTTCTGCCGTTCCAGGGCGGCCAGGCGGCGCAGCTGCATGTCCAGGATGGCCTGGGACTGGATTTCGTCGATCTCGAGCAGGCCCATCAGGCCGTTGCGGGCGTCCTCGACGGTGGTGGACCGCCGGATCAGGGCGATGACCTCATCGAGGGCGTCCAGGGCCTTGAGCAGGCCGCGCAGGATGTGGGCGGCCTCCTCGGCCTTCCGCAGCCGGTAGCGGGTGCGCCGGACGATGACTTCCAGCTGGTGGTTGACCCAGTGCCGGACGAACGCGTCGAGGCTGAGCGTGCGGGGCACGCCGTCGACGATCGCCAGCATGTTGGCGCCGAAGTTCTCCTGCAGCTGGGTGTGCTTGTAGAGGTTGTTCAGCACCACCTTGGCCACGGCGTCGCGCTTGAGCACGATCACCAGGCGCTGGCCGGTGCGGCCGGAGGTCTCGTCGCGCAGGTCGGCGATGCCGGTGACCTTGCCGTCCTTGACCAGTTCGGCGATCTTCACCGCCAGGTTGTCCGGGTTGGCCATGTAGGGCAGCTCGGTGACGACCAGGCAGGTGCGGTTCTGGATCTCCTCGACGTTGACCACCGCGCGCATGGTGATCGAGCCGCGGCCGGTGCGGTAGGCCTCCTCGATGCCCTTGCGGCCCAGGATCTGGGCGCCGGTGGGGAAGTCGGGGCCCTTGACCCGCTTGAGCAGCTCCTCGAGCAGCTCCTCGCTGGTGGCCTCGGGGTTGCGCAGGTACCACTGCACGCCGTCGGCGACCTCGCGGAGGTTGTGCGGCGGGATGTTGGTGGCCATGCCGACGGCGATGCCGGAAGAGCCGTTGACCAGCAGGTTCGGGAACCGGGCCGGCAGGATGGTCGGCTCGAGGTTCTTGCCGTCGTAGTTGGGCTGGAAGTCGACGGTCTCCTCGTCGATGTCCCGGACCATTTCCATGGCCAGCTGGGCCATCTTGGTTTCGGTGTACCGGGGGGCGGCGGCGCCGTCGTTGCCGGGGGAGCCGAAGTTACCCTGGCCCAGGGCGAGCGGGTAGCGCATGACCCAGTCCTGGATCAGGCGGACCAGTGCATCGTAGATCGCCGAGTCGCCGTGCGGGTGGTACTGGCCCATGACCTCGCCGACCACGCGGGCGCACTTGTTGAACGAGCGCTCCGGGCGGTAGCCGCCGTCGAACATCGCGTACAGCACCCGGCGGTGCACGGGCTTCAGCCCGTCGCGCACGTCCGGCAGCGCGCGGCCCACGATGACGGCCATCGCGTAGTCCAGGTAGGAGCGCTGCATCTCGGTCTGCAGGTCGATCTGCTCGACGCGGTCCATCACGGTCCCGGTCAGCGGCTCGCCGTCGGCCGGTACCTCGGGAGTCTCATCACTCATTTGTCAGTTCCGTTCTGGTTCTTTCGAAGAAAGTCTGTCCGCGCCCTCCGCCGGAGGCTGCGCGGCGGCGGCGCCGGATCCGGGTCCGGCGCCGCCCTGTCCGGGCCGGCCTCAGATGTCGAGGAAGCGCACGTCCTTGGCGTTCTGCTGGATGAACTGGCGGCGGGATTCGACGTCCTCGCCCATCAGGACGGAGAACACCTGGTCCGCAGCGGCGGCGTCGTCCATGGTCACCTGCAGCAGGGTGCGGTGCTCGGGGTCCATGGTGGTGTCCCACAGTTCGGTGTAGTCCATCTCGCCCAGGCCCTTGTACCGCTGGATGCCGTTCTCCTTGGGCAGCCGCTGGCCGTTCGCGAGTCCGCGGGCGACGGTCTCGTCGCGCTCCCGGTCGCTGAAGACATAGTCGTGCGGATGGTTGGACCACTTGATGCGGTACAGCGGCGGCTGGGCCAGGTACACGTAGCCATGCTCGATCAGCGGGCGCATGTAGCGGAACAGCAGCGTCAGCAGCAGCGTGGTGATGTGCTGGCCGTCAACGTCGGCATCGGCCATCAGCACGATCTTGTGATAGCGGGCCTTCTCGACGTCGAAGTCCTCGCCGATGCCGGCGCCGAACGCGGTGATCATGGCCTGGACTTCGGCGTTGCTCAGGGCCCGGTCCAGCCGGGCCCGCTCGACGTTCAGGATCTTGCCGCGCAGCGGGAGGATGGCCTGGGTCTCCGGGTTGCGTCCGCGCACCGCGGATCCGCCGGCGGAGTCGCCCTCGACGATGTAGATCTCGGACTTCGACGGATCCTTCGAGGAGCAGTCCTTCAGCTTGCCCGGCATGCCGCCGGATTCCAGCAGCCCCTTGCGGCGGGTGGATTCGCGCGCCTTGCGGGCCGCCATCCGCGCCTGGGAGGCCTGGATGGACTTGCGGATGACGTCGCGGGCCGGGCCCGGGTTGCGCTCCAGCCAGTCGCCGAGCTGATCGGTGACCACGCGCTGCACGAAGCCCTTGGCCTCGGAGTTGCCCAGCTTGGTCTTGGTCTGGCCCTCGAACTGGGGTTCGGCCAGCTTCACGGAGATGACGGCGGTCAGGCCCTCGCGGATGTCCTCGCCGGTGAGGTTGTCATCCTTGTCCTTGATGATGTTCTTTTCCCGCGCGTACCGGTTGATCAGCGAGGTCATGGCGGCGCGGAACCCCTCCTCGTGGGTGCCGCCCTCATGGGTGTTGATCGTGTTGGCGTAGGTGTGGACGCTCTCCGAGTAGGCGGTGGTCCACTGCATGGCCATCTCGACGGCGATCTTGCGGTCGCCGTCCTCGGTTTCGAAGGCGATGATGTCGTCGTGGATGACCTCGACCTTCTTCGAGGAGTTCAGGAAGTGGACGTAGTCCAGCAGGCCCTGCTCGTAGTGGTACTCGACGGTCCGGTGCGCCGGCGTCTCGCCGGCGTCGCCCGCGTCCTCGTTTTCGGCGATCTCCTCGTTGTCTTCGGCGGGAGCCCGCTCGTCGGTGAGGATGATCTTCAGGCCCTTGTTGAGGAAGGCCATCTGCTGGAACCGGGCGCGAAGCGTCTCGAAGTCGAACTCGGTGCTCTCGAAGATCTCCGGGTCCGGGTAGAAGGTCTGGGTGGTGCCGGTCTCGTCGGTTTCCTCACCCTTGACCAGGCCGCCCTGGGGGTGGCCGCCGTCGGCGAAGCTCTGCCGCCAGACGTGGCCCTGGCGGCGGACCTCGGTGTCCACCCGCTTGGACAGGGCGTTGACGACGGAGATGCCCACGCCGTGCAGGCCGCCTGAGACGGCGTAGCCGCCGCCGCCGAACTTGCCGCCGGCATGCAGGATGGTCATGACGACCTGCACCGTGGGCAGGCCCTCGGTGGGATGGATGTCCACGGGGATGCCGCGGCCGTTGTCCCGCACCCGCACGCCGCCGTCGGCAAGGAGGGTGATTTCGATCCGGTCGCAGTAGCCGGCAAGGGCCTCATCGACGGAGTTGTCCACCACTTCGTAGACCAGGTGGTGCAGGCCGCGGGGTCCGGTGGAACCGATGTACATGCCCGGGCGCTTGCGGACGGCTTCCAGGCCTTCCAGGACGGTGATTTCATTCGCCCCGTACTCCGCGGGGGTGGCCTTTTCCGGATCGGTGTGATGCTCTGGAGTTAGCTCCGTGTTGTCCATCTCATTGTCGTTAGCCACAGGTGCTGTCGACTCCTCTTGTGTTGGTCTTGACCGACGCATGCCGGCGCCTCCCCGGCGCGGATAGGCATCCTTGTCCATTCTACCGTGCCGGCAGGGACAATCCGGTCCAAAACACCCTCCAGGAGGGCAGGAAACCGGGTTTTGAGCCGGTGCCGACCCCCGGCACGGGAACGGATACCTCCGAAGGGGTTTTCCCGCCGCTAATCGGCCACTGCGGGATCCGCCGGACCTCCCGCCGGAGCCCCGCCACGACGGCCGCCCCTCCGCGGTCCTCCTACCCGTAGGTGTCGCGCGGACCGCGGCCCTTCACGCTGCGGGCGCCCCGGCGCCAGTTGGGCGCCGCCGGCCCGAGCACCTGGATGCGGGTGACGACGCCGGCACCCAGCGCCTCGTCGAAGCGGGCGATCAGGGCCGGGCGCAGCAGGCGCAGCTGAGTGGCCCAGGCGGTGGAGTCGCAGCGCACCTGCAGCGTGGTGTCGGAGAACGATTCGGGACGGCAGTGGGCGGCCACCTCGCGGCCCACCAGCTCGTCCCAGCGGGCGATCACCGAACCGACCGCCACGGGGGAGTTCCAGCCGCGTTCGCTGACGAATCGGCTGAAGACCGAGCCCAGGCCCTGCGGGTCCCGGCCGACGTATTCTCCGGGAACAAAGGGCTGCCGGCGCTTCGGGGTGCCTTTGCGGCGCGGGCCGGCGGTGCGGTGCTCGCCGCGCGCCCGCGCGGCGTCGCGCATGCGGTTCAGCTGGGCCTGCGCGGCATCCGGACCCAGCGGCTCCGCTTCCTGGCCGCCGGATTTCGCGGGCACGCCGGCGCCGGACTCCGGCGGTTCAGCGGACGGGCTCACGCACGCCTCCGGGCACCACGGTGATCTGTTCGCCCGACAGGGCACCGGGGATGTCATCGCCGACGGCGGCGGTCACCAGGACCTGTTCGGCGCCGGTGACGATGCCGGCCAGGCGCTCCCGCCGGGCGGCATCCAGTTCCGCGAATACGTCGTCCAGGATCAGGATCGGCCCGGAGCCGGGGCGGTCATCGTCGTCGGCCAGCAGGTAGTAGGAGCCCAGGCGCAGGGCCAGGGCAAAGGACCAGGTCTCCCCGTGCGACGCGTAGCCCTTCGCCGGCGCCCGGCCGAGCATCAGCTCCACTTCGTCCCGGTGCGGTCCCACCAGCGAGGTGCCGCGGTCGACCTCCCGCCGTCGCGCGGCGGCAAAGGCCGCCAGATAGCGGTCAGTCAGCTCTGCGGTGTTCAGGCCAAGCAGGTCCCGCGGATCGGGACCCGCAGCCGCCGACCCGTCTTCGTCCACCGGCCCGAGCAGGGTGGAGCGGTACAGGGCGGAGACCGCCTTCGATCCGTCCGTCAGGTCCCGGTAGGCCGCCTGCAGGTGGGGTTGGATGCGGTCCAGCGCCGCCAACCGCGCCGCGGTCAGCTCGGCTCCGGCCACGGCCATGTGCTGGTCCCAGACATCGAGCGTCGCTTCATGCGCCGAGGTGAACCGGCCCGCGGCGCGTGCGGATTTCAACAGGGCGTTGCGCTGCTTGAGGACCCGGTCGTATTCCGTACGGGTGGCCGCGTGCCGGGGGACCAGGGCCACGATCAGCTCATCCAGGAAACGCCTCCGGCTGCCTGGATCGCCTTTCACCAGCGCCAGGTCCTCCGGCGCGAAAAGCACCGTTCTGCACAGGCCGAGGATGTCCCGCGCGCGGACCGGGTTTGCCCTGTTGATCCGCGCCCGGTTGGCGCGGCCGGGGTTCAGCTCCAGTTCCAGGGTCGTCGCCTGCGAAGCCCGGACCAGCCGGGCCCTGATCATCGCCTGGGCAGCGTCGAAGGAGACCAGGGGAGCGTCGGAGCTGACCCGGTGGGAGGACAGCGACGCCAGGTATCCGATGGCCTCGACGATGTTGGTCTTTCCGGTGCCGTTGGGACCGACGAAGACGGTCACGCCGGGGCGGAGGGCAAGGTCCAGCTGGTCATAGCTGCGGAAGGAGGTGAGCGAAAGCTGGTCGATATACATCAGGCCTCAACCTCCAAGGGCGGCCGCGGCGGGATCGCAGAAGCATTCCGCATGAAGCATATACCCCTTATATTCCTTGTTTTGAATATATCGCGGGCTGCCCGCTCCCGCCTGCGAGCCGGCCCGGAGGCGGTCCCCGGACCCTCGGCAGCCGGTGCCGTTCCGGGTGGCGGACCGGTCGGTCCGGTGCAGATCCACCGGGCCGGCCGTCCGCGCTGCAGGATACCCGGGCTGCTACTGGTTGGGCAGGCGGACCGGCATCAGCAGGTAGCGGTAGTCTTCCTTGTCCTCGCCGTTGAGGTCCTCCTGCGCCGAAATGACCGCGGGCTTGGGCGGGGTCGTGAAGGAGAACCGCACGTACTTGCTGGGGAAGGCCCCCAGGCCCTCACTCAGGTAGTGCGGGTTGAACGCCACCGTGATGTCGTCCCCGACCAGTGCGGCCTCGAGGACCTCGGAGGCCTGGGCGTCCTCGCCGGTGCCGGCGTCGAGGGCCACCTGCCCGTCAGTGAAGGCCAGCCGCACCGGAGTGTTCCGCTCAGCGACCAGGGAGACACGGCGGACCGCTTCCACCAAGGCGCTGGTTTCCACCGTGGCGTGGATCGCGGTGTTCTCGGGGAACAGGCTGCGGATCTTGGGGTAGTCGCCGTCGACCAGCAGCGATGTCGTCCGCCGGCCGCCGCTTTCGAAGCCGATCAGTTCGCTGTTCTCCGAGAGTGCAATGCTGAGGTCGCCGCCGCCGCCGAGGGTCTTGGCCACTTCGCTGAGCGTCTTGGCCTTGACCAGCGCGCTCGTGGACAGACCCGGAACGGACGGCTTCCAGGGCAGCTCACGAAGGGCCAGCCGGTAGCGGTCGGTAGCCAGGAAGGTGATGAGATCGTCCTCGATTTCCATCCGGACGCCCGTCAGGATGGGCAGGGTGTCATCACGGCTTGCGGCGATGATCACCTGGGACACCGCCTGTGCAAACGCATCGCCGTCAACGACGCCGCTGACATCGGGAAGGGCGGGAAGTTCCGGATATTCCCCGACCGGCATGGTGGCGAGGTTGAAGTGCGAGTTGCGGCAGGTGAGGGAGACCTTGGAGCCGTCGGTCTCCACCTCCACCGGTGCGGACGGCAGGCTGCGGCAGATCTCGGCCAGGAGCCGGCCGGAAACCAGGATGGTTCCTTCTTCGCTGATGTCGGCAGGAATGTGCAGCCGCGCCGAAATCTCGTAATCGAAGCTGGCCAGGCTCAGCACTCCGGCTTCCGCACGGATCAGCAGGCCGGACAGCACAGGCACCGGCGGGCGGGGGGAGAGGGAACGCGCTGTCCAGGTGACGGCCTCGGCCAGGACATCCCGCTCAACTCTGAACTTCACTGCAGGGTGCCGCCTTTCGCAACATACGACTCAGTACGGTTTCGGTACTTCTCAGGATGGGCGGGGGACCGCCGCAGCGGCGCGGGGCAGTCCCCGGACCGAATGACAACAATACCCCGCTCACAGCTTAGCCCCAGCGGCCGGTGCCTGCATCGGCGAAGGGCCCCGGCTTCAGGGCCAAGGATGGGCCCGTCTTGTGGTCTTCGGATGGGCGAGGTCGGGAACTTGTTATTTGGTGGAGCCAAATTTCTTAAGATCCGTAGTGTTAATAACTTCTGTGGAAACTGTGGATAACCCCGGCCGGCGGCGCGGCCACACCGATTCGGCCTGTGGACAAGATGTGGACCTGCTGCCGCCGCGGCAGACCGGGCCTGTGGGGAAGATTTCGTGTAGTTCGACGGTCCACAGCGGAGGACCTTTAACCACGGGTTATGCACCGGGTTATCCACAACCTTGTCCACAAATGTTAATTTCGAGCCCCTGCGGGGCTCGGGAACGGCCTGGCGGCCGGCCCGGTCAGGCCTCGCGCTGCTGCTGCTTGATCCGGTTGGTCAGCTCGGTGACCTGGTTGTAGATGGCGCGCCGTTCGGCCATGAGTTCGCGGATCTTGCGGTCGGCGTGGATCACGGTGGTGTGGTCGCGACCCCCCAGCTCCTGGCCGATCTTGGGCAGTGACATGTCCGTCAGTTCCCGGCAGAGGTACATGGCGATCTGCCGCGCCGTGACCAGGGTGCGCGTCCGCGACTTGCTGCAGAGCTCCTCCAGGCTGATCTGGAAGTACGCGGCGGTCTGGCCAAGGATGGAGGCTGCGGTAATTTCCTGTGCACCGTCATCGGTGATGAGGTCCTTCAGCACGATTTCGGCGAGGCCGACGTCGACCTGCTGCCGGTTGAGGCTGGCGAACGCCGTGACGCGGATGAGGGCACCTTCGAGCTCACGGATGTTGGTGGAGATCTTCGAAGCGATGTACTCGAGCACGTCGTCGGGAGCGCTCAGGCTGTCGCCGATGGCCTTCTTGCGAAGGATGGCGATGCGGGTCTCCAGTTCGGGCGGCTGCACATCGGTCAGCAGGCCCCACTCGAAGCGTGAACGCATCCGTTCCTCGAAGCCTGAGAGCTGCTTGGGCGGCAGGTCGGAGGTGATGACCACCTGCTTGTTGTGATTGTGCAGGGCATTGAAGGTGTGGAAGAACTCTTCCTGCGTTGCGTCCTTGTTGGCCAGGAACTGGATGTCATCGATCAGCAGGATGTCGACGTTGCGGTAGAGCTGCTTGAAGCTGGCACCTTCGTCGTACCGGATGGAGTTGATGAAGTCGTTGGTGAACTCCTCGGAGTTCACGTAGCGCACACGGATCCCGTTGTAGAGGTGCCGGGCGTAGTGGCCGATGGCATGCAGCAGGTGGGTCTTGCCGAGGCCCGAATCGCCGTAGATGAACAGCGGGTTGTAGGCCTTGGCCGGGGCCTCGGCCACCGCCACCGCCGCGGCGTGGGCGAACCGGTTCGAGGAGCCGATGACGAAGGTCTCGAAGACGTACTTCGGGTTCAGCCTGCCGAACTCCTGCGAGTTGCTCGGCGGTGAGGGAGCCGGGGCGCCGCTCTCACCCCCGGGGACGGGGCTGGGCGTTTCCTGGGCCGGTTCCTGCTCGGGCTCCGGTTCAAGCACCGGGGTCATGTCAGGGTCGATGACGAAGGCGCACTGGATGTCCGCCTGGAAGACATCGCGGAGGACGTCGTCGAGGATGTTCTTGAGCTGTGTCTGCAGCACTTCCCGGGTGAGCTCGTTGGGAACTGCCACCAGCAAAGTGGTGCCGATCAGGCCCTGAGCCTGGGCGAGGACGACGAATCCCCTCTGGCGGGGTGAAACGCGGTCATCACCTTCCAGCGTCCGGATGACCTTCCGCCAGGAGCTTCCGACGTCGTTGCTTTCGTCCGTACCCACGCAAACCTCTCATGACGCATCCGTTTGGATGCCGTCGATGCTACTTGGCAGCCGCACCGGCTGCCGGCCTTCATCCACAGGGTTATGCACAGAAGTGGATAAAAACGGCCCGTGCCCAGACTAGAGGATGAACCGCCCCGGGGGTAGCTGGAAATCCGGGCGCCGGCGGCGATGGGACGGTCCTCACACGGCAGCGCGTCCGCCTTCGGGAGCGTCGCTTTCTCCACAGCTGTTGATAAGGTTGTTCATCCCTGTGGACATCCTCCGGTTTGACTGCTCAGGGCTGCTCCTCTAACGTGGGATAGTCCTTTGTGTCTGCTGCTTGCGCTCATGCATGCCCAGCCGGGGTTCTGGAAACTAGGGATCCAGGGTCCGGGTGAGCCGCGGCGGATACATGAAATACGCGCCGCTTGTTCTTCCCCCTTGTTGCAGCAAGCAGGGCGCATCTTCCGATCGTCTTGGAGTAACTACCGTGAGCAAGCGGACTTTTCAGCCGAATAACCGCCGTCGTGCCAAGAAGCACGGCTTCCGCCTTCGCATGCGTACCCGCGCCGGGCGTGCCATTCTTTCCGCACGCCGCGCCAAGGGCCGCACCGAACTGTCGGCCTAACCAGTTCTTCCGTTGTCGATGCTGCATCTGCGCAGCTTGACCGGCTTCCGGGTGGCGTGAATGCTGCCTCAGCGGAACCGGGTGCGGACGTCGACTGACTTCACGAACACCGTACGTTCCGGTGCCCGCAGCGGGCGCCGGAACGTAGTTCTATACGCAGTCGCCAACGGCGGCGGTCCCACACGGGTGGGCTTCATCGTTGCCCGGAATGTGGGGAACGCCGTGACCCGGAACCTCGTTAAGAGGAGACTGAGGGAAGCGGCCGCCCGTGAGATTTCCGTACGCCCGTCCGGGCTGGACGTTGTGGTTCGGGCGCTGCCGGCATCGGCATCGGCCTCGTGGCAGCAGCTGTCCGCCGATTTCGGTTCCGCCCTGGGAACGTGCAGGAAGAAACTGGCGCAGAATGACCTCAGGCAGGGGATGGTGAAACAGCAATGAGCAGCCCCTCGGGCGGTTTCCTCGCACGGTGGGCCGTTACGGCCGGCCGTGTGGTGTGGAACCTTCCGCGCTACGTGCTCATTGCCGTATTGGTCGCCTACCGGGCGCTGATCTCTCCCCTCTACGGACAGGTCTGCCGGTTCTTCCCGTCCTGTTCGGCATATGCTCTTGAAGCCGTGACGGTCCACGGAGCCGTCCGCGGTTCGTGGCTGGCCGCCCGCCGGCTCATTCGCTGCCATCCGTGGAACGACGGCGGCGTCGACCATGTTCCGCAGGGAAGCAGGACGTGGCGACACGGCCGGGTACCCCGCATCATTGTGCTGAATCACCCCCCGATTCCAGCCGACGAAGACAGCCGCACCGCGGCCTGAGGAGAGAAAATTGGGTTTCTTCGAGACGATTCTGTTCCCCTTTAAGTGGGTGGTCTCCTGGATCATGTGGATCTTCCACGAAGGGTTCGTCTTCGTGGGTATGGATCCTGCCTCGGGCTGGACCTGGACTCTTTCCATCATCGGCCTGGTCATCGTTATCCGGGCCGCCCTGATCCCCGTCTTCGTCAAGCAGATCAAGGCCCAGCGCGGCATGCAGTCCCTGCAGCCGGACCTGCGCAAGCTGCAGCAGAAGTACAAGGGCAAGACCGACCAGCTCTCCCGCCAGGCAATGGTGCAGGAGCAGACGGCGCTGTACAAGAAGCACGGGACCAACCCGTTCGCGGCCTGCCTGCCGATGCTGATCCAGATGCCGTTCTTCTTCGCACTGTTCACGGTGCTCAACGGCGTCTCCTCGGCCAACGACGGCGGCACCGGCATCGGGGCGCTCACTCCCGACGCCATCCGCCAGTTCGACGAGGCGACCATCCTGGGGGCCCCGCTGTCCTCCTCGCTGCTGCATGGTTTCGGCACCGAGGGGCACACCAGCGTCATCGTCCTTTCGATCATCATGATCCTTGCGATGACCGCCTCGCAGTTCATCACGCAGAAGCAGATCATGAGCAAGAACATGTCGGAGGAGGCCCTGGCCTCCCCGTTCATGCGCCAGCAGAAGATGCTGCTCTACGTACTGCCCGTGGTCTTCGGCGTCGGCGGCATCAACTTCCCGATCGGCGTGCTCATCTACTGGACCACCACCAACCTGTGGACCATGGGACAGCAGTTCTTCGTCATCCGCCGCATGCCGACTCCCGGTTCCCCGGCAGCCAAGGCCCTGGCCGAGCGCCGCGCCAAGCGCGGCCTGCCGATGGTGCCCCTGCTGGGCGAGAAGAAGGCTCCCGAGCCGGCCCCGGTTCCTGCGTCCGCCAAGAAGACCCAGCGCCAGCAGCCGCAGCGCAAGAACAGGAAGAAAAAATGAGCACCGAGCACATTGACGAGTCCGTGGATCTTCCTGAGAACGGCCAGGCGGCCACCGGCCGCCTCGAGGAAGAGGGCGACGTCGCCGCGGATTACCTCGAGGAACTGCTCGACATCGCCGACATCGACGGCGACATCGACATCGAGGTGCGCGCCGGCAGGACCTACATCTCAGTGGTCTCCGAAGAAGAGGACAACGCCGCCCTCCAGGCCCTGGTGGGGCCTGACGGAGAGGTGCTCGAGGCACTGCAGGAACTCGCTCGGCTGTCTGTGCTGACGGCTACCGAGAACCGCTCCCGGCTGGTGCTGGACATCACCGGGTACCGGGCCGAGCGCTCCGCCGTGCTGCGCCAGCTGGCCGAGGACGCCGTTGCCCGGGCACGCGAGACGGCCGAGCCGGTGGCCCTGGACCCCATGAGCGCCTACGAGCGGAAGATCGTGCACGACGCCGTTGCCGAGCTGGGCCTCGTCAGCGAGTCCGAGGGCGAGGGCAGCGGACGGCACGTCGTCGTCATGCTCGCCGATGACTGACGACTGAAGCCTCACGGCTCCGCATGAGGCGTGATCGGCACGGGTCCGCAGGGGCCGCACCTGAATGCGGCAGATCGAAGAGGAACAGCACTGTTGGTTGAAATGAGTCCCGAGGAGACCGCCGCAGCCCGGAAGGTCTTTGGTGAGCGGCTGGATCTTGCCCGACGGTACGTGGAACACCTGGCGACATCCGGCATTGAGCGAGGGCTTCTCGGCCCGCGTGAGGTGCCCAGGCTGTGGAGCCGGCATGTGCTGAACTGTGCCGTGGTGGCTGATCTGCTTCCTGAGGGGGCCAGCGTTGCCGATGTCGGCAGCGGGGCGGGACTGCCAGGCCTCTGCCTGGCGATCGCCCGTCCGGACCTGAGCCTTACGCTGATCGAGCCGCTGGAGCGGCGCGTGATCTGGCTGAACGAGGTTGTTGACGATCTCGGGCTGGAAAATGTGACGGTCCTGCGCGGCCGCGCTGAGCAGGTCGCCGCGGATGTGGACGTGGACTTCGCTACGGCCCGCGCTGTGAGCGCGCTGACCGGGCTGGCCCAGCTGACCATACCTCTGCTCAAGGGCAGGGGAGAGGTTCTGGCGATCAAGGGACGCAGCGCCGGCGAGGAAGTGCAGAAGGCCTCGAAGATCATCCGCCGGATGGGCGGACGCCGGACCGAAGTGGTGACCGTGGGCGCTGACGTGCTCGAGGAACCGACCACCGTCGTGCGTATCGTCGTCGGCTCCTGACACCCACCCATTCCAACCGGCGGCTCCATTTCACGGCTCCCGTTCCAGGATCGGCCTGCCCTGGAGATCCGAGGGACTACTCGGACGCCCGCAGCGGCGCCCTCCTGATTTGTCCCCTGCTGCGCTGCGATCCCGGCGATCTAGGCTCTACCCGATAGGCTAGATGCAGTTATTGCCTTGAGTTGGAAAGAGAGCACGTCCCGGTGACTATGCGCGGTTCGGCAGCTAAACGGATTCCCCCCTTTGCAGCGCTGGGGTCTGCCCTGTCGGCGTCGTTTGGACGTCAAAATCAACCGCAGCCGGGTGCCTATGTGGATCCGGCGGCTATCCCGTACGAATCCGTGGCGACGTTTGCCGACAGTTCCACCGTTTCACGTGAAACATCGTCCGTCCCGCCGGCAGTCGAACCGAAGCAGGAGCTGCAGGCGGATCCCGAAGCCGAAGAAGGGGGTGCGACCGCCGGGACTGATCTGGTATCCCCGTCGGTCGACGTCATGGACCTCATGGATGAAAGCACGCCGCTGGCCCGCGAGCTGGCCAGCGAAGCCCGTAGGCGCGAGAAGCTGGCGGGACGGAGCTTCCCCCGACCGGCCGAGACGCGGATCCTCACCGTCAGCAACCAGAAAGGCGGGGTGGGTAAAACCACCACGACCGTCAACCTGGCCGCAGCGCTGGCCACCGCCGGGCTGAACGTCCTGGTGATTGACATCGATCCGCAGGGCAACGCGTCGACTGCCTTGGGGATCGATCACCACGCTGAAGTGGAGAGCATTTACGACGTACTGATCGATGACCTTCCGTTGGGCAAGGTCGTGGCTCCGTGCCCCGATATCAACAACCTGCTGTGCGCGCCGGCAACCATTCACTTGGCCGGAGCAGAGATCGAGCTTGTCTCCCTGGTGGCCCGGGAGCAGAGGCTGAGCAGGGCGATCGCCAAGTATGCCAAGGAGCGGGAAGCCGCAGGCCTGCCGCGGCTGGACTTTATCTTCATCGACTGCCCGCCGAGTCTGGGCCTGCTGACGGTGAATGCCTTCGTGGCCGCCCGTGAGGTGCTCATTCCGATCCAGTGCGAATACTACGCCCTGGAGGGATTGAGCCAGCTCCTGAAGAACATCGAGATGATCCAGAAGCATTTGAATGCCGATCTGGAAGTTTCGACGATCCTGCTGACCATGTACGACGGACGTACCAATCTGGCTGCCCAGGTCGCGGCCGAGGTGCGGGAACACTTCCCGGAGCAGGTGCTGAAGGCCGTGGTGCCGCGCTCGGTCCGGATCTCGGAGGCCCCGAGCTATCAGCAGACGATCATGACCTACGACCCGTCCTCCAGTGGTGCGCTGTCCTATCTCGAGGCTGCAGCCGAGATCGCCCAGCGTCAGTAGACACCACTGCAGCAGTTACCGGGATGTTCGCATCCTGAACCCTACAATGAGTTCACAAGTGATGTGCCGCCGGTTTTTCCTGCGGTAAATGGAAGGACTTACCCGTGACCGAAAAGCGTCGTGGATTGGGCCGCGGGCTGGGCGCCCTCATACCCAGCACACCTGAGGACAGCGAGAACGCAGCAGCGGCTCGCCCCGGACGTCCGGTCGACCTGTTCTTCCCTGCCGGCGGCAGCGGAACCGGCGCGGCCGGAAGGGGAGGCATCAACAAGGACGCCCTGCTGGGGCCGGCTCCCACACGGCGGTCCGCTACGCGCAAACCCGCAGACAAGGCTGCCGCCAAGGCACAGAGCAACGGCACGAACGTAGCTGACAGTGCTGCAGGTTCTCAGGCTGACACCTCGCCCTCCGCGGCCGCCACGGAGGCCCAGGACGCCTCAGAACGTCCTTCCATGACGGCTCAGGGCGGCCGCAGGGGCAAGGCGGCGTCGAAAGCGGGGGAGGAGCCCGTAGAGGCAGGCTCGGAGACAGCCGAAACCGGCGCCGGCGAGGCCGGGAGTTCCGGCAAGGCCAAGCAGAGATCCCGGACCGGTGCCGCAAGCAGCTCGGCAGACGAGTCATCGGTTTCCACCGCGGCCGCCCCGAAATCGCCCCGCAAGTCCAAGAGCGCCACTGCGGCCCCCGCTTCAGCGGCCCGTAAGGCTAAAGCGGGCACCCCCGCGGATGCGCCGGCCCCCGCGAACAGCACGACGGACACGCCCGATGCTGACACTGTTTCACGTGCAACACTTGTTCCGGTCCCGGGTGCAACGTTTGCCGAGCTGCCGCTTGACGCCATCCATCCCAATCGGAAGCAGCCGCGCACCGTCTTTGATGAAGATGCGATGGCTGAGCTGGTGCACTCGATCCGCGAGATCGGGGTCCTGCAGCCGATCGTGGTCCGTCCGTCCAGCGAGGACGACGATGCTCCGTACGAACTGGTCATGGGCGAACGGCGGTGGCGGGCTTCCCGAGAAGCCGGCATGGAGTCGGTTCCTGCGATCATCCGGTCGACTCAGGATGTCGACCTGCTTCGCGACGCCCTCCTCGAGAACCTGCATCGCAGTCAGCTGAATCCGCTGGAAGAAGCCGCCGCTTACCAGCAGCTCCTGGACGACTTTGAATGCTCGCATGAAGAGCTGGCTGAGCGCATCGGGCGCAGCCGACCGCAGATCACCAACACGCTGCGGCTCATGAAGCTGCCTCCTTTGGTACAGCGGAGGCTTGCAGCCGGAGTGCTCTCAGCCGGTCACGCTCGCGCCCTCCTGGGGCTTGCGGAGCCGGCCGACATGGAGAAGTTGGCTCAGCGGATCGTGGCCGAAGGACTCTCGGTTCGGGCGACCGAGGAGCTTGTGTCCCTGAGTGCAGGGGCGAAGCGCGCCACCCGCCAGCAGAAGCCCAAGGAAAATGCGCGGCATGAGCGGCTCGACTACCTGGCCAATGCCCTGTCTGACCGGCTTGATACGAGCGTAAAGATCACGCTGGGTGCCAAGAAGGGTAAGGTCAGCATCGAGTTCGCAAGTGTGGATGACCTTAACCGCATTATGGGTGTCCTAAACCAGCCCGCCGGCTGAACCACTTCGGAAGCGAGGGTACTGTTTCACGTGAAACGGTGCCCTCGCTTCTTTTAACCCAGTCTTTTCCGTCCGCCGCCCTTGCTAACGTCTTCGATCCGTAGGGAGGAGTGGGCGAGGGGCGGAAGAGGTCGGTGCCAGCATCCGGCGGGCTCCTTGGTGGTGGACTGTTGCCCACTTTCACGGGTGCTACTTAGATCGCACCCGCCATCGGCGGGAGTGCGCCCCATGGACCGCGTGGAGAAGCCTGAGGTCATCGAGCGGACAACGTGGCATCGGTGCCCTGTGGTGAAGCTCAGGAAGTTGGATAAAGCCCTCCTACAGCTGACTTCGACCCCAGGCACCGAGCCGAGGATGGTGTGTGGCTCCTCACCGCGGCGAGCAGAACCATGACGTTTCACGTGAAACGAGGCACGGCAATGGAGAGAATTCCCGGATGGGCGGCCAGCTGGCTAGCGCTAGGACTCCATGACCGGAGGGAAGCGTGCTCCTTGGCGTGGCCTGGAACGGGCAAAGCCGGAACCGGATTTTGGCCTTGAAGTGCCAGCGGAAGGAGAAGGAAGTGCACGCGAGCAGGCCACTCACAGATGGCTGGATAGGGCAGCCAGGAATCGAGAGGTGCGTGAAGACAAGGCACTGCCGTGTACTGGTGACAGCGAACGAACCGCTGAACAACGTCGCATCCTCCTGCTCAAGTTGGCAAATCTACTTAAGGCAGTAGGCGTGCAGACGGCTTCGTCTATCGTGCACGGAGAACCGGTGTCCCTGGTGACCGTAGACCCCGCCGTGCGGACTTCTGGGCCCGTACGCCGTGCGGACCGCAGGACGCGTACACTGTCCGGACCTCTGGACCCTTTCGCTGTCCGGACCGCAGGCACCGTGGCCTGTTGGCCTTGGCGTGGGAACACCAGGGCCTGAGGACGAGGGTGGGGTTGGAGACTGGGTGCTCCGGGCGCTCAGCGGCCTTCCGTCTGATAGTCGGCGGCCGCTGTGGCCGGGGGAGTGAGCACCCACCGCTGACGACAGGGGGTCAGAGTAAAGATGGGGCACGTACTGGTCACCCGCGAAATAATGTGCTGTCCGTCGGCGGCCCCTACACCTGTCAAAGCCAAGTCCTTTGTCTGAGCCCTTACCGCCCACCTGCGCTCCCCAGACCGTTTCACGTGAAACTATGCTGCCGCACTGCAGGAACGCCATGATGAGGTGAGCGGCGCGCGACGTGCGATTGGCGCGGTCGTTGGTAGCGTGCCGCTGGAGCTGGAGCTGGAGCTGGAGCTGGAGCTGGAGCTGGAGCTGGAGCTGGGGGGAAGGGAGGAAC
Organism: Arthrobacter saudimassiliensis; assembly: GCF_059090665.1. NCBI lineage: Bacteria > Bacillati > Actinomycetota > Actinomycetes > Micrococcales > Micrococcaceae > Arthrobacter > Arthrobacter saudimassiliensis. The sequence continues at coordinate 1,280,613 of NZ_JBNHFX010000001.1, read as the reverse complement.
CAGGCCTAGACGGGAGGCGGTTGACGCCGGGTCAGGCGAGGACGATGGCGCCAGGAAAGCCGCCACCGGACCGGTCTGCGGCGAGCTTCACGGTATCGGGACGACGGTGGTGGCGCTACGCGTGGACCATAAGGGGACCGGCAGGCCGTCCTTCCAGTTGCGCTGAGAGCTACACGGTAAGGGCATTTAGTACACGGGGGAGGGGTCCGCTACCCGGGTTTCACAAGCGAGGCTTCATCCCTGGGCAGAGCAGGGGGGGGCTGCATGTGATGTCCCAGCGGCCAGCATGCATACGTCGGCCTCCGGCCTATCGGGGACGGGCCTTGTAGGCGGACGGTTCTATGGCCGCTAACGAACACCTGGCCGGCATCGCCGACAACATTGGGGGACAGGCCGGTCTTGTTCTATGGCTAGGTGGACTTCTCCGTTGGCGGGCGGCAAGCATCCTGCCCTGACAGGCCGCCGTCTGCTTTGTCGCTCGCCTTCGTTGCTAGTCAGCCGCGGGTGCTTGTTCGGTACCAGGGTGCTCCAGGAGCAGCTCGTAGGCCCCCCCTGGGGCAACGCCGGGCGTCGGTGGTCCAGGGCCACTACGGCTACAGCGACAGGCTCTGGTACGTCCCGAGGCTGCACCAGAAGCCGTGCCTGCCTTCCGGGCGCAGACAGGGGCCTTGCCTGTTTCACGTGAAACCCACAGCGGTCACGCCGCGCCACGCAATCTGGCGCCGCAGGGCCAAGGTGGCGCCCCGGGTGCCAATGACAGCGGACCTTGGCTGGCGTTGGATCATCCTCCGGCGCTCCTACGTGGTACGACGCGTCGGCCCTGAAGACAGCAAGTCCACGACGGGCTGGCCCGCCACTCACCTCTGAGAGCATCGGCGACAGAGATCGGGTGCTATCAGTTTCACGTGAAACATGCTGCTTAGTTCCACCTCGTCTCACTGGAGCACTCACGTTTGGAGGGGTGAGAGCGCTTCCGGAAGGGAATGGGAGCGCCATAAAGGTCGATCAGGGGCCGAGGAACCACAGGTTCCGGGCCAGGGAGGGAGCCCGCTGCTGGGGGCTGCCGGTAGGAGAGGCAGCTGATGGGGCCCCGACGGTAGGGCGAGGCGCCGGCGGGGCCCGCCGACAGAGCAGGCCGACGTCGTTAGCTCGAGGGCAAGGCAGGACGCACCTGAGGACGCTCAGGCTTGGGCAGGTCATGGCCGCGGGGAGGGTGTGATGATGAGCCACATTGGGACGCATCCGTCGCCGGACCATCAGTGTCGGCACGAAGCGTCGGAGTTGACCTCCAGACATGGCGCCGCCCCCTATGCGGGAGGACCCCCGAGGGTTGGCCGTTGCCTTACCCCGCTCGATTCGCGGGGAGACCAGGCCAGAAACATGCTGCAGAGGGGAGGGGGGAGGGGCGGAGTCGCAGTGCCGGGGCTGGGGGCCGGATCGCAACGGAGGAAGCGGCTGGCGGAACGCAGAATGTGAAGCAGGCGAGGTCATACGTGTCCGGCCAAGACTCCGCTACCGGAGCGTCTTCCGGCGGGCCGCGCCGTTCCAGAAAGCAGGCATAGCGAAACGACATAAGCAGGCAGAGATCAGAGACGAAGTAAGAAGGGTGCCGCGGCCGTGCCGGTCAGACACAAACGGGTTGCATGTCTGGCAGCAGGGCAGGCTCTGCCGGGTGGCAGTCATTCCCGGAGAGGACGAAAGCCGGCCTGAAAGGCACTCGTGAAGTGGCCTCTCATGGGAGGTAAGGCAGGGGTGATTCGTGAGCTTGGAGGGTGGCGGGTGTACCCAAAGGCAGGGTCGGCCGCGTAGCTGATGCTGGCCGGGACAGCACTGGCGATAACCCGCCCGTCGTTGGGCGGTGTGGGCGCGCCATGCAAGGGGGAGCATCGCCGAAGGCGTGGACAGAGGCGCGTACGCATTCCGGACCAACTATGTGCCAGCTGTGGAACGGGCGACGGAGCGTCGGTTGCCAGCCGAAACGTTGATTGCGACGAGTGTTTGCTGTCGAGGCGACGTGGGCGCGGGAAAGGCCTGCGGTGCACTCGCATCCGAACGGGTGCCGGTGCCTGGCTGGAGCGGTGGTCAGAACTTTGAGAGAGGCCCGGTCTCGGGGCCCGTCGGTTGTGAGTCCGGCATCGGTTGTGCCTCCGGCGGTGCGCCGGCCAAGTTGCTCGTGGGGAAGGCCGGCTGTTCAAGGGTCTGGAACTGACCAAACCACCTACAGTTGGTTCAAAGCAGGTGACTCCCCGATCCTCACCAGCGGGGTGCTATTTCTGGTTTCCCGCTCAGCACCTGATGGCAGCCGCCTTGATCCGGCTGAGGGGTCGCCCAGGAAGGATCCCAGCACGCGCGCCTTGTAGCCGCTGCGGGGCTCAGTACGAGGCCTGTTGATAGGCGGGGGAGCAGCTGACGGATTCCGCTCAAGTCGCGAATGCACGTAGTGAAGTTGCATCGAGACTGGGTCACTTAGAGTCGACCAGAGCTTCATTCATGGAGGGAGAGCGTGCGCAGAACCTGTTCTGCAGAAAGCGGACGGCTCAGGCCGAAAGGCTCGGACGGCGTCTCCGGTTTCGCGGGGATCCGCGACGGGCGCAGGCTTCGGGCGGCACAAACGACAACGGGGAGAGACGTTCCACGTGAAACATTTGGTACCTCCTCCTGGCCGATCCTGCGGCCAGGAGGAGGGTTGAGTCATTTCTAACAGCCCACGGCCTGTTTATGGAACTGACACGCGGTAGGCACCGCTCTGTTACAGGGCCCGGAAGGTACCGGTCGAAGGCAACGATCAGCCGGTGAGCCGCTGTTCCTCGGAGGGGTTGAAACGGCTGACGTCATCCAGCGCCAGGGTGCCTGTCGGCTGGTCCTCCTCCTCCAGGAGGTACAGGCGCTGGACCGCGATGACGATGGAGTCGGCGATGGTCTGTCGTACCACCGGGTCGGCCAACCGTGCGGCGTCATGAGCGTTGCTCAGGTAGCCCATGTCGATGCTGACCGACGGAGTGCCGGCGATGCGGAGGGTGTCCCAGGTGCGGCCATGCACGCCCAATGGCGCGAAGTCGGTGCGTGCGGTCAACTCCTTAAGCATGAGGATCGCCGCCCGGTGGCCGATCGGTGAGCGCGGCTCCCCGGTGGAGGGGATGCCCCAGTAGTAGGTTGCGGTGCCTGCGGCGGCCTCCTGGTCGAGCCAGTCGCAGTGCAGATCCAGGCTGAGGCTCGGAACCGTTTCACGGCGTCGGTCGCCGCTTCCCGCAGGGGCAGGCCGTGCCGAATCAGCGGTGACGACGTGGGCGCCGAACTGCGCGAGGATCCGTTCCACCCGGTGGGCGACGTCGCCTGCCACCAGCAGTTCGGTAAGGGCCGCACCCGTGAGCCGTTCGGTGGCATGGGGGGAAACCGCAGTGGACTGGCCGGCGCTGACCCGGATGAGCCGGCCGCGCAGGGCAGCGGTGCTGCGGTCCAGACGGTCGTAGTCCCGCAGGGCGAACGCCTGGCTGGGGGACAGCGCCCGGTTCACCCGCGCCATCGCCGTCATGGTTTCGGCATCACATACGCCGGTTCCCGGAATGCCCAGGTTCTGCTGCAGCTCCGCCACCGCGTATCCGGTGCGGAAGCCAAAGGAACCGTCGATATGGCCGTAGTAGAAGCCCAGGTGGGACAGGTGCCGCTGCAGCTCCGCGACGTCGTCGCCCCGCTGAACCGGTTCGTCCTCTTCGTAGGACAACACCCGGTCGCCGAACCGGAACTGGGCCTCCTGCAGGGCACGCTGCGTGTCCGGGCCCGCAACGCCGTCGACAATGAGGCCGCGGCTCTGCTGAAAGGCGCGCACGGCGGCGTCGACGTGGTCGTCAAAGACGGAGGGGTTGTTGACGGCGTCAGGGGCGAGGTAGGACATGGAAATGCCGGCGCGCAGCAGCGCTTCACGAAGCGCCACCACGCGCCGGCTTACATCCAGCCTCTGCAGACTGTCATCTGCGGAGTGTTGAATCATGGCTACTTCAGGAACGCCGCGAATTCCTGCTCCAGGACCTGCTTGGGCTTGGCCCCGATCGACGTGGCGGCCACCTCGCCGTCCTTGAACACATAGACCGCGGGAATCGAGGTGATGCCGTACTTCGCTGCGGTTGCCGGGTTCTCGTCGACGTTCAGCTTCACGACCTCGACCTTCTCGGCGTACTGGGCCGCAAGGTCGTCAAGGATGGGGGACAGCATGCGGCACGGACCGCACCATTCCGCCCAGAAATCGACAATGACGGGCTTGTCGGCCTGCAGGACATCGCTGCCGAACGAAGCGTCGGATACAGCCTTGGCGTTGCTCATGTGGGGCTCCTATCTAAGGGTCCGGGTCTAGAGGGTGGCTTCCTCGGAAACAGCCTCGGCCGGCGGGGTGGGGACCTCCGCCGCCGTGTCGTTGCCGGCGACGTCGGCAAGGTAGTGCTCGACGTCGATCGCGGCCACACACCCGCTGCCCGAGGCGGTGATCGCCTGGCGGTAGGTGGGGTCGATGACATCGCCGGCGGCAAAGACGCCGGGCAGGGAAGTCTTGGAGGTGCGGCCCAGGACCGCAATGGTGCCCTCCGCGGTCAGCCGCAGCTGGTCCTTGACCAGGTCGGTGCGGGGATCGTTGCCGACGGCGACGAACAGGCCGGTGACCGGCAGATCCGACTCGGAGCCGTCGACGGTGTTGCGCAGCCGCACGCCGGTGACCTTGTCCTCACCGTGGATACCGATGACCTCGGAGTCCCACACAAAGCGGATCTTCTCGTTGGACAGGGCACGGTCCTGCATGATCCGGGAGGCGCGCAGCGTGCTGCGGCGGTGGATCACGGTCACCGAGTTGGCGAACTTGGTGAGGAAGAGTGCCTCCTCCATAGCCGAGTCACCGCCGCCGACGACGGCGATGTCCTGGCCCTTGAAGAAGAAACCGTCGCAGGTGGCGCACCAGGAAACGCCGCGGCCGGAAAGCCGCTTCTCGTCCTCGAGGCCGAGCTCACGGTAGGCGGAGCCGGTGGAGATGATGACCGCGCGGGCACGGTGCACGTCGCCGTTGCCCAGGGTGACGACCTTGATCTCACCCTGCAGGTCCACGGCCGTGACGTCCTCGAACAGGATCTCGGTGCCGAAGCGCTCCGCCTGCTTCTCGAAGTGGGACATGAGGTCGGGGCCCATGACGCCTTCCGGGAAGCCCGGGAAGTTCTCGACGTCGGTGGTGTTCATCAGCTCGCCGCCGGCGGTCACGGAACCGGCGATCAGCAGCGGCTTCAGGTTGGCGCGGGCGGTGTAGATCGCAGCCGTGTACCCGGAGGGGCCGGAGCCGACGATGATGACGTCGCGGACCTCGCCGGCGGTGCCGGCGTCCACGGTGGTTTCGCTGCTCACGTGCTGTGAACCTCTTCCTTGTTGACGCTGTTACTTTCCTGGCCCTTGCGGGCGGAGAGGATACCGGCAAAACGCCTGCCGGTCCCAGCTTATTCCGCGTGCGGCGCCGAGGGATATTCCCGGAGCCCGGAGCCGGGCCTCAGGCAGCCCGGCAGCTCAGGACACGCTGATTTCGCTGATGCGCAGGCCCCAGGGGTACTCGGCCTGGACACCGCTCAGCCGCGGCAGCTGCGTGAAGTTGATGATCACGTAGCGGGCGCCGTCGCCGGCCTCCTGTTCGGGCACCTGGATGGTGGTGGTGGAGCCGCTGAAGCCGCTCTGCGCCACCGTCCGAGCGCCGTCCAGGGTGGGCTCGTTGTTCAGCATCACCGTGAAGTTGCCCCCGGTGCCGTTCAGCTGGGTGATTTCCACCGCATTGACCGTCGCTTCCTGCTCCAGCTCGACCACCAGGGCCAGGCTGGGGGCCAGGCCCCCGAAGGTGTCATTGGCGTAGACGTAGCTGGACCAGAAGCTGGCCGGGTCGCCGTCGGTAATCCGGGGAAGCGCTCCGTCGTTGACCGAGTCGAGCTGCTGGTTTCCCGGAACCAGCCGGCTGACGCCCGCCACCACGGGGGCGGGCGCGGTCTCGGCGGCGGGGCCGTCCGACGGGGCGGCGGACTCCGGCGCGGCCGAGGTCTCGGGGGCGACCTGCTCGGCGGCGCTGAACATGTCGCCGAGCCGCCCGAGGTTTCCAACGGCAAACACGACGGCCAGGACCAGGACCAGGCCGAGCACCCCGCCCACGACCAGCCGGCCGGTGCGCTTGCCGCCGGAGGAGGAAGTGTCCTCGTCAGCGTCGTCGTCGGTCAGCTCGCCGGCGAGGGAGTCGTCGTAGCCGGCGCCGGCCATGGCCGACCGTGGGAAGCTGGAGGGGCGGCGGGCGTCACCGTTGTTCTCCTCCGTGCGCTCATCCTCCCACCGGCTGACCTTGTCGCTCTGGGCGCGGGCCGCGGGCGCCGCAGCCGGAGCTGCGGGCATGGCGGACGTCGCTGCTTCCCGGCGCGGGGGAGCGGACGGAGGCGGCGGTGCGGCGGCGGCGCCGGTGGCCGCTTCGGCGGGGGCGTCGTCCACTCCGCCGTACTCCAGGTCCTGTCCGCTGCCGGCGGCGGCTGCTGCGGCCGCGCCGGCTCCGGAACGTCCGAACCTGGGCATCCTGGCCTTCGCCATGTGCGGCAGCAGGGGCCGCTTGGGGCGGTCCTCATCCACTTCGACGTAGATGTCTTCGCGGTCGTCGGGCTCCGGCTCGCGCGAGCGGGGCATCCCGAAGATCTCGGAACCGAGGGTGTCGGTGAAGAAGGGCTCGACGAACGGCGCGTCGCGTTCGATCACGAGGTCCAGCAGGTCCGCGGCGTGTGCCTCGCTGGTGACGAGGTAGGTCTGCCCGTCGCTGATGCCCAGGTCAAGCACCTGCACATTGGCCTCGCGCTCACCGGTGGCGATTTCGCGGGCGCTGGCCGTCACCTGGCTGGCATTCGCCGGAGCCGCGAGGAGGATGCTGACCGGCCGGTTCAGGACCTGGTCCACGCCGTCGAGGACAAGGTCGTTCTCAGCTGAGGCCAGCACCTGGGCGGTCACTTTGTAGCGTCCTCCCAGCACTGAGCCGACGTCTACCGGCTGCGGCACGTTTTCCTCCCAAGGAAACGGCAAGTGGGGCCTTGCCTATGGACAACTGCTGTCGGGCTGCGGACCACGCAAGACCGCCCGCTCTCGGTCCCATGCTACCCGCGCCCCCGGGCAAAACCGCAGTTCCGGTACTAGGCCCCGCGGCGGACCCTTGCCAGCAGGGGCGCCAGGAAGGTATCGAGTTCACGGACCTTCAGCAGGCGCAGCCCCACGTAATAGACCGCCGCCATCACCAGGCCGCAGACCGCGATCACCACCACGGAGGAGGTCATTGACTGCCAGGCGTAGCCGTCCGCGGAGTATCCGCCGAGCAGCGCCAGCACCGCGGCGCCGACGGCGGCGCTGCCCAGCGCGGCCACCGTGAGCCGCAGATGCACGTCCACGGTGCGGGCGGCGCCGTAGCTGCCCAGCCGGCGGGTAAGGAAAATATGGCTGAGGATGACGGCGGCCACGTTGCCCAGGGAGTAGGCCACCGCCAGCCCGAACACGATGCGGTCCGGGGGCAGCGCCAGGGCCGTGAGGGCCAGGGCGATCCCGAACGCGGAGAGGATCAGCTGCATGATCAGGGGAGTCTTCGCGTCGTCATTGGCGTAGAAGGCCCGGTTCATCAGGAAGGTGGCGCTGAGGAACGGTGCGCTGACGGCCAGCAGCACCAGCACCTGGGCCTGGACGGCGGCCGAGGCATTGGATCCGCCGCTGAACCACATGCTGATCGGCCCGGCGAGAACCACGAGGACGGCGGCGGCAAACACAGTGGCGACACCGATGGTGCGCAGGCCGCCGGAAAGGGTGCGCCGCACCGAATCGAGGTCCTGCTCCGCGAAGGCGTGCGACATGTGGTTGAACAGCACCGTGGCAATCGAGAGCGTGATCACCGAGTGCGGGATGATGTACAGCATTGAGGCGGTCTCGAGGTTCAGATGGCCTGCGATCACCTGCGGCGGATCCATCGCCAGGTAGGCGTCGCGTGCCCGCGTCGCCGCCGTGGCCACGTTCGTGTAGACCAGGTACGAGCCGTTGCCCACGAGCATGGTGATGATGGTCCAGCGGGCCACTTTGGCCGCCTGCCCCAGTCCGGCGCCGCGCAGCTTCAGGGACGGCCGCAGGCCGAGGCCCAGCCGCTTCAGCGGCACGAGCAGGATCAGCGCCTGGGCCGCGATGCCCAGGGTGGTGGATCCGGCGAGGATCACGGTGGCGGTTCCGGACCAGGTGTCCGGGGAGAACCCCTGCGTTTCCTCCCGCCCGATGACACTGATGAACAGCAGCAGGCCCGCGATCGCCACGATGTTGTTCAGCACCGGCGCCCACATGTAGGCGCCGAACCGCGCGTTTGCGTTGAGGATCTGCCCGATCACCGCGTAGGCGCCGTAGAAGAAGATCTGCGGGAACAGCCAGTAGGCGAAGGTGGTGGCCAGCCCCAGCTGATTCTCGTCGAAGCGGGTGACCACGGGCAGGATCAGCGGGGCGGCGAGCGTGACCAGCAGCGTGACGGCGGCCAGGAAGACCAGGCTCAGGGTCAATATGCGTGAGACGAACTCCCGGCCCCGGTCCGGCCGCTTGCTCGCCTTGATGATCTGCGGCACCAGGACGGCGTTGAACACGCCGCCGGCCACCATCAGGTAAATGAAGTTCGGCAGCACGTTGGCGGCGCTGAAAAGGTCGGTGACCAGGCCGGTGCTGCCGATCGCCACGGCGAGCAGCGCCGTCCGGACCAGTCCCAGGAGGCGGGAGGCGAGGGTTCCCGCGGCCATTACCGCGCTGGAACGGGCGGTACTCGTTGCTGTGATGTTCTCGGCCATGGTGCCTTTATGCTCTCACCTCCGCGGCCGGGCTCCCCAACCGCAGCACCGCGGCTCAGAGATGGCGGGGCAGGATTTCCCGGGCGAGGTCCGCGATGCGGCGCTCGTTGGGGAAGGAGAGCCGGCGTCCCAGCTCGGCCAGCGGCACCCAGGCGACGTCGACCGCTTCGTGGTCGGGATCGTTCTCGATGGTGAGGTGGCCACCGGTGGCTTCGAGCAGGAAATGGTGCACCGTCTTATGCACGCGGTGCCCGCTGACCGTGAACCAGTAGTCGATGCTGCCCAGGGTGCTCAGGATGCGTCCGCTGATCCCGGTCTCCTCGGCGATCTCCCGCACGGCGGCCTGCTGGTTGGTCTCGCCGTTCTCGGGATGCCCCTTCGGCAGGCACCATTCGAGCCGCCCGCCGCGGTTGAGCCGGGCGATGATGGCCACCGGCAGCTCCGGCGCCGTGCAGTCCACCACGATTCCCCCCGCGGAGACCTCCTCCACGGTGGGCAGCGGCATCTGCCCCGCGGGCGCGCCGGAAGAGCCCATTGACGCAGTCAACGGGGTCCTCTTCGGAGCGCTCGGAACAGGGTGGGCCATAACCCCACTCTAACGACCTTTGTGCGGCGATGATGACTGTTCGGCGACGCCCCGGTGCTGCCGCGGCGCCCCCGGCGTGTCCGCCCTCCACAGGGCTCCCGTGGTCCGCCCCAGCCTCTTTATCTGGCACGCTTAAAGCACTATGGTGCACCTTTTTGACGGCTCGGCCCTCCAGACCCCGCTTCCTCCCGTCGTGACGGAGCTCGGCGGCCTGTTCGAGGCGGCCGGATTCGAGCTGAGCCTGGTCGGCGGGCCGGTTCGTGACCTCTTCCTTGGCCGCCTGTCCCCGGACCTGGACTTCACCACCAACGCCCGCCCGGACGACATCATCGGCGTGGTCCGCACGTGGAGCGACACGTTCTGGGAGATCGGGCGCGAGTTCGGCACCATCGGCCTGCGCAAGGGCGGCTGGCAGATCGAGATCACCACCTATCGTGCCGACGCGTACGAGCGCAGCTCCCGCAAGCCGGAGGTGCGCTTCGGCGAGAAGCTCGAGGATGACCTGTTCCGCCGCGACTTCACCATGAACGCCATGGCGCTGCGGCTGCCCTCGCTCGAGCTGGTGGACCCGTTCGGCGGAGTCCAGGACCTGCATGCCGGCCGCCTGCGCACCCCGGGCACCCCCGCGGCGTCGTTCTCCGATGATCCGCTGCGGATGATGCGCGCGGCCCGGTTCGCGTCCCAGCTGAAGGTCGACGTCGCCCCCGAGGTGTTCGAGGCGATGCAGGACATGGCCGAGCGGATCACGATCATCTCGGCCGAACGGGTGCGCGATGAGCTGGTCAAGATGATCAACGGCGCGGACCCGGCCACGGGCATCGACCTGCTGGTGCGCACCGGCATCGCGGACCAGGTGCTGCCGGAGGTTTCGGCGCTGCGGCTCGAGCTCGATGAGCACCACCGGCACAAAGACGTGTACCAGCACTCGCTGACGGTGCTGCGGCAGGCCTGCGAGCTGGAGTCCGACGCCGACGGCCCGGTTCCCGGCCCCGACTTCATCCTGCGCTTCGCCGCGCTGATGCACGACGTCGGCAAGCCTGCCACCCGCCGGTTCGATCCGTCCGGGGCGGTCAGCTTCCTGCACCACGACGTGGTGGGCGCCAAGCTCACCGCCAAGCGGATGAAGGCGCTGCGCTTCGACAACGACACCATCAAGGCCGTGGCCCGGCTGGTGGAGCTGCATATGCGCTTTTACGGCTACGGGGACGCCGGCTGGACGGATTCCGCCGTCCGCCGCTATGCGAACGACGCCGGCGCGCTGCTGCCGCGCCTGCACCGGCTGACCCGTTCCGACGTCACCACCCGGAACCGGCGCAAGGCCGAACGCCTGGCCTTCGCCTATGACGACCTGGAACGGCGCATCGCCGAACTGGCTGAGCAGGAAGAGCTTGCCGCTGTCCGCCCGGACCTGGACGGCGAAGCCATCATGGCGCTGCTGGGCATCGGGCCCGGGCCGGTGGTGGGCCGCGCCTATCGTTTCCTGCTGGAGGAGCGTCTGGAGAACGGGCCGCGCAGCGACGCGGAGGCGGCGCAGCTGCTGCTCGCCTGGTGGCAGGACCAGCCCGAATCGGCGGGCTCCGCCGCCCCCGCCCCGGACGGGCAAGGGGACGCCGGGCCTGCGCGGTAGGCGCGCTTCAGGCGGATCAGCTTCAGACGGACCATCGGACTCAGCGCAGCGTGGAAGGAAACCCCATGGAGGCACCCCAGGACCTCGGACCGGCAGTTCCGGACCTCACTCCCTCCGGCACCCGGCTTCCCATGCTCTGGCTGCTGCGGCACGGGGAGACGGAATGGTCCCGGGACGGCCGGTACACGGGCCTCACCGACATTCCGCTGACCGACGCCGGTGAGGCGCAGGCCCGCGCCGCCGGGCGCAGGATCGGCGACGTCGTCTTCGACCGCGTGCTGACCTCGCCGCTGGGGCGTGCCCGGCGCACCGCCGAGCTGGCCGGCTACCCGGGAGGCCAGGTCGTTCCGCACGCCCATGAGTGGGACTACGGGAACAACGAGGGCCGCAGCAGCCGGACGGTCCGGGAGGAAAACCCCGGATACCTGATCTGGAACGACGGCGCCCCGGGCGGCGAGAGCCTGGAGCAGATCGCCGCCCGCGCGGACCGGATCATCTCCGACGTTCAGGCCGGCACCGGCACGGCCATGGACCGGGACCCCGAGGCGGTGCCCGTGGAGCGGGTACTGCTGGTGGCGCATGGGCATTTCCTGCGGGTGCTTGCGGCCCGCTGGCTGGGCCTTCCGGCCGCGGCGGGCAGGCATTTCGTCCTCGGAACGGCCGCCGTCTGCATCCTCGGGTGGGACAAACGAACCCCGGCCGTCGTCCGCTGGAATAGCTAAAAGTAATATCTTTCGGATTTTTTGCCTTTTCGGCTTGTGCGCCGCCGCGTATTCGGGGTAGCTTTATTCCACACGAATCCCCGCGGTTGAGAGCAGCCGCCAAACACCAAATGGAGGTGGAGAATGATCACAGCGCGAATCAACGTCGTAAACACCTCCGGTGTAGGCATGCTCCCGCGTAAGCGGATTCCGGCGGCCCCAGGCCCGCGACGGCATGGTGCATCCGCCCATGGTTTCGTCGCCGGCCGCGGGACGGGCTTTGGCACCGGCCTTGGCTTCGGATCGCGGGCCAACAACGCCTAAGCGTTCACCGGCGGGCTGACCCTGCCGGGCCGTTGGCCGCTTGCAAGGCAGGCGCGTAGCTTCGCCTCCCCTGCACCGAAGTTCCGACCCGGGCCACTGCACTGACCTGCTGACCTGACCTCACGCACCGCCAACGGCGGCCTTCGCCTCACCTTACGGACTGCCGGAACACTTCGGCCTCCTGCGAAGGCGCCCGCGGCAGCGCGGGAGGGCAGCGGCGGATCCGTTCCTGTCCCGGAAAGCCGCGTCCTTCAATCGGCGGAACTCTTTCATTCCGCGGATGCGGACCGGCCTGCCCCGGAATCCTCGCCTTTTTTAATTCGCTGCGGGGCCTATTCAGGTTCCTTTGACGAACCGTGCGGAAATTATCGCCCGCTCTTTCCTTCCACCTCTTTCCTTGCTGATTCCTGCCCGAATTCACGCATATTGCCAGGAGAAATTGTCATGCCCAAAAACAAGCCTGCCGCCTCCCGCATCCCCGGCGGCACCTCCCCAGAAGGCTCCCCGCCGCCCCGCCGCATCCACCGCACCCGCTGCCACGGCACCCGCGGCCGGGACGGCAGCCCGAACCCCTGCCTCCGCCGCGGCCAGGCTGCTGCGCCGCCTGGCCGCCGCCTGGCACCGTGCCGGACCCGGCAGCAGCGCCGTCGCCGAGGCGCACCGCCGGACACCGGAATGGCACCTGCTCTCCCATCACCGCCACATGGTCCGCTGACGCGTCCGGCATCACGCCCTGACCCGGAAACATCCGGGCCCCTGCCGGCGTTATACAGTCGATAGTGCGGCCGTTGCTCGGCGGCCCGCGCGCAGGCCGGCAGTGAAGGGAGCGGGGTGCCTGAAGTCAAGCGTGTGGCCATGCTGTCCCTGCACACCTCCCCGCTCGAACAGCCCGGATCCGGCGACGCCGGCGGCATGAACGTCTACGTGCGCTCGGCCGCCCTTGAGCTGGCACGCACCGGTATCGATGTCGACATTTTTACCCGCGCCTGCACCGGGACCCAGCCGGACGTTGTCCGGCTGGGTCCCGGCGTCGTGGTTCGCCACGTCAAGGCCGGGCCGCTGCGCCGGGTGCCCAAGGAGGACCTGCCCCGGCTCAGCGGTGAGCTTGCGCACGGTGTCTGCGAGGCCGGAGCCGGCCAGGACTACGACCTGCTGCACTCCCACTACTGGATCTCGGGCATCGCCGGCCTGGACGTGGCCCGCGCCTGGGGCCTGCCCCTGGTCCACACCATGCACACCATGGCGCAGGTCAAGAACCAGCGGCTGCAGCCCGGGGAACAGCCGGAACCGGCCGTGCGCATCCACGGTGAACAGCAGGTCGTCGACGGTGCGGCGCGGCTCATCGCCAACACCGCCACCGAGGCCGGTGAGCTGCGCGACCTGTACGGCGCCGATCCCCGGCTGGTGGACGTGGTGGCCCCCGGCGTGGACCTGCGGCTCTTCCATCCCCACGGGCGGGCCACGTCCCGGGCAGCGCTGCGGATGCCTCCGGAGGCGTTCCACGTCGTGTTCGCCGGGCGCATCCAGCGCCTGAAAGGTCCGCACGTGCTGCTGCAGGCGGCAGCCGACCTGGTTCGCCGCCGCCCGGACATTCCGCTGGCGGTCAGCGTGATCGGCGCCGGCAGCGGAGCGCAGCTGCTGGACCTGAAGCCGATGGTCACGGCCCTGGGACTGGAGCGGCGGGTCACCCTGCATGAGCCGGTGCAGGCCTCCGCCCTGGCCGGCTGGTTCCGCTCCGCCGACGTCGTGGCCGTCCCCTCCTTCAGCGAATCGTTCGGACTCGTGGCCCTCGAAGCCCAGGCCTGCGGCACTCCCGTGGCCGCCGCCAACGTGGGCGGCCTGCCCGAGGCCCTGGGCAACGGGCGGTCCGGCGTCCTGGTGGACGGCCACGCACCCGAAGCGTGGTCCCGTGCGCTGGAACGGCTGCACGACGATCCCGCGGGGCGCGCCGCCCTCGGAGCCGCTGCGGCGGCACGGGCACAGAACTTCGGCTGGCAGCACACGGCGGCGCTCACCGCCCGCAGCTACGAGGCCGCGGCGGCCCGGCACCACGCCTTCTCGCTGCCGCACTGAACCGTTCCGGCGACAGCCGGGCCGCTGATAGGTTGACGCAGAGTACCGCCGCGCCGAAGCGGCGCGGCCAGCACGAGCCGGAAGGAGACGCTGCATGCGTCCGGCAGAAGCCGCCTCACCCGATCTTGAAATCTCCCGACGCGCAGTGATGCTGCCCATCGCGGACATCGCCCGCCGGGCGGGCATCCCCGACGAGGCGCTGGAGCCCTACGGGCGGCACAAGGCCAAGGTGGATCCCGGCCTGGTGCCCGACGCCGGTACCCGGGGAGCGGTCGTGCTGGTCACCGCCATGAGCCCCACCCCGGCCGGCGAAGGCAAATCCACCGTGACCGTGGGCCTGGCCGACGCCCTGGCCCGCACCGGCCGGCGCACCATCGCGGCCCTGCGGGAACCTTCCCTGGGACCGGTCCTGGGCATGAAGGGCGGCGCCACCGGCGGCGGCTACTCGCAGGTCATCCCGATGGAGGACATCAACCTGCACTTCACCGGCGATTTTCACGCCATCACCAGCGCCAACAACGCCCTCGCGGCGCTGATCGACAACCACATCCACCACGGCAACGAACTGGGCATCGATCCACGGCGGATCACCTTCAAGCGCGTCCTCGACCTCAACGACCGCGAACTGCGGCAGGTGGTGGTGGGCCTCGGCGGCCCCGCCCAGGGCACCCCGCGCGAGGACGGCTTCGACATCACCGTCGCCAGCGAGGTGATGGCCGTGTTCTGCCTGGCCCGCGACCTCGCCGACCTCAAGGCCAGGCTGGCGGCCATCACCGTGGGCTACACCTGGGACCGCCGCCCGGTCACGGTCGGAGACCTCGGCGTCGAGGGCGCGCTGGCGCTGCTGCTGAAGGAAGCGGTCAAGCCCAACCTGGTCCAGACCATCGCCGGGACACCGGCCCTGGTGCACGGCGGCCCGTTCGCCAACATCGCGCACGGCTGCAACTCCGTCATCGCCACGTCGCTGGCGCGCCGGCTGGCCGACGTCGTCGTCACCGAGGCCGGCTTCGGTGCCGACCTCGGCGCCGAGAAGTACATGGACATCAAGGCCCGGACCGCCGACGTCGCGCCCGACGCCGTGGTGGTCGTGGCCACGATCCGCGCCCTGAAGATGCACGGTGGGCAGCCGCTGGAGCGCATCGACGAACCGTCGCTCGAGGCGCTGGCGGCCGGCACGGCCAACCTGCACCGGCATCTGCGGAACGTGGCCGGCTTCGGCATCCGTCCGGTGGTGGCGATCAACCGGTTTACCTCCGACACCGACGCCGAACTGCAGTGGCTGCTGCGCTGGTGCGCCGACCAGGGCTTCGACGCCGCAGTGGCCGACGTCTGGGCCGGCGGCGGCGGCGGGCCGGGCGGCGATGAGCTCGCCGTCCGGGTGCTCAAGGCCCTGGACGAACCGCGCAGCTTCCGCCACCTCTACCCGCTGGAGCTTCCGGTGGAGGAGAAGATCCGGACCATCGCCCGGGACATCTACGGGGCGGGGGACGTGGAGTTCGCCCTGCCCGCCCTGCGCCGGCTGGAGGAGATCCGCGCCAATGGGTGGGACCGGCTGCCGGTGTGCATGGCCAAGACGCAGTACTCCTTCTCCGACAACGCCGCGCTGCTTGGCGCCCCGGAGGGCTTCACCCTGCACGTCCGGGATCTGGTGGTGAAGACCGGAGCCGGGTTCGTCGTCGCGCTGACCGGCGCCGTGATGACCATGCCCGGCCTGCCCCGGTACCCGGCGGCGCTGCGCATGGACGTCGACGCCGACGGCACCCCCTCCGGCCTGAGCTGACGCCGGAAGGGGCGCTGACGCCGGAAGGGGTCCCTGGCCGGGCGGAGCGGCCTAGCGCTCGGCCTCGCCGCGGATGAACTGCTCCACCTTCTCGCGGGCGATGTCGTCGTTGTACTGCTCCGGCGGGGACTTCATGAAGTAGCTCGACGCGGAGAGGATGGGGCCGCCGATGCCGCGGTCCAGGGCGATCTTCGCCGCGCGCACGGCGTCGATGATGACGCCGGCGGAGTTGGGGGAGTCCCACACCTCCAGCTTGTACTCCAGCGACACCGGCGCATCGCCGAAGTTGCGGCCCTCGAGGCGGACGAAGGCCCACTTGCGGTCATCGAGCCACGCCACGTAGTCCGACGGGCCGATGTGCACGTCGTCGGCCTTCAGCTCGGCGGAGGTGTTGGAGGTGACCGCCTGCGTCTTGGAGATCTTCTTCGACTCCAGCCGCTCCCGCTCAAGCATGTTCTTGAAGTCCATGTTGCCGCCCACGTTCAGCTGGTAGGTGCGGTCCAGGGTCACGCCGCGGTCTTCGAACAGCTTGGCCATGACCCGGTGGGTAATGGTGGCGCCGATCTGGCTCTTGATGTCGTCGCCGACGATCGGCACGCCGGCCGCCGTGAACTTCTCCGCCCATTCCCGGGTGCCGGCAATGAACACCGGCAGCGCGTTCACAAACGCCACGCCGGCGTCGATCGCGCACTGGGCGTAGAACTTCGCCGCCTGCTCCGAGCCCACTGGCAGGTAGCAGACCAGCACATCGATGGCGGCGTCGCGGAGCGCCTGCACCACGTCCACCGGCTCCTCGGAGGACTCCTCGATGGTCTCCCGGTAGTAGCGCCCCAGGCCGTCGAGGGTGGGGCCGCGCTGCACCCGCACACCGGTGGCCGGCACGTCGCAGATCTTGATCGTGTTGTTCTCGCTGGCGCCGATGGCGTCGGCCAGGTCCAGGCCGACCTTCTTGCCGTCGACGTCGAACGCCGCGGCGAACTGCACGTCGCGGACATGGTAGTCGCCGAAGCGGACGTGCATCAGCCCGGGAACGGTGGCACCGGGATCGGCGTCACGGTAGTAGTGCACCCCCTGCACCAGCGAAGCCGCGCAGTTGCCGACGCCAACGATTGCCACCCGGATGGGATTCTCAGCCACTTTTCTCCTTTGAAGAACAGGTCCCGTGCGGTGCTCCCGGCGCCGCAACGGGACCAGTCTAAGGGCTGTGACCGGGGATACACCCTCGGATTCGGGAGCCCGCGGTCCGGAACCGGGCGGGGCCGCAGACGGCGGCCTCCGGGGCGGCCTAAGGTGGAACGGCCCGGACCGGATCAGCCACCCTCCACCGCAGGGAGTCGAAGATGTCCGCACCTCCGCAGCACCCGGGCGGCCGCCTCGCCCTCGCCGCCGTGCTCACCGCGCTCGCCGCGGCCGGCTGCTCGGGCGGCGGCAGCCCGGAACAGAGCTCCTCCGGCACCGCGGCCGGCACGCCCACCGGCGGCCAGCCGGCGTCAGCCGCAGCCTGCAGCGCGCCGCCGTCGGGGGACATCGGTGCCAGCCCCACCTCCGGGCAGGACTTCAACACCTCCGCGGCCGACGCCTCGGCGCTGGCGCTCTCCGACGGTGAAAGCCGGTCTCTCACAGGCGGCACGATCACCAAGACCGGAGACAGCAGCAGCGAGGACCAATCCAGCTTCACCGGGCTCAACGCCGCGGTGCTCGCCCCCGGCGGCGCACGGCTGGCGCTGTCCGGCACCACGATCAACTCCACCGGCACCGGAGCCAACGCGGTCTTCGCCACCGGCACGGGCTCCCTCATCCAGCTGCAGGACGTCACCATCACCGCCGGCGGCAGCCTCGCCCACGCGGTCATGGCCACCGGCGGGGGAGCGGTGACCGGAGCGAACCTCACCATGGAGACCACCGGCGAGCGTTCCTCCGCCGTCGCGACCGACCGCGGCGGCGGGGAGATCACACTGGCCAACGCCACCGCCCGCACCAGCGGGGAACGCTCCGCGCTGGTCTACTCCACCGGGCAGATCACCGCGTGCAACCTGGCCGGGGCCTCCGGCGCCGCCGAGGCGGTCGTGGTGGAGGGGGCAAACGCCGCGGCGGTCACCGCTTCGGACCTCACCGGCGCCACCGCCGGAGCCCGGCTGTACTCCAGCACCCCCGGCGGCACCGGCGGCGGGTCCTTCAGCATGACCGGCGGCAGGCTCACCGCCCGCTCCGGCGACGCCGTGCTGATCGAAGGCGTCAGCGGACAGGTGAACCTCTCGAACCAGGCGCAGCTGCAGGCGGACGCCGGGATCCTGATCCACGCGACGGAGGGCGCGCGGGGCAGCGCCAGCCTCAGCGAAACGACACTGACGGGCCCGGTGGGCGCCGACGCCGCGTCCAGCCTCGATCTCTCCCTCACCGCCGACAGCGTCATCGAAGGAACCCTGGAAAACGTGGGCGTCACCCTCGACAACACCAGCAGCATCCGGCTCGAGGCGGATTCCACCGCCACCACCGTTGCCGGCGCATTGGTCAGCGGGAATCAGATCACCAACATCACCGGCAACGGCCACACCCTCACCTACGACCCGTCGGCGTCCGGCAACGACTACCTGGCGGGCGGCAGCTACGACCTGCAGGGCGGGGGCACGCTGCAGCCTGCCGCCGCTGACGGCGAAGGCGGCTAGGCGCACAGCACCCGACCGGGAGGACAGTCGGCCGCCCGGCCGGCGAAGGGGAATACTGGAGTCCATGGAGGAACCCGCCCCCCGCCGCCGGCCGCTGCGCATCGTGGTGCCCAGCCGCAACGACCCTTTCCTGCGCCGGTTCACCGAGCTGATCGGCGGCCCGCTGGGCCGCTTCACCGCTCCGGGCATCGTCTCGCCGGGCTTCTGGACCGTGCCCCGGGTGCTGGTCCTGCTGACCGCCGCCGCCGCCCTGCTGGCCGTGGCGGTGAAGACCCCCTGCCGGGCGGCGGGCTGGAACACCCCGGAGCACTTCTACCGGGCCTGCTACTCGGACTGGCCGGTGCTGTTCACCGGGCGGGGCCTGGCCGACGGGGTCTTCCCGTTCCTGACCCCCGGCGCACAGTTCGAGTACCCGGTGCTGCTGGGCCTGATCGCCGGAGCCACCGCGCTGCTGGTGCCCGGCACCGGCACCGGGGCCGACCGCGCCCTGGCCTACTTCGACATCAACGCGCTGCTGGCCACCGGCGCCTGGATCGGCACGGTCATCGCCACCATGCGGATGAGCCACCGCAGGCCCTGGGACGCCGCGATGGTCGCCCTGGCCCCGGCGCTGATCCTGTCCGTCTACATCAACTGGGACATCTGGGCGGTGCTGGCCGCCGCCCTCGGCATGCTTGCCTTCTCCCGCGGGCGGTACCTTCAGGCCGGCATCTGGCTCGGCCTGGGCACGGCGCTGAAGCTCTACCCCGTGATCCTGCTCGGGGCGCTGCTGGTGCCGGCCCTGCGCACCCTGCGGCTGCGGCCGTTCCTGATCACCGCGGCCGCCACGGCGGGCACCTGGCTGGTGGTCAACCTGCCGTTCATGCTGCGCGACATTGAGGCGTGGTCCTTCTTCCTGCAGTTCACGGGCGACCGGCCGGCCGGCTACTCCTCGGCCTGGTTTGCCTGGAACCTCACCGCGGAGCGGCTGGGCCTGCCCGGCGTCGACGCGGGCTTCATCAACCTCTGGGCGTACCTGCTGTTCGCCCTGGCCTGCGCCGGAATCGCGGTCCTCGGCCTCGCCGCGCCGCGCCGGCCGCGGGTGGCACAGCTGGCCTTCCTGATCGTGGCCGCGTTCGTGCTCACCAACAAGGTCTACTCGCCGCAGTTCGTGCTCTGGCTGGTGCCGCTGGCGGCCCTCGCCCTGCCGCGCTGGCGGGACTTCCTGATCTGGCAGTTCTTCGAGGTGCTGCACTGGTGGGCCATCTGGATGTACCTGGCCCGGGAGACCTCCGGCGGCTCCACCCAGAACAACATCGACAATCCCTGGTACGTGGCCGCCGTCGTCGCCCACATGGCGGCCACGGCCTATCTGATGGCCCGGGTGGTGGCCGGGATCCTCGATCCCCGTGAGGACCCGGTGCGCCGCACCGACGTCGACGACCCGACGGGCGGGCCGTTCGACGGCGCCGCGGACCGGCTGCGGCTGAAGGGGCTGCGACCCGTTCGGGTAGCCTTGGAACCGCACGCGGAACCGGCGAAAGAAGCATTGTGACCCCCCAGTCCTACCGTTCACAGCAGTTGACGGACCACGAATTCGAGGCCCTGGCCAAGGAGTATCCGGACACCGTCATCCCGCTGGAGCAGACGCCGATGTGGGCCCGGTTCGAACAGCGGCTGGGGCGGGACCCCTACGGCATCTGGGCCTACTACGACGACGCCGGGAAGCTGGTGGCGCTGGCCTCCTACCTGCGCTCGCAGCGCAGGCTGCGGCCCTCGCTCGTGGTCGTCAACGGTCCGGTCTGGTTCGCCGAGCGCACGGCCGACGCCGAGGCCGCCCTGGTGGCGACGGTGCAGCGCCAGTTCCGGGAGGACCCGGCGGTGGATCCGCTGTACGTGCGGATGCAGGTCGCCCACCCGGCCCCGCCGGTGACCGGGCCGCTGGAGCACGGCTGGTACGAGCGGGAAATCGTGGTGGACCTGACCCCGGACGAAGACGCCATCTTCGCCGCCTTCCGCTCCAACGCCCGGAACCTGGTGCGCAAGGCCCGGAAGCTCGGCGTCGAGGTCCGCAGCATCGAACGCAGCCGGTGGACCGAGGTGTTCCGCACCGAGCTGTATCCGATCCTGCAGGAGACCGCCGCACGGGACGGCTTCACCAGCTTCGATTCCGGCTACTACGAAACGCTGCTGGACGAGCTGGGCGCCCATCTGCGCCTGATGGTGGCCTACGCGGACGGCCGGGCAGTGTCCTGGCTCATCACCACCGAATACCGCGGCTACGCCGTGTACTACTTCGCCGGCAGCTCCGCCGATGCCCGGAAGACCAACGCCCCGTATCTGCTGCTCTGGGAGGCGTTCCGCGAACTCAAGGCCGCGGGCAACAGCGCGTGCGGCCTGACCGGCATCGAGAGCGAGAACTACCCCTCGCTGGCGAACGTGACGACCTTCAAGCGCAATTTCTCCAAGACCGTGGTCACGGTCCCCACCACCTACGACATCCCGCTGCGTCCGGCCCGCTACCGTATATTGGCCGCAGTGCTGGCTGCGCGCCGGGAGATGCCCGGCCGGGCCCGGGCGGCCGTGGGAGCCCTCCGCGGACTGCCGGGGCGGCTGCGCCGGCGCGGATAGGAGACCCATGGCAGACGTCACCGTAGTGGGAGCCGGACCGAACGGGCTGGCGGCGGCCGTGGTCATGGCCCGCGCCGGCCTGGCCGTGGAGGTCCGGGAAGCTGCGGATACGGTCGGCGGCGGCAGCCGCACCAAGGAGCTGATCGAGCCCGGCCACCTCCACGATGTCTGCTCGGCCGTCCACCCGATGGCACTGGCCTCCCCGTTCTTCCGCGACTTCGAACTGGCCCGCCGGATCCGGCTCATCGTCCCCGAGCTCTCCTACGCCAATCCGCTCAGCGGCGGCCGGGCCGCCCTGGCCTGGCACAGCCTGGAGCGGACGGTGGAGGGGCTGGGCCGGGACGGAGCCGCCTACCGGGCGCTGATGGAACCGCTGGCCGAGCACTCCGAAGCCATCACCGACCTGCTGATGGGGTCGCTGCTGCAGTCCCCGCCCACCGCCCTGCGCCATCCGGCGGCCGCCCTGCGCCTGGGCCTCGCCGTCCTCGAGCAGGGCAGCCCGGCCTGGAACCTGCGCTTCCGCGGGGAGGAGGCACCCGCCCTGCTCACCGGCGTCGCCGCGCACCCGGTGGGCCGGCTGCCCAGCCTGTCCTCCGCGGGAGCAGGAACGATGCTCAGCCTGCTGGCCCACACGGTGGGCTGGCCGGTCCCGGAAGGGGGCTCCCAGGCCATTGTCGAGGCGATGGCCGACGACGTCCGGGCCCACGGCGGGGACATCCTCACGTCCAGCCCGGTCACCTCACTGGACGAGGTCCGCGGCTCGCGGGCGGTGTTCCTGGACACGGCACCGGCGGGAATGCTGGCGCTCGCCTCCGACCGGCTGCCGGCGCGCTACCGCCGCAGCCTGGAGGAGTTCCGCTACGGCAACGGCGCCTGCAAGGTGGACTTCATCCTCTCCGAGCCGGTGCCCTGGTCCCATCCCGACGTGGCCCGGGCCGGCACCGTCCACCTGGGCGGAAGCCGGGCCGAAACCGCCCGGGCGGAGCGGCAGGTCGCCGGGGGCTGGCACCCGGACGTGCCGTACGTGCTGGCCTCGCAGCCCACCGCCTTCGATGCCGGACGTGCTCCGGAGGGACGTCATATTCTCTGGGCCTACTGCCACGTGCCGGCGGGTTCGAACATCGACATGACCGAGACCATCACCCGGCGGATCGAGGATTTCGCCCCCGGGTTCCGGGACACGGTCATCGCGTCCCGGGCGACGACGGCCGCCGGGCTGGAGCAGTACAACGCCAACTACGTGGGCGGGGACTTCGGTGCCGGGGCGATCTCCCTGCTGCAGATGCTCAGGCGCCCGGTGGTCTCCCCCTCGCCCTGGCGCACGCCGCTGGACGGCGTCTACCTCTGCTCCTCCTCGACCCCGCCGGGGCCCGGCGTGCACGGCATGGGCGGCTACCAGGCTGCCTGGATCTCCCTGCAGCGCGACTTCGGCCTGCCGGTGCCTTCGCTGGCCGCCTGAGCGCTCCACCGCTCCCCGCGGGCTCCAGCAGCTGCTTCCGCCCGGCGGGGCCGGTCAAAAAGGGGTGAGCCCGTCAAAACCTTGTATGTTGAGGAGTTGCGGCGTCAGGGGGACGCCGTTTTATTCCTTGGGGGGAATTGATGAATAACGGACCCGACAACGCGAACGGATGGGGGCAGGGCGGCAATCACTGGCCGCAGATGTCCCCTCCGGCGCAGGTCCCGCCGCCCGGCCAGCCCGGGCAGCCGTATCCCGGACAGCCTCAGGCTCCCGGATCGCACATCTCGCAGAACCCGGCGGACGCAGGGCAGCAGCAGCCCGCAGCGCAGCAGCCGGTTGCCCCGCAGCAGCAGACCGCCGGGGTGCCCGGCCCGCCCGCCGGGCAGCCTTACGTCGCCGGGCAGCCGCCGGTTCCACCGGGGCCCGCGGGCTTTGGCGCCGGCGCCCCGATGCCGCCGGCGCCGTCCCGGCCGCCGATTCCTTCGGCCGCCTGGCTGGCGGGCCTGCGGGCGGCAGCCCTGGCGTACGGGCTGACCCTCGCCGCAGCGGTCGCCGCGATTGTGCTGCTGGTCATCGGCTTCATGATCGATGATTCGGCGCTGGACTACGCGGCTCCGCTGGCGGGCATCGAGGTTTCTCCTTCCGCGGTGCTGACCCTGCTGGGGCTGCCGTTCCTGCTGGTCGGAATGGCCCTGGGCGGCACTGCCGCGGCCGGCAGCAGCGAGTCGATGTTCGGATTCAGCGCAGACGTGGCCACCAGCATGTTCGTGCTTCCGCTGGCATTGACTGCGGTTGCGGTCATCGTGCTGTGGAGGCAGGGACGGAAGGCCGAGCAGGCCGCCCCGCTGGCAGGCACCGGTGCCCGCTGGTTGGTCTCCGCGGCCACCGGCGGCATGTTCGCCGTGACGGCGCTTGTCCTGGCGCTGGTCTTCACCGTGCGCGACGACGGCAGCACCGTCACCACCGCCGGTTTCAGCCTGTTCCTGGGCGCGCTGTCCATCGGGCTGCTCGCCACCTGGGGCGGCCGTCAGGCCGCATCTCCGCGGCCGGTGCTGCAGTTCGGACCCGTGCTGCGCGCCCTGCCCGAGACGGCGTCGGCCGGTTTGCTCTTCGGCCTGCATTTTGCCGCCTGCACCCTGATCGCCGGGGTCTTCCTGTTCTTCGCCGTCCTGTTCAACGGCAGCTTCGGAGCCCTGTTCGCCGCCCCGCTGTGGATTCCGACCGTCAGCGCCTGGATGTACGCCGCCATGCACTTCTCCGGCATTTCCGCCGCGGCGGGCGGCTTCGGCGGCACCGGCTATATCTTCGACTACCCCGGGTGGGCGGTCCTGCTGGTGGTCCTGGTAACCCTGGCCGCGACGGTCGCGGCCTCCGTGGCCTGGCTGATCATCCGCAACCGGATTCCGGCGGCGGGCGATGTCCGCGCCTGGCTGGTCCTGCCCGCCGTCTTCACCGCCGGCACGCTGCTGATCCAGCTGCTCACCCTCGCCGCCATGGCCGGCGGGGTCGGCGTCAGCGCCGTGATGGGCATGGCCTGGTGGACCTTCCTGGTCATGGCCGTCTGGGCGGCCCTGATCGAAACCTCGTCCCGGTTCCTCGCTCCCCGGCTGGCCCGGGTATTTCCCGCCGTCCTGCGCACCCGCCTGTCGTGGCTTGCGGCGAAGGCACGGTCCGAGTCGGGTCCCGTCCCGGCGCCCGCAGCGCAGGCACCCGCTCCGTCCGCCACGGCGGCACCCGGCACCGCCCCGGCGCCGCCGGCGGCCGCCGACGCCGGCCAGGCAGCCGTGACGACACCCGCGGCGACGGCCGCCGCGCCCGCAGCGGCTGCGACGGGGCAGCTGCCCCCGCAGCCCGCGGATTCCGGTACCGGGACAGCCGCCGCACCTGCCGTTCCCGGCACCGGGATCCCCGAGCCGGCACCGCTGAGCCCCGAGGCCCGGCGGAAGCTGAAGATCGGTGCGCTGGTCGGCGGCGGCGCGGTGCTGCTCGTGATCGCCGTGGCAGTGGCCTACAACGTCCTCGCCGGGTCGGTGTTCAGCCCCAAGGTGCAGGTCGAAAAGTACCTGGATGCCCTGAAGAACGGTGACGCCGAGGCCGCGCAGGAAATGTTCCCGGTCACCGGCGATGCCACCCGGGCGGCGCTGACCAACGAAATCTACGGCCAGGCCGAGGGACGCATCACTGAATACGAGGTGATGGAGGTGTCCGCGCGGTCCGACCGGGCCGACGTCGCGGTCACCGTGTACCGGGGGGACGAGTCCTCGACCATGGTGTTCAACCTCGCCGCCAACGGGCGCACCGCTGTGCTGTTCCAGGACTGGCGGATCGCCTCCGGGCCCTCGGAGTGGACTGCGGACCTGTCCCTGCCGGAAGGCCAGGACACCATCACCGTCAACGGGGTCGAAGTGCAGCTCGACGAGGTCGATGCGGACGGTTACGCCCGGCTCGCGCTGCTGCCCGGCGAGTTCGTGATCGGGGCCCCGGAGGGTTCGAAGTACGTCGAGTACGGGGAGGACCAGGTCGTCGAGATCTCCCCGAACGGCTACTACGACATCGTGCGGTTCGAGGCCGGGTACACCGACCAGCTGGCCGAGGACGTCACCACCCAGGCGAACGCCCTGCTGGCCAAGTGCATGGAGTCCACGGAGATGGAGCCGGCGGGCTGCCCCAACCAGGCGTACGCGTACCGAGACGCCGAGGACTACCGGAACGTCAGCTGGAGCCTGGAGAAGGAACCGACGTATGAGGTCACCGACTATTACTCGGGCGAAATCGTCTTCCGGTCCTCGGACGGCGAGGCCGTCGTGAAATACGAGGAGAACACCGCCTGGCGGGACGGCGAGCAGGAATGGGAGGCCGACGAGGACTCGGTGTCCCTGTACATCAGCGGCGAGGTGCTCCTTGACGGAGACAAGCTCACCGTGGAGTTCACCGACTAGCGTCCGACCGCTCCAGGTTCCGCCGCACCGCTTTCCGGGCCGTTCCCGGCGCGCAGCCCCCAGGGCCGCGCGCCGGGGCGGCCCGGAGGCATGTGGGCTTCCTTTTTGCGGCCAGCCGTGGCGAACTGGAGGAAGCATTCGGCGACAAGGAGCCTGCCATGCCCGTCCACCTGAATGACCACCACCGGGACACCCTCCAGGAGATCCTCCGGCATCCGACCAGCGGCAACATCGAATGGCGAAGGGTGCGGTCGCTGCTTGAAGCGGTGGCCGACACGACGCGGGAGCACAACGGCAAGTACGAGGTCACCCTGGCCGGACAGACCGAGTACCTCACCCCGCCGCACGGCAAGGACATCGACGAACAGACCGTGGTGGACCTGCGCAAAATGCTGCAGCGGGCCGGCTACACGCCCGATACGCGGTAACCGGCCCGCTGCAGCGGGGGATATCCCCTAGTCGACGGTGAGCTCGCCCATCCGGGACCATTCGGTGGCGCCCTCGATCACCGTGTTGATGATCTTCGGTGTTTCCACCAGGGCAGGCTGCATGTCCTTCATGGCCTGCTGGAAGTGATCGCTGTTGACATGGGCGGCCGCGGCGTCGTCCTGGAACGCCTCCACCAGCACGTATTCGTTCGGGTCCTCGAGGCTGCGGGACCAGTCGAACCACAGGTTGCCCGGTTCGCTGCGGGTGGCCTCGGTGAAGGCCCGGGTCAGCTCCGGCCACTGCTCGGCCATCTCCGGCTTGACCTTGAACTTGACGACGATGAAGATCACGGCTGTCCTGCCTTTCGTTCGTGGGGTACAGGCTGCCATCGTATTCCGGCCGGGCGAGGCCCTGTCCAGCCCGATGCCCCTGTCCAGCCCGATGCCCCTGTCCAGCCCGACGCCGGAGGGCGGGCCCCGCCGTCCGCTGCGGCCGCACGGTCCCGGCAGTGCGAGGATGGAGGCGTGGCGCATCTCGACGTATCCGGTATCGACTACTTCCTCTCCGACGGCAGGCAGCTGCTGAACGGGGTCTCCTTCAAAGTGGGGGAGGGGCACAAGACCGCCCTGATCGGGCCCAACGGCACCGGCAAGACCACCCTGCTGCGGATCATCTGCGAAGACATCGCCCCCGACGCCGGGGTGGTGTCCCGCTCGGGATCCCTGGGCGTGATGCGCCAGTTCGTAGGCCAGGTCCGGGACGAGAGCACGGTCCGCGACCTGCTGGTGAGCACCGCCACCCCGGCGCTCGCCGCCGCGGCGAAGGCGCTCGACGCCGCAGAAACGGCCATGATGGAGGACGCCGACAGCGAGGCGGTGCAGATGCGCTACGCCACGGCGATCTCGGACTGGGGCGACGCCGGCGGCTATGAGCAGGAAACCGTCTGGGACGAAGTGACGATGGCCGCCATGGGCCTGCCGTACGACCGGGCACAGCACCGGCCGGCCGCCAGCCTCTCCGGCGGCGAGCAGAAGCGGCTGGTGCTCGAGGCCCTGTTCGCCGGTCCGCACGAGCTGCTGCTGCTGGATGAGCCGGACAACTACCTCGACGTGCCGGGCAAGCGCTGGCTGGAGGCCAAGCTGGCCGCCTCGCCCAAGTCGGTCCTGTTCGTCAGCCACGACCGGGAGCTGCTGGACAACGCCGCCACCCGCATCGTCACCCTCGAGCCGGGCATCAACGGCGCCTCGGCCTGGATCCACGGCGGCGGCTTCGGCAGCTACGTGCAGGCCCGCGCGGACCGCAACGCCCGCTTCGAGGAGCTGCGGCGGCGCTGGGACGAGGAGCACATCAAGCTCAAGGAACTCGTCAACATGTATAAGAACAAGGCCGCGTTCCGCTCCGACATGGCCAACCGCTACCAGGCGGCCCAGACGCGCCTGGCGAAGTTCCTCGAGGCCGGCCCGCCGGAGGCCCTGCCGATCGAGCAGAACGTGTCGATGCGGCTGCGCGGCGGCCGCACCGGCAAGCGCGCCGTCGTCGCCGAGAAGCTGGAACTGACGGGCCTGATGAAGCCGTTCAGCACCGAAATCTGGTTCGGGGACCGGGTGGGCGTGCTCGGCTCCAACGGCTCCGGCAAATCCCACTTCCTGCGCCTGCTGGCCGCCGGCGGCACCGACCCGGACAGGGAACACGAACCGGTCTCCGAGGTCACGATCGCCCCGGTGGAGCACACCGGCAGCGCCAAGCTGGGCGCCCGCATCCGGCCCGGCTTCTTCGCCCAGACGCATGTCCGCCCCGACCTGCTGGGCCGCACTCTGGTGGAGATCCTGCACCGGGGCGACGACCACCGTTCCGGGCTGGGCCGCGAGGCGGCCGCGGCCGTCCTGGACCGCTACGGGCTGGCTGCCCAGGCGGAGCAGAAGTACGACTCGCTCTCCGGCGGCCAGCAGGCCCGCATGCAGATCCTGCTGCTGGAACTCTCCGGCGCCACCCTGCTGCTGCTGGACGAGCCCACCGACAACCTGGACCTGCACTCCGCCGAGGCGCTGGAAAAGGCGATCGACGGCTTCGAAGGCACGGTGCTGGCGGTCACCCACGACCGCTGGTTTGCCCGCAGCTTCGACCGCTTCCTCGTCTTCGGCTCCGACGGCCGGGTCTACGAAAGCACCGAACCGGTATGGGATGAGTCACGGGTGGACCGGATCCGCTGACCACCGGGGGGACAATGGCTCCGTGACCCGTACATCCGAATCCGCTGTCCATACCGCCGCCGCGGTGAACCGGTCGATGTTCGCCGTCTTCGCCGTGTTCGCCCTGAACGGCATCGTCTTCGCCAGCTGGGCCGCCCGGATCCCGGCCGCCGCCGAGGCCCTGGGCATCGGCGCCGGCGGCACCGGCGTGCTGCTGCTGTTCTCCGCCGTCGGCTCCGTGATCGCCCTCCCGCTGGGCGGAGCGGTCGCCGCCCGCATCACCAACGCCGGCGCCGTGCGTGCCGGCGGGCTCACGACGTCGGCCGCCTCCCTGCTGATCGCCTACGGCCTCTCCGCCGGGTCGATGCCGCTGACCGCCGCCGGGCTGCTGGTCTTCGGCGCCGGCATCGCGCTGTGGGACGTGGCCATGAACCTGGAGGGCGCCGACGTCGAGCGCCGCCTGGGCCGGACCATGATGCCCCGCTTCCATGCGGCCTTCAGCGGCGGCTCCTTCACCGGTGCCCTGATCGGCGCCGGGCTGGCCGCGCTGGGCGTCTCCCTGCCGCTGCATCTGGTCGGTGTGCTCGCCGTCGTCGCGGTCACCGTCCTGCTGCTGCCGCGCAGCTTCCTGCCGGCCCGCCCGGTCCGGCCCCGGACCGCAGCCGAAGGAACGCCCGCCGCCGGCCGGGACCGCCGCCGCGGCGGCGCCTGGACCGAGGGCCGGACCCTGCTGATCGGCGTGGTGGTCCTCGGCGCGGCTCTGACCGAGGGTGCGGCCAACGACTGGGTGGCGAAGGCCACCGTGGACGGGCTCGGCAGCAGCGAGACCGCCGGCGCCCTGATGTTCGCCGTCTTCGTGGCCGCCATGACCGTCACCCGCTGGGTGGGCTCCACCCTCATCGACCGGTTCGGCCGGGTCCGGGCGCTGCGCTGGTGCATGGGTGTCTCGCTGGCCGGGCTGCTGGTCTTCGTGTTCGCGCCCAACGTGTGGCTGGCCGGCGCCGGAGCCGTGCTCTGGGGCATCGGCGCGGCGCTCGGGTTCCCCACCGGCATGTCCGCGGCGGGGGAGGACCCGCAGCACGCCGCCGCCCGGGTGTCGGTGGTGTCGACCATCGGTTACATGGCCTTCTTCGTCGGCCCGCCGGTGCTGGGCTTCTTCGGCGAGCTGTGGGGCATCCGCACCGCGCTGCTGCTGGTGGCCGGCGCCATGCTGCTGTCCATCCTGGCCGCACCCGCGGCCAGGGAGCAGCACCGGACGGCGTCCGCGCCCGACTAGCAGTCCCCCGCGAACACTCGGGCAGCCTGTCGCGGCAACCCCTCCGGCATCGCCGCGGACCGAAGCTGTCCTCAAAGCGGGCGCGGTGAGGCCCGGCCCGGGCCTACCCTGCTGCGATGAGTGCTTCCCCCACCACTTCCGCGCTGATTCAGGCGCAGCAGCTGCGCAAAACGTATAAGTCCAAGTCCGGGCCCGTGCATGCCCTGACCGGGCTGGACATCGCCGTGCCGGAACGTACCGTGACGGCGCTGCTCGGGCCCAACGGGGCCGGCAAGACCACCGCCGTGAAGGTGCTCACCACCCTGATCACCGCCGACTCCGGCACCGCCGTGATCGACGGAATCGACGTGGCCGCGGACCCCCGGGCGGTGCGCCGGGTCATCGGGGTCTCGGGCCAGTATGCGGCGGTCGACGAGAACCTCACCGGCCTGGAGAACCTCGCCATGGTCGGGCGGCTGTACCACCTGGGCACCCGCCGGGCCCGGGCCCGGGCCGCGGAGCTGATCGACGTGTTCGACCTCTCCGACGCCGGCTCCCGCCCGGTGAAGGGCTACTCCGGCGGCATGCGGCGCCGGCTGGACCTGGCCGGCGCCCTGGTGAACGAACCGCGCGTGCTGTTCCTGGACGAGCCGACCACCGGGCTGGACCCGCGCAGCCGGCTGGCCCTGTGGGACGTGATCAAGGACCTGGTCTCCGCCGGCACCACCCTGCTGCTGACCACCCAGTACCTGGAGGAGGCGGACCAGCTCGCCGACAGCATCGCCGTCATTGACGGCGGCACCGTCATCGCCTCCGGCACCTCCGACGAACTCAAGGCGGACATCGGCGGGCACCGCGTGGCCGTCACCCTGGTCGCCGGGGCCGACGGCGGCACCGCCCGGGCCGTCCTGGCCCGGCACGGCACCGGCGAACCCCGGGCCGGCGGCGACGGCCGCAGCTGGGAGGTCGCCGTCGTCGACGGACCGGCCGCCCTGCAGCGGGTCCTGGCCGACCTGGCGGAGGCCGGAATCGAACTGCACGACGCCGGCATCCGCCGGCCCACCCTCGACGACGTCTTCCTGCAGCTGACCGGCCGGCCGGCGGAGGCGGACGAGGCGGAGACTGAGGCAGGCAGCGGAGCCGGCAGCGCAGAGAAGGAGGCAGTGCGATGAGCATCGCCGTAGCCCGACCCCCCGCGGCCCGGGCCGAGGCCCCGGCGCCCGGCGTCGTGGGTCGCTGGTTCGCCGACGGCTGGACCGTCACCGCCCGGAACCTGATCAAGGTCAAGCGGTCCCCGGACATGATCATTTTCGCCGTGCTGCAGCCGATCATGTTCGTGCTGCTGTTCAGCCAGGTCTACGGCGGGTCCATCGCCGTGGCCGGCACCGACTACACCCAGTACCTGATGGCCGGGATCTTCGCCCAGACCGTGGTGTTCGGCTCCACCTTCTCCGGAGCGGCGATGGCGCAGGACCTGAAGGAAGGCATCATCGACCGGTTCCGGACCCTGCCGATGAGCAGCTCGGCGGTGCTGATCGGCCGTACCAACGCCGACCTGGCGCTGAACGGGATCTCCATGCTGATCATGATGGGCACCGGCCTGCTGGTCGGCTGGCGGGTGAACACCGACCCGGCGCGGTTCCTCGCCGCCGTCGGCCTGCTGCTGCTGTTCTCCTACGCGTTCAGCTGGGTGATGGCGCTGCTGGGCATGATGGTCCGCACCCCGGAAACCATCAACAACGCCTCGTTTATGATCCTGTTCCCGCTCACCTTCATCTCCAACGCCTTCGTGCAGAGCGCCAACCTGCCCGAACCGCTGCGGATCTTCGCCGACTGGAACCCGGTCTCGGCCCTGGTGCAGGCCGCCCGCGAGCTGTTCGGGAACCTCGGCACCGCCCCGGTGCCGGACACCTGGCCGATGCAGCACGCGGTGCCCACGGTGCTGATCGGCTCCGCCGTGATGCTGCTGGTGTTCGTGCCGCTGGCGGTGCGGCGGTTTGCACGCAGCAGCTCCCGCTGAGCCGCCGTCATCCTTAAGGTGGAGCGCACCGGGGGCCAACATCATTCGTCCGGCCAATGTGCCGTCGTCGCGAACTGCCTAGTGTGTAATACGCAGGAAGACGTGCGAGGGGCCCCGCAGGGGCCCGCACCGACACGAACGGCAGCGGAGCGAGCTGCTGCGCGCGGGCTCCTGCGCCGAACTGTCCGCTCCAACCAGAGGACGAACCATGATTGAGGCACAGGGCCTCGCCAAGCGCTACGGCGCCAAAACCGCCGTCGACGGCATCAGCTTTACGGTCCAGCCGGGCAGGGTCACCGGCTTTCTGGGCCCGAACGGCGCCGGCAAGTCCACCACCATGCGCATGATCGTCGGCCTGGACCGCCCCACCGCGGGCACCGTGACCGTCAACGGGCGTCCCTACGCCCGGCACCGGGCCCCCCTGCACGAGGTCGGCGCGCTGCTGGACGCCAAGGCCGTGCACACCTCCCGCTCCGCGTACAACCATCTGCGCGCGCTCGCCGCCACCCACGGCATCCCCAACAAGCGCATCGACGAGGTCATCGAGCTCACCGGCCTCGGACCGGTGGCGAAGAAGCGCGTGGGCGGCTTCTCGCTGGGCATGGGCCAGCGCCTCGGCATCGCCGTCGCCATGCTGGGCAACCCGCAGACGCTCATCTTCGACGAGCCGGTCAACGGGCTGGACCCGGAGGGCGTGCAGTGGGTGCGCAACCTGGCCCGCGGGCTGGCCGCGGAGGGCCGCACCGTGTTCCTCTCCTCGCACCTGATGAGCGAAATGGCCGTCACCGCCGACCACCTGATCGTGATCGGCCGCGGCCGGATCATTGCCGACGCACCGATCCAGGAGATCATCGCCGGGCAGGACCAGGAGCGCACCCAGGTCCGCACCGACGACGCCGAGGCGCTGGTCAGCGCCATCGGCTCCGCCGGCGTCGAAGTCCGCCGGCTCGAGGCCGACCGCCTGGAGGTCCTGGGCCTGGCGCCGCGCAGCATCGCGGAGGCCGCCCTGTCCCGCGGCATCCTCATCACCGAGCTCACCCCGCAGCAGCTCTCCCTCGAAGAGGCGTACATGGAGCTGACCCGCGGCGAGGTCGAATACCAGTCGCAGCAGATGAACCAGCCGGCTTCCGCTCCGGCCCAGGAAGGACAGCCCGCATGAGCACCGCCACAGCCCCCGCCGCCCGGCCGGCCCGCGCTGCCGGAAACGAACGCGTGACCTTCCCGCGGGTCCTGCGCTCGGAGTGGATCAAGGTCACCACGCTGCGCTCCACCGTCATCCTGCTCACCATCACCGTGGTGGTGATGATCGGCCTGGCCGCCCTCTACGCGTGGTCCACCGCCGTCGCCGCCGACTTCCAGGACCAGGCCGGCGCCATGGGCCCGCAGGGCATCGGCACCGACTTCCAGCAGATGGCCTATGACGCCCCGTCCTCCGGAGTCGTCTTCGGGCAGCTGCTCATTGCCTCCCTGGCCGTGGTGCTGATCGCCTCGGAGTACACCACCGGGATGATCCGCTCCACCATGGTCGCCGTGCCCACCCGCATTCCGGCGCTGCTGGCCAAGACCCTGGTCACCGCCGTCGTCGCCTTCGTGGTGGGCGTTGCCGCCGCCTTCGTCAGCTACTTCGTCGCCCAGCCGCTGCTGGCGCCGGAGAACCTGGAGTTCGGCCTGGACGCTCCCGGCGTGCTGGCCAGCATCTTCAACACCGGCACCTTCCTGGCGCTGGTCGCTGTCATGGGCGTGGCCATCGGCGCGCTGCTGCGCAGCACCGCCGGCGGCGTGGTCACCATCATCGGCCTGCTGTTCGTGCTGGGGATCATCGTCTCGCTGTTCTCCGGCCTGGCCGACTGGATTCCCGACGCCGCCCGCTTCCTGCCCGACTCCGCCGGCGCACGGCTGGTCTCCACCCAGACCAGCGAGGGCCAGCTGACCCAGCTGCAGGGCGGCCTGGTGATGGCCGCCTGGGCCGCGGTGCTGCTCGCCGCCGCCGCCTTCGTCGTGAAGAAGCGCGACGTCTAAGGACCCCGCCATGAGCGGAACAAGCCCGGTGGAAGGGGCAGCGGAACGAACGGCCGCCGCCCCTTCCACCGAATCCGTCCTACCCGTCGAGGTTCCGGGCGAGATCAGTTTCCGGCGCCGCGGGCCGGTGCGCCGTTACCTGCACCGGCATCCCCGCGTCACCGATGCACTGGTCGGGCTGTTGTATCTGCTGGGCGTTTACCCTGATGTGCTGGCCGCTCCGCGGGACGGTGCCGGACCCAACCTGGCCTTCCTGATCCCGGCGTTCCTGGCCGGCGGGGTGGCCCTGATGCTGCTGCGCCGCCGTCGGCCCATTCTCGTCACGCTGGTGCTGGCGTGCCTGGATCCGCTGCTGCTGGTCTACAGCGACGGGCTGTTCACCCTCGGCTTCGGCGTCCTGCTGGGCCTGTACTCCGTGGCCGTCAAGCACCGGGCCGCCGTGACCTTCACGGTGCTTGTACTGGCAGCGGTCCCCAGCGGCGTCGCCCTGATGCTCCTGGCCGGCACCGCTCCGGGAACCAGCCCGGCTGTCGTCTGGATCCTGGTGGTCATGCTCCTGATGATGTACATCATCGCCGCCGGGGTCGGCATCACGGTGCGCCGCAACCGCCTGCACGACGAGGAGGTCAGGGCCTGGGCAAACCGCAACGCGCAGCTTGCCTCGGTCACCGAACGCAACCGCATCGCCCGCGAGATGCACGACATCGTGGCCCATTCGCTGACCGTCATGATCGCCCTGTCCGACGGCGCCGCCGTCGTGCTGCGCCGGGACCCGGCCCGCGCCGGCGAGGTGCTTGCGGAGCTTTCCGGCACCGGCCGCTCCGCCCTGGCCGACATGCGCCGGGTGCTCGGCGTGCTCCGGGAGGACGCCGCCGGCTCCGGGGCGGCCCCCGGACAGCCGGCCGCGCCGGCCCCGCGCAACCCGCTGCTGCCCGGCTCCCTGGAGTCGCTGGTCGACGGGTTCAGCTCCGCCGGCCTGCCGGCGACCCTGACCCGCAGCGGCCCGCCGCTTCCCGACGACCCGGCGTTCCTGCTCACCGTGCACCGGATCGTGCAGGAATCGCTGACCAACGCCCTGCGGTACGCCCGCGGGGCGTCCCGGGTGCAGGTGCGGATCGACCGCACCGCGGACACCGTACGGATCAGCGTGTCCGACGACGGAGCCGGCCCGGTGCTCCACGCGGCGCCGACCGGCGACACATCGGCCCGCCAGGCCGACGGCGGTGCAGCCCCGGGCAGCCGCCCCGGCAGCGGCCAGGGGCTGCACGGCATGCGCGAACGCGCAGCCATCTACGGCGGCACCGTCCAGGCCGGCCCGCTGCCCGGCGGCGGCTGGCGGACGACGGCGGTGCTCACCGTACCCGGGGCCCCGGCGCACGCGCCGCCCGGGCCCGCCGGGCACACCGCGCCCACGCAGGGCAGCACGGATCCAGCGCATGACAACGACGCCGACACCGTCCGACAGGGGGAGGACCAGCAATGAATGACGCACCCATCCGCGTGCTGCTCGTGGACGATCAGCCGCTGCTGCGCATGGGCTTCCGGCTGATCCTCGAGGGCGAGGAGGACCTGGCGGTCGTCGGCGAGGCCGGGGACGGCGCCGAAGCCGTCCGGCTCGCCGCCCAGCTGGCCCCCGACGTCGTGCTGATGGACATCCGGATGCCGGGGATGGACGGCATCGAGGCCACCGCGCGCCTCTGCTCGGCGGACGGGCCGCGGGTGATCCTGCTGACCACCTTCGACCTGGACGAGTACGTGTTCTCCGGGCTGCGTGCGGGAGCCTCCGCCTTCCTGCTCAAGGACGCCGCTCCGGCGGAGCTGGTGCACGCCCTGCGCGTGGTCAACGCCGGTGACGCCGTCGTCGCCCCGCGGGTCACCCGGCGGCTGCTGGAAAACCACCTGCTGGCCGCCCCCGCGGCCCGCCCCGGCCCGGATCCGCGGCTGGCCGAACTCACCGCCCGTGAACGGGAGGTGCTGCACGCGGTCGCGGAGGGCCTGTCCAACAGCGAGATCGCCGCGCGGTTCGTGGTCAGCGAAGCCACGGTCAAGACACACGTGGGCCGGATGCTGGCCAAGCTGGGCCTGCGGGACCGGGTGCAGGCCGTCGTCTACGCCTACGAGTCCGGGCTGGTGGTTCCCGGCGGCTGACCCGGGCGCCGTGCACCCGGGCGCGCGCGGTGGTTGAATCGGAGCATGTCTGATGCACTCGAGCACGTCCACGACCTCGGCGCCTACGTCAGCGCCTCGCCCTCCAGCTTCCACGCCGTCCGCGAGGCGGTCCGCCGGCTCACCGCCGCCGGCTTCACCGAGCTGGATGAGCGGGCCGACTGGCCCGCCGCCCCGGGCCGCTACGTCGCCGTGCGGGACGGCGCGTTCATCGCCTGGATCGTTCCGGAGGACGCCGGCCCGCACACCGGATTCGCCGTGCTGGGCACGCACACCGACTCGCCGACCTTCAAGCTGAAGCCGCGTCCCACCACCGGCCGCTACGGCTGGCTGCAGGCCGGCGTCGAAGTCTACGGCGGGCCGCTGCTGAACTCCTGGCTGGACCGTGAACTGCAGCTGGCCGGCCGCCTGGTCACCGTGGACGGCGAGGAGCGGCTGGTGGAGACCGGGCCGCTGCTGCGCTTCCCGCAGCTGGCCATCCACCTGGACCGGGCCGTCAACGAGGGCCTGAAACTGGACAAGCAGCAGCACATGAACCCGGTCTGGGGGCTGGGCGATCCCTCCACCTCCGACCTGCTTGAGCTGCTGGCCGCCCGCGCCGGCCTCGACGTCGGGCAGCTGGGCGGCTACGACGTCGTCGCCGCCGACACCCAGGCGCCGCAGGTCTTCGGCGCTGACGGGGAGTTCTTCGCATCCGGGCGCCTGGACAACCTCTCCTCCGTGCACGCCGGGCTGAGCGCGCTGATCGGCGCCGCCGAGGACAAGCGCTCCGGCGCCATCGCCGTGCTCGCCGCGTTCGACCATGAGGAGGTCGGCAGCGGCTCACGTTCCGGAGCCGCGGGGCCCTTCCTGGAGGATGTGCTGCACCGCATCGGCGCCGGGCTGGGCGCCGACGACGCCGACCGCCGTCGGGCCATGGCCGCCTCCTTCTGCCTGTCCGCCGATGCCGGGCACGCCGTGCACCCCAACTACGCCGAGCGGCATGATCCGGCCAACCACCCGGTGCTCAACGGCGGGCCGCTGCTGAAGATCAACGCCAACCAGCGCTACACCACCGAGGCGTGGGGCACTGCGGTGTGGGCGCGGCTGTGCGCGGAGGCCGGGGTGGCCTACCAGGAGTTCGTCTCGCACAACCAGGTGCCGTGCGGCTCCACCATCGGCCCGCTGACCGCCACCCGGCTCGGCATCCGCACGGTGGACGTGGGCATCCCGCTGCTGTCGATGCATTCGGCCCGGGAGATGTCCGGCGTCGCCGATCCGCTGGCCCTGGCCCGGGTCAGCCGCCGTTTCTTCCTGGCCGAAGGGTTCTAGGAGCCCTGCGCTTTTCCACAGCAGGGCCCGCCGTCGGCGTGGGGCGGAAAAGTCGGATAGGATAGTGAAGTCTGTGCTGTGGGCCCTGCCCGCTGCCGCGCCGACCGGCATGAACCGCCGGCCGGCCGAGACAACGCAATAGAACCTCCTGTTACGGAAATACCGTGACCGTATAGCCCAAAGGAGGTGGGTTCACAATGCGTGCTTATGAACTGATGGTAATCATCGACCCCGAGGTCGACGAGCGTACCGTTGAGCCTTCGCTCGACAAGTTCCTCAACGTTGTCCGCAACGACGGTGGAACCATCGACAAGGTCGACATCTGGGGCCGTCGCCGCCTCGCCTACGACATCAAGAAGAAGTCCGAGGGCATCTACGCGGTCGTAAACTTCACCGCCAACCCCTCTGCTGCTGCTGAGCTTGACCGCCAGCTTGGCCTCAACGAGACCATCCTGCGCACCAAGATCATCCGCCCCGAAGACCAGAAGGTTTCCGCCGAGTAGTTTCGGCGACACTTTCTTTCTTACGACGAGCCCCGCAACGGGCTGAGACAGCAGGAGGCAGTCATGGCAGGCGAAACAACGATCACCGTTATCGGCAACCTGACCAACGATCCGGAACTCCGGTTCACCCCGTCGGGTTCGGCAGTGGCGAACTTCACCATTGCCTCGACTCCGCGCACCTTTGACCGCCAGTCGAACGAGTGGAAGGACGGCGAAACGCTGTTCCTCCGCGCTTCGGTCTGGCGTGAGGCCGCTGAGAACGTCGCGGAGTCCCTGACCAAGGGAACCCGCGTGGTTTGCCAGGGCCGCCTGAAGTCGCGTTCGTATGAAACCAAAGAGGGCGAAAAGCGCACCGTGATGGAGCTGGAGGTCGACGAGATCGGCCCCTCGCTCCGCTATGCGTCGGCCAAGGTCACCCGCACCCAGCGCTCCGGCGGTGGCGGCGGCGGCTTCGGCGGCAACAGCGGCGGTGGCGGCTTCGGCGGGAACTCCGGCGGCGGCTTCGGCGGCGGCAACTCCAACTCCGGTTGGGGCGGCGGCCAGCAGCAGCAGTCCGGTCCCGTAGATGATCCGTGGGGCGCTCCGGCCGGAGGCAACTCCGGCGGCGGCTGGGGCACCGGCCCCGGCTCGGACGACCCGCCCTTCTAACCCCCTCGGGCGGATGCGGCGGCCCCGTCGGCCGCCGCCCCGCCCCTCCCGGCGCTCCGGCGCCACACTCAGACGGCAACCGCCGTCGAGCCCATCCCGTGGAATGATCCACGGGCTCCAACAGACATAAGGAGCTCCACGATGGCTAAGGCTGAACTTCGTAAGCCCAAACCAAAGTCCAACCCCCTGAAGGCCGCTGACATCACTGTCATCGACTACAAGGACGTCGCGCTGCTGCGCAAGTTCATTTCCGATCGCGGAAAGATCCGCGCTCGTCGCGTCACCGGTGTCACTGTTCAGGAACAGCGCAAGATCGCCCTGGCGATCAAGAACGCCCGGGAAGTCGCTCTCCTGCCCTACTCCGGCGCTGGCCGCGGCTAAAGGAAAGGAACGAATCCCATGGCAAAGCTCATTCTGACCCATGAAGTGACCGGTCTCGGCACCGCCGGCGATGTCGTCGAGGTGAAGAACGGTTACGCACGTAACTACCTGCTGCCCCGCGGCTTCGCCCTGGCCTGGTCCAAGGGCGGCGAGAAGCAGGTCGAGTCCATCAAGGCCGCCCGCGCTGCGCGCGAGCACGCTTCGCTGGAAGACGCCCAGAAGCAGGCTGCCGCACTGTCGGCCAAGCCGGTCAAGCTGGCCGTCAAGGCCGGCGAGTCCGGCCGCCTGTTCGGCACCGTGAAGGCCGCCGACGTTGCCGCTGCAGTCGAGGCCGCAGGCCTGGGCAGCATCGACAAGCGCAAGGTGGAACTGCCGACGCACATCAAGTCGCTCGGTTCCTACCAGGCCAACATCCGCCTGCACGAGGACGTTGCCGCCGTGATCGACCTCGAGGTCGTTGCCGGCTAGCGTTTTCCGCTGCGGTTTCGAAAAGCGCCTCCTGCCTTCGGGCGGGGGGCGCTTTTTGCTGCCCGTGACGTGTTTCCGGCCACGCTCCGCCTGCTCGGTCCGAAGGTTATCCACCGCTGCAGGCGGTTTATGCACAACAATCCACAGCTGGGGACAACCACTGTGGATAACTTTGGGGCGATGGGCCGGAAACGTGGACAACGTCGTGAACACTCACCCTGCAACCAGGCTTTGTCAACCGGGGCACGGTCTACGGCGTGGCGCCAAAATACTTTTTCTCCACAGGTGTTCACAAGCGTTTGCCCTAGTCAGAGCCGTATTTCGCACATATGTTCCCCTCTGTCCACAGAGTTATACCCAGCCTGTGCACACAACACGCCGCGTTATGCACAGTCCACCCACAGGCCCTGTGGATAAGTCGCTTGGCGATGTGGTCGGAGGAGGACTACGGTGACGGGGAATCCCTCATACGCCGGGGAAAAGTCCCCTTATCCCCACATTCCCTGTCCGCCGCCGTCGTCGGCGGGAATGTCGGTGGCAGGAGGTAGGACTGGAACCAGCCGGCCCGGTGCCCAGGGGTCGCCAGCATTACCTCTCGGAAGGCTTTTACAGTGTCGCTCACGCATTCGGACGCTCCGGCGGTCTCCAGCGCCGGGGATTTCGGTCGCACACCCCCTCAGGACCTGGTGGCGGAGCAGTCCGTGCTCGGCGGCATGATGCTCTCCAAGGACGCCATCGCCGACGTCGTCGAGGTGCTGCGCGGCGTCGACTTCTACCGCCCGGCGCACGAGGCGATCTACGAATCGATCATCGACCTGTACGGCCGCGGCGAGCCTGCCGATGCGGTGACCGTCT
The DNA here is from genome assembly GCF_059090665.1 of Arthrobacter saudimassiliensis. Taxonomy (NCBI): domain Bacteria; kingdom Bacillati; phylum Actinomycetota; class Actinomycetes; order Micrococcales; family Micrococcaceae; genus Arthrobacter; species Arthrobacter saudimassiliensis. The sequence goes on along the minus strand of NZ_JBNHFX010000001.1, from coordinate 1,240,767 downwards.
CGGATGAACTCACCAAGCGCGGGGAGATTACCCGCATCGGCGGCCCGGCCTACCTGCATACGCTGATCCAGTCCGTGCCCACGGCCGCGAACGCCGGGTTCTACGCCGAAATCGTGCGGGAGCGCGCCGTCCTGCGCCGGCTGGTGGATGCCGGCACCAAGATCGTCCAGCTCGGCTACTCCAACGACGGCGAGGTTGACGACCTGGTCAACGCCGCGCAGGCCGAGGTCTTCGCCGTGGCGGAGCGGCGCACCGCCGAGGACTACGTGCCGCTGAAGGACATCATCGAGGGCACGGTCGATGAGATCGAGTCGGCCGGACACCGCGGCGAGGGCATGACCGGCGTGCCCACCGGCTTCTACGAACTTGATGAACTGACCCAGGGGCTGCACCCCGGCCAGATGATCGTCATCGCCGCCCGTCCCGCCGTCGGCAAGTCCACCTTCGCGCTGGACTTCGCCCGCTCCGCGGCGATCAAGAACAACATGACCACCGTGTTCTTCTCCCTGGAAATGGGGCGTAACGAGATCGCCATGCGCCTGCTCTCCGCCGAGGCCACGATCGGGCTGCAGGACCTGCGCAAGGGCACCATCAAGGATGAGCAGTGGGGCAAGATCGCCACCACCATGGGCCGGATGAACGACGCGCCGCTGTTCATCGACGACAGCCCGAACATGTCGCTGATGGAGATCCGCGCCAAGTGCCGCCGGCTCAAGCAGAAGCACGACCTCAAGCTCGTGGTGCTCGACTACCTGCAGCTGATGTCCTCAGGCAAGCGGGTGGAATCCCGCCAGCAGGAGGTCTCCGAGTTCTCCCGTGCCCTGAAGCTGCTGGCCAAGGAGCTTGAGGTCCCGGTAATCGCGCTCTCGCAGCTGAACCGTGGCTCGGAACAGCGCACCGACAAGAAGCCGATGGTCTCCGACCTGCGTGAATCGGGCTCCATCGAGCAGGACGCCGACATGGTCATCCTGCTGCACCGCGAGGACATCTACGACAAGGAATCCCCGCGCGCCGGCGAAGCCGACGTCATTGTCGCCAAGCACCGTAACGGCCCCACCAAGACCATCGTGGTCGGCTTCCAGGGCCACTACTCACGGTTCGCCAACATGGCCGTCGAGGGCGGCAGCGGGTTCTGACCCGCCTTCCCGCCCCAACCTCCACACACCCCACCGCCACGGCCTCCAGGAGTCCCGATGCCCAAGTCAAAGCCCCGCAGGAAGGCCGCCGCCAAAAAGAAGCAGGCCCGCCGCGCCACGCACGAGGTCAACGCCCGCTTCCGTGGCGAACAGGCCTTCTTCAGCGACGAGGCGGACGCCCTGCTGACGTCCCGGGGGTGGATCAGCGAGCGGGCCCAGCCCGGCGGCGCCGACCTGGGCGACGCCTGGTACTGGATGCCCTCCCAGCTGCCGGCCTACCTGGCCGAGGGCGAGCCGGTTCCGACGTCGGTCTTCGCCCTGGCCGAGGGTGCGTTCGGCAGCGAGCTGGCCTCGGTGGGCAGCTCGGTTCCGCCCGGCGCGCAGCGCGAGTACGCCTCCCTCGCTGAGCTGGAGGCCGACCTCGAACGGCTGGAGGCGCACCGGGTTCCGGAGGGGCAGTACACGGTGCTCGACGGCGGTCCCTCCGAGCAGGAGACCCCGGATGACCTCATCGACTCCATCGCCGAGGAATGGGAGCTGATCGCCGAGCTCATCCACTTCCCGTACAGCGACGCCGGCCCCCGCTCCTTCGCGGCCGTCGAGCAGGCCCGGGACCAGGGCCGGCTCTCCGACTACGCGTATCAGTCGGTGCTGGCCGGCCGGGCCGGATAGCCGGGCCCACGCGGGCCCGGGCGCCTCGCCCCGCGCTCCTGCGCGCCTTGCCTGTACCGGCCGGGCGTGGCTAGCATCGACCCATGTTCAAGTCCTGATTGACGTGCCCGCGCCTGCGGCTGCCCCGGAGCGATGCCGACGCCACTGCTGCGTCCGCTCCCGGAGGCTTCCACGCCCGGCGGGCTGATCCATCTTCGGACGGCAGGACCTTTCATGGCCGACTCCACTCCGGCGTCTTCGACTACCTCCCCGACTTTCTCCTCCGCCGCGCGCCGTGCCCGCACCGCCCGGCACTTCAGTTTTGACGGCATTGGGCTGAGCTATTCGGGCCACCGGGTCCTCACCGACGTGACCTTCACGGTTCCGGCGGGATCACGTACCGGCCTGATCGGGGAAAACGGGGCCGGCAAGTCCACCCTGCTGCGCATTGCGGCAGGGCAGCTTGCGCCTGACGCGGGGACGGTCCGGCGTCCCGCCGGCACCGGGTACCTGGCGCAGGAATCGATTCCTTCCCCGGCGGCGACCCTCGGCGAGGCGGTGGACACCGCCGTCGCACCGGTGCGCCGACTGGAGCCGGCCCTGGCCCAGCTGGCGGCCCAGCTGGCCCGCAACCCGGAGGACGCCGCGGTCGCACGGGCCTACGACCTGGTGCTCACCGAAGCGGAACGCGCCGGCCTGTGGGCCCTGGAGGCCCGGATCGGGACCGTGCTCGCCGGGCTTGGGCTGGCGGATGTGCCGCTGGACCGGCCCCTCCGGCGGCTTTCCGGCGGCCAGCGCCGCCGGGTTGCCCTCGCCGTGCTGCTGCTCGAGCGCCCCGAGGCGCTGCTGCTCGACGAACCCACCAACCACCTCGACGACGACGCCGTCGGCTTCCTCGCCGCTGAACTGCGCGGCTGGACCGGGCCGGTGCTGATGGCCAGCCACGACCGGTGGTTCCTGGACGGAATCGCCACGCACCTGGTCGATCTGGACCCCTCGCCCGGTCCGGAGGGCTACGGTACCGACGCCGTGCAGGGGAGGCGGTACACCGGGGGATTCTCGGCCTACCTCAGGGAACGGGCCGAAGAGCGGCGGCGATGGGCCGAGGCATGGCACGCGCAGCAGACCGAACGGGCCCGGCTCCGCCGGGCAGCCGGGACCACGCAGGGCGAGGTCTTCCACACCGATGTTCCGCGGACCGAAGCCCGCGGCGCGCAGAAGTTCTATGCCGACCGCGCCGCCAAGACCGTCGGCGGCCGGATCCGCTCCGCCCGGCAGGCGCTGGCGGCGTTGGAGCGGCAGGCTGTTCCTCCTCCGCCGGTGCCTCTGCGCTTTCGAGGCGCCGATGCATGGCACGGCGTCGGCAGCACTGCCGGCCCGGGATCCGCAGCCGTCCGCCCCGCCGGGCGGTCGGATGCGGAGGAGCCGCTGCTGATCCTGGCCGGAGCCGGGCTGCACAACAGGTTGGAGCCCCTGGACCTGGTCCTGCACCCCGGGGACCGGCTGCTGGTCGAAGGCGCCAACGGGTACGGCAAGTCGACGCTGCTGGCCGTCCTCGCCGGGGACCTCCGCCCCGATGTCGGCACCGTGCAGCGCCGCCCGGAGCTTGGGGTCGGCTGGCTGCGCCAGGACGGGGAGGTCGGGCTTCCCGCACATCTGACGGCGGAAGAGGCGTATCGGCGCCGGCTGCGGCTTCCGGACCCGGCGCCGTCGCTCCCGGATCTCGGCCTGCTGCCGGCGTCCCGGTGCGGGCAGCCGCTGAGCCGGTTGTCCCCCGGCCAGCAGCGGAGGGTGGCCCTGGCGCCGCTCCTGGCCGAGCCCCCGGAGCTGCTGCTGCTCGACGAACCCACCAACCATCTGTCCCTGGCCCTGGCGGAGGAATTGGAAAGCGCGCTGGATGCCTATCCCGGCGCCGTGGTCCTGACCAGCCACGACCGCTGGCTGCGCCGCCGCTGGGACGGTCCCAGGATCGGGCTGCGGCGGGGCTGATGTCCCGGCTCAGCCCCGGGTGTGGGCGCCGGGACCGCCGGCGGGCTGGCCCTCGGCGTCGCGGCTGGAGGCCAGCTGCCAGGGCACGCTGGCGACCATGATGCCGGGCTCGAAGTGCAGCCGGGCCTTGATCCGCAGCGCGGTCTGGTTGTGGACCAGCTGCTCCCACCAGCGGCCCACCACGTATTCGGGGATGTAGACCACGAACAGCTCGCGGGGCCGGTTCCGGCGCGCTTCACGCAGGTAGCTGAGCACCGGCGAAATGGTCTCCCGGTACGGGGAGGACAGGACGGTCAGCGGCACCGGGATCTTCAGCCGCTCCCACTCGTCGGTGACCCGCCGGGTCTCCTCCGGGTCCACATCCACGGTGATGGCCTCCAGGCTGGAGGGCCGGGAGGCGCGGGCGTAGGCGACGGCGCGCAGCGCCGGCTTGTGCACCTTGGACACCAGGATCACGGCGTTGACGCGCGAGGGCAGCGCAAGGCCCTGTTCGTCGTCGTGCAGGGCCAGTTCCCGGGCCACGGAGTCGTAGTGCGAGCGGATGCCGAACATCATCAGGTACAGCCCGGCCATGGCGAGCAGCGCGATCCAGGCCCCGTGGGTGAACTTGGTGACGATGACGATCACGAGCACCAGCGCGGTCATCCCGAAACCCAGCGAGTTGATCGCCCGGGACCGCTGCATGGCGCGTCGGGTCTCCTTGTTCCGCTCCAGCCGCAGCCGGCCCGTCCAGTGCCGGATCATGCCCAGCTGGCTGGCCGTGAAGGAGACGAAGACACCCACGATGTAGAGCTGGATCAGCCGGGTCACGTCCGCATTGAAGAGCAGGATGAGCACCAGCGCGCCCGCCCCGAGGGAGATGATCCCGTTGCTGAAGGCCAGCCGGTCGCCGCGGGTGCGCATCTGCCGGGGCAGGTACCCGTCCCGGGCGAGGATCGAGGCCAGCACCGGGAAGCCGTTGAACGCCGTGTTGGAGGCGAAGACCAGGATCAGGCCGGTGGCCCCCACCACCAGGTAGAAGAGCAGGCTGCCGTCACCGAACACCGTCTCCGCCAGCTGGGAGATCACCGGGTGCTGGATATAGTCCCCGCCCACCGGCCGGCCGTCGTCGAGCAGCTGGGTGGCCGGGTCCTGGACCACATGCACCTTGGCCGCGGCCGCGAGGGCGAGGATGCCGGCCAGCAGCGAGGCCGCGATGACACCGAGCAGCAGCAGGGTCGTGGCGGCGTTGGCGCTCTTCGGCTTGCGGAACGTCGGCACGCCGTTGCTGATCGCCTCCACGCCGGTCAGCGCCGCCGCACCGGAGGAGAAGGCGCGCAGCAGCAGGAACGCGCCGGCCAGGCCCACCAGGCCGTTGTCCAGCCCCGCCTCGGGCACGATGCTGAAGTCGGCGGACGGCGCCTCGCCGAGCTCTCCCGTGACGGCCAGGAAGCCGCCGTAGAGGCACATGCCCAGCACGGAGGCCATGAAGATGTAGGTGGGCACCGCGAACAGCGCCCCGGCTTCCCGGACGCCGCGCAGGTTCACGAGCACGAGGATCACGACGCCGGCGGCGGCCAGGGCGGCGCGGTGCTCGTGAAGGGCGGGGACCGCCGTCGCCAGATACGCCGCGGCGGAGGACATGGAGACCGCCACGGTGAGTACATAGTCCACCAGCAGGGCCGAGGCCACCGTGAGGCCGGCCGGACGCCCCAGGTTCGCCGTCGCGATCTCGTAGTCGCCGCCTCCGGAGGGGTAGGCACGCACGTTCTGCCGGTAGGAGGCGACGACGGTCAGCAGCACGACGATGACGGCCAGGCCCACCCAGGGGGAGAACGTGACGGCGGCTACGCCGGCGAGGGCCAGGGTGAGCAGAATCTCATCAGGCGCGTAGGCCGCCGATGACAGGGCATCGGAGGAGAAGACCGGCAGGGCGATCCGCTTGGGTAGCAGGGTCTGCGAGAGCCGCTCGTTGCCGTAGGGGCGTCCCACCAGAATGCGCTTGAGCGCATTGAAGAACGTGAGCACGAGGACCAACGTTAGACCGGGCCCTGCGGACTGTCCAGAATCGGCTGAAACCAGGTGTGAGAAACCTAACCGATAGGGCCTGAATGGTACTCGATCCGCTTGTTTACGCGGATCAGCGGCACATAACGATTCGCGCAGAGTTGATATCGATTTGGTCTCGACGGCAGGGTCCCCTATCTTCGTTAAGAGCCCGAATCGAGGGCGAACCGTTGACCGGAACAGAAGGTCGACGGCGGTCGGCACCGACCGAGGTGCGGCCGGGTATGAATGCCAAGTGCCACGCGTCCACCGTGAAGTCGCCGCTGCGTGCGCACTGTAAGAGACCTCCGACAGTCTGGGGTAGGCGACGGCGTGCTGAAGCCCGGGGACGGGGAGAGCGCAGGTGGAACCCTTGGGAGCAGAAGAAACCGATGAAGAACCAGAAGATCCGTCGTATCGTGCGTCGTGGCCTGGCCACTGCCGCCATCACCGGCGCGGGCGCAGCGGGACTCGTCAGCCTCGCTGCTCCGGCCAACGCCAGCTCCATGGACTGGGACGCGCTTGCACAGTGCGAAAGCAGCGGCAACTGGGGTATCAACACCGGCAACGGCTACTCCGGGGGACTGCAGTTTGTCCAGAGCACCTGGGAGGGCTATGGCGGCACGGCCTACGCTCCGACCGCCGCGCAGGCGTCCCGTGAGCAGCAGATCGCTGTCGCCGAGAAGGTCCTGGCCTCGCAGGGCCCCGGTGCCTGGCCGGCTTGCACCGCCAAGCTGGGCATGACCGGTGCCACCGCGAACCCGCAGGCCACCGCTCCGGCCCCGACCCAGACCGAGACCTACGTCCAGCCGCAGGCTGAGGTTCCGGTCGAGACCTACGTCCAGCCGCAGGCCACCGAGCAGGTTGCCCCGGTGGAGACCTACATCCAGCCGCAGGCCGCCGAGGTTCCCGCCCCGACGGCTGCCGAGAACATCCAGGTGCAGTCCACCGCTCCGGTGCAGACCGCTCCGGTCCAGACCGAGGTTCCGGCCCTGTCCGGTGAGACCTACACCATCCAGGCGGGCGACACCCTGTCGACCATTGCCGAGAAGCTGGGCATCGAGGGTGGCTGGCAGGCCCTGTACAACGCCAATGCCGGCACCATCATCCACCCCGACCTGATCTTCACCGGCCAGGTCCTGCAGCTGCCGGCCTAGCGGTCCGCAGCAGCCAGGCAGGCTCTGCAGCCTTGCAGCAGCACTCCTGCAGTACCTGCCGCCGGTCGACGTCCGGCACCACGGAGGGCACTCCCGCGCACAGCGGGGGTGCCCTTCGTCGTTCCCGGGCGGACTCGTGCTGCGGGCGGCTCCGACCTGCTGCGCTTCGGGCCGCGGCCGGAACGGGACGGCCCCGGCCTGCCGCTGTCCTCCACAGGAACGGCTCGGGGGAGCGTTGTGCCCGGCACGGACGGGTGCGCGCCAGATGTCTGAAGCGTGTTGCTGGAATGGGGCTATGACAGCCACCGTGAACGGCGGAAGCGGACCGGACGGTCCCGGGGAGCGCGGCCCGATGAAGGCGGGCGGCACTGCGCACTCCGTTGCCCCTGACGCGGTGCAGGAGGCGCCTGGCGCGGCCGCTGCGTCACCGCCTTCAGGCGTCTCGGGCGAGGAGTCGGAGTCGTGGCCGGCCGTTGGGAAAGGGGCGGCAAGGCGTTTCGCTTCCGGGCACCCGGTGCTGAGCGGTTCCCTGGCGCTGCAGGATCTCCTCGCCCAGTCCCAGGAGGATCTCGTCGAGGCCCTGGAGCTGCTTGAACAGGTGCTGTCCTGGGCCCGGGCACAACAGGCCATAGGCTTCCACCGGCTGCAGCAGCTGGTGGAGGAGGAGCTGGCCTTCGTCGATCGGACGGACCCGCAGCTGGCGTTTCGGGCGGCGGCTTCGGAGGTCGGGGCCCTGCTGTGCCTGCCGCCGCTGACGGCCCAGCGGCTCATGGCCGAGTCGCAGACGCTTGCGGCCGACTGCCCCGAGACCCTGGCCCGGCTGGAGGACGGCCGGCTTACTTACGGGCAGGCGCAGGCCATCGCCCGTGTGGTGGCAGGGTTGGGTGGGGCGGACCGGGAGCGGATCGAGCAGATCATGCTGGGGAAGGCGCAGGACCTGACGGCTGCCCAGCTCGAGCGCATCGGACGCCGGCACCGGGACGCCCTGCTCAGCGAGGAACAGCTGGCCAGGCAGCATCGCCAGGCGCGGGCTGAACGCGCCGTGTGGCTGCGGCCCGAACCGGAAGGGATGGTGCAGCTGTCTGCTTTCCTTCCCGCCGCCCAGGGGCAGGGCATCTACGGGATGCTCACCACGGCGGCCCGAGGCGAACAGGCAGCGGGGGATCCCCGGACATTGAATCAGCTGCGCACCGACATCTTCGCGGCGTTGCTGACCGGCGATCCTCAGTGCAGTCCGCCGGCTAAGGGGAGCGGGGGCACCGATGAACAGGAGCATCCCGGCGCCCGCCCGGGCTGCACCGCTGACCGGCCGGCCGGAGGGACGCGGTGCGAAGTCATGGTGCTGCTGACGGCGGAGACGCTGCTGGGGCTGAGCGGTCAGCCTGCTGAGCTGAACGGATATGGCTCCATCAGCCCCGAGGCAGCCCGGGCGCTGGTGGAATCGGCTTCACACCTGACCGCCCTGCTGACCGACTCCCTGGACGGCGAAGTCCTGGCGGTGGGTGCCCGACGTCGAGTCCCTGCGGGCGTGAAGCGCTGGCTGCAGGCCAGGGACGGGACCTGCCGCTTCCCCGGATGCAGCGCCGGAACCGTTGCCGCAGAAATCGACCACACGGTGCCCTACGTGCAGGGCGGAAGCACCGACCACCGAAATCTGGCCTGCCTGTGCCGGAAACACCACCGGCTCAAGACGCTGGGATTCTGGCACGCCCGCCAACCTGAGCCCGGATACCTGGTCTGGACCTCGCCGACGGGACGGACGTACCGGACCGAGCCGCAGCTTGTCCTGAAACGAGGCAGGGCGCAGCCCGAGCCGGCCCCGTTCTAGGGGACGGCCCTGTCCGGAACCGACACCGATCTGGACAGGGGCAGCGACCCCCACGAGCCCATGCACTGACGCCAGCTGTGTCAACGGCGCCGCCGGAAGCCTCAGCCGCCGGCGACGGACTGCAGCACCAGCACTTCGGCGCCGTCGACGACGGACCCGTCCCGGGCAGCTAAGTCGCGGATGTCTTCCCCGTTCACATACATGTTGACGTAGCGGCGGACGGCTCCGGCTTCATCACAGATCCGGTTGAGGATCCGCGGGTACTGGCTGCGCAGGGCGGCAAGCAGCCCATCGACCGTGGGGACCTCGGCAACCACGTGCACGACGCGCCGTCCATCCACAGCCTCGGCCAGGGAGGCCGGCAGCATCAGCAGCACGGCCACCGGTCCCGACGCTACCGGCTTCGACGCCGCCGTGTCTGGCGGCCTAGAGCTGGACGGCGCGGACACAGAGCACATCCGGAAGATTGGCGGCGACCAGGTTGAACGATTCGCCCTCATCCGCGCTGGCATAAACCTCGCCGCCCCGGGTGCCGAAGTAGATGCCCACCGGGTCAGCGTTGTCGACGGCGGCGGCGTCGCGCAGGACGGCGTTGAAGTCGTAAGCCGGCAGCCCGTCGTTGAACCGCTCCCAGCTGTCTCCGGCGTCCCTGCTGCGGTACACGGCCGGCCGTCCCTGCGGCGGATTGCGCTCCTCGCCGGAACCCATGGGAACGGTCCAGATCGTGTCCGGGCGGGACGGGTGGGCAAGCATTACGAAGCCGAAATCCGAAGACAGCCCGTCGGCGATGGAGATCCACTGTCCGCCGGCGTCGTCGCTGCGGTACACCCCGCCGTGGTTCTGCGCGTAGAGCCGCTGCGGGTTCCCGGCGTCACGGGCGATCTTATGGACGCACTGGCCAAACTCGGGGTACTTCTCCGGCTGGAAGTCGGCGATGATCCCGGCGTTGGCCGGCGCCCAGCTGCCACCGGCATCGTCGGAGCGGTACACGCCGCCGGTGCTCATGGCGATGTGGACCGTATCGTCCACCGGACTGGTGGAGATGCTGTGCGCGGCGGGCCCGCCGTACCCTTCGCCCCACTCGGTGCGGTGCGGATGGTCCCACAGCCCGCGCATCAGTTCGAAGCTGCGCCCGCCGTCCTCGGAGCGGAACACCGAGATCGGTTCGCACCCGGCCCACACGACACCGGGCCGGTCCGCGGTGTCCGGATACAGCTGCCAGATGCGGTGCAGAGTGGCGCCGGTGTCCTCGGGAAAAGCGATGGCCGGGCCGTCTGGCTCCTGCCAGCTCAGCCCGAGGTCCTCGGAGATCGCCACATTGGTGCCCCACCACTCCGACCGCACGCCCGCCAGCAGCCGCGGCGGGCCGTCCCGGGTATCGAACGCCAGGGACGGCACCTCGGACGCGGCAAAGTGCGGGCCGGTCAGGTCCCAGTTCCTGCGGTCCGGACTGCTGGCCAGCCAGAGGCCTTTGCGGGTTCCGATGGCGACGACGGTCGACGGCGCGTCCATGCGACCCATTGCAGCATCGGAACGCCGGGCCGACAAGGGGGAAAAGCAACCCGGCGCGAACCCGTGCCGCGCCGCCCGCCGGGGGTGCGGGGACGCCTCGCGCGGAGCTGCGCGTGGCATTAACCGGCCGCGCTGCGATAGGTATAGGTGATGCAGCTGTTCCGGCCGGAAGCCCGTCCATGATCTACATCGACCCGCCGATGTGGCCGGCGCACGGCACCCTCTTCTCGCATCTGGTCTCGGACACGAGCCTGCAGGAGCTGCACGCCTTCGCCGCCCGCTGCGGCATCAGCCCCCGGGCCTTCGACGGCGACCACTACGATGTTCCCGCGCACCGGCACGGTGAGCTCGTGGCTGCCGGCGCCGCGGCCGTGGACTGCGGCAGCCTGGTCCGCATCCTCATCGCCAGCGGGCTGCGGATCCCGGCCCGGGAACGGCCCGGCGCCCTGGTCCGCCCGCTGATGGAACGCTGGGACCGGCTGCTGCCGCAGCAGCCCGACCTCGGTGCGGACCTGCTGGACCGATGGAATGAACCGCACCGCCGCTATCACGACCGGCGGCACCTGCTCCAGGTCCTCGAGGCCCTCGACCTGCTCGCCGGCGGCCGGGTGTCCCGGCCGGCAGCGCTCGCCGCCTGGTTCCACGACGCGGTGTACGCCGGGCAGGCGGGAGGCGATGAGGAAGCCTCGGGCCGGCTGGCCGAAGAGCTGCTGCCCGGCGCCGGAGTAAGTGCCGGTGAGGTCGCCGAGACCGTCCGGCTGGTCCATCTGACGGCGCAGCACCGGCCTGCGGACGGGGACGACGACGGCGCGCTGCTCTCGGACGCCGACCTGGCCGTCCTGGCCCGGGATCCGGACGGCTACGCCGCATATGTCCGCGACGTGCGCGCCGAATACGCGCACGTGCCCGAGGAGGCGTTCCGCCAGGGCCGGCGGCAGGTGCTGGAAGGCCTGCTCGCCGCCGACCGGCTCTACGCCACCGCGGAGGGCCGCCGACGCTGGGAGGACCGCGCCCGCCGGAACCTGGCCGCCGAGCTGACTGAGCTGACGGAGCTGACCGAGCTGGCCGGGCTGACGGAACCGACGGAACCGACGGAGCCGGCGGCTCCTGCCGGTTCTTCGGACCAGGCCCTGGCCCGTCCCCGAAGCCGCCCATGAGCTCCGGCGCCGCCGGGGCAGGGTTCACCGGCCATCCCAGGGGCAGCCGCGGCTACCGGGGCGTGCTCATCGGCCTGGCCGCCGCCGGCGTCGCCACCTTCGCCCAGCTGTACTCGCTGCAGGGCGTCCTGCCGGACCTCGCGGCGGACCTGGACCTGCCCGAATCCTCGGCCGCGCTCACCGTCTCCGCCGCGACCCTCGGCCTGGCGCTCGCGGTGATCCCGTGGTCCGCCGCCGCGGACCGGTTCGGCCGCCTGCCGGCCATGCGCACGGCGATCCTGGCCGCCGTCGTCCTTGGGCTCTCCGTGCCCCTGGCCGACAGCTTCTCCCTGCTGCTGGTGCTGCGTTTCCTCGAGGGGGCCGCGCTGGGCGGCATTCCCGCCGTCGCCCTGGCCTACCTCAGTGAAGAGGTCGACGCGCGGTCGGCCGCCCTGGCGGCCGGCACCTACGTATCAGGCACCACGGTGGGCGGGCTGGCCGGCCGGATCATCGCCGCGCCGCTCGCGGACGCCGTCGGATGGCGGCTGGGCGTGGCGGCGGTCAGCGTGCTGGCGGCCCTCGCGGCCGTCGTCTTCATGCTCACTGCACCCCGCCAGCGCGGCTTCACTCCCGCCGCCGACGGCGACCGGCTGGCGCGCAGGCTGGCTGCCAACCTGCGCGAACCCCGCATGCTGGTGCTGTATCTGCAGGGCTTCCTGCTGATGGGCGGCTTCGTTGCGGTCTACAACTACCTCGGCTTCCGGCTGGTCAACCCGCCCTTCGGGCTGCCGCAGTCGGTGGCCGCGTCACTGTTCCTGGCCTATCTGGCCGGCACCTGGTCCTCCCGGGCCGCCGGACGGTTGACCGGGCGCCCGCGGCTGGGCCGGCGGCGGGTCCTGCTCGGCACGATCGCGGTGATGGGAGCCGGGCTGGCCCTGACGGTCCTGCCGTTCCTGCCCGCGGTGGTCGTCGGGCTGGTGGTGTTCACCGCCGGGTTCTTCGGCGCGCACGCCGTCGCGTCCGGCTGGGCGGCGGTGATCGCCGTCCAGGGCCGCGCGCAGGCCTCCTCGCTGTACAACCTCGGCTACTACGCCGGATCCAGCCTGCTCGGCTGGGTGGGCGGCTTCTTCTTCCAGGCCGCCGGCTGGGCGGCCCTGGCCGGCTTCGTGGCAGCGCTGATGGCCGTCGCCGCGCTCGCCGCCGCGCTGGTGCTGCGGGCCGACGCCGGTGCTCCCGCCCGCGCCTGACCCGCCCGCGCCTGAGCCCGTGCGCCGCCGTAGGCTGGAACGGTGAAAACGCGCACGCAGCCGCACCGGGGGACCGGGCGGCAGATCCTCGCCCTGGCGGTGCCGGCGCTCGGCGCCCTGATCGCCGAGCCGATGTTCCTGCTGGCCGACTCCGCGATCGTCGGGCACCTCGGCGTCGCCGAACTCGCCGGCCTGGGGCTGGCCTCCACCATCCTGCAGACCGCGGTCGGGCTGATGGTGTTCCTCGCCTACTCGACCACCGGCACCGTCGCCCGTTTCCTGGGCGCGGGCCGGCGGGGCGACGCCGTCGCCGCGGGGCGGGACGGCATCTACCTGGCGGTGCTGCTGGGCCTGCTGCTCTCGGCCGCCGGCATCCTCCTGGCTCCCGCCCTGGCCACCGCCCTGGGCGCCGACGGCGCGGTGCACGGCTTCGCGGTGGACTACCTGCAGTGGTCCATGCCCGGCCTGACCGCCATGCTCGTGGTCCTGGCCGCCACCGGCATGCTGCGCGGACTGCAGGATACGAAGACGCCGCTGCTGGTCGCCGGCGTCGGCTTCGCGGTGAACATCGGCCTGAACTTCCTGCTCGTCTACGGGGCGGGACTGTCGGTGGCCGGGTCCGCGATGGGCACCAGCCTCACCCAGCTGGGCATGGCCCTGGTCTACGTGCTGATGCTCGCCCGGATGGCACGCCGTGAGGGCGCCCGGCTGCGGCCGGACCTGCACGGAGTGCGCGCCGTCGCCCGGGTCGGCTCCTGGCTGATGCTGCGCACCCTCAGCCTGCGCGTAGCAGTGCTGGCCGCCGTCGTCGTCGCCACCGCGCAGGGGCCGGTGCAGCTGGCCGCCCATCAGCTGGTGATGACCGTCTTTACCTTCCTCGCCTTCGCCCTCGACGCGCTGGCCATCGCCGCACAGGCCCTCATCGGCAAGGAGCTCGGCGCCGGCAACGCGCCGCTGGTGCGCCGGCTCACCGGCACCATGGTCCGCTGGGGCGTGGGCTTCGGCGTGCTCACCGGGGCGGCCCTGGCGCTGGCGGCCCCGCACCTGGGGGCGCTGTTCAGTCCGGATCCCGGCGTGCAGCAGGCCATGGCCGCCGGGCTGTACGTGCTGGCCGCGGCGCAGCCGATCTGCGGGCTGGTGTTCGTGCTCGACGGCGTGCTGATCGGCGCCGGGGACGCCCGCTACCTGGCCCTGACCGGGATGCTGAACCTGGTCGCCTATCTGCCGCTGCTCTGGGCCGTGCACCTGGCCGCCCCGACCGGCAGTGCCGCCACGGCCTGGCTGTGGGCTGCCTTCGGTCTCGGCTACATGCTGGCCCGGGCGCTGACCCTGTCCTGGCGGGCCCGTCAGGAAGCGTGGATGGTTCCCGGTGCGACAGCAGGCGGGCCGAACGACTAAGCTTGACGGTGGCCAACCGGCCGCTCAAGCAACTTTTCCTGGAGGCTCAGCGTGGGCGTCAAGAATCCCGTCGCGCCGTGGACCCCGGTCCTGCTGCGCTCCGCCGCAGCCGCCGTCTACGGGCTGCTGTCCATCTTCTGGCCCGCGCAGGACACCACCTTCCTCAGCATCGCCGGCGGCCTGTACCTGCTGGAGACGGGCGTCGCCATGTGGCGGACGGCCGCCGTGGCCGGCGCCGGCGAGGTGCCGGGCCTGCGCGCGCTGCTGCTCGCCGAAGCAGGCGTATATGCCGCAGCCGGCATACTCGTTGCCGTCCTGCAGGACAACTGGGTGTTCGCCCTCGCCGCCGGGGCCGCGCTGGCCGTCGGCGGCGTCGTCGAGCTGATGTTCTGGTTCCGGGCCCGCACCCGGTTCCTGCCTGCCCGCGACTGGCTGATCACCGGCGTCACCAGCATCGGCGCGGCCGTGCTGCTGCCCCTGATGCTGCAGATGGGCCTGGACGCCCGGGCGCTGCTGGGCGTCAGCGGCGGCTCCGCCGTCATCATCGCGGTGATTCTGGCGACCTCGGGGTTCGGCGCCCGGCATGATGCCCGGCAGCCGGCCGCCCCGCGTGCCGCGGACGCCGTAAACTAACAGCTACGGGTTTCTACTTTCTGTAGAAGCCGAGGAAACAGCAGGAGGACAGTTTCGTGGCCAAGAATACGAACGGGGACCCGCAGGAGCGGAACTCCGTGAAGGGACCGCTCGCGTTCTCCGCCGTGCTGGCAGTCATCGCCGGCGTCACCACCACCATCTTCGCCACCGGCGGTGCCGAGAAGGAACTTCGCCTGGACCTGGGCCTGATCGGGGCGGGCATCGCGTTCATCGCGAGCCTGCTCATCTCGTCGCTGCTGCTGATGACGGAAAAGCCCAATCCCGAGCACCTCAGCGCCGGCTCCGGCATCCACCGCAGCGCCGCCAAGATTCCCGGCGGCGCCGGCAGCGTGGGCGGCAACCAGCCGCAGCCGCGTGCCGCGGAGGACGACGACAGCGCGGCTGCCGACGGCACCGCACCCCGCGCCGACGACGACGGCGCGGCCGGCCCGGGCACGCCGCGGACCCCCGGCACGCACTAGCCGGCCAGAGACAGCCTGACGCCGCCGTCCCCGCAAAGGGGGCGGCGGCGTCGTGCGTTCGGCCGCCCTCCAGCGGCGGCGTGCGGCACGCCGTCGGCAGGTCAGTCAGTCGGTTAGTCGAAGATTTCCTTGCTGATGTCGGTGGGTGCGTCGTACTGACGGTCCGGCAGCCCGTGGAGGGCGTCCATCACGGATCCGGAGGTGCCGGCGTCGGAGGCCTTCTGCACGATGGCGTCCTTGGAGGCGGGGTAGTCGAGGCCGCCGAGGGCCTTCTGGATGTCGATCGGGCTGGGCTTGTCGGCCATGCGCGCTTCTCCTTTGGCAGGTTCCCGGCGTTCCCGGGCTCCTTCCTTTGTAGGCCGACGGCGGGCGCCGTGCCTAGGTATTCAGGGCGCCGGGCGGTCCGGATGCCGGAACGCCCGGACTCAGGTGCCGAGCAGATCTGCGGCGTCGACGGAGCGGTCGGGGACGGTGGTCGGCGATTCCAGGTGCACGGCGCCGCTGGGCAGGATCCCGGCGCCGCCGTAACGCTCCATGACCGCCCACTGTGCGGCGACGTCCTCGCCGGCATGTCCGGGCGGAAGGTTCCGCCAGAAACCGAACCCGCCGCAGTCCTCCAGCTTGGCGCGGTCGAACAGGACGCAGGCGCCCACCCAGGCGACCTTGTACAGGCGCCACTCCTCCGGTCCCAGGCCGAGGTCGGCGGCGGCGTGGACGAGGTTCGCGGCGTTGTGCAGGGTCCAGCGCTCCGAGCCGGGACCGTCGCGGCGCATGTGTTCGGGCTGCACCGGACCGTCCCAGAGCTCCAGCGGTTCGCGTTCGTGCGGCCGGTCATCGTCGAGATACGACAGGCCCTGCACGGCCGAGCCGACAAAGCCGGCCCCGCTGGAGCGGAGCGCGGCCAGCATCCGCGCCAGCGAGCCCGGCTCCAGCCACACGTCGTCGTCGAGGAACAGCACGTAGGGCGCCGTCGCCTGTGAGAGCAGGAAGTGCCGCTGTTCGGCCAGGCCGCGGGCCGGCAGGTGCCGTTCCCGGCGCACCGGCCGGCCCTGGGCCTGCAGCACCCGGCACATGGCATCCGTCGCGGGGTGTTCATAGGAGGCGTCGCCGGTGCTCTGGTCGCTGATCAGCACGCCGAAGTCCGGATCGTCCTGGCCGGCGAGCCCGGCGAGCGTCACGGCCAGCTCGGCCGGCCGGTCGCACGTCGGGATCAGCACCTCGAGCGTCGGCGGGGCGGCTTTTGCCCGGCCGGCATCCGGCTCGGCCCGGCCGGCGCCCGGGCCGGCGGCCTCCGCCCAGCGTTCGGAGCCTCGGCGGTTCACGGCCTGCCGCCGTCCGTTGGGCCGGGCTCCTGCCCCGGCGGCGTGCCGGCCTCCGGCCGGGCGCGGATCCGTTCGACGACGGCGGTCGTCGAGTGGTCGGCCACGTAGTCCAGGATCCGCACCTGCCCGCCGCAGGCCTGCACCACGGGCGTTTCCTCCAGCATCTGCGGCGAGTAGTCCCCGCCCTTGGCGTAAATGTCCGGGCGCAGCGCCTCGATGAGCGGAATCGGGGTGTCGGTGTCGAAGACGGTCACGTAATCCACGCAGCTGAGCGCGGCGATCACCCCGGCCCGGTCGTGCAGCGGATTGATCGGCCGGTCCGGGCCCTTCAGCCGCCGGGTCGATTCGTCGGAGTTCAGGGCGACGACGAGCACGTCGCCCAGGGCCTTGGCCTGGTTCAGGTAGCGGGTGTGGCCGCGGTGCAGCACGTCGAAGCAGCCGTTGGTCAGCACCACGGTCTTCCCGGCGTCGCGGTCCAGGGCGATCCTGCCGAGCAGCTCCTCCGGGGCCAGCGCCGTGTCCCCGAGGCTGCCCAGATAGGAGACCAGGTCGGTGGTGGTGCACACGGAGGTGCCGGGCCGCTGCACCACGATGTCCGCCGCGCTCTGCGCCAGGTCGACGGCGGTGGCCGCCGGCAGCCCGCAGGCCCGGGCCAGGGCCAGGCAGGCAACGAAGGTGTCGCCGGCGCCCGAGGCCTGCTTCTCCGTGGCCGGGCGGGCCCATGTGCGGTGGGTGCCGCCGTCGCCCGCCAGCAGCAGCGCCCCGTCACGGTCCAGGGTGACGACGGCGGCGCCCGCGCCGGCAAGCGAGCGGATCCTTTCGCCATGGCGGGCCACCTCGGCGGCCCGGTCCATGGCCGGATCGAGCTTCAGGCCCAGCATCGCCCCGGTCTCGGCGGCGTTCGGGGTGATCAGGTCCGGGCGCAGGTCCGCCCAGCGGGCGGGTTCGTGGGCGTCCACGAGCACCAGTTTCCCGCCCCGGTGCGCCTCCAGGGCCTGTCGGACCTCGCCGTGCAGCAGCCCGGAGCCGTAGTCGCAGACCAGCACGGCGCCCACCTCGGCGAGCTGCTCCGGCAGGGCGCGGGCCAGATCGGCGGCGGCATCGGGCGGCAGGGTCCGCGCGCCGTCGTCCATCCGCAGCAGGACCTGGTCCCCGGCGATGACCCGGTACTTGGTGGTGGTCTGCAGGTCCGGATGCAGCTGCAGCCCGGAAACCTCCACGCCGCCTTCGGCGAGCAGCGCGGCCAGCCGGCGGCCGGCCTCGTCGTCGCCGGCCAGCCCGGCGACCGCCACCCGGGCGCCCAGCGCGGCCAGGTTCATCGCCGTGTTGGCCGCCCCGCCCGGCGCGTAGACCCGCCGGTGCAGGTCCACCACCGGCGCCGGCGCCTCCCGGCAAAGACGTTCTGACACGCCGGAAAACCAGCCGTCCAGCATCACGTCGCCGACCACCAGGATCCGCGGCGCGGCCTCCGCCAGCTGCACGGGCAGGGCGGCGGTCAGGCCGCGGACGGCGGAGAAGTCCGGCTGCGCACTCATGAGAGGTTCCCTGCGGCGTCCCGGGTCTGCGGCAGGCCGACGTGCACCACCTTGACCAGGGAGAACTCGTCCAGCAGCTCCGGGCCGTAGCCGAAGCCGCTGCCGGATTCGCCGCGCGGCTGGGCGGCGCCGCCCGGAGCGCCGCCGAAGACGGCGTTCACCTTCACCGTGCCGGCCCTGAACGCCGCCACGGCGCGGTGCGCATGCTCGATCCGGCCGGTCAGGACGTTGGCGGCGAGCCCGTAGCGGCCGGCGGCGGCGAGGGCCAGGCCCTCCTCGAAGCTGTCCACCACCTGCACGGGCGCCACGGGGCCGAAGGTCTCCTCGGTCATGATGCTCATCCGGTCGCTGCAGCCGAGCAGCACGGTGGCCGGGTAGTGCGCCCCGGGCCCCGCCGGGACCGCGCCGCCCTCCGCGGCGGTTGCGCCCAGCCGCAGCGCCTCCTCGACCTGCTCGTGCACCAGGGTGCGCATCCTGCCGTCCACCAGCGGGCCCAGCGGATCCTCGGTGTTGCGGCGCCGCGCCTCGGCGGTGAGCGCGGCAATGAACTGGTCGGCGATGCCCCGGTGCACGTAGATGCGTTCGACGGCGGTGCAGATCTGCCCGCTGTTCGCGAAGCAGCCCAGCGCCGCCTGCTGCGCCGCCCACTCCGGATCCACGTCGTCGTCAATGAGCAGCGGATCGTTGCCGCCGTTCTCGCGGATCACGTGCGCGCCGGTCAGCGCCGCGGCGCGGGCGATACGGGCCCCGGTCGCGGAGGACCCGACGTGCGCGAACATGTCCACGTCCGGCTCCGAGGTGAGCGCGGCACCGAGCTCCGGGCCGCCGGTGAGGGTGGCCAGCACGCCGTCGGGAAAGTGCGGGGCGAGGATTTCGCCCAGCCGGGCGCCGGTGTGCGGGCACCGTTCGGAGGGTTTGTGGATCACCGTGTTGCCGGTGACCAGGGCCGCGCCGAGCAGCCCGGCGGCGACGGCGACCGGGTCGTTCCACGGCGTGAGCAGGACCGCGACGCCGCGCGGTTCGATCACCGTGTAGTCCGCGGCCAGCACGGATCCGCGCAGGCTGCGGCCGCGGTGCACGGGCCCGAGTTCGGCGTACTGCTCCAGGGTGGCGACGCCGGCCTCCACCCCGCCGAGCGCATCGGTGTAGGGCTTGCCGGTTTCCCGGGTGTTCAGCCGGGCCAGTTCCTCGGCGTGTTCGGCCACCGCGGCGGCGGCGGCCCGCAGGGCCCTGCCCCGGGCTGCGGGATCCGTCGCGGCCCAGCCGGCGCGGGCGGCCGCGGCGGT
This sequence comes from Arthrobacter saudimassiliensis, assembly GCF_059090665.1. Taxonomy (NCBI): domain Bacteria; kingdom Bacillati; phylum Actinomycetota; class Actinomycetes; order Micrococcales; family Micrococcaceae; genus Arthrobacter; species Arthrobacter saudimassiliensis. The sequence goes on along the minus strand of NZ_JBNHFX010000001.1, from coordinate 1,221,430 downwards.
GCGCACGGCCGCGGCGGCCTCGCCGCGGCCGGCCACGGGCAGGCTGCCGACGACGGACCCGTCGGCCGGGTCGTGGATGGTCAGCTCGGACTGGCCCGCTGTGGTGTCGATGTAGGCGCTGGTGGTCATGCCGCTCCTCCGGTCGGTCCTGCCGGCTGCGCGGAGCCGGTACGTGCTCTTCTACACGGCCTGTACCCCCTTGTTGAAGGGTTCAGACACGTGCGGGCCCGGGGTACATGGGGTTGGCCGGAATCCGGGGCGCGGCCCTAGGGTGGGGAGCAGCTCGTCCGGCGGGGCGGGATCGGTGGAGAAGGGGTGTGCAGTGCCAGAGGCCAGGGAACACATGCCGCAGGGGACATCCGCGGAGCGCGGGCAGACGGCGCCGGCGGCTGCGCCGGAGCTGAGGCGCCGCGGCGTCGGGCCGGTGCTGGCCCCGTTCGAGGGCGTGCGGAGGATCGCCGTGCTGCGCGGCGGCGGCCTGGGCGACCTGATGTTCGCGCTGCCGGCCATCGATGCGCTGGCCGCGGCCTACCCGGAGGCGGAGATCGTGCTGCTGGGCACGCCGGCGCATGCGGCGCTGCTGGCCGGACGGCCCGGTCCGGTGGCGCGGGTGGAGGTCCTGCCCTTTGCGCCGGGCGTCCGCCCGGGGGAGGAGGATCCAGCCGCCACGGAGGAGTTCTTCGCCCGGATGCGGGCCGAGGCCTTCGATCTGGCCGTGCAGGTGCACGGCGGCGGCCGCAACTCCAACCCGTTCCTGCTGCGCCTCGGCGCCCGGTACACGGTGGGTACCCGCACCCCCGACGCCGCCGCGCTGACCCGCACCATCCCCTACGTCTACTACCAGCACGAGGTGTTCCGGGCGCTGGAGGTGGCCAACCTGGCCGGGGCGGTCCCGGTGAGCCTGGAGCCGCAGCTTCAGGTGACGGAGGAGGAGCGGCGCGCCGCGGCGGCGCTGCACAGCGGCGTCCGGCCGCTGGTGACCATCCACCCGGGCGCCACCGACCCGCGCCGGCACTGGCCGGCGTCGTCCTTCGCCGAGGTGGCTGCCCGGGCGGTCGCCGCCGGCTGTGAGGTGCTGGTGGTCGGCGACGAATCCGACAAGGCCGCCGCCGAGGAGATCGTGCAGGGTGCCCGGGCCGCGGCCTCCGGCGGCGAGAGCGTGCTGCGCAGCCTGGCCGGGGAGCTGGACCTGGGCACGCTCACCGGGCTGCTGCACGCCAGCGCCGTGATGGTCGGCAACGACAGCGGGCCCCGGCATATGGCCCAGGCGGTGGGTACCCCCACCGTGGGCGTCTACTGGTTCGGCAACGTCATCAACGCCGGCGCGATGGGCCGCACCCTGCACCGGGTGCACATGTCCTGGACCTCCACCTGCCCGGTCTGCGGCATCGACGTGACCCAGGTCGGCTGGACGGCCGAACGCTGCGAACACGACGATTCGTTCGTGGCCGAGGTGCGGCCCGGGGACGTGTGGGCCGACGTCGAGGAACTGCTTGCCGTGCCCCGGGAGCTGCGCCGCTGATCAGCCGGCCAGGGCCCCCAGCTCCTGGACCAGGACGAAGGCGCCCATCAGCAGCACGAAGATGCCGAAGCCCTTCCGCAGCGCCGCCTCCGGGATCCTGCCGGCCAGCCGGGCCCCCAGCAGGGAGCCGACGACGGCGGCCGCGGTCACCGCGCCCACCAGTCCCCAGTCCAGGGACACGCTGGTGAGGTAGCCGCCGAGCCCGGCGAAGGACTTCATGGCGATGACCACCAGCGAGGTGCCCACGGCCAGCGGCATCGGCAGCCCGCCCAGCAGGGCCAGGGCCGGCACCACCAGGAAGCCGCCGCCGGCGCCGACCAGGCCGGTTACCAAACCGACCACCAGGCCCTCGGCCAGGATCTTGCCGATCGGCAGCCGGGCCGGAGCGCCGTCGCCGGCGGCCTTCTTCCGGCCGCGGATCATGGCGACCGAGGTGGCCACCATCATCAGCGCGAAGGCGATCATCAGGATGGTGCCGGGAATCCGGCCGCCGAGCAGGCCGCCGGCGAACGCGCCGGCCATGGAGGCGGCGCCGAAGATCAGGCCCGTCCGCCACTGGACCCGGCCGGCGCGGGCGTGGGAGACCGCGCTGACCGCGGAGGTGACACCGACGACGAACAGGGAGGCGGCAATCGCCTCACGGGGATCAAGGCCGGCCACGTAGGTCAGGATGGGCACGGTCAGGATGGACCCGCCGCCGCCCAGCAGGCCGAGCGAAACGCCGATCAGCACGGACAACGCCAGGGTTGCGGTGAGCACCAGGGTCATGGCAGGGCTTCCTTTCGGGTGGCGCCGGGGTTACTTCGCCGCGGGGATGCGGGCGATGGCTGCGGCGGCGGTGGGCTCGTCCGCGGTCCGGTTCCACGGCATCTTCGACAGGGCTTTGCCCATGGCGCAGGTGTTGGTGGCGGCGGAGAACGTCAGGCCGGCGCCGATGCCGCCGGCCAGCAGGCGCAGCTTGGGAGAGACGAAGCGTCCGGCCAGCATGCCGGTCAGGACCAGGGAGCCGGCCGCCATCCGCACCTGGCGCTCCAGGTCCCAGCGCTGGGCGCCGCGGACGACGTCGCCGCCGTTCCCCGCGAAGCCGGGCACGCCGCCGGTGAGCACCTGGGCGCCGGTGATGCCCACCGCGCCGAGGCGCTGCCGGGCCTGCTCGGCGCGGACGCCGGACTGGCAGACGAGGACGACCCGGCCGCCGAGCCGGCTGCCCAGCTCGTCGGCGTGCTCGGCGAGCAGGGGCAGCGGCACGTTGTACGAGCCGCGGATGTGCAGGGTTTCGAACTCGGCGGCGGAGCGCACGTCGATCACCACCGGGGCGTCAGGGCCGGCCAGCTGCTCGCGCAGGGTTTCCGGGCTGATGGCGTCAAGGGTGGAGGAAGTCAAGGGATGTCCTTTCGGGAACGGTGAGATGTTCTGCGCGCCGCTCGGACGGCGCCGGGCGGCGTCCCGCGGCGCGGGAAGGTGGTGGGGCGGCGCTTGGCCGCCCCACCTGCGTATATGCCGTTAAGGCGATGTTTCGGGGTGGGTGTGCTCCGGCCGGGCGGGTGTAGGGCCGGGGCGATCGCTAGGCGGGTTCGCCGGCGGCGCGCCAGGCGCTCCAGCCGGCGTAGCTGCCGTCGAGTTCGGCGACGTCGTAGCCGGCACGCCGCAGGGCGCTGGCGGCGACGGAGTTCCGGACGCCGGACTGGCAGTAGGTCACGATGGTTCCGTCCATCGGCAGCTGGTCGGTGTGCCAGAGCACCCGGCCGGCGCTGAGCTGCAGGGAACCGGGGATGTGCCCGGCGGCGTGCTCGGTCTTGTTGCGCACGTCCACCAGCGCCGCGGCGTCGAAGCCCTCCAGCTCGGCGGAGCGAATCACCCTGGGCGCTGCCGTCGGCAGGCCGTCCAGGTTCGGCACGAAGCCGGCGACGGCGTCGATGCCCACCCGCACCAGGTGGTCCCACATCTGCTGCGCGGAGCCCTGGTCCGGAGCCAGCAGCACCAGCGGGCGGGAGTCGGTCTCGGGGTCGTAGGCCCAGGCGCCGAAGCTGGCGGCCTTGGTGCCGGCCGGGATGTTCAGGGCACCGGGCACGGTGCCGGTGTGCACCGCAGCGTGCGGGCGGGTGTCAACGAAGGTGATCCGGTCCGCGTCCAGGTCCGCGGCGACCTGCTCGGCGGAGAGCTCGGGCAGCGGGCCGCGCTCGCCCATCACTTCCGGGCCGAGCCGGTTCTGCCGCTTCATCCGGGCGAAGTAGGCGTGGGCGTCGGGCTGGCCGTCGAGCAGCTCGTCGATGAAGCCCTGCTCGTCGCCGGCGGCGAGGTAGGGGCCCCACCAGGCGTTGAGGCGTTCATAGCCGACCGTGGTGGAGGGCAGGGCGCCCAGTGCCTTGCCGCAGGCGCTGCCGGAGCCGTGGCCGGGGAAGACCTGGACGTGGTCGGGCAGGGTCAGGAACTTCTCCTGCAGGCTGCGGAACAGGTCCTTCGCGCCGGCGAAGCGGGTGTCGACGCCGCCGGCCGCCTCGTCCAGCAGGTCGGGACGGCCCAGGTCGCCGGAGAAGACGAAGTCGCCGGTGAGCATATAGCCGGGCTCCCGGCTGAACGCACCGTCGGTGATCAGGAAGGCCAGGTGTTCGGGGGTATGCCCGGGGGTGTGCACCGCCTGGATGGTGATGTTGCCGATGGCGATCGCGTCGCCGTCGTGCAGCCGCTCGGCGTCGAAGCCGTACTGCCAGTCCTCGCCGCCCTCGCCGGAGACGTAGGCGGCAGCGCCGGTGGCGGCGGCCAGCTCACGGGTGCCGGAGAGGTAGTCGGCGTGGATGTGGGTTTCGGTCACGGCCACGATCTTCATGCCGTTCGCCTTGGCCAGGGTGAGGTACTGGTCGATGTCGCGGCGGGCGTCGACCACCACGGCTTCCCCCTTGGCCTGGCAGCCGATGAAGTAGCTCGCCTGGGCGAGGTCCTCGTCATAAATGCGTTCGAGCAGCATTCGTTTCTCCTTCCGGTGATACCCCTAGGGGTATTGCTTGCCCTTCACGATACATACCCCCGGGGGTATGTCGCAAACCGGCTGCGGCAGGGTGCGCCCGAAGGCGGGTGTTGGCGCGGACACCGCGCGCACCCCGGGGCTAGGCTGCCGGGGAGGAGGCGGAATGGACGACGACGCCGAGGTGCTGGCCGGCGGGGTGGCGAACGCCGGGGCCGTGGTGCGGATCGGCAACGAGGTCCGCCGGCCGGCGTCGCCCCGCTCCGAACTGGTGTTCGCGTTCCTCGCACACCTGCGGTCCGCGGGCTTCACCGGGGTGCCGGAACCGCTGGGGTTCGACGCGCAGGGCCGGGAACGGCTGGGATTCATCCCGGGAGATGTCGGGGTGCCGCCCTTTCCGGGCTGGGTGCTGGATCCGCAGCTGCTCGCCTCCGCCGCCCGGCTGCTGCGCCGGTTCCACGAGGCGGCGGCCGGGTTCGTGCCGCCGCACGCGGCGGACTGGAACACCGAGCTGACCTGGCCCGGCGGCGGGCCCGTCATCGGGCACAACGACGTGTGCGTGGAGAACGTGGTGGTCCGCGACGGGGAGGCGGTGGCGCTGCTGGACTTCGAATTCGTCGCGCCCACCCGGCTGCGGCTGGCGGCCGACGCCTACGGGGTGCCGTTCGGGGCCGAACGCGAGGAGCTGGTCTCGATCATCGTGGCCGGGGTGCACCGCGGCGGCCGGTTCATCAAGGCGAGGATGGCCCGGGGTGAGCAGCCATTCATCGACCTGTGGGAGAAGCTCGGCGGCCAGGCGCACGTGGACCGCCGGATCGCCTGGATCGACCGGCTGCGGCCCAAACTGGAACGGGCGCTGAACCGGCGCTGAGCCGGCGCCGTCGTGAAGCCCCGGGTCTGGTTATCCCGCAGGGGCCCAACCGGTGTTCTGCAGCCACGCCGGCAGGTTCCAGGCGTCCGGATCGATCCGCCGGGTGGCGGCCAGGTCCCCCTGATAGGCCGGCTGCTGCGCAAACCAGCGGAACATGGCGAGCATGTCCTCGTTGCCGTCCAGCATGTCCAGCGGCAGCGGCCGGTAGGTCACGGGCCGGCCGGTGTGCTCGGCGAAGGCGGCGGCGATTTGGCTGCCGGTCCGCTCATCCCCGGCGATCTCCACGGCGCCGTCCGTCAGCACGCCGTCGGGCAGCAGCCCAAGCAGCGCCGCGGCGGAGACGATGCCGACGTCGCGCGCGCCAACCATCTGCAGCGGCACATCGTCAGGAAGCGGCATCGCCACGGTCAGGGCGCCGTCTGCGTCCCCGCCCTGCGGTGCCATGCTGTCCGCCGAGAGGTTCTCCATGAAGAACACCAGCCGGATCACGGTGGCGTCCAGCCCCAGCTGCTGGATCCGTTCCTCCACCCGCCGCTTGCTCTCGAAGTGCGGAATGCCGGTGTGCCGCTCGGCTCCGCCCACGGAGTTGAACACCACGTGCGGCACGCGGGCCTGTGCGGCGGCGTCGGCCAGTGCCCGGCCCTGCCGGACCTCGCCCTCGGCGCCTTCGGGCGTGAACGGCGTCGTCATGAAGAAAAACGCGTGCACCCCCTCCAAAGCGGCCGGCAGTGTGGCTGGATTCGCCAGATCCGCATGGGCCAGCTCCACGCCGCGGGCGGCCAGCGCGCCGGCCCGCGCCGAATCCGGCTCCCGGACGAGTGCGCGGACGTGGGCGCCGCGCTCCAGCAGGGCATCGACGACGGCGCCGCCCTGGGTGCCGGTGGCTCCGAAAACGGCGACGGGCTGGTCCTGGCTGGGCATGGCGGCTCCTTGTTCACCGGCGAAAGATCCGGGCCAAATGTACTGGCCCGGGGTGCGGAGCGGAAGGGCTGTTGCGGGTGCTAGGGCTGCAGCAGCGGTGCGGGCCGGGTGAGGAACGGTCCTAGCTGCCCGGCCCTCGGTTCTGCCGCGGCCGGGCGCGCAGATGCGCCCGCTCGCCCTGCGGGCCGAAGAGCGCCAGGAACTCCACCGGAGACTCATCCGCGCTGTCCATCCAGTGCGGCAGCCGGGTGTCGAACTCCGCCGCCTCGCCCGGTTTCAGGACCAGGTCATTGTCGCCGAGCAGCAGCCGCAGCCGTCCGCTGAGCACGTACAGCCACTCGTAGCCCTCGTGCCTGCGCGGATCCGGCCCGCCCGGACTCAGGCGCGGCGGCAGGATGTACTTGTAGGCACGGATGCCCCCGGCCTTCTCGGTCAGCGGAATGATCGTCGCGCCGTCGCGCTGGATCGGGCGCATATGCACCCGGGGATCGCCCGTGGCCGGGCCGCCGACCAGCTCGTCCATGGTCACGCCGTAGACCCGGGCCAGGGGAAGCAGCAGTTCCAGTGTGGGCCGGCGCTGCCCGGATTCCAGCCGGGAGAGCGTGCTCACCGAGATGCCGGTGGCCGCCGCCACGGCGGCAAGCGTGGTGCGCCGCCCGGCCCGCAGCGCCCGCAGCCGGGGCCCGACGCCGGTCAGCGCCGCCTGCAGTTCGTCGTCCATGCACCGACCCTGCCACACGATGCGCGCGGCACGGCCGGGCGTTTGCCGTCCCGGCAAAAAACGTTGCCCAGGTTTCCCGCTCCACCGCACAGTGAAACCACCGGTCCGGTCGGCGTCCGCCGGCCCCGAACAGAGACGGAGAGCTTTCCATGGACACGCACGACAGCAGCATCACCGGCCCCGCTGACGCGGACCAGGACGCCGAATACGACGTCGTGGTGGTCGGCGGGGCGGCGGCCGGGCTCAGCGGAGCCCTCACCCTGGCCCGCGCCCGCCGCCGCGTCGCGGTGATCGACGCCGGCGCGCCGCGCAACGCCGCCGCCGGACACGTCCACAGCTACCTCGGCCGGGAAGGTTCGACGCCGGCGGACCTGTACGCGGACGGGCGGGATGAGGTCCGCGGTTACGGCGGCACCGTGCTGGACGGCAGCGTCGAGGACATCACCGGCACGGAGGACGGGCGCTTCAGCGTGCACCTGGCCGACGGGCGTCGGCTGCGCGCCCGGAAGATCCTGGCCGCCACCGGCGTCACCGACGAGCTGCCCGCGGTGCCCGGCCTGGCCGAGCGGTGGGGCCGCGACGTCCTGCACTGCCCGTTCTGCCACGGCTGGGAGGTGCGCGACGAACCGATCGGCATCCTCGCGGTGGACCTGGGCGCCGCCATGCACCAGGCGCTGCTGTGGCGGCAGTGGAGCGACGACGTCGTCCTGTTCCTGCGCGATGCAGGCGAACCCGACGCCGCGCAGGCGGCGAAGCTGGCCGCCCGCGGCGTCCGCGTGGTGCGCGGAGAGGTGGCTGCCGTGGAGGGCGCACCCGGCGCCCCGGTGGTGCGCATGGCCGGCGGGGAGAGGGTGGAGCGGCGCGCCGTCGTCGTGCTCACCCGGCTGCACGCCAGGGCCGGCTACCTTGCCGGGCTGGGACTGGAGCCGGTGGACCAGGTGGCCAACGGCCTGAACTTCGGCACCGCCGTGCCCGCGGGTCCGACCGGAGCCACTGCGGTGCCCGGCGTCTATGCCGCGGGCAACCTGGCCGCGCCGATGATCCAGGTGCTGCCCGCGGCCGCTGCAGGGCAGGCCGCAGCTGCCGCGATCACCGCCGAGCTGATGATGGAGGAGGTCGACGCGGCGGTTGCCGACGCGGCCGACGCCGCGGCCGTGGGTTAGCCGACGCTCGCAGCCGGGCTGTCCAGCGCCGCGTTCCGTGCCGCCAGCCGGGCGAACGCGCCGCCGGCCGCCCGCAGCTCGGCGGCGGTGCCACGCTCGACGATTTCCCCGCCGTCGAGCACCACCACCTGATCGGCGTTCTCCACGGTGGAGAGGCGGTGCGCGATGGTCAGCGTGGTACGCCCGACGGCGAGCCGCTCCAGCGCGGCCTGCACCTGCGCCTCGGTGGTGTTGTCCAGGGCGGACGTGGCCTCGTCCAGCACCAGCACCGGCGGGTTGCGCAGGATGGTCCGCGCGATGGCCAGGCGCTGCTGCTCGCCGCCGGAGAACCGGTGCCCGCGCGCCCCGACCAGGGTGTCCAGGCCCTCGGGCAGGGACCCCACGGTATCCGCGATCCGCGCCGCGGCCAGCGCCGCCCACAGCTGTTCGTCGGTGGCGTCCGGATCGGCGAGCAGCAGGTTCTCCCGCACGGACGCGTGAATCAGGTACGTCTCCTGCGAGACGACGCCGACGATCCGGGCCAGGTCCCCGGGGGCGATCTGCCGCACGTCCACGCCGTCGATCGTGACCGCCCCGGCGCTGACCTCGTTCAGCCGCGGCAGCAGCGACGCCAGCGTGCTCTTGCCCGAGCCGGTGGGGCCGACGACGGCGGTGGTGGTTCCGGCGGGCAGGTGCAGGTCGATGCCGCGCAGCACCTCCCGCCCGGGCGCGGGCGCCGACCCGCCTGCGGGCGCCGCGTCGTCCGCCGGTGCCGCGCCGTCGTAGGCGAACCGCACGCCGGCGAAGCGCACCTCGCCGCGCACCCGCGCGGGGTCCAGCCGGACCGGGTCCGCTGCGGGGCGGATCTGCGGCACCAGGTCCAGGTACTCGAAGATCCGGCTGAAGAAGGCCAGGGCGGTGACCCACTGGACCCCGATGTTCAGCAGGCCCATGACCGGGCGGAAGATGGTGCCCTGCAGGGCGGTGAACGCCACCAAAGTGCCGATCGTCATGCCGCCCGTTGCGGCCGGAAAGCCCGCGGCCAAGTAGATGACGGCCGGTATCGCGGCGAAGACGATCTGCATGGTGGCCATCCGCCAGCGCCCGGCCAGCTGGCTGCGCAGCTCCAGGCCCACCAGGTTCTCGGACCGGGCGGTGAACCGCTCGGCGTCGCGGGGCCCGGTGCCCAGGGTCTTGGCCAGGCGCACGCCGGAGACGGACAGGCCCTCCTCGACCTGGGTGTGCAGGGCGGCGAGCTCGCGCTGCCGCTGATCCGTGACGTCGCGGCGGATCATCGCAACCCGGCGGGAGAGCCAGATGGCCGGCGGCAGGACCACCAGCGAGATCAGGCTCAGCCCGGGGGAGAGGGCGACCATGGCGACGGCGGTGGCGACCGCCGTCGTCAGGTTGGAGGCCACCCCGGTGGCGGTGTTGGTGACCACCGACTGCATGCCGGCGATGTCGTGGGTGAGGCGGGACTGCACTTCGCCGCCGCGGGTGCGGGTGAAGAAGCCCAGCGACTGGGCCTGCAGATGGGTGAACAGCTCCACCCGGAGGGTGTGCATGACCCGCTGGCCCATTTTCGTGGCCAGCCAGGTCTGCACGACGCCGATCACGCTGGTCAGCGCCGCGACGCCGACCATCGCGGCGGTGAGCAGCATCAGCAGTCGGAGGTCCTGCTGCGGCAGCGCGCGGTCGATCACGGCGCGCACCAGGAACGGCTGGGCCAGGTTGATCACCGAGGACGCGGTGATCAGGGCGACGACGACGGCGATGGTCATCTTGTGCGGGGCGAACAGGGCCCCGATGCGGCGCAGCGGCACAGGATGCCGGGCCAGCTGGGACTTGTCGCCGGGGTGCAGCTGGGCGGGGCCGCGCCGGCCGCCGCCCGGTCCGCCGCCGGGCAGACCGTCCGGAACCGCGCCGGGACCGTCGGGAAGGCCTGAGCCTCGTGCCATGCGGTACCTCCTGGAACAGGGAAAGAATGCCTCACCTCGAGGCATATAGAGAGGTTACCTCATTATGTGGTTGCCACCAAAGGGCGGTAGGCTGGGCAGGTGACCGAACCGCTTCCCGACTCCGCCGCCCTGGGTGAACTGATGCACGCCGCATTCCGCGGCCTGCGTAAGCGCTGGATGCACCAGCTGGCGCCTTACAACCTGACCCCGCACCAGTTCCGCGCGGTGAATGCGCTGGGCCGGATGCAGGAACACGGGCACGGGGAAGGGTCGCACGACACGGCCGGCGGGAGGCAGGCGCCTGCCGGGGTCGCGGAAGCGGAGGGCGTCCGGCTCAAGGAGCTGGCCGAACGGCTGCATATTGCCCCGCGCTCGGCGACCGAGGTGGTGGATCAGCTGGCAGCCAAAGGCCTGGTGGAACGCCGTCCGCACCCGACGGACCGGCGGGCGACGCTGCTGTCGCTGACCGACGAAGGGCAGGCCCTGCGGGCCCGGGTGAAGGAGGACCGGAAGCGGGAGGCGGACGAGTTCTTTTCGGTGCTGGAGCCGGCGGATCGGGCGGAGCTGGGCCGGATTCTGGGGCGGCTGGCCTGATGTGGTGCCGAATCGGGTGCGACGCTGTGAGCGCGTATTCGAGGCCCTTGACGAGTGTTTCCACCCCGAGCACCGGCTTCCGGGGGTGCCGCCTGTTCGGCCCTTTCGGTAGGCCGTAGCCTCGAAAGAGCCTGTTGTGGCGAACGTCGGCGGGTGAAACCGCCCGGCCTGCCGCACCACACCCCGGGAGGTCCGTCCCATGCCCGCACATGCAGCACCCCTTCCCGACGCTTCACCGCCGCCGCCCCGCCCCGCGGGAGAGCACCGGCATCTGACCCCGCCGGACCAGCGCCGCGGTGCCTACTTCTCGCCGCGGACCTGGCTGCTGCCGCTGCTGGTGTTCCTGCTGCTGGGCGGCACCGGCTCCGCCCTCTACATCGGCGGGCTGGGCAGCCCGGGGGACCACCTGCGGCACTTTCCGATCGCCGTCGTCAACGAGGACCGCGGCGCCGAATCCACCGGGCCGGACGGGGCCGCCACGGATGAAAACCTCGGTGCCACCATCGCGCAGGAGATGAAGGAGCGGACCTCGCAGAGCGACGAGGTAGACCTGCGGGAGCTGAGCTGGGACCAGGCCCGGGAGCAGCTGCGCAAAGGCCAGCTTTACGCCGCCGTCGTGATTCCCGAGTCGTTCTCCGAGGATGCCGTCGGATTGATCTCCTCCGCCCTCACCCAGACCGCCGCCACCCGGCCGGCCATCACGGTGTACACGAACCCGCTGGCTAGCCCGCTGGGCACCTCGCTGGCGGAGGCCAGCGTGGACCCGGCACTGCAGGACGCCAGCGGCAGACTGGGCGCCCGGCTCAGCGACTCCTCCCAGCAGGCGCAGGCGCAGGCCCAGGAGGAGGCCCGGGCCCGGCTGGCCCAGCTGCCGGTGGCGGTGCGCAGCGAACTGGGCACCAGCTTGGAACCCCGGATCGACGGCACCGCCGCAGCCGTGATCAGCGACCCCATCCAGGTGACCACGACCCCCTATGAGCGGCCGCCCGAAGGCGCGGCGCTGGGCATGGGAGCCTTCTTCTACTCCGTGCTGCTGATGGTGGTCGGCCTCAGCGGCTCGGTGGCCCTGCACTTCCTCATCGACTCCCGCACCGGGGTGCTGCCGGTGGAGCTGGGCTCACGGTTCGTGCTCGGACCGCGGCTGCGGCCCTCCCGGTGGGGGGCCTTCCTGCTCAAGTGGGGCATCGCGGTGCTGGCCGGGCTGCCGATGGCCGGGCTGATGATGTGGATCGCCAACGCCGTCGGCATGCCGATCCCGCACGGCGGCTGGTTCTTCCTCTCCACCTGGCTCTCCTTCGTCACCGTGGCCTCCGTGGTCCTGGCGCTGATCACCCTGCTCGGCAGCGCCGGGATGATCCTCTCCGTCATCTACGTGGTGTTCATGGGCCTGCCCGCGGCCAGCGGCGTGGTGCCGCTGGAGGCCCTGCCGCGGTTCTTCGACGCCATCGCCCGCGGCGAGCCGCTCTACCAGATGACCATCGCCAACAAGGCGGTCCTCTACTTCGATGCGGAGGCCGACGCCGGGCTGCAGGCGGGAATCATCGGCATGCTCGTGATCATCCTGATCGCCGTCGCGCTCGCCCTGGCCGGCGGGTTCCTCTACGACCGGTGGTTCGGCCGCCGCGGCGCGGCGCTGGCGCCGGAGACGGCCGCGGCACCCTAGCAGGTGCAGGGGTGTGCGCGCCGCGCCGCCGGAACCGATAGGCTCCGGAGCGTTTGAACTTCGTGAGAGGAAACGCTTCGGTGCCACGTCCCGCCCAGCAACCGACGGCCAGAGGCGGCGGCTACGCGCTCCTGGTGCTTGCTTTTGTTTTCCTGGGCGGAGGCCTCGGCCTCGGCCTGCCCCGGGTATTCGAAGCGCGGGAAGACCGGCAGATCGTATCCGACGGCGCCCGTGTCTCGGGCGTGATCAGCGAGGTCGACTTCACCTCTCGCCGGGGCCGGTTGACGGCAGTCAAGACCGTCACCTTCACGGCCGGCGGCACCGAGTACACGGCCCAGGGGCGGGAACGGGTCAGCGAAAGGCGGGACGGGTCCCGGGACGCCATCGCCCGGAGCCTGCTCGGAGACCGCGTGGCGGTGTTCCACGACCCCACGGATCCGCGGCGCAACGTGATGGAGGACCACGAGGCCTCCCTGGCCGCCCCGCTGTTCCTTGTGTTCTTCTTGGGCGGAACGGGCTCGGTGCTCGCCTTTATCGGCGTGACCGGAATGCTGCACAACGCACGTCATCCAATACCGGCATCCGCACGCCCGACGACGCCGCCGGGCTAGGCTTTTCCGGTGACCCTCAGCATCCAGCCGGCCGACTTCAGCGACGCCGCCCTGACGGACTTCCTGCAGCAGCACCTGGATGACATGGAGCCGACCGCGCCGCCCGAAAGCCGGCACGCCCTGGACCTGGCGGCCCTGCAGGCCCCCGGCGTCTGGCTCTGGACCGTCACCGCTGACGACGGCACGATCGCGGCCACCGGGGCGCTCGCCGCCCTGGCACCGGGCCACGAGGAGCTGAAGTCAATGCGCACCGATCCGCTGCGCCGCGGCCAGGGCCTGGCCCGCCGCCTGCTGGACCACCTGCTGGCCGACGCCGCCGCCCGCGGGGTGGGCCGGGTTTCGCTGGAGACCGGCAGCATGGATTTCTTCGCCCCCGCCCGGGCGCTCTACGCCTCCGCCGGCTTCACCCGCTGCCCGCCGTTCGGCAGCTACCGGGAGGACCCAAACAGCGTGTTCATGACGTTGGCACTGCCGACGAGTCAGCGGATTGACTGGTAGGCCTCCAGCGCCCGGGCACGGGAGGCGGCCAGATCCACCACCGGCTCGGGATACCCCGGCGCCAGGGCCTCCGGCACCCACTCGGCCACATAGGCGCCGCGCGGGTCGAACTTCTTTGCCTGTGTCAGCGGATTGAAGATCCGGAAGAACGGTGCGGCGTCCGCCCCGGATCCGGCTACCCACTGCCAGTTCGCCGGATTGCTGGCCGGATCCGCGTCCACCAGGGTCTCCCAGAACCACTCCTCGCCGGTCCGCCAGTGGATGCCGAGGTTCTTCACCAGGAAGCTCGCCGTGACCATCCGGACCCGGTTGTGCACCCAGCCCATCCGCCACAGCTGACGCATCCCGGCGTCGACCAGCGGAAGGCCGGTGAGCCCGGCCTTCCAGGCTTCCAGCGGGGTCAGCTCCCCGGGGGCATTCGCGGTGGCCGGGGCGCCCTCGCCGCGGAGCGCGGGCGGGGTCTGCGGGCCGGCGCCCGGGGTCCAGTCCCAGGGGAAACGGTCGAACGCCGGCCGCAGGTTCCGCTCGGCCAGGTTCGGGTTATGGAAGAGCTGATGCCAGCAGAATTCCCGCCAGCCGATCTCCGTGCCGAAGGCTTCCGGGCCCGGCCCGGAGCTGCGTGCCCGACGGAGTTCGTGCCAGACCTGGAACGGGCTGACATGGCCCCAGCGCAGGTAGGGGGAGAGGCGGCTGGTGCCCTGCGCCGCCGGCAGGTTGCGGCCGTCGTCGTACTCCCGCACCGGGCCGTCCAGGAATTCCGCCAGGGTCGCCAGCCCGGCGGCCTCGCCGGGCGTCCACGCCGCAGCCAGCCCGGCGGACCAGTCCGGCCGGCTCGGCAGCAGCTCCCAGGCCCCCAGCTCGTCACCGGCGGGCGGGCCCGACGGCGGGGCGGAGACCTTGGCCGGCCGCCCCAGCGGAGCGCGGAAATCCATGGCGGAGACGGCTCGCCAGAACGGCGTGAACACCTGGTACGGCTTGCCCTCCCCGGTGCGCATGGTCCACGGCTCGTGCAGCAGGGACGCTTGGAAGCTCTCGGCATGGACCCCGGCGTCCTGCGCCCACGCCTTCAGCACGGCGTCCGCTTCGCGTTCCGGGCCGCCGTAGCGCCGGTTCCAAAAGATGCTCTCCGCCCCGGCCTGCACCGCGAATTCCTGCACAGCGGCGGCTGACGGTCCGCGCAGCAGCACCAGCGGGATGCCCAGTTCCGCCAGATCCCGCTGCAGGGCGGACAGGGCATGGTGCAGCCACCACTTGGCGGCGGCGCCCAGCGGCCGGATGCCGGGGGACTGTTCGTCCAGGACGTACAGGCCCACCGCCCCGCCGGCCTGCGCGGCGGCCAGCAGGGCAGGATGGTCACGGGTGCGCAGATCGTCACGGAACCAGGCGATCGAGACCACGGGGAAACGTCCTTTCCAGGGCCGGCAGGGCCGCGGATTCCGACCCTACCCTGCTGCCCTACCCGCCGATCCCGACCAGGGACACCATCAGCGGCAGCAGCGCGATGATCAGCGCCGCACCGAGGATGTCGAAGACCAGCCCGGTGCGGATCATCCGGATGATCGGCACGGCACCGGACCCGTAGACAATCGCGTTCTGCGGCGTCGAGACCGGCAGCATGAACCCGAACGACGCCGCGAACGTCGCCGCCAGCGCGGGCACGAACGGGTCCACCCCGATCGCGGTGCACAGGGGAATCACGATGGGAACGACGACGGCGGCCGAGGCGGTGTTGCTGGTGGTCTCCGAGATCAGGATGGCCAGCAGGGCCGAGAACGCCGTGATGGCCACGATGTTGGTGATGCCCAGGGTGTCGGAGGCAGCGGAGCCGATGGTTTCGGCCAGCCCGGTCTCGGCCAGCAGCGCACCGAAGATGATCCCGGTGCCGAACAGCAGGATGGTGCCCCAGTCGATCTTCGCCGCATCGGTCCAGGTCAGCGTGGCCTTCCGTTCCTTCCAGTTCACCGGCAGGATGAACAGCAGCGACGCGCCCAGCACGGCGACGATGCCCTCGTCCAGCCGGTCGTCCAGGAACGCGTAGGCCTCGGAGTCGGTGCCGGCGATCAGGGAGGCGACCGCCGGGGTCAGCCACAGCACCACGGTGAGGCCGAACGCGATCAGCGTGTTGACCTCCGCCCGGGACATCGGGCCCTGCTCGGCCTTCTGCTCGCGGATGAACTCCGAGACGCCCTCGATGCGCCGGACCTCGGGGCGGTTGAGCAGGAACATCACCAGCACCAGGACAATGAACATGCCCACCACCAGCGGTGCGGCGGCCGCCATCCACTGCGCGAAGGAGATGCGCTCGCCGGTGGCCTCCTCGATCAGTCCGCGGCCGATGAGGTTCGGCGGCGAGCCCACCGGCGTCAGCAGCCCGCCGACGCTGGCCCCGTACGCCAGGGTGAGCATCAGGGCGGCTCCCACCCGCAGCCGCAGCGGATCGAAGTCCGGCTTCACCAGCCCCTTGTCCTGCAGCAGCTGGGCAATGACGACCAGGATGCCCAGCGCCGTCGGCAGCAGCATCGCCACGGTCGCGGTGTTGGACACGAACGCGGACAGCAGGCAGGTGATCAGCCCGAACGCTGCGATCACCCGGTAGGTGGACCCGCCGACGCCGGGCAGCGACAGCACCGCATAGGCCAGCCGCTGCGCCAGGCCGTGTTTGAGCATGGCCTGGGCGAGGATGAAGGCGCCGATGAACGTGAAGATGGTGGTGGAGCCGAACGGTGCCAGCACCGCCGTCGACGGCGCGACGCCCAGAATCACGACGGCGGCGACGCCGATCAGCCCGCCGACGGGAATGGGAACCGGCTCGCAGATCCACAGCACGATCACGCCGAGCAGGATCGCGGCGAGCAGCTGCTGGGTGGGATCCATGTCCGAGGGCACCAGCGCGAAGATGATGGTGACCGCCGGGGCCAGGAAGAAGCCGGTGGTCTGCCGGATCCGTTCGAAGCGTTCCTCCCGCGGCGAGAGCTGCTGCTCACTCAGCGTGCGGAAGGTGCGCCCGCCCAGCAGCGCGGCTTCGACGTCGGTCCGTTGGGGCTCCTCCGGGCTGGTCCGGGAGGGTGAGAGATCGTGGGACATCGTCGGCCTCCGTCGTCGTCGAGCGGAACGTGCCCGGAAACGGGCGCGGCACGCCGAACGTAGCGCCGGGGCGGCGTCGAATCCAGAGGGAGAGCCAAAAACCAGACGGCCCGCCCTGCGGTTACCGGGTGTCCTCGCGCAGGCTGTCGAGGCAGCGCCGTGCGTATGCGGGCTCGGCGGACCAACAGGAAGCCGCCTCCCAGGCCAGCCCGGCCCGGTGCAGCTGCCGCTGCCCGACGCCGGTGCGCTGCCCGATGTCGGGGCGCTGCCCGACGCCGGGGCGGGGGGACGCGGCCGCAGGCGGCAGGCCGGCGAAGTCGAACGCCGGTGCGTCCACCCGGGATTCGTCCCAGTCGATCAGGGCCGCCCGGCCCTGATGCATGAGGACGTTGCCCGGATTGACGTCCCCGTGCACGACGCATTCCTGCCCGCCCACCAGCGGGCGCCAGGCCTCCCGGATGAGGGCGACGTCGTCGGCCGTCAGGGCGGAGAGGTCGACGTCGCCGCCGCGGGGTCGGTGAGCAGCGCACCGGCGGAGGCGAAGCCGGGCCGCTGGGGCCACCCGGCGGTACGTTCATGTACCTGTTCCAGCACGGCCACCACCTGCCGCCAGTCGCCGGGCGTCCGCGGCGGCCGTCCCGGCAGCAGCGGGTGAACCCAGGTGCCGTCGTCGTGCCTTCGACCGTCGCCGGTCTCGGCCGGCAGCGGCACCGCAAGGCCCCCGGCGGCCAGGAAGGCGAGCAGATCCAGCTCCCACAGCAGTGCGGCGGGCGGGCGCCGCGAAACCCGCACCACGAAGGACGCGTGTCCCCGCCGGGCCCGGAAGACCCCGCTGCGCGCCCCGCCGCGCAGCGGCCCCACCAGTTCCAGGCCCGGCCAGGCGCCGACGTCGGGGGCCGCCGGTCCGGCTGCAGGGAGTTCCGGGCTCATGCGGCGTCCTTCATCCGCCCAGTCTGACGCCCCCGGCCCCAGACTGCGCGTAACGCATGCGCATCAGTTGTCGCTCGCATGTGAGGCAGCTAACATGAAGCAATAGTCGAACACTGCGTTCGATTATCGAACGCTTGCTACAACGGCAGCCACATGACGAAGTGAGGAAAGTCCGTGCAATTCCACCATCACGGCTACGTGTCCGGGGACCCGCGCATCGAGCCCGCCGCCGGCGTCGGAATCGACCGCCCGGAGGAGCTCCCGGAGGAAGTCGACGTGCTGATCGTCGGCACCGGCCCGGCCGGCATGATCGCCGCCGCGCAGCTGTCCCAGTTCCCGAACGTCACCACCCGGATCGTGGAGCGGCGGCCCGGTCGGCTGGTCATCGGCCAGGCCGACGGCATCCAGGCGCGCAGCGTGGAAACCTTCCAGGCCTTCGGCTTCGCCGAGGAAATCACCGCCGAGGCGTACCGGATCACGGAGATGTGCTTCTGGCGCCCGGACCCCGAGGACCCCTCCCGGATCGTCCGCGCCGGCCGAGCCCTGGACGACCCGGCGGGCATCAGCGAGTTCCCGCACCTGATTGTCAACCAGGCCCGCGTACTGGATTACTTCGCCCGGTTCATGGCCTACTCCCCGGCGCGGATCACCCCGGACTACGGCTACGAGTTCGTCTCCCTGGAGGTCGACGACGCCGCCGAGTACCCGGTCACCGTCACCCTGCTGCACACCGCCGGCCCGCTCGAGGGCACCGAGCGCACGGTGAAGGCCAAGTACGTGGTGGGCGCCGACGGCGCGCGTTCCAAGGTCCGCGCCTCCATCGGGTGCACCCTGGCCGGCGACGCCGCCAACCACGCCTGGGGTGTGATGGACGTCCTCGCCAACACCGATTTCCCGGACATCCGCACGAAGTGCGCCATCCAGTCCTCCAACGGCGGCTCCATCCTGCTCATTCCGCGTGAAGGCGGGCACCTGTTCCGCATGTACGTGGACCTGGGCGAGGTGCCCGAGGACGACAACGGCGCCGTCCGCAAGACCACCATCGAGCAGATCATCGCCAAGGCCAACGGCATCATGGCCCCCTACAGCCTCGACGTGCGGAACGTCGCCTGGCACAGCGTCTACGAGGTGGGCCACCGGCTCACCGACCGGTTCGACGACGTGCTTCCCGAGGACCTCGGCACCCGCACCCCGCGCGTGTTCATCACCGGCGACGCCTGCCACACGCACAGCGCCAAGGCCGGCCAGGGCATGAACGTGTCCATGCAGGACGGCTTCAACATCGGCTGGAAGCTCGGCCACGTGCTGGACGGCCGCAGCCCCGAATCGCTGCTGGCCACCTACTCCGCCGAGCGCCAGGTGGTGGCCAAGAACCTCATCGACTTCGACAAGGAATGGTCGACGCTGATGGCGAAGAAGCCCGAGGAGTTCGAGAACCCCTCGGACCTCGAGGACTTCTACGTGCGCACCGCCGAATTCCCGGCAGGCTTCATGACCGAGTACACCCCGTCCATGCTCATCGCCGAGGCGAAGCACCAGGACCTGGCCGCCGGCTTCCCCATCGGCAAGCGCTTCAAGTCCGCGCCGGTGCTGCGGGTCTCCGACACCAACCCGGTGCACCTGGGCCACCAGCACAAGGCAGACGGCCGCTGGCGGATCTACGTCTTCGCCGACGGCGCCCCCGCCGGCACGCCCGGGGCGGTTACCGAACTGGCGGAATGGCTGGACACCGCCGCGGAGTCTCCGCTGACCGCCACGCCGGCCGGCCTGGACCGGGACGCCTGGTTCGACGTGAAGGTCATCTACCAGCAGGACCACACCGCCATCGACCTCAACGCCGTGCCGGCGGTCTTCAAGCCGCAGGTCGGCCCGTTCCAGCTCACCGACCTGGCCAAGGTCTACGGCACCGATCCCAACGCCGACATCTACGAGGCGCGCGGGCTTTCGCGCGACGGTGTCGTGGTGGTGGTCCGCCCGGACCAGTACGTGGCCAACGTGCTGCCGCTGACGGCCACCGCGGAGCTGGGCGACTTCTTCGCGCCGCTGCTGGCCGGCCGCAAGGCCGGGGCCGTCTAGGACCGCTTCAGCTCCACGCCCGGTTACGCGACCCACACAGGACGACGGCGGCACTCCGGTGCCGCCGTCGTCCTGCGTCTGCCCGGCGCCTAGACGTTGAGCTCCGGGAACCAGAGCACGCTCACGTTGGAACAGCTGCCCCGGAAATAGTCTCGGACCGTCGCAGTGTCCCCGCTCCGTGCAGGGGCGATGACCGTCGCGTCGTAAACCTCGAGGTTGGCCACGTATGCCTGGACGGCGGGCAGCGACGTGAACGTGGCGAGGTGCGCCAGGGCCTCGTCCCGGCCAGTCGCATCGCCGCCGTCCCCGGCCTGGAGGTAGGAGCCTATCCAGGCGCAGAACCAGTAGTAGGCCACGTCGACGTCCTGGTTTCCGTCCTCAATGACGACGTTTCTGCCGTTGGGATTGATCTTGGGATCGGTGCTGGTGAAGTGGCTGGTGTCGAAGTACCAGTCGACGGCGTCCGGCAGGGGCTCCGGGAACTCGGCAATGGCCTCGGCCAGTGCCGCGTCGTAGCAGTCGACCTTGATGCTGGTCATGCCGCCGGGCTCCTGGCGCAGGATCTCTCCTCCGGGGCAGGGCCGCAGCGTCATGGTCGGCTTCGGCGCGGGCCGGGCCTGAAGCTCGGCGATCGCCTGCGCCTCGTTGAGCTCCGCATCGGTCGGTCCGCAGCCGGTGAGGGCGGCCGCCAGCAGGGCCGCGGACAGGGCCGCCGCCGTTCGTCTTTTCATCTGTCCCCCAGAAGCCAGCTCCCTGGAGAATAGATGGGAAAGCCGCCGGCGGGTAGCCGCCGAATCAGCCGCCGAACCCGTGCCGCGCCGGCGGTGGATCTCCCGACCGGTCTGGCCAGAGCGGTCCGGCCTTTGCCGCCGCGGCCAGCAGAGGAGCGACGGCGACACCGGTTACGGTCTCCGGGATGCCTCGATCCAGCCACTGCAGGCCGACCCGGATGCTGCCGGCAGCCGGCAGCGGCCACAGCCAGTAGTCCCGGGCCCAGCGGTCCATGAAGGCCGCGGGCGTGCCCAGGCCCTCCATGACCGGGCCCTCGACCTGGTCCGAGCGGATGTCCTGCACCCGCGCCCACGGCGACTCGTCCAAGGTGGTGACCTTCCGCCCGTCGTCGAACTCCACACCCCAGCGCAGGCCGCCGGCTCGGAGCCGCTCGTCGAGCTGTCCGCGGCCGTGCGCGCGCTCCAGATAGGAGAACACCCGGTTCCTTGCCTGCCGGCCGGAGTCCCGGATGCGCAGGACCAGCCGGAGGCTCAGCCCGTGCGGGAAGCAGCCGGCGCTTTCCAGGAACGCCGCCGTGCTCTCGGAACGGGCGATCTCTGCGTTTAGGGCCACGATCACCGGGCGCTGATGCCAGGTCGGGCCTGTCCACGGCGGGTCCTCCAACCGCGGCAGGTGGTCGTCATCCTCCGCGGCGAAGCCACGCTGCGGTACCGCGGGAAAGAAGGAAGTCACGCTGCTGCCCCCTGGGATCGGCCGTGCCCTGCACTCGTTTGTTGGCTGAGTGTACGCGGGACCCGCCGCGGCCTCTCAGACGGATGGCATCAGTTGAAGGTCAGGTCATCTCTTGTACAGCTGATGTCGCTTTGACCACGCCTAAGCTGCGTTATCTGTACAAAGGATGGACGGGAGGGCGGCAGGGGCAGCGGTATCCAGCGTTATCTGTACAAAGGATGCGCGGGTAATGGGGGCGGCGCTGCCTGAGGTAGACGCTGCATCAGCGGCCGGAGCTGCCTGGGGCCGCCGGGCCAGCGTCAACGAAACCACGGGCCTCCGGGCGCATCCGCGTCCGGGCCATGCCGCCGTCGCCGGAGCCGCTCCTATACTGCAGCAATGGAGGCCCAGCCGCGGATCCTTGTGGTCGAGGATGACCGCCGGCTTGCCCGGATGCTGGCGGAAATCCTGGAGTCCGAGGGCTATGCCGTCACGCTGGCCTTTGACGGGCAGCGGGCCCTGCATGAGGGGCTGACCCGCGAGTTCGACGTGCTGCTGCTGGACCGCGGGCTGCCCGCCGTCGAAGGCCTGGACGTGTTGACCCGGTTGCGCAGCCGCGGCGTGCTTGCCCCGGTGCTGGTGCTCTCGGCCCTGGGCACCCCGGCGGACCGGGTGGAGGGCCTGGACCGCGGGGCCGAGGATTATCTAGCCAAACCGTTCGACGTCGATGAGCTGCTGGCCCGGCTGCGCGCCCTGCGCCGGCGCAGCATCGCGCGGGTGCCGGTGCTGACCGTTCCGGGCGGCTCCTTCGACGCCGCGGGGCGGACGGTCAGCACCGCCGACGGTGCGCAGGTGGTGCTCTCCGAGCGGGAGGCGGCGCTGCTGGAGGAGCTGGCCCGCAATCCCCGCCTGGTCTTCCCGCGCGCGGAGCTGCGGGACCTGGTGTTCCCGGACGCCGACGACGACGGCGTGGTGGACACCTACGTCCACTACCTGCGGCGCAAGCTGGGCCGGCCGGTGATCACCACCGTGCGCGGCGTCGGCTACCGGCTGGGCGCACCGGCATGACCGGCCGGGACCGGTCCGAGCTGCGCCGCGCCGCCGTCCGCCTCTCCCTGCAGTACACGGCGCTGACCGTGGTGCTGCTGTCCCTGGCCGGGCTGCTGGTCTACGCGCTGGCCGCCGCCGGAACCCGGGATGCCACCCGCGACACCCTGGAAACCGCCGTGCAGCTGGACAACGTCCGGGACGCTCCGCTGAACGTGTTCCTGGCCGTCTACGACCGGGGCCGGCTGACGGTCTCCCGTGACATGCCCGGCGGGCTGCCCGTCCAAGAGGCCCTGGCGGAGGTCGCCGCCGGCGGCGGGCCGCGGGAGGACACCGTCGAGGCGGACGGAACCACCTACCAGGTGCTCACCGCCCGTACCGGCCGGGACGTGGTGCAGGCCGCCGTCGACACCCGAGAGGCGCGGCAGGAACTGGAACGGCTGGCCCTGGCCCTGGCGGCGTCGGTCCTGGCCGCCGCCGTGATCGCCGCGGTGTTTTCCGTGCTTGCCGCCCGGGCGGCCATGCGGCCGCTGGCCCGGGCCCTGGAGCTGCAGCGCCGTTTTGTGGCCGACGCCGGCCACGAGCTGCGCACCCCGCTGACCCTGCTCAGCACCCGGGCGCAGCTGCTGCGCCGCCGCCTCGGAGCCCGCGCGGACGGCCCCGCACCGGACCCCGCCCCGGAGTGGCTGGGCACCGGCCTGGACGAGATCGTGGCGGACACCCAGGTACTCACCGGCATCCTGGAGGACCTGCTGGTGTCGGCGGACCCCCGCCGCGCCGGGCCGGCGGAACCGGTGGACCTCGCGGCCCTGGCCCGCCGCGCCGCCGATGCCTTCGGAGCGGAGGCCGCGCGCCGGAGCCTGCAGCTGGCCGTGACCGCGGACGGCGGCCCGCTGGTCGTGCGCGGCAGTCCGGCCGGACTGCAGCGGGTGCTCACCGCGCTGCTGGCCAACGCCGTCGACTATGCCCGTACCCGGATCGAGGTGACCGTGGTGCGGGAGGGCCGGGACGCCGTCGTCCGCGTCACCGACGACGGGCCGGGCCTGCCCGCGGAGCTTCAGGACCGGCTGTTCGACCGGTTCGCTTCGGCCCGGAGCGCGCCCGATACCGGCGGCGGACATGAGCGGCACTACGGGCTGGGCCTGGCGCTCGCCGCCGAGATCACCGCCCGCAGCGGCGGAACTTTGCGCGCGGACTCCCGGCCCGGCGCCGGCGCCTCGCTGGTGGTCCGGCTGCCCCTGGCCGGCCCGCGGGCTGGAAAGTGAGCGCGGTGCGGGTCTAAGAAACCTCCAAGAAACTCCTCCGACGATGGAAGCATCAGAACGATTCAACGGAGGTGAAACCCATCATGCAGGTGGGAGACAAGGCCAAGCGGATCCTCATCTGGACCGGAGCGGGCCTGGGCGGCGTGGCCCTGCTGGCCGGCAGCTTCTTCACCGGAGCGGCCGTGGCCGAGCATGACCGGTGGGAGGACGCGTCCTACTCCCAGGAGGACTTTGACCGGGACGGCGACAGCCCCTTCGCCGACCAGGACGGGGATCAGGACGGCCGCGAGCGGCACCACGGCGGCCCGCGGGACAGGGACGGCGACCGACCCGACGCGCCGGACCGGGATGCCGACGATGACGCGGAGACCGATGCCGAAACGGACGACGGCAACGGCGACGACGGCGGCGAGACCGACGGAAACAACGACGGCGGCGACAGCGACGACGGCGGCGAGCAGTCCTGATCGACCGCTGAGGCCCGCTCACAACCGGGCAGGGCCGGCATCTTCCCGTGGGGAGATGCCGGCCCTGCCGCTTGCGTTCCTGCTAGGCCGGGGTGGTTTCCGCGGCGGCCGGGCGGGCGGCGTCGGTGCCCTGGTGCGGGCGCAGCCGCCACAGGGCCAGCGCGGCCAGCAGAACGACCACCGCGACGCCGATGTACAGGCTGGTCGGCGACCAGCCGGCGTCGAGCAGCGCACCGACCAGGATCGGCGCGAGGATGGCGCCCACCCGCCCGACGCCGATGCCCCAGCCCACGCCGGTGGTCCGCACCGCCGGGGCGTAGGACTGCGGAGCCACCGTGTACAGGCCGGCGATGCAGCCGTTGATCAGCATCCCGACAACCACACCGCTGGAGAAGGCCAGCAGCGGCACCGAGGTGCTGGTGATGAACAGCACCAGCGTCGCCGCGGAGAGCACCGTGAAGGCGATCAGGGTCAGCCGGGCATCCCACTTGGTGGTCAGCGCCCCGTAGAGCAGCGAACCGAAGGTCCCGCCCATGGTGAGCATCAGCCCGCCGATGATGCCCTGCTGCTGGCTCATCCCGGATTCCACCAGCAGGGTGGGGGTCCAGGAGTTCGCGAAGTAGAAGCCGAACATGATCAGGAAGAAGGAGAGCCACAGCAGCAGGCTGGTGGTGCGGTAGCCGGCACCCAGCAGCTGGGCCACGCTGCCCTTCCGGGGGCCGTCGGCGGCGGGCGGCGTGCCCAGGACGATGTCGCCCTGCAGCCGGAGCCGGCGCACGATGCCGGCGAGCTGCTTCTCGGCGTTGGCCGGGCGGCGGGCCCGCAGGTAGTCCACGGATTCGGGGAGCACGACGGCGACCAGCAGGACCGCCGCGACGGTCACGATGCCGCCGGCCAGGAAGACCGACCGCCAGCCGAAGGCAGGGATCAGCTGGGTGGCGCCCATGCCGCCCAGGGTGGCGCCCACCCCGTAGCCGGCGGTATAGATGCTCACCGCCATGCCCCGGTACCGGTCGTTGGAGTATTCGCTGGTCAGCACGGTGACGGTGGCCAGGATGCCGCCGACGCCCAGGCCGGTCACCACCCGCCAGATGCCGAGCTCGAGGGCGGAGTTCGCGGTGGCGGAGAGGAACAGGCCCAGCGCGTTGACGGCCAGCGCCACCAGCAGGATCAGCCGGCGGCCGTACCGGTCCGCGAACGGGCCGAAGGCCAGGGAGCCGGCGGCCATGCCGATCAGGCCGGTGCTCAGCAGCCAGCCCAGCTGGGAGCCGGTGAGCCCGAACTCCTCGGACACGGACGTGGCGGTGAACGCCATGGCCAGCACGTCGTAGCCGTCAAGGGCGTTGAGGAAGGCGGCGATGGCGACGATGCCCCACTGATAGGGCGACATGCTGGAGGTGTCGATCTTCTGTCGGATGTCCATGCGGGACCTTTCAGGAAACGTCAATGGTGACGAGGGCGGGGGAGCCCGGGGAGGCGGAGGGCGCGACGGCGCGGGAGACGCAGCAGCACATCTTGGTGTTGGGTTCCTTCTGCCGGTCCGAATAGAAGACGTCCCGGTGGTCGATCCGGCCCTCGAGGGCCAGGACCTTGACCTGGCAGAGCCCGCACTCGCCCTTCCGGCAGTCGAACATCATGTCCACGCCCTGCCGTTCGAGGGCCTCGAGCATGGATTCGTCCGAATTGACGGTCGCCTCCACGCCGAGGCGGGGGATGCGCACGGTGAACGGCTCGGCGTCGAACCATCCGCTGTTGCCGAAGGTCTCGTAGCGCAGGTTGGTGGGGTCCAGGCCGCGCTCCAGCCAGGCGCGGCGCACGGCGTCCATCAGCCGGATGGGCCCGCACATGTACAGTTCCCCGCCCGCCGGCACGCTGTCCACCAGGGCCTGCACGTCCAGGGAGCTGCCTTCATCGTCGATGTGCGTTTCGAGAAGGGATCCGTGGGCCTGTTCGAGCCGGTCGGCGTAGGCCATCGCGGCGCGGGAACGGGCGGCGTAGACCAGCCGGTAGCTCGCGCCCAGCCGCTGCAGCAGGGCGGCCATGCCGGCGATCGCCGTGATGCCGATCCCCCCGGCCAGCAGCACATAGTGCGGAGCACCCACCCGCAGCGGGAAATTCTGCAGCGGCTGGGTGATCTCCAGGACCTGCCCCGGGACCAGCCGGTGCATGAACACCGAGCCGCCCCGCGAGGTCGGGGTGAGGAAGACGCTGATGGCCAGCTCGGCGCCGTCGGGGCTCGCGTCGACCACCGAGTAGGAGCGGAGGGTCGCCGTTCCGTCGATCAGGACACGGACGTCCACGTGCTCGCCCGGGCGGACCGGGCGCGGCAGCTCGGGGCGCAGGACGATACGGCGGATGCCGGCGGCGACCTCCTGCACCTCCTGCACGACGGCGTTCTGCCAGACCTGTGAATTGGAGTCAGCCATGATCCAGCCTCAGGCCCCCGTGACGGCGTCGGCTGCGGCGTCGGCGGCGGCCAGGCGTCCCTCGGCCTCCAGCGCCCGCTCCAGCATGCGGCGCACCCACATGCCGCCGGCGTCGATGTTCAGGCTGTAGAACTCGTAGTCCGGGTTGGCGTCGATGGCGGCCTGCTGGGCCTGCAGCATCGCCTCATCCTCGCCGAAGACCCCGTGCACGCCGTTGCGCAGCTGCGTGGTGATGAGCTGGCTCTCCAGCCGGTAGTTGCGCATGAAGGCCCAGAAGTAGTGGCAGGAGCGCTCCGTTTCGGGAGTGATCGTGTTCATGACGTACCCGTTGACGCCGCGGGAGCGGTCGCCCTCCGGCGCGCCGGTGCCGGCTTCCGCGACCCCCACGTCGATGCAGATGGTGGAGGGGAAGTAGTAGTGGATGATCTGCCAGCGGTCGACCTTGCCTTCAAAGCCCGGGAACTTGTCCCGCATGTTCTTCAGCCAGAAGGGCGGCGCGTCGATGTTGTGCATCCAGCGGGTGACGGTCACCGAGTTCTCGTCGTGGGTGACCTCGAACTCGGATTCGCTGAGCTCCTCCTGGCCGATCGAGGAGCTGTGCACGAACTCCTCGTGGGTGAGGTCCATCAGGTTGTCCAGCACCAGCTGGTAGTTGCAGGGGGCGTGGATGGTCTCGCCGTCGCCGGCCCATTCGGTGCTGCCGAGCTGGTGCATGTCGGGCACGAGGGTGGGGTCGGCGAGGGTGGGGTCGCCCAGCCAGACCCAGACGTACCGGTAGCGCTCCACCACCGGGAACGAGGGCACCGTGGCGGAGGGGTTGAGCGTCTCCTGCGCGGGCATGCCGGTGCAGCGGCCGGCGGAGTTGTAGCGGAGCCCGTGATAGGGGCACTGGATTTCATCACGGCCCACCAGCTTGCCCATGGACAGCGGTGCCAGCCGGTGCCAGCAGGCGTCGGCGAGGGCCACGGGATTGCCTTCCGCCGTGCGGTACAGGGCCAGCGGGCGGCCGGCAACCTTCCGCGCCAGGATGCCCTTTCCCGTGACTTCGTGGTCCCAGGCCGCCACATACCAGGCGTTAAGCGGATGGGAGAGGAGTTTGGCGGTGGTGGTGCTCTTGGTGGCGGGAACAGTCATGGCGGGTCCTCTGCAGCGCTGGGTGATGGTAGCTAACCAACTACCTATATCGATAGTTAGTCGGTGAGATAGCTCACATGCTAGCCAGCGGAGGGGGCGGCGGCAAGCGTTACGTCCGGGCGGGCCGTCTTCGCCGTCCCCGTCCCGGGCTGAAGGTGTCGCCGGAGCCCGGCTAGGCTCTTGGAGGAATACCGACGTGTGTGGAGGGGCGAGGGCCGGTTGAGTCTACGAATGGCATTACTTGCGCTGCTGTCATCCGGTCCCATGACCGGGTACGACGTCGGCAAGCAGTTCAGCGCCTCCGTCGGCCATGTCTGGCACGCCCCGGATTCGCAGATCTATCCGGAGATGCGCCGGCTGAATGCGGAAGGGCTGCTCTCAGCACGCCCGGTGCCCTGGGGCTCCCGGGGTGCGACCAAGACGGAATATGCGCTCACCGCCGAGGGCGAGGAGGAACTGCGCCGCTGGCAGGAACGGCCGCCGACGTACGTCCGCGAACGGGACCCGGCCCGGCTGCGGGCAGCCTACTTCGAGTGGGCCCCGCCGGGCGCCGCCGCCGCGCAGCTGCGGGCGCACATCGCCCATCACGAGGAGCAGCGGCTGCAGACGCTGCGGGTCATCGACGAGCTGCAGCGCCGCACCCAGCCCACCCTGGCCCGCCGCCTCAGCCGCTATCCGGAGCAGGAGCAGGAACGGATCGTTGCCTTCAAGGTCTTCGCGTACGAGGGCCAGCTGGCCCGGGTGGAACAGGAGATCGCCTGGGCGAAGCGCGGGCTGGAGCTGCTGGACACGCTGGGCGGGCCCGAGGCCGGTTCCTAGGTTCCGGGGCGCGGCACCAGCTCCAGCATGTGTGCCTGCACGTAGTCCAGGGCCAGCCGCACCGCGCCGGTGGGCACCAGCAGCTCGCCCATGTCCGAGACGGCCACCCGCGGCGGCTCCGGCACGTACCGGCCCAGCTCCTCGGTCATCGCCGGCAGCAGCGCGGTGGCGGAGGCAGCGACGGCGCCGCCGATCACGATCAGTTTCGGGTCGAAGAAGGTGCTGACCAGCGCCAGCACCCGGGCCATCCGGCGGGCGATCCGGTCCAGGATCTCCGCCGCCACCGGGTCACCGGCCGCGGCGGCCTCGAACACGAACCGCGCCGACGCCCGGTCGGAGTCCGGCCCGACCAGGGCCCGGATCCTCCCGTTGTGCCCGTCCCGCAGCGCGGCGCTGCCCCAGAGGCGGGCCAGCTTGGCGATGCCGTCCTCGTTGCCCACGCCCTCCACGAGCTCCAGTCCGCCCATCGCGCCGGTGCCGCCGCGGGCGCCGTGCAGCAGACGTCCGTTTTCGATGATGCCGCTGCCCAGGCGCTCGCCGGCGAGGATCACGGCGAGGTTGTCCTCCCCGGCGCCCACCCCGCGCCAGCGCTCGGCCAGGGCGGCGAGCTTCGCATCGTTCTCCACCAGCAGCGGCCAGCCCCGGACTTCGCTGAAGGCTTCGGTCAGGCCCAGGTCGAACAGCTCGGCAGCCTCCTGTTCCGGGGCCACCGTGCCGTCCGCGGTGACCTGCGCGGCGAGGCCGAGCCCCGCGCACAGCACCGCCTCGGCCGAGACCGAGGCGTCCGCCAGTGCCGCGTCGACCGCATCGGTGACCACCCGGCGTCGGGCCTCCGGCTGCCCGCCGTGGCGGGGAAAGCGGGCCTCGGCACCGCCGACGACGGCGCCGGCCAGGTCGGCGACCAGCACGCGGACGGTGGCGATGCCGACGTCGAGCCCCAGCACGTAGCCGGCGTTTTCGTTGAACTCGAAACGGCGCGCGGGCCTGCCCTTCTGTCCGCCGGTGCGCGGCGAGTCCGCCTCGCGGGCCCAGCCGCGGCGGATCAGGTCGTCGCAGACCGCGATCACGGTGGCGCGGGTGAGTCCCGTGGCTGCGATCAGGTCGCTGCCGGTGGCCGACGGCACGGCACGCAGCACATCCAGGACGGCGCGCAGATTGGTGCGCCGCAGCAGCTGCGGAGTGCTGGCGGAGGAGTCCATGAGATGCGTCCCTTTGACGTGTGGCGGCAATAACAGCATAATTATAGGAGGTACTAAATATAGGTTCTAAATTATTAGCTGGATTACGAACCCACAGTCTCGAGGAGGCCCCAGTGACGGTACGCGTCGGCATCAACGGTTTTGGTCGTATTGGCCGCAACTACCTGCGGGCGGCCCTGCAGCACGGTGAAGGATTCGAGGTCGTGGCGATCAACGACCTCGCCGATCCCGAGCAGCTGGCCCACCTGCTCAAGTACGACTCCGTCGCCGGGCGGCTGGCTGAAAGGGTCAGCGTCGAGGACGGCGACCTGCGGGTCGGCGAGCACACCATCAAGGTCTTCGCGGAGCGCGATCCGGGCAGCCTGCCCTGGGCCGAGCTCAGCGTGGACATCGTCATCGAGTCCACCGGTTTCTTCACCAAGGCCGAGGACGCGGAGAAGCACATCTCCGCCGGCGCCAAGAAGGTCCTGATCTCCGCCCCGGCCAAGGGCGACGTGTTCACCGTGGTGATGGGCGTAAATGAGGGCGACTACGACGCCGAAAAGCACAACATCATCTCCAACGCCTCCTGCACCACCAACTGCCTGGGCCCGGTGGCCAAGGTCCTCAACGACGCCTTAGGCATCGAGCGCGGCCTGATGACCACCGTGCACGCCTACACCGCGGACCAGAACCTGCAGGACGGCCCGCACCGGGACCTGCGCCGCGCCCGCGCCGCCGCCCTGAACATGGTGCCCACCTCCACCGGCGCCGCCAAGGCCATCGGCAAGGTGCTGCCGGAGCTGGAGGGCAAGCTGGACGGTTTCGCCATCCGGGTTCCGGTCCCCACCGGTTCGGCCACCGACCTGACCGTCACCCTGGAGAAGGAAGCCACGGTCGAGGAGATCAACGCCGCCTACGCCAAGGCCGCGCAGGATCCCCGCTGGGCCGGCATCCTCACCTACACCGAGGATCCGATTGTCTCCTCCGACATCGTGGGCGACCCCGCCTCCGCCATCTTCGACGCCGGCCTGACCCGCGTGATGGGCAACCAGGTCAAGGTCGTTGCCTGGTACGACAACGAGTGGGGCTACTCCAACCGCCTGGTCGACCTGACCGGACTGGTCGCCGCCAAGCTCTAAGGCGACACCGCACTCTTTCGCAACGCGTACGACGGCGCCGCCGGACTTCCAGAGTCCGGCGGCGCCGTCGTTTGTGCTGTCCGAGCGGTGCGGTGCCCGGCGTTAAGAGGTTGGGCGGGCCGGCAGGGGCGGGCCGGCGGTATCAGCCCAGCACCGCCCAGCCGCGGGCCGGCAGCTGCGCGGTCCCACGTTCCGGGCCCAGGTCGGCGACCCCCGCCAGAATGTCCCTGCTGCCTCCCGCGGGAACGGTGGCGGGAGCATGGGCGAGATTGAGGACGACGACGAGCGTCGACGCGCCGTCGTCCGCCGCGTTCCCGGCCGTCCCGGACCCGTCCGGTGGACTCACCCGATAGGCGAGGACCTCGTTGGACCGCTCGAGTACCTCGGTGCGGGCCGTGTGCAGCCAAGGATTCCGGCGGCGCAGGCCGATCAGCTGCCGGTGCAGCTCAAACACCGGTGCCCCGACCGGGGAGAACTCCTCGGGCGCGGCAGGGAAGCGGGGCCGGATGTCGTCGTCGCCGCCGGCCCGGTCCTCCTTGATCCCGCGGTAACCCTGCTCATCACCGTAGTAGACGGCCGGGGTCCCGCCGACGGTCAGCAGGATCACCAGCGCGTGCGCCACCAGGGCCGGATCCTCCAGCCTGCTGGCGATCCGGGTGACATCGTGGTTGCCGATAAACGTCCAGGTCACGAACGTGTCCAGGAACGTGTTGTGCCGCTCCAGTGCGGCGGTCAGCTCCCAGAAGTTCGCGTCGTTGAGCGAACTCCAGACGGCCTTCCACAGCTCGTACTGGGTCGCCGAGTCCAGGGCGCCGGCCTGCACTTCGGCGGCGTAATCGCCGTGGATGTACTCGCCCACGAAGTAGGCGTCCGGGTGGGAACGGCGGACCCGGCCGGTCACCTCCGCCCAGAACGCCGCCGGCACCGCATAGGCGGCGTCCAGCCGCCAGCCGTCCGCGCCGCGGTCCAGCCAGTAATCCATCACCTCGACGACGAAATCCGCCACCGCCGGTTCTGCGTGGTTCAGTGCCACCAGGTGGTGGTGGCCCTCGAAGTCCCGGTAGCCGGGTTCGGTGCCCGGGCCGGCTTCGGCGGGCCAGGTGAGGTCGAACCAGGCGGCGGTGCCGGCGTCGGGTCCCTCGGTCAGGACCCGTTGAAATGGCTCGAAGGAGCGGCCGACGTGGTTGAACACGCCGTCGAGCAGGATCCGCAGGCCGCGCCGATGCGCCTCGGCGACCAGCCGGTCGAAATCCTCCTCGGTGCCCAGCCGCGGATCGATGCGGAAGTAGTCGGTGGTGTCGTAGCCGTGCGTTTAGGCGGCGAAGATCGGGCCGAGGGCCAGGCCGGAAGCGCCAAGCTCGACGACGTAGTCCAGCCAGGGCAGCAGTTCCAGCAGCCGGTGTGCGCGGGCCGGCTCGGACACGGCCTGCTGCTCAGCACCGGTGAAGCCCAGCGGATACACCTGCCACCAGATCGCGTGCTGCACCCAGTCGGGTTCGTGCATATCTGCCATGCCTTTCGCCGCCGGTACCGAGGGCGGGGGACCTGATCGGACGCCGCCCGTTCCGGCTCCAGTCTGCTGGAGGGCCGCGGTGATGGCCAAACCTTCCGGTGTGCAGCGCCGAGGCCGGTGCGACATCCTGGGCCGCTGCCCTCCACATTGCGGCGCTTCCCTCCACTTTGACCGTTTCCTCCGGCTCTGCCTGGAGGAAACGGTCAAAGCGGAGGAGCCGAGTGCCAAGTGGAGGGCTGGCGGCGGGTAGGTTGGCCGGGGGGTGCGAGAGCCGCAGGAAGGCCTGAGCCCGTTGGAAACGACCTCGGAGCAGCCACGGCGAAAAGAAAATGGGGGCAAACCGTGAACCTTTGCCGGTGAACGGGCATTACAGGGTGTGAACACAGACAAAGAGCTGGTGGAACGGTCGCGCTGGGGCCCGGCCGTTTTTGGGGAACTCTACGACCGGCATGCGCCGGACATCTACCGGTACGCCGCCCGGCGGGCCGGTGACTTCGCCGCCGAGGACGTGATGGCGGAGACCTTCCTGATCGCCTTCGAGCGCCGCGGCAGCTTCGAGGGCCCGGACGAAGCCGTGCGGCCCTGGCTGTTCGGCATCGCGACCAACCTGCTGCGCCGGCACCACCGCGCCGAGTCGCGGATGCTGCGGGCGCTGGCCCGCAGCAGCGGTCGGACCGAGACCGCCGACGGGCTGGACCTGGTGGACGCGCGGGCCGACGCCGACGGCGCTCGGACCCGGATCGGTCAGGCTCTGGTGGCGCTGCCGGTCATCGACCGAGAGGCGATCCTGCTCTACGCCTGGGCGGACCTCACTTATGAGGGCATCGCCACCGCGACCGGGGTGCCGATCGGCACCGTGCGCTCGCGCATCAACCGCGCCCGGCGGAAGCTCCGGGCTGACCTCGGCTTCACCCTCCTGGATGAAATGGACAGTGATCATGGACGAACTACACCTGCTCCGCGCCACGCGTAACACCGCCGAAACCGTTCCCCCCGCCGTCCTCGCCGCCGGCCGCGAACGGCTCATGAAGAAAGCCGCCGAGGAAGAGCGCCGCTCCCTGGCTCTGGTGGCAACCGAGTCCGACGCCGGCTTTGCCGGCTCGGGTGGATCCCACAGCTCGGGCGGGTCCGGCGGTGCCGGACATGGCGGGGGCCGGGTGCTGCGGCCCCGCCGGCCCTGGCGGCGGGTGCTGGCTGCGTCCGCTGCCGCTGCGGCCATCGTCGCCTCGGTGGTGACCTTCGACGTCGTCGGCTCCGGCGACAAGCCCGGTGCGACGGCGGAGGCCGCCGAGGTGCTCAACGCCGCGGCGGCAACGACAATCGAGGCCTCCGACCCGGTGGTGGGTCCGGGGCAGTACCTTCTGGTCGAGACCGAAGCAGTGAATGCCGTGTTCACCAGCGCGGCCTCCGGCGAGGAATTCGCCTGGTTGGAAAGCCAGGCTCGGCAGCTCTACGTCCCTGCGGATCGAAGCGCGGAATGGGTGATGCGCATCGAATACGGAGGGCCCGTCCAGTTCTTCGACGAGGCATCCCGGAAGGAGGCCGAACGCCAGGCCGCCGATCGGGCAGCGGCCGGGGAGGCGCTGGAACCCGAGGTGTGGCGGGGGCCGGGCGGGAGATGGCAGTACCCGCACAGTGATCCCAATCCGGCGTCGGGGCCGCGCATACTCGGCAACACGCCGCTGGAGGACGCGATCGCCACCGCTCCCCGCGACCCCAAGGCGCTGCTGGAGATGATCTACGACTATCAGCGCGACCAGGGCAAGGGTGATGCCCCGCACGAGGAAGCCTTTATCACGATCGCGGATACCCTCCGCGAAGGCGTCATCGTTCCCGCGGACCTGAGGGCCGCCCTGTACGAAGCGGCGGCGCTGATCCCGGGCCTGACCGTCGTGGACGAGCAGGCCACGCTGGACGGCCGCACCGGTGTGTCGCTCGGCATGCCCAGCAGCCGCTACGAGGCCCGGCAGGAGATCATCATTGACCCGGCTACGGGCCAAATGATCGGCGAACGGAATGTCTGGCTGGAGGATGTTGACGGTATCCCGGCCGGAACGTTCACCGGGACCGCCGTGACCACCTCCGTGGTGGACTCGGCGCCCTGACCGGCGGCGGGTCCCGGTCCCCGCGACGGATGGCCAGCAGCCTGCCGGCCCACCGGATTCCCTCCGGTTCGTGTCTGCCGCTCCGGTTAGTCCGGTTTCCTCCACTGCGCAGTGGAGTAAACCGGACAAACCGGAGGGATCCGGACGAAACGGGGCGACGCAGGGAGGCGGTTTCCTCAGCACCTTGCGCTACCTCTCGATATTCGATAGATATGGGCCGTTACCCGATCAAAGGAGGAGCCATGGGACGGCTCACGATCCTCACCCTGCACGTCCTGCTGGCCCTGGTGCTCGCCGGAACGGTCTTCGTCCAGGCGGTCATGGTCCCGCTGCTGGGCACCGATCTCGCGGAAGCGGGTGCCGGCGTCGTCCGCATCCCGATCCTCGTCATCGTGCTGCTGGGCATCGTCTGCTTCCAGCTCACGCTGATCTGCGTGTGGCGGCTGCTGACCATGGCCCGCCGCGGCACGGTCTTCTCCCATGACGCCTTCCGCTGGGTGGACCTCATCATCGGCGCCGTGGCGGCCGCCGCGGTGCTGCTGGTGGCCCTCGGCGTCGTGCTGGCGCCGGGCGAGGCCGTGGCGCCGGGCATCGTCCTGCTGATTGGGGGAGCGGCGGTGACGGCCGCCGCCGTCGCCCTGGTGGTGCTGGTGATGCGCACGCTGCTGGCCCAGGCGGTGGCGCGCGACGCCGAGGCGCGCCACCTGCGCAGCGAGCTCGACGAGGTGATCTGATGCCGATCGTCGTGGACATCGACGTCATGCTCGCCCGGCGCAAGATGCCGGTGGGCGTGCTGGCCGAGCGCATCGGCATCACCCCGGCCAATCTGGCCGTGCTGAAGAACGGCCGCGCGAAGGCCGTGCGCTTCACTACCCTTGAAGCGCTCTGCGAGGTGCTGGACTGCCAGCCCGGAGACCTTCTGCGCTGGGAGCCCGACGACGACGGCGGGCAGGGCCCCGCCCGCTCCGGCGAAACGGCCGCCCGGGAACGGTAAAGGGAACGTTTCCCGCGGGAAACGCGTCGGAAACCGCCGCTGCCTAGCGTGGCGTCATGAGTCTCGTACAAACCCGCCCGCGGTCCCGCTGGTACACGTCCCTGTTCATGCAGCTGCTGGCGGCCGTCGTGCTCGGCGTCCTCGTGGGCACGC
The DNA here is from genome assembly GCF_059090665.1 of Arthrobacter saudimassiliensis. Taxonomy (NCBI): domain Bacteria; kingdom Bacillati; phylum Actinomycetota; class Actinomycetes; order Micrococcales; family Micrococcaceae; genus Arthrobacter; species Arthrobacter saudimassiliensis. The sequence goes on along the minus strand of NZ_JBNHFX010000001.1, from coordinate 1,186,191 downwards.
TGTGGCCCGAGGTCGGGGCCGCCTTCAAAGTGCTCGGCGACGGGTTCATCCGGCTGATCAAGATGATCATCGCGCCGCTGATCTTCCTGGTCATCGTCACCGGCATCGCCCACATCAGCGACGTCAAGGCAGTGGGTCGGGTAGGGGTCAAGGCCCTGGCGTACTTCCTGGCCGCCTCCAGCTTCGCCCTGCTGTTCGGGATGGTCGTGGCGAACCTCGTCCAGCCCGGAGCCGGCCTGAACATCGATCCGGACTCGCTGGAAACCACGGAACTCGAGGCCAAGACCTCGGCGGAGGTGGCCTCGCCGTCGGAGTTCCTCCTCAACGTCATCCCGGTCAGCATCTTCGATGCCCTGGCCAGCAACTCCCTGCTGCAGGTGCTCTTCTTCGCCGTCTTCTTCGGCGCCGCGGCCGTGGTGCTCGGACGCGAGACCTGCGAGCCGGTGCTGCGGGTCATGGAGGCCACCCTGGAAATCATCTTCAAGGTGATGGGCTGGATCATGCGCCTGGCACCCATCGGCGCATTCGGGGCGATGGCCTTCATCATCGGCGAATACGGGCTGGCGACGCTCGGCACCTACGCCAAGCTGATCGCCGCCTGCTACGGCGCCGCCCTGCTGTTCATCGGCATCCTGTTCGTGATCGCCCGCGTGTTCGCCGATGTTCCGCTGTGGCAGTTCATCAAATACACCCGGGAGGAGTTCCTGCTCGCCCTGGGCACGGCCTCCACGGAGTCGGTGATGCCCCGGATCATGACCAAGCTGACCAACGCCGGCTGCTCCCGGGCCACCACCGGCCTGGTGGTGCCGACCGGGTACTCCTTCAACCTCGACGGCGCGGCGATCTACCTGTCCATCTCGGTCGTCTTCCTGGCCCAGGCGTTCAACATCGACCTCAGCCTGGAACAGCAGGTGGCGGCCCTGGGCGTGCTGCTGCTGACCTCCAAGGGCATGGCCGGGGTTCCCGGCTCGTCCTTCCTGGCCCTGTCGGCGACGGCGGCCGCGCTCGGCCTCTTCCCGGTCGCCGGCGTGGCCCTGCTGCTGGGCGCGGACCGGCTCATGGACTCGATGCGGGTGGTGGTGAACCTGCTGGGCAACTGCGTCGCCACCTTCGTGGTGGCCCGGTGGGAGGGCCAGCTGGACCGGCAGGCGATGCTCGCCGCGTTCACCGCCACCGGCCCGGCGGAGGGCCATGGTCACGACGACGACGGCGGCGCCCCGGCTGCCGACGAGGTCACCGGCGTGCCGGCCCCGTCCACGGCGCGGTGACAACCGTGCCGGGCAAAGACGGGGCCCGGTAAGCCCGCATCCCGGCAGGTCCGAGCCCGGCAGGCCCCCGCCCCGGTACGTCCGGGGCGGTCCGGGCCCTAGTCCCGGGGCTTCCGGCGGCCCGACTCCGAAGCATCCCCCACGACATCCAGGGCCAGTGAGACGGCGGCTGCTCCCGCCGCCATCCAGCGGCGGGGATGGCGGAGGCCGTAGCCGGCCAGCCGGCGTTCGATGTCAGCGTCCACCTTCAGGAAGCCGGCCTGCAGCGCGGTGATGATCACCGCCGCCGTCACCGACACCAGGGCACGCGCGGCGAGGGCTTTTCGGGGTTCGCGTTCCGCGCCGTCGGCATCGGTCCCGGGTGCCGGTGCCGGGGCTGCGGCTGCCGGTCCTGCCGGGAACCCGGCGGCCGGTGCTCCGGCCTTCCCGTCGCTCTTCCGCCCCGGCCGGGTGGCCCAGAGGACGCCACCGGCAACTGCCGCTCCGGGCAGCCAGACATAGGCGCGGCGGACGGCGGGTCGCCAGTCGGCGGGGCGGAGCAGGGTCAGCGCACCGGATGCGGCGGCGGTGGCGAGGGAGACAACGGGCGGAGGCAGAGACATCATCGGACCAGCCTACTAAGGCCGCCTCAAGTCCGGACGTGCCTGCACCGGACTTCCGGTCCCGCGGTGGAGCGCGTAAAGGCGCGCCTGTCGGCTGGACAGGGCCAGGATCAGCAGCACGTCCAGGGAGTAGCCGGCCAGGTTGGTCTCCAGCGACACCGCCGGCCCGCCCGCGGACACCGCGGTGATCTGCCCGAGAATCGCCGCCGCGCTCAGCGACATGGCCGCCAGCCGCGCCGCGTTGCCGCCGCGGAGGATGCCGACGCCGAGCGCCGCCTCCACGCACGCGAAGGCCACCAAAGCGAGTCCGATGATGGTGTTGGCACTGCCCAGGTCCGCGACGTCCTGCCCCCCGCCCAGCAGGAAGGAACGCCACGGCCCGGCATCGGGCTGCACCAGGAACGCCCACGCCACCACCAGCGCCGCAGCGGCGCGCAGGAACACCAAAGCGGCGCCCACCGAGGTCTGCAGCGGCCGGCGCGGTACGGCTGCGGCCGCCGGCGCGACGGCGCGGCCCGGCAGGGCGGGAACGCGGCCGACGTCGAGGATCGGCAGGTCCCCGTCCGTGACGAACGAATCGCCGCCGCCGTTGCGGGAGTGGTACCCGGTGGAGAAGTCACGGATCACGTCCACCGTGATCTGCGGGCAGGCGCCGGTCAGCGAGGACACCACGTGGTCCCGCTCCCGGTCGATGTCCGCCCCGATCCGGTGCGTGACCTGCAGGGTGAAGAAGGACAGGCCGACGGCGCTGTCGTACTCGGCTGCGGCCAGCCAGTCCACCGAAGTGCCGCCGGGCAGCCTCCAGCCCTCCGGGCAGCGCCAGAACCGGATGTGGTGGCGGCGGCGCGGATCGCCGTCGAGCTCCTGCTGGTAGGCGAAGTCCTGCTGCCGGTCGAACAGGAACAGCGGGCTGACCGGGGCCTGCGGGTAGCTGCGGTGCAGCAGGCTGGCGGTGACGATGCGTCGGCTGCTCTGCAGCGTCACCGGGTCCGCGGAGGTCCAGCCGGCCTTCGCCAGCGCCGTCCGCAGCGGGCCCTCGCCGCCGCGGAAGGCCAGGTTCACCGCGTCGCCGAACAAGCCGTCGCTGGTGCGGGTACGGCCCATGAAGTAGTCGGGAATGTAGATGCGGGTCAGGATCCGGTGCAGCCGGGGCAGCACCAGGTAGGCCAGCGCCGCCCAGAACAGCAGGAGGAACCAGAGATGCCGCCAGCTCAGGCTTTCCTCCAGCAGCAGGACCGCGAACCAGCCGGCGGCCACGCCGCCGAAGACGAAGAACGCCCGGTCCAGCACGGTGGCGGGCCCGATGCGCGGCCGCCTGAGGGCCCCGGCACGCATGCGTTCCATGGACCCACCCTTGACGGTGCGGTGACGGCGGTCAACCCTGCCGGGGGTGAATCAGCGGCAGGGGCCCGGACCGGTCAGCCTATTGTCCGTTCTCCTGCCGGGCGACGGGGCGCACCTCGACCGGGGCATCGGCGGCGAGCAGGGCGCAGGCCTCGACCAGGCCCTCCGGGTCCTCCGTCTGCACCAGATAGAAGCCGCTGAGCTGTTCCGCCGCATCCGTGGGCGGCCCGTCCGTCACCCTCGGGCGCCCGTCCACCATCCGGACGGTCCGTGCGGAACGGGAATGCTGCAGCTCGGCGCCGCCGGTGACTACGTGGCCGCCTGCCTCCAGGCGGCGGCCAAACTCCTCGTGCCGGTCATAGACCGCCTGCCGGCCGGCGTCGTCCAGCCGCTCCCAGGCGTCTTCGTCATCGGGCAGCAGAATCATGTATTCGTCCATCTCGCGTCCATTCGTCGAGTTCCGAAGGGAAGGTTCCGGCAGCCGGTGCCGCCGCTTTACCAGCAGTCTGGCACCGGGTGCGGCCACTGCACAGGGCGGTCAGTAACAGGCGCTGGACGCCGTTTCAGGCACCGCAGGGGCGGAGACGGCGACGGCGGCATATAGTCGGCGCAGATGGAAGCAGCCCGGCGAGGAGGCAGCATGAGCGGACAAGTGGTTGTGCTCGGCGCGACCGGATACACCGGCGGGCTGGTCCTGGACGCACTGCTGGCCCGCGGGATCCGGCCGCTGATTGTCGGACGAAGGGCCCCCGCGCTGGACGCGCTGGCCAAGGAACGGGGCGGGCTGTCCACGGCGGTTGCTGACGCCGGCGACCGGGCCGCGGTCCGCGGACTCCTGCGCCACGGTGACGTCCTCATCAGCACCGTGGGTCCCTTCGAGCGGTTCGGGCTGCCGGTCGCCGCTGCAGCAGCCGAGGCCGGCGCACGCTATCTGGACACCACCGGAGAAGTGGGCTTCATCCGCACCCTGCAGCAGCGGTACGCCGCGACGGCAGCCAGGACCGGCGCGGTCCTGCTGCCCGCTTTTGGCTACGACTATGTGCCGGGGATCCTTGCCGGCGCGCTCGCCGCGCGACAGGCGGGCGACGCCGGGCGGGTCCTCGACGTCGGCTATTTCGTCACCGGCGCAACCCGGAACGGGCTCAGCCAGGGCACCCGGGTCACTCTGCGCGACGGGCTGACCCTGCCCTCCCTCCGCTGGCTGCGCGGGGAGTTCGTCCAGGAGCGGACGGCCGGCCGGGTGCACCGCTTTCCGACGGCGGACGGGCGCACCAAATCCGCCGTCCTGGCGTCCGGCAGCGAGGTTCTTTTCCTTCCCGCCCGGTTCCCGAACCTGAACACGGTCACCGTCTGGAACGGCTGGTTTCCTTCCCTGGGCCGGCCGGTCAGTGCCCTGCTGGCGCTGCCGCAGGCGGCCGCCCGCACGGCCGCCCGCACGGCCGGCGGCCGCCGGGCCCTGGAGGTCCTGACCCGCCCGCTGATCGGCCGGCCCGGCGGTCCGGACGCCGCCGAACGGGCCCGGACCCGCACCCAGGTGGTGGCGACAGTGGCCGACGCCGCCGGCGCAACGCTCGCCGCCGTGCAGTTGGAAGGGCCGGGTACGTACAGCCTTACCGCAGAACTCGTCGCATGGGCAGCGCAGCAGCTGCGGGACCGGAACGACGTGGAGCCCGGAGTTCTGGGTCCGGTGGAGGCCTTCGGCCTGGAGGGGCTGCGCGAGGGCTGCGCGGGGATCGGCCTGGCCCCGGTCTAGGCGGCACCGGGGTCCGCCTCACGGCAGGTGCACACGCTGCCGCCTGCCGCAGTCGTAGTGATGGTGCCGTGCCGGCTCAGCCGATGCGTTCGAGCGCGGTCCGCACTGTGTGCAGGGCCGCGGCGTCGATCCGATCGAAGAACAGCTCACGCACCTGGGCGATGTGCTCCGGCAGCACCTTGTCCAGCAGCGCCCGTCCCTCGGCGGTGAGGGTCATCCGGACCGCGCGGTCGTCATGGGGATCGGCGACCCGGGCGACCAGGCCCCGCGACTCCAGCTGCTTTGCCTGGTAGGTCAGCCCGCCCTTCGAGACGACCAGGGCCCTGGCCAGCTCGCCCATGCCGATTCCCTCCGGTTCGGCACGGAGCTGGGCCAGCACCGTGAACTGCACCTCGGTCAGCCCGTAGGGCTTCAGATGGCCGGTGACGGCCCGCTGAAGGAGGTCCCCGGCCCGCCGCAGCGCGAAGTAGGCGGCAAGTTCCTCGGCGGTGAGGGCAGCAACCACGTTCTCCACTCCTATTGTTCGAATTCAAAACACCTGTTAGTGTCCAACTTGTTCAAGTTCAAACGATAACAGGCGTCGCGGCGCCGGACAGGCAGGACATCATGGACATCACTGTTCTTGGCACCGGACACATGGCCCGCACCCTCGGAGGAGGCCTGCTCCGGGCAGGCCATTCCGTGGTCTTCGGCTCCCGCAACCCCGACGGCGCCCAGGGCCTGCCCGGGCCGGTGCTCGGACATCCGGAGGCCATAGCCCGCAGCAGCGTCGTCCTCAGCGCCCTCGCGGCGGCCCACTCCCTGGAGGCACTGTCGGCCCTGCGCGGGGACCTGGCCGGCCGCGTCCTGATCGACATCGGCAACGCCGTGGACGGGCAGATGGAGCTGATCTACTCCGACTCCAGTCTGGGGGAGCGGCTGCAGCAGGCCCTGCCGGACACGAAGGTCGTCAAGACGCTCAATACGGTGCCCGGGCCGATCGGTGCGGACCCGACAACCCTGTCGGGGCCCACGAGTGTCTTCCTCTCCGGCAATCATGCGGAGGCGAAGCGCCTGGTGTCGGCGCTGCTTGCCGATCTGGGATGGGCTCCCGGGCAGCAGATCGATCTGGGGGGCATCGCCACCGCCCGCGCCGCGGAGCATTACTTCCTGCTCTTCGCAGCGCTGATGGCCGCGCTGCGCAGTCCCAGCTTCAATCTCGCCATCACCCGCTGACGCCGGAGGAACGTCGGGGATTCCTCGGCGCAGAAAGCGGCAGGGCTCCGCGGAAACGTCCGCGGAGCCCTGCCGTCTTGATGCTGCTGTGCCGGATCGGCCTGCCGGCCTAGGGCCAGGAGTCCTCCTCCTCATGGCAGATCACCATTTCACGCACCTCGCAGCCCTTCGGCTGGTTCAGCACGAACAGAATCGCGTTGGCCACGTTCAGCGGATCGTTGAGCCGGGAATCGTCCTGCGGCTTGTACTGCTCGGTGCGGTCGTCGAAGAAGTGCGTCTTCATGCCCGCCGGGATCATGGTGGTCACGCCGATCTCCCCGCGGGTCTCCGCCGCCAGGGCCCGGCTGAAGCCGACCACGCCGAACTTCGAGGCGCAGTACGCGGTCGCATCCGACACCGCCTTGATGCCCAGCGAGGACGCCACCGTGACGGCCCGGCCGTGGCTCTCCTTCAGGTACGGCAGCGCCGCGCGGACCACCGAGACGGTGCCCATCAGGTTCACGCCGATGACCTTTTCCCATTCCTCGGCCGGCACGTCCTCCAGCCGGCCGCAGCGGTCGATGCCGGCGGCGGTCACCACGGCGTCCAGCCCGCCGAGCTCCTCCGCGGACTGCTTCACCGCCGCCTCCACGGAGGCGCGGTCGGCGACGTCGGCCTGGAAGGCCTTGGCGCCGGAGACGGCGCTGATGTCACGGTCCAGTACGACGGCGCTGCCGCCGGCGGCGGTCACGGCCTGCACCACTGCGGCCCCCAGGCCGGAGTTTCCGCCGGTCACGAGGACCCGTCCGGGATTGCCCATTGTGTTGCTCACTGTGTTCCTTTCCTAGGGGATCGATGGTCGTTCCGCGGAAGCACCCGGCCGGTCAGCCGACCTTGGCCAGGGCCGCCGCAAGCTTGGTGGTGGAGCGCGCCGGGTAGTAGGGCACGGTCACCGTGTCGCCGCCCCAGCTGCGCAGCAGCGCGGTTTCGGGCAGGTCCTCGGCGCGGTAGTCGCCGCCCTTGACCCAGATGTCCGGGCGCAGCCGCTCGAGCGCGGCCTCCGGGGTGTCCTCGTCAAAGATCATCACCCCGTCCACGCATTCGAGCGCCAGCAGCAGTTCGGCGCGGTCCTCCTGGCCGATGATCGGCCGCGCCTCGCCCTTGAGCCGGCGCACGGAGGAGTCGGAGTTCAGGCACACGATCAGGCAGTCGCCCAGCCTGCGGGCCGCGGAGAGCGTGCGGGCGTGCCCGGCGTGCAGCAGATCGAAGCAGCCGCCGGTGGCCACCACGGTCCCGCCGGCCTCACGGGTCCGGGCGGCGGCGCGCAGCGCGTCCATGGCGTCGCCGCGCAGCGGCTCGGGTTCCTTCTCCCGCTGGAGACCGGCCACGCCGCCGGCGGCGAGGAACGTTGCGGCGGCCTTCGCCGCTTCGGCGGCGGCGTCGTCCACGGCGGCCCCGGCGGCCAGTTCAAGGATCAGCGACGCGGCGAACCGGTCCCCGGCCCCGCACGGATCGGAGGTGGCCACCTCGGGAACGGGCACCACCTGCGGCAGCCCGGCCTCCGAGAGCACCAGGGCGCCCTGCCCGCCGAGGGTGACGACGACGGCGCGGGGCTGCCAGCGTCCCAGCAGCTCCTCGGCGGCGCCGAGGGCGGCGGGCAGGCTGTTGCCGGAACCGCCGGCGGCGCGCAGTGCCTCGGAGAGGTTCGGGGTGACCGCGGCGACGCCGGACACCGGGTCCGTGCCCGAGGGGTGCGGATCCCAGACCACCGGAATGCGTCCGGCCAGCCGCTGCACCGCCTGCCGCAGGGCGGGCACGGCGGTGATGCCGCGGCCGTAGTCGGCCACGATCACCGCTTCGGCCGCGTTCAGCGCCGCGAGCATCTCCTCGGTGGCCTCGGGCACCGGGGCGGGGGCGCAGCCCTCATCGAAGCGGACCACCGCCTGTCCGGCGGCCCGCACCCGGGTCTTGACCGGCGTCGGGGCTCCGGAGGGGCCGGCGGTGACCGTGATGCCCTCCAGGGCGGCGCGCAGGTCCGCGGAGGCCGGATCGTCGGAGAGGACGGTCACCAGGGTGACGCTGTGCCCGTCCCGGGCCAGCATCCGGGCCACCAGGCCCGCCCCGCCGGCCCGCCGGTGCACGGCGTCCACTTCGACGACGGGTACCGGCGCGTCCGGGGAGAGGCGCTGGGCCTCGCCGGCGATGTCCATGTCCAGGAGCACGTCTCCCAGCACCACGATGTTCATGTCCGTGCCTCCTGTGCGGACTCGGCTGATGATGATGGTTCGGCGTCAGGCTCCGCCGCTCCGGGCGCCGCAGCCGCCTCCGCGTCCAGCCGGGCGATCTCCGCGTCGAAGGCGCGGCACAGCATGTGGACGCCGATCAGGTGCGCTTCCTGCGCGTTGGCGGACCGGGCCTGGATGGCCACGTGGTCGTCGCAGGCTTCGGTCAGCGGATTCGGGACCGAGCCGGTCAGCGCCCAGGTGGTGATGCCCGCCGTGCGCGCCGCGTCGGCGGCGCGCAGCAGGTTCGGGCTGCGGCCGCTGGTGGAGAGCAGCACCAGCACGTCGCCCGGCCGGCCGTGCGCCGCGACCTGGCGGGCGTAGAGCTCCTCGAAGCCGTAGTCGTTGCCGATGGCGGTGACCGCCGAGGTCTCCGCGTGCAGGGCGATCGCCGAAAAGGCGCGGCGCTCGCCGTCGAACCGTCCGACCAGCTCGGCGGTCAGGTGCTGCGCCTCCGCGGCCGAACCGCCGTTGCCCGCCGCCAGCAGGCGGTGCCCGGCGCGCAGCCGACGGGCCAGGTCGACGCCCCAGGCGGTGAGCCGCCCGGCCTGCTCCTGAAGGGAGCTGATGGCGGGGACAAGGTGTTCGAGGTGCTCGCGGACAGCGTCCCGGGCCGGGCCGTCGCTGCGCGGCGCCGCCGTGGGCTGCGCCGGCACGGCCGCCGGCGGGGGCGTGGTGCCGGGGTGGATGCTCAGCGGATTCACAGGGCCTGCCCTCCCAGCGGCTGCAGCCGGCGGCGCGGGCTGGCGGTGACGGTGGCCTGATAGGCCTTCTCGGTGTCCGCGGCCACCCGGTCCCAGGAGTAGCGGGCGTTGGCGCGGGCCAGGCCGGCGGCGCCCAGGCGCCTGGCGTAGGCGGGGTGGCCCAGCAGCTCCGCGAGCGCCTCGGCCAGCGCTTCCGGGTCCCGGGGCGGCACGTGCAGCCCGGTCTTGCCGTGGACCACGGTGTCGATCAGGCCGCCGACGGCGGAGGCGACCACGGGGATGCCGCAGGCCATGGCTTCCAGCGGGGTGATGCCGAACGGCTCGTACCAGGGGGCGCAGACCACCGCGTCGGCGCTGCGCAGCACGGCGGGCATCTGTTCGCGCGGCACCTGCCCGCGCATCACCACCCGGTCTTCGACGCCGAGCTCCTTCGCCAGCGCCTTCAGGCGCCGGGCCTCGGGGTCGCGGTCCAGTCCGGCGGAGTCGCTGCCGCCGCCCACGATCAGCAGCTCGACGTCATCGATGCCCTGCCCGGCCATCAGCGCCAGCGCCCGGATCACCAGGTCCATGCCCTTGCGCGGCACCAGCCGGCCGATGGTGGCGATCCGGTGGGCGCGTCCGCGCGGCTCCACCGGCCCCTGGGCCCCGAACAGGGACAGGTCGACGCCGCAGGGCACCACCGAGATGCGGCTGCCGGGAATGCCCAGGGCCTTGAGTTCGAAGACCTCGTCGGAGCAGGTGGCCACCACCCGGTCCGCGTTGCGGCCCACCGACGGTTCCAGCCAGGTCCGTTCCGAGGGGCTGGTGTCTTCGGCGCCCTGGTGGCGCTTCTTCACCGACCCCAGGGCGTGGAAGGTCTGGACCACCGGCACCGGATAGCCGGGGCCGTCCAGCCGGCGGGCGGCGTCGAGCGCGGCGACGCCGGACATCCAGAAGTGCCCGTGCACCACGTCCGGCGGGCTGGCGCCCCAGTCGGCGGAGATGCCGGCGGCGAAGTCCTCCATGTACGGCAGCAGGGTGTCCTTGGGCAGCGCCTCGGCGGGGCCGGCATCCACGTGCACCACCTCCAGGCCCTCGGCGACCGCCACCCGGTCCGGCAGCGCCGGATCGTCCCGCCGCGTGTACACGCTGACCTCGTGGCCGCGGCGGGCCAGCGCCAGCGACAGGGCGGCTACGTGCACGTTCTGCCCTCCGGCGTCCACCCCGCCCAGCGCGGCGAGCGGGCTGGCGTGCTCGGAAACCATTGAAATCCTCACAGGGCGCTCCTTCCACCGGCCGTGGAAAGGATGCCGGTATCGGTGACGGGGTGCCCGGCCGCCAGGGCGCCGGGACGGGAGGAAACGACGTCGGAGAGGACGTTGTCCCAGTCGGTGAGGAACCGCTGCAGCCCGTACCGGGCCAGGGCCGCCTCGCGGGCGATCCGGCCGCGGGCGCGGGCCTCGTCCGGGTCCTCGATCAACCGGGCGGCCGCCCGGCACAGCTCATCGACGCTGGCCGAGACGGCTCCGGCCTCCGGCGGCACCGCGCGGGCCGCTTCGGTGGCGTCCAGGGCGATGACCGGCATCCCGAGGTGCATGGCCTCCAGCAGGGACAGGCCCAGCGAGGTCCAGCGCATCGGATGGACGTAGGCCCTGCAGCCGGCCAGGGCCGGGTGCAGGGATCCGCCGGACAGGTCCCCGCGCACGGTCAGCTCGTCGGGGCCCAGGCCGGTGGCCTCGTTGAGCCCGTCACCGCCCATGCCGAACACTTCCAGGTGCCCGGCCCGGGCGAAGTGCGGCAGCAGGTCGGTGCCGGTCACCCGCCAGCGGCGCACCGGCTCGTTGATCACCACGCCCAGGTGGTCCCGCTCGCCGGTGTACAGGAGGCCCGGGTCCGGAATGCCGTGCTCGATGACCCGGACCGGAGCGGATCCGGTGTCCCAGAACAGGGCGTTGAAGTGGGTCACGTGGATGATCGGGATGTCGTTTTGGTCCGCCAGCGGATGCCGGCTGTCGGGGACGCGGCCGTCCTTGGGGGTGTTGTGCTCCAGGAACACGGCCGGCAGGTCGCGGCCCGGGCGGCGGCCGGTCAGCCGTTCCACCTCGGCGATCTCCTCGGGGCGCTGCAGCACCACGACGTCGATGTCGTGGCCGCGCAGGTCCCCGGGCGCCACCTCGACCGCGTTGTCGGGCCAGGCCCGGCCGCCGCGGCCCAGTCCCCAGGGGCCGCCGTCGGGCGTGGCGGGCAGCAGGCAGCGGTGGCTGCCGCGGACAAAGGCCTCCATCCAGCCGCCGTGGACGTGCCAGACCAGGATGTTCATCCATTCCTCGTTTCTCTGCGGGTGCGCAGTGACGTGACGCCGGTGGTGAGCCGGACGACGGCCTCCAGTACCTGTTCGGGGTTCACCCCGGCCAGGCAGGGATGTCCGGGAACCGGGCAGACCCGGGCGCGGCTGTTGCGGCACCGGGCGTTCTGGTCCCCGAGCAGTTCCAGCGGCACCTTGTAGGGTGCCCAACGGACGGCCGGAACAACAGGGGAAAACAGGCTGACGATCGGCGTGCCGACGGCGGCGGCCAGGTGGGCCGGGCCGGTGTTGCCCACCACCACGCAGGACGCGCCGGCGAGCACACCGGCCAGGGTGGGCATGTCGGTGCGTCCGCCCAGGTCCAGGCCGGCGACGCCTGCCACGGTGGCGGTCAGGTCGGTCTCGCCGGGCCCGCCGGTGACCACCACCCGGTAGCCGGCACCGGTGAGCAGTTCGACGACGGCGGCGTGGTGCAGCGGCGGATAGGCCCGGGCCGGCACGGCCGCGCCGGGATGGACCACCACGTACGGTTCGTCGCCGACCAGTCCGGTGACATCGGGGATGCCGCGCACCATGAGCCGGCCGTCGTCGTCGGCGGGCAGCCGGTAGCCGGCGGCGGCGGCGATCCGCAGGGCCCGCTCCGCCTCCGGCTGGTCCTCGGGGAAGTCTTCGCCGGGCTTGAGCCGCACATCGAGCAGCGAGCCGGCGTAGTCCACGGAGGCGCCGCTGATCTTCGCCACTGCGGCGGTGCGCAGCAGCAGCGCCAGCGGCAGCGGGGACTGGTGGAAGCTGGTCAGGATCACGGCCTCGTCGATGTCCCTGGCGCGCACCCAGTCCAGCAGCGTGCCCAGGTGTTCGGGGGTGGCCTGCGGGGCCGGGTCCACGATCCAGGGGCTGGCCCAGGTGAAGACCTCGGCGACGCCGGGCAGCAGGTTCGCCGCGGCGGTGCCCTGCGGTCCGCACAGCAGCAGCACCTCGGTGTCGGCAGCGGCGGCGACGGCGCGCACGGCCGGGCCGGAGACCAGGACGTCCCCGGCGCTGTCCAGCCGGGCCACGAGCACCCGCCGGCTCATGCGGGCCCCCGCAGCAGTTCCACGGCTTCGGCGAGGGAGCCGGCCACCAGCTCGGCGGCCTCGACCTCCTCGCTGCGGGTGACCGGCGTCGGCACCAGCACGCCGCGGGCGCCGGCGGCACGGGCGGCGTCGACGTCGGCGCCGATGTCGCCGATGAAGCCCAGTTCCCCGGGTGCCAGGCCCAGCCGGTCGGCGGCGGAGAGCAGCATGCCGGGGGCCGGCTTGCGGCACGGGCAGCCGTCGCCGGGACCGTGCGGGCAGATCTCCCAGAGGTCAAAGGGCCCCAGCAGTTCCTCCACCCGGGCGTTGACGGCGTCCACCTGGCTGCGGTCCAGCAGCCCGCGGGCGATGCCGGACTGGTTGGTCAGCACGCCGGTGGGGACCTCCTCAGCGCGCAGCCGGTCGAGCACTTCGGCCGCTCCCGGGATGGGACGGACCAGCTCCGGGTCGGAGTTGTAGGGCACGTCGAAGACCAGGGTGCCGTCCCGGTCGAACAGGACGGCGCGTACCGGCGGCTTCGGCTGGTGTTCCATACCTGTCCTGTGCCCAGCCGCGCGGGAAATGAAACAGGCGGCCGGGATAATCTTGCTCAATCCTGCATTTGTTCTAGTTGTAGTAGAATAAAGCCATGTTGATGCGAGTGGATCCGGGCAGCGGTCAGCCGCTGTTCGCGCAGCTGGCGGCCTCTATCCGCGCCGACGCCGCAGCCGGACGGCTGCGCCCCGGCGAACGTCTCCCGGCCGCCCGGGAGGTGGCCCAGGGGCTCGGCGTCAACGTGCACACCGTGCTGCGGGCCTACCAGGAGCTGCGCGACGAAGGACTGATTGAGCTGCGCCGCGGCCGCGGTGCGGTGGTCACGGAGGCGGCCGCCCCGCTGGCCGCCCTGCACGATGACGTGCTGGCGCTGGCGGCGAAGGCGCGCGCGCTCGGACTGTCACCGGAGACCCTGGCCGAATACGTGAAGGAGATTGCCCATGAGCGCTGACACCGCTTCCGCCCGCTGCCGCTTCCTGCTGGTCGCGGTGGCCGTGCCCGCCGTCGTCGTGGCCGCCGCCCTGGCACTGCAGCTGGCGGTCCTGGGATCGCTGCCGGATCCGGTCGCGGTGCACTGGGGCGGCCACGGCCCGGACGGCTTCGGCCCGCCCTGGCTTCCGGTGCTGCTCACCGCTGTCTTCGGCGCGCTGGTGCCGGCGCTGATGGTCGCCTCTGCCCTGCCGGGCCTGCGCGACGGCGGCGCCAGCTACCGCTTCCTCGGGGCCCTGGTGCCCGGGTTCACCGTGCTCCTGTGCATGGTCCTGACCTGGGGGCAGCTTATGCAGGCGGGCCTCGCGGATGCCCGGCAGGCACCGGGCATCGGCCTTCCGCTGCTGGCGTCCACGGCCGCCGGGCTGGCGGTGGCCGTCCTGGCCTGGGCGGTGCAGCCCGCTCCGGCGCCGCCCGCGGCCGCCGTTCCGGCCCGGCCGCTGCCGCTGGGCGCCGGAGAGCGTGCCGTCTGGTTCCGGGAGGCGTCCCTGGCGCTGCCCGGGCTGCTGCTGATCCTCGGGGCGGTCACCGCTGCGCTGGCCGGCACCGTGATTGCCTGGCTGTGGGCGGAGCCCGCCCTGGCCTGGGGGCTCACCGCCGTCACCCTGGTGCTGCTGGCAGCCGCGGCCACCACCACGGCGTTCCGGGTCAGGGTGGACGGCCGGGGCCTGACGGTGACCTCGGTGGCGGGGCTGCCCCGGTTCCATGTGGCGCCCGAGGATGTTGCCTCCGCCGAGGCCGTCACGGTGCATCCCATGGGCGAATTCGGCGGCTGGGGACTGCGTTCGGCTCCGGGGCGCTTCGGCGTCGTGCTGCGCACCGGGGAAGCGCTGCAGGTTACCCGCCGGAACGGGCGGCGGTTCGTGGTCACGGTGGACGGCGCCGGCACCGCCGCCGCCCTGCTGCAGGCGCTCGCGCGGCGCGGGTAACCCGCTTCCGGCGCCTTGCGGCAGCGGGGCCCGGCAGCGGGCATCTGGCAGGATGAAAGCCGTGCACCGACGCTTGCCGGAAGGACGCCGCCTTGAAGAATGAAGACACCCCCGCCCGGGACGGGCGTCCGGAGCTGCTCGCCCTGCGCGCCCTGAAGCTCGGTGACCTGCTGGTGGCCGTGCCTGCCCTGCGCGGCCTGCGCCGGGCCTTCCCGGAGCACCGGATCTTCTATGCCGCGCAGCCGTGGCTGCGGCCCGTCGTCGAGCTGATCGGCAGCGTGGACGAGCTGCTGCCGATGCACGGGCTGGACGTTCCCGTGCCCCTGGAGCCGGGCCGGGTGGACCTCGCGGTGAACCTGCACGGCAACGGCGCTGAAAGCCGCCAGCGGCTTCAGGCCCTGGACGCGGCCCGCGCCATCGGGCACAAATCGCCGGGCTGGGACGGCCCGGAGTGGGAACACGGCATCCACGAACGGGAGCGCTGGGCCCGCCTGGTGTCCTGGCACGGCATCGAGGCCGACCCGCTGGACTACAAACTGAACCGGCCGGGCGTGCCTGCTCCGGTGCCGGGCGCCGCGGTCGTCCACGTGGGCGCCGCGTACGGCAGCCGGCTCTGGCCGGTGGAGCGCTTCGCCGCCGTCGCACGCCAGCTGGCCGACGCCGGCCTGCCCGTGGTGTTCACCGGCAGCCAGGGAGAGCGGGCCCGCGCCCTGGCGGTGGCGGACCGTGCCGGCCTGCCGCTGGACACCGTCGCCGCCGGCGAGCTGGGCCTGGACCGCTTCGCCGCCGTCATTGCCGACGCCGCCGTCGTCGTCTCCGCCGACACCGGCGCCGCGCATCTGGCTTCGGCGTATGAGCGGCCCTCAGTGGTGATCTTCGGCCCGGCACCGGTCAGTGAATGGGGTCCGCCGCCGGGGCCGCACATCGCGCTGACGGACGAATCGGTGCGGCGCGGGGAGACGTTCTCGCCGGATCCGGACCCCGCGCTGCTGGCGGTTACGGTGGAGGACGTGCTGGCCGCCGTCGGCAAGCTCGAAGTGATCTGACCCGTCGGCCCGCCGCCGGGGCGGCGGGACCGATGCGGGACGCGGCTCAGGCCGAGCGCGCGTTCATCCCGGACGGCGCGTTGCCTTTCCCGTCGGAGTGTTCCGGGCTGCCGAGCAGCTGCAGCTGGAGCTTGACCAGGATGCGGGCCAGCCGGCGGGACACCTGCATCTGCGTCATGCCGAGGCGCTCGCCGATTGCCTGCTGGGACAGTTCATGGAAATAGCGCAGGAACAGCAGCTGCCGTTCGCCCTCCGGAAGCCCGCGCATGGCCTGGCCCAGCATCAGCACGTCATCTGAGCGTTCGGTCCACAGCCCCTGGGGATCCTCGGGCTCGAGCACTGCACCGCCGGGGGCCGGTGCGTCCAGCGACTCCGGCCGCATGCTGCCGGAACAGGCCAGCGCTTCGAGGATGTCCTGGACCGGTTCGCCCAGCTCGGCGGCCAGGTCCTGTGCGGTCGCCTCCCGGCCCAGCCGCTGGCTGAGACCAGGCTGTGCCTTGGCGACGGCCGTGCGCAGGTCCTGCAACCGCCGCGGCGGGCGGACCACCCAGCCGTTGTCACGCAGGTGGCGCTTGAGCTCGCCGTGGATGGTGGGCAGGGCGAAGGCCGGAAAATGCTCGCCCTTGGACGGGTCGAATCGGCGGGCGGCCTTGATCAGCCCCACGTAGGCGACCTGGCGCAGGTCCGCCGCCTCGCGGCCCGGAGAGCGGTAGCTGCCGGCCGCGGTCTCGGCCAGGTGCCGGTGCTCCTGCACCATCTCGTTCTGGAGGGCCAGCTGCAGGTCACCGCCGCGGCGCCGCTCGGGGGCCGGGCCGGCGCCCGGTAGGTCCATTCTGTTCATGCAGCGCCTCGAATACCACCTCAGGGACGGGCCAGGCCGTCGAACCGAAAGCATGCTTGGGACAACCAAAACAGAAGTAACCTTATGTTTCAACAGCCCCATTGGTTCGGAAGTGGGATTTTCGTGCGTGGGCGCGGGGCCGGGGAGCGTTCCGCGGTCGGAATCCGGGCGCAGGCGGCCTGCCGGAACCGGCTACCCTCCGGGAGGGCGGGCGCCGGCGTCCTCCGTTGCCGGGTCCGGCGTGCCGCGCATCGGGCGGTAGTGCCGGTAGAGGATGACCGCCGCCCCGGCCCCGAGGGCAAAGCTGAGGATAACGGCGATCAGGGCAAAGTAGAGGAACAGGAGCATCGCCATGGGCGGGGTGCCGGCCGGCGGCTGGAGCAGGTTGAGGGCGCCTGCGGTCCAGAGCACGGCGCAGCCGAGCAGGATGAGCCAGGCGGTACGGGGACGGACGCGGGTGAGGAAGCTGCGGTTCACGGGACTCCCAATGAGGCCGGATGCCACGCCAACTGCTTGACGTTGACCCAGCGAGTCTAGGGTTCACCGGAACTGGGTGGAACGGTCCGACGCCGTTTAGGGGGCCTTCCGGGGGTAAGGCCGTGCCAGGCCTGCGGAGGCCCGCACCTGGACCGGAACGCCCCGGCCGGGGTTGTCGCGATGCGCCGCCTCCTGGAGCCACGGCGCCTCTTCCGCGGGGACGTGGAGCACCACGCAGCCTTCACGGCCGTTGAGCAGCGCACGGTGGAGGTGGACTTCGGGCCCGCCCGGGGAACGCGTCCAGGCGAGCACCCGGTCCAGGGCCTCCTTCAGCGCATCCTCGGTGAAAGGCGCGCGGTGCGGCTCGGCGCCGGCGGCAGCCACCTTCTCCGATGCGGCGTCGCTGGTGACCGCGATGTGGAGGCTTCCGTCCTCGATCCAGGAAGCGGCATAGCTCTCACGCACGTCGTCCTTGATCCGGCTGTTGAGTGCCAGCAGTTCGTCGGTCTGGTCCTGGCTCATGCGGTGGTCCTTGTCGACGGAGGGTTCTGAGGGAACGGGAAACGGGAACGGGGAAGGGGACGGGAAGGGGAACGGGAACCGGAACGGGCACGCGGAGCGGAACCGCCGCCGCCCGGGCGGCGGGCTGAAAGCCGCAGGGCGGGTCCCGGCCGAAGCCGGAACCCGCCCTGGTGGCTGATGCAGGCTAGCTGCGGGTTGCCACGTGAGCGCCGCGGCGGCGGCGGTTCAGCAGCAGTGCACCGGTGCCGCCGCCCACGAGGAGCAGGCCGGCTGCGGCTGCCATGCCGACGCCGTTGGCGCCGGTGTCGGCGAGGTCGCCGTCACTGTTGCCACCGGCGTTGCCGCCGTTGTTGTTACCGCCGTCGTTGTTGCCGCCCGGGTTGCCGGGAGCACCCGGGGTTCCCGGATCGCCGGGGTTGCCGCCCGGTGCCACCTGGAGGGCGGCGACGCGGACGGTCAGCTGGGTGAAGTCGGAGCCGACGCCGTCAACCTGCTGGGAAGCGGTGATGGCGTATTCGCCGGCTGCCCAGGGCTCGACGTCGTAGGACCAGCGGCCGTCTTCGTCAGCCTCGGTGGTGCCGGTGGCCAGCGCGTTGCCGACGGCGACGGTCACCGTGGCGCCCGGGCGGGCGGTGCCGGTGATCGAATCGGGGGTGGAACCCTCGGTGAACTCCTGGCCGTCCTTCAGGTTGGTGATCACCGGGGCGGTGTACACAACCGAGAGGTCCAGAGTGGCTTCCTTGGAATCAAGCGAGCCGGCCTTGGCCTGCATCGCGGTCACCCGGTAGGTACCCGGCTTCAGGGCGTTCTCGAACTCGACGGTCCAGCTGCCGTCCTTCTTCACCGTGGCGTTGAACGCCGCGGCGCCGGTGTTCTCCTCAGGCTCCTTGTCTTCCCCGTCAGCGCCGAGGCCTTCGTAGGAGAGAGTAACCTTGGCGCCGGCGACGCCGGTGCCGGAGATCGCGGCCACTTCGCCGACCACGGTGGCCGGGGTGGTGAACACGGGGACATCCAGCGGGGCCTTCTCGAGGGTGAGCGTGAACTCGGCCGTCGAAGACTTGTTGGACCCGTTCACGGCACGGGCGGTCATTTCGAGCGTTCGCTCCGTGACGTCCTCGTCCGTGATGCCCGGGGCGGTGACGCTCCAGGTGCCGTCCGCGGCGACGTCCGCCGTCTGCGGCTCGCCGCCGTCGAAGGTGACCTGGACCTTGGTGCCGGCGGGAGCGCCGGGCACGGTGCCGGTGATCGGCTTGCCGGTCAGGACCGTACCCTCGGCACCCGCGCCGGTCAGGGCGGGCTTGGCGATGAACATCGCGAGCTCAAAGGTGCTGGGAAGGTAGCGGACCGCGTCGGACAGCGAGGCGCCGTTGGTGATGACGCCCTCGATGCCGGCGCTGATCAGGCCGACGGCGGTGGTGCCGCTGACGATGCTGCCGCCGGAGTCGCCCGGGGCGGCCACCAGGTCTGCGCTGCCGAAGCCCCAGACGGCGCGGATGTCGTCAACGCCGTTGCCGCCGCCCACGAAGAAGATGCCCAGTTCCGAGACGTTGCCGCAGGTCCAGAAGGTCGTGCGTCCGGACTTGCAGATCGGGCTGCCGAGGGCCACGTCCGCCGAACCGGTGACCGCCAGGGTGTCGGCGTTGCGATCGGTGTTGGCGCCGCGCTCGGTGACCTCGGCCGTCAGGTCGATGTCCTCGTCGATGTTCTGGATGAGGGCGATGTCGGTGCCGCGGTTCGGTTCCGCTGCAGGATCGTTGGGGGTGGGGCTGTGGTTCGTGCCGCCGAACTGGGAGAAGGTGAACTCGCCCAGGGGTACCAGCACGTTGTCGCCTTCAAGCGGCTCCAGGAAGGCCAGGTTCGAGGCGTCGTCGCCGGTGCAGTGTCCTGCAGTCAGGGCGGCGGGGCTGCCCGCGGTGAAACCGTTGAAGCCGATGGAGCACAGGCCGTCCGGACCCGCGGCGGTGCCGGTCACGATGCCGGAGCCGCCCGGAACGTCCTCGAACGTGCTCAGCGGCTGGGGCTGCTCCAGGACGGTGACGTTGGTGTACTCGGCGTCGAACTCGGCCGGCGTCATCTTCGGAGCGCTGGCCATGCGGATCAGGGAACCGGCGGGCTGGGCGGGCAGCGCATCCAGCGGGGTGCCCAGCTTGATGGTGTATTCCCCGGGCCCGGTGAGCATCACGGAGCGCAGGCCTTCGGCGCTGCCGACCTTCTGCACGTACGCGCGGAGCAGGCTGTCGACGTCTTCGGCGACGGAGGAACCGGCAGCCGGCTTCTCGTCGTCGGCGGCTTCTTCAGCGGCGGGAGCTTCGGCCGCGACGGTTTCCTCGGCCGTCTCGGCGGCGGCGTCCTCGGCGGGAACCGGCTCCTCAAGGACGGCGCCCAGCTCGGACACCGCAGCGGCGAGTTCCTCGCCCGAACCGGTGACGACGATCTGGTCGGCGTCCAGGCGCAGGCTGACGAAGCCCTCGATCTTCTGGAGGTCGGGCAGTGCCAGGGCTGCCTTCTCGCCCAGCTCGCCTGCCGCGATGAACTCCTCGAGGCTCATGCCAAGGTCGCGCATGAGCGCCTCGGCCAGGCCCGGGGGCAGCTCGGAGGCCGCCGCGGTTCCCTCTGCGTCCGCTTCCGGCGCCGGAACGGCGTCCTGGGGAGCAGTCTCGGCCGGGGCCTTGGCGGGAGCCGGCGTGGCGGGAGCGGTGGTCGGAACGGCGCTGCTGGTGGCCGTGGGCTCGGCAGGTGCCGTGGCCTCGTCGGCGTTGGCCGGCGAGGCGACCATGAGCCCGCTGAAGGCCAGCACTGCTGCGGCGCTGAGTGCGCCCGCGCGTTTGTGGATAGCGCGTGGTTGATGCATGAAGTTATCCCCCCGGTAAGCGGTCCGCGCGGGACTGCAGGCTGCAACGGTGCAGCCTGCGGCCTCGGACGGACCGTTCAGAGTTGCGAATGAGACTTGCTAGGAACTGCCGCCAGGCTTCTTCCGAAAGCACCCGGTTCAGGTGCTTCAGCGCAGCCCGCAGTGGGGATAGGGCTGCAGCCGGAGGCAGGGTTAGGCTAACCGACCGTCAGCGTGCTGACAACAGTGCATGCGCACGCATATGAATTCTGCCCGGCATCCGGCAGGCATCCCTCCGCGACGGAGTGTGAATCGGACGCGTTGACCGCCTTCGGCGGCCGGGGCTAGCGTCATCCTCATCAACACTTCCCGCTCCTGCCGGCGCGCGCCGGGACAGCCCCCGGGAACCCTCGGCACCACACGAAAGGGGAGCCCGGCATGCCACGGCGCAGCTCACCCCATCCCGGCAGCACCCCCGGCGGGCAGACTGCCTCCATCGCCTCGGCAGGCGCCTCGGGGCTGGCCATTGCGCTGCTGTCCTCAGCGGTGTTCGGCCTTTCCGGCTCCTTTGCGAAGGCCCTGCTGGAGACCGGTTGGAGCTCGGCGGCCGCCGTCGCGGTCCGGATGGGCGGCGCCGGCCTGGTCCTGCTCGTTCCGGTCCTCTGGGTGCTGCACGGACGCTGGCACCAGGTCCGGGCGAACTGGCGCACCATTGTGCTGTTCGGCCTCATCGGGGTGGCCGGCTGCCAGTTCTTCTACTTCAACGCGGTGAACCGCCTGTCGGTGGGGGTGGCCCTGCTGCTGGAGTTCCTCGCCCCGGTGCTGATGGTCCTGTGGATCTGGCTGGTCCGCCGCCGCCGGCCCGGACTGCCGACCATGCTGGGCACGGTCGCCGCCGTCGCCGGGCTGGTGCTCGTCCTCGACGTCACGGCCGACGCCCGGGTGGATCCGATCGGCGTCCTCTGGGGCCTGGCGGCCGCGGTCTGCCTGGCGGTCTACTTCTTCATCACCGCCCGGCAGAACGACACCCTGCCTCCGCTGGTGCTGGCCACCGGGGGCATGTTCGTGGGCGCGGCCACCATGGCCCTGCTCGGTGCCGTCGGCCTGGTGCCGATGGCCTGGAACACGGCCGATGTCGAACTCGCGGGCTGGACCACCCGCTGGTGGGTGCCGCTGCTGGGCCTGGTCCTGTTCTCCACCGTGCTGGCCTACGTGACCGGCATTGTCGCGGCGCGGGCGCTGGGCTCCCGGGTGGCGTCCTTCGTCTCGCTGACCGAGGTGCTGTTCGCGGTGCTGTGGGCCTGGCTGCTGCTGTCCGAGCTGCCGCGGCCGGTGCAGCTCGCCGGCGGCGCGCTGATCGTGCTCGGCGTGTTCCTGGTCCGGGCGGACCGCCGGGGCTCCCTCCCGGAGGAAGGCGCCCCGGAGGTGTACTCCTAGGTTCCGCCCGGGCCTGGCCCGGCCCCGATCCGCCTAGCCCTGGCCCTGCCCGAGTGCGTCCTCGGCCGGCTTGCCGGCCGTCACGTTGATCTCGCGCTTGAGGATCTTGCCCGTGGGCCCCTTCGGCAGGGTGTCCGTGAGCTGCACGATCCGCGGATACTTGTAGGCCGCCAGGCGATCCTTTGCGAAGTCGCGGATGGCGTCGGCCAGCTCGGCCCGGCCCGGCCCGTCGTCCGGCAGCATCCCTTCCTTGATGCCGACGACGGCGGCCACCTCCTCGCCGGACAGCTCGTCCGGAACGCCCAGCACGGCGGCTTCGGCGACCGCGGGGTGCTCGTACAGGACCTCCTCGATTTCGCGCGGATACACGTTGTAGCCGCCGCGCAGGATCATGTCCTTCTTCCGGTCCACGATGTAGATGTTGCCCAGCTCGTCGAACCTGGCCAGGTCCCCGCTGCGGAACCAGCCGTCCGGTATGGCTGCGGCGGTCGCCTCCGGATTGTTCCAGTAGCCCTGCATCACGCCCTCGCCGCGGATGGCGAGCTCGCCGACTTCGCCCACCGGCAGGTCCGCGCCGGCGTCGTCCACGATCCGCACCTCCATGCCCGCCACCGGCTTGCCGATGGATCCGGCCCGCCGGTCGGGGCCGGGAAGGTTGAAGGACACCACCGGCGAGGTCTCGGACAGCCCGTAGCCCTCGAGCATCTCGGTGCCGAACACCTCCTCGAACTCGTGCAGCACCTCCAGCGGCAGCGACGCGCCGCCGGAGATCGCCCCGCGCACCGTGGAGGTATCGGTCTGTGCCATGGCCGGGTGGCGCAGCATCGCAATGTACATGGTGGGCACGCCCTGGAAGATGGTGACCCGGTCCCGCTCGAGGATCTGCAGCGCCTGGCCGGGATCGAAGCGCGGCAGGAGGCTGATCGAGGCGCCCGCCATCACCGCCGCGTTCAGGGCCGCGGTCTGTCCGAACACATGGAAGAACGGCAGGCCGCCGAAGATCACGTCCTCGGGCTGGGTATCCAGCAGCGAGCGGGACACCTCGGCGTTGCTGTACAGGTTGCGGTGGGACAGGGTTGCTCCCTTGGGCCGTCCCGTGGTGCCGGAGGTGTAGAGGATGACGGCGGTGTCGTTGTCGGCTTTCTCCGCCATCTCCGGCCGGGCCTCCACGGAGGCCAGCAGCTGCCCGAAGGTGGCCGGGTTGACCGCCACCACCTCGACGTCGCCCGCCTCCGCGGCGCCCGCTTCGGCCTGCGTGAGCATGTCCTCGAAGTCGAAGGCAAAGATCATCCGGGCTCCGGAATCCTGCAGATGGTACGCAATTTCCCGTGCCTTGAGCAGCGGGTTCAGCGGCACCACCACCGCTCCGCGGCGCAGGATGCCGTAGTAGATGGCGGCCATCGGGGGAATGTTCGGCAGGATGACGGCGACGCGGTCGCCGGGCTCGATGCCACGCTCGGCAAGCAGCCCGGCCACCCGGGCGCTCATGCCGTCCAGCATGCCGAAGGTGACCGCGGTGTCCTGGATCCGCAGCGCCGTGCTGTCCGGAAAGCGGGCTGCGGTGTCGGTGAGGATGGTGGCGAGGTTCGGCACGTGATCTCCCTTGATCTGGCGGATGTGCAGCAGAATCTAGCAACGATCCACCGGCCTGGGAATGCCATTTTCGGCGGGTCCGGAAACATACCGGGGGTATGTCCGGACGCGCCCGGAGCATACCTCCGGTATGTGCATCGGCCGGCTCCGCCGGCGGGCTCCGCATAGGCTGTAGCGGGAGGATCATGAGCACTGAACGACCGGCCGGCACCTGCGCCGCGGCTGCCCGTCCCGCAGCCGCCGGCCGCACCGGCGCGGCCTGGGCCAGGCGGGAGGTTCCGGCATGAGCGGAGAGCTGTTTCCGCGTGAGCGCAGCGCGCCCGCGCCCGGCGCGGTGCATGTCCCCGGGTGGCTGGGCCCGGAGCAGCAGCGGGACATCGTGGCGGCCTGCCGCCGCTGGGCGGTGGGGCCGGTGCCGATGCGCTCGGCCGTGATGCCGGGCGGACATCCGATGTCGGTGCAGACCGTCTGCCTGGGCTGGCACTGGCAGCCGTACAAGTACACGCGCACCGCGGACGACGTCGGCGGCGGCCGGGTGGCCGAGCTGCCGGACTGGCTGGCGGACCTGGGCCGGCGGGCGCTGGCCGCCGCCTACCGCACCCCGGGGGAGCCGGGCTGGGACCCGGCGTCGTTCGATCCGGCGTCGTATGAACCGGACACCGCACTGATCAACTGGTATCCGCACGGGGCGAAGATGGGCCTGCACCAGGACAAGGACGAAAAGTCGCCGGCCCCCGTGGTCTCCCTGAGCATCGGCGACAGCTGCATCTTCCGGTTCGGCAACACCGAGACCCGGACCCGGCCGTGGACGGACCTGGAGCTGGCCTCCGGAGACCTGTTCGTCTTCGGCGGGCCGTCCCGGTTTGCGTATCACGGGGTGCCCAAAACACTGCCGGGCACCGCCGATCCGGAGTGCGGCCTCACGCAGGGGCGCATCAACATCACGCTCAGGATGACCGGGCTTTCCGACTAGCAGTCCCGGCCGGCGAGCCACGGGGCGCGCCGTGACGCTGACACGGGTCCCCGCAGGACGGCCCCCTGGATGACCTCGCTGCAGTAACGATAATGATTCTCATTTAAGTTACGCTGGCGGCATGACACCACAATCCGGTTCCCGCCGCGCGTCCGCGGCCGCCCGCCAGCCCGCTCTCCTGTACCTTGCCGCCCTGCTGCTGGCCGGCTGCGCCGCACCGGCGGCGTCGCCCCCGGCGTCCGCACCGCCTGCGCACGGGTCATCCTCCGGCGCCGAGGCGCCGTCGCCCGCACCCACCCGGGAAGCGGGCGCCGCGTCGCCGCGGCTGGTGCTCACGCACGACGGCGGCCTGACCGTGCTCGATGCCGTCGCCCTGGAGCCGGTGGCGGAGCTGGACCTGCCCGGTTTCCTGCGCCTGTCCGACGCCGGGGACGGCCGCCACCTGGCGGTGTCCGCTGACGGCGGCTTCCACCTGCTGGACGCCGGCGCCTGGACCCGGCAGCACGGCGACCACGGGCATCACTACATCACCGAGCCGCGGCTGACCGGCCAGCGGATCGACGCCGGCGAACCCGGCCACGTGGTCGCCCGGGACGGCAGGACGGCGTTCTTCGACGACGCGGACGGCAGCGTCACGCTGCTGGACACAAAGCGGCTCGCCGCGGGCCGGGAGGCAACGGAACTGCAGCTGCCCGAGCCCCACCACGGCGTCGCCGTGCCGCTGGCGGACGCCGGCCTGATCGTCAGCCGCGGCGACGATCAGGCGCGCACCGGCGTGGCAGTGCTGGCCGGGGACGGCAGCGAGGTCCTGGCCAGCCGGGACTGCCCCGGACTACACGGCGTGGCCGAGGCCGCGGACGCCCTCGCCTTCGGCTGTGAGGACGGTATGCTGATCCACCGCGACGGCGCCTTCGCGAAGGTGCAGAGCCCGGACGGCTACGGACGCCTGGGCAACCAGGCGGGCTCTTCCGCCTCCGCCGTCATCCTCGCCGATTACAAAACCGATCCGGAGGCGGATCTGGAGCGGCCCCGGCGTGTGGCCCTGGTGGATACGGCCGCGGCCTCGATGCGCCTGGTGGACCTGGGCACCAGTTATTCCTTCCGTTCGCTCGGACGCGGTCCGGCCGGGGAGGCACTGGTGTTGGGCACCGACGGTGCGCTGCACGTGATTGATCCGGACAGCGCGGAGCTCACGTCACGGATTCCGGTGATCGAGGCGTGGGAGGAACCGCAGGACTGGCAGCAGCCCCGCCCCACGCTGTTCGTGCTCGGCGGCACGGCCTACGTCACCGACCCGGCCCGGAGCGCCCTGCACGCGGTGGACCTGGCCGCGGGCGCCGTCGTGCGCTCCGCGGACCTTGAGCACGTGCCCAACGAGCTCGACGGCGTCGAAGGGTAGGAACGTCACGCACCCAGCAGGGTGAACACCAGCGCCACCGCCGCCGGCCCGCCCTGGATCAGGGCCGGGCGGGCCATCCGGCGGTCGTTCACCAGCAGCACCAGAGCCGCGAGCAGCATGCATGCGGTGGTGAAGCTCATCAGGGTCAGCCCGGCCACCCCGTTGCCCACCGTGAGCAGCAGGACGCCCAGCAGCGCGCCGACGGCCAGAAAGAGATTGTAGAACCCCTGGTTGTAGGCCAGGGCCTGGGTGTCGGACGCCGCCTGCGGGCTGCCCACCCGGAAGATCGCCATGGTCTCGGGTTCGGTCCAGCGCAGCGACTCGAGGATGAAGATGTACACGTGGATGGCCGCGGCGGCCAGCGCGGCAATAACGGCGATGATGAGCACGGGTTCTCCATCGGCCGGGGATGCGGACCGCATCCTGAGGTGCGGGCGCCGTCGCCGGCGGCCGCCGTCGGTCCGACCATCGTGGCATCGCGGTGCAGCCGGGCCAAGGGCGGGCACGGAAACCGGCGGCCGGGGCCCGGCGGCCGGTTGGCGGTGCGGGCACGCGGACCGATAGCCTTGATGAGGCGGCCGGCCACAGCCGACGCCGCCGGCCCGCCCACAAGCCTGCTGCCGCACCCCCGTCTGGATGTCTTTGGAAGGACCGCCCCCAGTGCCCCTGCCCCGCCTCGCCCGTCCGCTCGCCCTGGCCGCCGCGGCGGCCCTGGCCCTGACCGCCTGCGGTTCCGATTACCCGCTGGGGGATGAGCAGCGCGAAGCCGCCGAGCGCAGCACCTCCAACCTCACCGGCACCCTCTCCGGGTCCGGGTCCAGCGCGCAGGGGCCGGCGATGGACGCATGGATCGCCGGCTTCGGCCTGCTCCACCCGCGGGTCCAGCTGCAGTATTCGCCGGACGGCTCCGGCGCCGGCCGCAACGCCCTGCTCAACGGCGCGGTGCAGTTCGCCGGCTCCGACGCCTACCTGCAGGAGCAGGAAATGGGCCAGGCCCGGGACATCTGCGGCCCCGACGGCGCGTACGACATCCCCACCTACATCTCCCCGATCGCCGTGGCCTTCAACCTTCCCGGCATCGAGTCGCTGAACCTGGACGCCGCCACCATCGCCGCCGTCTTCCGCGGCGACATCGACACCTGGACGCACCCGGAGATCGCCCGGCAGAACCCCGACGTCGAGCTGCCGGACCTGCGGATCACCCCGGTCAGCCGGGCGGACGACTCGGGCACCACGGAGAACTTCACCGAGTACCTGCACGAGGTGGCCCCCGAAGCCTGGCCGGATGCGCCGTCGGGCACCTGGCCCGGCGGCCTGGCCGGCGAAAACGCCCAGGGCAGCGCCGGCGTCGTCAGCACCGTGACGCGCACCGAGGGCGCCGTGACCTACGCTGACGATTCGGTGGTGGACGAGTCCATGGGCACCGTGAACCTGCTGGTCGGCGACCAGTACGTGCCGATCAGCGGCGACGCGGCCGCAGCCGCCGTCGCCGAGGCCACCCGGGTGCCCGGCCGCGCCGAGCACGACATCGCCCTGCATCTGGACCGCACCACCACCGCGCCCGGCGCGTATCCGCTGGTGCTCGTCTCCTACGAGATCTTCTGCAGTTCCTACGATGATCCGAAGACGGCCGAACTGGTAAAGGAATTCGGCCTGTACCTGGTCAGCGAGGAGGGTCAGACCGCCTCCGAGGAGGCCGCCAAGAGCGCGCCGCTGCCCGAGGAGCTGGCCGAGCAGGCCCGCGCGGCCATCGATTCCATCACCGTCCGCGACTGACCCGCCGCCGGCGCGGCGCCCGGGACCAGCCGGGGGCCGGAACCGGAAGCTGGCGGAGTCCCCTTGCGCGGCTGCGGGGCCGGTGCCACCTTTGTTCTACTGCGAATGAAAGGGGGCTGTCATGGAACCCATCCGCATTGAACGCTGGTGGCCCTACCTGGACATCACGGCCAAGGAATGGCTGCGGGAGAACCTGCGCGATGAAGGGATTCCACCCAAGGTGCAGACCCGCATTGCCGAGGCCGGCGGCCCGGTGATGGATCCGATCCTGAACAACCAGGACTGGGACTTCATCGAGACGCAGTCCGAGTTCGTCGACTGACGCTTCGGGGCGGCCGGCCGCTTCGCGTGCCCTGCCGGGGCACCCGGCCGGGCACGACGGCGGCGCCCGCCGCGGGAGACGGACGCCGCAAGGGCCGGGGCCTGCCGGCTAGAAGAGCAGCACCAGGCGCCCGCGCGTGCCGCCGGCCTCCAGCCGCCGATGAGCCTCCGCAGCTTCCTCCGCCGGGTAGGTCCCGGCGACCCGCAGGGTCAGCGTTCCGTCCTCCGCCAGGGCCCGCAGCCGGTCCAGCTTCTCCTGCGAGCGGTATTCCTCGCCCACCCAGATCGGGTGCACGGTGATGCCCCGGCCGGGATCGCCCTTCCAGCCGCGGACGGTGGCGAAACCGCCGCCGTCGCGCACCGCTTCGGCGGCCGCCTCGTTCTGCACGGCGGCGTCCGCCACGGCGTCCGCGCCGTCGGGGAACAGCTCCCGGACCCGCTTGCCGAAGTCGTCCCCGCGCTGGACGATGTGGTCCGGGCCCAGCGCGGCAACCAGGTCGCGGTCCTTGTCCGCGGGGTCGGCGACGACGGTCAGTCCGGCGAGCTTGGCCAGCTGGACGAGGTAGTTGCCCAGGGTGCCCGCGGCGCCGTTGACGGCCAGGACCTGGCCGGGGGAGAGGTCGAGCTTTTCGAGGATCTGCACGGCGGTCAGCCCGTTCATGGGCAGGGTCGCCGCGGTGGGCAGGTCCGTTCCGGCGGGTATCGGCGCCAGCGACTCATCGGGAGCGATGAGGTACTGGACGTAGGCGCCGCGGTGCTCGCCGCGGGGCACGGCAATCGCCATGACCTCTTCTCCCACGCTCCAGCGGCTGCCCTCACCCGCCTCGTCGATGACGCCGGCCGCGTCCATGCCGGGTATGTGGGGCGCCTGCTTGCCGCCGGTGCCCTGCAGCCCTTCCCGCAGCATGGTGTCGGTGGGATTCACCGCGGCTGCGTGAACCCGGATACGGACCTCCCCGGGCCCGGGGAGCGGATCCGGAACTTCCAGCACCTGCAGGGCTTCGGGTCCGCCGAATTCGGTTACTCCGACAATCTTCATGCGGTTCCACCTTTCAGTTCGGTCGGGTGTTCTCGCTGTTCACAGGTGCAACGGGTTTTCCGCTGCGCGCATTCCCCGGCAGCAGTCATGGAACGGCCCTGCGCCCGGTCATCCTGCGGCTGGTGTGCCGGGTTTCGGGCTAATCACGGCCCGTTCGGCGGCGGCGGTGCAGCCAGATGGCGGCCAGCAGGGCGGCGCCCAGCTCCCACACCGTCAGCAACAGCATTACTTCAAGGCCCGACGGCGCGGCCGCCTCAGGGCCCGACGCCGCGAGGGACCCCGGGCCGGTGCCCGACGCCGCCGGGAGAGCCCCCGGGGCGACGGCCGAGGAGCCGTGATGGGCGTGGGTTGCGGACCCGCCGGCGGTGAGCAGCAGCAGGGCATGGAAACCGGCCATGGCCAGGGCCGCCGCCATGGCCATTCGGGCCCCCGGTGCGGAAGGAGAGCGCCACAGCCCCCAGCCGCACGGCAGGCAGGCGGCGGCCATGCCCAGCATCAGGGCTGCCTGCCACCACGGATGCGGATGTGCCAGCACCATCCACAGATGTGCCAGGGCACCGGCCAGCACGGCCGC
Organism: Arthrobacter saudimassiliensis; assembly: GCF_059090665.1. Lineage (NCBI taxonomy): Bacteria > Bacillati > Actinomycetota > Actinomycetes > Micrococcales > Micrococcaceae > Arthrobacter > Arthrobacter saudimassiliensis. The sequence continues at coordinate 1,156,907 of NZ_JBNHFX010000001.1, read as the reverse complement.
CCCGCAGGCCCGGGCATGGATCAGCTGCCCGATGGGCGCCGCCGGGCCGGCGATGGTCCGGGCAGCCCCGGACCCGGCAGCCGGCGTCGGGACTGCCCCTGCCGCCGGCCCGGGCCCGCCCGCCACCGCTCCCGCTCCCGCAGGAGGAAACCGCACGGCCGCGCCGTCTACCGGTGGCAGTGCGCGCCCGGGGCGGGCGGGGGCACGTCAAGCACCGGCGACCGGTCGAAGAACCCTTCCGGGCGCAGCTTGAATCCGGCGGTGTCCACCGGCATGATCGGCCAGTCCTCCACCCGCGGAAAGTGCGTCAGGCCGAAGGTGTGCCAGACCACCAGGTCCTCGCCGTCGAGGTTCCGGTCCGCCTGCACCCACTCGGGCAGGCCCGCGCCGCCCGCGTGCTGGTTGACGAAGTCGCCGGTAGGGTACCGCTGCGCCTCGTCCCGCCGGGTCACCCACAGCGCCTTGGACGCGAAGGTCGCCCGCCGGTAGATCGAGGAATCCTCGTCCGCCAGCAGCGTGGGCTGGCCCTCCGGATGCAGCTTGTAGCCCACCGGCTCGCCCAGCCGGTTCCGGGCCTCCGGGTTGGAGACCACCCAGGTGCGGCCGACGCCGGGCGCGGCGTCGCGGGCGGCCTCGGACTCGCGGGCCAGCACGGTCCTCCTGCGGGTGAAGGCATTGCCGCGGGGGTTCTCCGCGCTGACCGGCACGCGCACGGCGTCCTCCTCCTCGACCCGGCCGGGGCCGCCGTCGAGCGCGAAGTCCAGCCGCGCGCTGAACAGGTGCTGATGGAACGGGGCGCCCAGGCCGGGCGCCATTTCGGAGGCGTAGGGGTAGTCCTTGCCCGGGTAGGCGCTGGTGAACACGACGCCGGTGGCCTTGGCCTCGAACTCGATGGTGCCGTCCAGGTACAGGTACCAGTAGAAGCCGTAGTCGTAGTTGCCCACGGTGGTGAAGAAGCTGATCACCAGGCGGCGGTTGCGGCGGGTGTAGTTCACGCCGGACCACAGGTCGGAGTGCTTGGCGAGGATGGAGGCGTCCTCCTCATGCATGCAGATCCCGTTTTTGATGGTGCGCGGATTGCCCCGCGCGTCGGAGACGGTGGGGGAGACGTAGTGGATCTCGCCCAGGCAGTCGCAGCCGAGTTCGAGCGAGTTCGCGAACTGGCCCACCAGGTATTCGCCGGTGTCGAAGTAGTTCTGCCAGGACCGGGTGGGGGCCGGGTCGCCGTAGGGCACCACCATTTCGGCGATGGAGGCGCGGTTGAGGATCCGGCGCACCCTGCCGCCGTCCTCGAACCCGATGTTGTGCAGCACCAGGCCCTCGCGGACGTCGAAGCCCACGTCCAGGTGCCACTTTTCCCACTCGACGTGGTTGCCGCCGGTCACCGTGAAGCTTGGGCCTTCGGGCTGCGTGATGCTGATCGGTTTCTGCGTGGTGCGCAGCGGGCCGGTGAGCGCCGGGTCGGTGTAGTTGCCGTGCTCCTCGGGCACCGGCATGGCGCCGAAGTCCAGCACCTGGTCCACGGTGCGGGCGGTGACGTCGACGTAGGCCACGAGCCCGTCGATCGGGTGCGCCCACGCCGAGTCCTCGGCGTGGGTCTGCAGGAACGCCAGGCCGCGCAGGATCCGGCGGCCCTTCTCCTCCGGGTATTCGAAGACGCCGGCGGACAGCGGGGCCACGCGCACCTGCGCGACGTCGAGTCCGCGCTTCTCCAGCGCCGCCAGCCAGTCCGGATCGGTGGCGAGGATCTGCTCCACCACCTCGAACTCCTCCTCGAGCACGGGCAGCTCGCCGGTGACGGCGGTGTCCAACTCGGTATCGGAGAGCACCTCACGGCGGGCCGCGGAGACGACGACGTCGTGCGGCCGGCCGCCGGCGGTGTCCAGCAGGAAGACCCGGAAGCGGCGGTCCGGTGCTCCGGTTCCGGCTCCGGCGTCGGCAGCGGTGCCGCGGGGCGGATCGACCAGGCCCAGATACGCGATCCGGGCGGTCTCCGGGAACAGGCCGGCTGCCTCCAGCACCTCGCGGACGGCGGTGATTTCCTCGGGTGCGGCCAGTGCGTAGGCGCCCATGGGGCCGGGATCGACGGCGACGGCGGCCGGGGCCGCGGAACCGGAGGCGACGCCCGGGGCGGACGGGGAGTGGCACGAGCTCATGGGGGATCTCCGTTTCTGGATGCCGGCCTGCGGCGGCGGGGACGGGCGGCATTGCGAAACCCGGCCGCCGCAGCGGGCGGCGGACGGGTTTTTCTATGGCTGTAGACAATAACCGCGTGTGGCGTGGGTTACAAGAGGTGTTTTTCCGGGCCCGGCGCCCCTGCGGGGGCGTCCGGAAAGGACTGCGCGCAATGACAAGGGGCGGTCGCCGGGCGACAAGGCCGATCCGGCCCGCACGGCCGAAGCTGGCAGGAGACCCCTGCCGCCTGCCGAAAGAGGACCGCCCCGTGACCACCCACGCTCCCATCGACTTCATCGTCGTCAATGGACCCGTCTACACCAGCGACCCCGCGAACGAGTGGGCCGAAGCCTTCGCCGTCGGCGCCGGCCGGATCCTCGCCGTCGGCAGCGAGAGCGAGATCCGCGCGCTCGCCGGCGACGGCGCCCAGGTCCTGGACCTGGGCGGCCGGCTGGCGATGCCGGGCCTGGTGGACGTGCATGCGCATCTGGGCCTCGGCGGCCGGCAGGCGGCGTTCGAGCTGCCGCTGCTGCCCACCGACGGCACCGGGCAGATCCTCGCCAAGGTGCGGGCGTGGACCGAACGGCTGGAACCGGGGGAGTGGATCATCGGCGGCATCGTCGGCTCCACGGTGATGGACGACATCACGGTGGAGGACCTGCACGCCCTCGATGAGGCCGCCGCCGGGCATCCGGTGCTGCTGCGGGACGACTCCATGCACAACCGCTGGGTCAACTCCCGCGCGCTGGAACTGATGGGCGTGGATGCGGCCACCCCGGATCCGGAGGGCGGCACCTACGTGCGGGACGACGCCGGGCAGCTCACCGGTGTCCTGCAGGAGCTGGCCAGCCCGGTCGCCGAGGCGGCGGCCGCGGCCTCGATCGAGGAGACTCCGGAGCGGCACGCCGCCGCGTTCCGCACCGCCGTCGGCGTCCTCAACGGCTACGGCGTCACCGCCGTCCAGGAGGCGGCCACCATGGATTACGCCCTGGAAACCCTGGCCGGCATGGATGAACGCGGCGAGCTCACCGCGCACGTGGTCGCCTCGATGCCCTCCCGGCCCTTCATCGAACCCGGCACCACCGGCGCGGAACTGTACGACGTCGGCGCACGGCACCGCACCGCGCATCTGCATCCGGACTTCTCCAAGTACGTTTTGGACGGGGTGCCGATGACCCGCACCTCCGCCATGCTGACCCCCTACCGCTGCAGCCACGCCGGCCACGATCCGCAGCACACCGGCGAGCCGCTCTGGCAGCTGGGGGAACTGGCCGCGTCCCTGGAGGACCTGGTGGACCGCGGCCTGCACGCCAAGCTGCACGCCACCGGCGACGCCGCGGTGCGGCTGATCCTCGACGCCGTGGAGCGGGTGCGGGCCAGCCGGGGCGACGGGCCGCTGTTCCAGATCGCGCACGCGGAGTACGTCAGCGAGGCGGACCTGCCCCGGTTCGCGGCCCTGGGAGTGGTGCCGGACGCCTCCCCGTACATCTGGTTCCCGTCGGTGATCCAGGAGAGCATTGCGAAGCAGATTCCGGCCGAAACCTTCGAGAAGTCCTGGCCGCTGAAGGACCTGTTCGAGGACGGCGCGCTGGTCAGCGGCGGCTCCGACTGGCCCTGCTCGGCGCCGACGCCGGATCCCTGGACCGGGCTGGAAACCATGATCACCCGCCGCAACCCCGACCCCGCCGTCGAGGGTGAACTCAACGCCGCCCAGGCGCTCGACGTCCGGCAGGCCGTGGCCGCCTTCACCCGCAATCCGGCCGCCGCGATGGGGCTGCAGGAGACCGCCGGCATGCTGCGCGCAGGCCTGTCGGCGGACTTCATCGTGCTGGACCGGAACATCTTCAGCATCGATCCCGGGCAGATCCATGAGACCCGGGTGCAGCAGACCTGGTTCGAGGGTCGGCTGGTGCACGACGCCGCAGCGCAGCAGGTGCCTGAACCCGCCTGACCGGGCCATCCGGCCCGGGCGCGTGCCGGTCCGGGCCGGATGCGGAACACCGGGACGGCCCCGGCGCCGGGCCGACGGGGTGGCTACGATGTCCGGGGACCTCCGGCCGTCCGGGCCGGGCCGGAAAGGGAGCATGCCCAAGATCGTCGACCACGAACGCCGGCGCGCGGAAATCGCCGAGACCACCTGGCGGATCATCGCCCGGCGCGGGCTCGACGGTGCCACCCTGCGCGAGGTGGCGGCCGACGCCGGCTACGCCAACGGGGCGATCAAGCCGTACTTTCCGAGCAAGGCGAGCCTGATGGAGGCCACCTTCCGGCACGTGTTCGGCCGTACCAACGCCCGCATCGCGGAGGCGACCGCCGGGCTGGACGGTTTTGCGGCGCTGCGGGCCTTCAGCCTGGAGGTGCTGCCGCTGGACGCGGACCGGCTGGATGAGGCCCGGGTCGTGGTCGCGTTCTGGCAGCAGGCGCTGCACCATCCGGCCCAGGCCGAGGTCAACGACTCGGCCATGCGCCAGTGGCGCGGGCGCATCCGCGGCTGGCTGCAGGAGGCCCGGAGCAGCGGACTGGCCGCCGGGCGGCCGCCGCTGGAACCGGCGGCGGAGACCGTGCTGACCTTCCTGCTCGGAGCGCAGATCGCCGCCGTGCTCCATCCGGAATTCAACTCGCCGGAGCAGCTGATTCTGCAGCTCGACGGTCAGCTGGAGCTGCTGCGGGGGTAAGCGGCTGCGGCACCTGAAGTTCACCGACGGGAGAAAAACTTCGACAAGGACGAAACAAAGGCGTAGATTGCCCCTCATGTGAGCCACGCCACCGGCGGCGGAAGGAGGGGGCATGAGCATCACGGCATCCCACCCGGCATCGCCTCCCGCCGCGCCCGTGCAGCGGGCCGCAACCTTCGCCGAATGGCAGCGCCTGGTCTCCGATTCCTTTGTTCCGCTGGCCGCCTCCCCGGCCGACGGCGGGCGGCCCGACGGCCCCTTCGGCGGGCAGCTGCTCGGCCGCCGGCTGCGGGAGCTGGCCATCGTGAGGGTGGATGCCCAGGCCCATACCGTCGAACGCACCGCCGCCTTGGCAGCCGCCGCCGAGCAGGGCTACTACAAGCTCAGCCTGCAGATGAGCGGCCGCGGGGTCCTGGTCCAGGGCGGCCGGGAAACCGTGCTTGGCGCCGGCGACCTGGCCATCTACGACACCCAGCAGCCCTACACGCTGCACTTTCCGGGGGAGATGACCAGCCTGGTCCTGATGTTCCCCAAGCAGCTGCTGAACCTGGCCGCCGAAGACCTGGCCGAGCTGACCGCCGTCCGGCTCGGCGCCGGGCATCGGCTGGGCGATGCCGTCGTGCCGTTCCTGACCCAGATCGCCGGCCTGCTGCCGGACCTGGACGGGCCCATCGGGCACCGGCTGGCCATGAACACCGTGGATCTGCTGGCCACCATGCTGGCCGCCGAAGCCTACGCCGCTCCCGAAACCGCCGGGCACGAGCGGATGCTGCGCCGGATCAAGCACTTCATCGACGGACAGCTGGCCAATCCCGAGCTCTCACCCGGCTACATCGCCGCGGCGCATTACATCTCCACCCGCAGCCTGCACAAGCTCTTCGAGGACAGCGGCACCACGGTTGCCGCCTGGATCCGGGAACGGCGGCTCGACGGCGCGCGCCGCGACCTGGCCGATCCGCTGCAGGCCGGGGTGCCGGTGGCGGCCATCGGCGCCCGCTGGGGGCTGCCGGACCCGGCGCACTTCAGCCGCGCGTTCCGCACCGCCTACGGCTGCCCGCCCTCGGCCTACCGGCTGCGGCGGTAGGAGCCGCGGGGCCGGCTCGCGCTGACGGTTTGCGCCGGGGCTGCCGGCGCGCAGTGGCAGCAGCCGGTCAAAGCGGCAGCGGCCCGGACCCTTCCCCACTTCCGGGCCTGCGCCCGGCGACAACAACACCACGCGCAAAGCCAAGCGGCGCCGGTGTGACCCGGGACACAGTGAGGGTGAACATCCCCCGCTGTTCCCGTTCACCAGGAGGCTCCCATGGGCACCACCCTTCCGCCCCGCGGCACCGCTGCCGACGCCGGGCCCGGCCTGGGGCAGCGCCGCCTCGGCGTTCCGGCCCTCGTGTTCATGATCATCGCCGCCTCGGCGCCGCTGACCGTCGTCGCCGGCGGCGTCACCAGCAACTATGCGGTCACCGGCCTGCTCGGCATTCCGCTGTCCTTCCTGGTGCTGGGTGCGGTGCTGCTGCTCTTCTCCGTGGGCTATGCCGCCATGAGCCGGCACGTGCACAACGCCGGCGCCTTCTACGCCTACATCGCCCGCGGCCTCGGGCGGCCGGCCGGCGTGGGCGCCGCCTGGACCGCCCTGACGGCCTACAACGCCATGCAGGTCGGCATCTACGGGATGTTCGGGTTCGCGCTCAGCTCCTTTCTCGGCGGCGTCGCCGGCACCGAGGTGCCCTGGTGGGCGTGCGCGCTGGCAGCCTGGATCATCGTCGGGCTGCTCGGAGTGAGTACGGTGGATCTCTCCGCCAAGGTGCTCGGCCTGCTCGTGGCCCTCGAGTTCCTCGTGGTCATCGTGTACGACGTCGCCGCGCTCGGCGCCGCTCCGGAGGGCCTGAGCACGCAGTCGCTGATGCCGGGCAGCCTCTTCGCGGCCGGTGTCGGAGCAGCCCTGGCGTTCAGCATCGCCGCGTTCATGGGCTTCGAGTCCGGCGCCATCTACAACGAGGAGGTCAAGGACCCGCGCACCACCGCCCGCCGCGCCACCTTCATCGCCGTCGGCGTCATCGCGGTCTTCTACGCCTTCTCGGCCTGGGCCATGGCGGTGGGCGAAGGCGACGGCGCGGTGATCGGCAGCTCGGCGGAGTTCGGCCCCGACCTGGTCTTCCTGTTCCTGGCCGAGCGCGCACCGCAGTGGTTCGTGGACCTGTGCTCGCTGCTGTTCGTCACCAGCCTGCTCGCGGCGCTGGCCGCGTTCCACAACGTCGTGGCCCGCTATGTGTTCTCGCTCGGCCGCGAGGGCGTGCTGCCCCGCGCCCTGGCGGCCACCAGCCGCCGCACCCAGGCGCCGGTGGCCGGCTCGCTGGCGCAGTCCGCCGTCGCGCTGGTGCTGCTGATCGTCTTCGCCGTTGCCGGCAGCGGCCATGAGTACGGGCCGCTGTTCCCGGTGCTGACCTTATTCACCTGGCTGACCAACATGGGCGCCTTCGGGCTGGTGCTGCTGATGGCGCTGACCTCCTTCGCGGTGATCGGCTACCTGCGCCGGCACCGCACGGAGTACGGCGCGTGGACCAGGGTGGTCGCCCCGGGCCTGGCCGGCGTGGCCCTGGCCGTGCTGTTCGTCCTGATCGTGGTCAATTTCGAGGTGCTGATCGGCCTGGCGGAAGCCGGCGCGCTGTCCTGGCTGCTGCCGGCCATCGTCGTGGTGCCCGGCGTGCTGGGCGCCGCCTGGGCGCTGGCCCTGCGCCGGTCCAGGCCCGGGGTCTACGCGGGCATCGGTCAGGGCGGGGAACCGGATGCGCCGGTCCGGGACCTGGCCGAGCCTCAGGCCACGGCGTAGCTGACCCGCACGGCCCCGTTCGCGAAGCGCCGCTCATCCAGCAGCCGCAGCCGCAGGCGGAGACCATCCGGCAGGGCCTTCGTGCCGCCGCCGACGACCACCGGATGGATCAGCAGCGAGATGACGTCCACTACGCCCAGGCGCAGGGCTTCGGCCGCCAGCGTCGGCCCGCCGATCGTGGCGTTGCCGGCCGCCTTGGCCCGTTCCGCGGCCTCCCGGGTGAAGGCCGGCTCGATCCGGGTGCGCCGGGTCAGCGGTTCTTCGAGGGTGGTGGAAAAGACCACCTTCTCCGCAGGCGCCCAGGCCTCGGCGAACCGGGCCGACGCCGGGGAGAGCTCGGCCAGCGACGGATCCGTCTCCCAGACGGCCATCGTTTCGTACATCGCCCGCCCGTAGAGGAACGTCTGCGCCGCCGCGACGTCGGCGGTGTACGCCTCCGTCGTCTCCTCCAGGTCGTGGCTGAAGTCGAAGTTTCCGTCCGCGTCGGCGCTGTAGCCGTCCACCGAGCAGTTGATCAGATACGTCAGCTCTCCCATGCGGCCAGCCAATCCTGCGGCGCTCGCATGGGCAAGGGTGCGCGGCCGGGTTGGGGCCCGCAGCCGGAACGTGCACGCAGCGGCAAGCACCGCTCGCGCAAAGCCAACCACCCTTGCTGAGACGTGCGCCACAGTTGACTAAGGACATCCCCGGCCGATTCCCAGCACAAGGAGAACCCCATGCAGCTCGCCGATTCCACCCTGACCTCCTACGCGGACCTCCTGGCCGCCGTCGCCGACGAGGGCGGCCGGGACATCCTGGATCCGGCCACCGGCGAGAAGATCGCCGCCGCGCCGGTGCACACCGCCGCTGACCTGGACGCCGCCGTCGCCGCTGCCCGCGCTGCCCAGCCGGGCTGGGCCGCCCTGGGCCATGCCGGGCGCTCGGCCGCCATGCACCGCGCGGCCGACGCCGTGGAGGCTTCGGCCGAGGCCCTGGCCGAACTGCTTTCCCGCGAGCAGGGCAAGCCGCTGAACGGTCCCAACGCCCGGTTCGAGGTCGGCGGATGTGTCGCCTGGCTGCGCGCCGCCGCGTCCTTCGAGCTCGAGCCGGAGGTGCTGGTGGATGACGACGGCGGGCGCGCCGAGCTGTTCTACCGTCCGCTCGGCGTCGTGGGCGCGATCGGGCCGTGGAACTGGCCGATGATGATCAGCGTCTGGCAGCTCGCCCCGTCCCTGCGGATGGGCAACACCGTGGTCATGAAGCCCTCCGAATACACGCCGCTGTCCGTGCTCGCGCTGGCCGCGGTGCTGAACCAGGCGCTGCCCGCGGACGTGCTGCAGGTCGTCTCCGGCGGCCGCGACGTCGGGGAGGCGCTCTCCGCGCACCCGGACATCGCGAAGATCATGTTCACCGGCTCCACCGCCACCGGCAAGGCGATCATCCGTTCCTCCGCGGACACGGTGAAGCGCCTGACCCTGGAGCTGGGCGGCAACGACGCCGGCATCGTGCTGCCCGACGCCGATCCGGCCGCCATTGCCGAGGACCTGTTCTGGGGCGCGTTCATCAACACCGGCCAGACCTGCGCGGCCCTGAAGCGTCTCTACGTGCACGAAGACCTGTACGACGATGTCGTCGACGCCCTCACCGCGGTGGCCGCGGCGATGCCGATGGGTCGCGGCCTGGACGAGGCCAACGTGCTCGGCCCGCTGCAGAACAAGGCCCAGTACGACATCGTCGCGGACCTCGTGGAGCAGGCCCGCGCCGCCGGGGCGCGCGTCGTCGTCGGCGGCGACCCGGATCCGGAGCAGCCCGGCTACTTCTACCCGGCCACCCTGGTCGCCGACATCGATAACGACAACCCGCTGGTGGCCCGCGAGCAGTTCGGTCCCGCGCTGCCGATCATCCGCTACTCCGACGTGGATGAGGCGGTGGCCATGGCCAACGGCCTCGAGGTCGGTCTCGGCGCCTCGGTCTGGTCCTCGGACCGGGATGCCGCCCGCGAGGTCGCGGCCCGGCTGCAGGCCGGCACCGTGTGGATCAACAAGCACGGCGCGATCGACCCGCGGATTCCGTTCGGCGGCGCCAAGCAGTCCGGCTACGGCCTGGAATTCGGCGTCGAGGGCCTCAAGCACCTCGGCGCCCCGCAGGTCATCAGCTACTAGGACACGGTTTCCGGGCGCCGGCTCCGCGCCAGCGTCCCGGGATCCTCCGCGTGCCGGGCGGCGCCGCCCGGCACGCCGCGGTGCCGGGCCGCCAAACCCCCACCGGCCCGGCACCGCACCTCCGCACCACCCTGGAAAGGCCCCCCACATGGAATCCGACTACATCGTCATCGGCGCCGGCTCGGCCGGCTGCGTCATCGCCCGCCGCCTGCTCGACGCCGGCCACCGCGTCACCGTCCTTGAAGCCGGCGGCGAGGACACGAACCCGATCATCGCCAACGTGCACGAAGCCGGAGGGCTCTGGCACGGGCCCGAGGACTGGGACTACTACACCGAGGAACAGCCCGGCTGCTCCAACCGGCGGATCCACCTGCCCCGCGGCAAGGTCCTCGGCGGCTCGCACGCCCTGAACGCGACCATCTGGGTCCGTGGGGCGAAGCAGGACTACGACACCTGGAACTACCTCGGCTGCCCCGGCTGGAGCTGGGAGGACGTGCTCCCCGTCTTCCGCGCCATCGAAAACTACGACGGCGGTGCCTCCGAGTCCCGCGGCACCGACGGCCCGCTCGACGTCGTCGGGAACTTCCCGATGAACCCGGTGCAGGAGTCCATCCTGGCCGGCGCCCAGGAGATGGGCATCAAGCTGAACGAGGACTACAACTCCGGAGACGTCGAGGGCGTCTCCAAGATGCAGCTGAACGTGCGTGACGGTAAACGGTTCAACACCTGGCACGCCTACCTGCGCCCGGTCGCCGATTCCCCTGACCTCACCCTGCTGACTGGTGCGACCGTGCGCCGCCTGCTGATCGAAGCCGGCGCCGTGACCGGCGTCGAGTTCGAGCACGAGGGGCAGGTCAAGACGCTGCGCGCCGCGGAGACCATCCTGGCCGCCGGGGCGATCGGTTCCCCGGAGGCACTGCTGCGCTCCGGCGTCGGGCCCGCGGAGGAGCTGCGCGCCGTCGGCGTCGACCCGGTGCTGGACCTGCCCGGCGTGGGCAAGAACCTGCACGACCACCTGCTCGCCCCGGTCATCTACACCACCACCGCCAAACCGGTGCCCGACTGCGAGGTGGGTGCCGCGGAGACGCATCTGTTCTGGAAGTCGAACCCCGACCTGGCGGTGCCGGACACCCAGCCGATCCACTTCTCGCTGCCGATGTACTTCCTGGACTCGATGTCCGGCCCGGAGAACGGGTTCTCGCTGGTCGCCGGCATCGTGCGCCCGCTCAGCCGCGGCGAAATCACGCTCTCCGGCCCCGCGCCGGAGGATCCGATCCGGATCGACCTGGGCGCACTCACCGAGCAGGCCGACGTCGACTCGCTGGTCGCCTCGGTGCGGCAGTGCCGTGAGCTGGGGCGGACCCGGGCGCTGGCGGAATGGGGCCCCGAGGAGGTCTATCCCGGGCCGGACGTCTCCGACAGCGACGAGGACCTGGAACGGTACGTCCGCGACACCGCGGTGACCTATCACCACCAGGTCGGCACCTGCAAAATGGGCCTGGACGCGATGGCCGTGGTGGATCCGCGCACGCTGCGGGTCCGCGGGCTCGACGGCGTCCGCGTCGCCGACGCATCGATCATGCCGCTGGTGCCCACCGGCAACACGAACGCGCCGTCGATCATGATTGCCGAGCGCGCCGCGGCGCTGCTGACCGGCGTCGGCCCGGGCACGGCTGCCGAAGCGGCGGTGGAGGCCGCGGCCGGCGCCTGATGACACCGGGGGCGGCCCGCCTGATCGGCCGGGCACGCCCCCGGCTCACAGCCGGTGCAGCGCTCCGCGCAGGGAGGCGAGGTCTGGATAGCCGTTGACCGCCATGGTCAGGTCCGCCTCGGCGAGCAGGGAACGCATCACGTGCGTGATTCCCGCCTGCCCGCCCACGGCCAGCCCGTACACGTAGGGGCGGCCGATGCCCACCGCCGTCGCGCCCAGGGCCAGGGCACGCAGGGCGTCGACGCCGGAGCGGATGCCCGAGTCGAAGAGCACCGGAGCGCCGTCGGCCGCCTCGATGACAGCGGGCAGGCAGTCGATGGCGGGAATTCCGCCGTTGGCCTGCCGCCCGCCGTGGTTGGAGCAGTAGATGCCGTCCATGCCGCCGTCGAGCGCCCGGCGGGTGTCCTCCGGGGAGCAAATGCCCTTGAGGATAATGGGCAGGTCGGTCAGCGACCGGAACCAGGCGAGGTCCGCCCATGTCATGGCCGGGTTGCCGAACAGGGAGGCCCAGAGCATGACGGCGGCGGCGGGATCGTCCGTGCCCTGCTCGGCCAGCAGCTTCCGGAAACGGTCGTCGCTCAGGTAGTTGGCCAGGCACTGCCCGCTCAGCATGGGCAGGTAGGCGGCGCCCAGGTCCCGGGGCCGCCAGCCGTTCACCCACGTGTCCAGGGTGATGACGATCCCGGCGTAACCGGCGGCTTCGGCCCGGTGCACCAGGCTTTCGGTCAGGTCGCGGTCCGCCGGCGGGTACAGCTGAAAGAACGCCGGAGTATCACCGGTCGCGGCCCGCACCTGCTCCAGGGGCGCCTGCGACAGCGTCGAGGCGACCATCGGGGCACCCAGCTCAGCGGAGGACGCCGCGGCGGCCAGGTCGCCGTCGTCGGCCACCGCGCCCAGCACGCCCACCGGGGCGAGGAAAAGGGGAGAGGGCAGGCGGTGGCCGAACAGCTCCACCGACAGATCCCGCTGCGCGGCGCCCACCATCATGCGCGGCATGATGCCCAGCCTGTCGAAGGCCGCGACGTTGGCCCGCTGCGTGTGTTCATTCCCGGCCCCGCCGGCCACGTAGCCGTGGATCCGGGGCTCCATGACCGTCTCCGCCAGGGCCTCCGTAGCGGCATATCCGATGGGCAGCTCGGGTGCCATGCCTCTGGCTCCGGCCATGTAGATCCCGAGCTGATAGTCCCCAAAGTTGCTGCTCACGGGCGCCCCTGCCTGTCTGGAGCCGGCATCGGGCCGGACCGCTGAAGTGGTGTGCCGGCAGGCTACATCTCCCGCGGCCGGTCCGCCCGCATATGCGTGCGCCGTTCGGCCGTTTCCATTGCCCGCCGGGACGGCCATTCTCTGCTCATCTGATGCCGCAGATTCGCTCAGATGATAGGTTGGCCGGACCAGACGCTCCGCAGGAGTCCGGAGCGCGCGCAGGAAGGGGCGGCAGATGGCCAGGCTCACCGGGGCGGCGCTTGCCGCCCTTCCCGAAACCGTCGGCGTGCCGACCTACCCGCGGGCGGGGCTGTCCGCGGGCATCATGCACTTCGGCGTCGGCGGCTTCCACCGGGCGCACCAGGCCATGTACCTGGACCGGCTGATGAATGCCGGCCTGGCCCGGGACTGGGCCATCTGCGGCGTGGGCGTGCTTCCCGGCGACGCCGCCATGAAGGCCGTCATGGATGCCCAGGACTGCCTCTACACGCTGGTGGTGAAGCATCCGGACGGAACCCGCGAGGCCCGCGTGATCGGCTCCATCATCGATTACCTGTACGCCCCGGAGGACCCGGAGGCCGTCATTGAGCGGCTGGCCTCGCCGGAGATCCGGATCGTCTCGCTGACCGTCACCGAGGGCGGATACAACTTCCACCACGTCACCGGGGAGTTCGACGGCGGCAACCCCGCCGTCGCCGCCGATCTCGCCGACGGTGCCGTGCCCGGCACGGTGTTCGGCCTGGTCACGGAGGGCCTGCGGCGGCGCCGCGAGCGGGGCATTGCGCCCTTCACGGTGATGTCCTGCGACAACATCCAGGGCAACGGCGACGTCGCCCGGCGTATGTTCACCGCCTACGCCCGCCTCAAGGATCCGGAGCTGGGAGCCTGGATCCAGGAGCACGTCGCCTTTCCGAATTCCATGGTGGACCGCATCACCCCGGTCACCTCCGACGCGGACCGCGCGGCGGTGGCCGGGGACTACGGCATCGAGGATGCCTGGCCGGTGGTCAGCGAGGACTTCGAGCAGTGGGTCCTGGAGGACACCTTCCCCGCCGGCCGGCCGCCGCTGGAGGAAGCCGGCGTGCAGCTGGTGGACGACGTCGAACCCTATGAGCTGATGAAGCTGCGGCTGCTCAACGCCAGCCACCAGGGCCTGTGCTACTTCGGCTACCTGGCCGGCTACCGGTATGCCCATGAGGTCTGCCAGGATCCGCTGTTCGCCGGCTTCCTGCTGGACTATATGGAACGGGAGGCCACACCCACGCTGCAGCCGGTGCCGGGCGTGGACCTGGCCGCCTACCGGCAGCGGCTGATCGAGCGCTTCTCCAACGAACATGTCAGGGACACGCTCGCCCGGCTCTGCGCCGAGAGCTCCGACCGGATCCCCAAGTGGCTGCTCCCCGTGATCCGGGAGAACCTCGCGTCAGGCGGAGAGATCAGCCGCTCGGCCGGCATCGTGGCCAGCTGGGCCCGCTACGCCGAAGGCGCCGATGAATCCGGTGACCCGATCGAGGTGGTGGACCGGCTGCGGGAGCAGGTGATGGCCGCAGCCGCCCGGCACCCGGAGGATCCGGCCGCGTTCATCCGGCAGCGTGAACTCTTCGGCGACCTGGCCGAGGATGAGCGGTTCACCCAGGCCTACCTCGCCGCGCTGGCGTCCCTGCACGCCGGCGGGGCCCGGACGACGGTGGAAGCCCTCGCCGCCGGACAGCTCCTCCCCGGCGGGCAGACGCAAAGCTAGGCCTCGGCCGCCAGCGCCGCCAGCGCTGCCGCCAGCCCCGAGTCGACGATCAGGGTCGTGATGAAGCCGGCCCGCAGGGTGGCCAGCACCGCTTCGGCGCGCTCGGCGCCCTGTGCCACGGCGATGACCCGGGGCGTGGCCTGCAGCTGTGCGACGGTCACCGCCAGGACCCGGTCATCGAGCTCCGACGGCACGGGCCGCCCTTCTGCGTCCAGCAGCCGGCCCGAGCATTCCGCGACGGCGCCGGCGCGGGCAGCGGCCAGGCGAAGCGGGTTGTCCACCCGGGGCCAGACCGTCGACAGCCCCGGCGCCCAGGCCCCGATCGCCACCACGGCCAGGTCCAGCGCGTCCGCCAGGCCCAGGGCGTCAGCGACCTCGGGCTGTCCGCGCAGGCTGGCCGCCGTCTCGGCGCTGCCCACCACCAGGGGTGCCCACAGCGGCCACGTGCGGACCCCGGGCAGCCTGCCCAGGGTCTGCACCAGCTCCATCGAATTGCCGGTGCCCGGCACCGGCAGCGCCCCGGCCAGCTGGACGACGGCGCACGGCGGCAGCGCGGTCAGATACGTGGCCGCCCGGTCCAGGGTGCGCGACCAGGAGATGCCGACCGTGGCGTCCGGGGCGACCGCCTCGGCCAGCGCGGCGGCCGCCGCACGGGCCAGCTGGTCCCGGGTTCCGGCGTCGTCCGCGGCGGCGGGAACGATGAGCAGGCGGGAAACGCCCAGCGCCGCCTCCAGTTCGTCCTGCGGCGGCACGGCGTCGGGAAAGGCCACCTCGATCCTGACGATGCCCAGCGCCCGGGCCTCCTCCAGCAGGCGGGCCACCTGGAACCGGGACAGGCCGTGGTCCCGGGCGATCTCCACCTTGGAGCGGTTCCGAAGGTAATAGTCACGCCCGATCCGGGCAAGGAGCTCCTCATGGGAGCCGTGCGGCGCAGTAATGGCGGTCCCCGTTCCCTGTACCGCGGGCTGGGCCTGCGGTGAATCCTGTGGCAGCGATACCCGGAAACGTCCGTCGCTGTTGCTTATGGGGAGTGTATAGGACTAGGGTCTGTGTTCAAATGAGCGCGAGCTAAATCACATGTGAGCGGTATCGGAAGCACTTCCGCCCGCCGGGGAGTGGAGGAGCGGATGCTGCAACGAGGCAGTAAGGGATCGGGGACGTCGCGCCGGAGCCGGGCGGGCCGGTGGACGGCGCTGGGCGCCGCCGCGGGACTGGCGCTCACCGGCTGCGCGTCCGGGGAAGCCGAAGCCCGCCCGGAGATCGTCGTCGCGATCGTGTCCAACCCGCAGATGCAGGACGCCATCTCGCTGCAGGAGGACTTCACCGAGAAGCACCCGGACATCGATGTGCGGTTTGTGTCCCTGCCGGAGAACGAGGCCCGGGCCAAGATCACCGCGTCCGTGGCCACCGGGGGCGGCGAGTTCGACGTCGTCATGATCTCCAACTACGAAACCCCGATGTGGGCCGAAAACGGCTGGCTCACCAACCTGCAGGACTACGCCGACACGACCGAGGGCTACGACCCCGACGACTTCGTGCCCACCATCCGCGAGGCCCTCAGCTACGAAGGGGAACTGTATTCGGTGCCGTTCTACGGCGAATCCTCGTTCCTCGCCTACCGCACCGATCTGTTCGAGGAAGCCGGCCTGGAAATGCCGGAAACCCCCACCTGGGAGCAGGTGCGCGGCTTCGCCGAGCAGCTGCACGATCCCGACGCCGGGTTCTCCGGCATCTGCCTGCGCGGCCTGGCCGGCTGGGGGGAAATCATGGCCCCGCTCAGCACGGTGATGAACACCTACGGCGGCCGCTGGTTCGACGCCGACTGGAACGCCGAGCTGGACAGCCCGGAGGTCGAGGCCGCCGTCACCGACTATGTGGAATTGGTCCGCAGCTACGGCCAGCCCGGCGCCGCCACCAGCGGCTACGGCGACTGCCTGACCCGCTACGCCCAAGGCGACGCGGCCATGTGGTACGACGCCACCGCCATGGTGTCGGCCATCGAGGATCCCGCGTCCTCCACCGTCGTCGGACGCACCGGCTACGTCCAGGCGCCGGTGCAGGAGACCGAAAGCGCCGGCTGGCTCTACAGCTGGTCCCTGGCCATACCCGCCACCAGCGACCAGAAGGACGCCGCCTGGGACTTCGTGTCCTGGATGACGGACAAGGACTACATGCGGCTGGTCGGCGAGGAGATCGGCTGGGAGCGGGTGCCGCCGGGCAGCCGGATGTCCACCTACGAGATTCCCGAATATGCCGAGGTGAGCTCCGCCTACTCGGAGCCCACCCTGCAGGCCATGGCCAGCGCGGCGCAGGAGACGAGCATGACCGAACCGGTGCCCTACCCGGGCCTGCAGTTCGTGGGCATCCCCGAATTCCAGGACCTCGGCACCCGGGTGGCGCAGCAGATCTCCGCAGCTGTCGCCGGGCAGAAGAGCGTGCCCGAGGCGTTGGAGCAGGCGCAGCAGTATGCCGAAACGGTCGGCGAAAGCTACCAGTCAGGAGAAGGCCGATGAGCACCGCCGTCGAGACGCTGCAGGCGCGCCGCAGCGCCGTCCGCCAGCGCAGCGTGTCCCGGGCCGAAGGCTGGCGGCGGCGCGGGCCGCTGCTGCCGGCGCTGATCTTCACGATCGTGGTGACCCAGATTCCGTTCCTGTTCACCATCTGGTACTCGCTGCAGAACTGGAACCTGCTGCGCCCGGGCAGCGAGCAGTTCGTCGGCCTGTCCAACTACGTCGACATCTTCGCCGACTCCACCTTCCGGGGCGCGGCGCTGAACAGCGTGCTCTTTACCCTTGGCTGCGTGTTCTTCGCGATGCTCCTGGGCATCGTGTTCGCCGTGCTGCTGGACCGCCCGTTCCGCGGCCGCGGCCTGGCCCGCACCCTGCTGATCACGCCGTTCCTGGTGATGCCGGTGGCCAACTCGCTGCTCTGGTCCGTGTCCATCCTCAACCCCACCTACGGGCTGATGAACTGGCTGATCGGACTGATCGGGATCCCGCCCGTCGACTGGACCAGCGCGCATCCGATCGTCTCGATCCTGATGTCGCTGGTCTGGCAGTGGACGCCGTTCATGATGCTGCTCGTGCTGGCCGGACTCCAGGCCCAGCCCAAGGACGTGCTGGAGGCGGCGCAGGTGGACGGCGCGGGCTGGTGGCGCACCTTCGTCTGGGTCACCCTGCCGCAGCTGCGCCGCTACATCGAACTCGGCGTGCTGCTCGGCGCCATCTACGTGGTCAACACCTTCGACCAGATCTACCTGATGACCGCCGGCGGGCCGGGCACGGCGAGTGCCAACCTTCCCTTCTACATCTACCAGCGCGCCTTCCTGGGCTTCGACATCGGCCAGGCCGCCGCCATGGGCGTGGTCGTGGTGGTGGCGACCATCGTCGTCGCCACGCTCGCCCTCCGCCTGATCTTCCGCAGCTTCGACGTAAAGGACTGATCCGTGGCCACCTCCACCGCTCCCGCCCCGTCGAGCCGGCCGGACTCGGCCGGCACCCCCGAACCGGCGCGCCGGCCGGCCCGGCGTGCACCGGCCTCGCTGCTCACGGCCCTGACCTGGATCCTCGCCGTCGGTTTCTTCTCCCCGGTGCTGTGGATGGTGCTCACCAGCTTCAAGCAGGAGTCCGCGGCGGCGTCGACGCCCCCGACCTTCGTCTTCGCGCCCACCCTGGACCAGTACCGGGCGGTGCTCGACGCCGGTGCCGGCTCCTACTTCCTCAATTCCGTGATCGCCACGGGCGTGTCCACGGTGCTGGTGGTCCTGCTGGCGGTGCCCGCCGCCTATGCGCTCAGCATCCGGCCGGTGAAAAAGACCTCCGACGTGCTGTTCTTCTTCATCTCCACCCGCATGCTGCCCGTGGTGGCCGTGATCATGCCGATCTACGTCATCGCGGGGCAGCTGAAGGTCCTCGACAACGTCTGGACCCTGGTGGTGCTGTACACCTCCATGAACCTGCCCATTGCCGTATGGATGATGCGCTCCTTCTTCCAGGAGGTCCCCGGCGAGGTGCTGGAAGCGGCGCAGATGGACGGCGCGGGGCTGCTGACGACGCTGCGTCGGGTCCTGATGCCCATGGTCGCCCCCGGGCTGGCCGCCACCGCGCTGATCTGCGTGATCTTCGCGTGGAACGAGTTCTTCTTCGCGCTGATCCTCACCGCCGGGAAGTCCGCCACCGTGCCCGTGTTCCTCGTCTCGCAGATGACCAGCGAAGGCCTGTTCCTGGCCCAGCTCTCCGCCGCGTCCGTCCTCGCGTCGCTGCCCGTTATCCTTGCCGGATGGATTGCACAGAAACAGCTGGTCCGGGGCCTGTCCATGGGCGCGGTGAAGTGACGCCGCTGCCCGAGGCGATGACCGCCAGCGTGCTGGACGGTCCCGGAAAGCTGCGCCTGGAGGAACGTCCCGTGCCCTCGCCCGGCCCCGGGGACGTGCTGGTGCGCATCCTTGCCGTCGGCGTCTGCGGCTCCGACACGCACTACTACCGGGAAGGCCGGATCGGGGACTTCGTGGTGGAGGAGCCGCTGGTGCTGGGCCACGAGCCCTCCGGCCGGATCGTGGCGCTCGGCCCCGGGGTCACAGACCGGCAGGTCGGCCAGCGCGTGTCCCTGGAACCGGGCATCCCGGCCCCGTACTCGCCGCAGACGCTCAGCGGACGGTACAACCTGGACCCCGACGTCCGGTTCTTCGCCACCCCGCCCGTGGATGGGGTGTTCTGCGAATACGCCGTCCATCCGGCGGCCTTCTGCCATCCGGTGCCCGACTCGGTCTCCGACGAGGCGGCGGCGCTGCTCGAACCGCTCAGCGTCGCCCTCGCCGCCCGCGCCGCCGGACAGATCGTGCTCGGCCAGCGGGTGCTGGTCGCGGGCGCCGGGCCGATCGGCCTGCTGATCAGCAGGGTCGCGCAGCTGGCCGGCGCCGTCGTGACGCTGACCGACACCCGGACGGACCGTCTGGAGGCGGCAGCACGCTACGGCGCCGCGGAAACCTTCACCCCGCAGGACGCGCCGCAGGCCTCGGCCCCCTGGCCCGGCGGCGGCTACGACGTGTTCATCGACGCGACCGGCGCCGAACCGGCCGTGCTCTCCGGGCTGGCCCGGCTCGCGCCGAGGGGCCGGGCGGTGCTCGTCGGCATGGGCGCCGACACCCTGGCGCTGCCGGTTCCGCTGCTGCAGAACCGCGAGCTGACCATCACCGGCACGTTCCGCTACGCGAACACCTGGCCCACCGCCGTCGAACTGGCTGCCCGCGGGCTGGTGGACCTGGACGGACTGGTCACCTCCCGGCACGGCCTGGACGACGTCGAGCAGGCCCTCACCGCCGGGGAGCGGCCGGGGGCGGTGAAGGCGGTCGTGGTTCCCTAGCCTGCCGGGCCCGGCCCGCGGTCCCGGGACCGCACTGGGGGCCGGTTCAGCCGATGACGCGGTTGCGGCCCACGAGCAGCGCCACCACGCACAGCACCGCCATCACGGCGGCGGTGGCCACCAGGGAGGGGGTCCAGCTGCCGGTCGCGTCGTACAGGGCGCCGAAGCCGATCGGACCGAGGGCGGCGAGTCCGTAGCCCAGCGACTGCGCCATGCCGGAGAGCGACGCCGCCTGGCCCGGGCTGGAGGTCCGCAGGCTGAACAGCGACAGGGCCGTGACGATCAGGGCGCCGCCGGCCGCCGCGCCGCAGACCACCCAGACCAGCACCACCTGGGGAAAGGCGGCCAGCCCGGCAAACGCGACGGCGGCCAGCACCGAGGAGCCCACCGCCACCGCCCGCTGGTCGGCGAACCGGTGCAGCAGGGCGCCGGCCACAAGGCTGGCCGCCATGCCCACCAGCAGGAAAATGGCGGTGTGCAGGCCGGCTTCGGCCTCGCTGATGCCGAAGCTGTGCTCGATGCTGGGCAGCCAGGCCATGAACACGTAGAAGGAAATGGACTGCAGGCCCATGAACGCCGTCACCTGCCACCCGAGCAGGCTGCGCCAGGGCGAACGCCCGGCACCCTCGACGGCCGCCGTCGGCGCCGGCGGTTCCCGCCGCAGCACCCGGGGCAGCAGCGCCGCCAGGGCCAGCAGCGCGACGCCGGCCCACACCCCGAGCGCCAGCCTCCAGCCGTCAGGGGTGGTGCCGGCGATGGGCACCACGAGCGCCGTGCCGACGGCGGCGGCCGCGCTCTGCGCGCTGCTGTAGATGCCGGTGACCTGGCTGACGCGCTCGGGGAAGTCCCGCTTGCCCAGCGAGGGCAGCAGGACGTTCAGGAAGGCAATGGCGATGCCGATGACGGCGGTTCCGGCCCAGATGGCGCCGGGCACGGGCAGGGAACGGCCCACGATGCCGGCGGCGAGCAGCAGCAGGGACAGCCACAGCGCACGGTCCAGGCCTACCCCGCGGGCCAGCGGCGGCGCGAGGGGCGAGAACAGGGCGAAGGCAATGAGCGGCAGCCCGGTGAGCAGGCCGGCCTGGCTGCTGGTCAGGTCCAGGTCCGTGCTGATGCTGCCCAGCAGCGGCCCGACGCTGACGAAACCCACCCGCAGGTTCACGGCAATCAGCAGCACCCCCAGCAGGGCCAGGCCGAGCCGTGCCCGCTGCACCCCGCCGTCGGCCGTTGCCGCCGCGCCGCCGGCGCCCCTGTTCTCCGTCACCGCCATTGCTTCCGTCTCCGTCTCTGGCTCCCCGGCACGGTTCCGGTGCCGACCGGCTCGACGTTAGCCCACGCGATCGGGGAAGACTAACCTTGGGCGGACACGCCGGAAATGCGTCGGCCGGAACGCTTCCCCGGCCCGGCAGGGGGCACCACGAGGAGAGACCCGAATGCAGCACTTTCCCGATGATCCGCGCTCGATGCGTGAACGCATGCTGGCCGGAGACCTGTATATCGCCGACGATCCTGAGCTTGCCCGGGACAGCCGCCGGGCCATCGCCCTCTCCGACCGCTACAACCGGACCTGGCCGCAGGACCCGGCCGCCGCGGCGCCGCTGCTCAGGGAACTGCTGGGCGGCCTGGGCGAGGGGACCGAAGTGCGGCCGCCCCTGTACGTCGACTACGGGCGGTACCTGAGCATCGGTGCGCGCAGCTTCGTCAACTACAACCTGACGGCCCTGGACGTGGCCCCGATCAGCATCGGCGACGACGTCCAGATCGGCCCGAACGTGCAGCTGCTGACCCCCACGCATCCCGTGGAGCCCGGCCCCCGCCGCGACAAGCTCGAGGCGGCCGCGCCGATTTCGATCGGGAACAACGTGTGGCTGGGCGGCGGCGTCATTGTGCTGGCCGGAGTCAGCATCGGCGACAACACCGTGGTGGGCGCCGGCGCCGTCGTGACCAGGGACCTGCCCGCCAACGTCGTGGCCGTCGGCAACCCGGCCCGGATCGTGCGTCGGCTGGACGGGCCGGACGCGGGGCCGCACTCCGGCGCCGGCTGACGGATCCGCCGCCCGGAGCGCCGGAACGGCACCGCCGCTGTTGACAGGCCGCGCAGGCGAACTGGCAGGGTGGCCCCCGCGGACGGCAGGCGGGGGAGCCCGGCGTCACGGCGGGGTGGGGGAGCGCAGCGTCCGCAGGAGCATTCATCCCTGCCCTCGCGGGCACGCACACTCCCAAGGCGGATTTCCATGAACAGAACACGAACGGCACTGGCAACGACGGCGGTGGCGGCGCTCCTGCTGGCCGGCTGCGGCACGGGCAGTGTGCCCGGCACATCCGGGGAGGGCCGCGGCGGCCCTCCGGGTCAGGACCACGGCGGCGGCCACGGCGGGAACGGCGACGACGGCGCGGCCCGCAACGTGATCCTGATGGTCGGGGACGGCATGGGTGCCGCGGCCCGGGACCTGATCCGGCTGGGCACGGTGGGCCTCAGCGGGGAACTCGAAATGGACTCGCTGCCCGTGGAGGGCCGCGCGCACACCAACTCCGCGGACCCGGAAACGTTCGTCACCGACTCGGCCGCGGCGGCCACCTCGATGGCCACCGGCGTGAAGACCTACAACGGCGCGATCGGCATGGACCTGGCCCGGCAGCCGGTGCCCACGGCCCTGGAGGTTGCCGAGGAGCTGGGCAAGGCCACCGGCCTGGTCACCACCAGCCTGGTCACCGACGCCACGCCGGCCGCCTTCGGCTCCCACGTGCTGGACCGGGACGAGCAGAGCGAGATTGCCCGCCAGTTCCTCGAGTCCTCCCGCCCGGAGGTCATCCTCGGCGGCGGCGAGGACTACTGGTATCCGGCGGGCAACCCGGGCGCCTTCCCGGACAACCCGCCTGAGGACCCGTCCGAGGAAAGCCAGGGCAGCGCCGGGAACCTGGTGGAGCGGGCACGGGACCTCGGCTACGACTACGTGACCGACGCCGAACAGCTGGCGGCGGCCGACGGCGACCGGCTGCTGGGCCTGTTCGCGAACCAGGAGATGTTCCAGTACGGCGACGACGTCGAGGAATCCTACGCTCCCACGGTGCCGCTGACGGAGATGACCGCCAAGGCCCTCGACGTGCTCTCCGCGGCGGAGGACGGCTTCTTCCTCCTGGTGGAGGAGGAGGGCATCGACTCGATGGCCCACGTCAACGACGCCGCGCTCACCCTGGCCTCGGGGGCCCAGTTCGACCGCGCCGTCGGGCTGGCCCGGGATTTTGCCGAGCAGGACGGCGAGACCCTGGTGATCGTCGTCGGCGACCATGAGACCGGCGGGCTGACCATCGAATCGCTGGACGATCCGGACAACCCCGATGAGGGCGGCGACGGCCCGTCGGCCGAGGACGGGCCGCTCGACGTCGCGAACTCCGACCAGCAGTTCATGGTCGACTGGACCACCGAAGGCCACTCCGCGGTGGACGTGCCGCTGACCGCGATGGGCCCCGGCTCCGAGGAACTCGACGGGGTCTACGAGAACACCCGGATCTTCGAAGCCATGGCGGCGGCGATGCGCGCAGGAGCCGACGACGGCGGGGACGGTGGCAGCGGCAGCCCCGGCGTCGGGCAGCGACAGCGGTTCGACCTGCAGTCCCACCGCGGCGGGCGCGGCGAGTACACCGAGGAATCGCTGACCGCCTTCGCCCGCTCCCTGGAACTCGGCGTGAGCACCCTGGAACTGGACACCCACCTCACGGAGGACGGACGGGTGGTGGTCTGGCACGACGACATCATCCAGCCGGAAAAATGCCGGGACACCGCACCGGCAACCCCGGGTGACGTCGAGTACCCCTACGTCGGTGACCGGGTGGCGGCCCTGACCCTGGCCCAGGTGAAGACCCTGGACTGCGGCTACCGGCAGCTGCCCGGATATCCCCAGCAGCAGGTGGTCGAGGGCAACCGGATCGCGGAGCTGCGGGACGTCTATGCCCTCGCTGACGGCTACGGGGCCCGGAAGGTGCGGTTCAACGTGGAGACCAAGGTCGAGGACGGGCAGGCCGGCGGTCCGGGCATGGCGGCCCTCACCCAAGCCGTCGTCGAGGAGGTCCGCGCGGCGGACGCGGAGCGGCGCACCACCATCCAATCCTTCGACTGGAACGCCCTGAACCTGGTCCGGGACATCGCTCCCGAGCTGCGCACCGTGGCGCTGGCCGACCCTGCGTCGCTCGGCGTCGGCCAGCCGGGCACCGTGCCGGAACTGGGCGGCATCGACATCGACGACTTCGGCGGATCGGTGGTGCGCGCGGCGCATGCCCAGGGCTACGACGTCGTCTCACCCATTTACACCAGCGTGGATGAGGCGATGATCCGCGACGCACGTCGGCTCGGCCTGCCGGTGATTCCCTGGACCGTCAACGAGGAGGCCGACATGGTCCGGATGATCGAGCTCGGAGTGTCCGGCATCATCACCGACTACCCCACAAGGCTGCGCGGCGTCATGGAGGACCTCGGCCTCAAGCTGCCGCGGGCCTACCCCGCCCCTTACGAGTCCTGATCCCGGCCGCCCGAATGGCCGGCATGGCCGGCATGGAGGCACTGCCCACCGTGCTCCCAGAAACCGTCCAGCCGAAAATCGTACGTTGGATGCAGGGCCGAACCCCGTTCCCCGGTCGCAGCCATGGGGGTCCGGCCCTGCCACAGGGCTTGGGTGGCTAAGCGGTCGCCCCGCTCCGCTGGTTGTCACACACAAGGATGCCCCGACCGTTCCGGAAGACCGGTCGGGGCATCTTGCTGCCCGGGGACATGCCGATCAGGGGCCGGCGGCACCAGTTCCGCCGTCTGCTCTTCTGGTGTCGTGCCGCCGCCGTTAGCGTCTGGGGTTCCGAGCGTCTCACCAGCGCTTAGTTTCAACCCGAGGCAGGCACCCTTATGGCATCGTCACTCCCTTTCGCGCGGTCGGGCCCGCGGCCGGTCCTCAGCCGCTCCAACGGTCTTCGCTCACTGCTCGTGGCACTGCTGGCACTGTTCCTGGTCGCCGCGCCGCTCGGCGTCCCCGCCGGAGCCATCTTCGAGCGCGAGCGTCCACGCGGTAACCCCATCGTGGAAGGGCCCAATACGGACCTCATCATCACCCGGACCGGGGAGGGCCAGAGACTGACCGGAGCGCTGCCTCCCGTGGGCAGCACCTGGCCCGTCAACCAGTACCCGACGTCCATCCCCTCGGGCTACCAGACCGACAACGTGGACTTTGCCGGCGTGATCTATGCCCAGGACGTGGAGAGCACGGAGGAAGTGCCCACGTACTGCATCGACATCCGCACCTCCACCCGGGTGGACATCGGCTACGAGAACGGCACCTGGAGCGAGGCCAACGTCCCCAACGTCGGCTACGTGGCCCGGATCCTGAACTCCTACTACCCGGCGGTCCCCGGCCAGCCCGCCGGGTTGAACAACAACCAGCGTGCGGCCGCCGTGCAGGCGGCCATCTGGTTCTTCAGCGACGGCTACGTGGTCAACCCCTCCAACCCGCTCTATTCGGCGGTCCAGGCGATCGTGAACGACACCATCGCCGCCGGGCCGCTGGCGGAGCCCGAGGCCCCTGATGTCAACATCGACCCGCCCACCGCGGAGGGCCCGGTGACCGGCCTCACCGGCCCCTACACGCTGACCGCGGAAGACGGCGCCACGCTGACGGTGGCCGTGTCCGAGGGGTACAGCCTGTACTCCGATGCAGCCGGTACGCAGCCGCTGCCGGAAACCGTCCCCTCGGGCACCCAGGTCTGGGTGCGCAGCGACACCGGCAGTACGGAGCCCGCCGTGATCACGGCCAGGGCGGTGGTCACGGTGCAGAGCGGCAACGTCTTCCTCTACGACGGCAACACGACGGGGGTGCCGGACGCGCAGAAGCTGATCCTTGCCGCCACCCGGGATATCTCCGCCACCGCCGAGGCCACCGCGGAGTTCTTCGCCGTCGGAGGCCTGACCGTCACCAAGAGCATCGCCGGGGAAGCAGCGGGCCAGCAGGGTGCGGTGACCATCGCCGTCGACTGCGGCGACGACGGCCAGTTCACCCTTAACGTGCCCGCCGAAACCACGGCAGACACCTCCCAGACCTTCACCGGGATCCGTGCAGGCGCAGTCTGCACCATTACCGAGCCGGTTACGGGGGCGACCGACACCGTGCTGGTCACTCCCTCGATTCCCGCGCCGGTGACCATCACCGCGGACACGACGGCGACGGCAACGGTCATCGATACCTACACCTTCGCGCCGGGAACCCTGGTCGTGGAGAAACTGTTCACCGGTGACGCCGTGGGCAACCAGGGACAGATCGTGCTCAACGTCGTGTGCACCAACGGGCTGGACACCACAGTGACCATCCCCGCAGGCCAGGCCGAGACCTTCACCGCTGAGTTCGGCGACCTTCCGGCCGGCACCTCCTGCACCGTCACGGAACCCACCACCGGAAGTACGACGGAAGTCACCGTCACCCCCACCCTGCCGGCGGCCGTCACCATTCCGGCGGCAGGCAGCGTCACGGCCACGGTCAGCAACGCCACGGCCTTCAACCCCGGCGTCATCGCGGTCGACAAGGTCATTGCCGGCCCGGCAGCGGGCCAGCAGGGCCCGGTCGTCCTCGCCCTGACCTGCACCAGCGGCGGCGCAACCGTCCTGACGGAAACCATCACCATCCCCGCCGGCGCCACCGGCACGGTCCGCAACGACTATGAGGGCGTGCCCGCGGGAGCGTCCTGTTCGGTGACGGAGACCAGCAGCGGGGCGACCGCCGCCGTCGGGGTCGCCACCGAAATCACCGGTCCGGTCACCATCCCGGCCGGCGGCGGAGCGGAAATCACCGTCACGGACACCTACACCCTGAACCCGGGCAGCATCACGGTGGCCAAGGCCCTGGCCGGGCCTGCCGTGGGCCAGCAGGGTCCCGTGACCCTCCGGGTCATCTGCACCGCCGACGGCGCCGTCGTGCTCGACGAGACCGTGGAGCTCGCCGCCCAGGCAGTGGCAGGTACCTCCGAGACGTTCCCGAACGTGCCGGCCAACGCCTCCTGCGCCGTCACCGAACCAGCCACCGGGGAAACCGTGCAGGTCGCGGTGGACGTCGACCTGCCCGACACGGTGACCATTCCCGCCGGCGGTACGGTCACGGCCACGGCGACGGACACCTACACCCTGAAAGACGGCCTTCTCCAGGTGGTCAAGACCATCGACGGTGAAGCGGCGGGGCTGCAGGAGGGGATTGAAATCGACGTCAGCTGCGGTCCCGACGGGTCCGTGCTGCTCCAGACCTGGACGATCCAGCCCGGAAGCACCGGCGAAAACGTCTCCGAGTACCGCAACATACCTGCCGGCACCGAGTGCACGGTCACGGAAGTCACGGCCGGCACCACCCCCGCAATCACGGTGGTGATCGTGGAGCCGGACCCGGTGGCCGTGCCGCCCGGTGAACGGATCCAGGTGCGGGTGTCCGACACCTACAGCTTCGCTCCCGGAACCCTGGCCGTGAACAAGGTCTTTGCCGGGGCAGCGGCAGGCGGGCAGGGCGATGTGCAGCTTGAGGTGCTGTGCACCCTCAACGACGAAGAGGTGCTGTCCGAAACGGTGGACATCCCCGCCGGGGAGACGGAAACGTTCCAAACCGCCTTTGAGGACGTCCCTGCCGGAGCGGAATGCTCGGTGACCGAACCGGTCACCGGCGCCACCGAAACCGTCAGCGTTCTGACCGACCTGCCCGATCCGGTCACCATCCCGGCCGGCGACGGAGCGGAGCTGACCGTGACGAACACGTACGGGTTCGGCCCGGGGATTCTCGCGGTCACCAAGACGATCGCCGGGGCGGCCGCGGGAGAACAGGCGGAAGTGATCATCGACGTCCGCTGCACGGTCGGCGAGGAACCCAGCCTGACGGCGACGGTCACCGTGCCGGCCGGCACCACGGGCAGCTTCAGCCAGGAGTTTCCGGGCGTGCCGGCAGGCTCGGAATGCGCGGTGACGGAGACCGCGGACGGGCGCACCGAAACGGTCAGCGTGGAAACCGTGCTGCCGGCCGCCGTCACGGTGCCGGCGGCCGGCAGGGCCGAGCTGGCGGTGGTCAACACCTACGCCACCGACGTCAGGCCGGCGCCCGCGCCCCGGCCGCGGCCGGAACAGCCGGGAAACCTTCCGGACACCGGCAGCAGCGGGGTGGGCCTGGCGTTCTCGATCGGCGCCGGGGCACTGTTGCTGGGAAGCGTGCTCCTGGCCGCGGTCCGGCGGCGGCGGGGGACCACAGGTGAGGACCTCTAGCCGCTGAACGGCAGGAAGCGGGCGGCCCGGGAGCCGCCCGCTTCCTCCCGTCCCACCGGCCCCGGCAACCGGGAGACAAACCACGGGCCGGGGCGCATACTGGTGCGGTCCGATACGACCGGACACGACGGGGCGGTGGAAGAGCAGTGGAACGCGAAGGCCGAACGAAGACCGCCTCCGGCCTGCCTGAAAAGCCATCGGGCCGCCGTCCCACGCGTGCCGGAACCCCGGCGGCCGGCGGGCCGCCCGGCAGGGCGCGGGCCCTGGACCTCGCGGCGGGACTCTTCGCGGTTGCGGCGGCGCTGCCGACCCTGCTGCTGTGGGGGATCATTCTCGGTCCGGTGCCCACTGAACCGACCGCGGAGGAGATGCTGTCCCTCACCGCGGGTGCGGGCGGATTCGGGGCGCTGGGCAGCGGCCTGGTCCTTGCCGCCGCCGCGCTGATGCCGGCACCCGTATCCGAGGCGTCCCGGCCCGCCCATCACCGGCGGATATGCGCCGCCGCCGCCGGCTCGGCGGCTCTCTGCCTGCTCGCCAACCTGATGCGCCACGTCATCTGGGAAACCGACCGGATCGTTGTTCCGGTCCTGGCCGTCTGCTCGGCTGCGTTGGTTCTGGCCCTGATCTCCGGAATCTCCGGACGGATGGAACGCGCCGGCTGAGCCCGGAGGTCCCTCCTCCTTTTGACGGATGGGGGACCTCCTTTTGACGGACGACGGCGACCCGGAGGCTTCCTAGGCTTGCGGCATGAGCATCACACTCCTGGGCGTCCTGGCCCTCCTGGCGCTGATTGATTCGACCAGCTTCGGCACTCTGCTGATTCCCATCTGGCTGATGATGGCGCCCGGGCGGCTGCGGCCGGGCCGGGTCCTGCTCTTCCTCGGCGTGGTGGCGGCCTTCTACCTTGCCCTTGGCCTGGCCCTGGCCGGCGGCCTCATGATGATTCCCTGGCAGGACGGCGGGTTCGAGGTCCGTACCCTGTTCGAGGAACGGCCCACGGCACTGATCCTGCTGGCGGGCGGCGCAGGCCTGCTCGCCTGGAGCTTCCAGCTGGAGTCGAAGGCAAAGCGGGACAAAGCTGCCCGGCAGGCGGCGGAAGTCCGGACGACGGCCACACAGCAGGCCCCCGACGCCGGGCCCCCGCATGCTTCCACGCCCGCCGCGGCGCCGCCGCTGCCGGGCCGGCTTGGCCGCTGGCGGCAGCGCGCCGTCGGGCAGGGCGGAACCGGGGGAGCGGGGGCGCTTGCCGGCCTGGCCCTGGCGGCCGCCGGGCTGGAAGCAGCCAGCATGCTGCCCTATCTGGCCGCCATCGGTCTGATCACAGGCTCGGGAGCCGGATGGCCGCTGACCGGCGGAGTCCTGGCTGCCTACTGCGCGGTCATGGTGCTGCCCGCCCTGCTGCTGCTGGCGGCACGGATACTGGCCGCGCGCCGCATGGAGCCGGTGCTGCGGCGGCTGGACGACTGGCTCACCCGCAACGCCGCGAACACGCTGTCCTGGGTGGTCGGAGCGCTGGGCGTGATCCTCATTGTCAACAGCGTGGACGGTGCCCTCAATGCATGATGCAGGGCACCGCCCTGCTGCGGGCAGCCGCCGGATAAGCCCGGGTTCGTGACGCAACAAAGCGGTCGATAGGTGTGCCCGGGCTAACATGCTCGAAAATACCGAGTTATCACCGACCCCCGGCCGGCCGCGTCCGGACGGGGCAGATCTGCGAGGACACGACATGGCAACGGAGCCCCTGGAACAGCCGACCCTGGAGGCGGACGCCCTGCGCGCCGCAGCCCCCGCAGCCACCAAATCGGCGGGCCACATCATCGTGGATGCCCTGGCGGCCCACGGTGTGAAGCGGGCGTACGTCGTCCCGGGGGAAAGCTACCTTGACGTGCTCGACGGCCTGCACGACTCCGCGATCGAGACCATCGTCTGCCGGCATGAAGGCGGTGCGGCCTACATGGCCGAGGCGGACGGAAAAATGAACCAGGTGCCCGGCGTGGCCATGGTGACCCGCGGCCCGGGTGCCGCCAACGCCCATGTGGGACTCCATACCGCGTGGCAGGACTCGACTCCCATGGTGCTGTTCGTCGGCCTGATTCCGTTCCAGCACCGGGACCGGGAGGCCTTCCAGGAGTTCGACATCAAGGCCTGGTTCGACACCGGAGCCAAGCGCGTCATGGTCCTGGACCACCCCGAGCGTGCCTCCGAGATCGTCGCCGAAGCCATGTTCGCCGCCAGCAGCGGCCGGCCCGGCCCCGTCGTCGTCGGCCTGCCCGAGGACGTGATCCGAATGCAGGTGGATCCCACCCCGCATCCGGTCATCCCGGTCGCGCCGGGCGGCATGACCGTCACGGACTGGAAGGCCCTGCGGGATGCGCTCATGGAGTCGGAGAAGCCCCTGTTCGTCACCGGCGGCAATGACTGGACCCAGGAAGGCGTGGATGAGCTGACCCGCTGGCTGGAGGAACACCACATCGCGGCCGCGGTGGAATGGCGCTGCGAGGGCAACATTCCGTTCAGCTCGCCCAGCTATGTGGGACCGATCGGCTACGGCCGGCCCAAGCCCACCTACGACCTCCTCGAGGAGACGGACCTGCTGGTCTTTGTGGGCACCGTGCCCGGTGACGTGATCACCGACGGCTTCATCATCCGCCAGGACTGGGCGCGGAAGAACTTCCTGGTCACCATCGATCCCTCGCTGCGCGGCCGCTCCGGCGCCGTGTCCTGGCAGATCGTGGCCAAGCCCGACGTCTTCGTGAGGGATCTCGTGAAGATGGACCTGCCCGTGCGGGACGAATGGCGGGCCTTCACCGAGCGGATGCGCTCCGAGCAGGAGAAGTTCGCGGCGCTGCCGCCTGCCGAGCCCGCCGAGGGCCGCGCCCGGATGGACACGCTCATGGCCAACCTCGTCCCGACGCTGCCCGAGGACGCCGTCGTGACGTTGGGCGCCGGCGAGCACACGAACTGGGCGCACCGGTACTTCCCGGCCGAGCGGTTCGCCTCCATGATCAGCGCCCGCAACGGTTCCATGGGATATTCGGTGCCGTCCGCGATCGCCGCCTCGCTGAACTTCCCGGGGCGCCGGGTGGTCACCATCGCCGGCGACGGCGAGTTCCTGATGAACGGGCAGGAGCTGGCCACCGCCGCCCAGTACGGTGCGACGCCGCTGGTGGTCGTCATGGACAACCAGGAATACGGAACCATCCGCACCCATCAGGAGCGGCACTATCCGGAACGGGTTTCGGGCACGCAGCTGAAGAACCCGGACTTCGCGGCCATGGCCCGGGCCTTCGGCGGCTGGGGGATCCGGGTCGAACAGGACAGCGAGGTGCCCGGCGCCGTCCGCGATGCCCTGCAGGCCATCGACGAGACAGGCACCTTCGCGCTGATCCACCTCATCGTGGACCAGCGGGTCAAGGCGTACTGACCGCAGGGACCGGCCCGCACGGCCGGACGGCGGCGCGCCGGGCGGGAGAAAGACCGCCCGGCGCGCGCGCATAAACGGCTGGATAATTCCGGCGGCCCCAAGAAATGCACAGCCTGCTGGCTGCCGGTAATTGCAGGCAGGCGGCATAAAGCAAAAACAGAAAAATATCTGCGGAAAACGGCGCACAGAGTGCCGAAAATATGCAGCGGCCCCGCCAGGCTTCAGTCCAAAGCCAGGCGGCGCGGGGGCTGCGACGGGGGTGGCCGCCCGGTGTGGCGACGCCGGGCGGCCGTTCCGTCAGCGCTGGTTCTTGCGGGGCTTGATGATCTCGCTGGTCTCGGCCCTGGCCCGCTTCTCGGCGCGTTTCTCCAGGATCGTGCGGCCGGTCTTCTTGGCTCCGGAACCGCGCGGCGACTTGCCTGCCATCCCAACCAACTCCTTCTGTAGGTCCGTAGTTCGAACCATACCCAAGAAAAAAATAAAAGCCAGCCGCAGGGTGCCCGGGTGCTTTGTGGTGTGATGTGCGCGGCGTTTTTCCCGGCCGGCTGTCTTTTCTCCGGGCGGTTTCCTACGATGGACGGATCAGCTGTCCGCTGAGTTCCAATTCGGGCGGTTTTACGGAGGAAAAATGTTCAGGCCGGGCGCACCCCAGGAAGAGATCGAGCAGGACGTCGAGTCGGTGATCCAACGCCTGGTGGCGGAGCTGGACACCACCGCGCAGCGGGACCCGCATCAGCCCGGGGCAGGGGACCGGGCGTACATCAAGGCCTTCTCCGATGCCCGGGCCAACAGTGATACCGACCAGGTCTCCCTGCTGGCCACGGCCGTGACCCGGCCCCAGCTGGCGGAATCGCTGCTGTACCTGAACCGCAACCTGGACAGCCAGGACCTGGATCCACGCGAACCCGCCGGGCTGATCGGCATTGTCGTGCGGCTGGCGATGGACGGGCTGTGGGTCAGCGACATTCTGGACTCCACCCGCTTCACGGAGGCCCAGCGGCGCCGGATCACGGACCTGCTGACCCGCCTGACCTACGTTGACGACGCCCGGCTCGGGCAGCTGCTCGATGAAATCACGCCTGACGGCTCAGCGCCATCAGCTGCTCAAGCTGGTCCCGGGGAACGGCGGCACCGGTAAAGTTCAGGAACTGGCCCATCGGCATGGAGGAGATCATCTCCAGCAGATCGGCTCCGGCGTCTCCGCTGCCTCCCGGAGCCAGCGCGGCCAGGGCCTGGCGCAGCACCGGTCCCGCGGCCGGATGGGAGAGCCACTCGCCGAGCGTGGAATCAAGATCGAGCGCGGTGTCGGGCCGGTCTCCGTCCAGCTGAAGCTCGGCCTCCGCCACAATCCACGCCGCGCTCTCCCCGATCTGGATCCGGTACCGGCCGCCCGCCACGCGCCAGCCGCCGGCGGGCGTGTCCCAGAACGCGAAGGCGCGGCGGCCCAGGTCCAACCGGATCTCCCGTTCCTCGCCCGGTTCCAGGAACACCTTGGCGAAGGCCCGCAGCTCGCGCTCCGGGCGGCGCACCGGACCGTCCCCGGAGGCCACATAGCACTGCACCACGTGGCCGCCCGCCCGGGTGCCGGTATTGGCCACGCGGAGGCTGACGACGGCGCTGTCCGGGCCCGCCGGGGTCACGGTGAGGGCGGAGGTGCTGAACGTGGTGTAGCTCAGGCCGTGGCCGAAGGGATAACGCACCGCGCGGCCGGCCGTCTCAAAGCCCCGGTAGCCGACCATCACCCCTTCCCCGTACCGGACATGGCCCAGTTCGCCGGGAAAGTTCAGATAGCTGGGGGTGTCCTGCAGGCGCAGCGGAATGGTCTCCGCAAGCCGTCCCGACGGGTTGGCCACACCGAACAGCAGATCCGCCAGGGCGCCGCCGCCGGCCTGGCCCAGCAGCCACCCCTCCAGGATGGCGTCCACCCCGTCATGCCAGCCTTCGAGGCTCACCACCCCGCCGTTGGACAGGACGACGACGGTTCGCGGGGCAGCGGCGGCGACGGCGCGGATCACGCCCACCTGTGCGGCGGGAAGGTCGATCCCGGCGCGGTCCACGCCCTCGGACTCGTCCTGGTCGGCCAGTCCGGCGAACACGACGGCGACGTCGCACCCTTCCGCCGCCGCCGCGGCCTCAGCCGCCAGGGCCGGGGCATCTCCGCCGCCGTCCAGGCTGAATCCCTGCCGGTACTCGACGGCCCCGCCGCGCTCCTCGGCCAGGGTGCGGACGGCCTCCAACGGAACGTCCACCCGGGTGGGGTTGATGTGGGAGCTGCCGCCGCCCTGGAAGCGCGGCGCCACGGCGAACTCGCCGACCACCAGCAGCCGCTGCGGCCCGTCCAGCGGGAGCACGCCGTCGTTCTTCAGCAGCACCGCGCAGCCTGCGGCCAGGTCGCGGGCCAGCCTATGGTGGGCGTCGACGTCGAAGGCACCCTCGGGTTCCCGGGCCAGCGCGGCCAGGGCCGCTGCCCGGGCGGCGGCGGCGTCGACCACAGCTTCATCCAGGTGCCCGTCCCGGACGGCGCGGACCACCTCGGCGTCGCCCAGCCCGCCGTTGCCGGGCATCTGCAGATCCAGGCCGGCCGCGAGCGCGGCGACGCGGTCCGCGACCGCGCCCCAGTCCGAGACCACGGCACCGGTGAAGCCCCACTCCCGGCGCA
This sequence comes from Arthrobacter saudimassiliensis, assembly GCF_059090665.1. Lineage (NCBI taxonomy): Bacteria > Bacillati > Actinomycetota > Actinomycetes > Micrococcales > Micrococcaceae > Arthrobacter > Arthrobacter saudimassiliensis. Next base: position 1,122,730 of record NZ_JBNHFX010000001.1, on the reverse strand, counting down.
GCACCGTGGTCAGCAGCCAGGGATTCTGCGAGGAGTAGACGCCGTTGATCCGGTTGTAGGAGCACATCACGGTGGCCGGGGCGGCGGTGCGGACGATGTGCTCGAACGCGGCCAGGTAGATTTCGCGCAGCGTCCGCTCGTCCACATCGGCGCTGATCCGCATCCGCTCGGTTTCCTGGTTGTTCGCCGCGAAGTGCTTCACCGAGGCGCCGACACCGCGTTCCTGCAGCCCGGCCACGTGGGCCGCCCCCAACCGTCCCGAGAGCAGCGGGTCTTCGCTGTAGTACTCGAAGTTGCGTCCGCACAGGGGAGAGCGCTTGATGTTCACGCCCGGACCCAGCACGATGCCGACACCGAGGGCACGCGCCTCCTCGCCGACGGCGGCGCCCAGCCGGCGCGCTACGTCGGGATCCCAGCTGGAGCCCACGGCGACGGCGGGCGGGAAGCAGGTCGCCGGTGCACTGCGGTTCAGGCCCAGATGGTCGGCGGCGCCGGTCTGCAGCCGCACCCCGTGCGGGCCGTCGGTCATCACGACCGAGCCGATTCCGGCTTCCGGCAGGGCCTTGGTGGACCAGAAGTCCCGGCCGGAAAGCAGTGACGCCTTCTGCTCCAGGGACAGGGCGGACACGTCCACGGGCTGGTGCGGCGCGGCGGGCGGCTGGCCGGGGTCGGCTGAATCGGGCATGGTGCTCCTCAGCGAAGGGGACCGTTCAGGCCACTGAGTAAACCATTGATCAGGCGGCGGCGGCAGCCCCGGGCCGGGACGGCGGGAGCCGGGGCCGCCGGGGCAAAACAAAAACGGTCCCGACCGGATGTACCAGTCGGAACCGTTTTTCTTGGTTGCGGGGGCAGGATTTGAACCTGCGACCTCTGGGTTATGAGCCCAGCGAGCTACCGAACTGCTCCACCCCGCGGCGTGATATCCACTCTACAGCAGGGCAGCGGAAACCTCGAATCGTGTGGCCTGATTCACAACCTTCCGCTCGCGGGTTCGCTACGCTGGCCGCGTGACTATGCCCTGCCGTGACACCCAGGTCAGCTATCCCGACGGCGCCACCGACGGATCATCAACCGTGCTCCATGTGGAGGCGCTTCCCGACGGCCGGCAGGCCGTGCTGCTCGAGGCGACGCCGGTGCACCCGGTGGACTTCGCGTGGCCGGACCAGGGCGCGGACCGGGCCTGGCTGCAGATCGGCGGCGATCAGGTGCCCGTGCTCGACTGTGTGGTCGGTGCCGTGGCGGACGGCCGGCTGCATCTGGGCGGGGCCATTCCGGTCAGGAAGGGCACCGAAGGGTGGGCGTTCGTGGTCGCGCACATCGTGGGCCCGGAGGCGGCCGTCGAGGAGGGCGGCGTCGTCGGCGTCCAGGTCGACGCCTCCCACCGCGCCGCCCTGTCCGCCGGGCATACCGGCTGCCACCTCGCATCGCTGGCCCTGAACCGGGAACTGGCCGGGGCCTGGCGGAAGGACGTGCCGCTCGACGCCGCCGGGCATCCCAACTTCGATGCGCTGGCCATTGACACCTCCACGATCCTGCCCGACGGCTCCCGGGACGTGTACCGGCTGGGCAAATCCCTGCGGCGCAGGGGATTCCAGCCGGAGGAGCTCCTCGGCCGGCTGGAGGACATCACGGACCGCGTCAACGCCGTCCTGGCCCGGTGGACGGCATCCCAGGCAGCCGTGGCGGTCGAGCGCGAGGGCGGCAGGGGCCTGACCGACCTGCGCCGCTGGACCTGCGCCCTGCCGGAGGGAACCGTGTCCATTCCATGCGGCGGAACGCACGTCGCCTCCCTGGCTGACCTTTTGGAGGTCAGGGTGCACCTGCAGGCCGAGGAAGCGGCCGGGGCAGTCGTCGTCACCATGGATACCCGCAGCCCCCGCCGCTGAGGCCTGGCTGCGCGCAGCCGCCCGTCCGCTGCCGACCCCCGAACCCGGTGGACGGAGGACTCCGTCCCTGTGACGCGGGAAGCCGACGCGTTTTGGCCCGTCTCCGCCGTCCGCCTTAGCGTGGTCCTCCTGAAAGCCCGCCGGCAGCCCATGCCCGGGGGAAAGGACAGCGTGAGAACAGCAGATACCGGTTCGAGGCCGGCAGCGCCGGGAAACGGCACGCCCGGTGCACCCGAAAGCGCGGAACGCGGGCCACGGACCGGCCGCCGACCCGCCGTCGCCCGCCGCGCCGGCGTCCGCAGGGGCGGACTCTACCTGGGCCTGTGCATCGTGCTGATCGGGCTGAACCTGCGCACCGTGTTCTCCAGCTTCTCCGCCGTCCTGGCGGAGATCACCGCGGCCACGGGCATGCCTGCCCCGCTGGTGACCGTCCTGACCACGATGCCGGTGCTGCTGCTGGGCGCGGTCGCTCCCGCCGCGCCGCCCCTGGCCCGCCGATTCGGCATCGAACGGATCATCCTGGCGGCCATGCTGCTGCTCGCCGCCGGGCTCGCCGTGCGCGGTACGGGTGCCTTCCCGGCCATGCTGGCGGGCACCGCGGCCGCCGGGGCCGGGATCGGCGTCGTCAACGTCCTGCTTCCCACCCTGGTCAAGCGGGACTTCCAGCACCGGGTGGGACTGATGAGCGGGCTCTACACCGGCGCCATCTGCGCCGCAGCCGCGCTCGGCGCCGGTTTCACGCAGCCGCTGCTGCAGGCCACCGGCTCCTGGCAGGGGGCGCTGCTGTTCTGGGCGCTGCCGGCCGCCGTCGTCGTGCTGGTCTTCGCGCCGCTGGCGCTGGCGCGGCCGCCGGTCCCGGCCGGCACCGCCACCGCGGCACCCGTGTCCGTCTGGCGCTCGCCGACCGCCTGGCAGATCACCGCGTTCATGGCCCTGCAGGCCATGATGTCCTTCAGCGTTTTCGCCTGGCTGGCACCGATCCTGCGGGACCGCGGCATTGACGGCGGAACGGCGGGCTGGGTCGTCGCAGCGTCCATTGTGGTCCAGGTGGGCGGTTCGTTCCTGGCCCCGCCGCTCGCCGCCAGGCTGCGGAGGCAAAGCTGGCTCAACGCAGCCATCGCGCTGCTGACCGGCGCGGGCTTCGCGCTGTGCATCTTCGGGCCGGTCCAGCTGATCTGGCTCTGGGCCGCGATGCTGGGCGTCGGCCAGGGCAGCCTCACCGCCCTGGCCCTGACCCTGATCGTGCTGCGCACCCGCGGCGCGGACACCGCGGCCCGGCTCTCCGGAATGATGCAGTGCATCGGTTACGGGGTCGGATCCTCCGGAACGCTGCTGGTGGGCCAGCTCCACGCGGCCACCGGCTCCTTCGTGCCGGCCGGGGCGATGTTCCTGGCCATCGGCGCCGCGGCCGCCGTCTTCGGTTTCCTGGCCGGCCGCGACCGGTACGTGGGGGAGGACGGGCGGCAGGCCTGACGGCGGCAGGATTGTCACAATCCTTCGCCGGGCCTCGGCGGCCGCGGGAAGCGGTGTTACTGTCGCTGTGCAAAGGCGGGCGCGGCACGGCCGCGCTATCCACCTGGCGTCCACCTGCAGATCCGCACGGTCCACGCCGGACCGGAGCGCCGGCACCAAGGGGAGCCCCACATGAACACTGCCGACACCGCCACCCGCACCGGAGATGAAGCCCGCTGGCTGGCCCGGGCCGTCGACCTCGCCACCCGCAACGTCGCCGACAACGGGGGTCCCTTCGGAGCCGTGATCGTCACCGCGGACGGGCGGGCCTTCGACGGCGCGAACCGCGTCACCGCCAACAACGACCCCACCGCGCACGCGGAAGTCACCGCCATCCGCAACGCCTGCGCGGCGCTGGGCACCTTCGACCTCAGCGGCGCGGTGCTCTACACGAGCTGCGAACCCTGCCCGATGTGCCTGGCGTCCTCGCTCTGGGCGCGCCTGGACCGGGTGGTCTTCGCCGCAGACCGGCATGACGCCGCCCGGGCAGGCTTCGACGACGCCGAGTTCTACGAGTACTTCGAAACGCCGGTGGAGGAGCGCGCCCTGCAGGTCACCCGGATGGGGTTGGCCGACGACGCCGCCCAGGCGCCCTTTACGGCCTGGAAGGGAGTCGACGGCCGCGTCGACTACTGAACGGCCGCCTGCCGGCGGGCAGGCCGCGGCGCGGCTTATCCCGGCGGGTGTGGCAGCACGGCCCGCAGCCCCGCTCCGATGTCCTTGGCGTAGCAGACCGACCCCGGGGCGTGGGCATAGGGTCCGTAACCCGGGACCATCCGGTATCCGGCCGTCTCGTAGAACCGCTTGCCGTCCGGCTGGGCGGAGCCGGCCTCGGCCGTGACGGTCCGGTAGCGGCCTGCCAGGCGTGGGCTTCCAGGGCGGCGAGGATCGACGTCGCCACCCGGGAGCCGCGCGCATAGGGCAGCACATACAGCCGCTTGACCTCCGCTGTCGTTTCATCGACCCGGCGCAGCCCGCCGCAGCCCAGCGGCTGGCCGTTGGAGCGGGCGTAGGCGATGAAGAACACCTCATGGTCCTGCTCGGACGGCGGCGCCGGATCATGCCGGGCGGTTCCGAACCGGGAGTCCAGCTCGGCCTGCTGCGCGGCCCGCAAATCCGCGCCGACCGGGTTGGACCAGGGGACTTTCCGCAGCCGCAGCGGAGGCGCCGCGTCAAAGGAACCGGACAAGGGGGCCTCCCGGGGCAGATGGGGCAGGGTTCCCGGCGGCCGGTGGATCCGGCCGCTTTCGGCCAGCCTAGGCACGGCCGGTTACCCCCGTGTTTCCGCCCCGTGGCGGGCAGGCAACGGTTCCGTTCCAACGGATGACGGGCCGCGCTGCAGGACCCGGCTGTGGTGTTCCTGACACCCTCTGCTGCCGATTGGACAGGCGTGCCACAATAGGTGCTGATGCCTTCCCCCAACATTTCCCCCGCGAACAACCGTGCCCAGGTGCGCCCCGCCACCGAAGGGTGGCAGCAGGCGACTGCCGCGGACGGACGGCCGCTCCTGCAGTTCAAGTCCTCGCCGCGCGTGTCCCAGCCGCCGAAGCACCTGGCGGACATGACGCTGGCCGAGCGCCAGGACAAGCTCAAGGAGCTGGGCCTGCCGGCCTTCCGCGCCAAGCAGCTGTCAGTGCACTACTTCCAGCACTACACCACCGACCCCGAGGCGATGAGCGACCTGCCCAAGGCCGGCCGCGCCGAGCTGGTCGAGGCGATGTTCCCGAAGCTGCTCACCGAGGTGAAGCGGCTGACCACCGACAACGGCGACACCATCAAGTTCCTGTGGCGCCTGTTCGACGGCTCGCTCGTCGAGTCGGTGCTGATGCGCTACCCGGGCCGGGTCACCCTCTGCGTGTCCAGCCAGTGCGGCTGCGGCATGAACTGCCCGTTCTGCGCCACCGGCCAGGCCGGGCTGACCCGGAACATGTCCACCGCCGAAATCCTGGATCAGATTGTCCAGGCCAACCGGGTGATCGCCGAAGGCGGCCTCGGCGGCGGCCGGCGCGACGGCGGCCACGACGCCGAGCGGGTCACCAACATCGTCTTCATGGGCATGGGCGAGCCGCTGGCGAACTACAAGCGGGTCATGAACGCGGTGCACCGCATGGTGGACGAGGCCCCCGAGGGCCTGGGCATGAGCGCCCGCGGCATCACGGTCTCCACCGTGGGCCTGGTGCCTGCGATCAACAAGCTCGCGGATGAGAAGCTGCCGTTCACCTTTGCCCTGAGCCTGCATGCGCCGGACGATGAGCTGCGCGATGAGCTCATTCCGGTCAACTCGCGCTGGAAGGTGGACGAGGCGCTCGACGCCGCGTATGGCTACTACCGGGCCACCGGACGCCGCGTCTCCATCGAGTACGCGCTGATCAAGGACATGAACGACCACGCCTGGCGGGCCGATCTGCTGGCCAGGAAGCTGAACTCCCGCGGCCGCGGCTGGGTGCACGTGAACCCGATTCCGCTGAACCCGACGCCCGGCTCCATCTGGACCTCCTCCGATCCCGACGTCACCCGCGAGTTCGTGGCCAGGCTGAACGACGCCGGCATTCCGACCACCCTGCGCGACACCCGCGGCAAGGAGATCGACGGCGCCTGCGGCCAGCTCGCCGCGGCCGAGTAGCGCTTCGGGCGGCTGATACGACAACGACGGCGGCGGGCCGGGTCCAATGGATCCGGCCCGCCGCCGTCGTCGGTGCGGGCTGTGCGGCCCTACTTCTTCAGGTGGTCCACCAGCGCGTCGGCGATGCCGGTGTAGCCGCCGGGGGTGAGGTCCAGCAGCCGCTGCTGCGCGGCGTCGGACAGGCCCAGCCCGGAGACGAACTCGCGCATGCGGTCGGCGTCCACACGGTGGCCGCGGGTCAGTTCCTTCAGCCGCTCGTACGGGTTCTCCATGCCGGGGACGCCGGCGACGGCCTCGGCCCGCATGACCATCTGGATGGCCTCGCCGAGCACCTCCCAGTTCGTGTCCAGGTCCGCCGCCAGGACGTCCGCGGCGACGTCGAGCCGGTCCAGGCCCTTGGCGACGTTGGAGACGGCCAGCATCGAGTGGCCCAGGGCCACGCCGATGTTGCGCTGCGATGAGGAGTCGGTGAGGTCGCGCTGCCAGCGGGAGGTGACCAGCGTGGCGGCAAGGGTGTCCAGCAGGCCGTTGCTGATCTCGAGGTTCGCCTCGGCGTTCTCGAACCGGATCGGGTTCACCTTGTGCGGCATGGTGGAGGAGCCGGTGGCCCCGGCCACCGGGATCTGCGCGAAGTAGCCGATCGAGATGTAGCTCCACACATCGGTGCAGAAGTTGTGCAGGATCCGGTTGAACCGGGCGATGTCGGCGTAGAGCTCGGCCTGCCAGTCGTGGGATTCGATCTGGGTGGTCAGCGGGTTCCAGGTCAGGCCCAGGTGCTCCACGAAGGTGCGGGCCACCTGCTGCCAGTCCACGCCCGGGACGGCCACGGTGTGCGCGGCGTAGGTTCCGGTGGCCCCGTTGATCTTGCCCAGGTATTCGGTGCGTTCGATGCGGTCCAGCTGGCGGGTGAGCCGGTGCGTGGTGACCGCGAGTTCCTTGCCCAGGGTGGTGGGGGTGGCGGGCTGGCCGTGCGTGCGGGAGAGCATGGGCACGTCCCGGTTTTCCTCGGCCATCGCGGCGATCTGCGCCACCATCGCGCGGGCGGCCGGCAGCCACGCCTGCTCGACGGCGCCCTTGACGCCGAGGGCGTAGGAGAGGTTGTTGATGTCCTCGGAGGTGCAGCCGAAGTGCACCAGGGGAGTCAGGTGCTCCAGGCCCAGGGCGGGCAGCCGCCGGCCGATGAAGTACTCGACGGCCTTCACATCGTGCACGGTCTGCCGCTCGATCTCGGCCAGCTCCGTGACGGAGTTGCCGTCAAAGGAGGCAACGATTTCGCGCAGGCCCTGGACCTGCTCATCGGTGAGCGGCCGGGTACCGGGAAGGACCGAGTTGGCGGTCAGATGGATCAGCCACTCCACCTCCACATGGGTCCGGTCGCGGTTCAGCGCGGCTTCGGAGAGGTAGTCCACCAGCTCTGCGGTGGCGGCGCGGTAGCGGCCGTCCAGCGGGCCCAGCGCGATGGCGGGGACCACGGAGGCGAGGGACACACGGGAGGCGGGAGCAGGAGTTTCGGCCATGGCCACAATTCTTCCACGGACGACGACGGCGCCCGCTTCCGTGACGGGTCCGCCTCCTGGAAGGGCTTGTGCTTCCGTAACGCCGGGTGCCGGCGCCGTGCCTGGAGCGGCCGGCCGGGGCATGCGTCCCGGGCTGGGGCACTTGTCCTCCACGGCAGGCGGCACGACCGTGGTTATCCCCGCGCAGGCAAACCGGCCGCCGTCCTACGGAGCCGGGACCTAGCGTTTACGCAGCACAACGAAGGGGGAGGCCGTGTACGGCTTGTGGGACACGGAATGGGGCTGGCCGGCGGGGCCGGGCGGCTTCGGCAACGGCGCGGCCATCACCGCCCTGGCTCAGGAGCTGGATGCCGCTGCCGGAGAGGCCGACCGGTTGGCTGCCGAGGTCCGCCGAGAGAACGACGTCCGCTGGCACTCGGAGGCAGCGGAGGCTTTCCGGGACAAGCTGGCCGAGTCCGTAGCCGCCGTCCGGGCCGCCGCAGATGCGCTGCAGGCTGCCTCTGCGGCGGTTCATGCCTACGCCCAGGCAGCGGAGGGCCCGGGCTAGGGCCGCGGGAACGAGGAATGTGATGAGCGATTACCGGGTAAAGGGCGGGAGCGGCGGCCTGACCGTCGAGTACGAAGAACTGAGCGCTTCCTCCCACCGTCTTCGGGAGGCGGCGGAGCAACTGGACGAGCAGGCGCGGCAGCTGCGGCGCGCGGCCGTGGTGCTCACCGGACCGGCGCCGGTCGATGCGGTGGGAGCGCGGTTGAATGCGAGTTCCGTCGTGGGCATGGCACTGGAGGACATGCGGTTGGCCTCCGAGCACCTCGAACGGACGTCCGCCGGCGTCACCGAAAGCGTCAGCAACTACCTGGAGACGGAAGGGGTGGTCGGCAGGGCCTGGTTCGGCACGGGCGGGGCAGGCTTCGACTCGCCCCGGTACTTTCCCCAGCTGCAGCCGGAGACGCAAACCGTCGAGGTTGAGGCCTCATTGTCGGGCCTCGTCGACAGGCTTCGCAAGCTGCAGGAATCCGGGACCAGGGACGAGTTCGAGGTGCTGCGCGTTGAACGGCCGGACGGAACTGGGGTGTACCTGGTGAGCCTTCCCGGTACCCAGATGGGGTCCGAGGTGTTCGGCGTGGATGGATTGCGGGAGGCGGCCCTGCGCGACAGCGAAGGCGTATCGGCCGCCGTCGCCGAGGCCCTTCGCCAGGCAGGCGCGGCGGCAGGCGACGCAGTGATCCTCAGCGGTTACAGCCAGGGCGGCATCCATGCGGCGGCAGCGGCGGGGGTGCTGGACGGACAGGGTTTCAACGTGGAGCAGGTGGTCACCATCGGGTCGCCGATCTCAGGCATCGACCTGCCGGAGTATACGCAGGCCATTCACCTGGAGAACGCCGACGACTGGGTGCCCGGGTTGGACATGGCCACCAACCGCGACGACGGAAACACGGTCACCGTCTGGCGTGGCGGCCCCATGCTGCCGGCCCCGGAAGGGCAGGGTGCACTCGGTGACTCCCACTGGTTCGCCAACTATGAGCAGACCGCACGGATCGTGGACGCGGCGCCCGAACAGTCGGTAAAGGACTCGCTCGATCACTTGGAAAGCGTGATGGCCGGGTCCGCCGTTATTGCGGGCGCAGCCGGGCGGACGGCCGGGAGGGAGGACGGCAGGGCAGCACTCCCGGGCCGATCGACGCAGGTGAAGCTCGTCCCCATGCGTCCCGGCAACGAGGTGGGCAGGGCGAAGGATCCGCTGGTCCCGCTGTCCCGCAGCGGAGCCGGGGCCACTGACCGCCCCGCCTCGGGCAGCGATCCCGCCCGAAAGGCGGCCCGGCAGCCGGACAGCGAAGCGGGCCGCGTCAGCGGCGCGCGCCGGTCACCGCACTGAGCACGGTGGAGACGAGGCTGATGATCAGGGCCGCGAGGATCGCCTGCCAGAAGAAGTCGGTGATTTCCAGGTGGATGGGGGTGTGGCTGGACAGCCAGGACGTGAGCATCAGCATGGCCGCGTTGATGATCACGGTGAACAGGCCCAGGGTGAGGATGGTCAGCGGCAGCGAGAGCAGCTTCACCACCGGGCGCACCAGGGCGTTGACCACCCCGAATATGAAGCCGACGAACAGGTACGCAATGATCAGGTCCGCGGTGGGGTTGCCGGTCAGCGGGCCGCTGCTGGCAGTAATGTCCATGCCCGGCAGCAGCCAGGCGGCAACCCACAGGGCCAGGGCGTTGACGACGATCCGCAGAAGGAACATGCACCCCATGCTGGCACAACAAAACGTCTTTGCGGCAGCAGTAGTTCGATCCAGTGGTCCACTACCCGCCGGGGAACGTGACACAGGACACGGGCCGCAGGGTGCGGGGACTACATTTAATCCATGACCACTACCGAAAACGACTTCAACGACGCCGAAGTTGAAGCCCCCGAGATCACGCCGCGCCCGGTCGTCGGCGCGCTGCCGCAGTACAAGGCCGGCAAGCCGCCGGCAGTGATTGAAGGGCTGCAGGCCTACAAGCTGTCCTCCAATGAGAACCCCTTCCAGCCGCTGCCTTCCGTGCTGGAGGCCATCCGCGGGCAGGAAAGCGTGAACCGGTATCCCGATCCGCTGGCCAGCGTCCTGCGCGCCGAACTGGCAGCGTTCCTCGACGTTCCCGCCGAGGACATCGTCACCGGGGCCGGCAGCCTTGGGGCCCTCAACCAGCTGCTGTCCACCTTCGCCGGCCGGAACGACGACGGGACCGCCGACGAGGTGGTCTACCCCTGGCGCTCCTTCGAGGCCTACCCGATCAGCGTCGGCCTGGCCGGAGCCCGCAGCGTCCAGGTGCCCCTGAACGAAGACGGCACCCACGACCTGGAGGCGATGGCGGCGGCCGTCACCGACCGCACCAAGATGGTCCTGCTCTGCACGCCCAACAACCCCACCGGGCCGGTGCTGAGCACCGCCCAGGTCGAAGACTTCCTCGCGAAGATTCCCGCCAACGTCATTGTGGTGATCGACGAGGCGTACGAGGACTTCGTGCGCGATCCCGGCGCCGTGGACGGCGTCGACGTCTACCGCCGGCACCGCAACGTCGTGGTGCTGCGGACCTTCTCCAAGGGAGCCGGCCTGGCCGGGCTGCGGGTTGGCTACTCCATCTCCCACCCGGAAGTCACCCGCTACCTGCGGATCACCGCCACCCCCTTTGCGGTCTCCCAGATCGCCGAACACGCCGCCGTCGCCTCCCTGCGTCACCACGACGAACTTGTGGAAAGGACACAAGCGCTGGTCGAGGAGCGCACCCGGGTCGTCAACGGGCTGAAGGAGCTGGGCTGGTTCGTGCCGCAGGCCGAGGGCAACTTCGTGTGGCTCGCCCTCGGCGAGAATACTCCCGAGTTTGCAGTGCTGGCCGAACAGCAGGCCCTGGCCGTCCGGGCCTTCGGCACCGAGGGCGTCCGGGTCACCATCGGCGAGGAGGAAGCCAACAGCCGCTTCCTCGCTCTCTGTGCGACCTATACAAAAGGACCGCGGGTTTCCTAGCGGGTAGTCAACACGGGCCGCTTCCCGGCCCTCGCTAGGCTGTGAGAAGAACCTTCCACATATATGCTGAATCGGGAATGTATTCCGACAAAGGCATATCTCTAGCGGGGGCCGGTCAGCCGGCCTTGGCGAGGAGCGGCCCATGGACACGCAGTATTCCCCCCTGCCCGACGCGCCGGCGGAGACGACGGACGCGCAGATGCTGCAGCTGCTGACCCCGGACGGTGAGCTGCTCGGAAACGAAACCTTCGCGCCCTACCTGGGCACGCTCGACGGCGACCGGCTCCGGGCCATGTACCGGGACATGCACCTGATCCGACGCTTCGACCAGGAAGCAACCGCCCTGCAGCGCCAGGGCGAACTGGTCATGTGGGTGCCGCTGGCCGGCCAGGAGGCCGCACAGATCGGATCCGGCCACGCGCTGGCGGCCGACGACTACGTCTTCCCCACCTACCGTGAGCACGGCGTCGCGCTGACCCGCGGCCTGCAGCTGTCCAGCCTGCTGCGCCGCTTCCGCGGCATCAGCCACGGCGGCTGGGATCCGAGGGAGACCAACTTCCACCTGTACACGCTGGTGCTCGCCGCCCAGGTTCCGCACGCCGTCGGCTACGCCATGGGCATGGCCCGCGACCGGGCCGCCGACCCGTCCGTCCCCGAAGCGGCCACGGTGGCCTACTTCGGCGACGGCGCCAGCTCCGAAGGCGACGTTCACGAGGCGATGGTGTTCGCCGCCTCCTACAACGCGCCGGTGGTCTTCTTCTGCCAGAACAACCACTGGGCCATCTCGGTGCCGACCGAGGTCCAGACCCGCGTGCCCCTCGCCCGGCGGGCACAGGGCTACGGCTTCCCGGGGCTGAGGGTAGACGGCAACGACGTGCTCGCCGTGCACGCCGCCACGCGCTGGGCCCTGGAACAGGCCCGTTCCGGAGCGGGCCCCGTGCTGATCGAGGCATTCACCTACCGTATGAGCGCCCACACCACGGCGGACGACCCCACCAAGTACCGGCTCAGCGAGGAGGAGCAGGCCTGGGTGGGCCGCGACCCGCTGTCCCGGATGGAAAAGCACCTGCGTTCCGCGGGCCTGGCCGACGACGACTGGTTCGCCCGGCTGGCCGCCGAAGGCGACGCCATGGCGTCGGCCCTGCGCAGCGACGTCCAGGCCATGGAGGCGCCGTCCTTCGAGGACGCCTTCGCCCACGTGTACGCCGAGGCCCACCCCCTTGTTCAGGAGGAGCTGGACTTCCACCGCCGGTACGAGGCCGGCTTCGTCGACCCCGAGGAGGCCCGCGCATGAGCGCCGACGTCCGGACCGCCCCCGCCGAGGGCATCCCTTCGGTCCGCACCATGACCCTGGCCAAGGCCATCAACGCCGGGCTGCGCGACGGCCTGGCGGCGGATCCGAAGGCCCTGCTGATGGGTGAGGACATCGGCCCCCTGGGCGGCGTCTACCGCGTCACCGAGGGCCTGTCCGCCGAGTTCGGCCCGCAGCGGGTCATGGACACGCCGCTGGCCGAGTCCGGCATCGTGGGCACCGCCATCGGCCTCGCCCTGCGCGGCCACCGGCCGGTCTGCGAAATCCAGTTCGACGGCTTCGTGTTCCCGGCCTTCAACCAGATCACCACCCAGCTGGCCAAGATGCACTCCCGCAGCGACGGCGCGCTGTCCGCCCCCGTGGTCATCCGCATTCCCTACGGCGGCGGCATCGGGTCCATCGAGCACCACAGCGAGTCACCCGAGGCCCTCTTCGCCCACACCGCCGGCATCCGCATCATCACGCCGTCCAGCCCGCAGGACGGCTACTGGATGATCCGGCAGGCGATGACCGGAAGCGATCCGGTGATCTTCTTCGAACCCAAGCGCCGTTACTGGCTCAAGGGCGAGGTGGACACCTCCGCGCCGGCGTCGGACCCGTGGACCGCCCAGGTGCTGCGCAGCGGCACCGACGCCACGATCGCCGCCTACGGGCCGTTGGTCCCGGTGGCCCTCGCGGCCGCCAATGCCGCGGCCGAGGACGGCCGCAGCGTGGAGGTGGTGGACCTGCGCTCCATCTCCCCGATCGACTTCGACACGCTCACCGAATCGGTGCGCCGCACCGGCCGGCTGATCATCGCGCACGAGGCCCCGACCTTCGGCGGGATCGGCGGCGAGATCGCCGCGCGGATCACCGAGCGGGCCTTCCTCTCGCTGGAGGCCCCGGTGCTGCGGGTGGGCGGGTTCCACATGCCCTACCCGGTGGCCAAGGTCGAGGACAGCTACCTGCCCGACCTGGACAAGCTGCTGGACGCCCTGGACCGTTCCTTCGCCTACTAGCTTCCGCCCGGCCGCCGACACCCTTCCACAGCCAGAAAACGAGAACCATGACTGACCAGACCTTCAGCCTTCCCGACGTCGGCGAGGGCCTCACCGAGGCCGAGATCGTGCAGTGGAAGGTCAAGCCCGGCGACCGGGTGTCCATCAACGACGTGATCGTGGAGATCGAGACCGCCAAGTCCCTGGTGGAGCTGCCCAGCCCGCACGCCGGCGTCGTCAGCTCCCTGCTGGTGAAGGAGGGCGAGACCGTCGACGTGGGCACGCCCATCATCGCCGTCCGCCCGGACGGTGCGGCTGCCGGGACAGTGCCCGACGGCGGCGCGGCGGTGCCCGGCGAACCCTCCACTCCGCCGGTGGTTCCGGCCCCGGCGGCCGACGACGCGCAGCCGGCCTCCTCGCTGACCGGCACCGGGCCCAAGGCCGACGCCGTCAAGCGCCGGCCCAGGCGCCGCAACGCCGCTCCGGCCGCCGACGCCGTTCCGGCCGCCGCTGCTTCCGGGGCTGTGGCCGCCGCCGCCGATACAGCTGTCTCCGATACGGCCGCCGCGGCCGGCCGCCGTACGGAGGCCCGGGCGCAGGTGGCTGCCGCCGGGGCCCAGGTGGCGGCGGCAGGGGCAGCCGTGCAGGACAGGGTGAACCAGCTGCTGCAGCGGGTGCTGGCCAAGCCGCCGGTCCGCAAGGCCGCGAAGGACCTGGGCATCGACCTGGCCGAGGTGCCCGGCACCGGCGCCGGGGGAGAGGTGACGAAGCAGGACCTGCTCAGCTACCAGGCCCAGCGCGAATCCGAGCAGGACGCCGCAGACACCTTCTGGACCCCGGCCGGCACGCCCAAGCGCCGCCGGATCGAGCGGGTTCCGGTGCGCGGGGTGCGCAAGGCGACGGCCAAGGCGATGGTGCAGAGCGCGTTCAGCGCCCCGCACGTGAGCATCTTCGTGGATGTCGATGCCTCCCGCACCATGGAGTTCGTCAAGCGGCTCAAGGCCTCCCGCGACTTCGAGGGCATCAGGGTCTCGCCGCTGCTGATCCTGGCCAAGGCCGTGATCTGGGCCGCCGCCCGCAACCCCTCGGTCAACGCCACCTGGGCCGGCGACGAAATCCACGTCAAGCACTTCATGAACCTGGGCATCGCCGCCGCCACCCCGCGCGGGCTGATGGTGCCCAACATCAAGGACGCACAGGACCTGTCCCTGAAGGAGCTGGCGGTGGCCCTGAACGAGCTGGCGGCCACGGCCCGCGCCGGGCGCACCAAGCCGGCGGACATGCAGGGCGGCACGCTGACCATCACCAACATCGGCGCTCTCGGCATCGACACCGGCACGCCGATCATCAACCCGGGTGAAGTCGCCATCGTCGCCTTCGGCACGGTCAAGCAGAAACCCTGGGTGCTCGACGGCGAGGTGCTGCCGCGCTGGGTGACCACCCTGGGCGGGTCCTTCGACCACCGGGTGGTGGACGGGGACCTTTCCGCCCGGTTCATGGCCGACGTCGCGGCCATCCTGGAGGAGCCGGCGCTGCTGCTGGACTAGGCCTGCCCGGCCGGGGCCGCGTCCACCGCGCGGCGGATAATCGGGGCCAGCCGGCGCACGCCCTCGGCGATGTCCTCGGGGGAGACCCCGGAGAACGCCAGGCGCAGCGTGGACGCGGGCTCGTCCGACGGCGTGAAGGCGGCTCCGGGCACGAATACCACGCCGGCCTCCACGGCCTCAGCCAGCAGCGGATAGGTGTCCACGCCGTCGGGCAGGGTGAGCCAGACGAAGAACCCGCCGTCGGGCTCCGTCCAGGACACGCCCGGGGGCATCTGCCCGCTCAGTGCAGCCAGCATGGCGGCGCAGCGCTCCGCATACAGGGCACGTGAGGCCTGCAGCTGCGCCCGCCAGTCGTAGTCCCGGAAATAGGCGGTCACCAGCATCTGGTTCAGCGGCGACGGGCACAGGACCACGGCCTCGCAGGCCAGGTAGAAGCGGCGGAACAGGTGCCGCGGCACCAGGGCCCAGCCCAGCCGGACCCCGGGGGCAAAGATCTTGGAGAACGAGCCGAGGTACAGCACGTCGTCGGGGTTGCCCGCCCGCATCGGCGCCAGCGGATGGCCGTCGAACCGGAGCAGTCCGTAGGGGTTGTCCTCGAGGACGAGAATGCCGTGGTCCCGGCAGATGTCCACGATCTGCTGCCGTCGTCCGGCGGTCATGGTGATGCCGCTGGGGTTGTTGAAGCTGGGAATCGTGTACAGGAGCTTGATGCGCCGTCCGGCGGCCTCCAGCTCCCGGATCCGCTCCGCCAGGCGCTCCGGAACGAGCCCCTCGGCGTCGGTCTCCACCGGCTGCAGGTCCACCTGGTAGGCCTCGAAGGAGTTCAGGGCGCCCACATAGGTGGGGTCCTCGCAGAGCACGACGTCGCCGGGATCGCAGAAGACCTTCCCCGCCACGTCCTGCGCCGCCTGCGAACCGGTGGTGATGACGATGTCCTCGGGATCGGCGTCGGTGATGCCTTCCTCGGCCATGATCTCGCAGGCGAGCCTGCGCAGCTCGTCCGTTCCGCGGCCGCCGCCGTACTGGAGCGCTTCCAGGCCGTGCCCGCGGATCAGGTCCGCGGCCGTGGCGGCCAGGTCGTCAAGGGGCAGGGAGCGCAGGTACGGGCTGCCGCCGGCCAGGGAGATGAGCCCGGGCCGGATGGAGATGTCGAAGACGTCGCGGACCGCGGACTGCTTGATGTGGTGCGCGCGCTGCGAGAACAGCTGCTCATGCCGGTGGGCTGCCTCCGCCCGTTCCAGTGCCACCTCGGTCTCGGCGGCCAGCTCCACGGATTCCGATGCGTTCGTCGACGAAGTCATTCCCACATGATAGTTCCCGCGGTTCACCGGCAGGCACCGCCTGTTGACCTCTCGGTGCTACGCCGGCCGCGGCACGGGCGCGTCCTGCCATCCGGCCCGGCTCCGCCGTGCAGCTTAGATCCAGCCGACCCGATGCGCCTTGATTCCCGCCTGGAAGCGGCTCTCGGCTCCCAGCTCCTCGAGCATCCAGGCGATGTGCCGCCGGCAGGTCCTGACGCTGATGCCCAGCCGCCGCGCGATGACTTCATCCGAGGCGCCGGAGGCCAGCCCGCGCAGCACGGACCGCTGGGTGCTGTTCAGTGTGGCCCCGCTGGCCTGCTCCGCCAGGAACGGTTCGGCCAGGCCCCAGGCGAAGTCGAAAAGATGCGTCATGGCATGCACCAGGTTCGGATCCCGGATGACCAGCCCGGCCCGGTCCTCGGGGTGGAGCTGGCGGGCCAGCACGCCGACCTTGTCGTCAAAGATCAGTGCCCGCACCGGCAGGTACGGCAGGACGCGGAACTCCCCGCCGGCCGCAGTGATGGCCTCGACGGCCTTGCGGGTGGGGACATGGTCCCGTGTGCTCGACTGGTAGAGGGTCTTGCGCTGGACGCCCTGCTGGAGCAGCTCGACGTCCTTCTGGACGCTCTCCTCCTGGAAGTCCGCGCTGGAGCCCTGGCCGGGCCGGGCGATCAGCACGCGGTCGGAAACGGAGCGGCCGTACTCGATCAGCACGCGCTGGACCTGTTCGGGGTCTTCGAGGACCTCGACCGACGCGTCTTCGCTCACTTGGCGGCGTGCCTCCAGGAAGGCCGGAACAAGGCTGGTGAGTTCCCGTCGGCGCTCGGCGATGCGCGAGCGCAGCTCCAGCAGGGCGCGCTCGTCCGGATCCACCAGCTCAGCCAGGGCAACGTCGGGGGAGACCGCGCTCAGGCCCACGCCGTCGGGCTGCTCCACCAGGAGGCACCGGGTCCGGAGCACGTCGATGGCGGACTCGATCGCCTTCGAGGTGAACCCCAGCGCCTCGGACGCCTGCGGTACGCTCCATCCGGGATGGCTCACGGCGAACCGGTACACGTCGAGCGATACCTGATCCAGCACAACTGCTCCTTTCCTGCCCTCCCCCCGGCACTTCTCTGTAACCCTATCCGGAAGCCTCCCATTCGGTGCGCAGAAGGCTCCCGGCGAACATTCAGGAACCGGACTGCTTGTGAAAACCCTGCCATGTCCGGATGCTGACAGTCATCGGAAACCTTGCCGTTTTCCCTTCTGAGCCCCGGATTCGCCGCCGTGCCGGACCATAGTCCGCGGCGATGCCGTTTTCCCTCCGGATGTCCAGTTCCTGTTCCTGTCATGTCCGCAAGAGGGCAGCGGGAAGGGGTGGACACTGGTCTTCCCTGCGCGGGAAGCTTTCGGAGTCAATCAAGGCACCGGCCCCACTCTCAGGGGGCTGCAAAATGAGGGGAAATCACATGAACAGGATTCGCATCAGCGCCGCCGGCTCCAAGAGCTGGGAGTGGTTCTAAGCTGGTCCCCTCTTTTGGGGGAACAGTTTTTGTTTTTTAGCAGGTAAGGACTCGCCCCAGCGGCGGTAGCCAGGTTTACCCGGAGGGAAGACGCCATGAGTCAGCTAGCTGCAGTTCGATCAGCCTCGCGGACACAGACAGGCACTCATTGGTGGACCCTTTCCATCTATACCGGGGGATTCGATGTAGCGGACGGCATCATTGGAGAACTGGTTACCCCGCTGGCGGCGCAGGCTCAGGTGTGGGGCGCTCAACGGTGGTTCTACACCAGGTGCTCGGAGCCGGGCAATGCTCATGTCCGGCTCCGGGTGCTGGCCGGCCGGGAGACCCTGGACCGGCTGCAGTCGCTCCTCGCGGCCCTGCAGGAGCGGGCCAGCGGAGTCATCGGGCACCTTGACGTCTCGCACGAGTTCAGCGAGCCGGCCATGGACCGGCTGGGTCCGGGCGGCATGGAGCCCCAGGACCCCCGGGTCGAGGCCGACCTCGCCAAGTACGGCGGGGTGGAGGGCCTGGCCCTGGCGGAGGAGGTCTTCGAGCTTTCCTCCGACCTGGCCTGCTGGGCGACGGCGCGGTTCCCGAAGGTGCAGAACCGCTGGGCGCTCGGATCCCTGCTGCTCTTCGATTCCGCGCGCAGCATGATGAAGGGCCCCCGGGCCTCGAGCTGGCCGGATCGGCGGCGCCTCTCCTGGGAGTACTACTGGGACAGCCACCTGCGCAGCTGCACTGCCGGCCTGGGTCCCCGGGCTGCCGGAATGCGGCAGGCGATGACGGTGCAGGTCGGTGCCAAGATCATGCCCACCCACCGGCTGATGGCCGCGACTGCGGCCGAGTCGGCCGTGGAGAACTGGCGACGGCGCTGGTTCCGGGCCATGGACACGTACCTGTACCGTGCGGACAAGGCCAGGATCAGCAGGAGCGCACAGCACCTGACGGTGTACCAGGCGCACATGCTGCTGAACCGGCTGGGCCTGTCGCTGAGGGAAGAGGCCGCCATGGGTCTCTATGCGCGGACCTGGAGCCCTGAACGGGAAGCCATGCTGCTGGACAAGCGCTAGCCCCGCGTGGGTCGGGGGAAACCACTGAAAGGGGCAGTATCACCATGGGGGAGCAGGAAGACGTAGTCCTCGCGGCCGACACCGGCGATCTCGGAACCGCTCTCGGCTGTTCCGAGGACCAGGTGCTTGATATGTGTGAGATGGGAATGGTGGCCTCGCGCGGCGAACTGTGGGATGTCGCCTCGGCACGAAGCTATCTGCGGGATGCGGCCTGGGCGGACGGCCTTTGGGAGTAGGCCGCAGCGGAGCCGGCGGACGGAGAGCGGGCAGCTGAAAAGTGAATAGGCAAGCAAGCAAAAGACCATGGAACCCGGGCCCGTGCTTCGGTACCAGGACCGTGGTGTAACCCAGGATTTCAAAGACTTGCGCTGCGTCGGCCGGCCGTGCTGGGATCCGACCCACGCAGCGCAGCGGCGGGGTGCCGGCCAAGCCCCCGCCACGGAAGGACCTGCCGTATCCCCCTGCGGCGGGTCCTTCCTCACGTCCGGGTATCTTCAGCCGGCCGGCGACCGGGTGCCTTCCGGCGTCGGACGGGGATCCGCGGCGAGGCGCCGGATGATGCCGATCAGTTCGGAGCGCAGGAGAAGCTCATCCTCCGGGGCCAGTCCCGGCGCGGCACTGCATCGCTCCTCAGCGGCGGCGGTCACGTAGGCGGCCGCCGAGAGCAGGCGCGGGGAGTAGCCCACCGGATACGGCGGCTTCATGGTTGCCCGGGGGCGGAAAGAGCAGGGATGGGGGTCGAAAAACGCGTCAAGGGTGCTTCCTCTGCAGCAGGCAGGAACCACGGCCGCGTCTTGACCGGTGCTTATCGTATGATCATTCTTCCCTGACACCAATTCTGGACCCTGATGGTCCGCGGGAAGGCCTGCTGATCATTTATGGATTCCACCACGCGTGACCAAGCCCTGCCCTCATCGGAGAAGGACGGGGAAGCCCGCCAGGCGGCCGCGGCGGCGCTGCAGGACCTGCTGGTGGACTCTGCCGACGTGATCGGGTTCCTGCAGGAGCTGGCCCGCCTGAGCGCATCGGGTTTCTCCTGCCGGGGCGCCGTGTACTGCGGCATCACCCTGCAGCGCGCGGCGGCCGCGGAATACACCGTGGCCAGCAGCAGTGACACCGCCCAGGGCCTCGATGAGGTCCAGTACGACTTCGGCGACGGTCCCTGCCTGCATGCGCTGCGGACCGGCGAGGAGGTGCTGGTGGCGGACACCGTGCTCGAAAGCCGCTGGCGCAACTACACCGCGCACATCACGACGCTGGGGGTGCGCTCGGTCTTCAGCCTGCCGTTGGCCCTGGAGGGCCGGGCCAGGGCGGCGCTCAATCTGTACGCGACCGAACCGGGGCTCTTTGACCACCGGTTCCGGCACGCGGCCCGCGCCTACGCGGAGCAGGCCTCGCAGGCCCTGAAACTCGCAGTGCGGATGGCGACGCAGGTGGGTACGGTCGCCGACCTGCAGGCCGTGCTGGCCTCCCGGACCGACATCGACCTCGCGGTCGGGATCGTCATGGGCCAGAACCGCTGCGGACAGCAGAAAGCATTCGATGTCCTCCGCCGGGCCTCCAATGCGCGGAACCTGAAGCTGCGGGAGATCGCCGCGGAAGTCGTCCAGCGGTACAACGGAGCCCCGGCGCAGACCCACTTCGAGAACGCGTAGGGGCGCGGGCTCCGCAGCCCGCGCCCCCGCGCCGGGGCCCTACGCCGGGAGCAGCTGCTTCCAGTGGGCCAGCTCGAGGCCGTGGGCTTCGGACACCGAGTGGTGCATGACCTGCCCGTCCGCGGTGTTCAGGCCCTGGGCCAGCGCCGGGTCCGCCTCAAAGGCGGCCGGGACGCCCTTGTCGGCGAGGGCGACGGCGTACGGCAGCGTGACGTTGGTCAGCGCGTAGGTGGAGGTGTTGGGAACCGCGCCGGGCATGTTTGCCACACAGTAGAACAGGGAGTCATGGACCCGGAAGGTCGGATCCTCGTGCGTGGTCGGGTGGCTGTCCTCGAAGCAGCCGCCCTGGTCGACGGCGATGTCCACGAGCACGCTTCCCGGCTTCATCCGGGCGACCATGGCGTTGGTGACCAGCTTGGGGGCGCGGGCGCCCGGGATCAGGACGGAGCCGATGACCAGGTCGGCGTCCAGCAGGGCCCGTTCAATCTCAAAGGCGTTGGACGCGACGGTCTTGATGCGCCCCGCGTACTGGGCGTCCAGCTCGCGCAGCCGGGCAATGTTGATATCCAGGACGGTGACGTCGGCGTGGGCGCCCACGGCTCCGGCGACGGCGTTGGTGCCGGCCACCCCGGCGCCCAGGACCACTACCTTGGCCGGACGCACGCCGGGCACCCCGCCCAGCAGCAGTCCCGGACCGCCGGCAGGACGGGTGAGGCACTGAGCGCCCACCTGCACGGAGAGCCGCCCCGCCACCTCCGACATGGGTGCCAGCAGGGGAAGCGTGCGCCCCGTCTGCACGGTCTCATAGGCGACGGCGGTGACGCCCGCGTCGAGCAGGGCCCGGGTCAGCTCCGGCTCGGCGGCGAGGTGGAGATAGGCGAACAGCACGAGGCCGGGCCGGAAGTGGCGGTACTCCGAGGCCACCGGTTCCTTGACCTTCAGCACCAT
Organism: Arthrobacter saudimassiliensis; assembly: GCF_059090665.1. Taxonomy (NCBI): domain Bacteria; kingdom Bacillati; phylum Actinomycetota; class Actinomycetes; order Micrococcales; family Micrococcaceae; genus Arthrobacter; species Arthrobacter saudimassiliensis. The sequence continues at coordinate 1,101,388 of NZ_JBNHFX010000001.1, read as the reverse complement.
GGCGGAACGGGACCAGACGTCGTCGGCTGTCTCCACGATCTCCGCGCCGGCCGCGGCGTATTCCCCGTCGCTGATCTGGGACCCCGCCCCGGCTGCCGACTCGATCAGCACCACATGTCCGCGGGTGGTGAGTTCATGCACTCCCGAGGCCGTGATGGCCACCCGGTATTCGTTGTTCTTGATTTCCCTGGGGACGCCGATGATCACGAGACCTCCATTGGTCGACGAATGTGGGGCGGATCACGCCCGTTGAACCAGCATAGGTCGCCGCAGGCCCGGGAGCCATCACGCCGGAACCGCGCTGCGTGGTCGCATCGGCAGGGACCGGTCAGTCGGCTCCCGTCACGGTCCGCCCCGGGGCCTGTCGGGCTTCCTTCGCGAGGCGCTGCTGCTCCAGCCATGCCTGGATGTCCTCCATCCGGATGCGCCGGTGCGAGCCGCGGTATTCCACCGGGATGATTCCGGCGTCGGTGAGGTTGCGCAGGTACGTGTGCGAGATGCCCGCCGCGGCGGCAGCCTGCGAGGTCGTCAGCAGGGGAGAGGGTACGGCTGCGGCCTGCGTGCCGGCCCGCGCGGCGGTCCGGGCGCCGGCGGTTTCCAGGCCCCCGCCGGCAGGTGCGTCGGTGACGGTGACGGCGGCCCCGCGGGCCAGCCGCGCCAGCAGGTCGAGCACGGCGTCACGGGCCGCCGGCGGCAGCCGGAGTGCCGTTCCGTCGACAAAGACCGTCACGTCCCCGGCGTCGAGGGCCCGGGCCAGCGCCCCGGCCTCTTTCTCGGGCAGCGGCTGCGTGGTCCGCGAAGTGGAGTCCATCGGACCATCTTGCCAAACCGGAACGGCGCATTGCGGGCGCCTCACCGGAAACCCACCCGGCGTCCTTTGGCGCCTGCCCGGCTGCGTGCTGCAATGGAGGCATGGCCAACCGCAGGACTGCAGGACCCCGTCCCGCCGTCCCGCCCGCCACCGCCACGCCCGCCGCCACCGCCACGCAGCCTGCGGCTGAGCCTGCCCGCTGGCGGCCCGACGTCCTCGGCCCCGGCTTCGAGCAGCTGACCCTGCACCTTCCCGAGGACCGGATCGCGACGCTGGTGCGCCGGCAGCCGGATCCGGAGGACACCCGAACCCCGCGGATGGATGTCCTGTACGTGCACGGCTGGTCGGACTACTTCTTCCAGAAGGAACTGGCACAGTACTGGGTCGACGCCGGCGCGCGGTTCTTCGCCCTGGACCTGCACAACTACGGGCGCAGTCTCCGGCCCGGGGACACCCCCGGCTTCGTCACCGACCTCGCCGAGTACGACGCCGACATCGCCGCCGCGCTGCAGGCCATGGGCCGCAGCGATCCGGCCGGAGGGCGGGCAGCCGAAACTCCGGGCGGCCCCGGCGGGCCGGGAGCCGGGGCGGACCTGCCGCTGGTGCTGCTGGGCCATTCCACCGGGGGCCTCACGCTGAGCCTGTGGGCGGCCCGTCATCCGGGCCGGGCAGCGGCGCTGATCCTCAACAGTCCCTGGCTGGAGTTCCAGGGCGCCGAGCTGGGGCGCCGGGCGATCAGCCCGCTCATCAACCTGGAGGCTGCCCGGAATCCGCGCGGGACCCTGCCCGCCGTGGACTCGGGGAACTATTCCCGGGCCGTTTCATCGGCTTTCGGCGGGGAGTGGCATTACAACACGCAGTGGCGGCCGGTCCGCGGCTTCACGGCGACGACGGCGTTCATCCACGCCGTGTTCCGCGGCCAGGCGGCGGTGGCCCGGGGCCTGCACCTGGACCTGCCCGTCCTGGTCCTGCTCTCCACCCGCAGCTATCTGCAGCCGCGCTGGTCGCCCGAGGTGCGCACTTCCGACGTCGCCCTGGACGTTAACGTGGTGGCGCACCGCGCCCTGTCGCTGGGCAACACCGTCACCATCATCCGCGTCCCGGGCGCGATGCACGATGTCTTCCTCTCCCTGCCGCCGGTGCGGGCGGACGCCTACGCGGCGATAAGCCGCTGGGGGACCGGCTACCTGCCCCCGGAAAGGGAGCAGGCAGCCGGACCGCCACGCTGGCTGCGCGGGCTTGCCCGCCTGCGCGCCCGGGCCGGCCGTGGGGTTCAGTCGATCAGTTCGTAGGCCGGCAGGGTCAGGAAGTCCGGGTAGTCCTCGGAGAGGCTGATCGACCCGATAAGCCGGCTGGCCGGCTCGTAGTACCGGCTGAACATCTCCTCGGACACTTCGCCGCGCAGCCGCTCGGTCTCCTCCGCCAGCAGGCGCCGGACAAGGTCTTCGGTGACGGTCTCGCCGGTGTCTTCGAGCACCACGGCGTTGCGTACCTGCTGCCAGACCTGGGAACGGGAGATTTCGGCGGTGGCGGCGTCCTCCATCAGGTTGTGGATGGCCACCGCGCCGTTGCCGGAAAGCCAGACGGCGGTGTAGGCCACTGCCACGTACAGGTTGGAGCGGAGGCCGGCCTCCGTGATCGAGCCCTCCGCCGTGGTGACGTCGAGCAGGTCCCGCGCGGTGACGGACACGTCCTCGCGCAGCCGGTCCACCTGGTTCGGCTTCTCGCCCAGCACGCCGTCGAACACCTCCAGGCAGGTGGAGACCAGGTCCGGGTGGGCCACCCAGGAACCGTCGAACCCGTCGGTGGCCTCGCGGGTCTTGTCCGCCTTGACCTTCTCGATGGCGGCGGCGGTCACCTCGGGTTCCCGGCGGTTGGGAATGAAGGCGGCCATGCCGCCCATGGCGAAGGCGCCGCGGCGGTGGCAGGTCTTCACCAGCAGCTCCGTGTAGGCGCGCATGAAGGGGGCGGTCATGTTCACGTCGGCCCGGTCCGGCAGCAGGAAGTCCTTTCCGGCGTCGCGGAAGTACTTGATGATGCTGAACAGGTAGTCCCAGCGGCCGGCGTTGAGCCCTGAGGCGTGGTCGCGCAGCTCCCAGAGGATCTCCTCCATCTCGAACGCGGCCGGAATGGTCTCGATCAGGACGGTCGCGCGGACCGAGCCGTGGGGCACGCCGACGTACTCCTCGGAGAAGGTGAAAATGTCGTTCCACAGCCGGGCCTCGAGGTGGCTTTCCATCTTCGGCAGGTAGTAGTACGGACCCTGGCCGTTCTCCAGCAGGCGGGCGGCGTTGTGGAAGAAGTGCAGGCCGAAGTCCACGAGCGCGCCGATCCCCTCCCGGCCGTCCACGCTGATGTGCTTCTCGGGCAGGTGCCAGCCGCGCGGGCGCATGACGACGACAGCGAGCGGCGCGTCGGTGCGCAGCGCGTACTCCTTGCCGTCGGGAGAGGTGAAGGACAGGTCACCGCGTGCGGCCCGGTAGAGGTTGACCTGGGAGTCGATGGCGTTGTGCCAGGTGGGGGTGGCGGCGTCCTCCAGGTCGGCAAGCCAGACCCGGGCACCGGAGTTCAGCGCGTTGATCGCCATCTTGGCGGGCGAGGCCGGCCCGGTCATCTCCACCCGGCGGTCCTGCAGTGCGGCCGGGGCTTCGGCCACCTTCCAGTCCCCGCTGCGGACCTCGGCGGTTTCGGGCAGGAAGTCCAGCTTGCCGGTGGCGGCGACGTCGGCGCGGCGCCGGCCGCGGGCCGCCAGCAGCTCGTCCCGGGTGCCTCCGAAGCGGCGGTGCAGCTCCTCCACGAACGCCAGCGCCTCTTCAGTGAGGATCTGTTCCGCGCCGTCGGCGGGCCGAAGGTCGGTTGTCTCGATGGCCATGCGTGTTCCTCCTTGGATGGGGCTGGGGCTCCGGGACCGAGCAGCGGGCCGGAGGTTCAGCTGAGGCTGTGGGGCGGGCGGCTCCGGTTCCCACCGGAACGCCTACTTTCACAATGTGGAATTAAAGACCGCGAATTTGAAAACTTGTGGTCTCATTATGCTGTCCGTCACACGCGAGGGCAACCGTGCGGGCCCAGGGCAGGTCACACAGGGCAGGTCACACAGGGCAGGTCACACGGCGGCGCCGACCGCGGCCGCGCAGGGGCAGCCACCGCCCGCGCCGGGCGGTCACCGCCAGGCGACCATGGCCTCGGCGAGTTTTTCCCGGGCCCGGGCCAGCCTGCCCCGCACGGCGTGCGGGCTGATGTGCAGCGCGCTGCCGATCTCCCGGTAGCTCTGCTCATGGAGCTCACGCAGCAGCCAGCACGAGCGCAGATCCTCCGGCAGGGCCCGCAGGGCAACGGCCAGGTCCAGCAGTTCCGCCGCTGTCTCGGCGGTGCGGTGCGGATCCATGTCCGGCTGCCCGGACCCGATGAGGGCGCTGCCCAGGTCCGCGGCGTCGACCGCCTCCACGGGATGGGAGCTGCGGCGGCGCAGCACGTCCCGGGACTTGTTGGCGGCGGTGCGGTACAGCCACCCGCCGAAGGCCCCGGGCGTCTCCAGCAGGGGCAGGGCACGCCAGCCGGCGGCGAGCGTCTCCTGCACCACGTCTTCGGCCTCACCGGCGTCGCCCAGCATCCGCAGCGCCAGCCGGTGGATCCGGCCCCGGTAGGCCAGGACAAGGAACTCGAAGGCGGCGGCGTCGCCGGCCTGGGCCAGGGCGACGACGGCCGCCTCCTCCAAGGCGGTAAAAGCAGCCGGGGCGCCGGGGTGCTCCGGCCGGCGGGCAACGGTCACGTCGAACCCCCGTCCGAACGGCCGGTGCCGTTCAGGACCGATTTTCCCACCGCCGCCGCGGGGGAGGAATAGCGGCTGCGCCGTCGTCGGGCATTAACGGCAAGTTCACGCGCCGGCCGTGACGAAGCCCCGCGGCGTGCGTCTTTAAGGACGTCAAGGTGCGACGAACAGGCAGGAGATGAGTTCCATGGCCGATGTGTCGAGGAACCAGGCGGGATCCGTGGCCGCCGAACAGAAGAACCCGGTGGAAACCGATGTCCCGCCGCAGGAAGCCCACCGGGTGTCCGGACCGCTGCATACGCCGCGGGGCGACACCACGATCGAGGAGACGGTGGTGCAGAAGCTCGCCGGCATCGCCACCCGGCAGGTGCCCGGTGTCGCCGCGATGGGCGGCGGTGCCCGCCGTGCCCTCAGCGCCATGACCGAGCGCATCCCGGGGTCGCAGACCAATGTGGCCAACGGCGTCAGCGTCGAAAAGGGCGAACGCCAGGCGGCGGTCGATGTGAGCATCGTCGTGGAATACGGATATTCCATCGTCGAGGTCAGCCAGGCCATCCGCCGCAGCGTGATCCGTTCCGTGGAGAACGCCACCGGGCTGGAGGTCCTGGAGGTCAACGTCAACGTCTCGGACGTGCACCTGCCCCAGGAGGACGACGACGGCGGCGGCGGCGGCGACGACAGCCGGCAGGGCTCCACCCGCCTCGAATAGGAGCCCGGACACCGGATCCGAAAGCAACGATAGGAGAAATGCCATGTCCGCAACGCGTTGGTGCCTGGCCGTCGGCCTGGTGCTGGGAATCGTCCTGGCCTTCGGGGGATGGCTGGCGTTCCTGCTGACCATCCTGTTTGGACTGATCGGGCTGCTCGTCGGGCTGGCGGCGGATGGGCGGCTGGACCTGCAGTCCCTGTTCGGCAGGGCGTCGAGCAGATGACGGCCCAGGCGCCGCGCAGGCCGCGCCCGGTCGAGGAACGGGGAGCCACGCGGATGGCCCGCCAGGTGCTGGAGAAGATCGCGGGTCAGGTCACCGCGGACGAGACCGCCGCCGGCGGCGGAAGCGGCGGGTTCATGGGCTTCGGCTCCGCGGCGGACCTCTCCGCGCGGCCGAAGACCTCCGTGGAGCTGGCCGGCAACATCGCGAGCCTGCAGGTGGAGGTGGGCATGCCGTATCCGGTTCCGCTGCGCGCCGAGGCTGACCGGCTGCGCGGCCGCCTGACCGCCCGGATCGGGGAGCTGACCGGCGTCGAGGTGCGGCAGGTGGACATCGTGATCCGCTGGCTCCAGCCGCCGCGCGCGGACGGCCCGCGCCGGAGGCTGCAGTGAGCGCGGAGGCGCCGGGGCAGCTGAACCTCCGCCGGCGCCCCAGCCGGACCCTCCCGGCGCTGATCACCTCGCTGCTGCTGCTGGCCCTGGCGGTGGCGCTGTGCTGGGTGGCCGGAGAACGGCTCCTGCAGGGCGGCTGGCCGCAGTTTCTGCTGAGCGGCACGCGGGAGGCGTCGGAAACCCTGTGGAACGAGCCGGCAGCCTGGATCGTGGGCGGGTCCCTGGCCCTCCTCGGGCTGGTCCTGCTGCTCTGCGGCCTGATTCCCGGCGGCTACCGCACCCTCCCCGTCCGGATGCCGGCGCGCAGCTCCGGCGTCCAGGACGCCGCCGTGTCCGGTTCGGGCGGCGCCGCCGCGGTGATCTCGCGCCGGGGAACGGCCCGGCTCGCGGCAGCGACCTGCGAACACATCGACGGGGTGTCCTCGGCCTCCGCGACCGCGGGGGACCGGATGGTGCGCGTGGCGGTGCAGACGGCCCTGCGGGACACCGCCGACCTGCAGAACTGGGTCGCCGACGGGGTGCGGTCCCGGCTGGAGGCCTCGGGGCTGGATCCGGTGCCCGAAGTCCGGGTGGACGTGCGGTCCACGGCGTGATGCGGCGGAAAGGACAAGGACATGCGTGAGCATCCCGGGGCGGCCAACCGCACCTGGCTGACCCTGCTGGGACTGCTGGGCCTGGCCGGGGGCATCTGGATCCTGCTGCTGGCCTCGGGCGCTGCGGACGGCGCCAGCGGCGGCGCGGCGGGGCGCCCGCAGGACCGGGCCGCCCCCGGTCTCGGCACCTTCACGGAGGGCTCCGACTGGCTGCCCTGGGCCGTGCTGGCCGCCGGGGTGCTGCTGGGACTGCTGGCCCTGTGGTGGCTGATGGCCCAGATCCCCCGGCGTCGGCCCGGCAGCCGGTTCCGGCTGCAGGAGAACCCCGCCCGCGGCATCACCGTGATCGATCCGGCCGTCCTCGCGGGCGCCTTTGAGGAGCAGGCCGGCCAGGTGGCCGGCGTCGTCGACTGCGACGCGCTGCTGCGCGGCACGGCCGAGGAACCGGACCTGGCCCTGCGGCTGACCGTGAACTCCCGGGCCGACATCCAGCAGGTGCTCCGCGAGGTGCAGGACCGGCTGGTGCCGGACCTGGCGGCGGCCCTGGAAACGCCGCTGCACTCCCTGGGCATCCTGGTGGAGGTCTCCGGGCAGCCGGCCCGGGCCGGCACGACCGTGCCCGCCAGCGGCACCGTCGTGTACTAGCCGGGCTGCTGCCCGGCGGCGTCCAGCGCCGCGCGCTCGGCGCTGCGCTGTGCCTTGAAGCCGGCCACCCGCGCGCGGTGCTCCGGGCGGCGGCGCATCACGGCGTACACCGCGCCCAGCAGGAGGAACCAGATGGGCGTGACCAGCAGCGCCTGCAGGGTGTCGGGCTGGGTGGTCAGCGCCCAGAGCAGGAACACGAAGAAGGCCAGCACCAGGTAGACCATGCCGACGCCGCCGGGCAGCTTGAACGTCGACGCCGCGTGCAGGTGCGGGCGGCGCCGGCGGTAGGCCAGGTAGCTGACCAGGATCAGCGTCCAGACAAACATGAAGCACAGGGCGGAGATGGTGGTGACCAGCGTGAAGGCGGCGCTCACCGAGTCGCCGGCGTAGAGCAGCACGACGCCGGCGAGCAGGAAGGTGCAGGAGAAGAACAGGGCGTTCTGCGGCACCTTGCGCCGGGACAGCCGGCCGAACGCCTTGGGCGCATCACCCTCATGTGCCAGGCCGTACACCATGCGCGAGGTGGAATAGATGCCGGAGTTCGCCGAGGACGCGGCGGAGGTCAGGACCACGAAGTTGACCACGGCCGCGGCGGTGCCCAGCCCGGCCAGCGCGAACATGCCCACGAACGGGCTCTCATCCGCGCTGAAGCCCGTCCACGGGGTGACCGCCATGAGGATGGCCAGCGCCGCCACGTAAAAGAGCATCACGCGGATCGGAATGGAGTTGATGGCCTTCGGCAGGTTCTTTTCCGGGTCCTTCGTCTCGGCGGCGGCGGTGCCCACCAGCTCGATGCCGACGAACGCGAACACGGCGATCTGGAAGCCGGCCACGAAGCCCATGGGGCCGCTGGGGAAGAAGCCGCCGTGCGCCCACAGGTTGGTGAAGGAGGCCTCGCCGGAGTCCGAGCTGAAGCCGGAGAAGATCATCACCAGGCCCACCACGATCAGGGTCAGGATGGCAATGATCTTGACCAGGGCGAACCAGAACTCGGTTTCGCCGAAGGCCTTCACGGTGGGCAGGTTCAGCGCCACCAGCAGCAGGATGCAGGCCAGGGCCGGGATCCACAGCGGGGCGTCCGCCCACCAGAACGTCACGTAGTGGGCAATGGCGACCACATCCGCGATGCCCGTGACCACCCAGCAGAACCAGTAGGTCCAGCCGGTGAAGAATCCGGCCCACGGGCCGAGCAGGTCTGCGGAGAAGTCGGTGAAGGACTTGTAGTTCAGGTTGGACAGCAGCAGCTCGCCGAGGGCCCGCATGACGAAGAAGAGCATGAACCCGATGACCATGTACACGAAGATCACCGACGGCCCGGCCACCGAGATGGTCTTGCCCGAGCCCATGAACAGGCCGGTGCCGATCGCCCCGCCGATGGCCAGCAGCTGGATGTGCCGGCTCGACATGGAACGGGCCAGCCCGCTCCCGCCGCCCCCGCCGTCGTCCGTTCCGGAGCCGGGAACAGCCGGCGTGGATGAAGGGGCGATGGAGGCGGTGCGGTCAGACATGGAGATCTTTCTTCTAGGCGCAGCCGGAGCGGACGCGTCCGCTCGGCCGAGGCCGCCGCCCGGGAATCCGGGGGATGCGGCGCCGCCGCCGACCCTAGAAAGTCTGGGAGTCCGCGCAGGCGATGTCAAAACAGGAGCCCGCCGCCCCCGGTCCCACGTCACCGTGCGCGCGGCGCCCCCGCGCGCGGCGGGAGCCTGCCCCGCCGCTTGTCACGGGCCGAAACCGCCTTGCTGCGGCCGGGGGTGCGGGCTAGAGTTTCGTAGCGTAGAACACAATTAAAAATGCCGTTATCAGCCGCGGCGGGAGAGCCCGCCGGAGCATCACATCCGTCGGCGCCGTAGGAGCAAACCCTCCCCGGGAATCTCTCAGGCACCGGTACCGCCGCAGCGAGGCAACTCTGGAAAGCAGCCCGGCCCCGGCCGTGCTCACCGACGGTGCAAGCGGGCCATCCCGCGGAATCTCTCAGGTCCAATACAGAGCGGGGAGGAGCCGGCCCACCGCCGGCATGCCCTCATCCTGCCTGCCCCGGAGTTGAAGATGACTGCCCCCGCCGACACCCCCGCCGCCTTCGTCGACCGCCACATCGGCGCCGACGCCCCGGCCACCGAGACCATGCTCAAGACCGTCGGCTACGACAGCCTGGACGCGCTGGTGGACGCCGCCGTTCCCGCCGCCATCCGCCAGGACGCCCCGCTGGTGCTGGGTGAGGCCCGCAGCGAGGAGGAGACGCTCGCCGAGCTGCGCGCGCTCGCCGGGAAGAACCGCACCGCCGTGCAGATGATCGGGCAGGGCTACTACGCCACGCACACGCCGCCGGTGATCCTGCGCAACATCGTCGAGGATCCGGCCTGGTACACCGCCTACACCCCGTACCAGCCGGAGATCTCCCAAGGCCGGCTCGAGGCGCTGCTGAACTTCCAGACCATGGTCCAGGACCTGACCGCCCTGCCGATCGCCAACGCGTCGCTGCTGGATGAAGCCACCGCCGTGGCCGAGGCCGTGCTGCTGATGCGCCGGTCCAACAAGAAGAAGGCGGACGGAAAGATCGTCCTCGACGCCGAGGCGTTCCCGCAGACCATCGCCGTGGTCGAGGGCCGCGCCCGGGCGCTCGGCTTCGACGTCGAGGTCGCCGACCTCTCCGCCGGCCTGCCGGAGGGCGAGATCACCGGCGTCGTGCTGCAGCAGCCCGGCGCCTCCGGCGTCGTCCGCGACCAGGCGCCCCTGATCGCCGAGGCGAAGGAACGCGGCGCGATGGTCACCGTCGCCGCCGACCTGCTCGCCCTGACCCTGCTCACCCCGCCCGGGGAGCAGGGCGCCGACGTCGCCGTCGGCTCCGTGCAGCGCTTCGGCGTCCCGCTGTTCTTCGGCGGCCCGCACGCCGCGTACATGGCGGTGCGCAAGGGCCTGGAGCGCTCGCTGCCCGGCCGCCTCGTCGGCGTGTCCAAGGACGACGCCGGCACCCCCGCCTACCGGCTGGCGCTGCAGACCCGCGAGCAGCACATCCGCCGCGAGAAGGCGACGTCGAACATCTGCACCGCGCAGGCGCTGCTGGCCATCACGGCCTCCATGTACGCCGTCTACCACGGGCCCGTTGGCCTGCGGGCGATTGCCCGGCGCACCAACGCCCGGGCCCGCGCCCTGGCCGCCGCGCTGGCCAAGGCCGGGCTGGAGCCGGTCCACGGCACGTTCTTCGACACCCTCACGGTGAAGGTGCCCGGCCGCGCCGGCGAGGTGCTGGCCGCCGCGCAGGAACGCGGCATCAACCTGCGTTCCATCGACGCCGACACGGTGGGCATCTCCTGCGACGAGACCACCACCGAGGCGGTGCTGGCCGACGTCGCCGCCGCGTTCGGTGCCGGTGAGCCCGGCCCGGCCGACGCCGCCGGGTACGAACTGCCCGAGGCCCTGCTGCGCACCTCGGACTTCATGACCCATCCGGTCTTCTCCGCCCACCGCTCCGAGACGCAGATGCTGCGCTACCTGCGCCGCCTCTCGGACCGTGACCTGGCCCTGGACCGGACCATGATCCCGCTGGGCTCGTGCACCATGAAGCTCAACGCCACCGCCGAAATGATGGCCATGACCTGGCCGGAGTTCGCCACCATCCACCCCTTCGCCCCCGAATCGCAGACCGCCGGCTGGCGTGAGCTGATCGAGGGCCTCGAAGCGAAGCTGGCCGAGATCACCGGCTACGACGCCGTGTCCATCCAGCCCAACGCCGGCTCCCAGGGCGAACTGGCCGGCCTGCTGGCCATCCGCGGCTGGCACCGTTCCCGCGGCGACGTCCAGCGCGACATCTGCCTGATTCCCGCCTCGGCGCACGGCACCAACGCCGCGTCCGCCGTCCTGGCCGGCATGAAGGTCGTGGTCGTCGGCACCGCCGACGACGGCGCGATCGACCACGCCGACCTGCGCGCCAAGATCGATGCGCACCGGGAGAACCTCTCGGCCATCATGATCACCTACCCCTCCACCCACGGCGTGTACGACGACGACGTGCGCGACGTCTGCGACGCAGTGCACGAGGCCGGCGGGCAGGTCTACATCGACGGCGCCAACCTCAATGCCCTGGTCGGGCTGGCCAAGCCCGGCGAGTTCGGCGGCGACGTCTCGCACCTGAACCTGCACAAGACCTTCTGCATCCCGCACGGCGGCGGCGGCCCCGGCGTCGGCCCGGTCGCGGCCCGGGCACACCTCGCCCCGTTCCTGCCCGGCAACGCCGCGGCCTGGGACGGCGGTGAGGACATCCCCGTCTCCGCCTCCCGCTACGGCTCCGCCGGCGTGCTGCCCATCTCCTGGGCCTACGTGAACCTGATGGGCGGCGCGGGCCTCACCCAGGCCACCAAGAGCGCCCTGCTGGCCGCCAACTACGTCGCCGCCCGGCTGAACGAGCACTTCCCGGTGCTCTACACCGGCAAGGGCGGCCTGGTGGCGCACGAGTGCATCCTGGACCTGCGCGAGCTGACCGCGAAGACCGGCGTCACCGCCGAGGACGTCGCCAAGCGGCTCATCGACTACGGTTTCCACGCCCCGACCCTGTCCTTCCCGGTGGCCGGCACCCTGATGGTCGAGCCCACCGAGTCCGAGGACCTGGGCGAGCTGGACCGCTTCATCGACGCGATGATCGCCATCCGCGGCGAAATCGACCAGGTGGCCGCCGGCGAGTTCCCGGTGGAGGAGTCGCCGCTGCGCCGCGCCCCGCACACTGCGGCCGCCGTCGTTGCCAATGAGTGGAACCGCCCGTACCCGCGTGAACAGGCCGCCTTCCCCGTGCCCGGCATCCGGATGGACAAGTACTTCCCGCCGGTGGGCCGGATCGACGGCGCCGCGGGCGACCGGAACCTGGTCTGCTCCTGCCCGCCCATCGAAGCCTTCGAGAACTAGGAGCGTTCCAGTGACCGACAAGACCACTGCGCTGTACGCACAGCACCAGGCCGCCGGCGCGTCCTTCACCGACTTCGGCGGCTGGCAGATGCCGCTGAAGTACAGCTCCGAGCTCGCCGAGCACCGCGCCGTCCGCGGGGCCGCCGGGCTGTTCGACCTCTCGCACATGGGCGAGGTCCGGGTTTCCGGTCCCGAGGCCGGTGCGTTCCTGGACTACGCGCTGGCCGGAAAGCTCTCCGGCGTGAAGGTGGGCAGGGCCAAGTACTCGCTGATCACCGACGCCGACGGCGGCATCATCGATGACCTGATCAGCTACCGGCTGGCCGACGACGAGTTCCTGGTGGTGCCCAACGCCGGCAACGCCGCGGTGGTGGCCGGCGAGCTGGCAGCCCGCGCCGAGGACTTCGACGTGGTTGTGGAGGACGAGTCCGCCGATACCTCGCTGGTGGCGGTCCAGGGTCCGAAGGCGGAGCAGATCCTGCTGCGCCTGGTTCCGGCCGCCGCGCAGGAGACGGTCACCGGCATGAAGTACTACGCCGCGGCCCCGGTGCCCCTGGAGCTCGGGGACGCCGGGGCAGCCGAGCTGCTCGTGGCCCGCACCGGATACACCGGTGAGGACGGGTTCGAGATCTACGTTCCCAACGAGCGCGCCGCCGGCCTCTGGGGCGCCCTGCTGGCCGCGGGAGCCGACGACGGCCTGGTCCCCGCCGGGCTGGCCTGCCGGGACTCGCTGCGCCTGGAAGCCGGGATGCCGCTCTACGGCAACGAACTCAGCCGGAACCTGGACCCCTACGCCGCGGGGCTCGGCCCGGTGGTGTCGCTGGCCAAGGAGGGCGACTTCGTCGGCCGCGACGCCCTGGAGAAGCTCTCCGGCAGCGAACCGGCCCGGAAGCTCGTCGGACTCAAGGGTGCCGGACGCCGCTCGGCGCGCTCCGGCTACCCCGTGCTCGCGGACGGGCGGACCGTGGGCGAGGTGACCTCCGGCGCGCCGAGCCCGACCCTGGGCTACCCGATCGCCCTCGCCTACGTGGACGCCGCGTTCGCCGAGCCGGGCACTGCCGTCGAGGTCGACCTGCGCGGCCGCCCCGAGGCGTTCGAGGTCGTCACCCTGCCCTTCTATCGGCGCGACCGCTCCTAGACTTCATACCAGCGCCTGCTCCCACGGCGGCGTTCCCCGACCCCTCCGCACCCTTTCGAAAGGCACCAACCAAATGAGCAAAGTCGATTCCTCCCTCCGCTACTCCGCCGAGCACGAGTGGGTGGACAGCTCCTCGCCCGTGAAGGTCGGGATCTCCGCCGTCGCCGCCGACGCCCTGGGCGACGTGGTCTACGTCGACCTGCCCGCCGTCGGTGACACCGTGACCGCCGGCGAGACCTGCGGCGAAGTGGAATCCACCAAGTCGGTCTCCGACCTTTACGCACCGGTCTCCGGCGAGGTCGTGGACATCAACCAGGAGGCCATCGACAACCCGGCCCTGCTCAACGAGGACCCCTACGGCGCCGGCTGGCTGTTCACCGTCAACGTCACGGCCGAGGGCGAGCTGCTCTCCGCCGAGGAGTACGCGCAGAAGAACGGCGGCGAGCTGTGAGCTGCCGCCTTTCCGGCAGCGGAGCGTAACCATGGCCGTCGGCGTCTTTGACCTGTTCTCCGTGGGGATCGGACCTTCGAGTTCCCACACGGTGGGGCCCATGCGGGCCGCCGCGGCCTTCGCCGCGGAACTGGCCGACGCCGGCGTCCTGCCCGCCGTGGCCGGGCTGCGGGTGGACCTCTACGGGTCCCTCGCGGCAACCGGCCGCGGACACGGCACCATGACCGCCGTGCTGCTCGGGCTCGAAGGCTTCGCCCCGGAACTGATCCTGCCTGAGCAGGTGGAGGAGCGGCTGGCCGACATCGCCGCCACCGGCAAGCTGCGGCTCGGCGCCGAGCTGCCCGGGCCGGCCGGCGGCGCCGGCGGCGTCGTGCTGGACTACACGGCCGAGGACATCATCCTGCACCCGCTGACCATCCTGCCCCGGCACACCAACGGCGTGAAGTTCGCTGCGCTCGACGCCGGCGGGGCCGTGCTGCACGAGGGCACCTGGTTCTCGGTCGGCGGCGGCTTCATCGTCCGTGACGGCGAGGAGGACGCCGCCGCGGCGGAGCTGGAGTCCAGCAAGGCGCAGCTGCCCTACCCCTTCCGGACCGCCGCCGAGCTGCTGGCCCACTGCACCGCGGCCGGCCTGCCGATCAGCGGAGTGATGCTCGCCAACGAGATGGCATCCCGCACTGAGGCCGACATCCGAGCAGGCCTGCTGCACATCCGCGACGTGATGGAGGAGTGCAAGAACTCGGCCATCCGCCGCACCGGGTTGCTGCCCGGCGGGCTGAACGTCCGCCGTCGGGCTCCGGCCTGGCACACCCGGCTGCGGGCCGAGGACCCGACCCGGGATCCGAAGTTCTGGCAGGAATGGGTCAACCTCGTGGCGCTGGCCGTCAACGAGGAAAACGCCTCCGGCGGGCGGGTGGTCACCGCCCCCACCAACGGCGCGGCCGGCATCATCCCCGCCGTCCTGTTCTACGCCACCCACTACGGGCCCGGCATGGAGAGCGCGACGCCGGAGCAGAAGGACGACGTCGTCGTCCGGTTCCTGCTCGCCGCCGGCGCCGTGGGCGTGCTGTACAAGGAGCAGGCCTCGATCTCCGGCGCCGAGGTGGGCTGCCAGGGCGAGGTGGGCTCGGCGTCGTCCATGGCGGCGGCCGGCCTGGCGGAGATCCTCGGCGGCACACCCGCCCAGGTGGAGAACGCCGCCGAAATAGCCATGGAGCACAATCTGGGGCTGACGTGCGATCCCATCGGCGGGCTCGTGCAGGTGCCCTGCATCGAGCGCAACGCGATCGGCGCAGCGAAAGCCGTCAATGCAGCGAAAATGGCGTTGTGGGGCGACGGCGATCACCGGGTTTCCCTCGACGAAGTGATTATCACCATGCGCGAAACCGGGCGCGACATGAGCGACAAATACAAGGAAACCGCCATGGGCGGCCTCGCCGTCAACGTCGTGGAGTGCTGAGCCGGGACGCCGTCGTCGCAGGTCAGCGCGCCATCCGGAGATGTGCAATCAGAAACTAAGTGTGCTTACCATATGGGTCCAAGTCTTTTTCGAGCGATCCACGAGAGATTGGGCAACACCATGACTGAAACCGGAAACAGCGGCCTGCAGACCCGAGGGCGCACCAGTGTCCAGAAAGCGGCCCTCGCCTACGGCGTGGTCTTCCTCCTCGTCGGCATCATGGGATTCATTCCCGGAATCACAACCAATTACGAAGCGCTGAGCGGCGCCGGCCACCATTCCGGCGCGTTGCTGCTTGGAATCTTCCAGGTCTCCGTCCTGCACAACATCGTCCACCTGCTCTACGGCGTTGCCGGCGTCGTCCTGGCCCGCACGGTTGGCGGAGCCCGCAGCTACCTGCTCTGGGGCGGCGTCGTCTACCTGGTGCTGTGGATCTACGGCCTGGTGGTCGATCATGACTCTTCGGCCAACTTCGTCCCGCTGAACAATGCCGACAACTGGCTCCACCTGTTCCTGGGCGTGACCATGGTCGGCCTGGCGCTGCTGCTGACCCGCGACCAGGGCGGCACCGCCGAGGGCCGCACCGCCTGACGGTTTGTCCGCCCGCGGTGGATGGGTTTCGATGGAAGGGGCGGCCGGCGGCCGTCCCTTCCTGTTTTTCGAGTTCGGGAGGTGGCGTTGGAACGCGGATCAACGGCAGCGGCGGCATCGGAGCCGGCGGGTACCGGGCGGCGCAGACTGCGCATCGATCGGGAGGCCCTGCGGGCGTCTGTGTGGTTTTGGCCCACCTGCGCCTCCCTCGCTGCGCTTGCCGTGACCCTGCTGCTGCTGCCGGTGCGGCCCGGGCAGGAGGTTGCATGGGCCCGCTGGATCTGGCCCAGTGGCATGGAGGCGGCCTCCACGCTCCTGCAGGCGGTGGCCACCAGCGTGATGACCGCGGTGACCGTGACGTTCTCGCTGACCGTCGTGGCGCTGCAGCTGGCGTCACAGCAGTTCTCGCCCCGGCTGCTGCGCGAGTTCGCCCGGGACAAGCGCACGCAGCTGGTCCTGGCCGTCCTGCTGTCGACCTTCGTGGTGAGCATCACCGGCCTGCGCGGCATGGACCCTGAAACGCCCGTGCCGGTGCTCGTCGTCGGCCTGGTTTATCTGATGGGCATCGCCTGCGGCATGGTGCTGCTGCTGTTCATCGGCCACATCACCAGGTCCCTGCGGGTGGACACGATGATGGTCACTGCCCATGGGCGCTGTCTGCAGGTGCTGGAGGAGACCTACCCCAACACCCGGGAGGGTGAAATCGATGCCGAGGACCTGGCCCTGCCGGAGGGCGGGGCGCCCGTCACGGCGCCGCGCAGCGGACTGGTCAAGGCGGTCGACCAGCGTCCGCTGGTCGACGTGCTGGAACGCCTTCGGCTCGTCCTGCTGCTGGAGGTCCAGCCGGGTGACCACATCACCGTCGGAACGCCGATTGGCCGGCTGTGGGCCGATGACGGTGCGGTGCCGTCGCCGGCGGCGGCCCGGGCCGTCGAGGAGCATCTGGCAGTGGCCGTGGAGGTCGGGTATGAACGCACGCCCGAGCAGGACGTCTCCCTGGGCCTGCGGCAGCTGGCCGACATTGCGGTGAAGGCCCTCTCGCCCAGCATCAATGATCCCGCCACTGCGGTGAATGCCCTGGGCTTCTGCGCAGACCTGCTGGTGCGGATCCAGTCCCGTCGGCTCGGCCCGGAGCTGCATCATGGCTCCGACGGCACCCTCCGGCTGGCCACCGCGGGACGGGACCACCGGTACTTCCTGGAGCTTGTATGCGGGGCGTCGCGCCGGTTTGCCTCACGTGACCCGCTGGTCCTGGGTGCACTGCTGCGCCTGCTGCGGGACTGCGCGGTGCACGCCGCCGACGACGGACAGCGGAAGGAGATCCGCCGGCAGGTCGGGTTGGTGCTTGACTCCATGGAGCCCGGCCTGATCGCAGCTGACGGGGAGTACGTCCGGGACCTCGCCCGTCGCGTGGAGCTGGCCCTGGCAGGGGATGCAGCCACGGCTTACTCCGACCGTGCCGGTGAAACCCGTTCGGTCTAGCCGGACGCCGGTTGAGGGCGCCGCCGGAAGATGATAGACCATAAGCATCCTTAGTATTCGGGTGGCCCGGCCGCCTGCCGAACCGGCTGACCCTGTGGGGAGAAGGAGGCACAATGCCAAAGACGTCAAAGAGCGGCCACGCCAAGGACAGCGAGCTGCCCTCGACCCTGCAGCGCTCTGACGCCAAGGCGCAGGACACCTTCGCCAAGACCTATGACTCCGCCATGGACTCGTACGACGGCGATGAGCAGCGCGCGGCGCGGGCTGCCTACGCGTCGCTGAAGCACACCCACGAAAAGGTGGGCGATCACTGGGAGGAGAAGGACGAGTCGGGCCCTTCCGACAAGCGCGCGGAGGGCGGCGGGCCGGGATCCTCCAAGGGCACCGCCGGCGGCGTGGACGCGAACGCCTCCAAGGACCACCTCTATGAGCAGGCCAGGAAGCTCGATGTGCCGGGACGGTCCACCATGACGAAGGACGAGCTCGTGGACGCGCTGCAGAAGGCCAACGACAAGCAGACCCGCAAGGCCCGCGAAAAGTAACCGCACGACGATCCGGGCGGGCCCGGCGCCCTCCCGCCTGCCACGGCCCTTCCGCCTGCCGGAAGGGCCGTGGCGCTTTTCGCCAATCTTCGAAATCAGGAACCTGACGAGGGTTGACCGGCCTGAGGGCCGCGCTTACTGTCGACCCCATCGTGAGGCGGCTACGGTGCCGTCCGGCCGGCCCGGCTCCCGATGTTCCGCGGGGAGACTGGCCAGCACAAAAACGAGGGGGTTTTTGTGGCTATCCAGGTTGCGGCTTTTCAGCAGGTTCTCGATCCGGTGGGCGGGTCGCTGGTGTTCTCGGCCATCCTCGCCGCCCTTCCCCTGCTGCTGCTGTTCGTCCTCCTCGGCGTGTTCCGAATGAAGGCCTGGCAGGCCGGCGTCATCGGCCTGGCCCTGTCGTTCCTCCTCGCGGTGATCGCCTGGGGGATGCCGCTGGGGCAGGCGCTCTCGGCCACCGGGCTCGGTGCGTTCTACGCGATCTTCCCCATCCTCTGGATCCTGATCAACGCGCTCTGGATCTACAAGCTCACAGTCTCCACCCCGTGGTTCGAGCTGCTTGGCCGGACGATCCGGTCGATCTCGGATGACCTGCGCATCCTCTCGATCCTGATTGCCTTCTGTTTCGGCGCCCTGCTCGAATCCCTGGCCGGGTTCGGGGCGCCCGTGGCAATTGCGGCGGCCATGCTCATGGCCGCCGGCATGAAACCGATCAAGAGCGCCGTCGTCGCGCTGCTGGCCAACACCGCCCCGGTCGCCTTCGGCGCGATGGCCGCGCCCATCATCGCCCTCAACGGCGTCACCGGCATCCCGCTCCAGGAGCTGTCCTCCATGACGGGCCGGCAGACTCCGTTCGTTGCCCTGGTGGTGCCGCTGATCCTGGTCTTCCTGGTGGACGGAAAACGCGGCCTCCGGCAGACCTGGCCGGTGGCCCTGGTCTCCGGCGTCGCCTTCGGCCTCGCCCAGTTCGTGGCGTCCAACTTCTTCGTCGTGGAACTGACCGACGTGGTGGCCGCCGTCGTCACCGTGATTGCGGTGCTCCTGATGCTGCGGGTCTGGCAGCCGAGGGAAATCATCGGCATGAACGGCCAGTCGCAGGATGTCGAGGACACCGCCGCGGCCACGGCCCGCGGTGAAGCCGACGGCGACGGCGCGCTCCCGGTCTCGGCCGGCAGCGGCAGCGGCGGCGGACGGCATGCAGCGCCGTCGCCCGCGGGCCCGGGCGGCCTCGACGGCCCGCCTGAAGCCGCCGACCGCGCCGGAGCCCACGCCGCGGCGTCGCCCGCCGACGGCGGCACCGACCGCCCGGCAGGGGAGGCCGACAACACCCGGCCCGATGCCCGGAGCGTGTGGATGGCAGTGGCACCGTACCTGATCATCATCACGGTCTTCTCCCTCGCCCAGATTCCGGCGGTGAAGGCCTGGCTGACGCAGATCGGCGGGGTGACCTTCCACTGGCCGGGCCTGGACGTCACCAACTCCTCAGGTGAACCGGTGGCGGCCCAGAACCTGCGCTTTGACCACGTGAAGGCCACTGGAACGCTGCTGCTGTTCTCCGGCATCCTGACCATGCTCCTCTACCGCATCAAACCCGGCGCCGGGGTGCGGATCTACGGCGAGACCCTCAAGCAGCTGCGCTGGACCATCGTTACCGTCTGCGCCGTGCTGGCCCTGTCCTTCGTGATGAACCTGAGCGGGCAGACCACCACCCTCGGCGTGGCGCTGGCCTCGGCGGGCGGCTTCTTTGCCATCCTCTCGCCGCTGCTGGGCTGGATCGGTGTGGCGCTGACCGGTTCGGACACCTCGTCGAACTCCCTGTTCGGGCAGCTGCAGGTCGCCGCCGCCAACGAGACCGGCCTGTCGCCCACGCTGATGGCTGCCGCCAACTCCTCGGCCGGCGTCATGGGCAAGATGCTCTCGCTGCAGAACCTGGCCATTGCCTCCGCCGCCGTCGGCCGGGAGGGCTCCGAGAGCCTGCTGCTGCGCAAACTCATCGGCTGGAGCCTGGCCCTGCTGGCCATGCTCACCGTCATCATCTGGCTCCAGTCCACGCCCATCCTGGGCTGGATGGTGCCCTGACGGCTCCGCACCCGACGTTCGAGAGGACCCATGAACACCATCGACTTCGACCTGACCGCCGGTTCCACCGCTGCACTGCTGCAGGCGGCACCGAACGCATCCATCCGGAACGAAGACCGGGAGAAGGCCAGCACCGACCGTTCCGGCTACCTTTCGCCCAGCCCGCCGGACGGGGTGGTCTTTGCCCGCAGCGCCGACGACGTCATCCAGACCCTCCGGCTGGCCAGCCGGCACCGCGTGCCGGTCGTGCCGCGGGGTGCCGGCACCGGCCTTGCCGCCGCCTCCGCCTCCCGCGCCGGGGAGGTGGTGCTCGACGTCTCGGGCATGAACGAGATCCTGCGCATCGACCCGGTGGAGCAGCTCGCCGTCGTTCAGCCCGGGGTGCTGAACGCCGAGCTGAACGCCGCGGCCGCCGGCTACGGACTGTTCTACGCCCCGGACCCGGCCAGCACCGCGATCTGCTCGATCGGCGGGAACATCGCCACCAACGCGGGCGGGATGCGCTGCGCCAAGTACGGCGTGACCCGTGAATCCGTCCTCTCGCTGCGGGTCATCCTGGCCGACGGGCGCGAGCTGCGCACCGGCCGGGACACCATCAAGGGCGTCACCGGCTATGACCTGAACGCCCTGTTCATCGGGTCCGAGGGCACCCTCGGGATCGTGGTCGAGGCGACGCTGCGGCTGCGCCCGCTGCCCACCGCCACGGCCACGGTCGCGGCGTTCTTCCCGGATGTGGAGAGCGCGGCCCGGGCGGCGTCGGCCGTGGTCGCCGCGCGGGTCCAGCCCTCGATGATGGAACTGATGGACGGCCCCACGCTGGAGGCCGTGGACATGGCGCTGGGCACCGACTACCGCTCCCGCGGCGGCGCGTTCCTGCTGGTGCAGACCGACGGGTACGGCGCCTTCCTCGAGCAGGAGGTCGTGCTGGAGGCGGTCAGCCCGCTCGGCACCTGCGAAAAGGCGGTCGATGACGAGCATGCGGCCGCGCTGGTCACCGCCCGGCGGGAGGCGATTCCTTCGCTGGAACGGCTGGGCCGGGTGTCGATCGGCGACATCGGGGTGCCGCGCGGCCGGCTGGCCGAGGTGGTGGCCGGCCTGGAGCAGATCAGCGCCGATACCGGGGTGCGGATCTTCACCATCGCGCACGCCTCCGACGGGAACCTGCACCCGATGATCGTCATGGACCAGGAGCAGTCGGTGACCGAGGGGCCGCCGAAGGAGGCACTGGGGCGGATGTTCCACCTCGCCAAGCGCCTGGGCGGCACCCTCACCGGCGAGCACGGCGTCGGCCTGCTCAAACGCGACTGGCTGAGCGACGAGCTGGGCGAGGTCTCCCTGGAGATACAGCACGCCATCCGGCAGGCGCTGGATCCGCTCGGCATCCTGAACCCGGGCAAGGCGATCTGAAGCCTGCACGACGGCGGGGCCGCTACCGGCCAGTGACGGCCCCGCCTCAAAGTGGGGGATGTTCGCGACGTCCTGCTACGCGGCGACGGCGGCGGCTTCCTTGGCCACGGCTTCGGCCAGCTTCTGCGCGCGGGCGATGGTCTGCCGCTCCTCGTCGAGACTCTCCTGCAGCAGCGCGGCAACCTCGGTCTCGCCCTGCGCCTTCACCAGGGTGAGCAGCGACTCGTAGGCCGCCACCTCGTAGTATTCGGCGGCCAGGGCGGAGGCCAGGATCACCGAATCCACCAGTTCGGGGGCCGTGTGGTCCATGGCGGTGCGGCCTTCCTTGGCCAGGCCGGTCAGGGCCGGTGCGGTCTCCTCGCGAGGGTTCAGCCCCAGGAGCTCAAACACCTTCTGCAGCCGCTTCGCCTGGCCGCGGGTCTGCTCCTGGTGTTCCGTGAAGAAGTCCTTGATCTCCTGGCTGCCGGCGTTCTCCACGAACTCGCCCAGCATGTCGAGGTCACCCTGCTCCATGGTCAGCGCCTGGCCAAGCTTGAAGGCGAGGATGTCTTCCGGGGTTTTCAGCTGCTCCATCAGGACTCCTTACTAAGTAGGCTTAGTTTCTTGGGGAACCACTGTAACGGCAGTGAAAGTTGTCCGCAAATTCCGCAGGTTTCCCGCCCCGCGCAGCCCGGGCGCTAGGCGGGAACGTCGGCCTCGGCGTGCAGCCCGGAGCGGTCCGGCTGCACGCCGTCGCGCAGGCCCAGATACAGCACGTCCCGGGCCAGCGGCAGCCGGGCAAAACGCACCCCGGTGGCGCTGCGCACCGCGTTCGCCAACGCCGGGGCCACCGGGTTGAACGGGCTCTCGCTCATCGATTTGGCGCCCATCGGGCCCAGCTCGTCGCTGGTTTCGGCGAAGAACACCTCGGTCCGGGGCACATCCGCGAAGGTCGGCACGTGGTACTGGCGCAGGATCCGGGTCTCGACGTCGCCGTCGGCGCCCACCCGCACCTCCTCGAACAGCGCCGCACCCAGGGCCTGGGCCACCCCGCCCTCCACCTGGCCCCGGCACTGCAGCGGGTTCATCACCACGCCGGCGTCGGCGGCCTGCACGCTCTGCAGGATCCGCAGCTCCCCGGTGCCCGGATGCACCGCCACCCGGAAGCCCTGCACGTTGAACGCGACCGAGCGCGGCGTGCCGCCCCAGCGGCCTTCGGCGGACAGATCGACGCCGGCCTCCCGGGCCCGGCGGGCCACCTCGGCCAGCGGAATCCGCTCGTTCCCGCTCTCGACGGCGTCGGCGGCCAGGCGCACCTGCGCCGAGGTGCCCGCGAACAGGGAGGCGGCGAAGCCCTTGAGCAGCACCGCCAGCTCCGCGGCGGCGGCCAGCGAGGCCTTGCCGGCCACCACGGTGCCGGTGGAGCCGTACGCGCCGGTGTCATGGTCCACCAGGTCGGTGTCCGACTGCCGGATCACCACCCGGCCCGGCTCGGTGTGCAGGGCCGAGGCGGCCAGCTGGGCATGGACGGTGGTGGTGCCGTTGCCGAATTCGGCGGTGCCGACGTCGAGCCCGTACCGGCCGTCCGGCAGCAGCACGGCGCGGGCGTGCGAGACGTGGCCGCGCGGCGGCACGGTGTCGATCATGGACAGCGCGGTGCCCTCACCGATCAGCCAGTCCGGCTCCAGCCCGGCGCCGGACCGCACCGGATCCTCCCGGCCGGCGGCCAGGGCCCCGCGCACCAGCGAGATGCACTGGTCCAGCCCGTAGCTGCCGTAGTGGACATCCTCCGCCGGATCCGCGGAGGTGGACACCATCGGATCGCCCTCGGCCACCACGTTCCGGGCCCGGAACTCCAGCGGATCCATGCCCAGCCCGCGCGCCAGCTCGTCCATCGCCGACTCCACGGCGAAGACCATCTGGCTCAGCCCGTAGCCGCGGAACGCGCCGGCCGGCACCGTGTTCGTGTACACGCTGCGGGCATCCACCCGCTTGTTCGCGCAGCGGTAGACGGCGATCGACTCGCCGCAGCCGTGGAACATCACCCCTGGGCCGTGGTTGCCGTAGGCGCCGGTGTTGGCGGTCGCGTCCACCTGCAGGGCGGTCAGCGTGCCGTCGGCGGAGGCCCCGGCCTTCACCCGGACCCGGAAGGGATGCCGGGTGGTGGCGGCGGCGAACTGCTCCTCACGGGTGAACTCCAGCTGCACCGGCCGGCGCAGGCGCAGCGCTGCCAGGGTCACCAGGTCCTCGACCAGCACCTCCTGCTTACCGCCGAACCCGCCGCCCACCCGCCCCGCCAACACCCGCACCTGGCCGAGCTCAAGGTCGAACAGCCGGCACAGGGTCCGCCGGACCAGGAACGGAACCTGGGAGGAGGTGCGGACCGTGAGCCGCCCGGCGTCGTCGAACCAGGCGCGCGCCGCGTGCGTCTCCAGCGCCACATGCGCCAGCCGCTGGCTCTCGTAGGTGCCTTCATGCACGACGTCGGCCGCCGCCAGCGCCGCCGCCGGGTCGCCGATCACCGAGTGGACTTCGGCCACGGTGTTGCCGACGGCGCCCGGGGCGTCCGGGTGCAGCAGCACCGCGCCGGGGGCGAGGGCGGCGTCGACGTCGTGCACCGCCGGCAGCGGCTCGTACTCGACGCGCAGCCGGCGCGCACCCTCCTCGGCGGCGGCGACGGTGGCGGCGGCCACCACCGCCACCCGCTGGCCCTTGAACCGGACGACGTCGTCCAGCACCCGGGTGTCCTCGGGGTCGTCGGTGTGCAGCTCGTGCTGGGCGGTGGAGAACCGGCGCTCCGGCGCGTCTTCGTGGGTGAACACCGCTTCGACGCCGGGAACGGCCAGCGCGGCGGACGTGTCGATCGAAAGGATCCGGGCGTGGGCGTGCGGGGAGCGCAGCAGCTTGAGGTGCAGCATCCCGGGCGGGGCAGGCTGGTCCAGGGTGTAGGCGGCCCGGCCGGTGACGATGTCCGGCCCGGCCGGCGCGGGGGCGCACCGGCCTACGGGAGAGTCCCCGGACCCGGCGTCGTCCACGTTCTTCCGCCCGAGGACCGCGTCCTCGATGGCCCGGTAGCCGGTGCAGCGGCAGAGGTTGCCTTTGAGGTTGCGCGGCAGGTCCTGCCGCTGGTCCTCGGTGAAGGTGGCGGCGGTCATGACCATCCCGGCGGTGCAGAACCCGCACTGGAAGCCCTGGGCGTCCAGGAACTGCTGCTGCATCGGATGCAGCTGCTCGTCCGGGCCGGCCAGGCCTTCGATGGTGGTGACCTCCCGGCCCTGGGCACGGACCGCGGGGAACAGGCAGGAATGCACCGGAGCGCCGTCCACGTGCACGGTGCATGCGCCGCAGTCGCCGGCGTCGCATCCCTTCTTCACACCGAAGCTGCGCTGTTCGCGCAGGAAGGTGCGCAGGCACTGGCCGGGGGTGGGGATGGCATCGGTGTCCCGGCCGTTGAGGGTGAACTTCATGCCCGGGCTCCTTCCGCCGCCGCGGCGGCCAGTTCGATGCGGATCTCTTCGGCCAGCCGGCCCGTCATGTCCCGCCGCCAGTCCGGATGTCCGTGCACGTCGTCGTGCCACAGATCCGGGGAGATGGCGTCCGCGAGGGCACCGGCCAGCTCCGCGGCCCCGGGGACCGCGGGCATCCGCAGCTGCACGGGACGTTTGACGGCGGCGGTGACGGTCAGGACAAACCCGCCGTCGGCGTCGAGCCGGCCGATCAGCAGCACGCCGGAGCGCCCCAGGGTGGTCAGCGACAGCCGCCGGAACGCGGTGTGGGCGCCCAGCGCGGCGGCCGGAAGAGTGATGCTGCGCAGCAGCTCGCCGGGCTGCAGGGCCGTCGTCCCATCGCCGGTGACCAGTTCGGCGACCGGGAGCCGGCGGGTGCCGCCGTCGGGTGACAGGAGAAGCGCGACGCCGTCCAGGGCCGCGGTGAGCGAGGTCATCGGCCCGGCGGGCAGGGCGGTGCAGATGTTTCCGCCGACTGTGGACACGTTCCAGATCTTGAAGGACGCGACGAAGGACTCGCAGCACCGGCGGACCAGGTCCAGGGCCGGCCACTGTCCGGCGTGCTCGGAGCGGTTCGGGAAGGTGAACAGCTCGGCGATGGTGCAGGTGGCTGCGATGTCCAGGCCTTCGGGGCTCTCGGTGAGCGGCTGCCATCCGGCGCCGGTCAGGTCGAGCAGCCGCCGTGCCGAGGTGCCGTAGGAGAACAGCACCGTGCCGCCGGCGAGCCAGGCGTCGCCGGGCTGCCATTGTGCCGGGTCGGCGGCGGGCAGGTGGGCGGTGACGGTGTTCAGGTCCACGGACCAACCTCCGGAATCGTGGCGGCGGTGCCGCCGTGGGGCGCGGGGACGGGTCCCGAGGCGGCGGTTTGTCCGGTTGGGGCGGCTGGCGCGGTCCCGTGCACGGCGCCGGAGCCGAGCGAGAGCGGCAGCCCGGTGCGGCCGGTGCGTTTGGCCAGGACTTCGGCGAAGACCGCAACGGCGATTTCCTGCGGTGTGGCGGCGCCGATGTCCAGGCCGATCGGGGCATGCAGCCGCGCCAGGCGGTCCGCCGGGACGCCGCGGGCCTGCAGCTCCGCGGCGCGCTGCGTACAGGTCCGGCGGGAGCCCATGGCGCCCACATAGGCCCAGTCCTGCCGGAGTGCGGTGTCCAGCACCCCGGCATCGAACCGGGCGTCGTGGCTGAACAGGCAGAAGACGGTGCGCGGATCGCGTGCCCCGGCGTCGACCAGCTCCGCGAGCCAGGTCTCGGGCCACTGCACGGTCACCGCCGCATGCGGAAACCGCTCCGGGCGGGTAAAGACGGGCCGCGGATCGCACAGCGAGACGTGGTAGCCCAGGCTGCGGCCCAGCGCGGCGACGGCGGCCGAGTGGTCGTTCGCCCCGACCAGGAGCAGACGGGGGGCGGGCAGCCGCGATTCGATGAAGAGTTCAGCGGCGGGACAGTCGTCTCCGCCGGGCAAGGAGATGAGCCCGGTGTGCCCCTGCTGCACCGCGGCGTGGACTGCGGAGGCGATGCGGTTCACGGCGTTGTCGGGAAGGTTGAGGCGGCGGACGACGCCGGCCAGTGCCTGCGGGACGGCCGCGGCGAGGCGACCGGTGTCGGGCAGCAGGAGCGGAGCAGCGGCCGGGCCGTCGACCCGCCACAGCAGGGCGACGGCGGCTGAGGAGGCGCTGCTGTCGGTGACGTCGCCTGCGGCGTCGCTGTCCGGCGTCGTCACCGGCTCGCTGCCGGCGCGGAAGGGCTGGATGTGGACGTGGAGGGTTCCGCCGCAGCTGAGGCCGGGCTCGAACGCGTCCTGGGGGCTGTAGCCGAAGCTCATCCGGCGGGGCTGCCCCGTGGCCAGGGCCTCGAGGGCGGCGTCGAACACGGCCGCTTCCACGCAGCCGCCGCTCAGCGTGCCCGCGACCTCGCCCGCGGCGCTGATCAGCATGGTGGTGCCCACGGGCCGCGGCACGGATCCTTCAACGGCCACGATGGTGGCGGCGGCGCAGTCCTGCCCGTCCGCCAGCCACTGCCGCAGTGCTGAGAGCTGGTCCAGCATGAGCGCCTCCAGGACCTGCCGACGGCACACACCACCGGCCAGGCCAGTAACCCAAGCGGTGAGTTCCCCGCAGCCGCCCTCAGGGGCTGCGGGCCTTAAATCCGCGGAACGATTTGGAAATCAACCACTTTCGGAATTCATTTCCGAATTATCGGCACAGCGAAAGCGCGGCGCCGATAAATACGGTGCCGAACAAATGCGGGGCGAACAAGTGCAGTGTTGAACAAGTGCAGTCCAGCAACGGCTCCGAAAGTAATTGGCAGGAAGCGTACCACGCCGATCAATCATGCGATACGGGTTTGACCGAATACGTCCGGGGCAATTGACGTGCCGCCGGGCCGGGCTTAATCTGGCGCCGGACCGGGAAGCCGGTGCCCCCTGGATCGGGCGGACCTTGGATCAGCAGCCAAGTGCACTGAGCTGGCTGACGCAGGATCCCTGCGGCCGCCGGCCGTGGTTCCTGCCCGGCACCGAGGTCAGGAGGCAGGCATGGGCCGGCTCTGGATACGCACACCCCTTGCGGTGTTCACCGCGAACGACCTGGACGCCGCCGGCGGCGTCGTGGTGGAGGACGGCCGCATCGCCGAGCTGGTTCCGGCCGGCGGGGCGCCCTCGGCACCCTGCACGGAGGTGTTTGACGCCTCGGAGCACGTCCTGCTGCCGGGGCTGATCAACACGCATCACCACTTCTACCAGACCCTCACCCGCGCCTGGGGGCCGGTGGCCAGCGCCGAACTGTTCCCCTGGCTGAAGAACCTCTATCCGGTCTGGGCCCGGCTGACGCCGGAGGCGCTGCGCCTGGCCAGCACCGCCGCGCTCGCCGAGCTGCTGCTCTCCGGCTGCACCACCGCGGCCGACCACCATTACCTGTTCCCGGGCGGGCTCCAGGACGCCGTCGACATCCAGGTGGAGGCCGTCCGCTCACTCGGCATGCGCGCCATGCTCACCCGCGGCTCCATGACCTTGGGGGAGGACGACGGCGGCCTGCCGCCGCGGCAGGTGGTGCAGGAGGCGGAGACGATCCTGGCCGACAGCGACAGGCTGATCCGCACCTATCACGAGCGCGGCGACGGAGCCGTCGTGCAGATCGCGCTGGCGCCCTGCTCGCCGTTCTCGGTGACCACGGACATCATGAAGGCGTCGGCCGCGCTGGCCGAGGAACACGACGTGCGGCTGCACACCCACCTGGCGGAAACCCTGGACGAGGAGGAGTTCTGCCGGGAGATGTTCGGGCTGCGCACGGTGGACTACCTGGAGAGCGTCGGCTGGCTCGGCCCGCGCACCTGGCTGGCGCACGGCGTGCATTTCGACGACGACGAGGTGGCCCGGCTGGGTGCTGCCGGCACCGCCGTCGCGCACTGCCCCACCTCCAACATGCGCCTGGCCTCCGGGATCGGCCGGATGCTGGAACTGGAGGACGCCGGCGCGCCCGTGGGCCTGGGCGTGGACGGCTCGGCCTCCAACGACGCCTCCAACCTCATCCAGGAGGTGCGGCAGGGACTGTACCTGCAGCGGCTGCGCTACGGCGCCGCTGCCGTCACCCCCGAGCGGGCCCTGGGCTGGGCCACCCGCGGTTCCGCCCGGGCGCTGGGACGCTCCGACATCGGCGAGCTCGCTCCCGGCCGGCAGGCGGACCTCGCCCTGTTCCGGCTGGACGGCCTGCGCTTTTCCGGCTCCCACGACCCGCTGGCGGCGCTCGTGCTGTGCGGAGCGGACCGCGCGGACCGGGTGATGGTCGGCGGGCAATGGCGGGTGCTGGACGGGCAGATCCCCGGCCTGGACCTGGCCGAGCTGACCGCCCGGCACTCGGCGGCGGCCGCCCGGCTGATCTCCGGCTGACCGCCCGTTCCGGGGCGGTTCCCGAGGCCCCTGCCATGCCGGAACCGTCCCGGGAGGGGGCATAGCACGGCGCCGCGGCGGCCCTTTTAACCCGGAATTTACGCGGCGGAAACAATATGTCGAAACGTGCGGCGGGATTCGGATTTTCCCTTGACATTTCCGTATTCGGCTTGCTTAGACTGGGCACCAATAATTTCCGGTTTGGAAACATCGAATCAAGTCGGCTTTGCCGATGGTCAAGGGTGTTCAGCGCCGAGCCGGAATCATGCGCCAACGAAAGCTGACACCCGTGCCCTCCACGCCCTCCACCGCCGTCGACGGCCTTTCCGTCTTCAACGCGGCACCGCTGCCCGCCGCCCGGGACTTCCTGCGCCCCTGCGTGGACATTCCCCGCTGGATCGAGGAGGTTGCCGCCGGGCGCCCCTACGCCGACGTCGCCGCCGTCCTCGCGGCGGCCCGCACCGCGGCACCGGACTGGACCGAGGCGGAGCTCGACGCCGCCCTGGCCCGGCATCCGCGGATCGGCGAGCGGGCAGCCGGCGCGGACACGGAGGCGGCCCTGTCCCGCCGCGAGCAGTCCGGCGTCGGGCACGATCCCGACGTCCAGGAGCGCCTGCGCGAAGGCAACCGGGCCTACGAGGACAAATTCGGGCGGGTCTTCCTGATCCGCGCCGCCGGGCGCAGCGCGGAGGAGATCCTGTCCGCGCTCCAGGCCCGGCTCCGCCACACTCCCGAGGAGGAACTGCCGGTGATCGCCGGGCAGCTGAGGGAGATCGCCATCCTGCGACTCGAAGGACTGCTCACCGCATGAAACGCAGCCACGTCACCACCCACGTCCTCGACGCCGCCGCCGGCCGTCCCGCAGC
Source organism: Arthrobacter saudimassiliensis (assembly GCF_059090665.1). Classification (NCBI taxonomy): domain Bacteria; kingdom Bacillati; phylum Actinomycetota; class Actinomycetes; order Micrococcales; family Micrococcaceae; genus Arthrobacter; species Arthrobacter saudimassiliensis. The sequence continues at coordinate 1,071,976 of NZ_JBNHFX010000001.1, read as the reverse complement.
CGGCGTCACCGCCCGGCTCGACGCGCTCCGCGGCGGCACCTGGGAGGAAATCGCCCAGGCCGTCACCGACGACGACGGCCGGATCAGCGCGTTCGGCCCCGAACAGCTCGAGGCCGGCACGTACCGGATCGAGTTCGCCGTCGGGGAGTACTTCGCCCGCACCGGCACCGAGACCTTCTATCCGAGCGTCACGCTCACCTTTGCCCTGGCCGACCCCGCGCAGCACTACCACGTTCCGCTGCTGCTGAGCCCTTTCGCCTACTCCACCTACCGAGGAAGCTGACACCATGACCGCAACAGAACAGGCGCCCACCGCGCGTATCGTGCTCGGCGCCAACCAGTACGGCAAGGCCGAAGTCCGGCTGGTCAAGGTCACCCGGGATACGGCCCGGCACACCATTGAGGACCTCAGCGTCACCTCCCAGCTGCACGGGGACTTCACCGCCGCGCACACCGAGGGCGACAACGCCCACGTGGTGGCCACGGACACGCAGAAGAACACCATTTACGCCTTCGCCCGCGACGGCGTGGGCTCGCCGGAGCAGTTCCTGCTGCGCCTGGCGGACCACTTCACCGGCGGTTTCGACTGGGTCACCGGCGGGCGCTGGGCCGCCGAGCAGTACGCCTGGACCCGCATTGACGACCACGACCACGCGTTCGCCAAGGACAAGTCCGAGGTCCGCACCGCGGTGCTGCTGGCCGACGGCGCCGGGCTGAGCCTGGTCGCCGGTCTGCAGGGCCTGACCGTGCTGAAGTCCACCGGCTCCGAATTCCACGGCTTCCCGCGGGACCGGTACACCACCCTGGCCGAGACCACCGACCGGATCCTCGCCACCGACGTCACCGCCCGCTGGCGGTACAACCGCACCGACCTGGACTTCAACGCCCTGTACGCCTCGGTGCGGGCCCTGCTGCTGGCCGGGTTCGCGGAAACCCACTCGCTGGCCCTGCAGCAGACCATGTTCGAGATGGGCCGCCGGGTCCTCGAGGCGCATCCGGAGATCGACGAGGTCCGGCTCTCGCTGCCGAACAAGCACCACTTCCTGGTGGACCTGGCGCCGTTCGGCCTGGAGAACCCCAACGAGGTGTTCTTTGCCGCGGACCGGCCTTACGGCCTGATCGAGGCGGCCGTGCAGCGCGACGGCGACGCCGCCCCGGCGCCGGTGTGGAACACCATTGCGGGGTTCTGCTGATGCCGCGCCGGTCCGATGGCGATGCCCAGGCGGGCGCGGAGGCCCGCCTGGGCAGCCGCCGCTCAGGACGGGGCCGCGCCTCCGGCGCCGGGTCGACGGCGCCGGAGGATGAGCGCCTGCCGTTGGGCAGCACCTTCGCCTACGGCCTGCAGCATGTGCTGACCATGTACGGCGGGATCATTGCCCCGCCGCTGATCATCGGCACCGCCGCCGGCATGTCCAGCGCCGAGATCGGCATGCTGGTGGCCGCGTGCCTGTTTGTCGGCGGTGCCGCGACCCTGCTGCAGACCCTCGGCATTCCGTTCTTCGGGTCGAAGCTGCCGCTGGTGCAGGGCGTCTCCTTCGCCGGCGTCGCGACCATGACCGCCATCCTGGACGGCGACGGCGGCATCCAGTCCGTGTTCGGCGCCGTCATGGCCGCCTCCGTGGTCGGCCTGCTGATCACCCCCATCTTCGCCAAGGTGATCCGCTTCTTCCCGCCGGTGGTCAACGGCGTCGTGATCACCGTCATCGGCCTGTCACTGATGCCCGTCGCCGCGAACTGGGCAATGGGCGGGGACGCCGCCGCCGAGGACCACGGGTCAATGGGCAACATCGGGCTGGCCGCGCTGACCCTGCTGGTGGTGCTGCTGCTCAGCAAGGTCGGCAGCGGCACCATCTCCCGGCTGTCCATCCTGCTCGCGATCGTCGTCGGGACCGTCTTCGCCGTCGTCATCGGCAAGGCCGACTTCTCCGGGGTAGGGGAGGGCGACATCTTCGCACTGCCCACGCCGTTCGCGTTCGGGCCGCCGACCTTCGAGATCGCGGCGATCATCTCCATGCTCATCGTCATCCTGGTGACGCTGACCGAAACCACCGCCGACATCCTCGCCGTGGGCGAGATCGTCGGCAGCAAGGTCACCTCCAAGCGCATCGCCAACGGCCTGCGGGCGGACATGCTCTCCAGCGCCCTGTCTCCGGTGTTCAACTCCTTCACCCAGAGCGCGTTTGCGCAGAACGTGGGCCTGGTGGCCATCACCGGCGTGAAGAGCCGGTTCGTGGTCAGTGCCGGCGGCGCGATCCTGGTGGTCCTGGGCCTGCTGCCCGTGCTGGGCCGGATCATGGCGGCGGTGCCCACCCCGGTGCTCGGCGGCGCCGGCATCGTGCTGTTCGGCACGGTCGCGGCCAGCGGCATCCGCACCCTGGCCAAGGTGGACTACCGGAACAACATGAACCTGATCATCGTGGCCGTCTCGCTGGGCGTGGGCATGGTGCCGATCGCCGCGCCGACGTTCTACGAGCACTTCCCGAGCTGGTTCGGCACCATCTTCGACTCCAGCATCAGCTCCGCCGCCGTGGTGGCCATCCTGATGAACATCCTGTTCAACCACGTGAAGGCGGGCAACCCCGAGAACCCCTCGGTCTTCGCCGTCACCGACCGGGCCATCGACCCCGCGCGGATCGCCTGCCTGCAGGAAGGCGACCATGTCGAGGACGGGCGCCTGCTCGACGCCGACGGGCACGAACTCGCCGTGGTTCCCGAGGAGCCGGAAACCGAATCCACCGAGGCAGGAAGGCGGCAGCCATGACCGTGTTCACCGACGCGGACCGGGCCGAGCTGGAGGCCATGCTCGCCGACACCGACCGGCTGCTGGCCACGGCCTACCCGGGAGATCCGGGCACCCGGCAGCCGGTCCACACCGTGTATGTTCCGGCCGATCGTTTCACCCCAGACCTTCCGGCCGAGTGGGGCACTGCGGCGCTCGACGCCGCTGACCGGCAGGGCGGGCTGGCTCGGCTGGCCGGGCGCATCGGGTTGGACGCCGACGAGGCCCAGGCCGTCGCCGCCCTGGTGCAGGCCAAGCTGGAGTCCGAACCCATCGAGGACCTGCGCCTGGACTTTGAGGACGGCTACGGCACCCCGGACGACGCCACGGAGGACGCCGACGCGCGGGCCGCAGCGGCCGCCGTCGTCCGCGCCCGGGAGGCGGGCACCGCCCCACCGTTCATCGGCCTCCGGTTCAAGAGCTTCGAAGCGGCCACCCGTGCCCGCGGCCTGCGGACCCTGGACCTGTTCCTGGCCGGGCTGCTCGAGGGCGGGGACCTGCCGGACGGTCTGGTGCTGACCCTGCCCAAGGTGTCCACGGCGGCGCAGGCGACGGCGATGGCCTGGGCCTGTGCGCGGCTGGAGGAACGCCACGGGCTGCCCGCCGGCAGGCTGCGGTTCGAGGTACAGGTGGAGACCCCGCAGCTGATCCTGGGCCCGGACGGCACGGCGCCGGTCGCGGCGCTGCTGCACGCCGCAGACGGGCGGATCTCCGGGCTGCACTACGGCACCTACGACTACAGCGACGCGCTGCAGATCGCGCCCGCGTGGCAGGCCATGGACCATCCCGGCGCGGACTACGCCAAGGCCGTGATGCAGGTGGCCGCAGCCGGGACCGGGGTCCGGCTCTCCGACGGGTCCACCAACATCCTGCCGCTCGGCACGGACGAGGAGGTGCTCGCCGCCTGGCGGCTGCACGCCCGGCTGGTCCGCCGATCCCTGGAGCGCGGCTACTACCAGGGCTGGGACCTGCATCCTGCGCAGCTGCCCACCCGCTACCTGGCCACCTACGCGTTCTACCGGGACGGCGTCCCCGCCGCCGTCCGCCGGCTGGGGAACTACCTGTCCCAGACCGGCAGCGGCGTCCTGGACGAACCGGCCACCGCCCGGGCGCTGGCCCGGTTCGTGGACCGGGCGCTTGCCTGCGGCGCGGTCACCGAAGCCGAGGCCCTGGCACCGGCCGGGCTGGACCGGGCGCAGCTGTCAGCGCTTGCCCGCGCCCGGGCTGCGGGCGCCTCGGGATCCGCCGACGACGGCTCCGCCGACGACGGTGGTGCCGGCCCGGCCGCGTCGGAGTGGTCCGGAGGCGGGAGCGGCAGGCCCGCCGCCGACGTCGCGGACCCTGCCGTGCAGCAACCGTCGCCCTGAGCGCCTGAACCGCGGCTTGCCCGACTTCCTGACTCCGCATCCTTCCCCTGAGAAATGCCCTTCGATCCAAGAGGTACTGCAGTGAACACTCCCTTCTATTACGACCCGACCGCCGGCCATCCGCCGCAGACCGAGCTGCTCACCGGCCGCGCCGTCGTCACCGAGGCGTACACGGTGATTCCGCGCGGGGTGCTGCGCGACATCGTGGTCAGCGAGCTGCCGGGCTGGACCGATACCCGCACCTGGATCCTGAACCGGCCGGTGTCCGGGGGCGCGACGACGTTCGCCCAGTACCTGCTGGAGGTCAGCCAGGGCGGCGGATCGAAGACGCCGGAGCCGCAGCCCGGCGTCGAGGGCTTCCTGTTCGTGCTGTCCGGCGGGCTGGAGCTGAGCATTGACGGCGAGGAGCATGTGCTCGGTCCCGGCGGCTTCGCGTACGTGCCGCCGGGCGCGGTGTGGCAGGTGGTGAACCGGCTGCCCGCGCCGGCCAAGTTCCAGTGGATCCGCAAGGCCTGGGAACCGCTGGAGGGGTACACGCCGCGCGCCGTCGTCGGCAATGAACGGGACATTGCGCCCAATCCGATGCCGGGCACCGACAACAAGTGGCGCACCACCCGGATGATTCCGGTGGATGACCTGGCGTACGACATGCACGTCAACATCGTCACGTTCGAGCCGGGCGCGGTGATTCCGTTCGCGGAGACGCACGTGATGGAGCACGGGCTGTATGTGCTGGAGGGCAAGGCCGTGTACCGGCTGAATCAGGACTGGGTGGAGGTGGAGGCGGGGGACTACCTGTCGCTGCGCGCGTTCTGCCCGCAGGCCTGTTATGCCGGCGGGCCGGGGAACTTCCGCTACCTGCTGTACAAGGACGTCAACCGGCAGATCATGCTGGGGACGCCGTGAAGGGCGGCATGAGCTTCGACCTGGTGATCCGCGGCCGGGCCGTGCTGCCCGGCACCGGAACCGTGCCGGCCGAGGTGGGTGTGTCCGGCGGGGTGATTGCCGCCGTCGAGCCGCTGGGCGCCGGGCTCGACGGCGCCCGGGTGCTGGAGCTGGCCGGAGACGAGACGCTGCTGCCCGGCCTGGTGGACACGCACGTGCACGTCAACGAGCCCGGCCGCACCGAGTGGGAGGGGTTCGCGTCCGCCACCCGGGCGGCCGCGGCCGGCGGGGTGACCACCCTGATCGACATGCCGCTGAACAGCATTCCGCCCACGGTGTCGGTGCCGGCGCTGCGGGTTAAGCAGGAGGTGGCCGCGCCGCAGGCCTTCGTGGATGTGGGGTTCTGGGGCGGGGCGGTGCCCGGCAACACCGCCGAGCTGGCGCCGCTGCACGAGGCCGGTGTGTTCGGGTTCAAGTGCTTCCTCGTGCATTCGGGCGTGGACGAGTTTCCGCACCTGGAGGCGGAGGAGCTGGAACGGGACCTGGCCGAGCTGGCGCGGCTGGGGGCCCTGATGATCGTCCATGCGGAGGATCCGGCCGTGCTCGACGCCGCGCCCGCCGCGGCGGGCAGCCGTTACGCCGGGTTCCTGGCGTCCCGGCCGCCGGAGGCGGAGGAACGGGCGATCGCACTGGTGCTCGACGCCGCGCGGCGCACCGGCGCCCGGGTGCACATCCTGCACCTGTCCGACGCGGGGGCGCTGCCGATGATCGCTGCGGCCCGGGCCGACGGGGTGGCGGTGACCGTGGAGACCTGCCCGCACTACCTCACGCTGGCCGCCGAGCAGATTCCGGACGGGGCCACAGCGTTCAAGTGCTGCCCGCCGATACGCGGGGAGGGCAACCGGGAGCGGCTCTGGCAGGGCCTGCTGGACGGGATCATTGACTGCATTGTGTCCGACCATTCGCCCAGCACGGCGGACCTGAAGGACCTGGAGAACGGGGACTTCGGGGTGGCGTGGGGCGGAGTGGCCTCGCTGCAGCTGGGCCTGCCGCTGATCTGGTCCGAAGCGCGGGAACGCGGAATCGGGCTGGAGCAGGTGGTGGAGTGGATGTCGGCGCGGCCGGCGGCGCTCGCCGGTCTGGCGTCGAAGGGCGGCATCGTGCCGGGCCGGGACGCGGACTTCGCGGTGTTCGCGCCGGAGGAGACATTCGTCGTCGACCCGTTGCTGCTGCACCACCGCAATCCGGTCACTCCCTACGCGGGTGCGAAGCTGCACGGAAGGGTGCGGCGGACGGTGCTGCGCGGCGTCGAGCTGGCCGGGATCGGCGTTGGTGGTTCCGGCGTCGACCCCGGCGCCGCGCCGCGGGGACGGCTGCTGAGACGGGGCGAGGCGTGAGGGGGTGTGGAGCGGCGGCGGGCCGCCGGGAGCGTGCCGCCGGCCGCCGTCGTGATCGATGCATTGTAATGCTCGCCACTGTCGCTGCTCCCCATTGGAATACCCCCGACGCAGGAAAGTAAGGTCGTACCTATGGCCCCATTCCGAAACACTCGTGCCGCCGCGTTGCCCGCCAAGCTCTCCCGTTCCTGGCTGCTTGCCTCGGCTGCCGATGAAGCCAACTTCGGGCCGGCGCTGGCCTCCGAAGCGGACTCGGTGGTCTTTGACATGGAGGATGCGGTTCCTGCGGACGGCAAGGCCGAAGCGCGGGAACGCGTGGTGGAGGCGCTGTCCACCGGCATGACCGCGTGGGTGCGGGTCAACGGCATTGAGACCGATTACTGGGCTGACGACCTGGCCGCGCTGTCGAAGGCGCCCGGGCTGCGCGGCGTCATGCTGGCCATGACCGAGAAGCCGGAGCAGGTCACCCACACCGCCATGCGGCTGCAGGCCGGCACTCCGGTGCTGGCGCTGGTCGAGTCGGCGCTGGGCATCGAAAACGCCACGGCGATTGCGTCCGCTCCGGGCACCTTCCGGCTCGCGTTCGGCGTCGGCGACTTCCGCCGCGACACCGGCGCCTCCGACGATCCGATGGCGCTGGCATACGCCCGCTCCAAGCTGGTGGTCGCCTCCCGCGTGGGCCAGCTGCCGGGGCCGATTGACGGCCCGACGCCGGGCGCGCTGGGCGAGCCGCTGCTGGAGGCCTGCAAGGTCACCCAGTCGATGGGCATGACCGGCAAGCTGTGCCTGATGCCCGAGGCTGCGGACACCATCAACGTCGGGCTGTCGCCGAGCGCATCGGAGATCGCGTGGGCTCACGAGCTGCTGGAAGCGCACGCTGCCGGGGCCGTCGTCGGCGACGGGTCCTACCTGCCGCGCCTGGCGCGCGCGCAGAAGATCTCCTCGCTGGCCGACTCGTACGGTCTCTGGAACGCGTAGGGGTTTCGGGTTCGCTGGGGTCTCCTGCTGAGCTTTAGCTGGGCTTTTTGAGCGCTCTCGGGTGTTCCCGCAGAGTTTCCTGCAGAGTTTCCTGCTGAGCCGCAGTGCCGCCCTTGGGCGGGCTGCGGCTCTGCTGTTTTCGGGGGGAGTGGACGGCGCTCCGGAGATGAGCGGAGCCGTGGGGGCTGGCTGCAGCAGCCTCGCCTGGCCTCTGTGGCGCGAATTTGGCCGTCTTCTGTTGGGGTGGCGGCCCTGCAGCTGCAGCGCCGGCCAGTAGAGCCGCGGGCGGCGAGGCGTATCGCTCCTGGCTGGTCTGGTCTGGTCTGGGCTGGGCTGGGCTGGGCTGGGCTGGGCCCTCCTGCGCTGGCCTCAGTGCCACGTGTTTCTCTGCCGGGAGTCGAGCCGTCGTGCCTTGAAGTGTTGCGGCCGCGTCCGATCCAGGCAACTGGCAGATGGCAGGAACACAAGTAAACGGCGCGAAAAGTCCCGTAATTGCGCTGATCCCCAGGCCCCTTTCTCGGCCCAAAAGTGTCAGAGGCCACTGAAAGACTTGGCGTATGACCAAGCGGGGAAGCGGCCGGCAGGACAAGGAACAGGCAGTCCTTTTTGATGCCTCGGCCGTGTCCGCAGACGCTTCGGCCGCGGCCGGCGCCGGGCTCGGTTCCGGTCCCGAGCGGGCCGCTTCCAACGCCCCGAAGCCCGACACCGTTTCTGCCGTCTTCCAGGCCTGGCCGGAGGACGCCGAGCGAGAAAAGAGCGGGAGCATTCGGGTGGCTGGAGGGACTGCCCGCAGTGGGGGTGGTGAAGGCGCAGACATGCCGGACGGCCTGTCGGGAGAGCTGTCCCTGCACGGACCGGGGAGCCTGGATTCCGCTGAAGCCGTGGCGACCTTGGAACGCCTGAACGTGCTGAACGCCTGGGTGCAGGCGCAGCAGGCGTTGGTGGTGGCCCGCGTGGAGGAGCTGATGGCGCGTGCTGCCGAGGTCGAGCGGCTTCCGGAGAAGGACCGTCCGCGCAGCGCCTTCGACCTGACGGCGGCGGAAGTCGGTTCGGTGCTGCAGGTGCCGCACGTGACGGCGCAGCGGGTGGTGGCTGAGTCCGGCCTGCTGGTTCGTCAGCTGCCCTCGACGTTGCCGCGGTTGTCGGCCGGCCAGATCACGTTTTCCCACGCGCGGGTGGTCCTCGATGAGATCCGTTTCGTGCCCGCCGACGACGCCAAGGGCTTCGAAGCCGAGGTGCTGGATGCCGTCAAGGACCGGACGGCGGCCCAGCTGGCCCGCAAGGTGCGGGTGATGCGGGAGCGCCGATATCCGGAGACCGTTCCGGAACGCCACAGTGACGCCTTGTCCAAGCGGCGTGTGTGGTTGGAGCCCGCCGCTGACGGGATGGCATCGCTGACTGCGCTTCTGGCTGCCGAGAAGGCCCAGGCCATGTTCAACACCTTGACCACGGCCGCACGGGCGCGGCGAAGGGCGGGCGATCATCGAACCCAGGACCAGCTGCGTGCAGACCTGTTTGCTGCGTCCGTGCTGGGCCGCCGGCCTGCTGTGGACCCTTCCGGCGGCGCTGCCGGGGAGGGTGCGGCCGGCGGTGCGGGTGCGGCCGGGGGCGCGGGCGTCGCTGCAGGGGTGGGTGACGGTACATACGCCGGGGCTGGCGGCGGCGGTGCGGGTGCGGGCGGGGCAGCTGACTCGGGCGAGTGGGCCGACAAAGCCGATTGGACTGACGGCCCGGAAGACCTGCCGGGAATGCGTACCGAACTGATGGTCATCATCAGTTCTGAGACTCTTCTGGGCGCTGACGACCGGCCCGCTGAACTCAACGGCTACGGACCGATCAGCGCTGATGCCGCCAGGCGACTCATCCGGACGGTCAGGTACTGGACGGGTTTGGTGCAGGACTCCGCGACGGGGGAGATTCTGGCGGTGGGGCGGCGCCGTAAGGTTCCGGCCGGGCTGGCCCGGTGGCTGCAGGCCCGTGATGGAACCTGCCGCTTTCCGGGCTGCAGCGTCAACGCCGTTCGGGCCGGCATGGAGATTGACCATACGGTGCCGTGGGCCCACGGCGGAGCCACCGAACACGGCAACCTCGAGTATCTCTGCCCGAAGCATCACCGGATGAAAAGCCAGGGTTTCTGGAAGGCCGAGCAGAATCAGCCCGGCGACGTGGAGTGGCTGTCTCCTCTGGCCCGCCGTTACGGCAGCGAACCTCAGCTCAAGCTGAAACCGCCTCCCACAGCGGGCTCAGGGCAAGAGCCCGCTGCTCTGCCCAGCGCCTCCGGGGCTGAGGACATCCCGCCACCGTTCTAGGCGATCCGGGCCGGCCTCCGCGCGACGACCGCAAACGGATCAGTTCGACGCGTCCGCCCGCGCAAGCAGGTCCAGCACCCGTGCGGTCAGGGCGTGTGCGGCGTCGGCGTCGTAATCGGGTGAACTGATGTCGGCAAAGAAATGCCCGCTCCCCGGGTACAGCACCAGTTCTCCCTCGGCCGCCGTCTCCACCAGGTTCCGGGCGGCGTCGAGATCGCCCTCCTCGACGAAGACGGGGTCCTCGGCCATGGCGTGGACCTGCAGCGGCACGGTTGCAGGCCATGTATCGGCGTAGGCACCCGGCGGCAGGCAGGAACTCACCAGGACGGCGCCCCTGGCCCTGGCTCGAGTCTGTGCCAGGCGCTGCGCCGGCATCACGCCGAGCGAAAAGCCGATGTAGACCAGCTCCGGAGGCAGCCGCTCCGCCATCCGCACCCCCAGCGATTCGAGCACATCGAAACCGATGTCCTGGGCGTAATCGACGCCCGCCTCAAGGGTGGAGAAGGTCCGGCCGTCATAAAGATCCGGAACGGTCACCATGTGGCCGGCATCCCGCAGCACGTCGGCGAACGCGTCCACTCCGGGCGTGAGGCCCAGAGCATGATGAAACAGCAGCACATTGGCCATAAGGGTCCCTTCGGGGTCGAGCGATGGTTCCACCCTCCACCCTCTCAGAGCGGTGGGCACCGAGCAGCGACCAGTATGCAGAGCGCAGAGCGGAGAAAGCAGGAAGCGGACAGCTACGCGCTCAATCAGCGCTCGACCAGAATGCCGTCCTCGTCAGCCCACAGCATCGCCCCGGGCCGGAAGACGACGCCGCCGAACTCCACCTGGACGTCGATCTCGCCCACGGACTCCTTGGCGCTCTTGCGCGGGTTGGAACCCAGCGCCTTGACCCCCATGGGCAGCTTCGCCAGCGCGGCGCGGTCCCTGATGGGACCGTGAATCACGACGCCGGCCCAACCGTTCGCGACTGCAGCCTCGCCGATCATGTCGCCCATCAGGGCGGTATTCATCGACCCGTCGCCGTCGACCACCAGAACAGCCCCATCGCCGGGGGAGTTTAGGGTGGACTTCACGAGCCCGTTGTCCTCGAGGCAGCGGATGGTGCGGATCGGGCCGGAAAAGCGGGTTCGCCCACCGAGGTCCTGGAACTGGAGCGACACCGAGGCCAGGGCCTCACCCTTCTCGTCATACAGGTCTGCTGTGCTGATATCCATGCGCTCTACTGTGGCAGAAATCACTCAGCGACTGCTGCTGCGACGCGGGTGCGGGCGGCATCCCGGCCGCTGGGGGAGGGGGTACACGCTGTCGCGTTTACCCGGTGGCGTTATCTCCCGTTGGCGTTAACCCCGGTTGCGTTTACCCCTTGGCGGCGGCAGCAGCCTGGGCTTTCAGCAGGTCCACGACCTGCAGCAGCTGCTGCACGGATGCCTCCGAGGATCGATCCTTGTCCTGCGGCCACCCGCCCGGCAGGCCCTCGTTGTAGTAGAGCCCGTCGCCAAGGAGCACGATGGCCCGGGCAATGACGGGATCGCCGACCTCCTGGTGCACGAGGTCGTACCAGCTGCGGTGGATGCTGCGCAGCAGGTCGGATGCCGCCGGATCGTTGGCCTGCGCCAGGCGCACCACTCCGATCAGTGCCCGGTCCAGCTCGCTGCCCACATAGACCGACTCGCGCACCAGATAGCGGGAGGGCCCGTCGGCGTCGGCCGCCATTTTCTGCAGGTCCAGGTCGGCAAGCTCGCGCAGCTTGGCAATCAGCCCAGCAGCCAGCGCTTCCTTGTTCTTGAAGTGGTACAGCAGTCCGCCCTTGGAGACTTCCGCCAGTGCGGTGACGGCGTCGAGGGTCGCTCCCCGGGGGCCTTCATTGATCAGCAGGTCCTCGTAGGCAGCGAGAATCCGCTCCCGGGCAGGTGTGGGCGACGTCATGGAATTTAAGGTACGCCATCGATGCTGTACAGTCTAGACGGTACAGTAACGGTTTGGCCCCACGAGAGCGCCCGAAAACCGTTGCTGACTTTCCCCTTAATGGCACGTCAACAGGCGTGTCCGGAAGACATCACAGACGTGAGGAATGGAGGACTCGTGCTCGCGGTGCAGGAAGCTCCCCGGCTGCAGCAGCAGTCCGCCGGCAAGCGTGAATGGCTTGGCCTGGCGGTGCTCATGCTGGCGGTGCTGTTGGTTTCGGTGGACAACACGGTGCTCAGCTTTGCGGTGCCCGCCATCTCCCAGGCCCTGACGCCCACGGGCACCCAGCTGCTGTGGATCATTGACATCTATCCGCTGATCCTTGCCGGTCTGCTGATCCCCATGGGTTCGCTGGGCGACCGGATCGGGCGACGCCGGATCCTGATGCTCGGCAGCGCCGGGTTCGGCCTGGTGTCCGTGGCGGCCGCGTTCTCGCCCACCGCGGAAGTGCTGGTGGGCGCCCGAGCCCTGCTCGGCTTCTTTGGCGCCATGCTCATGCCGGCCACCCTGTCGCTGATCCGCAACATGTTCGTCGATCCCTCCCAGCGTCGCATCGCCATCGCCATCTGGGCCGCCGGCTTCTCCGCCGGCGCTGCCCTGGGTCCGATTGTCGGCGGCGTGCTGCTCGAACACTTCTGGTGGGGCTCCGTACTGCTGCTGGCCATCCCTCTGCTTGTGCCGCTGCTGGCCTTCGGCATGATCCTGCTGCCCGAAAGCCGCGACCCGGAGCCGGGGCCGGTGGACCTGGTCAGCATCGGGCTGATCATGGCCGCCATGTTCCCCGTGGTGCTCGGCATCAAGAACTTCTCCGGCTACGGACTGGGGGTCGAGTCGCTGCTGCCGATCGGCGTCGGCATCGTCTTCGGATTCCTCTTCGCCCGCCGCCAGCTGGCCCGGCGTTACCCGATGCTGGACGTGCGGCTGTTCCGCAACCCGGTGTTCACCGGCTCCATCACGGCCAATCTGCTGAGCCTGTTCGCCATGGTCGGCTTCATCTACTTCCTCTCCCAGCACCTCCAGCTGGTGCTCGGCATGAGCCCGCAGGAAGCCGGCGTCTTCATGCTGCCCGGCCTGCTGGTGACCATCGTCGCCGGCCTCGCGGTGGTGCGGCTGGTGCGGCACGTCCGGCCGGTCTATGCCGTCGTCGGCGGCCTGCTGTTCAACGCCGCCGCGTACACGCTGGTGATGCTCACCGGACAGGAGTCGCTGCTCGGCCTGGCGGTGGCGTTCATGCTGCTGGGCGTCGGCGTCGGCGCGGCGGAAACGATCTCCAACGACCTGGTGCTCGCCAGCGTTCCGGCAGCCAAGGCCGGAGCGGCGTCGGCCATCAGCGAGACGGCCTATGAGGTGGGCAGCGTGCTCGGCACCGCCATCCTCGGCACCATCCTCACGGCCTCCTACCGCTCCGGAGTGATGCTGCCCGACACGCTCAGCCCCGAGCAGCAGGCTGCCGCCGGCGAAACCCTGGGCGGCGCCGTCGAAACCGCCCGGGCCCTGCCGGCCGACGTCGCCGGACCTCTGCTCGAGACGGCCAAGGCTGCGTTCGACTCCGGTGTCGTGGTCACCTCGGCCATCGGCGTCGCGGTGATGCTGTTCGCCGCGGTGCTCAGCGCCTTCCTGCTCCGCCGCGCGCGCAGCTAGCGCGGCGGGGCGGGGCGACGCTCGGGTCCGGCCGGGCGACGACGGCTGGCCGGGCGACGACGGCGGCTGGTCCGGCCTGGCGGAGACGGTGCGGCGACGGCGGGCGGCCGGTTGACTGGCGGCGGCGGGTGGCCGGTTCGCCGGTCGGTCGGGTGGCGGCCGGCTGGCGTCCTCCTGACCGCTTCACGGCCCCTCGGCCCGTTCCTGGCGGGTGGTGGAGGGGCTGCCCGGTTTAGTGCCTGACCCGGCGTCGACCGTGCACGATCAGTACCGGACAGCGGGCGTGGGACGCCGCCGCGGTGCTGACCGATCCGAGCAGCAGGTCACTGATTCCGCTGCGCCCCTTGTTGCCCACCACCAGCATTTCGGCCTGGTCGGACGCCTCCACCAGCACTCTCGCGGCCTGCCCGCCGACCACGGTCTTGCGCACGCCCTGCGGCTCCGGCTCGCCGTAGACCTGTTCGACGCATTCCTCCAGCAGCCCGACAGCCTCGGCGCCGGGAGAAAGCTCCGACGACGCCACCGGCACGGCCATCGCCACGGGATACTCCACCACCGTCAGGGCATGGACGGTGCATCCCAGTTTTCCGGCCAGCCGCCGGGCTGTGCGCAGCGCGACGATCGACAGCTTGGAGCCGTCGACCCCCACCACGATTTCCGGCAGCTGCCCTGCCTCGGGCGGCTGCTCCGTCAGCTCCGGCCCCGGCTGCCCCGAAGCCGCGGAGGCATGCTGTCCGGCGGAAACGGGAACGCCGCGCGGCCCGGTGCTGTCTGGCTGTGCTGTCTTCACGTGTCTCCTCCGGTACGGTCACGCGCTGGCGGCCACAGGTGCCCGATGTCGTCCCAAAAGTCTGCGCTGTCACTTCCGCTTCGACCAGAGACGACGGCACTGCCGGGGTCTCCGAAGTCCTAAAGCGTTGGGGGACGGGTGCGCGGCTACACCAGTTCGGGTTCGGGTTCGTGGGTGCACGGGTGAGTGCACGGTGGGTGCGTTGCTATGCGGAGATGCGGAGATGCGGAAGCGCGGAGGTGCGGAAGCGCGGAGGTGCAGAAGCGCGGATGCGCGACCCGCGCGGCGTGGGTGTTCGAGCGCGGGCGGGTGGGCCCGCCGTCATGATCCGAAACTGAGGAGGCCGCGAGCATAGGATCAGGTCCATGCCTGCACTGCCCTTCGGCCGGCGCGCGGTTACGGCGCTGACGCCCGGACTCTTCCTGGCGCTGACGCTGCTTTCCGCCACCGGACCCTTCGCCACCGACCTCTACCTTCCCTCGTTTCCGGAGATCGGCCGCGACTTTTCCGCAGGCGCCACGGGGGTGCAGTTGACCCTGACTGCGTTCCTGCTCGGCATGGCGGCCGGACAGCTGTTCTTCGGACCGGCCTCCGACAAGTACGGCCGGTATCGGCCGTTGCTGATCGGTTCGGCCGGTTTTGTGGCAGCTTCGGTGGCTGCTGCCCTGGCTCCCAACCTGGCGGTGCTGATCGGAGCCCGGCTGGTGCAGGGACTGTGCTCCTCCGCCGGAGTGGTGATCGCGCGGGCTGTCGTCTCGGACCTGACGCACGGGCCCCAGGCGGCACGGACCTTCAGCCTGCTCATGACCATCGGCGGCGTCGCCCCGGTGATCGCGCCCACTGTGGGCGGCCTGCTCGCCACAACCCTTGGGTGGCGCGGCGTGCTTTGGGTGCTGGCCGGACTGGCCCTGCTGATGTTCGTCTGCGTGGTCTTCGTCCTGGGCGAGACCCGACCGCACGGGCAGCGCAGCAGCGGGTCCCCGTTTGCCGGCCTGCGGCAGGTGCTGCACAGCCGCCGTTTCCTCGGCTATGCCCTGCTGTTCGGTTCGACCTTCGGCGTGCTCATGGGCTACATCTCCGCCTCGTCGTTCATCTACCAGAACCTGATCGGCTTCACCGCGGCGCAGTACGGCTTCGCCTTCGGGCTGAACGCCCTTGGCCTGGTGACCACCGGCTACGTCTCCTCCCGTCTCGCAAGGAGGGTTCCGCCGCGGCGGACCGTCACAGTGGCCGTCCCCGTGCTGCTGGCAGCGTCGGCCGCCGTGCTGGCCCTGGCGCTCTCGCCCGCACCTCCGCTGCTGCTGGCCGTGGCCATCTTCTGCGCCGTCGCGAGCATCGGCTTCATCATGGGCAATACGACAGCCCTGGCGCTCGCCGAGGTGCGTCACACCAGCGGCAGCGGCTCGGCCGTGCTCGGCGGCGGCCAGTTCCTCATGGGCGCCCTGGTCTCACCGCTGACCGGACTCGCCGGCGAAAGCAGTGCCGTGCCGCTGGGCATCGTGATGACCTGCGCGGCGCTGCTGGCTGCCATTGCGCTGTTTGCGACCCGGGACCGGTCCGCCCGCACATGACCGGGCTGCGCGCCTGCTCGGAGATGCCGGGTGGTCGGCGGCCGCCGACGTGCCACCGGGCCCGCCCTGCTCGCCGCGGGCCGGACTTGAGCCGCCCACCCGCCGGCCGCCTGGACCCGCCGGCCGCCTGGACCCGCCGGCCACCCGGCGCCGCCGGCCAACCGGCGCAGCCCGCCGCCCGTCGTCGCCGGCGCCGTGCCGCCCGGTGCAGCCCTGCCTGCGTGCCACCCGGCCCAGCATGCCGCCCGTCGTCGCCCGGCGCAGCCCGCCGCCCGTCGTCGTGCCGCCCGGCGCAGCCCGCCGCCCGTCGTCGTGCCGCCCGGCGCAACCCGCCGCCTGTCGTCGCCGGCGCCGTGCCACCCGGCCCGCCACCGCCGCCCCGGGCCGGACTTGAGCCGCCCACCCGCCAAGGCGTAGGGTACTAAGCATACTTACAGTAGTAAGTGGCCCGAGAGGACATCTACCGAAAGGTGGCATGAATGACCAACGGCAACTCGACTGATCAGTACACGTTCCAGGATCCGGTGACCCGGTACCCGAAGATCGCTCCGCCGGAGCAGGACCAGTCCGAACCCGGTCTGGACAAGGACATGACCCCTCATGTCGACCACGGCGAGGACACCTACCGCGGCACCGGCCGGCTCGAAGGACGCAAGGCGCTGATCACCGGCGGCGACTCCGGCATCGGTGCGGCCGTGGCCATTGCGTTTGCCCGTGAAGGCGCCGACGTCGCGATCTCCTACCTCCCCGAGGAGGAGCCGGACGCCCAGCACATCGCCGAGGTGATCGAAAAGTCCGGCCGCAAGGTGGTGAAGCTGCCTGGCGACATCAAGGACGCCGAGCACTGCGCCCAGCTGGTCGAGGACGCCGTCGCCGGTCTGGGCGGGCTCGACATCCTGGTCAACAACGCCGGCAAGCAGGTCGCCGTCGACAACCTTGAGGACCTGTCCGACGAGCAGCTGGACCACACGTTCAAGACGAACATCTACTCGTTCTTCCGGATCACCAAGGCTGCGCTCAAGCACCTGAAGCCCGGCTCGAGCATCATCAACACCACCTCGATCCAGGCCTACATGCCCTCGGCCAACCTGCTGGACTACGCCAGCACCAAGGCGGCGATCAACAACTTCACCAAGGGCCTGGGCCAGCAGCTGGCACCCAAGGGCATCCGGGTGAACGCCGTCGCGCCCGGCCCGTTCTGGACTCCGCTGCAGCCGAGCGACGGCCAGAACAAGGAAGACCTGCCGGAGTTCGGCCAGAGCGTCCCGCTGGGCCGCGCCGGTCAGCCGACCGAGCTCGCCCCGGCGTACGTGTTCCTGGCATCGCCCGAATCCAGCTACGTGATCGGCGAAACGCTGAACGTCAACGGCGGCACCCCCAGCCCGTAGCGGGCGACGGCGGGCGGCACCGGCTGCGGATACCCCAAGTCCGTACTGCGTGCGGCTGGCCGGCACACCCCACCAGGTCTATGCCGTGGAAAGCATGAAGGGCCGGCATTCCGGAAACGGAATGCCGGCCCTTCGGCGTGTGTGGGCCCATGGATGGCCTGGATCCCTCCGGTTCGGATCCTGCCCCTCCACTTTGTCCGTTTCCTCCGTCTGGAACTGGAGGAAAAGGCACAAGGTGGAGGGGACCGCGTCGAACTGGAGGGGGCTGCGGGCCGGAGCGGGACCGGGGCAGGGCAGGGACTGTTGGATCCCGGCCCTGCCCCGGTTGGTCGACGCGAGCAGCCCCGAAGCAGCTCCCGCCGGGTCAGCGCCGGCCGTCGTCCACCGGGCCGAAGTCCGCCTTGTCGATCCGGCGGTGGTACCGCATGCCGGCCAGGCCGCCCAGCAGTGCGCCGACCAGCGCCACCGCCAGGGACAGGCCGACGGCCAGCCAGGTCATCGGATTGATCTCGTCAAAGGACTCCGGCAGCGGCGCGAGGGCGTTCGCCTGGGTCAGCGCGCTGATGTCGTTGCCGAAGATCAGCCCCAGAACGATGACGACGGCGGAAATGATCAGCCCCCAGATCCACACTGCCAGCCCCTGCTTCAGGCCGTTGAAGCGGGCCATCCGTCCGGCAACGTAACCGCCGGCAAAGTAGGCGATCAGCAGCACCGCCAGCGCGATGATGACACCGGCAATGCCGGCGGACTGGTCGGTCCCCACCTGGTTCAGGGCCTGCCCCAGGTCGGCATTGTTGGACAGCCCGACGGCGGCCGCAATCGCCGCGGCGAGTGCCGAGAGCAGCACGAGCATCCCGGTGGCGCTGAGCCAGCCAAAGAACGCCGCACCAAACTTCATCCCGCCGAAGGCCTCCTTCTCCCGCTGCAGGAGCGACTCCCGGTTGGGAGCGCCGACGGCGGCGTCCCCGGCGTCCCGTCGACCGTCACCGTCATCGCGGCCGCGACGTCCAGCCGAAGCCCCGGCGCCCGCCCCTGCGGCTCCGCCGAGCACGGCTCCGGCACGACCCCCGCCGGAGCCGCGGGCCCCGCCGTCGGCCGCGGAACCGGCGTCGTCCCGGTAGCCGCCGTCGCGCGGATCCCGTTCCGCACTGATGGATGACGAGCGGGTGTCCCCGCCGGCCTGGGGCATGGCCCGGGTCCGGTCCCGGTCGGACATGCGTTCGGTGGGGGAGTCGGCGCCGCGGCGCTCCTGCGCTTGATCGGGAAGCCGCCGGGTGGCGCCGTCGTGGGCGTCCTCTTCCTGGAATGCGCCGTAGTCGATGTCGGTGTAGCCGCCGTCCGCAGCCCCGGCGGGCACGTCGTTGTCAGCGGCCCGCCGTCCCGTTGGCCGCCCCGTGTCCGCGGGCGGTTCGGCGACATGGGCGCCCGCTCCTTCCGGGGGCAGCGCCTGCGTCGCGTCCGGGTCCGGGTTGCGGCCCCGCCGGTCCCCGCCGCCGTTCCGGCCTCCTGTGGCATCCGAGCTCATGGTGTCCTCCTTGGCAGTGTGCGGTGACTGTCTGGTAGTCAGCAACCTTACTATTGACGGCGGTGAAACGGGATGTCTGCCACGGAGCGGCCCGGGATTCGGCCCTGCCCGGACGCTGCCGCGGGAAAGGTGCGCTGCCGGTAATGCGAGACTGGGGAGATGGACGCCGACCTGATAGTGACCCTTGCCGCCGGAGTGCTGATCGCCGTCGGCGTGGCCGGTATCGTGGTGCCGGTGCTGCCGGGCAGCATCCTGATCCTGCTGGCTTTCCTCGGCTGGGCGATCGGAGTGAGCAGCGGAGCCGGCTGGTGGTCGTTCGCCTTCGGGGCGCTGTTCGCACTCGCCGGGATGTCCGCCAGCGCGGTGCTCACCGGCCGGAAGCTGAAACAGCGGCAGATCCCCAACCGCTCGGTGCTGGTCGGGCTCGTGGCCGGCGTCGTCGGCATGTTCGTCATCCCTGTGGTCGGCCTGGTGGTCGGCTTCGCCGGCGGGCTGCTGGCCAGCGAATTCGTGCGCCAGCGGAACCTGGGCGCGGCGGCGTCGTCGAGCTGGGCCGCCCTGAAAGCCACCGGCCTCGGCATGCTGGCGGAGCTCGCGCTCGCGTTGGCCGCCGGCACTGCGTGGATCATCGGCGTCTGGGTGCACTTCGCCACCCGCTGAGCTTTCGGCGCGCGCTGACCTGGTGCCGGAATCGAAGACGCCGGCACCGCAAATGCCGGCACCGCACGACCCAAGGAGGTGCCCCATCAAGGGCTGGATGATGCTCTGCGCCGCCGTCGCGGCCGAAGTGACCGGATCGCTGACCCTCAAGGCGGCACTGGAGATGCCGGGCCTGTACGCGGTGACCGCCGCGGGTTATCTCACGGCTTTCATCATGCTCGCCGGCGCCCTGCGCGAGGGCATGCCGCTCGGGGCCGCCTACGGCTTCTGGGCGGCCAGTGGCGTCGCCCTCACGGCGGTGCTGTCGACTGTCATCTTCGGTGAACCGATGACCTGGGTGATGGGCGCGGGCATCGTGCTGATCATGGCCGGCGTGCTGTGCGTCGAACTCGGCTCGCAGGCGGCAGCCGGCCGCGCGGAACCGGCCGCCAGCGGCAACCGGCACGACGTCGACAGCACCGGAAGCGGCGACGGCTCCGGGAGCAGGCGCGACGGCGGCGACGACGCTCACCGGGCGCCCGGCTCCGGCCAGGCGGAAGGAGCGCACTGATGCAGTGGATCCTGCTCGCCGTCGCGATCCTTGCCGAGGTCGGCGCAACGCTGTCCCTCCGCGCCGCGACATCCGGCTCCCGGCGCTGGTACATCGCCGTGGTGGCCGGCTATCTGGCGGCGTTCAGCCTGCTCGCCGTCGTCCTCGCGCTGGGGATGCCCCTGGGCATCGCCTACGGACTGTGGGCGGCCGCGGGCGTGGCACTGACAGCCGTGCTCAGCCGGGTCATCTTCAAGGAACCCTTCACCTGGGTGATGGGGGTCGGGGTGGCGCTGATCGTCGGCGGCGTGCTGCTCGTCGAGACCGGCGCGGCGCACTAACCTGCCGAGCGGCCCCGGCAAGGTCCCGGCCGCCCGGCCCCGGACCCACCACGGCCCGCCGGATCCGCTGCCGGTTTGGGCGGCCGCTGCCGGCGCGCAATGGCAGCAAATGCACAAACCGGCAGCGGGAGCCGGATCGCGACGCCGCCCGCCCAGCGCCCGCCCACTACCGCGCTGGCGCCGCCCGCCCGACGCCGCCGCCCGCCCCGGCTACCGCGGCGCCACGAACTCCGCCAGCGCCGCCAGCTGCGCCCGCCGGGCCTCCGGCTGCACGTACATCATGTGCCCGGCCTCGTAATAGTGATGGGTGAACCTCGCCCGCGCCTCGTCGGTCAGCCGCATGTGCGCCCAGACGTACTCGGCGGCGAAGTGCGGCGTCGCGCCGTCGTAATACCCGTAATCGACGTGCACGCGCAAGGTCGGGTTGTGTGCCATCAGCCGCTCGAGCGTCTTGGTGACATCCACCGGCACGCCCTCGAACTGGCGGTAGCTCCACGGCTGCACCCGCCCGCTGAGCACCTCGTAGGGCAGGTCGTTCTCGTAACCGAGCTCGGCGCGCAGGTAGTGGTTGATGGCCGCCGCGTAGGGGCCGTTAATGGCGGCGAGGCTGGGATCGTCCCAGTTGATCGAGGCCTGCGGATCCTCCGCCGGCGCCGTGAACCGTCCGTCGATCCGGCCCACCGACAGGTGCTTCTCCCGCAGCAGCTCGGCGGAGAACTGCGAATAGTCCCAGCGCAGGTTGGTCCGCCGGATGAATCCCGGATCCAGGGTGGTGAGCTCCGCCAGCCGCGCCACCACGCCGTCGAACTCCTCCGCGGACATCCGCGCGCCCTGGGTCAGCGCGTAGCCGTAGTCGCGGGCCGCGTACTCCTCGGCCTCGCGCACGACGTCGGCCAGCTCCCGGCCGGGATGCCGGCCGTGATAGTGCGCAATCGCCGCGTAGGTGGGCAGGTGCAGTGCGTACGGAGTGTCCCGGCCCGGCGCGAAATCCAGGGTGGCCATGTTCAGCACCGTGGAAATCAGCCCCAGCCCGTTGACCGCCATCCCGTACGCCTCGAACAGCCGGCCGGCGACGGCGACCGCACGCAGCGTCCCGTAGGACTCGCCGACCAGGTACTTCGGGCTCAGCCAGCGGTTGTTGCGCGTGGTCCAGAGCCGGATCACCTCGGCCACCAGGTCCCGGTCCTGCTCGAAGGCGTGGAACTCATCGGCCTGGCTGCCGTCCACCACACGGGAGAATCCGGTGTTCACCGGATCGATCATCACCAGGTCGGCATGCTCGAGCAGGGTTTCCGGATTGTCCGTCAGCCCGTAGGGGGCGGGAGTCAGGGCGCCGACGTCGCCGGAGTCCACCAGCCGCGGGCCGAGCAGGCCCAGATGCAGCCAGACCGATGACGAACCGGGCCCGCCGTTGAACGCAAACACCACCGGGCGCGGGTTGGGGGAGGACACTCCCTCGGCGGGGTCGCGGTCCGCGGTGTAGGCGGCCAGGAAGATCTCCGCCTTGGGCCGGAAGCCGTCCGCCAGACCGTCCTTGGTCTCCTCGCGGCGGAACACGATCCGCCCCGTGGTGGTGGTGTAGGCCAGGCCGGAGGGCAGCACGTGCCGGCGCACCGTCAGGTCGTCGCTGACCTGGGCGGGCCCGACGTCGGCCGCTCCGGTGCCGCGGCCCGGTGCTGCCTGCGGGCGTCCCCCCGATGAGGAACCGGAACGGGCCGCGCCGGCGTTGTCGCCGGTTGGAGCGGAAGGACGGACGGCGTCGCCGGATCCGGAGGCAGCCCCGGCATCGGGGGCAGGCAGGTGCTCAGACATGGCGACAGCCTAGCCGGAGCGGAGGACCGGTGAATGGCGGTGCGTCGGCGTGACGGTCACCGACCCCGCCGCACCAGCAGGCGCCTGATACACGCCGGTCGGTGTCATGCAAGGCAACCGACAGAAAGAAGTCATAAGCTTGCTGATGACCCTTCCCCCGGGCGGGGCGCATGGCTAGGTTGAGGACACCCCGATCCGGCCAACTTCCCCTGTGGGGACGTGCACGGGGCCGGGTCACCCAAGGCCAGGAGGAAATTGCATGTTTTTCCACAAGCAGGAACTCCAGTTCAAGACCGTCCCCGATCAGCCCGACGCCGTCTTCGCCCGCAAGCTGCAGGAGGTGCTCGGCGGGCAGTACGGTGAAATCACGGTGGCCATGCAGTACGGCTTCCAGGCATGGAACTCGCACCTTCCCGGCAAATACCGGGACCTGCTCTACGGCATCGCCGCCGAGGAGATGGGCCACGTCGAAATGCTGGCCGTCATGATCGCCCAGCTGCTCGAGAAGGACCCCCTGGGTGTTTCCCGCGGCTCGACCCAGGATGATCCCGCCGTCGCCGCCGTGATCGGCGGGCAGGATGTGCAGCAGGCCATCGTCGCCGGCGCCGGCGCGCGTGCCGTGGATTCCAACGGCAACCCCTGGCAGGGCAGCTACATCACCGCCAGCGGCAACCTGCTGGCGGACTTCACCTCCAACGCGAACGCCGAAATGCAGGGCCGTGTGCAGGTCGCCCGGCTCTACCACATGACCGATGACCACGGCGTGCGGGACCTGCTCTCGTTCCTGCTCGCCCGGGACACCATGCACCAGAACCAGTGGACCGCCGCCGCCATGGAGCTGCAGGCCGAAGGCATGGAGGCCCTGCCGGTGCCGAGCAACTTCCCGCTGAAGAACGAGGCCCGCGAGGTGTCCTACCAGTACCTGAACTTCTCCAACGGCCCGGCCGCGGCGGAAGGCCGCTGGGCCTCCGGCCCCACCCCCGACGGGCACGGCGAATTCAGCTACCACGACGGGCCCACCACCACGGCGCCCATGCCGGATGTCACCCGCCCGGACGCCCGCTACTACGGCACTACCGACCTGCCCAACACCATGGAAAAGGCCGCCGGCGTCGTGCAGGACAAGATGAAGAAAGAATGACACCAGCCGGAGGCGGGCGGCGCTGGGCGCCGCCCGGCCCGCCGGCGCCAACCACCCGACCGGGCCCCTTCAGCAGGGGGCCAGATGCACCGGAAAGGAATACCAGCACCCGTGAAGCCGGCCCCCGACCTCGCCGACGCCGAGTACATCCTGCCCCTGAAGTGGGCCGACGACGCCGGGTTGGCCGAGCTGGCCGACTACCTGGCCTGGCTCAGCGGCTGGCTGCCGGTGACCGTCGTCGACGGGTCGGATCCGGAGCAGTTCGCCGCGCACGCCCGCGCCTTTCCGCCCGCCGTGCGGCACCTGCGGCCGGATCCGCTGGGCGTGCTCAACGGCAAGGTGGCCGGAGTGCTCACCGGCCTGCGGCAGGCCAGCGCACCCTGCGTGGTCATCGCGGACGACGACGTGCGGTACACCCGGGCGGCGCTGGAACGGGTGGTGGCCGGGCTGGGCCGGGCCGACGTCGTACGCCCGCAGAACCACTTCATCGGCACCCCGTCCTGGCACGTCCGCTGGGACACCGCCCGCAGCCTGATCAACCGGGCCCTTGGCTCGGACTACCCCGGCACGGTGGCGGTGCGCCGGGCGGTGCTGGAGCGCACCGGCGGGTACGACGGCAACGTGCTGTTCGAGAACCTCGAACTGCTGCGCACCGTCCGGGCCGCCGGCGGCACCGAGCTGCGCGCCGATGACCTGTTTGTTCCCCGCCTGCCGTGCAGTTCGCGGCACTTCCGCGGCCAGCGGGTCCGCCAGGCCTATGACAGCTTCGCCCAGCCGGCCCGGCTGATTGCTGAGCTGTCGCTGCTCCCGCTGATCCTCGCTGGCCTGCGCCGGCCCCGGCGGCTCGCTGCCGTGGCCGCCGCGGCGGTCGCCGTCGCCGAAGCGGGCCGACGCCGGGCCGGCGGCACCGCCGTGTATCCTCCGACGGCGGCGCTCTGGGCGCCGGTCTGGGCCGCGGAGCGCGCCGTGTGCATCTGGGCTGCCCTGTACTGGCGGCTGCGCGGAGGAGTCCCGTACGCCGGACGGCGGCTGCGCCGCGCCGGACACTCCGTCCGCACGCTCCGCCGCCGCCTGGCCGACGCTGCCGCGGCAGCAGCTCCGGCCCAGACCCCTGACCCCCAACCGAAGGAGCCCGATGTCCGTCCCGAAACTGCGCACGCCCGACAGCTCAGCCGCGTTCCTGCGTGAGGGGTACACCTTCATCTCCGCACGCTGCGACCGGCTGGGCACCGACATCTTCCGGACCCGCATCGCGGGCCGGCCGGTGGTGTGCATGCGCGGGGCGGAGGCCGCCCAGGTCTTCTACGACGGCGGCCGCTTCACCCGCAGGGGCGCACTGCCGCCCACCGTGGTGCACCTGCTGCAGGACAAGGGCAGCGTGCAGACCCTCGACGGCGGCGCGCACCGGCACCGGAAGGCCATGTTCCTGGCCATGATGGGCCCGGAGGCGGTCACCCGGCTGCGGGAGATCTTCGTCCGGACCTGGAAGCGGCGCGCCGGCACCTGGGGCGCGGACCCGGTGGTGCTGCACCGCGAAGCGCAGTGGATCCTCACCGCTGCGGCCGCGGAGTGGGCGGGCGTGCCCCTCGCCGACAGCGAAGTGGACGCCCGGGCTCCGGAGTTCGCGCTCATGGTGAACCAGGCCGGATCGTTCGGGCCGAAGAACTGGTGGGCGCAGCTGCGCCGCCGGCGCACGGAAAAGTGGGCCCGCGGCATCATCGCCGACCTGCGCGCCGGCCGCCGCCGCGCGCCCGCCGACAGTCCGGCCGCCCTGGTCGCCGCCCAGACGGGCGGCGACGGCGCGCCGCTGCCCGAGGACGTGGCCGCCGTGGAACTGCTCAACGTCATCCGCCCGATCGTGGCCGTGGCCCGGTTCATCGCCTTCGCCGCCACCGCCCTCGTGGAGCACCCCCAGTGGGCCGCCGCGTTCGCCTCCGGCGACGAGGAGCGGCTGCAGGACCTGGAACCGTTCGCGCAGGAAGTACGCCGCTGCTACCCCTTCTTCCCGGCCGTGGCCGGGGTGGCGACCACCACCTTCAGCTGGGGCGGGCACACCTTCAAGCCCGGCACCTGGGCCATGCTGGATCTGTACGGCACCAACCACGACGCGCGGATCTGGCCCGATCCGCAGGCCTTCCGGCCGGAGCGGTTCCGCGGCTGGGACGACAACCCCTACCGACTGGTTCCGCAGGGCGGCGGCCAGGTCGAGTCCGGCCACCGCTGTCCCGGCGAAGCGATCACCCTGGCCCTGGTCGAGGAGGCCACCCGCCTGCTCGCCGAGGGCGGTTACCGGGTCCCGGCGCAGGACCTCACCGTGCCGCTGACCCAGCTGCCCTCGATCCCGCGCAGCGGCGTCATCCTCCAGTCCGCCGGCTGATCTCCGCTGCCTGATTTCCGCTGCCTGATTTCCGCCGGTGCGACGTCCGCCGGCTGATCTCCAGCGCGGCCGATCCCGCCTCGCGGCTGCCGCCTGCTGCCCACAAAGTGTGACGCGGCCAACTTGTGCGCTTGATCACATCTGTCTATAGTTTTGCTCTGTTCGCAAAAAGAGACAGCAGTTCAACTATCGAACACCGCAGCGGCGGTCCGGCCGGAGGCAACTGCCTGGGGCCGGCCGCGGGGGCGTGCGGTGTCCGACGGCAATGCAATGCGAGGTGAAACCGGTGCCACCCCTCGGCTTCAGCTGCGGCGTACCCGCCGCCTCGTCATTTTCACGGGCGGGGGCGTCATATTCCCCCGAGCAAGTGTCGCGGGTCACACGGCCCGGTATCGTGTAGCACGTTTTACCGACCGTTCTTTCAGTAATTCATTCCAATCCCAGCTGGCAGTTCAGGCCAAGAACATCGGAGTTCCCATGACCACAGCATCTGCGTCTGCGGCGTCATCGCAGCGGATGAGCAAGGAAGAGCGCAAAGTCCTTGCCGGCACCCTGGTCGGTACCACCATCGAGTGGTACGACTTCTTCATTTACGCCCAGGCCGCCGGCCTGGTCCTGGCATCCCTGTACTTCGCCCCGCTGGGCGAGGGCAGCGCCCTGGCGCAGATCGTCTCCTGGGCCTCCATCGGCATCAGCTTCCTGTTCCGCCCGCTGGGCGCCGTCGTCGCCGGCCACCTGGGCGACAAGCTGGGCCGCAAGAAGATGCTGGTCTTCACCCTGGTCATGATGGGCGCAGCGACCGCCCTGATCGGCGTGCTGCCCACCTACGCCTCCATCGGCGTCGCGGCCCCGATCCTGCTCCTCGTGCTGCGCATCCTGCAGGGCTTCTCCGCCGGCGGTGAATGGGGCGGCGCCGCCCTGCTGTCCGTGGAGCATGCGCCGGTGAACAAGCGCGGCTTCTTCGGCGCCTACCCGCAGATCGGCGTGCCGGTCGGCATGATCCTCGCGACGTTCGTCATGTTCATCATCTCCAGCTCGATGAGCAACGAAGCGTTCATGGAGTGGGGCTGGCGCATCCCGTTCCTGCTCTCCGTGGTGCTGATCTTTGTCGGCTACTTCATCCGCCGCACCGTGGATGAGAGCCCGGTCTTCCAGGAGATCCAGCAGCGCAAGAAGGAATCCTCCGCCCCGCTGGGACAGCTGTTCAAGCACAACTCCCGTGAGGTCATCCTCGCCGCACTGATCTTCATCGCCAACAACGCCGCCGGGTACCTGGTCATCGCGTTCTTCGCCTCCTACGCCGGCAAGACCCTGGGCATGGACCGTCCGTCCGTGCTGCTGGCCACCGCGGTCGGCTCCTTCGGCTGGCTGATCTTCACCATGTACGGCGGCATCCTGTCGGACCGGATCGGCCGGATCCGCACCTTCCAGATCGGCTACGCCTGGGTCTTCCTCTGGTCGATCCCGATGTTCCTGCTGATCGACACCGCCAACGTGTTCCTGTTCGGGCTCTCGATCTTCGTGCTGACCATCGGCCTGGGCCTGTCCTACGGCCCGCAGTCCGCGCTGTACGCCGAGATGTTCCCGGCCCGGGTCCGCTACTCCGGCGTCTCCATCGGCTACGCCATCGGCGCCATCCTCGGCGGCGCGTTCGCCCCGATGATCGCCGAAATGCTGCTGGAAGCCACCGGCTGGTCCGGCTCCATCGGCATCTACATCATGGTCCTCTGCGTCATCTCCTTCGTCGCCGTGACCATGGTCAAGGAAACCAAGGGCGCCGACCTGCACGTCGAAGACGTCCACAAGGCCCCGCTGGCCCGCTAGAAACCATCCGGCACCCCCCCCACGGAAAGAGCGGCCGACGGCGCCCCGCCGTCGGCCGCTCTTTCCCTTTCGGGCCGCGGGCCCCGCCCCCGCCGGAGGCACAGCCCGTTCTCTGCCCCCACAGAAAGAACAGTTATGAGCGCACCAACCACCGCAGCACCGACACCGACGAAAGCACGCAACGATCAGCGGAGGGTGGCCTTTGCCACCATCGTGGGCACCACCATCGAGTGGTACGACTTCTTCATCTACGCCAACGCCGCCGGGCTGGTCTTCGCCCGGCTGTTCTTCGAGCCGGCCGGATCACAGATCGGCCTGCTGATCGCGTTCGCCTCCGTGGGCCTGAGCTTCCTGTTCCGCCCGCTCGGCGCCTTCCTGGCCGGGCACTACGGCGACAAGATCGGCCGCAAGGCGATGCTGGTGATCACCCTGGTCCTGATGGGCGGGGCCACCACCCTGATCGGCGTGCTGCCCACCTATGAGACCGCCGGCGTCCTGGCACCGATCCTGCTGCTGGTGCTGCGCATCATCCAGGGCATCTCCGCCGGCGGCGAATGGGGCGGCGCCGCCCTGATGGCCGTGGAGCACGCTCCGGCGAACCGCCGCGGGCTGTTCGGTGCGTTCCCGCAGCTCGGCGTGCCGCTGGGCATGCTGCTCGCCTCCGGCATGCTGGCCCTGATGTCCGGGGTGATCTCGCCCGGCGACGCGTTCATCGAATGGGGCTGGCGGGTGCCGTTCCTGGTCAGCTTCGTACTGATCATCGTGGGCATGGTCGTGCGCCGCAGCGTGGACGAGTCCCCGGTGTTCCAGGAGATCGCCGAGAAGAAGCAGCAGACCAAGGTGCCGATCGTGGAGCTGTTCCGCCGGCACTGGCTCCTGGTGCTGATCGCCGCGGTGGTCTTCGCCGGCAACAACGCCGCCGGCTACATGATCACCGGCGGGTTCGTGCTCAGCTACGCCACCGACCCGGAGGGCGCCCTGGTGATGGACCGCACCGAGGTGCTGGTGGCCGTGACCGCCGCCGCGTTCCTGTGGTTCGTGTTCACCCTGGTCTCCGGCTTCCTCGCCGACATCCTGGGCCGCCGCCGCACCTACATCATCGGATTCATCTGCGTGGCGCTGACTGTGTTCCCGCTGTTCTGGCTGATCGACACCGGCAACATCCAGGCTCTGTTCCTCGGCCTGGCGCTGCTCAGCGTGGGCCTGGGCCTGACCTACGGCCCGCAGGCAGCGCTCTACAGCGAGGTGTTCCCGGCCTCGGTCCGCTTCTCCGGCGTCTCCATCTCCTACGCGCTGGGCGCCATCCTCGGCGGAGCGTTCGCCCCCACCATCGCCACGGCCCTGGTGCAGGCCACCGGCACCTCGGCGTCGGTCTCCACCTATCTGCTGATCTTCGCGCTGCTCTCGCTGGTGGCGGTGGCCCTGCTGCGGGACCGGCCCGGCATCGACCTGAGCATCCACAACCAGGCCGAGCAGGAGGTCGGCGCCACGGTCTTCGACAAGCGCCGCGCCCCCGCCGTCGTCCGGGAGCGCGTGGACGCCTAGGCTCCACCGGACAGCGCGCCCCGAAGGGCTGCGGATCAGCGGGTCAGCTCGCCGATCCGCAGCCCTTCGGCGTTGAACACGGCCAGCACGTCGCCGGCGGGCTCCACCGAGGCCGCGCCGGAGAGCCAGGTGTCCAGGTCGGGGCAGCCCTTCAGCGTCATCGGCCCCGGATCGAGGACGACGCGGCCGCCGTCCTCCCGCCAGTTCCCGGCCATGCCGTTGCAACCGTCGGTGCCGGCATAGGTGCCATCCGGGCCGAACTCCAGGGAGGGGGCGGAGGAGTCATCAAGGTTTCCCCAGCCGCCCAGCACGGGGCCGCCGGGTTCATTGGGCTCGGCGCCGGCGCCGGGACCGGCCGACGGCGGGGCCGACGTCGCGCCGTCGGCGGATGCCGGAGCGGAGGGGCCGGCGGACTGTCCCGCCGAGTCACCGCAGGCGGCCAGGGGCAGCAGCAGCATTGCCGCGGCCAGAGCCAGGGTCCTTCTCACCATGTACTCCTTTGATCAGAGCCAGTTGTTGCGCTTGAACGTGACATACAGGCCGATGCCCATCAGGACCATGAGCGCCAGGGCCAGCGGATAGCCGGCCGGCCAGTCCAGTTCGGGCATGTACTCGAAGTTCATGCCGTACACCGTGCCCACCAGTGTCGGAGCGAACAGTATGGCAGCCCAGGAGGAAATCCGCTTCACCTGCTCGTTCTGGGCGATGGAGGTTTCCGCCAGCCGGTTGGACGCCAGGGTGGAGGACAGGTTCAGGGCGTTGTCCAAGATGGCCCGGTAGGCGTTCACCCGATCGGTCAGGCGCAGCACGTGGTCCAGCACGTCACGCAGGTTGTCGCGCAGCACCTCCGGCAGGGCCGTTCCGGCCTCGGGGTCGCGGCGGATGGCCTCCAGCATGTCCTCCAGCGGGGTGATGGCACGCTGGAACTGGATGACTTCGCGGGAGAGTTCGTAGATGCGGCGGGAGACCTCGGAGTCGCCGCCGAACAGCTCGTCCTCGATTTCGTCGACGTCGTTTTCCAGGCCCGCGGCGACCGGCTCGTATTCGTCCACCACCTGGTCCAGGAGCGCGTACATGACGGCCAGCGGCCCCAGGGCCAGCAGCTGCTGCTCCTGTTCCAGCCGCTTGCGGACCCGCCGCAGGTCCGGGGATTCGGCGTGGCGGATGGTCACCACGTAGTTCGGGCCGATGAAGATGTGCAGCTCGCCGAACTCCACCTGCTCCTCCTCATCGAGGTAGCGGGCCGGGCGCAACACCATGAAGAGCGTGTCGCCGTAGCGTTCCAGCTTGGAGCGCTGATGGCCGGCCAGGGCGTCCTCCACGCTGAGCAGATGCAGCCCGAACTCCTCGGCGACCGCCAGCAGCTCGACGGCGTCCGGCCGGTAGAGCCCGATCCAGGCCATGCCGCCGGTCTCCCGGACGGCCTGGAACGTCTCGTCCAGGGATGCGGGGCTGCAGTGCCGCCGCCCGTCCACGTAGACCGCGTTGTCGATCAGGGCCACCGGGTTCTCCTTCCGCCCGTGCGGCAGGGCACGCCTTCGGGCGAAGGCGCTGCCGCGGCGGGCTGAGCCCATTATCCGCGGTTTGCGGCGCATTTGCCTGCCGGGCGGCCGCGAGCGGCCGGCGCGTGAGCCTGCGCGAACCGCGCCGCAGGGGGACCGGCGTCGGGCAGGCCGGCAGCCGGGCCCGACGCCGGCGGCGCGGCTACGGGGTCAGCAGCACCTTGACGGCCCGCCGTTCATCCATGGCGCGGTAGCCTTCGGCGGCGTCCTCCAACGGCAGGGTGAGGTCGAAGACCTGGCCGGGGTCGATGGTGCGGTTCCAGATCAGGTCGATGAGCTCCGGCAGGAACCGGCGCACCGGGGCGGGCCCGCCCAGCATGTTGATCTCGGCGAAGAACAGTTCCAGGCCCGGCAGTGCGACGTCGTGCGAGACGCCGACGAAGCCCATATGCCCGCCGGGACGGGTGGAGCGCATCGCCTGCATCATCGCCTCCTGGGTGCCCACGGCCTCCACCACCGAGTGCGCGCCGAGCCCGTGGGTCATGTCCTTGATAACGGCCACGCCGGCGTCGCCGCGTTCCTCGACAATGTCCGTGGCGCCGAAGCGGCGGGCCAGCTCCTGCCGCTGCGGATGCCGGCTCATGGCGATGATCCGCTCCGCGCCCAGCTGCCGGGCGGCGAGCACGGCGAGCAGCCCGACGGCGCCGTCGCCCACCACCGCCACCGTTTTGCCGGGCCCGGCCTGCGCCGCGACGGCGCCGAACCAGCCGGTGCCGAGCACATCGGAGGCGGCCATCAGCGAGGGGAGCAGGTCGGCGTCGGGCTGGCCGGGCGTGGGAACCAGGGTGCCGTCGGCGAGCGGGATCCGGGCGTACTGGGATTGCGTGCCGATGCCGCCCATGGGCACGGCCTGCACGCAGCGGCTCTGGTAGCCGGCGCGGCAGATTTCGCAGGTGTTGTCCGAGGCCCAGAAGGAGCCGACCACGAAGTCGCCGGGTTTGAGCGTGCGGACGTCCTCGCCGACCTCCTCGACGGTGCCGACGTACTCGTGGCCCATCGGCGCCGCCGACTGCACGTCCTCGATGCCGCGGTAGGGCCAGAGGTCCGAGCCGCAGATGCAGGTGGCGGCCAGCCGGATGACCGCGTCGGTCGGTTCGAGGATCCGCGGGTCCTGGCGGTCCTCCACCCGGATATCGCCGGGGGCATGAATGACAACTCCGCGCATGGGATTTCCTTTCGCCGGGGCGGCTGCGGATCCTTCCAGCAGACCACCCGCGGCGGCCCGGCGGTAGCCCCGGCACGGTCCGCGGGCCTCCCGCAGGGGCAGCGGTCCGGGTGAGGCGCGGACCGGGCCCTGCCCGTTGCCGGGCACCGGGAGGGTCTATAGCATCCGGCCATGGAGATCATCGACTATCACCCCACCCGTGACCAGCTCGTTTACAACTTCGGGGGAATGGCCCCGGTGATGACGGTGAAGCCGGGAACCGCCCTGAAGCTGTGGAGCGAGGACGCGTTCAACAACGCGCTGACCTCGGTGGAGGACCTGTCCAGCGAGAAGGTGGACCTGAGTTTCGTGAACCCGCAGACCGGTCCGTTCCATGTGGAGGGGGCCGAGCCGGGGGACACCCTGGCCCTGCACATCGCGGACCTGACCCCGGCGCGCAGCTACGGCGTCTCGGCCGCCATCCCGTTCTTCGGCGGGCTGACCAGCACCGACCGCACGGCGTTCCTGCAGGACCCGCTGCCGGACACCACCTGGATCTATCATGTGGACTCCGCCCGGAACACGGTCGGGTTCTCCGCCCGCTTCGGGGAGTTCGACGTCGCCCTGCCGCTGGAGCCGATGCTCGGCACCGTGGGCGTCGCCCCGCCCGGCGGGGAGGTGCGTTCCGCGCTGGTGCCGGAACGGTTCGGCGGCAACATGGACGCGCCAGAGGTGAAGGCCGGCACCACCGTGTATCTGGGCGTGAACCAGCCCGGCGCCCTGTTCTCCATCGGCGACGGGCACTACCGGCAGGGCGAGGGCGAGGCCTGCGGCACCGCCGTCGAAGGCGCCATGAACTCCACCATCCTCGTCGAGCTGATCAAGGGCGGCGCGCCGGGCTGGCCCCGGCTGGAAACCGACGCGCACTGGATGGCGGTCGGCTCGTCTCGGCCGATGGAGGACTCCTGGCGGATCGGACAGGTGGAGATGGTGCGCTGGTTCCAAGAGCTGTTCGGGCTGCACCAGATGGACGCGTATCAGCTGCTGAGCCAGACCGCGCAGGCGCCGATCGCCAACGTGGTGGACGCCAACTACTCGGTGGTGGTCAAGGCACGCAAGGACCTGTTCCCAGCCGCCACGGCGTACGACGGCCTGCACGCGGAGCTGCGCCGCCGCGCCGCCGAGCTGTTCTGAGGTTTGCGCCCCGTACGCCCTCCCGGCCCCGCCGCCTGCGACGCGGCGCCGAACCCGACGCGGCACCGGACCCGTTACCGGCACCGGTTCCGGCAACGGTCCCGCACCTACCCTGCACCGCACCTATATGGAGGAACGAAATGGACCTGCAGCTATCCGGCAAGACGGCCTTGGTTACCGGCGGCACCCGCGGAATCGGCCGGGCCATAGTGGAGGCCTTCGCCGCGGAGGGCGCCAACGTGGCCTTCTGCGCCCGCGACGCCGGCGAGATCGCCGCGACGGAGGCCGCGTTGGCCGGCTCCGGGGTGCGGGTGGAGGGCAGGGTGGTGGACATGGGCGACGCCGATGCCGTCGCCCGCTGGGTGGCGGCGGTGGGGGAGGGATTCGGCGGCGTGGACGCGGTGGTCAGCAACGTCAGCGCCCTGGAGATCGCCGACTATCCGGCGGCCTGGGACGCCTGCCTGCGGGTGGACCTGCTGGGCACCGTGGCGCTGATGAAGGCGGCCCTGCCGTACGCGCAGCTCAGCGAGTCACCGTCGCTGGTGGCCATCTCCAGCGTGTCCGGCCGGGAGGTGGACTTCGCATCCGGGCCGTACGGCACGGTGAAGTCCGCGCTTATTGCCTACATGGCGGGGCTGGCGTTCCAGCTCGCCGACCAGGGGATCCGCGCCAACACCGTCTCACCCGGCAACACGTATCACGACGGCGGGGTGTGGCAGAACATGGAAGCCGGGAACCCGGAGCTGTTCCGGGAGTCGATGGACCTGAACCCCACCGGCCGGATGGGCACGCCGCAGGAGGTGGCCGACGTCGTCGTCTTCGTGTCCAGTCCGCGCGCGGCCCGGATGACCGGGGCCAACGTGCTGGTGGACGGCGGGCTGTCCCGCGGCATCCAGTTCTAGGGCGCTTCCCGGTCCTGCGGCGGGGAGGCACGCGGTGGTTCCGGCGCGTCGAAGAGTTCCCCTTACATTTTGTGCGGGGCAACAGGACCGGGATGGGCGCACCTCGGGCCCTGTCCTGCCCGGGTTTGCGCGGGGGAGTGGGGCAGGATCGGAGGCAACAGACTGTCTCAACGAGAGCGAGCCCTCGTGGGTATCTTTGGCAAGAACGTCCTCCAGCGGAAACGCCGGATCCGTATCTGACGTTCCTCCCAGCCTCCGCCGCCAACGACTTCCGGGCCCTGACCCGGCAGGTTCTCGCGGAGATGGGGTACGAGGTGGACGTTCATCCGGACCTCTCACGCCAGGAAATTCGGCGGATGGGAGGCGCTCAGGAATCAGGGAATTGCGAACCTCCGAGGCCTGGAGGTGGAGCAGCTGGAAACGATCGAGGGGCCGGGAGGCAGTTCGTTCACGGGCCTGTCCGGCAGTTCCTTCTACACAGCGAGCCGGGCCATGCTCCTTCCCGGACTGGCCACGCAGCTCACGGGCAAAGCCGTCCGCGAAGACCTCGGCTGGCTTATGACCGTACCCAACCGACATCAGCTTGCCTGGCACGTCGTCGAAGACGCCGCCGGCATCGGTGCGATGCAGGGCATGGCCCGCTTCGCGGCCAATGGACACTTGAATGCCCCCGGACCGGTGAGCCCGCACGTCTACTGGTGGAACGGAACCGGCTACGAGCAGCTCACACATATGGCGGAGGACAAGGTGTCGATTCGTCCCAGCCCGGCGTTTCAGGCGGTTCTGGCGTCGCTGCTCCCGGCCGGACAGGAATCCTGAGCTCAGCCCGGACAACGCGGTGGTAATGAACCAGACGCTTTCAAGCTGGCCTTGCCCGCCTACCTGTCCGACTTCACTGGTCGCAGGGGCCTATTGGTACTCCTTCCACCTGGCGTAGACCTTCAGGGCCGAGTTGGCGGCGGTGACCATCCACGGATTTTGGCTCATCTCCTGGACCCGCCGAACGGACTGTCCCATGGCGGTGAGCAGCAGCGCCATCATCGTTGAGGTGCGGACGTCGGGGTCACGTTCCGCGGCCGGCCCCAGCGGGCACTCGGCCCAGTCCAGCCCGTGGAACAGCTCCAGTGCCTTGAGCAGCTCTTCCTCGGTGATGGACACCGATTGGTCCGGAGCGGTCCAAACGCCCATGTCGTGCGGGTCGAGTCCCGTGGTCATGCCTCATTCCCCCTGCGGTGCCGGCCGTGGGCGCGCCGTGCGCGTCCGTGTTTATGGGTTTAACCTACGTCACAGTGGAGTTGGCTCGGCGTTTCGCCGGCCGATCAGCGGCGGACCCCATAGTTCAGGTGCAGCACCCGGTCCGCCTTGAAGGACCACATCGGGATCCTCCAGCAGATGCGGGCCGTCGAGCGGGCCGTAATAGCGTTTGCCCGCCCCAACCCGGAGGCGTAGAAGGACGGCCCACGTAGATGAGCTGCCATTATGGGCGGCATGACGACAGAGCTGTACGGCGAGCTGGACCGCATCTTCGCGGCGCGGGACCGGTCCAACATGGAAGCCACCATCCGGGCGCTGCTGCCGCTGTACGAGAGGCATCCCGAAAACCCACGCGTCTTGTACGAGGTCGGCGGAGCCTATGACACCGCCGGAAACGAGACCCTGGCGCTCGACTTCTATGAACGTGCGCTGGATGCCGGACTATCGGGAGACGAACGGCGGCGGTGCCTGCTGCAATACGGCAGCACGCTCCGCAACACCGGGCGGCTGGACGAGTCGCTGGGTGTGTTCGCACGTGCCCGGGAGGAGTTTCCCACCTCGGCCTCCCTCGGGGCCTTCGAAGCGCTGACACTGCATGCCGCGGGCAGGACGAGCAGTGCCTTGGCCGTGGTCCTGTCGCTCCTCGCGGACCTCGTCGACTCGGAGGACCTGAACCGGTACAAGCCAGCGCTTCGCGGCAACGCCGAGTACCTGGCCAGCCGGGACCAGCCCCTCGGCGTGGACTCCCCGCCCAGCTGACGCTCCCGGTAGGCGGAAGCGACGCCGGGCCTGAAGGCCCGGGTGCACGCAGGCCAGCTAATCGAGCACCCGGCCGACGTGAGTGAGCCAGCGCGCGACGACGCCCAGCTCCTCCGCGGTGAACCCGGCGGTGATGTGCCCGTTCAGCTCCTGCAGCGAGGACCGCACGGCGGCGAGAGCCTCGCGGCCGCCGTCGGTCAGGTCCAGCCGGATGGTCCGGCGATCGGCGGGGTCCGGAGTGCGGGTGAGCAGCCCGGCCTTCTCCATCCGCGCCAGCAGGCCGCTCAGCCCGGCGGGGGAGGCGTCGACGGCGGCGGCGACCTGCCCGGTGCAAGCGCCTGGGTTCGCCGCGACGTAGAGCAGCACGCCGCAGGCCGCAGCGGACAGGCCCCGCCCTTCGCCGCGGGCGGCAATCCAGCGGCGTAGGCGGCTTCCGGCGGACAGGGTCAGGAACACCAGCCGCGGCGGACGCCTGCCCCCGCCGTCGGGCCGCGGCGCCGGACCGCCCCCATCCGGCCCACGCGCCGGCCCGCCGTCGCTCACTGTTGCGGTGCCTGCGCCCGGGCGCTGAGCCAGTCCAGCACGTCGGGCCACAGGCTCTCGCGCAGCCCGCGGCGGAAGAAGCCCATGTGCCCGATGGCCGGCACGCCGCCCTGCTCGGGCGTGTAGGTGCGCTGCTCCACGCGGGCGTTGGGCAGGCGGCCGTAGATCGCATCGATCTGCCCGGGAGTGGCCCAAAGGTCGTCGCTGAATCCGATGGCCAGCACGTCGGTGGTGACGGTTGCGGCGCGGGCGTCGGCGTCCATGCTCGGGTCGTCGAAGAAGTAGCCGGGGCGGCGGGACCAGCGGCTCCACTCCAGCATCGCGGCGGCCGGCATGTCTTCGCCCAGGCCGAGCCGGCGTCCGGGCACGGCCCCGAGCAGCCGTGCGGTGGCGGGGCCGATCACCCGCAGGATCAGCCCGACGCGCAGCTGTTCCCGCCGCTGCGGAATGGCCCGGGTAACGCCCGCATGGGACGCGACGGCCACGAAGCCGCGCAGGTCCGCCGACCCGTTCGCCAGGGCCAGGGCGTGGCCGCCGATGCTGTGCCCGACGGCGAGCTGCGGCAGGTCCGGGAACCGCTGGGCGAGCCATCCGGCGACGGCGGGGACGTCCTGTTTCATCCAGTCCCGCATCCGCAGCCGCCGGTGGGCGCGGGTGCTGCCGGAGGCGCCGGTGCCGCGGTAATCGTAGGTCAGGACCGCGAACCCGTGCTCGGCGAGGTAGCCGGCGAACCCGGTGTAGAGCCGTTCCGCGACGGCGGTCGCCGGGTGGATGGCCACGGCGGCTGTCGGCTCACCGGCCTCGGGCAGCCGGAGGGTGCCGACGACGGCGCCGCCGGCGGGTACCGGAATCCTGACCCGCTCGCTGAGGGCCGACGTCGTGCTGTTATTTCGCATGCGAAGCAATATACGGAAAGTGGGTGACTTTGGGAACCCCGGCCGGGGCTTGCCCGCAGGCAGCCAGCTCGTGAAGGCGGCCTCTGTCAGCCAGTGGCCGGGGTCGACGCGGCCAGCGAACCGAGCAGCTGCAGCTTCTCCGCACTCGGGCTTCCGGCCGGAGCCTGGTAGACCACCAGCTGCTGGCCGGGCGCGCTGCGGACATCGAAGGCATTG
This sequence comes from Arthrobacter saudimassiliensis, assembly GCF_059090665.1. Classification (NCBI taxonomy): domain Bacteria; kingdom Bacillati; phylum Actinomycetota; class Actinomycetes; order Micrococcales; family Micrococcaceae; genus Arthrobacter; species Arthrobacter saudimassiliensis. Next base: position 1,034,676 of record NZ_JBNHFX010000001.1, on the reverse strand, counting down.
TAGTCCAGGAGCAGATCCCCGACTGCCGGGTGCCGGAACGCTTTGGCCTCCCCGGTTTTGCCGCGCACATCGTGGCGGCTCCACAGGGCCCGGAACTCGGCGCTGGCGGCGTGGGCCTCCGCCACCAGGGCCTGCACGGCCTCCTGTGCGCCGGCATCACCGAGCGCGAGCCGCAGGTTCGCCACGCAGGTTTCGCTTGCCCGGTCCCAGTCGGTGAAGAAGTTCCGCCCGAACGGGTCGATAAACGTCATCCGGACGAGGTTGTCCGCCCGGGCAAATCCCGAGTAGAGGGCGGCGGCCAGGTCGTTGCGGGCCAGGATGTCGAGCTGCCGGTTGATGATCAGCGCCGGGGTGTGCGGCCACGCGGCGAGCAGGTCCAGCAGCGACGCATCCACGGCGTCGTCCGCAGGCTGCCACGGGGTCGGGGCCAGACCGGCCAGCCGGAACACATGCTCGCGCAGATCCGCGTCCAGGTTCAGCGCCCCGGCGAGGGCGTTCAGAACGGAGGGGGACGGGTTTTTCTCCCGGCCCTGCTCCAGCCGGGCGTAGTAGTCCACGCTGACGCCGGCGAGCATGGCCACCTCCTCCCGCCGCAGCCCCGCAACCCTGCGCCCGCGCTGGGCGCGGATGCCGACGTCGGCCGGCTGGACGTGGCCGCGGCGGGCCTTGAGGAAAACCCCCAAATCACTGGAACTCATGCCAGAACACTATGTCCTTGCCACGGCGTGAAACAGGCCGTGCCGCACCCTGGTCCAGAGCGGTCTGGTTGCGGCCGCCGCCCGGCGGAAGACTCGAACCCGTTGGAACTGCGAACGCTTTCACGGTTAGGAAAACACATGTCCACTCCCTTCACCCCCGAGCTGCTGCACGCCATCCACGCGGCGTCCGGCCGGCATCCGCTGCTGTTCGGCAACGCCCGCATCATCACCGCCGACCCCCTGATCGGCGATTTCGCGCCTGGAGACCTCCTGCTCGGCGGCGACCGCATAGTCGGCATCGGCCCGGGCCTGCTCACCGCCGCCGACGACGACGGGGCGGTCGTCATCGACTGTGCCGGCTTTGCGATCGTCCCCCTGGTGCTGGATCTGGCCCAGGCCGCCGGTCTGCGCCCGGCGGGACACCGGCCGCCGACCGCGATCGCGCCGGGCAACCCGGCCAGCTTCGCGATCCTTCCCGGGACTGCGGCATCGGATCCCATCCAGGCCTTTCGTGCCGACCCCCACGCCGCCGTCACGGTCGTCATCGACGGCGTGGTGTGCCGCTGGAACGGCCGCCCCGTCGAGGCCGCTGCCCGGGCCGGCGGCGATGGTTGCGGACCCGCCGCGCCCGCTGAGGGCCCCGGCGTCGAGATCCCGGAGAACCGGCTGGGGACCTGGATCGATGAGAACGACTTCGTGCACCAGCACTTGACCGCCGACGGCCGCTACGACGAAACCCGCGGCGGGCGGGAACACGCCTACCAGGGCGCGTACTGGATCAGCGGCAACCGCATCGACTACCGCGACGACCTCGGATTCTGGGCCTTCGGAGAATTCTCCGGTGACACGCTGCTGCACGCCGGCTACACGTTCCACCGTGCCTGACGCAGTCCCGGCTCCCTTCACACCGAAAGAACACCATGAACACTGCTTCCCTGAACGACTTTTCCCGGGCCCGGACCGAGAACCGGCCGATCCTGCTGACCGGCGGCGCCGTGGTCACCATGGACCCGGACGTGCCGGACCTCGCTGCCGGTGACGTCCTGCTCACCGGCTCACGCATCACCGCGATCGGGGCCGACCTGCGCTCCGACCCCAACCATGCCGCCGATGCGGCCGCGGCGCTGGCGGTCGACACCCGCGGGGCGATTGTCAGTCCCGGTTTCGTGGACACCCACCGGCACGCCTGGCAGGCGCAGCTGCGCCGCAGTATTCCCGACGTCACCGATCTGGGCGAGTACGTCATGTCCACGCTGGCCGGCGTCGCTCCCGCCTACACTCCGCATGACATGTACGTCGGCACCCGGCTGGCGGCGCTCACCGCCCTCGACGCCGGTATCACGACGCTGCTCGACTTCTCCCACAACTCCCGCACCGGCGCGCACTCGGACGCGGCCATCCACGCGCTGCTGGACACCGGGATCCGCGGTGTCCACGCGTCCATGGCTCCGCACTTCGGGGACTGGGACCGGCAGTGGCCGGCGGACCTGGAGCGGCTGATGAGCCGGTTCCACGGCACCGGCGACGGGCTGGTGACGCTGCGGCTCGCCGCCCTGTCCACCGATGAGATCGCCGGAGACCACATTGCGTACGGTCCCGGGCTGGCCGCCGTCGCCCGCGACCTGGGCGCCTGGACCAGCATCGACGCCGTCTTCGGGGCGGCGTCGTCGGCGGCGATCCTGCAGTGGGCGCGGCAGGGCATCCTGGACCCCACGCTCACCCTGATCCACGCCACCGGGCTCACCCCGGAGGCCTGGGCCGCGATGGGCGACGCCGGGGTGACGGTTTCGCTGGCGCCCGCGTCGGATGCGCAGATCGGGCTTGAAACGGCGGTTCCCGCCGTCGACGAGGCGCTGGCAGCCGGGATCCGGCCGGGGCTGAGCATCGACGTCGAAGTGGCCCTGGCCAACGACATGTTCACGCAGATGCGTACCCTGCACGCGATTCAGCGGATGCGCGCCGTCAACTCCGTCTACGGCTCTGCCGCGCCGCCGCGCAGCCGGATCAGCACCCGGGACGTCCTCGACTTCGCCACCCTGCAGGGCGCGAAGTCCAACGGACTCGGGGACGTGACTGGATCCCTGACGCCGGGCAAGCAGGCGGACCTGCTGATCGTCCGTGCCGACGACATCAACAACATGCCGCTGAACGATGCGGTCGGTACCCTGGTCCTCGGTGCGGACGCCCGGAACATCGACACCGTCCTGGTGGCCGGTCGGCCGCGGAAATGGGCCGGTGCGCTGGTGGGGGAGGACCTGCAGGCGCTGCGCCGCGAAGTCACGGCCTCCCGTGACGACATCGTCCGCCGGGCGGGCGCCCGATGAGCGCGGGCACCGGAGCCGAGCACCCTTTTGCCGGCCTGTGGGTCACGGCGGACGGGGCCATCCGGCAGCGCCTGCTGCCCGAGGGCCGGTACGTCGAGGCCCGGGGCAACCGTGAGGCGGCCTACCGGGGCGCCTACTGGATCGAGGGCTCGATGATCTACTACCGCGACGACACCGGGTTTTCCGCTGACGGGGAGTTCCGGAACGACGTGCTCTATCACGCGGGCATGGTCATGTACCGGCACGCTGAATAAGGCGGGGGCCGACGACGGGGCCCTACCGGGGTGGCTAGAGGAACAGGGCCATCCACACGTCGTCGGCCCAACCGCCGTCGGGCTGGCGGAACTCCTCGCGGAGCCGTCCTTCCTCGACGAAGCCGTGCTGTCGGTACAGCTCGAGGGCCACGGTGTTGGTGGACAGGACCCGCAGGCCCAGCTTCCGCACGCCCCGCCGTCGGGCCTCTTCAATGGCTGCCTCCATGAGCCGGTGGCTGATGCCCCGCCCGCGCTGCCCCGGTGCGACCACCAGGCAGTTCAGGTGCAGGACATGGTCGTTCTTGGTGACCCGGACGTGGCGGGCGAGGTGCGCGAACCCGGCCAGGGTGTCCCCGTCCGCCGCCACAATGACATCTTCCACACGGCGGTGGTCGGCGAAGAAGGGCTTATCGGGCCCTTCGGCCGGAACGACCTCAATTTCCGGAGTCCAGGCGGAGGCGTTCATCCGGGCGAGTTCAGCGTCATCGGTCAGGGTGGCGGTCCGCAGCTGCAGGGTGTCATTTTCCACCGTCGTAACCTACAGCACCTTTGCCCTTACGAAGGTCCGGTCTTATCTGCGGGCTTTGCGGCCCGCGCTGCCTCTTCGTAGTAGGACCGCACCCCGTGCTTTACGCCCAACCGGATCACCCAGTACAGGAAGAAAGCGACAATCAGGACCTGCAGCAGCAGGAAGACAATTCCAAGACCGGCCATATTCAACGCGCTTCTTCCCCCGGATACGGATTGGTACAGGCCTGAGCCTAGCCGAGAAGGGGCTGACGGGCGGGTCTAATGAACCGCCCCTGGTGTGGGGAGAGGTCCGGCGGGGACAGAGGCGCCGTCCGCCCCAACGAAAACGGGAGGGACGGCACCTGCCGTCCCTCCCGCCGTCGTCCGCGGTTCAGCCGAAGCTAGACCTGCGAGCCGACCTTGAAGCCCTTCTCGGACCCGTCCTCGTCAGCGCGGGTGTAGGAGAACCCGTCGGCGCCGATGGTGACCTCCATTTCGGAGGAATCGGTGCGCTGGGTCAGCGGCTGCGGGTTGCCGTCCAGGTCCAGGACCAGGGAGGCCTCGGTGTACCAGGACGGGACCACCGGGTTGCCCCACCAGTCGCGGCGCTGGTTGTCGTGCACGTCCCAGGTGACCGTGGGGTTGTCCGGATCGCCGGTGTAGTAGTCCTGGGTGTAGATCTCCACGCGGTGGTTGTCCGGATCCAGGATGTACAGGTAGAAGGCGTTGGAGACGCCGTGCCGGCCGGGGCCGCGCTCGATCCGGTCGGAGATGCGCAGCGCGCCCATCTTGTCGCAGATCTGGATGATGTTGTGCTTCTCGTGGGTCGCAAAGGCCACGTGGTGCATGCGCGGGCCGTCGCCGCCGGTGAGGGCGGTGTCGTGCACGGTGTGCTTGCGGTGCATCCAGGCGGCGTAGGTGGTGCCCTCGGAGTCCTTGATGTCTTCGGAGACGCGGAAGCCCAGGTTCTCCAGGTAGGCGCGGCCGCGCGGGACGTCGGGGGTGACCTGGTTGAAGTGGTCCAGGCGCACCAGCTCGCCGGCCGAGTAGAGGTCGTAGCGCTGGGTCAGGCGCTCGACGTGCTCCACCTCGTAGAAGAACTCGTAGGGGAAGCCCAGCGGATCCTCCACGCGGACCGAGTCGCCGATGCCGCGCGCGAAGCCGTCCTTGCGCCGCTCGGTGCGGCAGCCCATCTCCTGGTAGTACCGCTCGGCGACGTCCACGTCCTCCGGGGTGCACACCCGGTAGGCGAAGGCGGCGACGGCGGCGATCGGGCCCTTGCGCAGCACCAGGTTGTGGTGGATGAACTCCTCGAAGGAGCGCAGGTAGATGGCCTCGTCATCTTCGTAGGTGACGTGCAGGCCGAGCAGGTCCACGTAGAACTTGCGGGAGCGCTCCAGGTCGGTGACGACCAGGTCCATGTAGGCGCAGCGGACGATGTCCGGCGGCTGGATGGAGGGAACGGGAACGGGGGTGCTCATGATGGTTCTCCTTTGAAGCTAAAGCGAGCGGGTCAGTAGTCGATCTTGGCGGCGTCGTCGCTGCCGAACTTGGGGGTATGCACCTCGCCGAGGGTGATGTGCACGGCCTGCTGGTCGGTGTAGAAGTCGATGGACCGGTAGCCGCCCTCGTGGCCCAGGCCGGAGGCCTTCACGCCGCCGAACGGGGTGCGCAGGTCACGGACGTTGTGGCTGTTCAGCCACACCATGCCGGCCTCCACAGACTGCGCGAAGGTGTGCGCGCGCTTCAGGTTCTGGGTCCAGATGTAGGCGGCCAGGCCGTACTTGGTGTTGTTCGCCAGCTCCAGCGCCTCCTCGTCCGAATCGAACGGGGTGATCGCAACGACCGGGCCGAAGATCTCCTCCTGGAAGATCCGGGCGTCCGGGGCGACGTCGGCGAACACGGTGGGGGCGATGTAGTTGCCCTCCTCCAGGCCCTCGGGGCGGCCGCCGCCGGCCAGCAGCCGGCCCTCGGACTTGCCGATCTCCACGTAGGAGGCGACCTTCTCGAAGTGCTCGGGGTGCACCAGGGCGCCCACCTGGGTCTTCGGATCGTGGGGGTCGCCGACGACGATGGTCTTCGCGCGGGCGGCGTACCGCTCGCAGAACTCGTCATAGATCGGCCGCTCGACCAGGATGCGGGAGCCGGCGGTGCAGCGCTCGCCGTTGAGGGAGAAGACGCCGAACAGGGCGGAGTCGATCGCCGCATCCAGGTCCGCGTCCGCGAAGACCACGCAGGGGCTCTTGCCGCCGAGTTCCATGGACAGGCCCTTGAGGTGCTCCGCGGCGTTGCGGAAGATCAGCTTGCCGGTGCTGGATTCGCCGGTGAAGGAGATCAGCGGCACGTCCGGGTGCTTGACCAGCGCGTCGCCGGCTTCCTCGCCCAGGCCGTTGACCAGGTTGAACACACCGGCCGGGACGCCGGCCTCGGTGAAGATGTCCGCCCACAGGGAGGCCGACAGCGGGGTGAACTCGGCGGGCTTGAGCACCACGGTGTTGCCGGTGGCCAGCGCGGGGGCGAGCTTCCAGGACTCGAGCATGAACGGGGTGTTCCACGGGGTGATCAGGCCGGCGACGCCGATCGGCTTGCGGTTGACGTAGTTGATCTGCGCGCCGGGAACCTTCATGGCGTCGTCGAACTGGGCGACGATCAGGTCCGCGAAGAAGCGGAAGTTCTCGGCGGCGCGGCGGGCCTGGCCCTTGGCCTGGGTGATCGGCAGGCCGGTGTCGAAGGTTTCCATCTCGGCCAGGCGCTCTTCCTGGGCTTCGACGGCGTCGGCGATCTTGTTGAGGATGCGGGCGCGCTCGCGCGGCTTCATGGTGGGCCACGGGCCGTTCACGAACGCCTCGCGGGCGGCGGCGACGGCGGCGTCGATGTCTTCCTTCTGGCCGGCGGCGCAGGTGGCGTAGGTCTTGTTGGTGACCGGATCCAGCACGTCGAAGGTGGCGCCGTTCGCGGAGTCCACGAACTTGCCGTTGATGAAGTGCTGGATGTGGTTGGGCAGGTTGTCCGGCACGTAGTGCTCAGCCATGGGAGTCTCTCCTTTGATGCTTCCGGTGGGGTCTGTGTTCTTGCGGGTGTGTCTGTGCTGGCGCCGGCCTAGCGGCCGGCCTGCGGGTCGAGCCGGTTGTGCTTCAGGTACGCCTCGAGGGTGCCGGCGCGGTGCGCGCGGGCGGCGCGCTCGACGTCGTCCGGTGCGGCGCCGTCCTCGATCAGCCGGAGCAGGTTCTCGTGCTCGGCGACCGACTCGTGCGCCCGGCCCGGCACGTAGCTGAAGGTGGAGGAGCGCAGGGCGCCCAGCCGGTTCCAGCCGCGGTGGACCAGGTCGAGGATGTGCGGGTTCGGGCAGTTGGTGAACAGCGCCGAGTGGAACGCCTTGTTCAGCTCGGTGAAGCGCACCGGGTCGAAGTCCTGCAGGCAGGCCCGCATCTCCTCGTTCACCGCCTGCGCCGCGGCGAGGTCCGCCGCGGTGACGAACGGGGCCGAGAGCGCGGTGGCGTAGCCTTCGACCAGCGCGAGCGTCTGCATGGTGTACAGGTACTCGGTGGGGTCGATGCCGGTGACGGTGGCGCCCACGTTGCGTTCGAAGCGGACCAGGCCTTCGGCCTCGAGCCGGCGGATCGCCTCGCGGACCGGGACCACGGAGCAGCCCAGGTCATCGGCGATCCGGCTCAGCACCAGCCGGTAGCCGGGCCCGTATTCTCCGGAGGAGATCCGGGCCTGCACCGTCTGGTAGGCCTGCTCGGACTTGCTGGCCGTCGTCGGGGGAGTCACTGCCCGTCCAGCCAGGCCTGGTACTTCTCGAGCCACTGCTGGTTCATCGGGTACAGCCCGTCCACGGAGTGTCCGGCCTTGACCTGCTCGGCGATGAACTCCTCCTGGCGCTCCTGCTCGATGCAGTCCTCGACCAGCTCCGCGGCGATGGCCGGCGGGATGACGAGGATGCCGTCGTCGTCGGCCACGATGATGTCGCCGGGCTGGACGGTGGCGCCGCCGCAGGCGACGGTGATGTCGGTGTCCCAGGGCACGTGCCGGCGGCCGAGCACGGCCGGGTGCGGGTTGGCGCAGTAGACGGGCAGGTCGATGCCGGCCACGGTGGAGTAGTCGCGGACGCCGCCGTCGGTGATGATCGCTGCGGCGCCGTTGTGCTTGGCGCGCAGGGCGAGGATGTCGCCCAGGGTCCCCGTGCCCTTTTCACCGCGGGCCTCCATGATCAGCACTTCGCCTTCGCGGACGGAGTCGATGGCGCGCTTCTGCGCGTTGTAGCCGCCGCCGTGGGACTTGAAGAGGTCTTCACGGTTGGGCACGTAGCGCAGGGTGCGGGCGGTGCCGACGACCTTGCGGCCGGTCTTGGTGCCGGTGAGCCCGTCGATGGAGACGTTGTTCAGGCCGCGGCGGCGCATCTGTGAGGACAGGGTGGCGGTGGCCACGGATTCCAGCTTGGCCTTCAGCTCGGGGGTGAGGGCCGACGCCGGTTCCTCCTTGGCGGGCAGGCCGGCGGCTTCGAGGGAGCCCCAGGCCTCCTCGCGCTGCTTGTCGTCGATCTTGGGCTGCGCGCCGAAGGTGGCCAGCGGCGTCGTGCCTTCGGTGACGGTGGTGGAGAGCCGGCCGGTGGACAGGCCGACGGCGGGGGCGTCCACCTCGACTTCGAGGACGTCGCCGGGCACGGCGACGGAGGCGCCGGCGGGGGTGCCGGTGAGGATCAGGTCTCCGGGCTGCAGGGTGAGCAGCTGGGAGAGGTCCGCGACGAGGCGGGCGAAGGGGAAGAGCAGGTCTGCGGTGGTGTCGTCCTGGACCAGGTCGCCGTTGATCCAGGTGCGGATGCGCAGGGCGGCGGGGTCCACGGCGGCGGCGTCGATCAGGCCGGGGCCGACGGGGGTGAAGCCGTCGCCGCCCTTGGAGCGCAGGTTGGAGCCCTTGTCGGCCCAGCGCAGGTCGTAGACGCCGAGGTCGTTGCTGGCGGTGATGGCGGAGACGTGGCTCCAGGCGTCTTCGATGGTGACGCGGCGGGCGGTCTTGCCGATGACCAGGGCGATTTCGCCTTCGTAGCCGAGCAGTTCGCAGCCGGCCGGGCGCTCCACGGTGCCGCCGGTCAGGGCGAGCGAGGAGCCGGGCTTGAGGAAGTAGCTGGGCTGCTCGGGGGTGCGGCCGCGCTGGGCGGCGCGGGAGGGGTAGTTGATGTGGACGGCGATGACCTTGCCGGCCGAGTCGAGCATCTGCTGGGTGACTTGCTCCATTGCGCTGACGGTCCCTCCTGAATCAAGTACGAAATCGTATATGATCCAGTGTGCCGTGTGGGCGGGGTCACGTCAAGGCATGGTGGCGTACGCGAACGGGCAGAGCGGTGTAGGCATCTGACGAGGCGCTTGTCAACAGCGTATGATGCTGTATTGCCTTTAAGGCACATATCTCTATGGGGGGGGAAATGGCTACCTTCGGGTACTTGGTATTTCTGGTAAGGGCGTCCATTCCGAACCGGGCTCGTGCTCTCTATCGGCTCGATTCCTGCGGGCTGAGCCGAGGAGACCTGCTTCGAGAAGTAGGTGACGTAGTAGGCCGGCTTGGCAAGGGTTATCACCCTCTACCTGAGTCCGCGGAAGGGTTTCGCGTCAAAGAAGTAAACAAGGAAGAGCGCGCTGTAGCGTTGAGGATCAATAAGGGTCCCGAGGGCGGGAATGGTGAAACCTATAATACCGAGACGGAAGAATCGGTAGAGACGGGTGAATCGACCGCGCTCCTCAGTGGCCTCCATGCAAAACTCTACATTCCAAAGGGAAGCTACTTCGGGCTGTTGTTCGTCGAACGTGTCGGGGGAAGGCATCTGAAGGCGCTGCTTTACGACCAAGTTCTAGTTGAGGCCGCCCTGGAGCTTCGGGCGATGCTGCGCCTCGAGGCGTTTGCCGAAGCGGGTGATTGGGAAAGGGACCTTGCCGATCAGCAGGTCCTCCGCATATCTGAAGTTCTGTCTTCTCCTGATGGAACCACTGATGCGTCAACCGTTGAAGACACAGTCGTGCGGATAGTTACCACGGGAACGGCACTCCAGCGCGCGAGTAATCAGATTAAAGAGGTAATTCTAAGGCGGGTGCATAGGAAGAGTGAGACGCTCAAACTGCTGCCCGAGATTGCCGACCTAGAGGCTAGGCGCCGTGTCCTTGACGAAGAATCAGGATCTGACGGCCGGCCGAGATATAAGAAGGCCAATCGAGCATCATTCACTGTTCAAGATGAGGCGGAATACAAGAGGCTGAAGGGGCAGCTGGAAGCTCTCGACAAATTAGAGGGACTGAGCAGTGATTTACGCAAGGAACTGGAAGAAAAGTCACCGGTCAACCGGCAGGGCTTGGAAACCTCTAGGTTCGATGTGGCACTTGGGGTGGAGAAACCGGAACGTAACTTCGTTGTAGAAGGGGACTCGATGCCCCAGTTTGTCTACGAGACATCTGTAAGGTTGGCAAAGGGTGACCTTCTAAAGGTTTGGGATGCACACGCAGCGCGTATGTTCTCCAATCTTCAGGTGAAACTGACCGAGGGGTGGTTGGACAGTGTTGGCGAAGAATCTAAGATAGCGGCAGAGCCCTCCTGAAATGGCTACTCCTTGGGTGCGGTTCAAGAGGACGTTGCTCTTTCAGATCGTGAAGGACCACTTGGAGACCTTCAGTACCGCCGTCGGAGTGGAGGAGTCACGGCGGCGCATCCGACGAGCAGTCACTTCGCAGTACGGCTGGCCACTAGCTCTATGCATGCCGTTTCTTGTGGTTCGAATAAACCTAAGTGGTGTTTCGAATCTCATTTCTGGCATGGCGATTTTGACGGCGCTGTTGTTTGCACTTTTGGTGTTGATGTTCGATACTACCGTGGCTTTGCGAAAGGACGAGGGCGCCTTCGACTCCGCGCACGATGTGAAAGAAGTGGTGACCAGTCTTCGGATGAATGTTACGTATGCGGTCCTTCTGTCAGTTGCGCTGTCAACAGTTCTCATAGTAGCTGCTACCGCCGGAGGCGAATCGGATGCAGAATTGACCTGGCTATGGACACCTCCGCTTGTTTTCGCCTTCTCCCACCTTGGGATGACGCTGATCATGGTACTGAAAAGATTGCGATTGGCATTCAACTACATCGATAGATGAGAGGTCTTCCGCGTAAAAACCTGTGCGGTACTTCGAGGGGTCCTGTTGTGGGCGTAGAGGAGGTCCTCGGCCAGGACCGCACGCCTATTCCGGCTCGGAATAGGCCCTTGGCGAGCCGCACCTATATTAGCCCACCCATCGATTAGCCCGTGCGGTCGAGACCGGGAGCAAGCCCTGGGTGAGGTAAGCTGCACAGCCGCGGCAAGATTCCTCGCGGTACTGTCTGCCTTCGTCTGCCTGTCATCGCCGCGTCCGGCATGACTTGAGGCACGACGGGCCTTCGCTCGCAATGTGCTGCGAGTAGGCATGATCGGGACGAATAACTGACCATAACGGTTCACAGAAGAATGGGTAAGAGTGAGAGACCTTTTCCGCGGCTATTATCAGGCGACGTTTGATGAAGCGAATAAGATTTGGGCGGGCGGCAGGATTGCCCTGGATGCGAATGTCCTACTTTCCCTCTACAAAGTGCTGCCGTCCACCTCCGATCTTTACCTAACTGCGCTAGAGTCCCGCAGGAATCAGATGTGGATCCCATACCAAATAGGTCTCGAGTTCCATCGCAACGTCCACGTTGAACGTTCCAAGCAAACGGTTGCACACCAAGAGAGGATCAAAAACATTGATAACTTCTTGAATGACCTGCGAAAAACAGCGAAGAAGTCTAGGTTGCAGTCCTCCTCCCAACAGGAGGCAGTCGAAACAAACTTGAAGGCACTCAAGGAACAGCTAGAGGCAGAGTCACAGGAAATCGCCCAACAAACTCACCACCATACTCATGATGGCCTTCTTCAGCGTATTGCTGACCTGTTCGCCGGGCGTGTTGGCTCCAAACCCTTGCCTGAAACCCTGGAGAAGGCGTATGAGGATGCTGCCCACAGGTTCGAGAAGGAAATCCCTCCAGGCTATGAAGATACCAAAACTAAAGCTGGACCCCGAAAGTACGGTGATTATGTTTTATGGCGCCAGCTTCTTGATGAGGCGAGTGAAAAGAAGACGGATTTCATCTTTGTAACTGACGATGACAAGCCCGACTGGTGGCTTAAGGATGACAAGAAGAGGTCGATTGCCCCTCGTCCCGAGCTCATCCAGGAATTCAGATCCGAAACGGGTCAAGACGTACTTATTCTGAACAGTGGCCAGTTCTATAACCGGTTGATGTCCGATGGGCCTGGCACAGCTGACCAAAGTAGACTGGTTAGGGCAGCGGAGGAAGATATGACAGCTGCGGTCACCGAGACTCAATCTTCCCAGTTAGAAGAATCTGTGCGGAGCCTGCTGAGAGATACTGGTTTCAGCGAAAAGGCTGAACAATTCTCTGTGTCTCAATCAGATGACCTTCGGCCAGCCGGACCTTCCAAACATCGTAGAATCACGCACCAACTAGGATCCGGTCCGAAGAGATTTAGGGGTGACCTACGCCATGAACAGGCGATACGTATCGGAGCGGCTTTACGCGAAGAATACAGTGCGTTGGAGGAAAAGCTGACCTTGCTAGGAGATCGAAGAGCCTCTCTGGGCAACGCTCTGCGCTTCCAGAATGACAGCTATAAGAGGGCGGTCCTTCGAAAACGACTCGATCTCATTGAAGCGGAGGCTGGAGCCATCGAGGAACAGATGGCGGAATGCGAATACCGCATGTCCATGCTGGGCGATGACGAATAGTACCGTTACGGACCTGAGCGGATTCAACTGTAGCTAGCGAGCCGCTCACGTCCAGCGCGTCCCCGCTGTACAAACCCCTCCCAGAGCACCGCCCGCACCGCAGGAATCCTGTTCCTGATCACCTTCGTCTCCGCCATCACCGGCGCCCTGCTCTACGCGCCGCTGCTCACCGACCCCGGCTACGTCACCGGCCCCGGGACGGACGCCCGAATCCTCTGGGGCGCCGTGTGCGAGCTGGTGCTGATCATCAGCAACATCGGCACCGCCGTCGTCCTCTTTCCCGTCTTGCGACGCTGGAGCGAGACGGCCGCGCTGGGCTACGTGGCGGCGCGGATCATGGAATGCGCGTTGATCGCCGTCGGGATCCTCAGCGTGCTGGCCGTGGTCAGCCTGCGCCAGGACGCCGGCGGCGACGGCGCCGCCTACCTGCCGGTGGCGGCCCAGGCCCTGGTGGCCGTGCACGGCTGGACCTTCCTGCTCGGGCCTGGATTCGTCGTCGGCATTGGCAACGGCCTGCTGCTGGGGTTCCTGATGTACCGCTCGCACCTGGTGCCGCGGCCGATGGCCCTGTTCGGCCTGATCGGCGGGCCGCTGATGTCGGTCTCCGGGCTGGCCGTGCTGTTCGGCGCCTACGGGCAGACCTCGGCGCCCTCGGCCCTGTTCACGCTGCCGGAGATTCTCTGGGAGGCGTCGCTGGGGATCTACCTGACCGTCCGCGGGTTCCGGAGCGGAACCGTCCTGCCGCAGGAGTACCTCGCAGCCAGTGAGCGGGCGGATCCGGCCGGCTCTCGCCTGGTGTGACACCTCCACAGAGCCGTCGGCTGAAGAGAAGAACGGGCCGGCGTCCGGAAGCTCCGCCCCCGGACGCCGGCCCGCCGTCGTCGTTCTCCGTTCGGATTAGACCTTCACCGTCGCCGCGAACTGGCGGCCCGGCGCGGTCCGGGCATGCGTGCGGTAGATCATCAGGCCCACGAACGTCAGGCCGCCCACCAGGTTGCCCAGCACCGTGGGGATCTCGTTCCAGATCAGGTAATCCATCAGTGTGAACTCGCCGCCAAGCATCAGGCCGATCGGGAACAGGAACATGTTCACCACGGAGTGCTCGAAGCCCATGTAGAAGAACAGCATGATCGGCATCCACATCGCGATCACCTTGCCGGCCAGGCTGTCTGACATCATGGCGCCGACGACGCCGGTGGACACCATCCAGTTGCACAGCACCCCGCGCACAAACAGCGTCAGCATGCCGGCTGCCCCGTGCTCCGCATAGCCCACCGTGCGGCCCTCGCCGAGGTGGCCGATGGCCTGGCCCACCTCGCTGACCTCGGCCGAGAAGCCGTAGGTCCAGACGATGGCCATCATCACGGCCGTGGTCAGCGCGCCGGCGAAGTTGCCGAGAAACACCAGCCCCCAGTTGCGGAGCATCGACTTCCACGTCACGCCCGGGCGCCGGTCCAGCCAGGCCAGCGGCACCAGGGTGAACACCCCGGTCAGCAGATCAAAGCCCAGCAGGTACAGCATGCAGAACCCGATGGGGAACAGGACCGCGCCGAGCAGCGGCGACCCGGTCTGGGTGCTCACGGTGACGGCGAACGCCGCGGCGAGGGCCAGGATGGCCCCGGCCATGTAGCTGCGGATCAGGGTGTCCCGGGTGGACAGGGCGACCTTCGCCTGCCCGGCGTCAATCATCCGGACCGCAAAGTCCTTGGGAATCACATAACTCATCGCGCGCCCCTCACCACTGGTACTTCAGGAATTTGCCGTCGATGATGACGCGCACCCGGTCGCCCTCGGGATCCTGGCGACGCGTCAGTTCGACGTTGCAGTTGATGGCGCTCATGATGCCGTCGCCGAACTCCTCGTGAATGGCTTCCTTCAGGGCAGGTCCGTAGACCGCCAGCAGTTCATAGAAGCGGTAGATGGTCGGATCATCCTTGAGCGAATCCCCGGCGATCCGGTAGGGCTGCTCCTGCAGGGCGAGAACGGTCTCCTCGTCCAGATCGAGCAGGTCACCGGCCTTTTCCGCCAGCTCCCGCGGCACCGGATGGGACCCGAGGAGGGCGGCGATCGTCCACAGCAGCGGCCGGTCCAGCTGCTCGGCGAGGTCCGCCCAGGATGAATCAGAACGGGCGACGGCGGTGCGCACCTTGATCGTCGCCTGGTCGCGGGTGGTGTTCCAGTTCGTCATTTTTGCCTCCTCGTTGGATCGCATCCGGGCGGATGTCTCGGAACTCAACGTAAAAGCGGCGGCGGGGCCGGAGGCAGGCTTTTTGCGCAGACCACCGCGCAAAACGCGCAGGTGAACCGCTCTTTTACATGCGTGAAACAACGGGGCAACGTCACCGCCGTCGTGCGTCCCTAACGTCAAGAACATGCAGTGGGACACGGGCGGAAACGGAGCGGGGCGGCAGCTGGACCTGCATGCGCAGGTGGTCCTGGAGGCTCCGATGCCGTTGTGGGTGATCGACTCGCAGGGACGCGTCGCCCTGGCCAACAAGGAAGCAATCCGCTTCCTCGGCTACCGGGGCGAGGACGACGTCGTCGGCGGTCCCAGCCACGACCTGCTGCACCGCCACCGCCCCGACGGCTCCGCCTATCCGGAGCATGAGTGCCCCATTGTCGGGTCCCGGGGCCGGGCCCCTGCCTGGGAATGGTTCGTCACCCGGGCCGGGGACGCACGCCAGGTGCGCTGGTCGACCCGCAGCATCAACGGCGGCAGCGCGACGCTGCTCAGCTTCCACTCGGCTCACGGCACTGAAGTGCGCCCGGGCGAGCCGCGCCTGCAAAATCCGGCGTCTCGCAGGCCCGCTTCCCAGGCGCGTGCCGAGCTGCGCGACGCCCTGTTCCAGACCATCGCTTCCAGGTTCGCCGATCCGGAATTCAGCACGGCCGACGTGGCGGCCGCGGCGCACCTGTCGATCCGCTCGGTGCAGGCACTGTTCGCCGACGCCGGAACCTCCCCGGCGGCCGAAATCCGCCGCGTCCGGCTGGAGCATGCCAAAACCATGCTGGAGCAGGGCCACCTTGTGCAGACGGCGTGCCTGTCCTCGGGGTTCCTGGATGCCGGCACCTTTACCCGCGCTTTTCGGCAGCGCTATGGCGTGGCACCCAGTCAGGTCGTGTCATTGGCAGAGCACCGGAGGCAGTGCGCCGCTGTGTGACGTGCCCCGCGCCGCGGAATATCCCGGGCCGCCTTCGCAGTTGCCCGCTGAAGAACCGTCAGCGCGGGGGCGCGTGTCCCTGCCGTACGCAACAAGAAGGAACCGGCTTCGTGAAACTGTTTACCCCCCTGTCCGTCGGCACCATGGAACTGCCCAACCGGCTCGTCATGGCCCCGATGTCCCGCGTCCGCGCCGACCGCTCCGGCGTGCCCACCGACATCATGGTCGAGCACTACCGCCAGCGCGCCTCCCTGGGCCTGATCGTCACGGACGGCATCTACCCCTCCTTCCCCGGCCAGGGCAACCCGCTGATGCCCGGCCTGGTCACCGAGGAGCACGTGGCCGGCTGGAAGCGCGTCACCGATGCCGTGCACGAGGCCGGCGGCCGGATCGTCGCCCAGCTGATGCACTCCGGGCGCGTCGCGCACGAGAACATCAACGGCGGACGCCAGCCGCAGGCCCCCAGCGCCATCGCCGTCGACGGCATGGCGCACACCTACGACGGCAAGCAGCCCTATCCGGTGCCGCACGCCCTCACCGAAACCGAACTGCCCGGCGTCGTGCAGGACTTCGTCTCCGCCGCGCGGAACGCGATGAAGGCCGGGTTCGACGGCGTGGAGCTGCACGGCGCCAACGGCTACCTGCTGCAGGAGTTCCTCTCCCCGGTCTCCAACACCCGCACCGACAACTACGGCGGCTCCCCGGAGAACCGGGCCCGGATGGTCATCGAGACCTTCCGTGCCGTGGCCGAGGCGATCGGCGCCGAACACACCGCCATCCGCATCTCCCCGGAGCACAACATCCAGGGCGTGCTGGAAACCGACCGCGCCGACGTCACCGCCACCTACACCGCCCTGGTGGACGGCATCGCCGACCTGAAGCCGGCCTACCTGTCCATCCTGCACAAGGACCCGGCGGACGAGATGATCCAGGACCTGCGCCACCGCTTCGGCGGCCCGGTGCTGCTGAACACCGGCTTCGGCACCGTCACCAGCCGCGACGACGCGATCATGCTGCTGGAGGAGGACCTGGCCGACGCCGTCGTCGTCGGCCGCCCGGTCATCGCCAACCCGGACCTGGCCCGCCGCTGGCAGGAGAACCTGCCGCTGAACGAGGTCGACCAGGCCACCGTCTACACCGACGGCGCCGCCGGCTACACCGACTACCCGGTGCTCGAGCCGGCTGCCTCCTAACCGAGTGCGACGACGGCAGGCCTTCCGCGGGATGCGGGAGGCCTGCCGTCGTTGACTACCGGCGGACCTCAATTCGCAGCGGCGTGCAAAGCCTTGTCAGCCAGTCGGCGTCGTGCGGCAGTGCGAACGCCCGCCCGTAGGCGGGATCCACCTCGAAATCATCCTCGAGTACGCGGTCGCCGAAGAACACGTACGCCTTTTCCGTGTCGCACTGACGGCTCATCCAGGCAATGCCCTCAAAACCGGCCGTGTGCGCGGCCTCCGCCCACCGGACGGTCTGCCCGTAGCGGCTGGCAGGCGTCCGGGTGACATCGTCAGCGGAGGCCCCCATGGTGCGGAATCCTGTTCCCATGAAGGACGCCAGGCGCAGCGGGCGCTGCGCTGTCAGCCGGCCCATGACCTTGTTCTGATAATCGCCGGGCAGCAGCGCCCCGCCGGCCGCCGGGATGTCATGCAGCAGGGTCTCGGAAATCGCAGCGATCTCCGATTCGCCGGCATAGAGCACCGGGACGGGCGGGTTACCGAAGAAGGCAAAGCGGGTCGGCGCGCCGACGCCGGGGTTGAAGGAGCGGGCATGCCGGTCGGGGCTGTTGGTGAACAACCGGTACAGGTGCGCTCCTGCGTCGAGGATGTGGGTGTCTGCGGTGAGCGGTCCGGCAGGGCCGGGACTCACCACTCGACTCCGAAGTGTCCCCGTGCAGCGGCCAACACGGCATCGGCATCCTGCAGCCGATCCACGGGGCGGTCCCCGTCCAGGTGGCCGGACGGCAGGCAGATCCACTGTGCCAGGTCCTCATCGCTGCGGCGGGCTTCCCGGGCCAGCCGAACCAGTGCGGGAATGACCTTGCGGACCTCCCCGTTCCGGTCGAACTGGAATCCGGGGTAGAGGACGGCGTTGCCCCGGCGGACACCGACCAGCTGCCCGTTCTCCCGGCGATCGTGGGCGAGCGTGCTGCGGCCCTTGGCGCGTGACCCGAGCGCCCGGGAAGCGTCCTGAGCGGTGAGCAGTCCGAACTCCTGCTCCATCGTGCGCCAGGCGTTCTCCGTAGCCATGGCGCCCTGGACCAGCTCCGGCGTCGCTGCGGCAGGCAGGGCGGCCAGCGCCGGGCGGAGGGCATCGAGGCTGCGCTGTGCATTGACGACGGCGGCCAAGGCCGGCGCCGAGACGTGGGAGCGGCGTGCGAGTACTTCGACCAGAAGGTCGACGCCGGCGTCGTCCGCTTCCAGCAGCTGGAGGGCCTCCTCCAGTGCGTGCTGACGACCGTCAGGACGGCGCGAGGACTGGTGCCGGGCGGGCAGGGGATGGAGCGTCATCTGACTCTCTTTCGCGGCGGGGTCCTACGTTTCCTACGACTTATCCTAGTGTCGGGAGCGTTGGAAGGGAAAGGGGTCCCGCGACTCCCAGCGGCAGTCTCTTCCCACTGGACCTGATTCCTTGCGCCGATGAGTCCGCGTGTGGAACGCGCACCGCCCGCCAAATAGATCGGCCTGATGCCGGCGTCCCGCGTCCCCGGCATGCGTCATCGTTGACAGCTGTTACCGGGTCCAGTCTGCCGGGTCTTCCCGCTCCGCATCAGCGTCATAGTGTGTGGCGCTGGTGCCATACAGTGGGTCGTACTTGGACCGCACCATGACGTGATCCTCTGGGTGTTCGAAGCAGTCGGTCCTCACTCTGAACTCCACCTCGTAGTACCAATCAGAGGGTTCTGCCGTCTCGTAGCTGGCACCGTTTCCCAGTTGGCGCGAATTGGAGGCGTAGAATCTCAGATCGCCCATCTCATAGGCGATGGCCTGCTCTAATATCCGGTAGGCATCGTCCGCTGGAGCCGGGTTCCACCCCTGGGATTTGGCGTAGCTGTCCATGATGTCCATGGCTTGCTCGGATGATGCAGCGTCAGGGAAAATCCAGCTTCCGTTGACGATGACACTGGTCACCTCATTCGTGCCGTCGTCCTTGATGGGCGGATCGAGGCAGGTGGATTCCCGGGCATTATGCACCGTTAAGGGGGAACCAGGCCCCGGATCCTTCTGAAGCATCTCGTTCACGAACCGCTCGGCGTCCCCCAGGGATTCGACCGGAGGGCGGACCGGGGGGCTAAACGTGCGGCTAACCGGATAGTTGTATGGTGCCTGCTCACATGCGCTCACGCTCGCGGCCAGAGCAATCGACGAGATGGCTACGCAAGCCATTTGCTTGACCTCGAGCAGCGTGGGTGCCTCCTCGATGGGCGATGGGCGATGGGCGATGGGCGATGGGCGATGGGCGATGGGCGATGGAAGCAGGACGCAACAATGACCGTGCCTGACTTGGAGTCCCCACCATACCTTTAGCTGGAGAACTCATATGAAGTTGTCCACGAGGCCGCGGAACCGCCGACGTCGGTCTCCCTGCCGGGTGCCTCAGGCCGGTTGCTACGGTGGGCCGATGGCAAAGAAGACCGCAGACCCCGCCGCCGTCCGCCGTCAGCTGGACACGGTGCACCGACGGCTCGCCGAGCATCCGCTGAACTCGGACGAGTTCACCCGGGCACGGGCACTGATCAAGGAGATGCCCGATGCCGACCGCACCTCTGTGGAAACGGCTCTTCAAGCGCAGGGGCTGCCCGGCTTCGGCCGGCAGACGAGGATGCTGCTGGTCGGCCTGCCGTCCCTGGCCAGGCTGAACCGGCGGCGGCTGCGGCTGGAAGCCAAACTCGGCTCACACAGCTGACACGGCTAGGCTGCTGACACGCGCCCGCCGGGCGTCTCCACTATCGGCGGGTTAACGCCGCTCAGGCGGCCCTATTCCAGCGTTATCCCACCGACAGATGACCGGCTTCCAGCATCAACCCACCGATAGATGACCGGTCTTCGCACCAGCTCGGCCCGGAGTGCCGCTCCGCAGCTACTGCGGGTCCGCGGGAGGCCGCGCGGGCGCCGTCGGCCCCGGTGGCGGGCCGGACGGCGGCAGCGGGCCGGTGTCAGCCGCCGAGGCGCCGGAGGTCGAGCCAGCTGCCGGGCGGGTTGCCGAACCGGGCGCAGGTGCTGGATTCGGCGCACCGGCCGCAGGCACCCGCCGCCACGGCCGCCGCTCGTAGATCGCCAGCAGCTGGGCGCCCAGGCCGAAGAACACCATCGCCAGCCACACCACGATGTTGAGCCACGGGATGTGCAACGCGACGATCAGGATCACCCCGCCCACGAGCGCCTTGACTACCGGGTGCTGGCGGCCCCGGAACACGAGCCGGCCGACGTAGTAGGCGCCGAACACGAACGTGGCCAGGGTGAGCACGGTCCAGACCAGCAGCCAGGACAGCGCCAGGGGTATCCCGATGACCGTGATCAGGGCCAGCAGCACCCCCACGGGAACGGCGACGGCGGCCACGAACCCGACGAGCAGCGCCTTCCAAGGGCGGGGGATCAGCTGGTCCGTCACCCGGTGCAGCAGCCGCGGGAAGAGCCATGCGCTGAGCACCGTGATGATGCTCAGCGCCACCAGCGCATACAGCAGCCCCAGCAGCCAGCCCACAAACCGCTCACCCGCCGTGGGCTCCGGGGCGGTCTGCGGAACGCTGCGGTCCACCGTGCCGGCGACCGCGCCGTCGGCGATGTCCGCCTCCTCGTTCGAGCTGTACGAGAGGTTGCCGCCCACCGTGCCGTCGATGGTGAGGGAGCCGACGCCGACCTCGACGTCGCGCCCGACGGCCCCGGCGATGTCGATGTCCTGTCCGGCGCCCACCAGGTCCTCGCCGAAGGAACCGCTCCCGCTCACCTCGATGTCCGAGCCGAAGATCGTGCCGCTGCGCGTGACCGCCCCGTTGATGGTGATGTCCTGCCCGGCCAGGCGGACGTTGCCGTCGATGTTGCCGTTGATGGTGATGGTCTGGCCGGCGGCGATGATGTCACCCGTGACGTCTCCGTCGATGGTGATGGTCTGGCCGGACGCGTACACGTCCCCGGACACATTGTCCGACACGTCGACCGTCACCCCGCTGTAGAACTGCGGGCCCGTGCCGTCGTCGCCGTCGTCGCCTCCGTCGTCATCGCCGTCCACCATGGCGGGTGCGGCGGGCCCGGCGGGCCCCACCCGGGGCGGTGCGGCGGACGACGAGGCGAACGCGCCCGTCGCAGCGGCCAGGACCAGAAGGGCGGCGGCAAGAACTGTGGAGATCATCCGCGGCAGAAAGGAAAGAAGTCTCATGGGGCTGCCTTTTCTGTGCTCCCGGGCGGCACCGGGCGTGCGGGCCCCGAACGGGGACGGTGGAGCTGCCGGAGGGGCCAGCGAAGATGCGCTTCACCGTGAGGTACCGCCATCGTGTTCCGCAGCCCCGGCGACCGTCTCGGTTTCGGGGCCCATGCGGCCATGATCACCCCGGCGACGGTGGGTGTAAAGGTTCCTCCCGCGCCCCGTGCCGTGGCGTCACCAACCCGGTGCGGGCGCCCGACCGCTAGCCTCTACCTCATGGAGAGGACGGAGCCGCGGCGGAAAGCGGGCATCAAACGCGGGGAGGCAACAGGCCTCGCTCTGGTGGCCGCGTCCGCGCTGGCCTGCTGGGCTGCCTACACGGTGCTGACCGCCACGCACACCGACGCGTCCGGCCGGGGTGTGGTGTTCCACTTCTTCGGCCTGTCCCGCGACCTCATCTGCAGCGGGATTCTGCTGCTCAGCCTGGCCGGCGGCGCCCTGGGAATGGTGCTGCTGGCGAAGGGGCTGATCGGGCGCATCAGGAAAACCTGGGTCCGGGAGACCGTGGGGTGGGTCAGTGTCGCCGTGGGCCTCCTGGCAGCTTTGATGCCGGCAGTGATCGGGTATGTAGTCGTGCTGGCATTGGGCCTCGCCGGCGACCAGATCAGGTTCGAAGCCGACGACGGACGCTCCGTGGTGGTCACCCAGGACGGTTTCGACGGCGACCGGGTGGGCATCTACACCGAGCACGGACCGTTCCACTACGTGTGGAGCCGAGGGGCCGACGAGCTAAGCGGCTTTCCCCGGGTCAAAGACCGCGACTGTGCACTCGAGGCCGGCCGGGGCACGCTCCTGCTGACCTGCGGCACCGAGACCGTGACCATCGAGCCTTAGCCGCTGAGCCGGCGTCGGGCTCCGCTGGCCGAGTGGGAGCGACCTGAGCGGCTCACGCGCCCCGGCCGTGCACCGGCCGGGCGTTCACCGGCGGCTCACCGACCTCCTCGACGGTGTGGCCGCTGCAGGCCGCCTTGGTGACGCTGGCCCGCTCGATGCGCGCCACGGTGAACCAGCGCATCGCGTCCCGCAGCCGGCACCAGCCCACCAGGTACCACCGGCCGTTGGTGGAGGCGAACAGCACCGGTTCGACGTCGCGCGTGGACGACGCCCCGTCCGCCGCGGTGTAGCGGATGCGGACGACCCGCTGCTCCGCCATCGCCTCCTCCAACGCCGACCGAACGGTGCGCGGCGAGGAGGGTGCCGCATTGACCCAGACGCGGCCGGCCAGCTCGTCCGCCCGGGCGCGGGTGCGCGGATCGAGGACGTCCAGGATCTTCTGCATCCCGGCGGACGCCAGATCGGCATACGGGGCATCAGAGGCGGCGGACACGGCCGCCATGAGCGCCACCGCCTGCGCCGGGGACAGGCTGACCGGCGGCAGCGACGCGCGGGCGGCCAACCCGTAGCCGCCGCCCGGCCCCGGGCGCGACCAGACCGGGGCTCCGCTGTTCTCCAGAGCCGTGAGGTCCCGCTTGACCGTGCGCACCGAGACGCCGAACTCGCTGGCCAGCCGCTCGGCGGAGCACCCCCGTGTTCCGCTGCGGCGCAGCATCTCGGACAGGGCATGGAGCCGTTCCGTCCGTTTCACTCTTCGGCCCGCCGCAAATTCATGACACAAATAGTGACATACAGCTGGCCGCGGCACCCCCGAGAGTAGAGATATGACAGCTACTACGAGCAGCCCCACCATCGTTCTCATTGCCGGCCACTGGCTGGGCGCCTGGGCCTGGGACGAGGTCCTCGACCACCTGAACTCCGGCCCCTCGCGTGCCGTCGCGCTGACGCTGCCCGGCCTCGACGGCGACGATCCGGAGCGGGCCGCCAAGACGCTCGACGACCAGGCCAACGCGGTGCTGAACGGGTTCGCCCGGTCCGGGATCTCCGCGGAGTCGCCCGCGGTCCTGGTCACGCACAGCGGCGCGAACTTCCCCGTCAGCCTGGTCCTGGACCGGCACCCCGAGCTCGTGCAGCGGGTGGTGTGGGTCGACTCCGGGCCGGTGGCACCGGGCAGCGTCTTCGCGCCGGATCTGCCGGAGGAAACGGAGGAGCTTCCGCTGCCGCCGCTGGAGGTCCTTGGCCGGCAGGCGAGCCTGGACGGCCTGAGCCCAGAGGTCCGCGAGCGGTTCATGGCCCGGGCGGTCCCCGTGCCCGGCCCCGTGCTCCGCCAGCCCGCAGACCTGACGAACGAGGCCCGCCGCGCGGTTCCCACCACCCTGGTGTGCTGCTCGATTCCGGGCGCGCAGGTCCTGGAGCTGGCCGGTAGCGGTCACCCCATGTTCGCCGAGGTCGCGCACCTGGCGCACGCCGACGTCGTCGACCTCCCCACCGGGCACTGGCCGATGTGGAGCCGTCCGGGTGACCTCGCCGAGGTCATTGCGTCGGCGGCGGCCCGCACTGCCTGAACCGCCTGTAGCCCTGCGGCTGCCAGCTGCGGGGCTTCAGGTGAGCAGGCGGCGGCGGTAGCCCTCGGCTACCGCCGAAGCCCGATCGCGGACACCGAGTTTGTCGTAGATGTGCTGCAGATGGGTCTTGATGCTCGCTTCCCCGATGAACAACGCTGCTGCGGCTTCCCGGTTCGAGCTGCCGTTCGCCACCAACTGCAGCACCTCCTTCTCCCGATCCGTCAGCGTGCCCGCCCCGGGCCTCCGCACCTGCCCCATGAGGTGCTGGGTAACTGACGGCGCGAGCACCGACTCTCCGCGGGCGGCTGCCCGGACGGCCCGCATCAGCTCTTCGGGCAGGGCATCCTTCAGGAGATATCCGATGGCGCCG
This sequence comes from Arthrobacter saudimassiliensis, assembly GCF_059090665.1. Lineage (NCBI taxonomy): Bacteria > Bacillati > Actinomycetota > Actinomycetes > Micrococcales > Micrococcaceae > Arthrobacter > Arthrobacter saudimassiliensis. Next base: position 1,010,747 of record NZ_JBNHFX010000001.1, on the reverse strand, counting down.
GCCTCGATTGCCGGCAGCACGTCGCTTTCGCTGTCGAAGGTGGTCAGGATCAGCGTCCGGACATTGGGGGCCACCTCCCGCAGCGCCGCGGTCGCGGCGACGCCGTCCATCCCCGGCATGCGGACGTCCATGAGCACGACGTCTGCTGCAAGCGCCTTCGCCCGCTCGACGCCGTCCGCCCCGTCCCCGGCCTCACCGACGACGACGATGTCCTCGGCGTGCGCGAAAGTGTCGCGCAGCCCGCCCCTCACGATGGGATGGTCGTCAACAATTACCAGGCGGATCATTGGTGGATCTCCCCCTTAGCTCTCCTGCCCGCGGGGGCAATCGCCGGGACGCGCGCACTGATGGATGTCCCGTCGCCCGGAGCGCTCTGCACCTCCACATGACCGCCGACCCCTCTGATGCGCTGGCGCATGCTGGTCAGGCCGAAGCCCGCGCCGACCGCTTCCGCGAACCCGCGTCCATCATCCCGCACGTCCAGCAGCACCTCCGCACCCGTGTACGACAGCGTGACGCCGACACGCGACGCGTCGGCATGCTTGGCCACGTTGGTCAGGGCCTCCTGCGCCACCCGGAAGAGCGACACCTCGATCGCCGGGCTCAGCGGCTCCGGCACGCCGGTAACCTCCACCTTCGCGCGGATCCCCTGCTCCTCCGACCATCGTTGGGCCAAGGTGCGCAGCGCATCGGGCAGATGCGCCCGCTCCAGGATCTGGGGAGCGAGCGCCTGCACGGACCGTCTGGCCTCTGTCAGGCTGTCGCGGGCGAGTTGAAGTGCGCGGGCAACGTGCTCTTCCGTCCCGCCCTGCACCCTCGCGGAGCGGTCCGCGGCCTGGAGCTGCGTGATGATCCCGGCGAGGCCCTGGGCCAACGTATCGTGGATCTCCCGGGCCAGGCGCTGCCGCTCCTCCTGCACGCCGGATTCACGCGCCTGGGCGACCAGCTGAGCATGCAGCCCGGCGTTCTCGTGCAGCGCCGCCTCGAGCCGCCCGACGAGCTCCTCCCGCTTCCGCTCCTCCGGTTCGCTGCGCGTCGTCAGCAGGATCCCCACGCCGATCGCCGCGGTCTGCACAGCGACGACCAGGATGTACTCCGCGAGCATTTCCGGCGGTGGGTCGGCGGAGATGCCCATCGCCGAGCCGTTGAGGACCATGGAGGTGACCAGGACTCCCAGCACCCCCACCGGCCATGGCTTCAGCAGATAGGCGTGGAAAAAGCCTGCGATGGTGAAGAGCAGGAAGATGTGCGAACACATCATGAGCAGCACGCACAGCGCCAACAGCCCGACGAAGAAGACAGCCGCCGGCACGGGCCGGAGCGTCCTGCTCATGAGGGGTCGTGTGTGACCGAAGAAGATCCACAGCGCCGAGACCGTGACCAGCCCGAGGACGGTGGCGCCCTCGGGCTGGAACCGTTCGCCGGAGGTCGGCAGGACCCACAGGAAATAGATCAACGCCGTAATCGTCAGCAGCAGCCACGGCGTGATCAGCTGCAGGAGGTCCCAGACCCGCAGCTGCTCCTCTTTCCACGCCAAGCGGGAGCGGTGCGCGAGCTCCGCTTCGTCCGCGACAGTGGATTCCCGCGGTTCAAGGCTCGGGTAGTCGCTGGCCCCGGCGTCCCACGTCATCGGCATCTACTCCCAGCGGAAGAACTTGGCGGCTACCGCGCCGGCGCCGAGCGCGATGGCCGCCATGACGGCAATCTGCAGCCAGAAGGGTTGTCCACCGGCGGTGGCCGTGACGTCTCCGGCTTCGGCGGACCACGCCGCGGTGAGCGCCTGCAGACCTGGCGGAGTGAACTCGCCGATTTCGCGAAGCATATCGGGCATGACCACCCGGGGCAGGAACGCCCCGCCGATGAACATCAGCACGACGAAGAGGAGGGTGCCGACCTGGTTGGCGGCACTGCTCGTACGGACCAGGGCTGCGGAGATCAAGCCGAGCCCGAGCAGAGCCGCGTAGCCGACGACGAAGGCGACGCCGAACTCCAGCGGCCGCGCGGGCGGCGCGATATCCAGCACCGCCCAGGCAAGGAAGATCATGAGCGCCGCGGAGGCGACGACGGCGGCGAACGCGACGATCATCTGTGCGAGCAGGACGGTCCGCGGATGGACGGGAGTGGTCGACAGCCTGCGGAGGATGCCTCGTTCACGGTAGGTCGCGACCACCGCCGGGACGTGTTGAACGGCGATCATCACCATCCCGAACACCAGTGCGGTTGGTGCCCAGACGTCGATGGCGCGGAGCCCGCCGGTTTCCGGCGTCACCTCCCGGAGCGCCGGGATGGCCCCCAGTCCGAGCAGGAGACCCGCCGGGAACAGCACACCGAAGACGACGCTGGCGGAGTCCCGAAGGAAGAGTTTCGTCTCGACCTTGACGATCTTCAGAAGCGCAGCCATCAGCCGATCCTCCTCTCGGAAGCGCCCGCGGACTCCGGGGGGCGTCCCGTGAAGGCCACGAACGCGTCGTCGAGGTTGCCTTGGTCAACGCGGAGGTACTCTGCCGTGACGTGCGCCTGGGCCAGCGCCCCGGCGATGCTGCTCAGAAGCTGGCCTCTGCCCCGGACCAGCCAGGAGCCCTCCGTCTCCTCGACCTCGACGACGTCGGCCAGGTCCGTCAGGACCGTTCTGTCCAGCGGTTGGTTCACGCGGAACCGGACCTGCACGCCCCCGTTGGACTGCGCGATGAGCCCGGCCGCCGTATCCAGCGCGGCCACCCGGCCGCGGTCGATGACGGCGATCCGGTCGCACAGACGCTCCGCTTCATCCATGAAGTGCGTGACGAGGAGGATCGTGACGCCCATGTCGCGGACCCGCTCAATGAGGCTCCAGGTGGCGCGCCTCGCCTGCGGATCCAGTCCGGTGGTCAGCTCATCGAGAATCGCGATCTTCGGATTGCCGACCAGGGCGAGCGCGATGGACAGCCGCTGTTTCTGCCCGCCGGAGAGGGCCCCGTATTTCGCGTTGCGCTTCTCGGTGAGGCCAAGGAGGTCCATCAGCTCGCGCCAATCGGCGGGCTGTCGGTAGAAGGAGCTGTAGAGCTCAAGGGCTTCGGCGACCTTGATGGCGTCCGGGAAGCTGCTCTCCTGCAGCTGCACGCCGAGCCGCTCACACACCTCCGTGCGGTCCTTGACCGGGTCGAAACCCAGAACCGAGACCGAGCCTGAATCGGGCCGCCGCAGGCCCGCGATCATCTCCACGGTTGTCGTCTTGCCGGCGCCGTTGGGCCCGATGATCCCGAAGATCTCGCCTTCATCGACGCTGAAGGACACGTCGTCGACGGCGACGTGCCGCCCGTAGCGTTTGTGCAGGTGTCGTACTTCCAAAGCGGTCATACTGCGAAGTTACGGGCGCGCCGCATCCCGCCGCATCGACCATGGCGGCTGGATACCGGTTGATTCACGCCTCCACCATTCGGTGGATGCGCGGGGACAGGGCCGGTGGACCTTTCTAGAGGTCCTCCGCCTTGGACACCGTGCGCCCGGCCAGTGGAATCCGCCAGCCGTAGCGCAGCGACAGGACCCGCAGCGCAAAGACCAGCAGCGCCACCGCGCATCCCAGGACCGGGTTGAAGATGTCCAGGGACAGGAACAGCGAGACCAGTCCCGCGCCCAGCAGCGCGGGGATGGCGTAGACGCCGCGCGGGTTGAACACCTGGGGAACCTCGTTGGCCACGACGTCGCGCAGCAGCCCGCCGCCGACCGCCGTCGTCAGCCCCAGCAGCGCGGCGGAGACCGGGTTGAGGCCGGCGGCGTGCGCCGTCAGGGTGCCGGTGACGCAGAACAGGGACAGCCCGGCGGCATCGAACACCAGCAGCGTGCGCCGGTAGCGCTGCACGCCCAGGGCGTGCAGGAAGACCAGCAGGGCGGCGAGCACCGGCGGCAGCAGATAGATCGGTTTGGTGAAGGCCAGCGGCACGCCCTGGTCGATGATCAGGTCCCGCATCACCCCGCCGCCCAGGCCGACGAGGGAGCCGAGCAGCAGCGAGCCCACGATGTCGAAGTTGCGGCGGGCGGCCAGCAGGCACCCGGAGACGGCGAAGAAGAAGATGCCGAGCAGGTCGAGGACCAGCAGGGTGGTGGCGGTGTCGATCACTGGCCGGCTCCGTCCGGGTGGGCGGGGGAGAGGGCGCCGTCCCCGGAGCCCGGTGCCGACGCGGCTTGCTCCGCGGGCAGGGGCGGGCGCGGGCCGGGGCGGGCGGCGGACGGCATGGCTGAGTCTCCTTTAGGCCGGCCCGGCTGGGCTGGCAGGTGCTGTGTGGTGGCGGCCGGGGCGGGCCGCCGGGCGTTTGGCGTCCTGATCCGCCGGGTTGGCAGCATGGCAGGTCCTTGTGGGGGCACGCGATGCCCCCTAAGGATAAAGCCAGGGGGACGCGCAGGCCTTCGCCTCCGTCAGGCCGGCCGGCCTCTCCCGTCCGTCCCCGCGGCCCGACGGTCGGCGAGCCAGTCGTAGAGGAGCCGGGCCGTGTACCGGCCGTGGCTGCGCAGCTGCGGGCTGGCCTCGTCCTCCGGCTGGCCGCCCCAATAGGTCATGAAGTTCAGCAGCGCGGCGAGCCAGGCGTCGATGTGGGCCGCCGGCACGTCCCGGGTGAGCGCGGAGCGGTGCAGCCAGGCGTCGGCGTCGATTCCGTCCGGACGGGTGTACGGCAGCAGGCCGACCCAGTCGATCCAGGCCGCCCCGGTGCCCAGGAAGTTCCAGTCGCAGAACAGCGCGTTCCCGGAGTCGATGAGGATGTTGTCGCCGCGCAGGTCGCCGTGGATCACGCCGTCGCCGGCCAGCGCCTCGGCGCTCAGCTCCAGCGCCCGCTGCAGTTCGTGCGCCTCATCCCGGCCCAGGCCGGGAAGGAACCAGGGCGGGGCGCCGCCGTCGAGCACCGGCTGGAACTGCGACGGGATCAGGGCCATGTCCTCACCCAGCGCGGATCCCCGTGCGCTGTGGGGAAAGTCCATCAGCAGCGCGGCCGACGCGACGCAGGCGGTTTCGACGGCGGCCACGTCGGCGTCCGTCCACGGCAGCCCGGGCATCCGCCCCGGCACCGCGTCGTAGACCAGCACCTGCCACTCCACGCCGTCGACGGGCACACGCCCGGCCGTCCGCAGCGCCGGCACCGGCATCCCCGCCGGCATCAGAGCCGTCACTTCGGCCTCGCGCCGGTAGGAGCGGTAGACGGATGCCTCCGACGCCGGAGCGGCCTTCGCGAACACGCGTTCGCCGGCGTCGTCGCTCAGCACGGCCGCGAAACCGGGCGTGAACCCGCCGCCGGCCGGCTGCACCGCCGCCACCCGGCCCCCCAGGTGCGCGGCGATGTTCTCCTGAACCGCTGCGGGCAGCCGGTCCCAGGGCAGCCGCCGGGAGGTGCGGCGGTAGTCGATGGCGGCCGGTTCCTGCTGCATCGCAGCAGCCTACGCCCACCTCCGGGCCGGCGGCTTCACGCGCCACGGAACCCATCGCACGGCGGGCGGCCGCTTGGGCCCTGCTGCTACCAGGTGCCGGGATTGTTGATCGGCTGATCCAGCGCCACGCTGATGGTCTGGCCCGGTGCCACCGCGTCGGTCTGCTCGCCCGCGTACCGGTACCAGACTCCGCGGGGGCCGCTGGAGGGCCGGTTCGCCTCGGCGAGGGTGGTGACGCCGAAACGTTCCGCGATCCCGGCCTCCGTGTCCCCGGGGGCGGTGGTGTAGGTGAGGGCCACGCCGTCGTCGTCGGCGGTGAAGGTGCCCCGGGCGCCGTCAATCGGCGTCTCGCCTGGAATCAGGCGCAGCCGGGTGCCCGCCGGGATCGGCCGGCCCTCGGCAAGGGTGGGGTTGTACTGCAGCAGCTCGGCGGTGCCGACCCGGAACTGGTAGCCGACGCTGTCGATGGAGTCGCCGTCGACCGTGGTGTAGAAGACGCCCCGGTTCCAGGAATTCATCACGGCCGTCCCGCCGCCGGCGCGGCTGTCCACCGGATTCTTCTGCAGCTGGATGGTCCGCCCCTCGACGAGGAAGTGCACGTTGCCCTGCTCGTGCACGAAGTGGACCTTGTTGGCCTCCGCCAGCTGATCCTGGCTGACGTTGAAGCGGTAGGTGACCCCCGTGAGGGTGTCATCCAGCTGGACCGTGTAGCTCGTCGGGATGCCGTCGGCGTTGACGACGGCGGGGCCGGACGCGCCGATCACCGGGCCGTCCGGCAGCAGCCGGAGCCGGGTGTCCGGATTCAGCGGGGCGCCCGGTGTCAGGGCGTTGAACTCGGCGAGTTTGGTTTCGGAGAAGCCGAAGGCCGCCGCCACCGCCGCCAGCGTGTCCCCGTCGACGGCGATGTAGTAGTCCGCGTTGCCGAAGGAGTCGACGACGGTCGCTCCGGCCAGCGCGGGCGCGGCGGTCGCGGTGGGGGACGGGACGGGTGCCGATGCCGTCGGCTCCGCGGCGGCAGCCGTCGGCGCGGGAGCGGGCGGATCGGCGGAAGTGCAGCCTGCCGCTCCCAGCGCGAGCAGGGCCGCGCATGCCGCAGCGGCCCACCGTGCGGCCCACGGCCCGGGTCGCCTGCCGGCCGCCGGGCGCGTTTCGACAACATCCTGCAAATGCACCACAGCATCCCCCAATGGCCAGGCACGTCCGACGGAGGTCCGTCGGATCAGGTCAGAGCCTAGTGCATGGCGGGAGACGTCCGGGGCGCCGGGATCAAGGACGATGAGCGTGTGGTGCTGACGCCGTGATCGTGGGTTTCGCGCTGGCTGTGGTTGGGTGGGGCGATGGATGAGTATGTAACAACGGGCACATTTTGGTTCACGGTCGCGCTGATCAACGCCGGTCTCGCTGAACAGAAGAACCGCTCCCGCTGGATCTGGTTCCTGGTGTCACTGCTGCTGGGCCCCATCGCCACCTTGCTGATTGTTGTGAAGCGGGCAGCGATGCCGGTAATCCCGGCCACGACTCACGAAACCCGCTAACCTCGAGCCGCAGCATCCCGGCGCGGACGTTCCCGCTGCTGCTCGTGCCACACGAGCAACACGGTGAAGGCAAAGAACCCCGCGATCAGCCAGGACCGGTTGTTCAGCAGGTACGCGGCAGCTGCGGCGCCCGTCGCCGTCCACGCCGGCCAGGGCAGGAACCGCCACCGGCGGACCGCGGCGACCAGGCCGGCGATCACCGCGCAGAGGACGGCCGCCGGCAGGAAGATGCCCTCGGTCTCCGTCGTCGTCAGGTCTGCCATCCGGGCAAGGACAAATGCGACGAGCCCGATGCCCAGCAGCGGTGCAGCAGTTCGAATCGCTGGCGTCATGTACTTCTCCGACCTCCGGGGAAATCTCATAGCGGTGCAGGATCGGGCCAGCCTAGCCGACGGCGCGGGCCCGGCGGCCGCCGTCGCGCGTCAGGCCCACAGCCCGGCATGCGGGCCCGCGCAGTAGGTCAGCCCACGAAGATGCAGAACGGATGGCCGGCCGGGTCGGCGTAGACGTACAGCGGCTCGTCCGGATCGTCCGACCGGTCCAGGCGGAGCTCCGCGCCCAGCTCCAGCGCCCGCGCGTGATGGTGCTCCAGCGCGGCCCGGTCCGGGACGGTGAAGTCGAGGTGCAGCTGCATCGGCACCTTGGGGGAGGGCCAGGTGGTCCGTTCCAGCCGTTCCACCAGCTGGAAGGCCAGCCTGCGCCCGCCCTGCGCGTCGATCAGGACCAGCCAATCGACGTCGGGGTCCGCCGCCTCCGGCTCGTCACCGGGCCGGTACTGCAGCCCCAGGAGCCGGCGATAAAACTCGGCCAGCCCGCGGACGTCCGTGGTGTCCAGAACAGGATGCAGCAGTTCAGGGAATCCGGTCATGGGGTGAGACTAGCCATGACGGACCGCGGTGCGCATGGGCCCGAGGCACCCCGTCCGCTACCAGGACGCCTGAATGCGGCGGGCCCGACGGCGGACGGCGGCGTCCTGCCGCGCCTTGCGGACGCCCAGCACTCCGCTGAGGCCACAGAGCAGCGCCAGGGCAAGCCACCAGCTGGCATACCGGCGTTCCCAGCCGTCCACCACGGCCTGCGAGGGGTCGTGGGGATCGTAGTAAACGGTCACGGTCTGGCCCGGTTCGGCCACGGGAGCGTTATCGCGTGGAACCGGCCAGCCGGCCCGCACCAGCTGCTCCAGCTGCTGCGGGGAAGGCCCGTAACGGCCGGGCACGTCGAACGACACCTCGGCGATCGTCTCCCGGATCCCGTCCCGCGGCCGTCCGACGGACTCTTCGCGGACGGTGAGCACGGCGCCGTCGACGGCGTCCCCTCGACTGATCAGCCGCCCGTCCGTGTGCGCGCCGTAAACCGCCCAGCCGCCGATCGCGACACCCGCCAGGATCGTCAGCACAGCTACCAGCAGCGGCCGTTCCGGCCGTGGTTTCCGCTTCCGCCACCACATGCGCATCGTGCCCTCACCCCCAGCGCCATGCTACTTCCCGCTGGGAGGCCGCCGTCCGGCTCGGGGAATTCCTCGCGGGGCCGCTCGGTTGGGACCGAGACAGGCGGCCGCAAGACCCGCCGTCGGCAGTCATCGAAGCACCGACCGAGAGGACGCAGCATGCCAACCCTGGGAATCATCGGAAGTGGAAACATCGGCTCGGCGGTCGCCCGGCTGGCGGTCGCCGCGGATATGAACGTGGTCATCGCCAACTCCCGCGGCCCGGAAACCCTGCAGGGTCTGGTGGCCGAGCTCGGCCCGCTGGCCCAGGCCGGCACGGTGCAGGAGGCAGCGGAGCGCGGCGACGCCGTCGTGCTCTCCATCCCGCTGAAGGCGGTTCCGGACCTGCCGGAGGGCCTGCTGGCCGACAAGCTCGTGCTGGACACCAGCAACTACTACCCGTTCCGCGACGGCCGGATCGACGAGCTGGTGGACAGCACCGTCACCTCCAGCGAACTGGTGCAGCGCCAGCTGGGCAGCCCGCGCTACGTGAAGGTCTTCAACAACATCATCGCCGCGCACATCCCCGCCCTCGCCCGGCCCGACGGCGCCGCGGACCGCACCGCGCTGCCCATCGCCGGCGACGACGCCCAGGCCAAGACCGAGGCGGCGGAGATCGTCGGCCGGCTCGGCTTCGACACTGTCGACGCCGGCCCGCTCGCTGAAAGCTGGCGGTTCGAACCCGAGACGCCCGTGTACGGGCGGATCTACTTCGAGGACCCGAATGTGCCGGACGAAAAGGTGGCCGAATCCGATCCGGGGCCCACTCCGGCGGCGGACATCAGGGCGGCACTCGACGCCGCGACCCGGGTGAACGTCGCCGAGCGGCGGTTCTAGGGGAGCCGACGGCGCGTGAGGGGCCCTGCCGGTACCCGGGCTCGGCAGGAGTCTGGCTGGACTTGGCCCGCGACCATAGCGTTTGAACAGCGGCAAGGCAGGGGCCCGCCACGGCGCCGATCCCGGACCCGCGCTTGCCCGCAAATCCGCACACGCTGAACAGGGAGAGACCGCTCATGACCACCATCGGCATTCTGGGCTCCGGGCAGGCCGGCAGCACGATCGCCCGCGCCGCCGCCGCAGCCGGCTACGACGTCCTCATCGCGAACTCGCGGAGCCCGAAGACGCTCGCCGCACACGACGGCGGCCTGGGCCCCCAGGTGCGGGCCGCCTGGGCCGCGGAGGCCGCCGCAGCAGCCGACTTCGCCGTCCTCGCGTTTCCGTACCGGCCCAATGACCGGCTGCCGGCCGAGGAGCTTGCCGGGAAGATCGTGCTCGACACCAACAACTACATGCCCTGGCGCGACGGCAGCTATCCCGAGGTGGAATCCGGCCTGAAGACCGTGCACGAACTGCGGCAGGAGCAGCTGCCCGCCTCCAAGGTGGCGAAGGCCTTCACCCACATCCAGCATCACGCGCGGTCTCCGATCCGAGTGCCCAGCGACGCGCTTCCCGGCCTGTTCCGGCTCGCCCGGCCCGCCGGAGCGTCGGACCGCAGGGCGCTGGCCGTGTCGAGCGACTTTCCGGACGCCGTCGAACTGGTCACCCGGTTCTACGACGAGCTCGGCTTCGACACGGTGGACAACAGCCCGCTGCGCGAATCCTGGCGCAGCGCTCCCGGCACCCTGATGTGGATGCACTCGGTCGACGGGCAGAGCCGCAGGGAACTGCTGCGCAACCTGCAGCGCGCCGAGCGGCCGACGCCGGCGCGCCCGGCGGGCCCTCAGCCTGACGGGGAGACCGTATCGATCAGCGGCCGGAGGTAGCGGCCCGTAACGCTCTCCGGGTTGTGCGCGACCTCGGCGGGAGTGCCGGCGGCCACGATCCGCCCGCCGTCCGCGCCGCCTCCGGGGCCGAAATCGATCAGGTAGTCCGCGTTGGTGATCAGGTCCAGGTCGTGGTCGATGGCGATCACGGTGCCGCCGCGGTCAATCAGCCCCTGCAGCACGTTCAGCAGGACCTGCACGTCCAGGGGATGCAGGCCGATCGAGGGCTCATCCAGGACGAACACGGTGCCGCGCTGGTCGCGGTCCAGATCCGAGGCCAGCTTCAGCCGCTGCGCCTCGCCGCCGGAAAGCGCCGTGGTCGCCTCGCCCAGGGTGAGGTAACCCAGGCCCAGCTGGGCCAGCATCCGCAGCCGGGAGGAGACCTTCTTCAGGTCCGCGGTGGCCTCGGCCGCATCCTCCACCGTGAGGGCCAGCAGCTCCGGCAGGGTGAAACCCGCACCCTGCCCCTCGGATTCAGTGACGTCCGCGCCGGTGCCGGTGCCACCGTTCTCACCGGCGCGGTCGACGGCGGCCTCGGCGCCCGCCGTCGTGCGCTTCCCCCGCTTGCCGCTCCCGGGCTTGGGCAGCCGGCGGATTTCGTCCGCCGCGGGCGCATACCGGCTGCCGTTGCAGTCCGGGCAGACGATGTCGACATCGGGCAGGAACTGCACGTCCAGCGAGATCTGCCCGGTCCCGTCGCAGGTGGGGCAGCGCAGCGAGCCGGTGTTGTAGGAGAAGTCCCCGGCCTTCAGCCCGCGCCGCCGGGCCTCCGGGGTGGCGGCGTAGGCCCGGCGCAGATCGTCGAAGGCTCCGCTGTAGGTGGCCACGGTTGAGCGCACGTTCGCCCCGACGGGGGAGGCATCGACCACGCTGACCCGGTGCACGCCGTCGGCGTTCAGCCCGCTGACGTGCCCGGGCAGCGGCGTCCCGCCGATGGCCGCGGCCAGCGCCGGCACCAGGCTCTCCAGGACCATCGTGGTCTTGCCCGAGCCCGAGACTCCGGTGACGACGACGAGCTGGCCCCGCGGAATCTCCACGTCCAGGGCCTGGACGGTGTGCAGCGGGCGGGTGACGAGCCGGATGCGGCCGTCGTCGAACACTCTGTCAGGCTCCGGCGGGGTGCGGACCAGTACTTTCTCGGCACCGGAGATGAACCCGGCGATCCGCGAACCGGGTGCCTGCAGCGCCTCCGCGAGCGGAGCGGAGACGACAATGTCGCCGCCCTGCACGCCCGACCCCGGGCCGATTTCGATCAGCCAGTCCGCGGCGCGGAGCAGCTGGACGTCGTGGTCGACGATGACCACGGAGTTGTCGTCCTCGAGCAGGGCGCCGACGACGGACAGGAGCCCGTCAATGTTCGACGGGTGCATGCCGATGGACGGCTCGTCGAGCACGTAGAGCACCCCGGTGGTGCGGTTGCGTACCGCCCGGGAGAGCTGCACGCGCTGGCGCTCGCCGGTGGACAGGGTGGAGGAGGCCCGGTCGAGGGTGAGGTAGCCGAGGCCGAGCCGGATCAGCTGCTCCGCGGCGTCGAGCATCTGGGACACGATGCTTTCCGCCATCGCCGTCAGCGTCGGCGGCATGGCGGCCGGGATGGTCCGCGCCCAGGCGGTGACGTCGGCCAGGCTCAGCGCCGTGGCCTGGGCGAGGCTGAGGCCGTCCAGCAGCGAGGCGCGGGCGCGTTCGCTCAGGCGGGTGCCGTGGCAGTCGGGGCAGACCTGGACACTCAGGAACCGGTCGATCCGGCGCAGCCCCTTCTCGGTGGAGGCTTTGTGCAGCGCCTCCTCGACGGCGTCGCGGGCGTTGCGGTAGGTCATGTTCAGCTCGAACAGCTTGCCGTTCTTCGCCGGATACAGGATGCGCCGTTTCTCCGGCGGGCCGTGGAAGACGATCTCCCGCTCCGTGGCGGTCAGGTCCCGGAACGGAACATCCGTGCGCACGCCCATTTCCCCGGCCGCCTGGGCGTTGCCGGCCAGTCCGAACAACGACCAGGGTGCGACCGCGCCGTCGTCAATGGTCAGCGAGTCATCGGGAACGAGGGCGGATTCCTCCACGTCGCGGATCGTACCGGTGCCGGTACAGGTGGGGCAGGCACCTTCACTGTTGAAGGCAAACGACTCGGCGCCGGGCGGCGGGAACACCGCACCGCAGACGGGGCAGGTCAGGTCCAGCCCCAGCGCGACGTCGATCGTCGGCTCCAGGCGGTGCCCGTTCGGACACTGATGGCTGGCCAGGCGGGAGAACATCAGCCGCAGGCTGTTCAGCAGTTCGGTGGAGGTGCCGAAGGTGCTGCGCACCCCCGGCACCGGGGGCCGCTGCCGCAGGGCCAGGGCGGCCGGAACGTGCTGCACGCTGTCCACCTGCGGGCGGGCCGCCTGAGTCAGGCGGCGCCGGGTGTAGGTGGAGAGGGCCTCCAGATACCGGCGCGAGCCCTCCGCATAGAGCACTCCGAGGGCCAGGGATGACTTGCCCGACCCGGACACTCCGGCGACGGCGACCAACTGCCCGAGCGGCACGGACACGTCCACATTGCGAAGGTTGTGCACCCGCGCGCCGCGCACCTCGATGGTCCCCGGCCAGGGGCGGCGGCCGGTGTCGCGGGCCCGGTCCGGATCCTCCATGCTGCGCCGCCTTCCGGGTTTCCTGCGTCCGCCTTGTCCGTCAGCCGTGCCCGCGTGCTGCGGCAGACTGCGGCACTGTCCACGATACGTACCGGCGGCTGGATTTGGCGTTGGCTGAGCGGGTTCTGCCGGCGTCGCCGCCCTACTGCCCGGCCAGGGCCCTAACCGCGCTGCGGACCTGTTCCCGGGGTGCGGGTTCCTCGGCCGCCATCTGGTGGAGATGCCACCCCTCCATCAGCGCGTCCAGGGCCCGGATGGAGTGCTCCGGGAAGTGCGCCCGCAGCGCATCGTGGGTGGTCTGGGTCCAGCGCCGGCAGATCTCCAGCACTTTCGGTTCGTGGGAGGCGTAGGAGTACAGCTCCACCAGCCCCCGCAGCATCTCGTTCGAAGGGCGGCGGCTTCCGCAGATCATCTCGGTGAAGGCATCGACAGCCTCCTCGGTGGTGCTTGCTTCCCGCAGGGCGTCACGGTGCGCGGCCGCCATCCGTGTGTAGAGCAGCTCGAAGGCCTGCACGAACAGGTCGGAGAGCCCGTCGAAGTAATAGGTCAGGGACCCGAGCGGCACACCGGCCGCTTCGGCGATGTTCCGATGCGTCGTCGCATGGACGCCGCGCTCGATCAGCGTCTTGAGGGTGGCCTCAATGATCTGCTCCCTGCGCTCGACCGCCCGCTGTTGTGCCGCCATCCGCCCGCCCTGCCTCTCCGATCATGCCCACACCGTCGATCCTGTACTATCGTACATATTCTTTACTTGTACGTTTGTACGCTTTTGAAGGGTTGTCATGTCCAGCATCCGTCGGCGCAGGCTTGCGCTCTACGCTCTGTTTTTCATCCCCGGGCTGGGAATTGCTTCCTGGGTGACCCGCACCCCTGCCATCCGGGACCTGATCGGTGCTTCGACCGCGGAGATGGGCCTGGTGCTGTTCGGTCTGTCGGCGGGGTCGATGATCGGTATCCTCGCCAGCGGTCCGCTGGTGCTGCGTCTCGGCGCCCGGCGGGTCATTGCCGCCGGCATGGCCGGCGTGGTGGTGAGCATGCCGCTGATCGGCCTGGGCGCCCTGGCCGGCTCCCCGGCTCTGGTGGCGGTCGGGCTCGGTTTCTTCGGGCTGGGCATGGGGTCCAGCGAGGTGGCGCTGAACGTGGAAGGCGCCGAGGTCGAGCGGATCGTCGGGCGGCCCTTCCTGCCGCTGTTCCACGGCTTCTTCAGCCTCGGCACCCTGGTGGGCGCCGTCGCCGGGATCGCGTTCACCGCCCTGGACTTCTCCGTGGTCGTGCACCTGCTCATCATCGGCGCCGTGGCCCTGCTGGCCTTCGCGGGGAGCATCCGCGAACTGCCGCCCCGGACCGGTCAGGCGGAGCGTGGCGCGGACCGGGCTGAACAGGACGGCGGGGCAGCCCGCCCCGCCGAGGGCGCCTCCGCGGGGCGGTCGCTCTGGAAGGACTCCCGCCTGCTGCTCATCGGCGCCCTCGTGCTGGCGCTGGCGCTGGCGGAGGGAACCGCGAACGATTGGCTGCCGCTCATCATGGTGGACGGGCACGGCTTCGACGAGGCACTCGGGTCGGTCATCTACGCCGTCTTCGCCGCGTCAATGGTGCTCGGGCGGTTCTGCGGCGGCCGGGTCGTCCAGGCCTTCGGCCGCAGCCCCGTGCTGGCCGTCAGTGCGGTGTGCGCAGCTGTCGGTCTGCTGCTCGTGTCCGTGGTGGACAACCAGCTGGTCGCCGGCCTGGCCGTCGTGTTCTGGGGACTCGGTGCCTCGCTCGGCTTTCCGCTGGCGCTCTCGGCCGCCGGGGACTCCGGCCCGAACGCCGCGGCCCGGGTCTCGCTGGTGTCCACCATCGGCTACCTGGCCTTCCTGGTCGGTCCTCCCGCGCTGGGACTGCTGGGCGACGCCGTCGGGCTCCGCAACGCCTTGCTGGCCCCGATGGTCGTCGTTCTCCTGGCCGCATTCCTGGCTCCCGTGACTCGGCCGCGCCCGGAGCGCGCCGAGGGTCGGAAGGCTGCGTATCCGGCCTAGGCGATCGTCGCCTTGTGATCAGAGGGCGGCGGGTCCTCAGGGTCCCGCCGCTCGCCGGCGTCGTATCGGGTTCGCATCTCCGGGCCCGCAGCTGGCCCGGAAGTGAACACGAACCGCGGATCCTCCACCCGCAGGCCGGTGACCGGATCGATGACCGCCGGCTCCACCTCCCGCCCGGTTTCCGCATCCACCAGCACCATGGTCCGCTGCTCGGGCGGAAGCTGCGCGTTGCGCCAGGCGGCCATGGCCACCAGCACCGGGCGCAGCGACCGGCCGAAGTCCGTCAGCAGGTACTCGTAGCGCACCGGCTTGTCCTGATAGGGCCGCTTTTCCAGGATGCCCTGCTCCACGAGGGTCTTCAGCCGTGCGGTGAGCATGCTGGAGGACAGTCCGATGTTCGCCTGGAACTGGTCGAACCGGGTGTAGCCGTCAAAGCAGTCATGCAGGATCAGGATGGTCCACCACTCGCCCACGTACGCCATCGCCGTCGACAACGGACACTCACGGTCCTCCAGGCGCACCCGTGCCGGCATAGGAGCCTCCCAGCGTCATGGCCATTTCCATCATGGCCGGTTGCTGCTAACTTAGCACCAGCTAGTTACTTCTATCTTAGAACCAACCGTATTCGACCGCGAGGATGCATCCATGAGCCAGACCTTCACCGCCTACGATCCCGCCGCGCTGCCTGCCGTCATCACCGACTACATGGACGCCCACGACGCCGCCCGGCAGGACCCGTCCCGGCGCGCCGACGCCGCAGCTCTCTTCGCCGAGGATGCCGTGGTGGTCGACGACAACGCCACCTACACCGGACGTGAAGACATCAGCAGGTGGATCCGGAACTCGTCCAGTGCGTTCGAGTACACCTCCACCCGCGTCGGCCAGCAGATCCAGGACGGGCAGATCGACGTTCAGGTGCGTCTGGTCGGCAACTTCCCGGGCGGCACCGTCACGCTGCGCTACAGCTTCACCGTGGCCGACGGCGGCATCCGCGCCCTGGTCATCGCCGCCCAGTCGTAGGGGAGGGGAGGTCCCGGTGGGGTGGCCGGACCCCGGGATGCCGATTATTTCTTGGCGTACATCGCCATGAGCACGCAGGCAGCGGAAACCGCCGCCTGGACCAGCAGCAGCACGACGGGGACGAATCCCAGGAACAGGCCCAGCAGCAGCGGCACCAGCGCGGCCAGCGTGGTGTCCGGGCCCTGGAACATCGCCCCGGTCTGCGCCGTCGGCACCGGCCCGAACGCGGTCTCGACCGGAGGAGCCGACCAGTCCGGCTGCGGCCGGTACGCCCCGCGCACCGCCGAGGCCCCCAGCCCGATGCCGGCCAGCGCGCCCAGGCCGATCAATGCCGGGCTGCCGGCTCCCAGCAGCACCAACGCGGCGCAGAACACCGCGGCCCACAGCGCCAGCGCGGCCGCGGGCGCCGCCAGCCGGCTCAGCCGCACCGCGGCGGGGGAGAGCGGCAGCAGCCTGTCCAGGCCGGGGGTGATGGCGGTCTGCCGCGCCAAAGCGCCAAAGGCCGGAACGACGGCGCAGGCCGTCACCGCAATCAGGGCCAGCTGCAGCGGCATCGACTGCAGGCCGCCGGTGACCAGCAGCGCCAGGCCCAGCATCAGCAGCAGCACCGGGCGGGTCCACAGGCCGGCGGTGCGCAGGAACGCCACCAGGTCGGCGCGCAGCAGCGCACCGAACGGGGTCCGGGGCCGCTTCGCGTACCAGCGGCGCCCCCGGGCAGACACGCCGGCGGGGCCTCCGCCGGCCAGCGCCCGCCCCAGCTCATTGGCGTCCATGAGGAACAGCGCTCCGCCGGCATGCCCGGACACCGCGCCGCCGCGGATCAGCTCCCGGCCGGGGATCCGGCCCAGCCGCGGCCACAGCAGCGCTCCGAGTGCAACGACGACCGCTGCCGCCGCGACGGGCGGCCAGAGCTGCCCATCCGCGGACAGCCGAGGCAGGATGCTCAACCCGGCAAGCAGCACCAGCGACGCCGTCGCCGCGAGCCGGCCCGGGGGGCCGGCTGCCCCGGCCGGCTGCAGGCCCGTCTGGCGCAGGGCTGCGAGCAGGACTGCGCCCGTAGCCGCCAGGCCGAAGGTCACGGCTCCGCGGAGCTGCCCGCCCGCCGTCGCGCCCAGATCGGTAATGAATCCGAACGGCAGGTACAGCACTGACGCCGCGGCGAAGCTCAGGGCCAGGCGGCGGACCAGCCGGCCGGTCAGCAGCGGCCGCCGGCTCAGGGGCAGGCTCAGCCACCAGTATCCCTCCGCGGCGGTGACGGCTGCCGGGCCGAGCCGGCGCGCCAGGGGCTGCACCGCCAGCAGGGCGGCGAAGAGCAGCACCGTGGGCGCGGTGCCCGCGGGCACGCTCAGCCATGGCGCGTCCACGAGTGTGCGCGCGGCCGCTCCCGTGTCCACGGCCCGGGCCACCTGTTCCCGCAGGGCCAGGACCAGGCCGGCGGCGTATGCGCCGATCGTGCCGGCGGTCAGCAGCGCGGTGTACGCATCCAGGGCGGCGTCACGCAGGCGGGCGCGCCCGCGGGTGCGGGTCCGGGAGGCCGCGCGGGTGTATTGGAGCGGGTTGAACGCGCCTGGGTCCGTCTGCAGGGCCGTGCCGCTGGGAGCCATCGGTTACCGTCCGGTGATTTCGGCGGCGGCGCGGGCGGCGGGAATCTCCTGCACCTCGTCGCTGATAAGCAGGCAGCGTTCCGCGGTGGCGGTCAGCAGCGCCGGATCGTGCGTGACCAGCAGGACGGTTCCGCCGCCGTCGGCATAGCTGCGGATCCGGGTGCCCAGCCGCCCGCGCATCACCGGGTCCAGGCGCTGTTCGGGTTCGTCCAGGATCAGCAGCGAGCTGGGACGGATCAGGGCCGAGGCGAGCAGCAGCCGGCGCCGCTGGCCGGAGGACGCGGCGGCCGGCACGGCGTCGGCCCGGTCCTGCAGGGCGAAGAAGTCCAGTTCGGCGTCGACGGCGGCGTCCGGCTCCGGGACGGAGTGGCCGCGGGCGATCAGCTGCAGGTGCTCGCGGATCGACAGCGAGGGAAAGAAGGCGTCCTCGTCGAAGAGCGCGGCGACCTGGCGGCGGAACGGAACGCCGTCCTCGTCCACCGGCAGGCCGTGCACCAGGACGTCGCCGGCCAGCGGCGCCTGCTTGCCGGCAATGGTGCGGGCGGCGGTGGACTTGCCGGCTCCGTTGAAGCCCACCACGCCCAGAACCTCACCGGCCCCGGCGGTGGCGGTGATCGGCCCGCAGACGGCGGCGCCGCCGTAGCCCACGGACAAGTCGGTCATCTGCAGTACGGCCCCCGGAGCAGTCATGGCCCCCAATCTACTGGAGGCCGCTGCGCAGCCGGGCTGACAGAGGGGCGGTCGGAACTGCGCCCAGGGGGTGGGTCGCAGGGGGCCCGCCGGCCGGCATGCCTGCCTACACTCCGGTGCCGCCGGATGCCAGCCGCCGCAGGGCGTCCTCCACCAGTTCCGCCCGGCCGGGTTCCAGGCTCTCCGCCCAGCGCCGGCGGGCGGCGTCGAACGCGTCCCGGCCGATCGCGGTCATCTCGTATCCGCGCGCCGTCACGCGCAGCCGTTTGCGGCGGGCGTCCGCCGGATCCGGGGTGGAGTCCAGGTAGCCGAGCTGGCTCAGCGCGGCGATGTCCTTGGCCGCGCCCTGCCGGGAGATGCCGAGACGGCGGCCCAGCTCGGCGGCCGAATCGGCGCCCTCGTCGACGGCCTGCATGGCGAACTCCAGCGGCGCGGTGACGCCGGGGTGCCCGCGGCGGGCCAGTTCGGCCATGGCCTCGCTGACCATGGCCTCGAAGCCGGCGAGAAGCAGGCGGGCCAGCTGTGTGCCGGGGGACTGTTCCATGCGCCGATCCTAAGCCGCTTCCCAGGCCCATTGACAACCCGGTTGTCGAGGCGCATTCTGACAACAAGGTTGTCAATCCCGGGGCGTCCACCCGGACCAAGGAGCCGACCATGACCCTGAACCCATCGACCCTCACGCTCGACGCCGTCGAACACCGCACCGCGTCCGTTAACGGCACGGACCTGCACTACGTCTCCGCGGGCGACGGCGGCACGCCGATCCTGCTGGTGCACGGCTTTCCGGAATCCTGGTGGGCCTTCTCCAGGCTCATCCCGCTGCTCGCTCCCACGCACCGCGTATACGCAGTCGATCTGCGCGGCTTCGGTGACTCGGCACCGGCGGAGGAGGACTTCAGCAGCGCCGTCGCCGCGGAGGACCTGCACCAGCTGATCCGCCGGCTCGACGCCGGACCGGTGCACCTGGTCGGCCAGGACATCGCCGGCGGGGCGCTGTTCCGGCTGGCCGCCGCCCACCCGGAGGACCTTGCCAGCTTCACCGGCATCGAAATGGGGCTGCCCGGCTTCGGGCTCGAAGCCTTCGCCGACGTGACCCGCGGCGGGTCCTGGCACCTGGGCGCGCTGGCCGCGCCGGGCATTCCGGAGCTGCTGTTCACCGGCCGGGAACAGGACCTGCTGGGCAGCTGGGCGTTCCCTGCCATGACCGCCGTACCCGGGGCGGTCAGCGCGGCCGACGTCGCGGAGTTCGCCCGCGGCTATGCCCGGCCCGGCGGCTGGCAGGGTGCGGCCGGGATCTACCGGTCCATCCTCAGCGAAGGCGAGGAGCTGCGCGCCCTGGCGGCCGAGGCGAAGCTCCGGGTCCCGGTGCTCGCCGTCGGCGGATCCGGCGGAACCTTCACCGCCGCGACGCTGGGAAACGTGGCGGACGGCGAGGTCACTTCGGTGCTGCTCGACGGCGTCGGACACCATGTGGCGCTGGAGGCACCCGACGCGCTGGCGGGCGCGCTGCTCGGTTTCCTGCACAGCGTGGACGGCTGAGGAGCGCCGGCTCAAGGTCCGTAGCCCACCCGCTGCGGAAACGGGTCAGAGCTCCCGCTCGTCCCGCACCTCCGCGAAGGACGCCGTCTCGGATCTCAGCCGGGCCACCATCTCATCGCCGCGGTGTTGGGAGATCTGCTCGTTTTCCGGTGCATCCCAGCCGCCAAAGGGGTCGAAGTGCTCCTCCCAGAAGCGGTACCAGCGCTGCATCATCTCGGTCAGCTCCGTCGAGAGCCCATAGTCGGCCGGCTCCATGGCGTACTTCTCCGTGCAGTTCTCCCACAGCGGCCACGGGTGACCCCAGTCGGGGAACACCCGCAGGACGCGGCGCGGGGGCAGCGGGTCAGGACTGCTCATGGGTCGGTTCCTGTCGGCAGGCGGTGCTCCGGGCCCGCCGGCTGCCCGAGCCGGGCCGTATGCAGTTCCATCTGCCCATCCTGCGCCCTGACGTGGAAGGCTGGCCGCCAGCCGAGCCCGTGTCCTAGAGTGAATTCGTGCCTGTGTACTTCTTCCTGTGACGGCTGAGCCGGCCAGCGCTCGTTGAGCTTGCTCCGAGCGCCGCTGCCGCCCGTCCGGACCCAACGGGTCGCCGTCACCCCGCACCGGCCCCCGGCCTCGGTGCACCTCCCTGAAGGAAAGACAGCACATGCCTGCCCTCACCCAGCCTTGTCCCGCGCGCCCTTGCGCCCCCATCCCAGCCGCCGCGCCGGCACCTGAAGCCGACGCCGGCCATCCGCAGCCACAGCCGCACCCGCACCTGAACAGCTGCCTGACCGCAGCCGCCGAAAGCGGGGTCCGGGCATGAGCGCCACCGAATCGACCCGGCTTCGCGCCCTGCGCCCGCTGGCCAGCCGCGACTACCGGCTGCTGTTCGCCGCCGTCGGCGTGGAGGTGTTCGGCACCGGCATGTGGACCATCGTCATGGTCTTCCAGGTTCTGGCCCTGGACGACAGCCCGCTGGCCCTCTCCGCGGTCGCGACCGGGCTGAGCCTGGGCCTGCTCGCCTTCGCGATCGCCGGCGGCGTCATTGCGGATCGGTATTCCCAGCGCCGGATCCTGATCACGGTGCAGGCATCCACGGCTGCGGTGATGACCGCCGTCGCCGTGCTTGCGCTCACCGGTGGCATCCAGCTCTGGCAGCTCGCCGCCGCGTCCTTCGCCCTGGGCGCCGGCAGCGCGTTCTTCTTCCCCGCATACAGCGCCTACCTGCCCCGGATCCTGCCGCCGGAGCAGCTGCTGGCCGCCAACGGGCTCGAAGGAGCGCTGCGCCCGACCATGGGCCAGGGGCTCGGACCGGCACTCGGCGGACTCATCGTGGGGGCGTTCCTCCCGGCCGCCGGCGCGGTCGTCGTCGCCGCTTCCTTCGCCCTGGCCTTTGTCCTGCTGCTCTTCCTCAGCCGGGACGACGGCGGTGCGGGCAACGGCGGTGCGGCCGGCGCCGGAATGTCCGACGCCGGGGCGCCCGACGCCGGGCCGGTCACCGAAGCGGACGCCCCCGGCGGGAGCGACTCCCCAGGAGCCCGTAGCCTCTGGGCCGACCTCCGCGCCGGTGTCCGATACGTGGCCGGCACCCGGTGGCTGCTGTGGACCCTGATCTTCGGCTCGTCGCTGGCGCTGATCATCCAGGGTCCGATCGAGGTGCTGCTGCCCCTGCTCACCCGGGAACGCTTCGCCGACGCCGAAGCCACCTTCGGCCTCCTGCTCGCCGCCTACGGCGTGGGCGGAGCCCTGGGGTCCCTGGCGGTGTCCAGCGTGAAACTGCCGCGGCGCTACCTCACCTTCATGATCCTGTGCTGGGGCGGCGGCACGCTGCCGCTGGTCGTCGTCGGGCTGGGCGCCGGCCTGCCCCTGATGCTCGCCGCCCTGTTCCTGGTCGGCACGGCCACCGGCGCCGGCGTCGTCGTCTGGGGCACCCTGCTGCAGCGCCTGGTGCCCGTGGAGATGATCGGCCGGGTGGCCAGCCTGGATTTCTTCGTCTCCATCGCGTTCATGCCGGTGTCCGTCGCCGCGGCCGGTCCCCTGTCACTGGTGGTGCCGGCGGAGGCGATCTTCATCGGGGCGGGCGTGCTGCCGACGGCGCTCGCGGTCCTGGCGCTGATCGCCGGGCGGATGCCGGCGGTGGAACGGCGGCATCCGCTGGACGGATAGGGGGCGGGATCGGCAGCGGGGCGGCGCGGCCCGGGTGCGGCACCCGCGCCGTCCCGGGCTCAGAACGGCCAGATGAGCGGCACGTACAGCACCGCGGCGGCGAGGAACACGACGGCGACCGGCAGGCCGAGCCGCCAGTAGTCACCGAAGCGGTAGCCGCCGGGCTGCATCACCATGAGGTTCGCCGGCGTGGCGATGGGCGTCAGGAAGGCAGCGGCGCCGACGACGCAGAGCGCCATCATGAACGGCTGGACACTGACCTCCAGCGTCTGGGCGAACGTCACCGCGACGGGCCCCATCACCAGCACGGTGGCCACGTTGGAGATGAACTGGCCGAGGACCAGGGCGAGCACGCAGATCACCAGCAGGGCGAGGTACGGGGAACCGCTGCCGGTGGAGTCCAGGACCAGCGCGGCGATCGCGTCCGCGGCGCCCGAGGAGACAAAGGCGGAGGAGAGCGGAATCAGCGCCGCGATCAGGACCACCGTGTTCCACGAAATCGCGGCAAACCCCTGGGGCGCGGTCACCACGCCCAGGACCACCAGGGCCGCCGCGGCGAGGAGCCCCACGATCACCGGCGGGAGGAGCCCGGTGGCCAGCAGCACGATCGTGCCGGCCAGCACCGCGAGGCAGCGGCGCCATCCGCGTCCCAGCGGCACCCCGCGCTGGAGGGCGTGCGGGGGCTCGACGGCGATGACGTCGGGGGACTGTGCGTAGCGGTGCAGCGCGTCCCAGGGCCCCTGGACCAGCACGGAGTCTCCGGCCCGCAGGGTCAGGGCCCCGGGCGGCGCCGGGGTGTCGGGGCCGGGAGCGGTGGTGCCGCCGCGGTGCAGCGCGATGATGACCAGGTCCTCTTCCCGGGTGGTCATGCCCGGGCTGACCATGCGCCCGATCAGCGTCGAGCGCGGCGCGACGAGGACTTCGACGACACCGATCCGCCCGGTGAACAGCCGTTCCGTGTCAAGGTCGGCCGTGTAGCTTTCGCGCCAGGACCGCACCCGTTCGCGCGGGTCGGCCCCGACCTCGGCCAGCCGCTCGGGAGCCCGTTTCGGCAGCAGCCGCCGCCCCAGCAGCACGACGAGCAGCGTGGTCACGACGACGAGCGGCAGCCCCACCAGCGCGAATTCGAAGTACCCGAACTCACGCCCGCCCGAGCTGGCTGCGAGCTCGGAGACGATGATGTTCACCGGGGTCCCGGTCAGCGTCAGCAGCGACCCGGCGCTGGCGGCGAAAGCCAGCGGGATGAGCATGTGCGAGGGGACAATCCCGGCCCGGGCCGTGGCGACGACGACGACCGGCAGCAGCGCAGCAACGGCGCCGTTGATGCTGATCACCGCCGACAGCGCGGCCGCGACGGCCATGATCGTGACCAGCAGTCCGGTGCGGCTGAGGGACGAGCGCCGTTCCAGCTGCTGACCGATCCATGCGGTGATCCCCGTGGCGTCCAGCGCCTCGCTCAGCACGAACAGGGACGCGATGAACAGCACGATCGGGTCGCTGAAACCCGCCAGGGCCTCGGTGAGCGGAAGCACGCCGGTGGCCCACAGCGCCACCGGAACGAAGAGCGCAACGACGATGATCGGCACCCGGCTGATCATGAAGCCCGCGACGGCCAGGGCCAGGACGGCAAAGGTGGCGGCGATCGGCGGAATCATCCGGCTGGGCTTTCAGCTCTGTCCACGTCTCACCTCCGGCTCCGATCCGCTGATCCCCGTGTCCGCGACGCCCCCGCCTCACCAGCGTGCCCCACCGAACGCGGGCAAGCCATAGCGGCGCGGCCGGTGTCCTGTCGGCGGCCGGCTTTGCCGTGGTCCGGGCCGAGGCGCCGGCTCGGACGCCCCCGCCGGATCACCTTCCGCCGCACATGGAATAATCCGGACATGGGCCGAAAGGACGGCCCGACGATTTAGGCAGAGCGGGGAGAGTGGATGCGGCCCATAGTTCCTGACTACCTGGTCGACGCGCTCCGGGAGGTCGAACCGGATGCCTCAGGGGAACGGGCGGCGTACATTCCGGAGCTCGCCGGTGCGGACCCTGACCGCCTGGCTGCAGTCTTCGCCACGGTCGATGGCGAGGTCCATGGCGCCGGCGACGTCGACGCCGAATTCACGATCCAATCCATCTCGAAGCCGTTCGCCTACGCCATGGCGCTCTCCGACCGGGGCTTCGATGCCGTCCTCGCCAAGGTCGGCGTCGAGCCCTCCGGCGAGGCGTTCAACGAAATCTCCCTCGAAGCGGATGGGCGCCCCCGCAATCCAATGATCAACGCCGGCGCGATCACCACGCACTCGCTCGTCGGCGCCGGGCACCTGTCGGCCGCCGAACGGGTCGAGCACGTGGTCCGGGGGCTGTCGGCGTTCGCGGGCCGTCCGCTGAAGGTGGATGAGGCGGTGTGCGAGTCCGAGATGGAGAGCGCGCACCGGAACCTGGCTATCGCCCATATGCTGCGCAGCCACGGCATCCTCACGGAGGACCCGCGGGCCGTCGTCGAGGGGTACGTCCGCCAGTGCTCCGTGCTGGTTACGGCGGTGGACCTGGCTCTGATGGCGGCCACGCTGGCCAACCGCGGCGTGAACCCCCACACCAACGAGCAGGTGGTGGACGGCGCGGTGGTGCGGCAGGTGCTGAGCGTGATGGCCACCTGCGGCATGTACGACGCCGCCGGCGACTGGGCCACCCAGGTCGGCATCCCGGCCAAGAGCGGCGTGGCGGGAGGGTTGATCGGCGCCCTTCCCGGCCAGCTGGGCATTGCCACTTTCTCCCCCCGCCTGGACCGGCACGGCAACAGCGTCCGCGGCGTGTCACTGTTCGAGCGGTTCACCACCGATATGGGGCTGCATGTGATGGAGGTTCCGCCCGCGGCACGCGCGGTGGTGCGCTCCAACCGTGTCTACGGGCATGGACCGGCCGCAGCCCGGGTCCTGAAGCTGCAGGGCGGGATCCGCTTCGCCGGAGCCGAGAAGATCGTGCGCGAGTTCGCGGAGACCCCGCCCGTCGAGGCCAGGGTGGCGCTGGACCTGTCGCGGGTGTATTCGATCGACGGCGTGGCACGGCGCATGCTTCTCGAAGCCATCCGCCGGCTGACCCTGGACGGGCACGATGTCTACCTTGTTGACCCGGAGTCGATCCTCCCCGACCCCAATCCCGGCGACGGCGGCCGGGTCACCGTCGTCGACCGCTTCGACCTTTGACCCTGTGGCGTGATGGCCGACGGTGACGGCGGCCCCGCCCCGCTCAGGAGGCGAGGTGCAGCTCCTTGAGCTGCCGGCGGGACGTGATCTCGAGTTTCCGGAAGATGTTGCGCAGGTGGGATTCAATCGTCCGCGGGCTCAGGAACAGCCGGGTGCCGACTTCCCGCGAGGTCGCGCCGGCGGCAACCAGCCGGGCAATGTGCAGTTCCTGGGAGGTGAGCGCCGCGGTGCGGTGGGCCGTACGCGTCCGCGGATGCTCGCCGGTGGCGTGCAGCTCGCGTGCTGCCCGCGCGGCGAAGGCGTGGGCACCCATGTCCGAGAAGAGGTGGTGAGCGGTCCGCAGCTGGGTGCGGGCCTCCTGGCGGCGGCCTTCCCGGCGCAGCCATTCGCCGTAAACCAGGTGGGCGCGCGACGCCTCGCCGGCCATCCTCGACTCGCTCAGGCGCGCGATCGCCTCAAGGTACGCCTCCTCGGCGGCTGGACCGGACAGCACCAGGGCCCGGGAACGCGCCTCGAGCCCGAGGGCCCACGCCGTGCCGCAGGCCCGGGCACGCAGCGTGAACCGTTCGAGGGCCCGAGCGGCGCCTGCCGTGTCGCCTGCGCGGACGGACGCCTCAACCAATTCGGGCAGGGCCATCGTGCTAAAGGAGAGTTCGAAGGCCCCGGCTGCCTTTTCGGCGGCCTCCTGTGCCGTCGAGTAGTCGCCAAGTCCGTTGTGGAGCACGGCGCCCGCATAGTGCGCCGCTTCGTCGGACTCGGCACCCGCGGGCTGCCCAAAGGCGGAGGTGTTCAGCGTCGACAAGGCTGTGAGATCGCCGCGCCACGCGGCCAGGATGGCACGGGTATGAAGCAGCTGAACTCCGCCGGTTGATTCCGTGATCGACTGTGCCTCGGTGGCCAGTTCCTCCGCGCGGGCGAGCTGGCCGCTGATGACCAGGATGTTCGCCTGGAGATTCAGCGCGTGGGAGAGCTGGGCCAGTGCCCCGGTGCTGCGCGCTTCAGCGACGCTGCATGCGGCAAGCTGATGGGCGCACTCATCATCGAGGGTGCCGACCGCTATGCGGCCTGCCAGCCACAGCCATGGCTGTCCGCGTTCCTCCGTCGGATGCGGCGCGTCCGGGCCTGCGGTGTCCCTGAACATCCCAAGGGCGAGCCGCAGGCTCGGCGCACCCTGCGGGAATCCGTGAACCAGTGTCACGGCGAGTGCGTCCAGCAGCTTATCCAGCGGCCGTGCAGGCTCACACGGTGGAGCGGCAAGTGCGGTCCTGGCGATGCGGAACACGGCGGGGCTGCCGCTGATGATCGCCGCATCCAGGGCATGCAGATAGGTCTCCCTGGCGAGGGGCGGATCGAAGGGGGCCAGTGTGGCTGCGGCATCCAGCAGCATTTCCGGCACTTCGGCTCCGCGGGTCAGATTGAACATGATCTGGGCGCGAAGCAGCTGGGCCCGGGCACGTTGCTGCGGGTCCGGCGATCGGTCCGCGATGCTGAGCAGGTCCAACGCCGCGTCGGGTGCTCCGGCGTTGGCCAGGGCCTGTGCCGCTTCCAAGGCGCGTCGAATGCGGCCGTCCGCGGTCGGCGTAAGCTCGGCCGACCGCCGCAGGAACGCCCCGGCCGCAGCCTCGCCGCCGCGGGCGCGCGCCCTGCCGGCTGAACGTTCCAGCTCCGAGGCGACCTCTTCGTCGACCCCCAGCACGGCCTGGGCGCAGTGCCAGGCGCGTCGGTCGGGGTCGAGGGCGCCGTCGGTGGCCACCGCCAATGCGCCGTGCACACGGCGGCGCCCTGCCGGGTCGGCCGCCCGATAGACCGCCGAGCGTACCAGGGGATGGCGAAACCGGACCCGGGAACCGATCTCAATCAGTCCGGCGGCTTCCGCGGGTGCGGCGGTTTCCGGCGTCAGGCCCAGCTCGCTGGTCGTCCGGAACAGCAGGCCGGGGTCTCCGGTCGGTTCAGCCGCGGCGGCGAGCAGCAGCAGCCGCGTTGCCTCGGGCAGGTCCCCCAGCCGGCGCTGGAAGCCGCGCTCCACACGGCCCGGAACATCGGACAGGGCGGGCAGCTGGTACCCACCGCCCAGGCGGGCCGCCGGAACACTTCCGGGCAGCTCCAGGAGCGCCAGCGGGTTTCCGCTCGCTTCCGCGATGATCCGCTCACGTACCTCGTCAGCCAGCGGGGCCCGTACCGCGCTGTCCAACAGGGCGCGCGCCGTCGCGGGATCGAGCTCCGGCAAGGCCAGCCGCGGCAGGCCGGAGAAGACACTCGGCCGGCCGGGAACGTCGCGCTCGCCGAACGCCATCGCCAGCCGCTCGGCCTCCACACGGCGGGCCACGAAGGCCAGCACTTCGGCGGAAGTCTGGTCCAACCACTGCACGTCATCGACCAGGCAGAGCAACGGCCCGCGCTCAGCGGCCTCGGCAACAAGGTTCAGCGTGGCGAGCCCGATGAGGAACTTATCCGGCGTCGGGCCGCTTTGCCTGCCCAGGGCCACTCCGAGGGCCGTCTGCTGGGGCTCCGGCAGCGCGTCGAGATGCGCCAGGAACGGGGCACAGAACTGGTGCAGCCCCGCGAACGCGAACTGTGCCTCCGCCTCGACACCCGTCGAGGCCTCCACCCGGAATCCGGAAGCGGCCGCCACATCGCGCAGATGCTCCAACAGGGCAGTCTTGCCCATTCCCGCATCGCCATGCACCACGAGCACCGCGCTGCGCCCGGCGCCGGCCTCGACCAGCAGCTGCTCCACTTCGTGCCGTTCCCGGAGCCGTCCCAGCAACTTGGCCACGTTCGTCCCCCGCTCGGCGTCAGACAGGTCGTGCACACCCGAAAGTGTGTTCTCACGCCAGTATCACCGATGCGGGAAAAAGGCGGATCCGAGGACCGGCCCCTACCGCCGGGCGGATCCTATGAGGCTCCTACGTAGTGCTCCCCCCGGAGACTCAGTACCTTCCACCGACGCGAGGCACCCGGCAGCGGAACGACACTGAAGACCTGCACAGGGCTCCGTTAGGCATTGCACACGCCGACAGCCGGCTCAAACGAGGGAGACAACATGGGAACCGTCACCGCTCTGTCGCCGACCGGCGGCACGAGGCAACCGTCCGCCCCCGGCAGACCCGGTCAGCGCGAAGCGGCCCGGCCGGGCGAGGGGGAGATACAACAGGAGGGCTCTATCAGCCTTGCCGCCGCGCTTGCCTCGATGATGCTGAGCCTGGACGCGGCGCACACCCGGAAACGTCCGGCAGGAGGCTGAGGCCATGGCCTGGAGTACGCGGGAGCTCGCCGACCTGGCCGGGACGACGGTAAACACGATCCGGCACTATCACCGGATCGGCCTGCTGGACGAGCCGGAGCGGAGATACAACGGCTACAAACAGTACGGTGTTCGGGAGCTGGTGCGCCTGCTGCGGATCCTGCGGCTGGTCGACCTCGGCGTCCCGTTGGCGCAGATTCCCGATGTCGGCGGGGCGGGGCGGGACAACAGCACCTGGACCATGCTGCAGGAGCTGGACGCCAAGCTGGCCTCGGGCATCGAGCGGCTGCAGCAGGCCCGCGCCGATATTGCGGCGATTCTGCGTGCCGAGGCTCCTCCCGATGCTCCCCCCGGGTTTGTCTCGGTCGCCGCACGGCTCTCGGAGGCGGACCGGGCGATGCTCCACGTTTCGAGTCAGCTCTATGACCGGGACGCGATGGCCGATGTTCGGCGGATGGTAGAACTGAATGGCGACGCCGGCGAGCTCGGAAGAGCGATCGACACGCTTCCGGCGTCCGCGGACGCGGCCACCCGGGAACGGCTGGCGGCCCGCCTCGCGCCGATCCTCGTCCGCAACCTGGCCGATTACCCGTGGCTGATGGACCCCGCCCGGCACCTCACGAAGGGGGCACGCGTCACGCAGGTGACGTTCGTCGAGGCGCTGGCCGAGTTGTACAACCCTGCGCAGCTCGATGTGATCTCGCGTGCGGGCGTCCTCGCCCGGGAGCAGCTGCAGGCCGACGGCGTCCCCGGCGGCGCTGTGCAGCCGCTCCTGCTGCTGCACGCCTGACCCGGTCGGAGGCAGGGCTGGGCGCGGCCCACATTCGGGGGGCCTCTGCGGTTGAGAGGCCGCAACTGCTCCCGCTGTACCGTCCCGGCAAGGGGGTTGACCTTGTTCCGGGAACACAGTTTCTACTGACGACACGTCGAGGAACTCGACGTGAATCAAGAAAGGAACCACAGCCATGAACCCCATTGAGGAGCTAGTCCGAAATTTCCAGGAGCTGGTGAACCAGGTCCCCGAGTTCATTCAGCCGTTTGTCGTGATGCTGGCCGGCGCCGTTCCTTTCATTGACGGTGAGGGGGCTGCGGTGATCGGTATCGTCGGCGGGATCCATCCGGTCGTCGCGGGGGTGGCAGCCGCAATCGGCAACTTCCTCTCCGTGCTTGTCGTCGTCCTCCTGAGTTCAGGCGCACGCGGTGCCGTGGTGAACCATCGAACGCGGGAGGCGGCTGCCAATGCAGCAGCTGTGGGAGGCGGCGGTGCGGGCGGATCCGTGGTGACCCTCGATGCCGTCTCCGCCAAGCCTGAGTCGAAGGGCCAACAGCGGTTCAAGAGGTGGCTGATCCGGTTCGGCGTGCCGGGAGCCAGCATCCTGGGACCGCTGGCGATCCCGGGACAGTTCACCTCCGTGATCCTCGTTGCCGGCGGTACCTCGAAAAGGTGGATCCTGCTCTGGCAGGCCGTGTCGATCGTCCTGTGGACGGCATTGTTGACGGGCTCGGTCTGGGCCACCCTGACATACGTTGTCGGCGTATGACCGACGGATGCCGCCCCCGTTCCGGCCAAGACCTGGATGGATAGCCTGTGGCTGTCCATCCAGGTCTTGCGCTGCCCTGTTGCCTGGACCTCCAACGCCGCCCCGCGGCCTAAGCGGACCGGCTTCAGGCACGCGGGCACCTTTATGCTGGGGCGATGGGGAAGAAGACCGGGCCCGGATACTGGCGCTCCGCAGGGGAGAAGATCGAGCTGTTGGACCGGGATCCGGCGCAGCCGCCCCCGCCCTTCCGGCCGGGGCTCGGATGGGGCGCCCTCTGGCTCTTCATCTGGGCGCTGGGCGGTCTGACCGTCTGGATCAGCGTCAACGCGTGGAACGCCGGAGAGCCGGTCGGTGGCCGCTTCAACCAGCAGGTGCCGGCGTGGTTTGCGCTGGCCGTGGGGCTTTTTCTCCTCGGCTTCCCGTTCTGGCATCTGCCGCAGCTGCGGAAGGAAAACACCCGCCTGTCAGCCATCATTACGGCCACCTCTTCAGGCCTGGACGTCCTCGGCAAAACGGACCAGTATGCGCGGTACTTCCTGCCGTGGGAAACCATTCGCGGGTTCCGGGTGGAGAAGGGGCAGTGGAGGCAGCGCCGGAAGCATCTGCTGATCGCGAACCTGGCCCGCCCGCGCTCCGATGCGGAGCCGAAGCCGAAGGGCGGCCGCGCCGGCTGGAACCCGCTCGTGTCCGTCACCACCGACGCGGTGAAAGTCACCGACATTTGGTGCACGGAGCCGCATGCTACGGCCCATGCGCTCAACCATCTGCTGGAAGACGGCGTCCTGCGGTCCGAACTCGGTTCCCCGCACTCGGCAACGGCGGCCAACAATGCGCAGACCGCGGGAGCCCTTCGAGAGGCGAGACGTCAGCCGAGGTAGGAAGCCTGCCGGATGTCTTCAGCAGCTTTCCGTGAGGAACCGCAGTTCCGCTGCGGAGCTGCGGTTCGCTGGCCGCGGAACGTGCAGCCGCGGTACTGCGGCTGCACTGCCCTGCAGCGTCAGCCCGCCCGCGGCACCGGTTTCGGCTGCGCCGCCGCGCGGTCGCTCGGGACCGAACCGGCCGCCCGGGAGCGCGCCCGTGCCTTCCGTCCGCCGCTCAGCGCCCGCAGCGCGTTGAGGATCGCGGCCAGGTCCACCAGCTCCTGGGTCAGCGCCCCGGCCACGGCCGGAATGTACCCGAACGCGGCGATCAGCATCAGGCCCAGGCTCAGCGCAATGCCCAGCCAGATGCTGCTCAGCGCCACCCGCATGGTCCGTCGGCCGATCTCCACCGCACCGGCCACCCTGCTGATGTCGTCGGCCACCAGCACGACGTCGGCCGACTCGCTTGCCGCGGTGGAGCCGCGCGCGCCCATGGCGATGCCGACGTCGGCCGCCGCCAGCACGGGCGCGTCGTTGACGCCGTCGCCCACCATGATCACCGGACGAGGTTCCATCGCGGCGACCGCGCGGACCTTGTCCTCGGGCAGCAGCTGCGCGCGGACCTCGTTGATGCCCAGCGGCCCGGCCACGGCGTCGGCGGTGGCCTGCCCGTCACCCGTGAGCATCACGGTGCGGCGGATGCCCAGCCCGGCCAGCCGCTGCAGGGTGGCGGCCGCGTTCTCCCGCACCGAGTCGCTCATGATCAGGGTGCCGGCGAACCGCCCGTCCACCCCCACGTAGACCACCATCTGCCCCGGTTCGAGCCGGGCGCGGACGGTGTCCGGCGCGGTTTCGGCGACGAACCGTTCCTTGCCGACCCGCACCGCGCGGCCCTCCAGCACGGCCTCGACGCCGTTGGTCGCCACCTCCTGCGCGTCCGCGGACGGCTGCAGCTCAAGCCCCTGGGCCCTGGCGGCCTGCTGCACGGCGGCCGCGAGCACGTGTGAGGAGTACTGCTCGGCCGACGCGGCCAGGCCCAGCACCTCATCCCCGGTAAAGCCCGGCTGCGGCCGGACCTCCACGAGCTCCGGATGCCCGTGCGTCAGGGTGCCGGTCTTGTCGAACGCGGCGCTGCGCGCCTTGGCCAGCTGCTCCAGCACGGCCCCGCCCTTGACGATGATGCCGGCCCGCGCCGAGCGGCTCATGCCGCCCAGGAACGCCACCGGCGCGGCGATCAGCAGCGGGCACGGGGTGGCCAGCACCAGCACCTCGGCGAACCGCACCGGATCCCCGCTCAGCGCCCACGCCAGGCCGGCGATCAGCAGCGACACCGCGGTGAAGGGCACCGCATACCGGTCCGCCAGGCGCACCACCGGCGCCTTCGACTCGGCGGCCTCCGCCACCAGCGCCACGATGCGCTGGTACTGGCTGTCCGCCGTCGTCGCCGTGGCCCGCAGCAGCACCGCCCGGGTGCCGTTCACCGAGCCGCTCATCACCGGTTCGCCCGCCCGCCGGGTCACCGGCAGGGATTCCCCGGTAAGCGAGGATTCGTCGAAGTCAGCCTCGTCGGAGAGCAGCTCGCCGTCCACCGGCACCACCTCGGCCGGGCGCAGCAGCAGCACGTCCCCGGGGGCGACGGCGGTGGCCGGCACCTCCTCGGGGGTCATCTCCGGGTCTCCGCCGGGCAGCCGGTGCGCGCGCTGCGGGGCGCGGGCCAGCAGGGAATCGAGTTCGCGGCGGGCCCGGCCGGCGGCGTAGTCCTCCAGCGCCTCGCCGCCGGAGAGCATCAGCACAATGATCAGCGCCGCCAGGTACTCGCCCACCGCGACGGTGGCCACCATCGCCACCACGGCGAGAATGTCCAGCCCGTAGTGGCCGGCGCGGATGTCGCGGACCATTCCGACGGCGGTCCAGAGGACGACGCCGAGCACGAACAGCGACGCGGTCCACGCGGCGGCCGGCTCCAGACCGGCGCCGAGCAGGCCCAGCACGGTCAGCCCGACGGCCACGACGGCGGCCACCAGAGGATAACGGCGGATGAATCGGATCACGCTCATACAGCTGTTGTAAGCCGGTTTGCGCGCGGTTTCCAGCAAGCGAAAGCTAGCCTAAGTGGCCCGGGACCGGTCCGGGCGGTGCCCGGCGGGAGCCGCCCGGGGTGCGGATCCTAGAGCAGTTCGGCTTCGATGATGCGGGCGCTGGCGGCCAGGCGTTCGCCGATGGCGTGCTCGTCTTTGCCGCCGCCGAAGTACACCACGGACACCGCGGCCGGTAGCTGCCCCGCCGCGCGGATCGGCGCGGCCACCGAGGAGACGCCGTCGATCACTTCGTCATGGCTGGTGGCGTATCCGTCGCGGGCGACCAGCCGGGCCGCGTCCCGGAACGGAACGCCGGTGCCCATCCGCGCCCACCCCTCCGCGCCGAGGGAGGCCTGGACGGCGATGCCGGGAGCGCCGTAGGTGACGGAGTGCCGGCTGCCCGGGCGCTGGATGACGGCGGTGCGCCCGTGCCGCGGCTCGACGCTGACCAGGGTCACGCAGTCGGTGCGGTCCAGCACGGCGACGAAGGCCGTCATGGTCAGCTCATTGGCCAGGGCGGTGAGCTCCGGCAGCGCCGCGGACTGCAGGTCCCGGGAGACCCCACGGGCCAGCGCCGCAAGCCCCGGCGCGGGGGAGACCCGCCCGGCGTCGTCGCGCCGCACCAGCGAATGCGCCTCCAGCGTGCGCAGGATCCGGTAGGCGATCGAGCGGTGCACGCCCAGCCCGGCGGAGAGCTCGGCAATGGTCAGCGGGGACTCCGACTCCGCCAGCAGCTCCAGGGCCCGCAGCCCCCGGGACAGGGTCTGGGACAGGGAACCGGTGGCGGTGTCGGCGGCAGGCATGCCGATCATTGTAAGTCTTTCGCGAGTAGTCCGTACGGTGTTGCGGCTGTTCCCCGCAACGCCCGGCCGCACCGGCCCTGACGCTGAAACCGCAGGTCAGGCCGCCGTCGTCACGTTCGCCGTCGCGTGCGGGGCCGCATCCGCCGTCGGTACCCGCCGGCGTCGGGCCGCCAGCCGCCTGCCGATGATGCCCTGCCGCGGCGCGAACAGGTACACCAGGGTGAACACCACGCCCTGGCAGAGCACCATCATTCCGCCGGGGGAGGTGTCCAGGTACCAGCTCAGGTACAGCCCGGTCACCGAGCAGGCCACCGACACGGCGGGGGCGATCAGCAGCATCCGGCCGAACCGGTCGGTGAGCAGATACGCGGTGGCGCCGGGGATGATCAGCATCGCGACCACCAGGATCACGCCCACCGCCTGCAGCGCGACGACGGCGGTCAGCGCCAGCAGCCCGAGCAGCGCCGCGCCCAGGACCTTGGGGCTGAGCCCGACGGCGTGCGCATGCGTGCGGTCGAAGGCGTACAGGGTGAAATCGCGGCGCTTGAGCAGCAGCGCCAGGAGCGCGACACCGCCGAGCAGCCCGATCTGGGTCAGGTCCGCGGCGCTGACGCCCAGGATGTTGCCGAAGATGATGTGGTTCAGGTCCGTCTGGCTGGGCGTGACCGAGATCAGCACCAGGCCCAGCGCAAACAGGGTGGTGAAGACAATGCCCATCGCGGCGTCCTCCTTAACCCGGCTGGTCCCGTTGACCAGCCCGATCAGGGCGACGGCCAGGAAGCCGAAGACCACCGCGCCGACGGCGAACGGGGCGCCGACGATGTAGGCGAGCACGACGCCGGGCAGCACCGCGTGGGAGACGGCGTCGCCCATCAGCGACCAGCCGATCAGTACCAGCCAGCAGGAGAGCACCCCGCACACGGCGGCGGCGATCACGGCCACGGAGATGGCGCGGATCATGAAGTCGTAGTTCAGCGGATCCAGCAGCAGCTCAAACATCGGAGGTTCCCTTCGCGACGGTGCCCGCGGCCGCGGGGGCGGGCGGTGCCGGTGAGGCGGATGCGGACGGCTGGTCGACGGCCCCGGACGGAGCGTCGGCGGCCCCGGACCGGGTGCCGCCCAGCACATCGAGGCCGAACGCGCGGGCCAGGTGCTCCGGACGCAGCACCTCGGAGGGGTGCCCGTGCACCAGCACCCGACGCATCAGCAGCACGGCCTGGTCGGCCAGCTCGGGCAGGGCCTGCAGATCATGGGTGGAAATCAGGATGGAGCGTCCGTCGTCGGCCAGGGCGCGCAGCTGCGCGGTGATGGTCGCTTCGGAGCGCTTGTCGACGCCGGCGAACGGCTCGTCCAGCAGCAGCACGGAGGCTTCCTGGGCGATGCCGCGGGCCACGAAGGCCCGCTTCTTCTGCCCGCCGGAGAGCCGGCCGATCTGCCGGTCCGCGTACTCGGTGAGCTCCACGCGCTCCAGCGCCCGGTCCACGGCGTCGTGGTCGGCCTGCTTGGGACGGCGGGTGAAGCCCATGTGCCCGTACCGGCCCATCATCACGACGTCGCGCACCGAGACCGGAAAGGACCAGTCCACCTCCTCGGCCTGGGGCACGTACGCCACGGACCCGCGGCGGCGGGCGGCGGCGGGGGAGCCGCCGTGGATGCGCACCGAGCCGGCGTCGGGCTTCACCAGGCCCATGATGGTCTTGAACAGCGTGGACTTGCCGGAGCCGTTCATGCCGACCAGCCCGCACACACAGCCCGGATCCAGGGTGAGCGAGGCGCCGTCGAGCGCGGTCACCTCCCCGTAGCGGACGGTGACGGCGTCCACGGCGACCGCGGGCGCGGTGGCACCGGTCACGGCCGGTCCCCGGTCAGGCCCGCGAGGATGGTCTCGGCGTCATGGCGCAGCAGGTCGAGATACGTGGGCACGGGGCCGCCGTCCTCGGAGAGCGAGTCCACGTAGAGCACACCGCCGAACTCCGCGTCGGTGGCCTCCACCACGCGCTGCATGGGCTCGTCGGAGACGGTGGACTCGCAGAACACCGCAGGCACCTCGTTGTCGCGGACGAATTCGATGGTGTCCTTGATCTGCTGCGGCGTGGCCTGCTGCTCGGAGTTCACCGGCCAAATGTAGCGCTCGGTGAGTCCGGCGTCGCGCGCCAGGTAGGAGAAGGCCCCTTCGCAGGTGACCAGGGCCCGCTGGCTCTCCGGCAGGGTGGCCAGCTCGCCGGTGAGCTGATCCTGCACCTCCTGCAGCTCGGCCTTGTAGGCCTCGCCGTTGGCCGCGTAGGCCTCGGCGTTGTCCGGATCCAGGTCGCTGAACGCGGCAACCATGTTGTCCACGTAGATCTGTCCGTTGACCGGCGACATCCAGGCATGCGGATTGGGCTTGCCCGCGTAGGCGTCTTCGCTGATGTCCAGGGTGTCCACGCCTTCACTGACCACCACGTGCGGCACGTCGACGTCCTCCACGAACTGGCCGAACCAGGCTTCCAGGTTCATGCCGTTGTCCAGGATCAGGTCCGCCTCGGTGGCGGTGCGGAGGTCACCCGGCGTGGGTTCGTAGCCGTGGATTTCGGCGCCGGCCTTGGTGATGGAGGCGACGGTGAGGTGGTCCCCGGCGACGTTCTGCGCCATATCGGCCAGGACGGTGAACGTGGTCAGCACCGTGGGCTTGCCATCCTCGTCCGGGCGGGCGTCGGCGGAACCGCCGCACGCGGTCAGGGCGAGCAACGCCAGGGCCGCAGCGGCGGCGGTGCGGAAACGTGTGGCAGGAGCTTTGAGGAACATAGCAGGACACTAATATTAGGCGCCCCTGTAAAACAAGTTCGGCACGCCTAACTATGATCAGCACCCTTGCATTCCGGTTCGCCAAGCGTAGCTGAGCGGGCGTCCGGCCGCCGCCGCATGGAAGCGCGACGGCGGCCGAACGGTTTACCAGCGGACCTTGCGCTCCCGCGGGCCCTGCCTGCCGCTGGAGTGCTGCGGCTTGCGGCTGCCGCCCAGGCTCTGCCAGCCGGGCAGGGCCGACGACGAGGCGCCGGCGCCGGTGCGCTGGCTGCCGTCCGCGAGCCGGGACGCGGCGTCGTCGCTGAGGTGGACCTGCAGGTCCGGGGCAGCGGCGGGCGCCTGATCGCCAGGCATGGGACTGGTCTTGGAGACGGGTTTCTTCTTGGGGCGGGTCATGGGATGCTCCCTCGGTTCCGAGCCGTGAGGACGGCCGGGCCGTTCCGGGGGCCGCGCGGTGCCGCGCACGATGCGCGGGTGGGCGGGACCTGGGTTTCGAGCTGCAGACGGAACGACCGCGAGGCAGTGCCTCAGCCGGCGATTTTGTTGATGGTCTGCGTGCGCACAGAGCGGCGCTACTCGAAAATCAGCATGCCCAGGAGCGTAGCAACAGGGTCACCGGCGGACAAGGGTCTGCGCGCAGGCAGGCTCATCCTCCTCCACCTTGGGTTGGATCCCTCCAAGGTGGTGGGGGAAGCGGGGGCCGCTGCGGTCGTCAGGTGATGCGGCGCCGGCTGAGCAGCCCGGACATCATGAGGAACAGCCCGCCCGCCACCGGCGGCCACCAGAGCAGCAGCGGCGCGGTACCGCCCACAATGGCGATGCCGAACAGGGTGATCAGTCCCGCGAAGAGCAGCAGCATGCCCAGCACAATGCGCAACCTGCCGCGGTTCGGCGGCGGGATCGGCGGCAGCCAGGGCGGACGCTCATCGGTCCATTCCATCGGGCCAGTGTAGGACCGTCCGGGCTGCATGTAACCGGCATCCCCTGCTTTTTCTGCTCCCGCCCGCGGTGCCGGCGCGACGCCGTCGGGCACCTTCCGTACCGGTCGGCCAGCTGGCAGGATGGCAGGCACCGACTGCCCCCGACCTGCCCTGGAGTGTGCACATGGATGCGAGCGACCTGCTGCTGGATGCCTTCGGACGGATGCCGGACTCGGTGCGCGGAGCGGTGAAAGGCCTGGACGCGTCGCAGCTGAACCACCGCCCGTACGCCGCGGGCAACTCCGTCGCCTGGCTGCTGTGGCACCTGGCCCGGGTGGAGGACGCGCAGATCGCCGACGTCGCCGGTCGGCCGCAGGCATGGACCGAGGACGGCTGGTTCGAGCGGCTCGGGCTGCCGCTGCATGTGGAGGACACCGGGTACGGGCACACATCCGAACAGGTGGGGATGGTCCGGGTACGGTCCGGGGAGGAGCTCACCGGGTACTACCGGGACGTGCACGCCCGCACCGCCGCCTTTGTCTCCGGGCTGGATGCCGCGCAGCTGGACCAGGTAGTGGATGAGGCCTGGGATCCGCCGGTGACGCTGGGCGTTCGGCTGGTGAGCATCCTCGACGACGTCGCCAAGCATGTGGGGCAGGCGGCGTATCTGCGCGGGGCGCTGCTGGCCGGCGCCGATGACGGTGACTCCTGGTCCTAGCCCGGGGAGCAACAGGTGCCTGCGGCCCGCCGTCGGGCGTTTTGGTGCCGGTGGCATGAGTGCTTACAATGGGAGTCGGCCCTCCGGGGCCGGCAGCGGAGCTTCGGTTCCGGTGCGGGGCTTTAGCTCAGTTGGTAGAGCGTTTCGTTCGCAATGAAAAGGTCAGGGGTTCGATTCCCCTAAGCTCCACACAAAGGAAAACCCCCGGGAAACCGGGGGTTTTTGCTTTGCCCGGGACGCTGCGCGGTGCAGGCACTGGCGCCGGTGCGGCACTGCCGCGCTCCCGGCAGGCAGCAGGCGGCGTCAGCCTTCGCGGCCCTGACGGCGGGCTCGAAACCAGTCCACGCTCGTCTTCCACATGACCCAGCCCCCCGATATGAGGAGGAGGGCCACCAGCCACGGGCCCCACCGGTAGGTCTTCTGCCAGCCGTCCACCACGTAGCCCTGCCATGGTTCAGATGGAACGTGGAAAACGCGTACCACTTCGCCGCTCACGCCCTTGGGGGCCGGCGCCCCGGACGAGGTGGTTCCGCCCTCGTAGACCGTATCCTCGAACGTCGCGGTGCTGCCGTCCGCACGGGTGAATCGCACCACCGCCACCGTGGCGAGCGACCGGCCCTGCCGCTCTTCGAAGACGCGTATTACGGTGCCTGTCGTTTCGGTTCCATGCTCGAGGAGGTTCTTGTCCGCTTCCACCAGGTGGACCATCCCCCAGCCCAGCGCGACGCCGACGAGCACGGTGACGAGGCCCGCCATGAACGGCGGAAAGACCCAGCGTGTCTTCGGCCCGGCGGCCTTCTCGGGTCCGCGGGTGCTCCCGGCCCTCGCCGTGCGCCCGGCTTTGGCCTTGCGCCTGGTCTTCGCATTGCGCCGGGACTGGTTTCTCCGCCTGGTTTCCGTTTTCCGCCCGGACACTCTTCCCCCCCACTGTCGGCGTTGCCGCTGGCCACACTACCGGCGCCGCCGCGCGCACCGGCCGAGCCGCCGGTGCTGAACTGCCGCTCCGTCCGGCACCCGGGCGGGCGCCCGTGGGGTTGAACGGCTGCACCATACTGGTGCGCATGACCCTGACGCTCCCGCCCTGGCCGCAGATCCCGCCCGCCCACGGTGGCGTGGTGCTGCGCGCGGCAACCGAGGACGACGCCGCGATGGCCCGCGAACTGTCCGCCGACCCCTACGTGCCGCTGATCGGGACATTGCCACACCGGGCAACCGAAGAGCAGGCGCGCGAGTGGGTCCGCCGGCAGCAGGGCCGGCACGCCGAGGGGGCCGGGTTCTCGTTCACCGTCGCCGAGACCGGAACGGGCCGGGCGGTGGGGCAGTGCGGGCTGTGGTTGCGGGAACTGGAGCAGGGCCGGGCGACGGCGGGCTATTCGCTGGTCCCCTCCGCCCGCGGCCGCGGCTTGGCCGCCGATGCGCTGTCCGCGCTGACCGCGTTTGCCTGGACCCTGCCGGAGCTGCACCGGATCGCGCTGTACATCGAGCCGTGGAATACCGGTTCCGTCCGGACCGCCGAGCGGGCCGGCTACTCGCGCGAAGGGCTGCTGCGCAGCTACCAGGAGATCGGCGGCCGACGCCGGGACATGCTTCTCTACGCCGCCGTCCGGCCCTAGCCCCGGCGCGGCGGCGACGCGGCCGGGGCGCCCGCCCGCCGTCGTGGCCCTGGCGAAGCCGTGTCGACGGGGTCACCGCCCGGTCGCGCCCTCCGCCGCATCAGTCCACCTGCATGCCCGGCGGGTCGCGCCGGAACCCGCGGGTGAGCCAGGTCAGGTAGATGATGCCCAGCGTCAGCCAGATGCTGCCGAGGTTTTGGCCGGCAGGTCCAGGTTCAGCCAGAGGTAGATGGAGACCAGGGCCCCGACCGCTGGGGCGGCGATGTAGGCCAGCGGGTTCAGGTGCACGCCTGCGCGGCG
The DNA here is from genome assembly GCF_059090665.1 of Arthrobacter saudimassiliensis. NCBI lineage: Bacteria > Bacillati > Actinomycetota > Actinomycetes > Micrococcales > Micrococcaceae > Arthrobacter > Arthrobacter saudimassiliensis. Next base: position 970,880 of record NZ_JBNHFX010000001.1, on the reverse strand, counting down.
CTGATGCGCCCAGTAAAAAACGCAGCAGGCATTGACCAGGGTGAAGGCGATGAACGCCCCGAAGTTGATGAAGGAGGTGGAGGTGCTTTCATCCAGGAAAAACGCCACGCAGCCCACCAGCCCGCACAGCAGCACGTTCAGGACGGGCGTGCGGAACCGGGGGCTGACGTAGCCGAAGATCCGCCGCGGCAGCGAGTCGCTGCGGCCCATCGCATAGAGCAGCCGGGAGGCGCTGGACTGCGCGGCGAGCCCGGACGCGAACTGCGTCACCACCAGCCCGGCCAGGAAGACCGCGCTGAACAGCGCACCGCCGATCTGCTCGGCAATCTCGAAGGCCGCGGAGCCCTCGTCCGTGAAGTCGGTGCCCGGATGCGCCAGCTCGGTGACATAGCTGAGGACGATGAAGATCACCCCGCCGACCAGAGCCACCAGCACGATGGCGCGGGGCAGCACCCGCGCCGGATTGCGGGTGTCGTCCGCCATGGCCGCCACCGCGTCAAAGCCCAGGAAGGAATAGGCCGCGACGGCGGCGCCGGCGGAAATGTTTTCGAAGTCGGTGCCGGGATTGAAGAACGGATCGAGGGAGAACAGTCCGCGCAGCCCGTCTTCGACGGTCACCGCCGCCACCGCGAACCCGATGAACAGCACGATCACCAGCAGCTGGAAGGCCATCAGCAGGATGTTGGCGCCTTTCGCGACGGCAACCCCGACGACGTTCAGCGCCGTCGTCAGCAGGATGAACCCGGCGATCCAGATCCAGAACGGAACCGCCGGAGAACCGGCCGACAGGAAGGAGGCGCCGATCAGCCAGATGACCATCGGCAGGAAGAAGTAGTCCAGGATGGAGGCCCAGCCGACCAGGAACCCCAGCCGCGGATCGATGTTGCGGCGCACGAAGTTGTACGACGCGCCGGCCTGCGGAAAGGCGGCCGCCATCCGGCCGTAGCTGAGGGCGGTGAAGAGCATCGCCACCAGGGCGAGCAGATAGGACCCGGCCGCCGCGCCCCCGCTGCGGACGGCGATCACGCCGAAGGTGCCCAGCACCACCAGCGGCGCCAGATACGCCAGCCCGAACAGGGTGAGCGAACTGAGGCTGAAGGACCTGCGCAGCGCCGCTCCGGAGGCCCCGGCCGCGGAGGCCCGGGCCGCGGGCGTGGAACCCTGCGGATGCGGTGAGGCGGCGTTGGGGTCCATGCGGGCTCCTCGTGGAACACCGGGCGGAACCGGCACCGTCCGGGCTGCGGGCAGGAAAACGAGGGCAACGTGCCGGGCGCCGGAGCGCACTGTGAAAAGGCTACGTGTCCGCCGGCCGCCGGCGCCATGGCCCCGCCCGCCGTCCCTCTGCCCAGAGCAGAACTGCTCCGCCGCCTCTCCCGGCGGCGCCGCCGGGCGTTTTACAGTCGAGCATGGCCGACATCGAGGTGTTTCCCCGTTCCGCTCCCGGCTCCCGCGAACCGCTGTGGCGGGAGGTGCTGGGAGAGCTGCTGCGCCGGCTGCGGCATGAGCGCGGCCGGACGCTTGGCGAAGTCGCGGAGCGCGCCGGCATTTCACCGCAGTACCTTTCGGAGATCGAGCGCGGGCGCAAGGAGCCGTCCAGCGAGATGATCGCCGCCGTCGCCGGTGCCCTGGGCATTACGCTCCTGGACCTCACCGCCGCCGCGGCGGAGGTCCTGCTCCTCAGCCGGGGCGGCGTGCCGCAGCGGGCGGCGGTCCGCGGGGCCTTCGCCCTCGCGGCCTGAGCCGTTCCGGGAGCGGGCTTCCTTTCGGGTGCGCCGGCCGAGACCCGGGTTTTCCTCCGGTTTGCTCCACTTCCCTCCGCTTTGGCCAGGTCCTCCGCTTCTAACCGGAGGAGCCGGTCGAAGTGGAGGGAATGGCGCGGAACCGGAGGGAACGGCGCCGAACTGGAGGGGGCAACGTCGAACCGGAGGGGCGCGGCGCCCAAACGGACGAATGAGCCCGACGCCCGGACGCGCCGCCCGCCGTCGCGGCGCCCAAGCGGAGCACCGAGCCCGACGGCCGGACGCGCCGCCCGCCGTCGGGCGCTCAGCCCTGCTCGATGACGTGGTCGAGCAGCCCGTAGTCGCGGGCCGCCGTGGCCGTGAAGAGCCGGTCCCGGTCGGTGTCGGCCCGGAGCGTCTGCACGCTCTGCCCGGTGTGCCGGGCCAGGACCTCCTCCATGTCGGAGCGCACCCGGACCAGCTCGTCAGCCTGCAGGATCAGGTCCGGAATGGCGCCGCGGCCCTGCACGGCGGGCTGGTGCAGGATGACCCGAGCATGCGGCAGGGCGGCCCGCTTGCCTGGCGCCCCGGCGGCCAGCAGCACGGCCCCGACGGCGACGGCCTGGCCCACGCAGGTGGTCGCCACCTGGGGGCGGATGAAGCGCATGGTGTCGTAGATGGCCAGCATCGCGCTGGGATCTCCGCCCTCGCAGTTGATGTACAGCTCGATGTCGGCGTCGGGCTTGTCCGCGTGCAGATACAGCAGCTGCGCGATCAGGGTGTTGGCGACGCCGGCGTCGATCGCGGTGCCCAGGTAGACGATCCGCTCGGTGAGCAGATGCGAGTAGATGTCCATGATCCGCTCGCCGCGCGGGTGCTGCGCGATGACGTTGGGAACGGTGTAGGTGCTCATCGGATCCGCCTTTCCGAGCCGGCGTCGGCTCCTGCCATGGTGGATGCACCGGCCCCGGACCCGGCACCGGAGGGGGCGCCGGCCCCGGTCAGGCCGAAGCCGGCGGGGGTGCGGCCGCGCGGCCGGAACTCGTCGAAGGAGCTGACGATCCGGTCCACGAACCCGTAGGCGCGGGCCTCTTCGGCGGTGTACCAGTGGTCGTGCAGCGAGTCCTCGAAGACCCGCTCCACCGGCTGGCCGGTGTCCTCGGCGATCAGCCGCAGCACGGTGTCGCGGGTGTGCCGCAGGTCGTCCGCCTGCAGTTCGATGTCGACGGCGGTGCCGCCGATTCCCGCCGACCCCTGATGCATCAGCACCCGGGCGTGCGGCAGGGCCAGGCGTTTGCCGCGGGTGCCGGCGGAGAGCAGGAACTGCCCGGCGCTGTAGGCGATGCCGAGGACCAGGGTGGACACGTCGTTGGGAATGGTGCGGATGATGTCGCGGATGGCGAGCATGGCCGGGACGGATCCGCCGGGGGAGTGGATCCACAGGGCAATGTCGGTGACCGGGTCTTCGGCGGCCAGGGAGATCAGCTGGGTGGCGAGCAGGGTGCCGTTGTCGTCGTCGAGCGGCCCGTCCAGGACCAGCACGCGCCGCTCAAAGAACTCCTGCCGGACGGCTTCGGTGAAGAGTGGGATTTTCGGTGATTCGCTCATGGCCCCACCCTGCGCCGGGCTGCGGACCGGAGGGAAGCGTTCGCTGCCTGCGGCAGATCTGCCCGCAGCGGAGACCGGCCTGTGCCGGGTGCCGACGCCGGCGGGCCGGGAGCCCGGCTGCGCTTGCGCCGCCGTCGGGCCCGGTTAGGCTGTCCCGCGTGGCAGTGGGGGACAGGAATGGCGACGGCGCGGGCAAGGACGTCCGCTACGAGTGGCAGAAACGGCCGGCCGAGTCGTTGCAGGGGATGCCGCCCAGGCGCAGGCGGCTCGTCGGCTGGGGGCTGGGGACCTTTCTCCTGCTGCCGCTGGTATCGGGCCTCGTGGAAGCGAGCGGACTGCCGCAGCCGTGGCGCACGCTGCTGATCTTCGCCGGCTTGGCCGCGCTGTTCACCGCACTGATCAGCGCTGCCGTGCGGGAAACGCGGCAGCTGCAGGCCGAGGGCATCCAGCTGCCCCGGTATGCGGTGACCCGCGCGTCCCTCATCGGCATGTCGGTCCTCAGCGGCGGGCTCTGGTGTCTGGTCCCGATCCTCGTAGCCGCCGATTCGGTCGATTGGGCCGCCATCCCGGTGCTGCCCGCCGCCGCGACGGCGTGGCTGGTGTTCATGGTTCGGCGGTACCGCACCGACAGCCGGGCCGCGGGTCCCGGCGTCGGGCATACTGGTGCGATCGGCCCACAGCGAGGAGATCCCCCATGAAGACTGTGCCTTTCGGCCCGACCAGCACCCAGGTGCCCGCCGTCGCGGCAGGAATGATGCGCATCGCCGACAAGTCCGATGAGGAGATCCGGGCGCTCTACACTGCGGCCCGCGACGCCGGCATCGATTTCTTCGACCACGCGGACATCTACGGCGGCGAAGCCCACCGGTGCGAGCAGCGGTTCGCCTCCGCCCTGAACCTGAGCCCCTCCGAACGGGAACAGATCATCCTGCAGACCAAGGCCGGGATCGTGCCGGGGGAGTGGCACTACGACTCCTCCTATGAGCACATCGTCGCCTCGGTGGACGGCTCGCTGCGCGCGCTGGGCACCGACTACCTCGACGTCCTGCTCATCCACCGCCCCGATGCCCTGGTCGAACCGGAGGAGGTGGCCCGCGCCTTCGACGAGCTGCACAGCGCCGGCAAGGTGCGTGCCTTCGGCGTCTCCAACCACACCCCGCGGCAGATCGACCTGCTGAAGACCGCCGTCAGCCAGCCCCTCGTCGCGAACCAGCTGCAGCTGTCCATCACCCACTCGCCGATCATCGCGCAGGGGCTGGCCGCCAACATGGCCGGCGAGCAGGACGCGGTGACCCACGACGGCGGCGGCATCCTGGACTACTGCCGGATCAACCGCATCACCGTGCAGGCCTGGTCCCCGTTCCAGACCACCTTCCGGGGCGAGGTGATCTTCGGCTCGGAGAAGTATCCGGAACTGAACGCCGAGCTGGACCGGCTGGCGGGCAAGTACGACGTCGAGCCCATTGCGATCGCGACAGCGTGGATCACCCGGCACCCGGCCGGGATGCAGGTGGTGCTCGGCACCACCACCCCGCAGCGGGTCGCCGACGCCGCGGCCGGCTCCGACCTGCCGCTCACCCGTGCCGAGTGGTACGGCCTGATCCAGACGGCCGGGCACCGGGTCCCGTAAGCACCGGCAGGGCCGGGCCGGAGCCCGCCGCCAACTCGGGGCCCGGCGGCTCAGAGCCGATCGATCACCGCGTCGGTGAAGTCCGCCGTCGACGCCGTCCCGCCCAGGTCGCCGGTGCGGATGCCGTCGCGCAGGGCGCCCTCGAAGGCGTCCGTGAGCTTCCGCGCCGCGCTCTCCTCGCCCAGATGCTCCAGCATCATGGCGCCGGACCACATCTGGCCCACCGGGTTGGCCAGCCCCTTTCCGGCGATATCCGGAGCGGTGCCGTGGACGGGCTCGAACATGGAGGGGAACTCGCGGGTCGGGTTGAGGTTGGCCGACGGCGCGACGCCGATCGATCCGGCGACCGCCGCCGTCAGGTCGGAGAGGATGTCCCCGAACAGGTTGGACGCGAGGACCACGTCGAGCGACCCGGGCTTCAGCACGGCCCGCGCCGCCAGGGCGTCGATGAGCACCGACTCGACCTCGACGCCGGCGTAGTCCGCCGCGACCTCGGCCACGATCTCGTCCCAGAACGGCATGGAGTGGATGATGCCGTTGGACTTGGTGGCCGAGACGATCCGGCCGGTGCGGGTTCCGGCCAGCTCGCAGGCAAACCGGGTGACGCGGGCGATACCCTCCCGGGTGAACACGGCCTGCTGGATGGCCAGGGCCTCGGGGCGGCCGCTGTACGCGCGGCCGCCGATCTCCGAATACTCGCCCTCCACGTTCTCGCGCACCACCACCAGGTCCAGGTCCTCGGCGCCGATCACGCGCGGCGAAATGCCGGGCAGCAGGCGCATGGGCCGCAGGTTGATGTACTGCATGAACTCGCGGCGGATCGGAATCAGCAGCCCCCACAGGGTCACGTGGTCGGGGATATCGGGATGCCCGACGGCGCCGAGGAAGATCCCGTCGCCGTCCGCCATCTGCTCCAGCCCGTCGGCGGGCAGCATCGCCCCGTCCTTCAGGTAGCGCTCCGACCCCCAGTCGCGTTCCCGCCACTGCACCGTGAATCCTTCACTCCGCGCCACGGCGTCGATGGCCCGGGCCGCGGCCGGGGCCACTTCCTGGCCGATGCCGTCACCGGGAATGAGGTCGATCGTGTACTCGCGCATGGGGCCTGCTCCTTGCCTGTGTCGTGTGTGCAAAGCCTAGCCACCCGCCGCGGCGGCCGGGGCATCGGAGTTTTGGCCGGCCGCTCTGGCCTGCCGCTGCACGCGGGCCTACCGTGGAGGCCACCGTCTCCGGGAAAGGCCCGCTTCCATGCTTGAACTGCCGCTGCGCACCCTGATCAGTCCCGGCCGCTACGTGCAGGGCCCCGGCGCCATTGTCCGGCTCGGGGAGTACCTGCGTGACGTCGGCTCCCGCCCGCTGGTGGTGGCCCGACGACGTCGTCTGGAACCTGGTCGGCGGCGCCGTCGAAACCGCCTTCCGCACCGGCGGGCTGCCGCTGCGCCGCGTGGGCTTCGGCGGCATCCCGACCGCCGTCGAGGTGGACCGGCTCACCGACGCCATCCGTGCTCCGGGCGAAGACCCGGCGGACGTGATCGTGGGCGTCGGCGGCGGCAGCACCATCGACGCGGTGAAGTCCGCCGGGCATCAGGCGGGCATCCGGTGGGCCTCGGTGCCCACCGTGGCCTCCACCGACGCGCCGACCTCGGCGCTCGCGGTCATCTACACCGCTGAGGGAACCTTCGAGGAGTACCGGTTCTTTCCCCGCAACCCGGACCTGGTGCTGGTGGATTCGCAGATCGTTGCCTCCGCTCCGGCGTCGTTCCTCGCACACGGGGTGGGGGACGCGCTCGCCACCTGGCTGGAGGCCCGGGCGACGGCGGCGTCGTACTCGACGACGATGGCGGGCGGGATTCCCACGCTGGCCGGCACCGCCCTGGCCAAGCTGTGCTGGGACACGCTGTGGGACCACGCGCTGCCGGCATTGGATGCGGTGCGGGCCGGGGTGACGACGGCGGCGGTGGAGAAGGTGATCGAGGCCAACACCCTGCTCTCCGGACTCGGCTTCGAATCCGGCGGGCTGGCGGCCGCCCATGCCATCCACAACGGACTCACCGCCGCGCCGCAGACGCACGGGCTGGCGCACGGGCAGAAGGTCAACATCGGGTCCCTGACCCAGCTGGTCCTGGAGGGCGTTCCGGAGGCGGAGGTCGCCGAATTCATCAGGTTCACCACCAGGGTGGGGCTGCCGACCACGCTGACCGAGATCGGCCTGTCCGTGGACGACACGAAGGAGCTGGAGCTGGTCGGCGTGGCGGCGACGGTGCCCGGGGAGACCATGAAGGCCATGCCGTTCGACGTCGGCCCGGCCGAGGTGGTGCAGGCGCTGAAGTCCGTCGAGGGCTTCTCCCGGCGGGTGCGTCGCGAGGCGGGACTGCCGGAGCCGCAGCCGTACACCGCCGGGCACTGAATAACGCCGCCGCTGCACCGGAACTGAACGGCGCCGGCACTGAGCGCCGGGACTGAACGACGCCGGCAGCGGGTTCCGCTAGGGCGTCGACTCGCGCCGGAGGACGAAGAAGAAGGGCCGGCGCATGCCCCGGGCATCCATCAGGCCCAGCAGGGTGTGGGCGTCGATCCGTTTGAAGAGGTCGTTGATCGGCAACGCGTCGTAGATCATGGTGGCGGTCGGCGCCGCCGTGGCCGCTGGCGCAGTCTCCGCCTCAGCCTCCGCCGTCGCCGTGGGGCCCTTGGCTGCCGGCGGCTCGGTCATCCGCAGCCGGGCTCCCGGGCGTCGGGTGCGCAGCAGGGGCATCAGCCGCCGCAGAAACCGGAGGGTGGCGGGCCGGCGCAGCCGCAGCACGGCGCCCAGCGGCACCAGGGCCGGATTCACCGCAAACGTCCCGCCGTTCGGGGCGGCGAAGATCAGCGGGAAACACGCCTCAGCGCCGTCGAACCGCTTGCCGTGCCAGCCCAGGGCGGACAAGGCGCCGTCGAGCCGGTGGCCGGTAGGCAGCTCCGATCCCCGCCATGATCCCGTCAGATCGGCGACGTCGGCCGGCGGCAGCGCGTCGAAGAACGCCTTGGCCGTGGCGGTGTCGGTTCCTTCCTGCAGATCGGCCAGCCGCCGTCCGGCGGGCTGGCTGATCGTCTGCCGCTCCTGTGCCTGCTCCATGTGCGCTCCTCCCTCCGGGCGGCCCGCGCCGGGTCAGGGCCCGGCCGGCCGCGGATCTGTGGACAGGATGCCCATGTCGATGGCGTCCACCCACTCGTCGCCCCAGTGAAGCACCTCGCGGCGGCGTCCTTCCATCCGAAATCCGCACTTTTCGTAGCATCGCTGTGCGCGCGGATTGAACGCGAAGACCTCCAGGCCCACCCGGTGCAGCCCCACGTTGGTGAAGGCATGCTCGAGCACGGCCCCGACCGCTTCGGTGCCGTACCCGCGGCCGTACGCGTGCGGGCCGGCCAGGGCAATGCGCAGGCCGGCGGATGCGTTGTCCGGGTCCAGGTCGTTGAGCACCACTTCGCCGAGGTAGCTCTCGTCCTCCCGGCTGATGATGGCCCAGTCCGCGCGGTCCGTCTCAGCTGCCAGTCCGGCCAGCCAGGCGCGGATCTGCTCCTGTGTGAAGTCGGTGTGGGTTCCGGTGAGACGCCGGGCCTCGTCGTCCTGGAGCGCGGCCCAGGCGCCGTCGAAGTGGGCCGGGCCCAGCGGTTCCAGCCGCAGCCGCGGGGTGGTCAGGACGGCGACGGCGGTGAACGAGGTCTGTGTGATCACCCCAGGCATCCTACGCGCCGCCGCTCCACCGGGCGTCCGCATTACCGGGCGGTCCGGATGCGGGCAATGCGCTGCGGCTACCGGCCCTGCTGGAAGGTGTCGGCGAACTCTTTAAGGGCCCCGGGTGCCACTGAATAGTAGGCCCAGATGCCGCGCTTCTCACGGGTGAGGAGCCCGGACTCCACCAGGATCTTGAGGTGGTGCGACACCGTGGGCTGGCTGAGCCCCACCGGGCCCGTCAGGTCGCAGACGCAGGCCTCACCGTCGGGGTGCCCCAGGATGAGGGACAGCAGCCGCAGCCGGGTCGGATCCGCCACCGCCTTGAGCAGGTGGGCGAGGCGGACGGCCTCCTCCTCGCCCAGCGGCGGGCCCAGGGGTATTTCGGGAGCTGGAGGCGCCGATACAGGCTGTCCGGATGCCGGGGCCGGGCTGATAGCGGTCATGGCATCCATTATGGGCACACATTGACAGTTGTCGATGCGTTGAACAAAGATCGGGCATAGACCGTCATCGATGGCTGGAACCGGGGGTGGCAGCACCGCCGTCAGATTCCCCCAGCGTCGTCGGCGGTGCCCGTCCGTGTCGCATCCGGCCACAGCCGCCGCCTCTGCAAAGGAGACCCCGTGACTGTCCGGCCCAGTGTCCTGTTCGTCTGCATCCACAACGCCGGCCGCTCCCAGATGGCCGCCGCCTACCTCTCGGCCCTGAGCGGGGGACGGGTGGAGGTACGTTCCGCCGGGTCCGCCCCCGCAGATGCCGTCAACCCGGCCGCCGTGCAGGCCATGGCCGAGGAAGGCATCGACATCTCGGCCGAGCTGCCCAAGGTGCTCACCACCGCCGCGGTGCAGGCGGCCGACGTCGTCGTCACCATGGGCTGCGGCGATACCTGCCCGGTGTTTCCCGGCAAGCGCTACGAGGACTGGCAGCTGGCGGACCCCGCCGGCCGGGGGCTGGACGCGGTCCGTCCCATCCGCGACGAGATCCGGCGGCGGGTGGAGGCACTGCTGGCGGAGCTGGTGCCCGCCGGAACACCCGCGCGGGAGGAGGACCCCGCATAGCTTTCCGCCGGCCGTGGCACGGCAGCGACGCCGCCACCACCGACCCGAAATACCCACCCCACGTGAACAAATGGAGAACCGATGGAAGTAGCGGCACCCCCCACAATGCTGCAGGAACTGCCCGTGGCCGTGATCGGAGCCGGGCCGGTGGGCCTGGCCGCGGCAGCGCAGCTGATCGAACGCGGCCTGCGCCCGCTGATCTTTGAGGCAGGCCCGGAACCCGCCGCGGCGGTGCAGTCCTGGCGGCACATCCGGCTGTTCTCGCCTTGGCGATACAACATCGACGCCGCCGCCCGCCGGCTGCTCGAGAGCGCGGGCTGGCAGGCGCCGGATCCGGAGATGACGCCCACGGGCGCCGAACTGGTGGACCGCTACCTGGCGCCGCTGGCCCGGCTGGCACCGCTCGCGACGGCCCTGAAGCTGAATACCCGGGTTACCGCCGTGACCCGGATGGGCCTGGACCGCACGCAATCCGCGGAGCGTGAGCAGCGTCCGTTCCTCATCAGCACGATGGACGGCCGCGGCATCGACGCCGAATATCCGGCCGGCGCGGTGATCGACGCCAGCGGCACCTGGAACACGCCGAATCCGGCCGGCGGCTCCGGCCTGCCCGCCCCGGGCGAAGCCGAAGCCCGCGCGATGGGCCTGGTGTCCGGGCCGCTGCCGGATGTCCTGGGTGCGGAGCGCGACCGGTTCGCCGGCCGCCGGGTGCTGGTCACCGGCTCCGGCCACTCGGCTGCGAACACCCTGCTTGCGCTGGCCGAACTGGCCGACACGGCCGGCGGCCGGATCAGCTGGGCGGTGCGCGGTACCGGCACGGCCAGGCTCTTCGGCGGCGGCGATCAGGACGGCCTGCCGGCCCGCGGCGCCCTCGGACAGCGGCTAAAGGCCCTGGTGGAAGCCGGGCGCATCGAGCTGCACACCGGATTCACCGTGACCGGTTTCAAAGCCGCCGACACGCTGCTGGTCACCGGGCGCACCGCAGGCGGCGAGGAACAACTGGAGGTGGACGTGCTGGTGCCCGCCACCGGGTTCCGGCCGGACCATTCCTGGCTGAGCGAGATCCGGCTGGACCTGGACCCGGTGGTGGAGGCGCCCAGCCGGCTCGGACCGATGATCGATCCCGAGTTCCACAGCTGCGGCACCGTGCCGCCGCACGGGGCCCGGGTGCTGTCCCACCTGGAACGGGATTTCTACATTGCCGGGGCCAAGTCCTACGGCCGGGCCCCCACCTTCCTGCTGGCCACCGGATATGAGCAGGTCCGCTCGATCGCCGCGGAGCTGGCCGGGGATTCGGCCGCCGCGGACGAGGTGCATCTGGACCTGCCGGAGACCGGGGTGTGCTCCACGGACCCCGCACCGGCCTCTGTGGCGGAGGGCGGCTGCTGCGCGCCCGGACCCGCGCAGCTGGGGCTGCCCACCGGCCTGAAGCACGGCCGGTCAGGGGACGACGCCGGTGTCGGCTGCTAGCTGACCGCAGGCGCGGGACGAGGTCCGCACCCGTTGCCGGGCCTCATCCCGCGCCCGTGAACGTGAGCACCAGCAGCAGGGTGTTCAGCCCGATCAGCAGCGCCGCCACCAGGATTCCGAGCGCCGTGGTCCACCAGCGGTTGCGGTAGGCGCCCATCGGGCCGGAGCGGGCGGTCAGCCAGACCAGCGGCACCAGGGCGAACGGAATCCCGAAGCTGAGCACCACCTGGCTCAGGATCAGTGACCGGGTCGGATCCAGGCCCAGCGCAAGGATCGCCAGGGCCGGCAGCAGCGTCACCAGGCGCCGGGCGGGCAGCGGCACCCGGATTTTCAGCAGCCCGGCCATGATCTCGGCCCCCGCATAGGCGCCCACCGACGTGGACGCCAGCCCGGAGGCCAGCAACCCCACCGCGAACAGCGTCGCGACGACGGCTCCCAGCGTCCCCTCGATCGCCGCATAGGCCCCTTCGAGGGAGTCGGTGCCGGCCGTGCCCTGCAGCGAGGCCGCGGCCAGCAGCAGGATCGCCAGGTTCACGGAACCGGCGACGGTCAGCGCCACGGTCACGTCCCAGCGGGTGGCCCGCAGCAGGGTGCCGGTGTTCAGCCCTTCGGTGCGCACCGGAAACCGGTCCCGCGCCAGCGCGGAATGGGCATAGATGGCGTGCGGCATCACCGTGGCCCCGAGGATCGACGCGGCGAGCAGCACCGAGTCGGCGCCGTCGAACCGGGGCACCAGCCCGCCGGCGAGGGCACCGGCGTCGGGCGGAGACATCACCACGCCGGCCGAGAAGCCCACGGCAATGATCACCATCATCGACACAATCACGTATTCGAAGCCGCGGTGCCCGTGTTTCTGCAGGGCCAACACGGCCATGGACACGGCGCCGGTGATCAGCCCGCCGAGCAGCAGCGGCAGGTCGAACAGCAGCCAGAGGGTGACGGCGCCGCCGATCACCTCCGCCACGTCCGTGGCCATCGCGACGAGCTCCGCCTGCAGCCAGTACAGCCGGCGGGCGGCCCGCTGCCCGGTCCGCTGTCCCAGCAGCTCCGGCAGCGACCGGCCGGTCACCAGCCCGAGTTTCGCGGACAGGTACTGCACCAGCCAGGCCATCGCGTTGGCTGCCACCACCACCCAGGCCAGCAGGTACCCGTAGCGGGCACCGGCGGTCATGTTGCTCGCTACGTTTCCGGGGTCGAGGTAGGCCACACCGGCCACGAGGGCGGGGCCCAGCAGCCAGGGCAGCCGCAGCGTCCGGGCATGGCCCGCAGAGGCGGGCGACGGCGGCAACCCGGCTCGGCGCGGCATGGCAGCCAAGCTAGCACGCGGTTTCGGGCTGCCGAACACCGGGCCGGCAACCCGGACGGGGCGGCGCCGAACCGCGGTTGTGGCTCTTGCAACCGGGCTTGGGGCGGCAGACGTATGAGTGCCGGTCTTAGGTAAGTTAGAAAGCTTTATCTGGACCTTATAAAGTGCCCTAAAGGTTATAAGGTAGGGTCATGGATCCTATCTCGAATCCCTACACCCCGAACGCTGGAGCTACCCCAGAGATCGTCATCGGCCGTGACGCGTTGAAGGACGACTTCCATACTCTCCTGCGCCGCCTCGATCGAGGGCGGACCGATCAGTCCATGATCATCACCGGCCTGCGAGGGGTGGGAAAAACCGTCCTTCTGGGGGAGTTCCGGCAGATGGCAGAGGACTTCAGGTGGAAAGTACTCGAGTTTGAGGCCAGCAAGCATGACGACTCTCGGTTTCGGCAGCTGATCTACTCCCAGCTGCGAACAGCGTTGTTCCAGATCGCGCCGACCAAGAAGTGGGGGGATGCAGCCAAACGGGCCGCCCAGGTCCTAGTCCTTCAGCCTGACCATCGATCCCTCAACCGGAGCTCCTACGTTCGCTCTGGACGTGGAGCCAGCTGAAGGGGCCGCGGACCATGGTGACCTCGGTTTGGATCTTACCGATGTCCTTACGGCGATAGGCGAAGCTGCCAAGGGCCACGGAACTGGCTTGGTTCTGCTTTTTGATGAGGTCCAGTTCCTGAATCGGCCCCAGCTCGAAGCTATAATTCAGGCCATCCACAAAACAGTTCAGCGCAAGCTGCCTGTCACCTTTGTTGGGGCCGGCCTGCCTCAAATAGCTGAACTCGCAGGCGACGCAAAATCATATGCTGAACGCCTGTTCAAGTTCCCGGAAATATCCTCCTTGAATAAGGAGGATGCCAAGCAGGCGCTGGCTGGACCGGCTGCAAATGAGGACGTCACATACACGCCTGATGCTTTGGAGCTTGCCTTCGAGATGACTGAGGGATATCCCTATTTTATTCAAGAGTTGGGGTACCAAGCCTGGTCTGTGGCGAGCGGCCCCCAGATCACCCAAACGGACATTGAGAACACGAGAGAAGCGTACGAATCGAAGCTCGACTCCTCGTTCTTCCGGGTGCGTCTGGACCGTGCGACACAGTTGCAGATCGCTTATATGCGGGCAATGGCCGAATTGGGCCCTGAGGCGCAAAAAGCTGCAGATGTTGCTGCTGTAATGGGACGCGAGTCCACGCAGGTCGCTCCCACGAGGTCAGAGCTGATTAGTCTCGGCCTTCTTTACACGCCCGACCACGGCTATGCGAAGTTTACAGTACCGCATTTTGACCGCTTCATGCTTCGGGCCGTGCCAAAGCTTGATATCCCGCCAATACAGAAAAGGCGGAGAAAAGCAGTGAAAGACTAAAAACTCCTCGACAAACTCACCGTCGCCTCATCGGCCCGCGTCAGGCTGAGTTGCCGAACATCGGGCGGGCAACCCGGACGGGGCGGCGCCGGACCGCGGTTGTGGCTAGGCTGGCGCTATGAACAGCCCAACCATCCGGGTGTCCCTGGCGCAGATCAACAGCACCGCGGACCCCGCCGCGAACCTGGCCGTTATCCGTACCCGCGCCGAGGAAGCCCGGACCGCCGGCGCGCGGCTTGTGGTGTTCCCGGAGGCCACCATGTGCGCCTTCGGCAATCCGCTGAAACCGGTCGCCGAGCCGCTGGACGGGCCCTGGGCCACGGCGGTGCGGGACATGGCCCGGGACCTGGACATCGCGATCATGGTCGGGATGTTCACGCCAGGCACGGACGGCAGGGTGCGCAACACCGCCCTTGTCACCGGGCCCGGAGTGGAGGCCGCGTACGACAAGATTCACCTGTTCGACGCGTTCGGCTTCGCCGAGTCCGACACCGTGGAACCCGGCGACCGCCCCGTAACCTTCACCCTGGACGGCGTCACCTTCGGCCTGGCCATCTGTTACGACATCCGCTTCCCCGCCCTGTTCACGGCTAACGCGGCCGCGGGGGCGGACGTGAACATCGTCTGCGCGTCCTGGGGTGCGGGGGAGGGGAAGGCGGATCAGTGGACGCTGCTGGCGCGGGCCCGGGCGCTGGACAGCACTTCGTTCGTCGTGGCCGTGGACCAGGCCGATCCGGCCGCGGCGGGCGGCGAGGTACGCAGCAAGGCGCCGCTCGGCGTCGGGCACAGCCTGGCGGTCTCACCGCTCGGGGTGGCGCTGGGGGAGCTGGGCGCCGAACCGGGCCTGCTCACGGTGGACCTGGACCTGGCCCAGGTGGCGCAGGTGCGCTCCCACCTGCCGGTGCTGGCCAACGCGAAGGCCGTGCCGGCCCCGGGCGCGACGGCGGCCGCAGGAGCCTGACCCGTTCTTCCGCGCTCAGGGCATCGCGTCCTGGGCGGCAGCGGATCCCTGCTTCCCGGCGGCGCCGGGGCCCGGATCCGGGCGCGGGTCATTGCTGGTCCCGCCGGCGGGGGCCGCGGACGCGGCCTCGGTGGCGGTGCGCCGGTCACGGAACTGGCTGAAGCCCAGCCACGCCAGCGGCCCAATCAGCGGCAGCACCACAATCGCCGTCCCCCAGGCCACCCGCGCCGGCAGCGGCAGGCACACGGCCCGCACCAGGCTGACGAGCGCCGCGGCGGCCAGGACGATGACCAGCACAGCGCCGAGAATGGCCAGGGGCATGAACAGCAGGTACTCGACCGGCATGGCGGATCGGCCTCTCTGATGAACTCATGGTGCTGCCTGTTGTCAGTGCGGCGGCCTGCCGGGACCCCGTTCGCGTGAGGCCCGGCAGGCCGATCGGTTTCAGCCTAGGATGCCCCGTTCCGGCCACGCATCATGCCAGGAGCTGACATTCCACCCGGCGTGTCCGACCATCGGATGACCGGTGGCGGTTCGGACGCCCAACTGCCCGGCCGGGAGGCTGTACCTCCATTCTCCGAACCGGAAGGGCCCGGGACATCAGGGCCATCCCTGAGAACAACCCTGATTCCTCCGAGCCCGTGTGGCCGCGAGCCCGCGTGCCCGCTGTGCAGGTGGCATCGACGCCGGCCCGTCGGCGCCGGGCTGAAGGGCACCGGGGCGCCGCCTAAAGTAAAGGCATGGCCGCCTCCGTCCCGACTCCGCCGCTGCCGCGCCGCCGCTCCGCCTTCGATGCGGTCATGGCCGGCTCCAGCCTGCCGATGGCCCTGCTGATTCCGGTGTGGGTGTCCCTGGGACGGACGTGGTTCGGCCCGGCGGGCTGGCTTTCCCAGGCGCTGGCCTTCACCGCCGGTCCGCTGCTGGCCGTGGTGATGCTGCTGGCGGCCGCCAGGATCACCGTCAATGCGGCCGCCTACCGCCCGTTCGGTGCCCCGCGGCGCACCTCGCTGCTGCTGCTCGGCCAGTATGCTGCGGCGGCGGGGTTCGGTTTCCTGCTGCCGGACTTCGGCGACGGCGCCGGGGTGCACGGCTCGGTGCTGTCCCGGCTGGCGGGGGAGGAGTACGTCGGGATTTCCGCGGGGCTGGCCAATCCGCTGGGCATCGCGGCCCTCGGCCTGACCGTTGCCGTGCTGGTCACCGCCTTCCGCGATGCCGCCCGGACCCGTTCCCTGCAGCGGGCTGCAGCTGGTCACCCGCCTGCCACGGCCAGCGCCCGGTGACCTCCAGCTGCAGTGAATAGCTGAGGAAGGTCCGGATCAGGACGATCACCGCCAGCACGCCCAGGGACTCGAAGGTGGGCGTGATGGCTACGGTGCGGATGATGTCCGCGGCCACCAGCAGCTCCAGGCCGAGCAGGATGGAGCTGCCCAGCCGGCGTCGGAAGTCCTCGTACAGCCCGGTGCGCTCGCCGCGCAGCAGGGAGCGGATGACCACGGCCCCGGAGAGGAGGGCGCCGACGACGATCGCCGCCACCCCGGCCAGGTCCATCAGCGCGCCGACGTCCTCGATGAAGTACTGAAAGTCCACGGCACCTCCCGACGCCGGCCCGGGCGGGCCCTGCCCCTATCTGCGGCCATGGCGCCGGGGGTGTCAAGGGCGAGGGCGGGCCGCCCGCCGCGGGCCGGTGGATCCGGGCCCGGACCCCGGGGCAGCGGGCTGCGGGCTGGCGATCCGGGTGGAGTCAGGCAGCCTGCGCCGTGCCCAGGTAGAAGGCGTGGTCGTCGTACGGATCCTGCCAGGCGGAGTCGCCGCGCTGGATCCGGCCCACCATCGCGGCCGCCAGCCACCGGTTGTGGGCCTGGCCGTCGTCGTCAATCCAATGCAGCAGCACGTGCGTGCGGGTCCAGGCGACTGCCTTGCCGTCCACCGTCACGCCCGGGACGGGACGGGCCCGGATGTAGGGTTCGCGGCGGTACGGCGCATGCGTGACCCGGCCCTCCGGACGGCCGGAACCCGCGGTGAGCGGGGCGGCAGTGCGGGAGGGGGCGGTGGTGCGGGCGGGAGCGGAGGCGGTGCGCGTCGCGGCAAGGGTGGCAGGCATTCCTCCACAGTGCCTGCCGGCACTGACATTCCGTCAGGAAGCTGTCCGGTCAGGAGACCGAGGGGCCCGTCCGGTCAGGAAACCGAAGGGGCCTGTCCGGTCAGGAGGCGAGGTCCCGCCACTTGGCGGCGGCGCGCTGGGACAGGGCGGAGCCGCCGTCGGCCACCCGCCGGGGCACCATGCGGATCACCGGGGCCAGCTCGGAGAGGTGGTGGACCCGGTGCGTGGACCCGGCCCGGTTCATGACCAGGAAGGCCACGCACACCGGTGCGGCAAGCAGGGAGATCAGGGTGAGCACGCCAAGGCCGTACAGGGCCAGCAGGGCGTACATCGGGGTGTCGAACAGGGTGGCGATGAAGGCGGCGCTGCCGAAGAGCAGCCAGAGCCAGAAGACACCGATCAGCACCAGGAACGTGCGGGCACGGCGGAAGAGCATCACAGAGCGTCGAGTGGCGGGCGCACCCGCCTGAGACCCAGTCCTCATCTTGCGTTTCTCCCCGGCTAACGGACCCCCCAGCTGGGCCCCCACGCTGAATATTAGCCCCTTTTTTCGTTGCGGGTGGGACCAAGGTGAAGAATGTTCCCTGACTGTGTCGAGGAGGGGAACATCATGGGAGCGAAGGCAGGCCCGGGGCTGCTGTTCATCCTGGTCTGCGCCATGGGCGCCGGCCCGGTGATGAACTACGGAATCAGCGCGGCCAGCACCCTGATCATCGCGGACCTGGGCATCAGCGAAGGGCAGTTCGGCCTGCTTGCCACGGGCTGCTTCCTCAGCGCCGCCCTGTGCTCGCTCTCCCTCGGCCGGCTCAGTGACCGGATCAGCTCCCGGGCCCAGATGCTGATCATCTTCGGCGGCAGCGCCCTGGCCCTGCTGCTCATGGCGGTCTCCGGCAGCTACTGGTGGCTGCTGGCCGCAGCGGTGCTGGCCGGGCCCGCGCAGGCCATCTCCAACCCCACCACCAACCGGATCATCAGCCACCGGGTCGAGCCGCAGCGCCGCCCCGGCTGGCTGGGCATCAAACAGTCCGGCGTGCAGGCCAGCCAGCTCTTCTCCAGCCTCTTCTTCCCGGCCGCCGCGCTGCTCGCGGGCTGGCGCGGTGCCGCCGTCGCGGCGGCCGCCCTGCTGGGCCTGCTGCTCGCCTACGCGTGGCGGCACCTTCCCCCGTCGGCCGACGCCCTGCCCGCCGCCGGCGCCGTCCGTGACACGCCCGCAGCCGGTGGCCCGTCGGATGCGGCCGGCCGCCGTTTTCCGGGGGCGGTGTGGCTGCTGGCCGCGTTCGCCCTGTTCTCCGGCGCCGGCATGCAGGCCACCAATGTGTACCTGCCGCTGTTCGCCCAGCGGGAGCTCGGCTTTCCGCTGCTGCTGGCCGGCGCGACGGCGGCCGCGGCCGGAGTCATCGGCGTCGCCTCCCGGGTCCTCTGGGGACGCCGGATGGCCGGCGGCGTCTCGGCCGCCACGCTGCTGGTGATCCTGGCCCTCGGCGCGGTCGGCGGCGCGGGCCTGCTGCTCGCGGCCGGGGAAACCGGGGCGCCTGCCCTGCTGTGGACCGGCGTCGTGCTGCACGGGGCGACCGTGCTGGGCGTGAACGTGGTGGTCATGGCAGGGGTGCTGCGCCTGGTTCCCGGCGCCCGGGTGGGGGCAGCGTCCGGGGTGGTGTCCCTGGGCATGTACAGCGGCTTCGCGCTGGGGCCGCTGGCCATGGGCCTGCTGCTCGACCTCTCGGGACACTTCCTGGCCGGCTGGATCTTCGTCGGCTCCGGCTACCTGGTCTGCCTGCTCATCGGCGGGCTCCTGCATATGACCCGTCGTCGCGCCGCCCGGCTCCAGGCGGCGGCCGGTCCGGCCGCCGCCGCGGAGGGCTGACCGCCCCGGTTAGGCGGACCCGGATTCGGCAGCGGGTCCGGGCCGGAGCCGGGGGCTGTCCGGGTTCAGCAGCGAGTGCTTCCGCCCGTAGAACATGTACAGCAGCAGACCGATCACCAGCCAGATGCCGAACCGCAGCCACGTCTCCCAGTGCAGCTGCAGGATCAGGAACCCCGAGGACAGCACGCCGAACGCCGGGATCCAGGGCATCAGCGGCAGCCGGAACTCGCGCGGAGCCTCCGGCTGGCGGCGCCGCAGCACGATCACCGCCACGCAGACCACCACGAAGGCGGCCAGGATGCCGATGTTGGTCAGGTCCGCCACGGCGCGGATGGGCAGGAACCCGGCCAGCACGGCCGAGGCGATGCCGGCGATCCAGGTGACCCGCTGCGGGGTGCCGTGCCGGTCGGTGCCGGAGAACCAGCCCGGCAGCAGTCCGTCGCGGCTCATCGAGAACCACACCCTGGTGACCCCGAGCAGGAAGGTCAGCATCACGGTCAGGATCGACAGCACCGCGAAGGCGGAGATCACCGTGGCGATCGTCGGCAGGCCCACCGCCTGGAACGCGGAGGCGAACCCCGCCGTCGGGCTGATGTCGCGGTAGTTCTGCATCCCGGTCAGCACCAGCGTGGCGAGCACGTACAGGACCATGGCCACGGCCAGGGAGAGCAGGATGGCCTTGGGCATGTGCTTCTTGCCCTCGGTGGCCTCCTCAGCCGCGGTGCTCATGGCGTCGTAGC
The DNA here is from genome assembly GCF_059090665.1 of Arthrobacter saudimassiliensis. Taxonomy (NCBI): domain Bacteria; kingdom Bacillati; phylum Actinomycetota; class Actinomycetes; order Micrococcales; family Micrococcaceae; genus Arthrobacter; species Arthrobacter saudimassiliensis. Next base: position 951,296 of record NZ_JBNHFX010000001.1, on the reverse strand, counting down.
CGAAGACCGCGAAGAACACCGTGGCGGCGCCGGTGAAGACCGGCCCGAACCCGTTGGGCAGGAACGGCGAGTAGTTCGCCGGATTGATGTAGAAGACGCCGAGGCCGACGATGAACAGGATCAGCACCACCTTCAGCACGACCGCCACCAGCTCGAACCGCCCGAAGGTGCGGGCGCCGCGGCTGAGGATGAAGGTGATGAACAGGCACACCACGATGGCCGGCAGGTTCATCAGCCCGCCCTGGATCTGGTCGCCGGTGCCCTGCATCCAGACCGGCACCTCCACGCCGATGCCGGCCATGAATTCGGTGAAGTAGCCGGAGATGCCGATCGCTACCACCGCGACGATCGCCGTGTACTCCAGCAGCAGGTCCCAGCCGATGAACCAGCCGATCACCTCGCCCAGGGCCACATAGCCGTAGGTGTAGGCGGAGCCGGCGCGCGGCACCATCCCGGCGAACTCGGCGTAGGACAGGGCGGCCGCGGCGCTGGCCAGGCCCGCGATCAGGAACGAGAGCAGGACACCGGGCCCGACGCCGGGTGAATCGGCGCCGCCGTTGGCCACCAGCCCGGCGAGGGTGAAGATGCCGATGCCGATGATCCCGCCGACGCCGATGGCGGTCAGCTGCCACAGCCCCAGGCTGCGGAAGAGCTGGTTGCCGCCCTTCTCCTCGTCGATTTCGTCGATGGGCTTGCGCCGGAAGATTGATCCGGTGGTCCCGTCCGCTGTACTCACGATGCGCCTCCTGCTGCCCTTCGCCCGGCGAAATCCGCATGTCGGACAGCAGTAAACACCCCGGGGACGGCGCTGCCCACCCCCTCGGGCTTTTCCGGCCCGGGCAGGGCGGGCGCGCAGTGCGGGCTAGGCGGTGCGGTCGGGTGCCGCCGCGCCGTCGGCGCCGGTTCCGTTGCCGGCCGCCGGGCTGCGTCCCTCCACCAGGCGCAGCCCGGCCACGCAGGCGATGATGCCGGCCAGGAACACGATCTTCAGTACCCCGGCGGCCTCCGCGCCGGTGAGCATGGCCCACGCCGCGGTCAGCACCGCACCCAGGCCCGTCCAGACCGCGTAGGCGCTGCCCACCGGGATGCTGCGCATGGCCCGGGACAGGCCGACCATGGACAGGACGGCGGCCACGAAGAACACAATGGTGGGCAGCGGCCGGGAGAAGCCGTCGGAGGCAGCCAGCGCGGTGGCCCAGACGGCTTCGAGCAGGGCGCTGAGAATCAGGATCAGCCACGGCATATCAGCTCACCGCCTTGAGGCCGATGACGCAGCCGATGATCCCGGCCAGCAGCAGCAGCTTGGCCGTGGTGGCCTGCTCGCGTCCGACGGCCATGGAATACCCGGCGGTCAGCACGGCGCCGATGCCCACCCAGACGGCGTAGGCGGTGCCCACCGGGATGGACTGCATCGCCCAGGCCAGGCCGGCCATGCTCAGCGTGATGGAGGCGGCGAACAGGAGGGTGGGAAGGGGGCGGCGGAAGTTTTCGGATCGGTCCAGCGCGGTGGCCCAGACGGCCTCCAGCATCCCGGACAGAACCAGGACAACCCAGCTCATGATGATTTCCTTTGGCCAGTCTTGTCGCTGTCCGGGTACTGATCCCTCGTCCGGGGGCCGCGATTGCCCGGCCCTGGTCCCACGGTAGCAAATCCGGGCGGCGCCGACCGCCGGGTCAGCCGGCGGGCGGCGTGTAGTGCCCGGGCCAGTCGGCCGCGCGGATCCGGCTGATGCTGCGGACCCGGCCGACGCCGGCCCACTCGTTGCGGCCCAGCCGTGAAAGCGGGCGCAGCCGGCTGATGTCGGGGTGTCCGTCAACCAGGGCGGCAGTGTCGACGGCGGCGAGGGTGACCTCGCCGATGACCATGTAGCAGTCGCCCACCGGCAGCACCTGGTGCAGGCGGCATTCCAGCACGGCGGGGGAGCCGGCCACCCGGGACGGCGCGACGGTGAGCGCGGGCTCCCGGGCCACCCCGGCGGCGTCGAACTCGCTGGAGCCGGGCGGAAAGTCGGTGGCCGTGGCGTTGACCTGCTCGAACAGGTCCTCCGGAGCGAGGCTGACGGTGAACTCGCCGGTGGCGCGGATGTTGCGCAGCGTGTCCTTCTCGCCCACCGAGGTGAACGCCACCATGGGCGGCTCCACCGAGGCGACGGTGAAGAAGGAGTGCGGGGCCAGGTTGTCGTTTCCGGCGGCATCCATGCTGGCCACCCAGGCGATGGGACGCGGAACCACCACGGAGTTCAGCAGGCGGTAGAAGGCGGAGCCGGACATCTCAGCCGGGCGGAAATCGGTCCTCATGCCCCGAGCCTATCGGTGTTCGGGGCCCGCGCCGGGCCTTCCGCGGATCGGCCGGGAACAGCCGCGCCGGTTGCCGGGCGGGGACATAATGGGGGCATGAGCATCATCAAGATCAATGCGATCACCGTGCCCGAGGACTCCGGCGACGAGCTCGCCCGCAGGTTCGCCGCCCGCGCCGGGGCCGTGGACAACCAGGACGGTTTCGAGGGCTTTGAGCTGCTGCAGCCGACCGACGGGCGCACCACCTGGCTGGTGGTCACCCGCTGGCGCGACGAGGAGTCCTTCCAGGCCTGGACCGCGTCCAGGAACTTCGCGCACGGCCACGGCCACGGCCACGGCGAGGGTGCCGACGCCGGCCGGCAGCGTCCGGTGGGGGTCAGTGCCGAACTGTGGAGCTACCAGGTGGCCGGCGGCAGCGGGGGAAACCGCAGCTGATCGCCTGCCGCTAGGACCAGGGCAGGAAACTGCTCCGGGCATCACGGGCGTTGGTGCGGATCCGGTACAGGCTGCTGGAGGCCGTGATGTACAGGCTCTGCCCGTCCGGGCCGCCGAAGCAGAGGTTGCCCACCGTCTCGGGTACCGCAATGGTGAGCAGCAGCGCGCCGTCGGGCGTGAACACCTGCACCGCGCTGCCTGCGGAGGTCCAGAGGTTGCCGTCCGTGTCCACCCGGAATCCGTCGGCCAGCCCGTCCTGGATTTCGAGCAGCAGGCGCCCGTTCTTCACCCATCGGCCCGCGGCGACGTCGTAGGCGCGGATGCCGTGGCCTCCGCCCGGATAACCGGCCGGGGTGCGTTCGGGCAGCTCCATGGAGGTGTCGGAGACATAGAGGATGGTTTCGTCCGGGGAGAACGCCAGCCCGTTGGGCATGCGGACGTCAAGGACCGCAGGCTCCACCTCGCCGGTGGCCGGGTCCAGCCGGAAGACGTAGTGGTCTCCGTACTCGAGCTCGCCGGGGTGGCCCTCGCCGTCTTTCAGGATGCCGTAGGAGGGGTCGCTGAACCAGATGGTTCCGTCGGAGGTCACCACCACGTCGTTGGGCGAGTTGAAGCGGCGGCCGTGCCACTGATCGGCGAGGGGCTCGACGGCGCCGTCCCGGTCCCGTTCCATCCGCCGGCGTCCCTGGGAGCACTGCACCACGGATCCGTCCGGCGCCAGCGCCCGTCCGTTCGTGTACTCGACCTCGGTGGCGTACACGCTGAGCTCGCCGGTGCGCTCGCTGTATTCCAGGATGCGGTTGCCGCTCACATCACTGAACCGCACCGCACGCCGGCCGGGAATCCAGGTCGGCCCCTCGGCCCAGGAAGCGCCGCTGGCCACCTTCTCGAGGCGGGCGGTGTCCGGAAGCAGATCGGAAGAACGCACGATAGAGCTCCTTGGGAATCCTTGGGAAGTTGCCGGACGGCGTCGAACGGCGCATCCGTCCGGGGCGGGTGGTTCCGGGTACCAAAAAGGCCGTCCCCCACCTGCACGGGGACGGCCCAAAGGTCTTACTGCTGGGGAATGATCTGCAGCGAACCGGTATGCAGCAGCCGGTCGACATCGTTGGTGGTCAGCCCTGCGGCCTTGGCGACCGCTTCAGGCTCAGTGCCCTCCTCCAGGGCATCCTGGACGACCTCCGCGAGTGCCTGCTCGGCACGGTCCAGTTCCCACTGCTGCACTTCGACGCGGGAGGCAGCCATGACCAGGGGGGAGAGGGATTCGCTCGCTTCGTCCGCCGCAGCGGTTTCTTCAGGAGCAATATCGTTCTCGTGGGGGGTCTGGGGTACCAGGGACATTAAGCTTCGCCTCCGACTATTACATTTCCCTAACAAGTAGTTAGGAGAACTATTTATATCTGTCAGCATGCTGAAATGTCCAGCCTGCGGATACAAAATGATGCTATCGGGACTGGTTTTGTTCCACGTGGTGTTTTCCATCCGTGTCATCCAGGACCCGCGTCATGGCCTGCAGGAACCGGGTGATGATCACGGCCTCCTGGGGCGTCAGGTTCTCTGCGGCGGCCAGCATGCGGCGATGCATGAGGCCGAGCGTGTCCCGGACCTCGACGTCCGCATTCTCGGTGGGCAGGATTTCCAGCGCCCGCCGGTCCGTGGGGTGCGGGCGGCGCATCAGGTAGCCGCGGGCCTCCAGGCGGTCCAGCAGGGCAGTGGTGGAGGCGGTGGAGATGTTGAGGATGCGGGAGAGATCCTTGGGGCCGATGCTGCGTCCGGCCTGCTGGGCCTGCATGACATACCGGATGGCGAGCAGATCGGTTTCGTTCATGCGCATGGAATCACGGGTGCGGCGCCGCATGGCGGCTTCCGCGGCACGGTACGTGCGCAGGGCGTTGAGCACGTCGATGCTGTCCGCAGACTCGGGGGCAGGCACGTACCAGTAGCCCGCACCGTCCGAAGTTGCTGGTGAGTCCATAGGCACTATCCTAGCCCCGCTTCTAGATAGGCCGTCTACCTATTGTGGTTCTTGATCCGGAACACCCGGAGCCCCCACCCTAGCAGCAGCGCTGTTCCGCGTGGGCTGCGGGCCATCCCCCCTCCCGGGGGTCAGCGCCAGCCGGCCGCCGGGGCCACATGCTGCACGATGCCCTCCAGCAGGTGCGCGTTGTAGTCCACGCCCAGCTGGTTCGGCACCGTCACCAGAACGGTATCTGCGGCCTGCACCGCGGCGTCGGCGGCCAGCTCGGCGGCAATCGCATCCGGCTCCCCGATGTAGCTGCGCCCGAACCGGGACCGAACGCCCTCCAGCAGCCCCACCTGGTCGGTGCCGTCGGCCTGGGCGCGCAGGCCGAACCAGCGCCGGTCCTGCTCGGTGACCAGGGGAATGACACTGCGGCTGACCGAGACCCGCGGCTCGCCCTCGTGGCCGGCGTCGCGCCAGGCGCTGCGGAACAGTTCGATCTGCTCCGCCTGCAGCTCGTCGAAGGGCACGCCGGTGTCTTCGGTCAGCAGGGTGGAGCTCATCAGGTTCATGCCCTGCTCTCCCGCCCACCGCGCCGTCGCCCGGGTGCCGGATCCCCACCAGATGCGCTGCGCGAGCCCGGGGGACTGCGGTTCAACCGACAGCAGGCCCTGCTGCCCGCCGGTCATGGCCGGGTCCGCCGGAGCCAGGCCCGCCCCGGCGATGGCAGCGCGGAACCGGGCGGTGCGGCGTCGGGCATCCTCCGCCGGATCCTCGGGCCGGTAGCCGAACGACTCCCATCCGTGCAGGGCGGGCTCGGGGGATCCCCGGCTCAGGCCCAGCTGCAGCCGCCCGCCGCTGATCAGGTCCACGGCGGCGGCTTCCTCAGCCATGTACAGCGGGTTCTCATACCGCATGTCGATGACGGCGGTGCCCAGCTCCAGCCGGGAGGTGCGGGCCGCCATGGCGGCCAGCAGCGGGAAGGGCGAGGCCAGCTGCGGCACGTAATGATGCACGCGCAGGAACGCGCCGTCGGCCCCGACCTCCTCGGCCGCCACAGCCAGCTCCATGGTCTGCCGCAGCGCATCCTGCGCGGTGCGTACCTGGGAACCGGGGATGTCCCGGTAGTGGCCGAACGTGAGGAAACCAATGCGCTTCATGCCTCTTGCAGCACTGGACCCGGCTTCGATATTCCGGCGTCGCCGGAGCAGCCGACCGCGGGGACCGCGCGGCTCAGGCGGAACACTCGACGAGGTACGTTCGAGCCTCTCTGATCCTGGCGGTCTTAGAGGTGCTCGCGAACCTGAACACGTGGCTGAAGGAGGTTCGACCTGAGCCGGAGTCCAGGAAGCCATCGCAGGACGCGAGCCGACCGTGCGTGATGATCGAAGTGACTTCGATGTAGCTGGTTGTGCCGTCCGGGCACACCTTGTCGGCCGCGCCCTCGCCGCTGACAGTCTCCTGTCCGACGATGGTCCACGCCGCATCGTCGGTCAACCATGCGGTGATTGCCGCAGCGTCGCTTTTCGCCCAGCTGGTGACGAGTTCACCGACTATGGAGATTCTGGGCGCATTTCCACAGTCGGTGGGAAGAATGGTCTTCATGTGCATAGCTGACTCTCGCTAGTGGTGACCGGCAATGCTGCTTCGCATCGTGGAGGGGCACGCTAGCCGGGATGGCCGTGGCCGTCCATAGAGCCCTCCGTGACGGCGTGCTCCACGAACCGAACCGAACCGAACCGAACCGGGGCGGCAGGTGCGGGCCGCCATGCCGGCCAGGGCCGCGGAAACGGCGGGGATAGGCTGGAGGCACCGACTTCGAGAAGGAGAAATGCCCTTGAGTTCCCTGCTTTCCTCCCTGGTTTCCAGCGCCGGCCTGCTCGGCGGCTACAAGACCGCCCGGGACACCGGCAACCGGCAGCTTGGCGGCGCCGTGCTCGCCGCCGCCGGGGCGGCCGCCTTCGCGCTCTGGAAGCGCGACGCCGGCACCGCCCGCGCCGCGGCGCTGACCGGTTCCTACGTGGCTGCCTTCGGGCTTTCCCACCCGCTGGCCAAGAAGATGGGCGCCTGGCCCTCGGTCTTCACCGTCACCGGCGCGATGGCCGCCGCGTCGCTGATCTTCGGCCGCCGTCGCTGAATCCTGCCGGGCTCCGGTCGTTAGGGTGGAGACCACCAAAGGCAGCAACGGCAAGGGGAGGCAACGCATGACACCACCACGCGGACGCACACTGCTGAAGGCAGCGGCAACCGGAACCCTGGCCGGGCTGGCCGGGGTGGCGGCAATGACCGCCGGCGAAAAGCTGGAACAGGCCCTGACGCACCGGCCCAATTCCTATGTGCCGGCGCGGACGCTGCTCTCCCTGCTGGGTCGCAGGCCGGGCGACGAGCCGCAGTCTCCGGCCTGGAACCACGCCATGCACTGGGGTACCGGTGCCGCCCTGGGCGCGCTGCGCGGCGTCTGGTCCGTCACCGGGATCCGGGGTCCGCTGGCCAACACCTGGCACACCGTGGTGCGCCTGGCCACCGACCAGACGCTGGAAAACGCCACCGGCGTGGGCGCCCCGCCGCCCACCTGGGAGCGGCAGGACCAGATCGTGGACGTACTGCACAAGAGCGTCTACTCCTGGGCCACCGGCGCGGCGTCGGACGCCCTGATCCGGCCGGTGCTTGAATCCCGGCGCGGCACCGCCAGCCACTGACATCCCGCCCTCGGCGCGGAGCAGACACACAAACGCCGACGCCGGGCAGGAGAGTTCCTGCCCGGCGTCGGCGTTGATGCCCGGGGCCGCCGTTCACTTCGGCCCCGGGCGGTACTGCGGTCAGCGCACGCGCATGGCGCGGCTGTCGTCGCGGATCTGGCCCACGAGTTCCTCGATGACATCCTCGAGGGTGAGGATGCCGATGGTGCGGCCCTCGGCGTCGACCGCGGCCGCCAGGTGGGCGGCGTCGGCCTGCATGGTGGCCAGCGCCTGACGCAGCGGCGTGGTGACGGCGATGCGCGGCAGCGGGCGGACGGCGTCGGCCGGGATGGGCATCTCGCGCTGCTCCGGGCCTGCGCTGAGCAGGTCCTTGATGTGCACGTAGCCTTCCAGGCCGCCCGGTCCCGAGATCGGGAACCGGGAGAACCCGCCGCGCGCCACGGCCTCGGCCTGGGCCGGGGTGACGCCGGCCGGCAGGGTCTTGACCGTGCTGATCGGCAGGGTCACCTGCTTCACGGTGCGCTCCTCGAAGGTGAGGGCACCGAGCAGCAGCCGCTCGTCGCTGACGTCCAGCAGGCCGCCTTCGCGGGACTCCTCGACCAGGGCGGCCACCTCGTCACGGGTGAACACGCTGGTCACCTCGTCCTTGGGCTGGACCTTCATGGCGCGCAGGATCAGGTTCGCGATGCCGTTCATGACCCACAGCAGCGGGCGCAGCACGGTGGCGATGCCCACCAGGATCGGGCCCAGGATCATGGCCATCCGCTCCGGGCCCGCCAGGGCGATGTTCTTCGGCACCATTTCACCGAAGACCACATGCAGGTAGGTGACCAGGGACAGGGCGATCGCGAAGGCGATCGGGTGGACCAGGGCCTCCGGAATGCCGATCGCGTTGAACGGCACCTCCAGCAGGTGGGCGATGGCCGGTTCGCTGATCGCGCCCAGCGCCAGCGAACAGATGGTGATGCCCAGCTGGGCGGCGGCCATCATCAGGGAGACGTTCTCCATGGCCCCGAGCGTGACCTTCGCGGCCCAGGACCCGGCCTGGGCCTTGGGCTCGACGATGGTGCGCCGGGCGGAGATCAGCGCGAACTCGGCGCCGACGAAGAACGCGTTGAACAGCAGCAGGAAAATGGTCAGCAGGATGCCGGTCAGGTCGCTCATCGGCGGGCCTCGCTTTCCTCGGCGCCGTCCTCGGCGTCAACAGGCTCGTGATGGGTGACGACGGCGCGCACCCGGACAATCCGGTGCTCGTCGGTCTCCTCGACGCGGAGGACGATGGTGGCCGGGTTCGCACCGTGCGGGGTGTCCGCGGCGATGGTCACCTCGTCTCCCACCTGGGCCAGGCGTTCCAGCTCCAGGGTCACGAGGCCGGCGAGGGTCTCGTAGTCGTCGTGCTCGGGCACGCAGGCGCCGAGGTATTCGCTGGCCTCGTCGGGGCGCAGCAGGGCGTCGAGCACCCAGGAGCCGTCGGCTGCCTGGACGGCGGAGGGGCCCTGCGGGTCGTGCTCGTCGAGCACTTCGCCCACGAGCTCCTCGACGAGGTCCTCCAGGGTGACCAGGCCGGCGGTGTCGCCGAACTCGTCCACCAGGACGGCCAGCTGCAGGCCGCCGGACCGGAGCGTGTCCATCAGGTGGTCCAGCTCCACGGTGTCCGGGACCACGGTGACCGGGCCCATGACGGAACTGACCGGCGTCGTCGCCCGCTGCTCGTAGGGGATGGCGAGGCTGTGGCGCACGTGCACCAGGCCGAGCACCTTGCCTTCGTCCTCCTCGATGACCGGGAAGCGGGAGAACCCGGACTCGGTGGCCGCCGCGAGCATCTGCGCCACGGAGGTTTCCGGCGAGAGGTCGTGGATGCGGGCGCGGGGGGTCATCACGTCGCGGGCCCGGCGGTCGCCGAAGGCGAAGGAACGGGCCACCAGCTCGGCGGTCTCCGCGGCCAGTGCGCCCTGCTTGGCCGAGTGCTGCACCAGGCCGGCGAGTTCCTGTGGAGAGCGGGCGGAGGCCAGCTCCTCCTGCGGCTCGATGCCGAAGGAGCGGACCACCTTGTTGGCGGTGCCGTTGAAGAAGCGCAGCAGGATGGCGGTGGAGCGGCTGAAGCCGCGCTGGAAGCCGGTGACGGCGCGCGCGGTGGCCAGCGGCTTGGCGATGGCCAGGTTCTTCGGGACCAGTTCACCGAAGATCATGGTCAGGCCGGTGGCCAGGACCAGGGCGATGGTCACCGAGACCGAGCGTGCAGCGACCTCGCCCAGGCCCATGTCCTGGAGCGGTCCAACGACAAGGGAGGCGATGGCCGGTTCGGCCAGGAAGCCGATGCCGAGGTTGGTGACGGTGATGCCCAGCTGGGCGCCGGACAGCTGGGTGGAGAGCGTGCGCATGGCCTTCAGCACGCCCTGGGATTTACGGTCTCCGGCTTCCGCGGAAGCTTCGACGTCGTTGCGGTTCACCGTAATCAGGGCGAACTCGGCGGCAACGAAGGCGCCGCAGGCGGCAATCAGAATAATGCCAATCAGGATGGCGACGACTTCCATCAGCCCCACCATCCCGTCTCAGTCTTCAGGCCCGAAGGCCAGGGTCTGTGACAGGGTGCGTCGCAGCGGGCGCTCATGATCTCCATACTTTTATCGACAATGGGTAGGCCGGCCCTGCCGGGCCGACTGTAACCAGAATAGCGACTCCGGTGAACGCCGATTATCAGCAAATTCCCAGCCTGACATCGGGCGACGTCCGGCTAGAGCGCCTCGGCTTTGCGGCGGGCATTTCGGGCCACGAGCCAGATGGTTCCGGGTGCGGCGGCGAGGGCCAGCCCGCCGACGGCGATGAACCAAAAAGTGCTGTTGACCGGGCTGCTCTTCCCGTCGAGGAAGGAGCTGAAGGCGACCACATGTTCGGGGTCTGCCCGGTCCGCGTAGATGCGCACGCGGTCGCCCTCAGCCCACTCCGGGTCCGCATAGCCGGTGGAGCGCGTGGCCTTCTCCCGCAGGGTTGCCGCGTGCATCCGTCCTTCGGCCGTGTAGGTGATCTCCGCCGTCGTCCGGGTGGTGTAGCTGGGGCTGCGCCCGTTCAGCCCCACCCGGTGGGAGCGTTCCACCTGCACCGCTGCGACCGTGGCCTCAGTCTCGATGCCCTCCGAGGCGAGCCGGTAGTACTCGGCGTTGTCGCGGATCTTCAGGCCGGTCCAGGCGAGCAGGAAGAGCACGAGGATCACGGTGGCAGCCGCTGCGATCCGCTGCACGATCCGCATGTTGCGGGCGAGCCGGTGTCCGCTCCAGCCGGGGGCGAAGTAGCCGTTGCCGCGGCCGTCGTTGAGGTAGATCCCGCGCCAGGCGTGTTTGCCGAAGGCCATCTGCATCGCATAGCTGCTGGTGTTGTGGTTGGGGGACCTGGTCCACCCCTCGGGCAGGTCGAACGTGCGCGGCGGGGTGCCGTCGCCGGGATCGACGGTGATGGTCAGGGCCTGGTTTTCCACCGCAGCAGCCTAGCGGCGCGGTTCAGTTCCGGCGAAGAAACTCCAGGACTGTTGCGGCCAGTCCGGCGCCGACGTCGGCCGGCGGGCGCTTGTTGCCGGCGACGTTGAAGGAATGGTCGCCGCCCTCGATCCGTTCGACCCGGGCGTTGGCCCCGATCCGCTCCGCGATTGGCTCCAGTTCGCCGGGCAGGGCGAAGGGGTCACGGGTTCCCTGCAGGAACAACATGGGCAGGGCGAGGCCGTAGAGGTGTTCGTCCCGCAGCTTCTCCGGCTTGCCCGGCGGGTGCAGGGGATAGCCGAGGTAGACCAGCCCTGCGGCGTCCATCCCTTCGGCCACCGCCATCGACGCCATCCGGCCGCCAAAGGACTTGCCGCACGCCCAGACCGGTTCGCCGTCCGCCGCCCGGCGCTGCGCGGCGTCGATCACCGCGCGCCAGGTGGCGATCGCCGTCGGCGCCTTGTCCGGGAACTTCTTTCCGGCCTCGCGGTAGGGGAAGTTGAAGCGCAGGGTGGCCGCGCCGCCGTCGTTCAGGGCGTCGGTGAAGCCCACCATGAACGGATGCTCCATCCCGGCTCCGGCGCCGTGGGCGACGACGACGGTCGCGAACGCGTCCTGCGGGCGGGCGTAGGCGGCGCTGACGTCGGCCTCGCCGACCGTGATTCGAAAATCCTCCTGCTGCATGCCTCCAATCTAGTGTGCGGGTGGAAACGCCGCTTTCGTCTTAACGCCTGTGATGCGAAGGCTGCAATCCGTAGACCGGAGTGGGCAGCCCCTCCATCCGTGCCTTCAGCTGCAGGGCAAGGAAGAGCGAGTAGTGCCGGCTCTGATGGAGATTTCCGCCGTGGACCCACAGGTTCTCGACGTTGGTGGGCTTCCACATATTTCGGAGCTCACCCTCCCAGGGTCCGGGGTCCTTTGTCGTGCCGGACCCGAAGCCCCAGCACTTGCCCACCTGATCCGCGACCTCGGGGGAGATGAGGTCGGCGAGCCAGTTATTCATGGACCCGTAACCGGTGGCATAAATGATGAGGTCAGCGTCCAGTTCCGTCCCGTCGTCCATGACCACGCCGTTTCCGGTGAGCTTGGCAACCTGTCCTCGGTGAAGCTTCACCCGTCCGTCGATGATCAGCTGCGAGGCGCCGACGTCGATGTAGTAGCCCGACCCGCGGCGCAGGTACTTCAGGAAAAGCCCGGATCCGTCTTCACCGAAGTCGAGCTCAAACCCGGCTTCCTGCAGCTGGCGGTAGAAGTCGGCGTCGTGCTCGGCGATCTGTTCATAGATGGGAATCTGCGCCTCCGGCAGGATGCGGTAAGGCAGCGAGGCGAACAGCATGTCCGCCTTTTCGGTGTTCACCCCGGCGGCCAGCGCGCGTTCGGAGTACAGGTCGCCGAGGGCGAACTCCATGAGGGAGTCGCTGCGGACCACATGGGTGGAGGAACGCTGGACCATGGTGACGTCGGCCCCGTGTTCCCACAGGTCGGCTGCGATGTCATGGGCCGAGTTGTTGGAACCGATGACCAGGGCTTTCCGTCCGGTCTGGTCGCCGCCGCCTGGGTGCTGCGAGGAATGGTACTGCTCGCCGAGGAAGGCCTTGGCGCCGTCGAATTCGGGGATGTGGGGGTAGCCGGAGACGCCGAGGGCGAAGACCAGGTGCTTCGGACGAAGGACGAGATCCTCACCGTGCCGGTGCACGCGGACTTCCCATTCGCCCTCGGTTTCGTTGAACCGGGCGTTGAGGCATTCGGTCCCGGACCAGTAGTCCAGTTCCATGACGGCGGTGTAGTGCTCCAGCCAGTCCCCGATCTTGTCCTTGGGCGCGAAGACCGGCCAGTCATCCGGGAACGGCAGGTACGGCATGTGGTCGTACCAGACGGGGTCATGCAGGGCGAGGGACTTGTAGCGCCGCCGCCAGGAATCACCGGCCTTCTCGTTGCGCTCGAGGACCAGGGTGGGCACGTTGAGCCGGCGCAGCCTGGCGGCAAGGCCGATGCCTCCCTGGCCACCGCCCACGATGACGCAGTACGGCTGCTCCTCGCGCCCGAGCCGTTCCTGCGGTCGATTTTCTCCTCCAGCCAGGATTTCCGGCCGCGGGCGATGGTGTGTTCCACGCCTTTGGCCCGCCGCGGACCCTTCGCCTCTTCGTAGCCCTTCAGCTCCTGCAGCGTGGTGAGCAGGGTCCAGCACCTGCCACCGCGCAGGCGCAGGTGGCCCCAGCCGCGGCCTGCCCCGGTTTCGAAGGTGATCCACGCTTCGATAAGGCCGGCGTCGCCGGTGGCGGGCTCGGCCAGGGCCCAGCCCGAGGGCGCGGTGTCGTCCAGGACGGCCTCGAGCATTTCGGTGATCTGGCTCCGGCCTTCACACGTCTTGAGGTTCCAGGTGAAGGAAACGAAGTCCCGCCACAGCCCGTCCGTTTCGAACAGGTCTGCGGCGGCCTCGGCGTCGCGTTCGGTGAGCGCCGTATCAAGCCTGCGAAGCCAGTCCTCCACGGTCCGATCGAGTTGGGGTGCTGCGGTGTCGGGCATGTCCACTCCTTCGTGGGGCGAGCTTGAACGGGGACAGTAAACCCCCGTCCCCCGCCCAGGGGAAGACGTGCAGGACCTGCCGTTCCGGTCTTGACTGTTTCGAGCCAGACGGGTTGCGTGCGGCCGTCCAGGTTTGTCCGTCGACGCCGACCCGGCCGAAGAGATCGGCCTACGCGGGTGCTGAGCATCACCTGCCGCGAAGTCGCCGCCTCCGCCGCGCCGCCCGGATACTTGAACCCATGACAATCACCTCCGCTGAAACCCTTCCGGCCCGGGAGCCGGAAGCGGTTACGGTCTCGATCACGCGCCGGGTCGATCCCCGCCGCGTTCCCGAGGTCACGCACTGGGTCCAGGACGGCGTCAACCTCGCCAACGCCTGGCCCGGGTTCCTCGGCTCGGGCTGGGTCCGCGCCTCAGCCACCTCCGACGAGTGGCACATGCTCTACCGGTTCGCCGACGAAACCACGCTCGACGCCTGGGAACAGTCCGACGAGCGCCGCACCTGGCTCGAACGCGGCCGCGACATGGTCGAAGACCGGACCGTCACCCGCCGCACCGGCATCGAAGGCTGGTTCGACGCGCCGTCGGTCACCACCGACCTGCAAACCCCCGTGAAGCCGCCCGCCTGGAAGCAGTCAATCGCCATCTGGCTCGGCTTCTTCCCCGTGAACCTGATCTTCACTTGGCTGATCGGGCTGGCGTTCCCCGAGTGGGACGCCCTGTTCATGCCGCTGCGGGTGTTCCTCACCACCGCCATCCTGACGCCCATCATGGCCTACTGGGTGCTGCCCTGGGTCACCGGGATGCTGCAGCCGTGGCTGCAGAAGCCCCGCCGCTGAGCGGCGCGCTCCGCGATCGCCAATGAGGACGACGGCGGCCTGGCCCGGGGCCGGGCCGCCGTTCAGTAACCGCCGCCGCTCAGGAACCTCCGCGCTCATCCAGCGCCGCCAGGAACCGTCGCACCGAACCGCCCAGGTTCCATTCCTCGGCCAGCCGCTCCAGCTCGGCCCGGTTGTCGCCGCTGACCGGGTGCAGCTGCGCGCCCGCCTGGTCCAGCGAGGGCAGATCGAGGTCCCGGACCACGCGTACGACGTCGGGCGCCACCTCGAGGTAGTCCGCCGCGGCCGCCAGCTTGGCCCGCACACCGGAGGCCAGCCCGCTGTCCCGGTCCTCCGCCGCGGCGAGCAGCGCCTCAAGCGTGCCGTACTCGGCCAGCAGCGACGAGGCTGTCTTTTCGCCGATCCCGGACACGCCAGGCAGCCCGTCGGACGCGTCGCCGCGCAGGGTCGCGTAGTCCGCGTACTGCTGCGGCAGCACCCGGTACTTGGCGACCACCTCCTGCTCGGTGAGCACGTCCAGGTTCTTCATGCCCCGCGCCGTGTAGATCACCCGCACTCCGCGCGCGTCGTCGATCAGCTGGAACAGGTCCCGGTCCCCGGTGACGACGTCCGTGGGCAGCTCGGCGCGGCTCGCATAGCTGCCGATCACATCGTCGGCCTCGTGCTCAGCGGCGCCGACGACGGCGATGCCGCCCAGCTCCAGCACCCGGCGGATCATCGGGATCTGCGCTTCGAGCGGATCCGGGACCACCTCGGTGTCCGGGCCGACGTCGGACGTTTCCGCGACCCGGTGCGCCTTGTAGGTGGGCAGCAGGTCCACCCGCCACTGCGGGCGCCAGTCGTCGTCCCAGCAGGCCACCAGGTGGGTGGCGCCGTAGTCCACGGTCAGCCGGGCGATCATGTCCAGCAGCCCGCGGACGGCGTTGACCGGGGTGCCGTCGCTGCGTTTGATGCTGTCCGGAACGCCGTAAAAGGCGCGGAAGTACAGGGAGGCGGTGTCAAGCAACATCAGGCGCTGGGGCATAGCTGATCCTTGCACGATCCGGGTGCCGCCGTCAGGTCCGGGATCCGGGCCGTCGTCGGAACACCGGTGCCGTTGCAGCAGCAGGCCGGCCCGGGACTCGAAGTCCCGGGCCGGCCTGCTGCTGCGATTTTCTTATCTGGGCGGGTTCGCCGACGCCGCTAAACCGTGGCCGGTTCCCGCGGAGCCTCCTGCCGCTCGGCCTTCCAGGCCTTCACGAACCCGTCGGCGATGTCCCAGATGCCGATGAAGAGCACGAACGCGGCGGTGATGCCGTTGATCCAGCCGGTGTTGGCGCCCTCCCAGTTCGCTTCGGCCAGGAAGGCCCAGTTGTAGACCTGGTCCGTGGCCAGCAGCCACAGGACCGGAACCATGAACAGCAGTCCCAGCACCGTGTTGACGGCGGCGGAGCCCCAGGTCCAGCCCCTCCGCAGGTACAGTGCCACGGTGAAGGCGATCTCCACCGCCAGCAGGACGATCACGTAGGGCAGCCAGAAGCTCCACAGCCCGTCGTTCAGCACCGGGACGGGCTCCCCGTTGAGGTACAGGGCCGAACCGAAGTGCTGCCAGATCAGCACGGCGATGAAGATGCCGAGCATGATGACCGAGGCGACGGTGTCACCCAGCGAGACCTGCGACCGCCGCGGCAGCTGGGGCAGCTGCTCCGGGGTCCACCGGGCCAGGCCGAGGTCGCTGCGCCGGGTGCCGGTGCTCTGGATGATGTAGAACGCCAGGGTCACCCAGAACGCGATGTTCACGACGACGCTGATGCCCAGGCCGATCGCCGAACCGATGGCGCCGCCGATGTCGGTCGGCTCCAGGGCGAACCTGATGACCAGGTTGGCGACCACGGCGAGCGGCACCACGATGATCAGCAGCGTCTTCAGCAGGCGCCACCAGTCAAGGAACAGGTCCGGACCGATCAGGTACAGCGGCCGGTCCGCGTACCGGGCCGCCAGCCGCGCCGGATCACCGAATTCGGTGAGGACGGCGGTTTCGGCTGCGGCCGGCGTCTCGCCGGCCTCGACCCGGGCCTCGACGGCGTCGGAGATCGAGCCGCGGAGCTCCCGGTCAATGTCCGAGCGCTGGCTCTCCGGAATCGACTTGAGGGCGGTGAAGACGTAACGGTCGATGAGCGTACTCATGAGGGCCTTCCTTCATTGAGCTGCCGGATAGAGGTATGCAGGTCGTCCCAGTCTTTGAGCAGCAGGTCCAGCAGTTCCCTGCCCTGCTCGCTGGTGGTGTAGAACTTCCGCGGCCGCGCCTCCCCGGTGTCCCAGGAACTGGTGAGCAGTCCCTGTTTCTCCAGGCGGCGGAGCAGCGGGTAGAGGGTGTTCGCCTCGACGCCGAAACCCGCGTTCCCGAGCGCCTCCAGCAGGCCGTAGCCGTACCCGGGGCGCTTGAGGATGGACAGGCAGGCCAGCACCACGGTTCCTCGGCGCAGTTCCTGCAGATGTCCGCCCAGCAGATCTTCATCCATGTCCAACACGATAGTGTGCGTCACACAATATTGGAAGAGGCGGTGGTCAGAAGTTTTCAGGCCGACGGCCCGCCGGACAGGCGGCGGAGTGCGGCCGCACGGTTGTTCGGCATCGCCGATCATCAGTAGCCTGATGATCGTGGTCCGGGGGCCCCTGCGCCTCTTCACGGCAGCCCCGGGCAGCCGGCAACTGCACCCCAGGCGATTGGAGAAGAGAACATGACCCACGTTCAGCCCATGCTCGACAGCTGGCCCGGCGATCTCGGGCTCGACCAGGCGGCGCTCGCGGAGTGCATCGCCGCCTGCTACGACTGCGCCCAGACCTGTACCGCATGCGCGGACGCCTGCCTGGCCGAGGAGATGCTCGGGGAACTGCGCCGCTGCATCCGCACCGATCTCGACTGCGCGGCGGTCTGCCAGGCAACGGGGCAGGTGCTCTCCCGCCAGACGGCCCGGGATCCCTACCTGGTCCGTTCCCTGCTGGAGGCCTGCCGTGCCGCCTGCCGGGTCTGCGCGGAGGAGTGCGAGCAGCACGCGGACATGCACGAGCACTGCCGGATCTGCGCCGAGGCCTGCCGGCGCTGCGAAGCCGCTTGCGCGGACCTGCTGGCGGTCCTTCCTGCCTGAATCCCATCCGCAGGCGCCGATAATTGAACCAGGCAATCGAGACACGGCTCGGCGCAGCGCGCCCGGGTGACCCGTTCAGCGAAAGGCAAGACAGCACATGAAGGCCATCAGCGTTATCCCCGGCGATCCGGACTCCCTGCGGCTGGCGGACTTCAAGGAGCCCCGCGCGGAGGAAGGATCGGTCCTCGTGGAGGCGCTCGCCGTTGGCCTCTGTGCCACGGACCGTGAAGTGATCGACGGCGGACATGGGGAAGCGCCGGAGGGTCACCGGGAGCTGGTCCTCGGCCATGAGAACCTGGGCCGGGTCCGCGAGGCGCCGGCGGAATCGGGGCTGGAACCGGGGGACCTGGTGGTCGGAATCGTCCGCAGCCCCGATCCGGAACCCTGCGCCGCGTGCGCCGCCGGGGAGTTCGACATGTGCCTGAACGGCGGATACCGCGAGCACGGCATCATGGGCATGGACGGCTTTGCCCGGCAGCTCTGGCGCGCCGAGCCGGATGAGCTGGTGCGGCTGGATCCTGAGCTGGAGTCCGTGGGCGTCCTGCTGGAGCCGGCCACCGTGATCGCCAAGGCCTGGGAGCAGATCGAGGAGATCGGCCGCCGGGCCTTCTTCGAGCCGAAGGTGGCGGCCGTGACCGGCGCCGGACCCGTGGGGCTGATCGCGGCGTACTTCGGTATCCGCAGGGGTCTGGAGGTCCACGTCTTCGACCTCGAGGAGGGAACCAAGGCGGACCTGGTCCGGGATCTCGGCGGCATCTTCCACACGGAGACGCTGCCCGAGTCCGGGCTGGCCCCGGATGTGCTCATTGAATGCACCGGCGTGCCCTCCGTGGTGCTCGATGCCGTGCGCGCTGCGGGAAGGAACTCCATCACCTGCCTGGCGGGCGTGTCCGACGCCGGGGAGGAGATTCCGGTGGACGTGGGCGCGCTCAACAAGGAAATGGTGCTGGGCAACGCGGTGGTGTTCGGCACCGTGAACGCCAACCGCCGCCACTACCTGCAGGCGGTGGAGGCGTTCACCGGCGGCAACACGGCGTGGCTGCGCCGGCTGATCACCCGCACCGTCCCGCTTTCCGACTGGCGGCAGGCCTTCGAGACGCAGGAGGACGACATCAAGGTGGTCATCGACTTCAGAGCCGGTTGAGATCCGGCCTGCCTCGGGTGGCCGGCCTCAGCCCCAGGGCTGGAATCCGGCTACCGCAGGGCGGAAACGCAGCGGATGTCCGGCCGCGGGTGCCAAGCGCCCGCTAGCCTGCTCGGCATGGACAACCTGACCCGATTCCTTCGCACCTGGGGTGCGCCGTGTGCCGCGGCCGTCTTTTTCACGCTCTGGTGCATCGGCGAAGCCGGCCGCATGGGCGGCAGCTTCCTTGCCTGGCCCGGCGCCCCGACGCTGACGGTGCTCACCCTGGCCATCGGCCTCGCCGCCGTCGCGCCCCTGGCCTCACTTGTGCTTGCCGTCCTGCTGGCAGCCGCGCTCCTCGGGCACCTGGTGGGTCCCTTATCCAGCGACTGGGCCATCTACCTGGGTGTGGGATACGCGTTGTTCTTCGCGTCTTTGAACCCCAAAACACGTGCCTGGCATGGCCCGGCAGCAGCGCTGGTCTTCTCCGGCATCTTCGCCTTCCTGATGGTCTCCCGGCAGTACGGCTCGGGGGTCGGCTGGCTGTGGGTGCTGGGGGTGGCCCGTCCCACGATGTTCGCGTACTGGCTGATGGTCTCCGGACTGCTGCTGGTGATCATGCTGCTGTGCTGGCTGCCCGGAATGGCGCTGCGCCTGAGGGAGGAACGGGGGTGGCTCACCGGGGCCCGGCTGAAGGCCGAGGAGAGCCTGCGCCACGCCGAAATCGACCTCATCGTGGAGCAGGAACGCAACCGGATCGCCCGGGACCTGCACGACGTGCTCGGCCATTCCCTGGCCGTGATCGCCGCCCAGGCGGACGGGTCGCGGTATCTGGGCAAGGACCAGCCCAAGCCGGTGCTGAACGCGCTGGAGAACATTGCCGTGGCGGCCCGACGGGCGCTCGCCGACGCCCAGCGGGTTATCGACGGCGTACGTGAGGACAGCCTCGAGCGGGCGCCCCAACCCGGCATCGCCGATCTGGACACCCTCCTCGCACAGATGCAGGCGGGCCAGCTCAGTATCGAGCGGACCGAATCCGGGGCGCCGGTCGACCTTGAAGCAGGCCAGCAGCTGGCGGTCTACCGGATCGTCCAGGAGGCGCTGACCAACGCCCTGCGCCACGGCGGACGGGGAACGGCGGTCATGATCCATCTCGACTGGAGCGGTCCGGGCCTGGCCCTGCAGATCGGTTCCCGCGGCGCTGCCCCCGAAGGCGGTGCGGCAGGAGGGCCTGGAGTCGGCGCGGTTTCCGGGAGCGCAGCATCGGAAAGCGGGGAACCGGGCGGACAGCCGGGACGCATCGGCCGGGGCATTCCAGGCATGCGGGAGCGCGCGAACCTGGCGGGCGGCTGGCTTACCGCCGGTCCCGATGGCGCGGACTTCCGGGTGACGGCCTTCATTCCCTACAGTGCGGCTGCGGTATCTCCGGTCCTGGCTTCGGCGGCCTTGCCCGCAGCGGAACCGGCACTTGCACTTGGCCGCGCCGGTGAGTGAGGCGGAGGCCGAGGCGGGATCCGCCATCCGGGTCGCTCTTGTGGACGATCAGGCACTCTTCCGGTCGGGCCTGAAGATGCTCATCGATTCGCAGCCGGACCTGCTGTTCTGCGGTGAAGCGGACAACGGGGAAGCAGCACTGGCGCTGGCCGCAGAGACGGTGCCCGACGTGATGCTGATGGACCTGCGCATGCCCGTGCTCGGCGGCGTTGCCGCCACGGCCCGGATCACGGCCGCCGCCCGCGAAGACGGCAGGGAACCACCCAGGGTCATTGCGCTGACCACCTTCAACCGGGATGCGGCCGTCGTGGACGCAGTGGCGGCCGGCGCCAGCGGCTATGTACTCAAGAGCTCCGACCCCGAGTTCCTCCTGGCGGCGATCCGCACCGTGCATTCCGGCTACTCGGTTATTGCGCCGGGTTCGGTGCACGACCTGTTCCGGCACGCAGCCCGTACCGCCGCGGGTCCGGCTCCCGGCCCCCGGGTGGAGGCACTGGCACCCCTTTCACCGCGCGAGCGGGACGTCTTCCTGCTGGTGGCCAAGGGGTTGAGCAACGCGGAGATCGCGGCCGCTGAGTTCGTGGCGGAAGCGACCGTGAAGTCGCAGATCCGCAGCATCCTGGCCAAGCTTGAGCTGCGCACCCGCATCCAGCTGGTGGCCTATGCCTACGAGAACCGCCTGATGGGCTGACGCCGCGGCGGCAGCACATGCGGCGTCTTCCTTCGCCCCGCCGCTTCAGGAAGGCTGGGCCGATGGGCGCCGGCGCCGTCGGGCAGAATGGAGCGGGGCGCGCAGGCGGAAGGCCGATGGCTGCGCCCCGGAACAGGAGCGGTCATGGGCGTTGTCATCATCGGAGCCGGGCAGGCAGGGGTGCAGGCAGCGGACTCGCTGCGCGCCGGCGGGTATGACGGCGCGGTCACCCTGGTGGCCGGGGAGGCCGGCCTGCCATATCAGCGGCCGCCGCTGTCCAAGGACTGGCTGATGCCGGCTTCGCCTGAGCCGGCCCTGCTGCCGCTGCGTCCCGCCGGGTTCTTCGACCGGGAGAACGTGACGATGCTGCATGCCGCCGCCGTCGGTGTCGACCGCTCGGCCCGCACCGTCGGCCTCGATGACGGCCGGGAGCTGGCCTATGACCATCTGGTCCTTGCCACCGGGTCGCGGCCGCGGCCGCTGCCCGCGCCGGGAGCCGACCTGCCCGGAGTCCTCCAGCTGCGCACCGCCGCCGACGCCGCCGCCCTGCGCGCCGGGCTGGGCGCCGCCCGCAGCGTGGTGGTGGTCGGCGCCGGATTCATCGGCCTGGAGGTCGCCGCCGCAGCGCGGGCGCATGGCTGCAAGGTGACGGTGCTGGAGTTTGCGCCGCGCCCGATGGCACGTGCGCTGACGCCGCGCATGGGGGAGTGGTTTGTCCAGGCACACGCGGACCTGGGCATCGACCTGCGCCTGGGCGAAGGGATCAACGCCTTTGCCGCCGGCCCGGACGGGCGCGTGGCGGCCGCGGTCTCCACCGCCGGCGTCGAGTATCCGGCGGATCTGGTGGCGGTGGGCGTGGGCGTGCTGCCCAACCAGGAGCTGGCGGCGGCCGCCGGACTGGAAACCGGCAACGGCATCGTGGTGGACGCCGCGCTGCGGACCGATGATCCCCGCATCTACGCGGTGGGCGACGCCGCGGCCTTCCCCGGCGGCCCGGACGGCGCCCTGGTGCGGCTGGAATCGGTGCCCAATGCCGTGGACCAGGGCCGGCACGCCGCCGCGGCGATCCTCGGATCCGGCGAACCCTACCGGTCCCTGCCCTGGTTCTGGTCCACGCAGGGCCCGTACCGGCTGCAGATGGCCGGGCTGGCGCTTCCCGACGACGAGACGGTGCTGCTCGGCCGACAGGAGGACGGCGCGTTTGCGGTGCTCTGCTTCCGCCGCGGTGTCCTCGCCGCGGTCGAGACGGTCAACCTCCCCTCGGAACACCTGGGGGCACGGAAGCTGCTGGAGGCCGGCGCGCAGGTCACGCCCGCGGACGCCGCAGCCGCGGGGTTCAGCCTCAGGGGTGCGGCGAAAGCGGCCCGGCGGGCCCGGACCTGACGGTGCCCGCCTGACGGCGCACGCCCGCCCGGCTGATCCCGCAGACGACGACGGCCCGCCGTTCGGGGGGAACGGCGGGCCGCGGCGCCGGCTCCGGCAGCGGCAGGACGCCGCCGGCGGAGCCGGAGCGTCAGGCTAGAGGGTCAGGGTCGCGTCGGCGTAGCCCATGCGCGGCAGGCGCGGGTGGCGCGGTTCGCCGGCGGGAACGCCGATGTTGACCACGAGGAAGGTCTGGCGTTCCAGGCCGGCGTGCAGGTCGGCGTCCAGGCCGGCGGCGTCGAAGCCGCCCATGGGCCCGGCGGCCAGGCCCAGGGCGCGCACGGCCAGCAGGAAGTAGCCGGCCTGCAGGTGGGCGTTGTTGTTGCCCATGACGTTGCGCAGCTCGGGGTTCGCGGCGAAGGACTCGGCCATCGCGGCGGCCGGCGGGAAGTGCTCCGGGAAGCGCTCATGCCAGTTGCGGTCGAAGCTCAGCACCGCGGTCACCGGGGCGGAGGCGGTCTTGGCCTGGTTTCCCTCGGCCATGTGCTGCACCAGGCGGGCCCGGGCGTCGGCGGAACGGACCCAGGTGATGCGCAGTGGCTGGATGTTCATGGCCGTGGGGCCCATCTTGGCCAGCTCGTAGATGGCCTCCAGCTGCTCGTCGGTGACGGGCGCATCGCTGAACTCGCCGACCGTGCGGGCATCACGGAACAGTGCTGCCAGTGCGGTGTCGTCGAGGATCGGGAGGGTGGATTCCAGGGTGCCGTCGCTCATGCGGGCTGTCTCCTTTGGGTGGGGATAGGGGAACACATAGTTGATACTTCAATGAAACCAACGGTCCCTTCCGGCTGCTCATTCCGGCCAGCGCCGTGATCTGCGTCACGTGCGCTGCGGGCAGGGGACCGCGGACGACGTCGGGCGCGTCAGGCCGGTGCGGTGTCCTGGTCCGGCACGGCCAGCCGCGACCGGCGGCCGCGGTGCCTGCCGTGGAGCAGGAAATACAGGCCCATGGTCACCACGGCCAGGCCTGCCATCAGCAGGTACATGCCGTGATAGCCGGTGAGCGGAATCAGCAGGCCCAGCAGCAGCGGCCCCAGGCCGCAGCCGGCGTCGAGCATGAGGAAGAACGTGGAGGTGGCGATGCCGATCCGGTGCTCCGGGGCGTTGGTCACCGCAATGGTCTGCCCGCTGGGCATGAGCCCGCCGAATCCGATGCCGATCAGCACGGCGGCGGCAAGCAGCGCCCAGGTGTCCCGGGCCAGCCCGAGGACCAGGAGCCCGACGGCGAACACGGCCAGGATGGGGTAGACCACGGTGTTGTCGGTGCGCCGGTCATGGATCCGGCCGATGAACAGCCGGGACACCAGCACGGCCGCGGCGTAGACGAGGAAGAAGATGCTGCCGGCCGCCACCAGGTCCAGGGCGGTGGCGTAGGAGCTGAGGAAGGACATCACGCTGGAATACGCCACCCCGGCCAGGAACATCACCACGGCGATCGGCAGGGCGGCCGGATCCAGCACATCGGTCAGGCGCAGCCGCCACTTTTCCTGCCGCTCGCGTTCGCTGGGCACCCGCTCCGGCAGGCGCAGCAGCAGGGCCAGCAGCAGCGCGGCGGCCGAGGCGCCGGTGCTGACGGCGAACAGCGCGGTGTAACCCACGGTGTCGGCCAGCAGCAGGGCCAGGAAGGGGCCGATCGCGGCGGCCAGGGTGGCGGAGATGCCGAAGTAGCCCATGCCCTCGGCACGGCGGCGCAGCGGAATCAGCCCGACCACGGAGGCGGACACCGCGGTGCTGGCGGCGCCGAAGGCCATGCCGTGCACCAGGCGGATTACCATCAGCAGGCCCAGGCTGTCCGCCGGGATGTACAGGGCGCCGGCGATCACGTAGGCGACCAGGCTGATCAGCAGCAGCTTCCGCCGCCCGACGAAGTCAAGGTACTTGCCGGCGAAGATGCGGGCGGCGAGTGCTCCGAGGACGAAGATGCTGGAGGCCAGGCCGGCGGCGCTTTCCGCCGCGCTGAACTGTTCCACGGCGTAGAGGGCCATGGTGGTGACCAGCAGGTAGAAGACGGTGGCGATGAAGAACTGGGTGAGGATCGCCAGGATGAAGCTGCCGCTCCACAGTTTTCGTTGCCCTTCTGTGCCGGTCATGCCTGCCTGCTCCTCATCCTGCCCGGGCGCGCCGCGGAGGGCGGGTGCGCCGTGTGGTGCCGCGAACCCCCTTGTCCGTGCCTTGAACGTCGTTCAGGATACGCCTGCCTCCATCCCGGTCCTGCCGCCGGTGAGCCGGGTCTCACCGGCGGCCCGGACCGGCGTCCCGGGCAGGCATGCCGACTGCGGACCGTCAGGCCAGGAATTTGTCCGGTGTCAGCGGCAGGTCCCGGACCCGGATGCCGGTCGCGTTGTAGGCCGCGTTGGCGATGGCGGCGGCGGAGCCCACGATGCCGATTTCGCCGATGCCGCGGGCACCGAGTTTTCCGGCGTGCGGGTCGTCGTCTTCGATCCACAGGGCGTCGACGTCGAGGATGTCGGCGTGCGCGGGCACGTGATATTCGGCCAGGTCGTGGTTGACGAAGATGCCGAACCTGGGGTCCATGACGCTCTCCTCGTGCAGGGCCATGCCCAGGCCCATGGTCAGCGCGCCGATGAACTGGGACCGCGCGGTGGAGGGGTTGATGATCCGGCCGGCGGAAAACACTCCGAGCAGCCGCGGCACCCGGACCTCGCCGGTGTCGGCGTTCACCTGCACTTCGGCGAAATGCGCGCCAAAGGACTGCAGGGTGAACTCGTCCGCCGCGGGGTTTTCCGGCGGCGATGCCTCGGACTGCGCGCCCGGAGACGGCGCCTCGCCGTGGTCGGCCCGGAACTGTTCGGCGGCGGCAATGATGGTGGCGCCCCAGCTGACGGTGCCCGAGGAACCTCCCGCCACCGTGGCCAGCGGCAGGGCGCTGTCACCGATCTGCAGCCGGATCCGGTCCAGCGGCACGTCCAGGGCATCGGCGGCGATCTGGGTGAGCGCCGTCCATGCCCCGGTGCCGATGTCGGCGGCGCCGATCTGCACGGTGTACACGCCGGCGCTGTCCAGCCCGCCGACGCCGGCGGCGGCCCGCGTCCCGGCGTCGTCGGTGCCGGGTCCGGTGCCGGCGTCGTACCGGATCCGGGCCTTGTTCGCCGGCTGGGCCATGAACGGATAGGTGGCACTCGCCACTCCCAGCCCGGTCCACCAGCCGTCCACCAGCCGCTGCCGCGGACGCCGGCTGCGCCGCTCCCAGCCGAAGTGCTCGGCGCCGCGGCGCAGGCACTCGGCCAGGTGCCGGGAGGCAAACGGCTTGCCGGTCTCGGGATCGGTCCGGGTGTCGTTGCGCAGCCGCAGCTCGATGGGATCCACCCCGCAGGCCTCGGCCAGCTCGTCCATGGCAACCTCGGGGCCGTACATGCCCGGACATTCGCCGGGTGCGCGCATCCAGGAGTTCACGGGAATGTCCAGGGCGGCCAGCCGGGTGGTCGTGGCGCGCGCCGGCGCCGCGTACATCATCCGGATCGGCGCCGGGGTCTGCTCGGCGAACTCCTTGATCACGGCGGTCTGCTCCACCACGTCCAGCGACAGCGCCTGCAGGGTGCCGTCCCGGTCCGCGGCGAGCCGGATCTTCTGGATGGTGGGCGTGCGGTAGCCGGCCAGGGAGAACATCTGCTGCCGGGTCAGCGCGAAGCGCACCGGCCGCCCGCCGGCCCGCAGCGCCGCCAACCCGGCCAGCACCACGTTGGCGTGCGGCATGCCCTTGGAGCCGAACCCGCCGCCGACATGCGGGGCGATCACGCGCACCTGGCTCTCCTCGAGCCCGAACACCGGTGCCAGGGCGCCCTTGACCACGTGCGTGCCCTGGGTGGAGTCGATGAGTGTGAGCACCTGTCCGTCCCACTGCGCGGTGGTCGCGTGCGGCTCCATCGGGTTGTTGTGCTCCGCCGGAGTCCGGTAGACCGCCTCTACCACGATGTCGGCGCTGACGAATGCCCCGGCCACGTCGCCGTCGCTGCTGTCCGGCTCGATGCCGGTGTTCAGCTCCTCGGGTTTGTACAGCTCCGGGTCCTCCGGGTCCAGGGCGGCCCGGTGCGGCTCGTCGTCGTAGCGGACGACGACGGCGGCGGCGGCCTCCCGCGCCGCCTCCGCGGTCTCGGCGAGCACGGCGCCGACGAACTGGCCGCGGAACCCGACGTCGGGGCCCTGCAGCACGGCCAGCTCGCGATCTTCGGTGTCCGCAAGCCGGGGCGCGTTCAGATGGGTCAGCACCTGCGCCACGCCGGGCACCGCCTCGGCGGCCGCGGTGTCGATGCCGGTGATCCGGCCGCGGGCGATGGTCGAGAGCACGGGGAACAGGAACAGCGGGTCCTCGGCCGGATGCTCGACGGCGTACGGGGCGGTGCCCTTGACCTTGAGCACTCCGTCCAGGCGTTCGATGCCCAGGCCGATCTCACGGGCCGGGAGCAGCTCGGTCATCGGATCTCCTCTCCGTCGTCGTCCACTCCGCCGTCCGGGCCCCCGGGGCCGGCGCCGTCACCGCGGGCCACCCCGGTCAGCCCGCGCAGCACCGCGGTGAGCGTGCTGCGCAGCATCGGCACCTTGAACGCGTTGCCGGACAGCGGGCGGGCCGCCTCCAGCTCCGCGTCGGCGGCGCGCCGGAACAGCTCCTCGGAGGCGGTTTCCCCGCGCAGCAGGTCCTCGGCGGCCCAGGCCCGCCACGGCTTGTGCGCGACGCCGCCAAAGGCCAGCCGGGCCTCCCGGATCACCGGGCCGTCCGGGCCGTCCTCGAGGTCGACGGCGGCCGCCACCGAGACCAGCGCGAAGGCGAACGAGGCGCGGTCGCGTACCTTCCGGTAGGTCGAGTTCACCGCGTAGGGCACCGGCGGCAGCTCGACGGCGGTGATCAGCTCACCGTGCCCGAGCACGGTGTCGTGCTGCGGTTCATCGCCGGGCAGCCGGTGGAATTCGGAGAGTGGAATCCGCCGTTCTCCGTACGGGCCGAGCGCCACCACGACGGCGTCGAGCGCGGACATCGCCACCGCCATGTCGGACGGATGCGTTGCAACGCAGTCCTCGGAGGCGCCCAGGATGGCCAGGTTGCGGTTCAGGCCCTCCCGGGCGGAGCATCCGGTGCCGGGCTCCCGCTTGTTGCAGGGCGTGGTGATGTTCTGGAAATACACGCAGCGGGTCCGTTGGAGCAGGTTCCCGCCGGTGGTGGCCAGGTTGCGCAGCTGCCCCGAGGCCCCGGAGAGCAGCGCCTTGGCGAGCAGCGGGTAGCGGGTGCGCACCAGCGTGTTCGCCGCGAGGTCGGCGTTGCGGACGTTGGCGCCGATCCGCAGCCCGCCCTCGTCGGTTTCCGTGACGGTGTCCAGCGGCAGCCGGCTGATGTCCACCACCAGGTCCGGTTCGGTGACGCCGAGCTTCATCCGGTCCACGAGGTTGGTGCCGCCGGCCAGGAACACGGCGCCCGGGTGTTCGGCGGCGGTGGCGACGGCGCCGGCGGCGTCGTCGGCGCGGTGGTAGTCGAAGGGCTTCACGGCCGGTCCTCCGGATGTGAGGTCATCGACTCGGCGGTGGGGGAGCCGGCCAGCTCGGCGTCCGGCTGCTGCTGCTCCGCGCCGCGGCGGTGTTCGAAGGCCGCCGCCCGGCGGACGGCGGCGACGATGTTCACGTACGCGCCGCAGCGGCAGAGGTTGCCGCTCATCCGCTCCCGGATCTCCTCATCGGTGAGGGCGACGGCGCCGTCCTCCTCCAGGGCGGTGGCGGTGGAGGGCTGGCCGGCGGCGGCCTCCTCGATGACGCCCACGGCCGAGCAGATCTGCCCGGGCGTGCAGTAGCCGCACTGGAAGGCGTCCTCGGCCAGGAAAGCCTGCTGGACCGGGTGCAGCGTGTCGCCTCCGGCGAGGCCTTCGGCGGTGACGATCTCCGCGCCGTCGTGCGCCACGGCCAGGGCCAGGCAGGAGTTCGCCCGCCGCCCGTCCAGCAGCACCGTGCACGCGCCGCACTGGCCGTGGTCGCAGCCTTTCTTGGGGCTGGTGACGCCCAGCCGGTCCCGCAGGGCGTCCAGCAGCGTGGTGCGGGTATCGACGGCCAGCGGCCTGGGCTGCCCGTCCACCTGCAGGGTTATGTGTGCGTCCATCGGCCCCTCCAGCATTCGACAGTAGGCTTAGAACCTATCGTGACTCGCGTCACGCTCACAACGACCCCGGTCGGCGCCTGCCGGCGGGACGGCATCGGCCACGGGGCGCGACGACCTCGCCGGCCACGGGCCGCCGCGGTCTCCGCCGGTAGGCTTGACGGCGGAACGGCCGCGGTTGGGCGGCCTTGATCTTTTGCCAGGGGGAGTTTCGTGCAGCAAGCCGCCGACGTTTTGGTCCGCAACAATGTCAGCCTGCACGGGCCCGACGGCGCCCCGGTGCTGGTGTTCATTCACGGCTTTGGCTGCGACAAGGTGATCTGGCAGCGGGTGCTGGACGAGTTCACCGCGGACTACCGGGTGGTCCTGTTCGACCACGTCGGCGCCGGCGGCTCCGACCTCTCCGCCTACTCGGCGGAGAAGTACGGTGCGCTGGACGGCTACGTCGATGACCTGCTGGAGATCTGTGACGCGCTGGACCTGCGCGGGGCCACCCTGGTGGGACACAGCGTGGGCGGCACCATGGCGATCGCCGCCGCGGCCCGGCCCGCCGCGCGGGAACGGATCAGCCGGATCGTGCTGCTGACGGCCTCGCCCAGCTACGTGGACCATCCGCAGGACGGCTACGTGGGCGGCTTCACGCGGGGCGACATCGATGAGCTGATGCTCTCGATCGACGGGAACTTCCCGGTCT
Source organism: Arthrobacter saudimassiliensis (assembly GCF_059090665.1). NCBI lineage: Bacteria > Bacillati > Actinomycetota > Actinomycetes > Micrococcales > Micrococcaceae > Arthrobacter > Arthrobacter saudimassiliensis. The sequence continues at coordinate 922,423 of NZ_JBNHFX010000001.1, read as the reverse complement.
GGGCTGCGTCCATGGCGCCGGTGGTGATGGGCGCCCGGTTCCCGGACCTGGCGGTGGAGCTGGAGCGCCGCTTCTGCCGGGTGGATCCGGTGATCGCCCGGCAGTTCTTCCGGGTTTCGTTCCTCACCGACGTCCGGCATCTGCTGCAGGAGGTCACCTGCCCGGCCCTGGTCCTGCAGTGCGCCAACGACGCCCTCGCCCCGGCCGCCGTCGGCACCTACCTGCACCGGCACCTGCCGCATGCCGAGCTGGTGCGGATGCGCGCCGTCGGGCACATGCCGCATGTCAGCGCCCCGGAGGAGACGGCGGAGGAAATCCTCAGGTGGCTGGCGAAGCCGTGAGCCGCACCCGTTGACTCTGCCTTCCGCCGCTTGTTCCATAGGGGAATCCGGCGCGGCACCCCTGCCGTGTGCCGCCCCCGGCGCACCGCCGGCGGGACAGCTGCCGGAGGTCTGAGGGAGGCCGGCATGAAGGCCGTCATCGTCTACGACTCCAACTACGGCAACACCCGTGCGGTGGCCGAGGCCATCGCGGCCGCGCTGACCGGGCTGCGGGCCCGGCTGGTGCCTGCCGAACACTTCGTGCCGGGCATCCTGGAGTCCGGGGACCTGCTGATCGTCGGCAGCCCGATCAACGGCTGGCAGCCCACCGCCAAAGTCCAGCAGGCCCTGGCCGGGCTGCCCTCCGATGCCCTGCACGGCGTCCGCGCCGCCGCCTTCGACACCCGGGTCCGGCTGTTTATCCACGGCGACGCGGCCCGGAAGATCAGCAAGGCGCTGCAGGCGCACGGGGCGCGGATCATCTCCACGCCCATGGCCTTCCATGTGGAGGGGAGGGACGGCCCGCTGGCCGACGGCGAGCTGCAGCGGGCGGCCGCCTGGGCCGGGAACCTGCTGCTCCAGCTGCGGGCGGCACCGAAGGCCAAGACCTAGCCTCCTGTACGCCGGTGGCGTAACGCCAATCACCAATTTGACCTCAACTTTGCTTGAGGTCCTAGGTTGGTATCAACACTGATGAACCTGAGCATGAAGGAGAAGCTGTGAACAATAAGTACACCCTGCCTGAGCTGCCCTACGATTACGCCGCCCTGGAGCCGCACATCTCCGCGCGGATCATGGAGCTGCACCACGACAAGCACCACGCCACCTACGTGGCCGGCGCGAACACCGCCCTGGAGCAGATGGCCGAAGCCCGCGACAAGGGCGAGTTCGGCTCCATCCCGAAGCTGTCCAAGGACCTGGCCTTCCACCTGGGCGGACACACCAACCACAGCATCTTCTGGAACAACATGAGCCCGGACGGCGGCGACAAGCCCGAGGGCGAGCTCGCAGCCGCGATCGATGAGTTCTTCGGCTCCTTCGACGGCTTCCGCGGCCAGTTCACCGCCGCGGCGACCTCGCTGCAGGGCTCCGGCTGGGCCATCCTGGCCTACGACCCGCTGGGTAAGAACATGGTCATCGAGCAGCTCTACGACCAGCAGGGCAACATCCCGGTGGGCACCATCCCGCTGCTGATGCTGGACATGTGGGAGCACGCCTTCTACCTGGACTACGTCAACGTCAAGGCCGACTACGTCAAGGCGTTCTGGAACATCATCAACTGGGCCGACGTCGCGCAGCGCTTCGACGCCGCCCGCTCCGGCGCCCCGGCACTGATCCTGCCGAACGAGGCCTAGGCTTCAGTTTCCGCGGTTTCCGCCCGCTGTCCCGTTCCGGGGCAGCGGGCGGCTGCCGTTAACGCCGGCAGCGGGCGCCGTTGAAGCGCCCGGGGGCGCTAGAGCTCGCAGGCGTCGGCCAGGTTCTGCAGCGACTCGAGGTATTCCAGGGCCAGCTGGTAATCCGCGGATTCGACCTTCTCCGCCGGCATCAGCATGACCTCGCCCACCGTGCGCAGGTCATCCGCCAGATCCGGATGCCCGTCCTCGGCCAAGTCAAGCAGTTCGGAGCCCACCTGGCGGGTCTGCTCGGAGCCGGTTTCGGTGACCTCGCCCAGGTTCAGTTCCTGGAGGCGGGTGCAGGTTTCCTCGGTGCCGCCGGCGCAGGCGGTGAGGCTGACGAGCAGGGCGGCGGCCAGGGCGGCGCCGGAGAACGTCTTCACGGAAGGTCCTTTTGGTGCGGATGAGAGCGGGCCGCGGGCGGCACTTCCACGATAACAAGCTCCCGCGGCACCTTATGGTTTCCCCCGGCGGTCGATGCCCGCGCTGATTCGGTCCCCGGCCCGGTGTGCCGCCGCCGGCTCCCGTGGTCCCCAGCCTAGGCTGTGGCCCATGACTTTTACGCCTCCCGAGCCTCCCGACTGCGCCGACGAGCGGGACACGCTGAACGGTTTCCTCGACTACCTGCGCGGCGCCGTCGTCGCGAAGGCCACCGGACTGAGCGACGCCGACGGCGCCCGCCGGCTGCTGCCCTCGCTCACCACGGTGAGCGGGCTGGTGCGCCACCTGGCCGACGTCGAGCGGTCCTGGTTCCGCGAGAAGCTGGACGGGCAGGCCGACGTGCCCACCCGCTGGAGCGATGCGGACCCCGACGGCGAGTTCCGGGTCACCGCCGACGACTCGCTGGCGGAGATCATTGCCGACTACGAGGCGGCCTGCGCCGAGTCGCGGGAGGTTGCCGCCCGCTATGAGCTGGATGACCTCTGCCGGAAGCCGGGCGTCAAGCACAACCTGCGCTGGGTGCTGACGCACATGATCGAGGAGACCGGCCGGCACGCCGGACATGCGGACATCCTGCGGGAAATGATCGACGGGGTGACCGGGGACTGAGTTCCCGCCGCCGCTGCCCGTCGCCACTCCCGCAGCGGCTTCCTACGCTGGAAACCTGCGCACCCCGTGCACATCAGCACAGCGCCGCAGCACGTGCCGCCCGCGAACCGGACCCGGCACCCCGCTGACGAACGGAACCCGGACATGGCACTGCCAGGCAGCACCGACACCCTCTCGATGGGCGCCTTTGCCCCCTCGCCCGGACTGGTCGCCGGGATGCGGCAGGGCTTTTTCGCCCGGCACGGCGTCGACCTGGTGATGGAGCACGTCGGCTCCTCCGATGCGCAGTTCCGCGGCTTCGCCGAGGGCCGCTGGGACGTGCTGCAGACCGCACTGGACAACGTGGTGAACTACCGGTTCAACGAGTCCAACAGCCTGGGCCGCATCTTGGACATGCAGGCCGACTTCGCGCTGGACCTGCGCATGGAGCTCACCGCCGTCGGCGCCCGCGACGTGGAAACCGTCCAGGACGTGCGCGGCGGCCGGGTGGGCGTGGACGCCGCGGACAGCGGCTACGCGTACGTCCTGTACTGGATGCTCGAGCAGGAGGGCCTCACGCCCGGCCGCGACTACCAGGTGGTGCCGCTGGGTGGGGTGGCGGAGCGGTACGCCAGCATGGTCGGGCCGACGCCGGGCGCGTCCGCCACGCTGCTGAGCAACGGGTTCGAGGCGCTGGCCCGGCAGCAGGGCCTCCGGCACCTGGGCACGGAGGACAAACTGCAGGGCCCGTACGTGGGCTGCGTGGCCGCCTACCGCGGCGCCTGGTACCGGAACAACCAGGACCTCGCCCAGCGCTTCCGTGCCGGCTACGAGGACGCGCTGTCCTGGGTGTTCCACCCCTCCAACCGGCAGCAGGCCGTCCGCCTGGTGGCGCAGGCGCGCCGGCTCAACGAGAAGGACGCGGCCGTGGTGCTCGACGCCGAGCTGGGCCGCTGGGGCGTCGCCCGCGAGACCAAAATCCAGGAGGATGCCGCCGTCGCCGTGTTTCGGCTGCGCCAGCACTATGACGGGTTCGACGCCGGCGGGGCTCCGGACGCGGAGCAGCTGGCGGGCCTGTGGGTGGAAGGTGAGCCGAAGTAGCCGTTTGCCGGCCGTTCACCTGGATGCCGTTCACTGAAAGGCAGCGGCACAGGGCCTGAGGCGGAGGCTGCGAAGAGGCGGAGCGGACACGGTCCGGGTGCCGACAGACGCGGCGCGCGCAGGGGAGGAACGGTGATGGACAGGGACGCGGACAGCGGCACCGGCGGACCGGACGGCGGCACGGGCGGACCGGACGGCGGCACCGACGGGTCGGTCGGCGGCACCGGCGACGCCGACGCCGCCGCACCGGGAACCGTGCGGGAGGTCTTTGGCGCGTTCCTGCGCCTGGGCCTGACCTCGTTCGGCGGGCCGGTGGCACACCTGGGGTTCTTTCGCGAAGCGTTTGTGCAGCGCAGGCGCTGGCTCAGTGACCGCGCGTATGCGGACCTGGTGGCGTTGTGCCAGTTCCTGCCCGGCCCCGCGTCCAGCCAGGTGTGCATGGCACTGGGGCTGCAGCGCGCCGGATGGGCGGGGATGCTTGCGGCCTGGGCGGCCTTCACGCTGCCGTCGGCCGTGCTGCTGGTGGGCTTCGCCTACGGTGCGGCGGCGCTCGACGGCGCCGGCACCGGCTGGCTGGACGGGTTCAAGGCCGCGGCGGCCGCCGTCGTCGCGCAGGCCGTCCTGGGTATGGCCCGCACCCTGACGCCGGACCTGCGCCGCGGCGGGATAGCCGCTGCCGTTGTGGTTGTAGTGCTGCTGGTTCCGCATCCGCTGGCCCAGGTCGGCGCGATGGCGGGGGCCGGGCTGCTGGGACTGCTGCTCCTGAAGTCCGTGGGGCCGCCGGCCGCACCGGACACCGCGGAAGTCTCGGAGCCGGGCCCGGCGGTGCGGGTGCCCCGGGCCGTGTCGGTGGCGGCGCTGGCGCTGTTCGCCGCCCTGCTGGTGGTGCTGCCGGTGCTCGCGGCGCTCACGGGCAGCGCCGTGCTGGGCCTGGCCGAGGTGTTCTACCGTGCCGGGGTGCTGGTGTTCGGCGGCGGGCATGTGGTCCTGCCGCTGCTGGAGGCCGGCCTGGTGCCTGCCGGCCTGGTGTCGGCCGATGCGTTCCTCGCCGGCTACGGCGCCGCGCAGGCGGTGCCCGGTCCGCTGTTCACCTTTGCCGCGTACCTGGGGGCGGTGGCGCAGGTGCCGCCGGGCGGCGTCGTCGGCGCGGCCCTCGCCCTGGCGGCCGTGTTCCTGCCCTCGATGCTGCTGGTGCTCGGCGTGCTGCCGTTCTGGGACCGGCTGCGCCGTCGCCCGCGGCTGCGGCGGGCACTGGCGGGAGTGAACGCGGGGGTGGTGGGGCTGCTGGCCGCGGCCCTCTACGACCCGGTGATCACCACCGGCATCACGACGCCGGCGCTCGCCGGGCTGGCCGCCGTCGCGTTCGCCGCCCTGACCGTTGGCCGGGTGCCGCCGTGGGCGGTGGTGATCGGGGCGGGAGCGGCCGGCTGGCTGCTGTTCTGAGGCGCGGATCGGGCCCTGCCAGGCAGCTAAAGCGGCAGCGCGCCGCCGTCCTTGAGGCTCTTCATGACGATCGTGCTGTTCAGCTTCTCCACGCCGGGCAGCCGGACCAGCACCTCGTCGTAAAAGCGCTGGTAGGCAGGCAGGTCCTCGGCGATCACCTTGAGCAGGAAATCCGGTTCGCCGAACAGCCGGTTGGCCTCGACGATCTGCTCGATCCGCTCCACCTCCTGCTCGAAGGTGAGCATGTTCTGCCGGTCCTTCAGGGTGACGAACACCAGGGCCTGGAACCCCAGGCCGACGGCGGCCGGATCGACGACGGCGCGGTAGCCGGTGAGCACGCCGCGGGCCTCCAGTTCCTTCAGCCGGCGGTGGCAGGGGGCCACCGTCAGGCCCACCTTCGCCGCCAGCGCGGTGGCAGTGATTCTTCCATCCTGCTGAAGATGGCGCAAAATTTCGCGGTCGATCGCATCAATCACGCAAAAATCGTATCCCCTCAGCGGCCTGTCGGCGTTAATCCGGTCAGCACATTTCGCAGCGGAATTCCTAGGCTGGAACGCATGGATCCCCAGCAGCTTCTCGGCTTCGCGGCCGTCTCGATCACCCTTGCCATGACCCCGGGGGCTGACTGGGCGTACGCCATCTCCGCGGGCCTGCGCCCGGGACGGATCGCGCCGGCCATCGCCGGCCTCTGCGCCGGCTACCTGGTGCACACCGCGCTCATCGTCGCCGGCCTCGCCGCGCTCATCGCCGCCCGGCCGGAACTGCTGACCGTGCTCACCGTGCTGGGTGCCGCGTACCTGCTCTGGCTGGGGATCACCACCATCCGCTCCTGGCGCTCGGCGGGCTTCACGGTCGAGGTCGAGGCGGATCAGGCTGCGGTGCCGGACACGATCCCGGACTCCGGGTCAGCGGGGCGCGCAGCCCGCGGAGGCAACGCCGGGGGAGCGGTCGTCGGTGCTGCCGGGCAGCCGAGCGGCTCGGGCACCGCGCTGCTGACCGTTACACGTGAAACCGAATCGGTTGACTACCCGTCACTGCAGGAGCAGCCCGCATCAGACCGCCGCGCCTTCTTCAAGGGGCTGGGCACCAGCGGCACCAACCCCAAGGCGCTGCTGCTGTACCTGGCGCTGATTCCGCAGTTCATTGCTCCGGCCGCCGCCTGGCCGGTGCCGCTGCAGTCCACGGTCCTGGGCCTGTCGCACCTGATGGTCAGCGCCGTGCTGTACACCTGCGTGGCCCTGGGAGCCCGGCGGCTGCTGCGCTCCCGGCCAGGCGCGGCGCGGCTCGTCACTCTGGGCAGCGGCATCATCATGGTGCTGCTCGCCGTCGGCCTCGTGGGCGAGCAGGCTGCGGCCCTGTTCTAGCCCGCTACCCCCCCGTGCACAGGCAGGGCGCGGGCTCACCGGGATCCGGCGGTCAGGGAGCCGGGGCAGCCTTGACCGCAAGCACGGGAGCATGGGCTTCCAGCAGGATCTGCTGCGCCGCGCTGCCGAGCAGCAGTTTGCCCACCGGGCTGCGATGCCGGAGGCCGATGACGATCAATGACGGACTGATCTCCTGGGCCAGGTCCAGCAGTTCTCCGGCTGCATCCCGGCTGTATTCACGGGGCGCCCGGTAGGTAATTGCAGTGCCCTGCACTTGTTCGGGGAAGGAAGCCGCGCCGGCTTCCGCAACCGTCAGGTCGAACACCACGACATCTTCATTCCTTAACCGCGCCTCGGTAATGCCGGTTTCAAATGCTGCGGCGCCCTCGCGGGTCTGGGACCGTGCCACCAGAACTGTCATTGCGTCCTCTCGTGGGTTTTGCCGGGGCAACAATGTGGTTTGCCTCTCATATCCCTGTGACATAGCCTACATAGGCTGCTCCCCCCGCCGAACAACTGTTCGAAGGGCAGCCAATCAGGACAGGAAAGGCCAACGCCATGTCACCAGTGCGCGTGGAAACCGGAGCGCCCGATCAGGGAACACCGGAAAAAACTCCGAAACGCAGGATCGGATTCGCGCTTTACGGCCTTTTCGCCGTGCTGGTCATCGGCGCCGGGATGTTCTCCGCCGCCCAGACAGCGGGAGGCGCGGAGCTGCGGAGCAAGCTCACGCTGATCGCTCCCGCCGGCGCCGGCGGCGGATGGGACACCTTCACCCGCGAGCAGCAGCAGGCCATGCGCTCGGCCGGCATCGTCAACAACGTCACGGTGGTCAACGTGCCCGGCGCGGCCGGGACCATCGGACTCGGCCAGTTCTCCACCATGCAGGGCGAATCGGCGACCCTCCTGGCCACGGGCACGGTCATGCTGGGCGGCATTGAACTGAACGAGTCGCCGGTGGACCTCACCGACGTGCGCCCCCTGGCGCGGCTGGCGGACGACTATGACGCCATCGTGGTTCCGGCGGATTCGCCCTACCAGTCCATCGATGACCTGGTGGCCGACTGGAAGCAGGACCCGCGGGCGTTCCCCTTCGCCGGCGGCTCCATCGGCTCCATCGACCACCTCATCATGGCGCAGCTGGCCATGGAAGCCGGAATAGATGCCAGCGAAACCACGTACATTCCCACGACCAGCGGCGGAGAGGCGCTGCAGTCCGTCTTCTCGGATACCTCGAAGGCAGCCATCAGCGGCTACAACGAGTTCGCCGACCAGATTGAGGCCGGCCGGGTGCGGGCTTTGGCGATTTCCGCCCCGGAACGGCTCGAAGGCATCGAGATTCCCACGCTGCTGGAGCAGGGCTACGACGTGCAGATGACCAACTGGCGCGGCATGCTTGCCGCCCCGGGCACGTCCGACGAGGACTATGAGGAGCTGCTCGCCATCGTCACGGAAATGGCCGAGACCGAGGAATGGGCGGACGCCCTGCAACGCAACAGGTGGGACGACACCTTCATGGTCGGCGAGGAATTCGAAACCTTCATCGCCGAGGAAGAAGAAGCCGTCCGCGAGATTCTGAAGGGACTGGGCCTGTGAGCGCCTCGACGGCGGAAGGCCGCGTCAAGCAGCAAGGGCGGGGATTCTGGCACGGACGCAGCGGGCTCGTCGTCGCGCTGGTGCTGGCCGGCATCTCCTCCTATCTGCTGGTGGGGATCCTGACCATGACCGTGCCCCAGGGGGCTGCCAGCCCCGGGCCCAAGTTCTTTCCAACGCTGATCGTGGTGGCAGGCTATGTCCTCTCGGCCCTGCTGGCCTTGGACACCCTCCGGCGGCCCGCTCCGCCGGAGCCGCCGGGCGACGCGCAGGATGATGCGCCGGCGGCTGCGCACCCGCAGACGCCGGCGGCCGAGGCTCCCCGGATGTACTCCGACTGGAAGGCTCTGGGCATTGCCTTCGGCGGGTTCCTCGCCTTCGCCCTGCTCATTGAGCCGCTGGGCTGGATCCTGGCCGCTGCCCTGCTGTTCTTTTCCGTGGCCTACGCCGTGGGCAGCCGACGTTACGTCTTTGACCTCAGCCTGGCGCTGGTCCTGTCGTCGCTGATCCAGCTGGCGTTCGGCGCCGGACTCGGCCTTAACCTGCCGGCCGGAATCCTGGGAGGCATTTTCTGATGGACGCACTGGCAAACCTGGCCGACGGCTTCGGCCACGTCCTGACCCCCATGAACCTGCTCTGGGTGGTGGTCGGCTGCCTGCTGGGCACCGCCGTCGGCGTCCTGCCGGGCCTGGGCTCCTCGATGGCGGTGGCGCTGCTGCTGCCGATCACCTTCTCGCTGGACCCGATGGGTGCCTTCATCATGTTTGCCGGCGTCTACTTCGGCGGCTTGTTCGGGGACTCCACCATGGCCATCCTGATGAACACGCCGGGGCAGGGCTCCGCCATCGCCAGCACCTTTGAAGGCCACCAGATGGCCAAGGACGGCCGGGCTCCGCAGGCCCTCGCCACAGCCGCGATCGGCGCCTTCATCGGCGGATTCATCGCCAGCGTGCTGGTGGTGTTCTTTGCGCCGAAACTTGCGGATCTCTCCGCGAATTTCGGCCCGCAGGAGTTTTTTGCCCTGTCGATCTTCGCATTCATCGCCACCGCCTCGGTTGTTTCCGACTCGGTGATCAAGGGCCTGGTCTCACTCGTGATCGGCCTCGCCATTGCCGTGCTGGGCATCGACAGCATCTCCGGCGCGGAGCGTTTCAGCTTCGGCGTCCCGCAGCTCTTCGACGGCGTCAACATCATCACGGTGACCGTGGGCATTCTGGCCCTGGGTGAGGTCTTCCACGTCATTTCGCGCATCCGGCGGGATCCCCAGGCGGTGGCCATCAGGAATGCCGGGCGGCCGTTCCTCTCCCGGGCCGAATTCCGTGAAGCGCTGCCCGCCTGGCTGCGGGGAAGCGCGTTCGGCATTCCCTTCGGCGTCATTCCCGTCGGCGGCGCGGAGGTGCCCACGTTCATGGCTTACGGCACGGAGCGCCGCCTGGACCGCCGACGCCGGGACCCCCAGTTCGGCAAGGGCGCCATCCGCGGCCTCGCGGCTCCCGAAGCGGCCGGAAACGCCAACTCAGGCACGGCGATGGGTGCGCTGCTCGCCCTGGGCCTGCCGGTGTCCGCAACGGCGGCGATCATGCTGGCCGCCTTCCAGCAGTACGGGCTCCAGCCCGGCCCCCTGCTCTTCGACCGGGCACCGGATTTGGTGTGGGGCCTGCTGGCCAGCTTCTTCGTCGGCCTGGTGGTCCTGCTGATCCTGAACCTGCCGTTCGCGCCGCTCTGGGCCAAGCTGCTGCTGATCCCGAAGCCCTACCTTTACGCGGGGATCACGGTCTTCTGCGGGCTGGGCGTCTACGCCACCTCGGCCTCGGTGTTCGACCTGCTCATGGTGCTCGGCATCGGCTGCCTCGGATTCCTGATGCGCAGGTACGGAATTCCCCTGGCCCCGCTGATGATCGGCATCGTGCTCGGCCCGCTGGCGGAGACCTCGATGCGCTCGGCGCTGCTGTCCTCCAACGGCGACTACTCCGTCTTCGTGGATGGACCGATCACGATCGTGCTGTATCTGGGCCTGCTGGCTGCCCTGGTGATCACTGCGGTGGGCAGAATGCGGCAGCGCACCAAAGCCGACGTCTAGGCTCCGCACCCCATGCCCTCACCGACCGCGGCCGGCCGGCCGCATGCCTGGCTGTGGGCGCTGGTGGTCGCCGCCGTGCTCAGCCAGACCGCCATCAACCTGGCCCGTCCGCTCATCACCTACAAGGTGCTGGCGCTGGGCGGCGATGCAGTGGCGGTGGGCCTGGCATCGGCGTCGTTCGCCCTGCTGCCCGTGGCCTTCGCGATCGGTCTCGGCCGTATCTCGGACCGTTCCTCCCGGCTCCGGGTGCTGCTCCTGGCCGGCCTTGGCCTCCTGGCGCTGAACGGCGTGCTGCTGGCTCTGGCCCCCGGGCTGGCGGTGGTGGCGGTCGGGGCCGCAGGCCTGGGCATGGGACACCTCTGCTTCACGATCGCCGGCCAGTCCGCCATCGCGAAACTCGCACCGCCGGCCCGCATCGACACGGCGTTCGGCTGGTTTACGGCCGCCTTCGCCGTCGGGCAGCTCATCGGCCCGCTGCTCGGCGGGTTCCTCCTGGGGTCCGCCACCGGCGTCGACAACCCGGACCGGCTGCAGGACGTCAACCGGGCGCTGCTGCTGGCCGGAGGCATAGCCCTGGCCTCCCTGCCCACCTGCCTGGTGCGTTTCCCGGCCGCACGGACCCGGCCCGTCCGAGGCGGCGCCGACGCCGTCGGGACCGGCAGCAGCGAGCCGGTGTTGGCGATCCTCGCCCGTCCGGGGGTCAAAGCGAATATGCTGGCCAGCCTGGCCCTGCTCGCCACCACCGACATCCTGCTCTCCTTCCTGCCGTTGATGGGCGAGGAGGCAGGAGTCGCTCCCGTTGTCATCGGTGTGCTGCTTGCCATCCGTGCCGCCTCCACCATCCTGTCCCGGCTGCTGCTGGGCCCGCTGCGGAAACGGTGGAGCCGGGACCGGCTGGTGTTTGCGTCGCTGCTGGGATCGGCGATCGGGCTGACGGTGACCCCCCTCCTGCTGGGGTCGGCCTGGGCGGCGGGCCTCTCGCTGGCCTTTGCCGGCTTCTTCCTGGGGCTGGGCCAGCCGCTGACCATGACGCTGGTGTCGCAGGCAGTGGATCCTGCTTCCCGCGGTGCGGCGCTGGCGCTGCGGCTGCTGGGCAACCGGGTGGGGCAGGTGGTGCTGCCGGGCGCCGCCGGCCTGGTCGCCGCACCGCTGGGCCCGGGCGGCGCGGTGTGGATGTCCTGCCTGGCCCTGGCCGTCACGGCAGGCGTGAAACTGCCGGCCGCGCGGCGCTCCCGGGGCGACTGACGGCGTCGGGGCGTCTGCCGCGCCGCGGCGCGCCGGTGGCTCAGTGCAGGTCGAGCCGCATCAGCACGCGCGGGAACCCGGCCAGCACCGAGGTTGTGTCCGCCGCCTTCCGGAAGCCGGCCTGCTCGAACAGGCTCCGGGTGCCCACGTAGGCCATGGTGAGATCAACTTTGGCCCCTGCATTGTCCACCGGGTAGCCCTCGACAGCCGCGGCGCCGCGGTCCCGGGCGAAGTCGACGGCGCCACGGAGCAGGTGGTGGGCCAGGCCCCGGCGGCGGTGGCCGGGGCGGACCCGGATGCACCAGATCGACCACGGGTCCGCATCGTCCAGATGCGGAATCCTCCGGTTGGTCGCGAAGCTGGTGTCGGAGCGGGGGTGGACGCCTGCCCAGCCGGCCGCTTCACCGTCGTCGTACACCAGGACGCCGGGCGGCACGTCCTCCCGCAGCAGCGCACGCACCCGCTCGCCGCGGGCCGGGCCGGTGAGCGCGCGGTTCTCCTTCGACGTCATCAGCCGGTAGCTCAGGCACCAGCAGACGTTGGCGTCTGGTCGTTTGGGCCCCAGAACGGCTGCCACATCGTCAAAATCGACTGCTGCGCGCACCTCGACGGACATGCGCCCAGCGTACGCCGCCGGTCCGCTGCCGGTCAGGGCCGAGGGGGTCCTGCGGGTAAGCCGGCCCGGGGAGGGGGAGCTGCGCCGGGGAAGCGGCCCTACGGTCCGAGCAGCTCCGTGAGGCCGCGGATCAGCCAGGGATTCCACCACGCCCAGTCGTGCCCGCCGGTGATGGATCGGAAACGAATGTCCGCGCCGGTGCGGGCCAGATCCCGGTGCAGGGCTTCACCGGCCCGGTGGATGGTGTCCTCATAGATGCCCGCCTGGATCCGGATGCGTACCTGCCGGGCCACAGCAGCGAGCGGATCGGCCAGGTCGTACCGCCACAGCGACGGCGACTGCGCCAGCGCGGCGCCGACGAGGTCCGGAAAACGGGCCAGCTGCCAGAGCGAGGCCAGGCCGCCGAAGCTGGCGCCGGAGGCCACGGTCCGGGCCGGATCGTCCGTGACGGGGAAGCGGGTACACAGCAGCGGCAGCAGGTCCCGGGCCACGAAGTCCACGGTCCCGGTCGGTCCGGACAGTTCACGGGTCCGGGTCGGCACGTCCAGCGAATCGATCATCGCCACCGCCAGCGGCGGTAGGACCCCGGCGGCGGTTGCCGCGTCCAGGGTGGCGGAGAGGTTCAGGTACTTCGCCCAGACCTGTCCGTCGTGCAGCAGCACCAGGGGCAGGTCGGCGGACGGAGCCTGCCCGGCCACCTGTTGCGGCAGGTAGAGCCAGATGCGCCGGCCCCGTCCGGCACCGGCGTCGGGCACGAGCAGCTCCCGCAGCCGCGGGGCGGCGGCAGGCCCCGCAGCAGGGGAGGCCAGCGGGTCGCTGCCGGGGCTCCGGACGGGACCGCCCCCGTCCGGCCCCGTCAGCGGCCGGGCAGGCCCGGCGCCGCTTGGTTCCCCCGTCCCGGCGCCCATCACGGACGGTTGCGTGCTTGCGGCCTCCGGCGTCGCCGCGGCCAGCCACGGTGCGTCCGGTACCCCGGGCAGCTGCACCAGCGACTGCGGCGCCCCGCTCATCCCGGCGCCCACGCGGGGATTCAGCGGATCCGGCGCCCCGGCGTCGGCGGCCAGGCGCACGGTCCGCCGGTCCGCGCCGGGCAGCCGCCAGGGCGGCAGGCCAGGTCCCACATGCGCGGTGATCCGGTAGCCGGCCTGCCAATCGGCCGGCATCCGCAGGGTCAGTGCCCACAGATCGGTGCCGTCGAGCCGGTCGAACTCCATGGCGGCCGGATTGCGGTGATCCAGCAGCCCGTTGGCTGAGAGGATCACCGCCGACGCCGCGGCATTCCGGTGCAGGAACGTCACGGCGCGGAAGTCGGAGTGGCCGCGCGGGTCGGGCTCGATCAGCGGCGCCCGGCCGCCTGCAGCCAGCCCGTCGAGCAGCTGCCGGCGTTCGCTGCTGCCCATCGCCGCCCAGCGGTTCCGGAACCAGCCCGGAAGTACGGGCGACGGCGGCGGGGTGGGCGGGACGGCTGGCCGCGGCGGGGGAAACTGCGCGGCGGGGGAGGGCTCCGGCGGCTCAGTGAGCATGGGCGTGCTCCTGGCCGGGCAGCACATCGGCCAGTTCGCCGCGCTCGCGGTCGTGGTCGGTGCTGCGGGTGTACCCGGTTTCGGTCATGCCGCGGTGCCAGTAGCCGATGATCAGCTGATGCCGCCGGTCGAAGCCCAGCCGCTTCAGATGGGCGCGGGCAAAGCGGACGACGGCGGACTCCGCCGACACCCAGATCCGGACCTGCCCGGCGGCGAGCTCCGCAGCAGGCAGCTCGACGGCGGCCAGCGCCTCCTGCAGCAGCGTGGTGGTTCCGGCCGGCACCGGAGGCCGGGACGATGCCGGCGCAGCCGCCCCGCCCCGGCGGCGGTGCAGCCAGCGCACCTCGAACCCGTCCGGGGCAGTGAGGTCCTGTTCCTCCTCGGGCCCGGCGACCTCGATCAGTGCCAGCCCGCGCTGCTCCGGGCGTTCCGTGGCGAAGCGCTCGAGTGTGGAGCCGATCGCGGGCAGCGCGGTTTCGTCGCCGGCCAGCAGCACCCACGCGCCGTCGCGCACCACCAGTCCGCCGCCGCCGAGGGCGCCCAGCTCGGCGCCGGGAACCGCGCGTTCGGCCCAGACGGAGGCCAGGCCCTCGTCGCCGTGCCGGACGAAGTCCACCGCCAGCCGGGACGCGTCCCGGTCCAGCCGGCGCACCGTATAGGTTCGCACGCGCTCACGCTGGCCCGGCGCGAAGCTCCAGCGCCCGTCCACCTTCACGGGCAGGTCCAGCTCCGCGCCGGGAACCGGGAAGTACAGCTTGATGTTCGGTACGTGCGGGCCGGCCGCCAGATAGGAGGCGACGCCGGGGCCCGCGAAGACCACGCGACGCATGCCGGGGGTGAGGTCCTCGACCGATTCGACGACCAGCCGATGCCCGCCCTGCACCGCCCGGCCCGCAGCGCCGGCCGATTCCGCTGCTGTGGACGCCGCGTTCATGCCGGCGCCCCTGCCGTGGCCGCCTGTGCGCCGGCGCCGGCTGCCGCCTTCGCGCGCTGCCCGGCGCCCGGTTCCAGCGGCACCACCAGCGGCCCGCCGGTGGCCGGGTCTTCGATCACCACGGCGTCGATGCCGTAGATCTCCTTCATCAGTTTCGGAGTGGCGATCTGTTCCGGCGGGCCCTGCGCCACGATCCGCCCGTCCTTCATGGCGATGACGTGGTCGGCGAACCGGAACGCCAGCGACAGCTCGTGCAGCACGGTGACCAGCGTGTAGCTGCCGGTTTCGTGCAGCCGGCGGCACAGCCGCAGCACCTCCAGCTGATGGGCGATGTCCAGGAACGTGGTGGGCTCGTCCAGCAGCAGCACCGGGGTGTCCTGGGCCAGCACCAGCGCCAGCCAGACCCGCTGCCGCTGCCCGCCGGAGAGCTCGTCCACGGTGCGTCCGGCGAGGTCGGCGACGCCGGTGGCGGCCATCGCGGCGTCGACCGCCGCCTGGTCGGCGTCGGACCATTGCCGCAGCAGCGACTGGTGCGGGAACCGGCCGCGGGCCACCAGATCGGCCACGGTGATGCCGTCCGGTGCGGCGGAGGACTGCGGCAGCAGCGCCAGCCGTCGCGCGACGTCGCGCGTCGAGTACTTTCCGATGTCCCGGCCCTGCAGGAACACCTGCCCGGCCTGCGGCTTCAGCAGCCGGGACAGCGCGCGGAGCAGTGTCGACTTGCCGCACGCATTGGGCCCGATGATCGCGGTAAAGGACCCCGGAGGGATCACCACGTCCAGGTCCTCGCTGATGGTGCGGCCGTCGTAGCCGAGGGTCAGGGCCTCGGCGGAGAGCACGTCGGGCATGGAAGCCTCCTTGGGAGCGGAATGCCGGGGATCAGGGCTGCGGGGCACGGCTACACCTGCCGGGAACGGGTCAGCAGCCACAGCAGGTAGATGCCGCCCACCAGTCCGGTCATCAGCCCGATGGGCACCGCGGCCTGGATCGGCAGGTGCTGGGTGAGCAGGTCGGAGCCCACCATCAGCACCGCGCCCATCAGCGCGCCGGTGCCGATGGGCACACCGGGGGAGCGGGTGAGGCGGGCGGCCAGCTGCGGGGCAGCGAGGGCCACGAACGTGATCGGTCCCGCGGCAGCGGTGGCCAGGGCGGTGAGCCCGACGGCGGCGGCCATGGCTGTGAGCCGCACCCGTTCGGTGCGGATCCCCAGGGCGCGGGCGGCGTCCTCGCCCATTTCCAGGAGCGACAGCTTCCGGCCCAGGGCCAGCAGCACCGGCAGCAGGAGCGCGACGGCGGCCAGCACCGGCAGCGCGTGCGCCCAGGTGCGGGCGGCGAGGGAACCGGAGAGCCACAGGTGCGCCTGCGCCGCCAGGTCCGAGTCTCCCTTGGCCAGCAGGACGGTGTTCAGGGCGCTGAGCATGGCGCCGACGCCGATGCCGATCAGCACCAGCCGGTACCCGCCGGTGACGCCGCCGCGCAGTGAGAGCAGGTAGACCGCGCCGGCGGCGGCCAGCCCGCCGCCGACCGCCCACAGCGCGGTGGCCAGCGGACCGGCATTGAACAGCACGATCTGCGCCACGGCACCGGTGGCGGCTCCGGTGGTGAAGCCGATGATGTCGGGGGAACCCAGGGCGTTGCGGGAGATGGACTGAAAGGTGGCGCCGGCGGCGCCCAGGCAGGCGCCCACGGCCAGGGCCGTGACGGTCCGCGGCAGCCGGATGCGCTGCACCACGGCCTGGGTGCGCGGTTCCCCGCCGCCGAACACCGCGGCCAGCACGTCGCCGAAGGCCAGGGCCAGGGTGCCGGTCTGCATGGACAGCACCGCCAGCAGCGCCGCGGCGGCGGCCAGGACGAGACCGACGACGCCGGTGCGCGCCGAAACCCGCAGCCGCACGAGCCCGAGGGCCAGGACGCGCGGGGAGACGCGCGGGGAGGGGCCGGCGTCGGGGGCGGTTCCTGTCCGCGGTGGCGGCGTCCTGAGGCTCACAGTTTCACCAGCTTCCGACGGCGGGCCAGGGCGATGAAGAACGGGGCGCCGACCAGGGCGCTCATCACTCCGGCACCGATTTCGGCGGGCGCGGCGACGGTGCGGCCCAGGATGTCGGCGACCAGCAGCAGCAGTGCACCGAGGAGCATGGAGAAGGGCAGCAGCCTCCGGTGGTTCGGCCCGGTGACCAGCCGGGCGATGTGCGGAGCGGCGAGGCCCAGGAAGCTGATGGGCCCGGCGGCGGCGGTCGCGGCGCCGGCGAGCAGCAGGATGGCGCCGGTGCCGGTGAGCCATGTGGTGCGTATGCGCACGCCGAGGGTTTGCCCCAGGTCCCGGCCCAGGGAGAGCGAGTCCAGGCTGGACGCGGTGGGCAGGGCGGCGGCGATCGCCAGCACGCAGGCGCCGGCCACCCAGGGCAGCACATCCCAGCCGCGGCCCTGCAGGGAACCGGTGGCCCAGGAGGCGTAGGCGGTGAGGTTCTCTTCGGTGCCGGCGATCAGCAGGATCGAGGTGGCCGCGCCGAGCATCACCGACAGTCCCGCGCCGGCGAGGACCAGGCGCACCGGGTTGGTGCCGGCGTCGTGCGCCCGGCCCAGCAGGTAGACGACCACCGAGGCGGCGGCAGCGCCTGCAAAGGCGAACCACATGTACTGCATCGGCGCGTTCGCGCCGAAGAAGCCCAGACCGACGGCGACGGCGAACGCGGCGCCGGAGTTCACCCCGAGGATGCCCGGCTCGGCCAGCGGATTGCGGGTCAGCGCCTGCATGAGCGCTCCGGCCAGGCCGAGGGCCGCGCCGACGACCACTGCCAGCACGGTGCGCGGCAGCCGCAGCTCACGGACCAGCAGATGCGTGTTCCGGCTGGGATCGAAGGCGGTCAGGGCCGCCCAGCTGTCGGCGGGGGCAATGGGGCGGGAGCCGACGGCGAGGCTCAGCAACGCCAGCAGCACCAGCAGGGCGAGGCCGAGAATCCAGCCGAGGCCCTGCCGGTGCTGGCGGCGCGGTTTCTGCAACACGATGGAACGGTCTTTGCGGTACCTACTGGGCGAAGGTGTCGCCGAACCAGGTCACGATGTCCGTCGCGGAGTAGGGGTCCATCCGGAAGGAGGCCAGGCCGAGCGCGAAGACGGTGTCGTTCTGCACGGAGGGGAGGTTGGCCAGGGTTGGATCGGCCTTGAACGCCTCGACGCGCTTGTCATCGGCGCTGATCAGGAACGCGTAGTCGCCGATGACGGAGTCGGCCAGGCCCTCGTAGGAGGTGAAGGCGAAGTCCTCGCGTTTCTGGGTGGAGGTGTCGAATTCGGCCGGCGGTTCGTTGACGGTGAAGCCCAGCTTCTCCAGCAGCTGCGCGTGCGGGCCGGTCGGCTTGCCCACGGGCGAGGTGTCCCCGGCGTTGTAGGAGACGACCGAGGCGGTGGTGCCCTCTTCGATGCCGATCTTTCCGGCGGTTTCCTCGACCAGGGCGTCGAACTCGGTGACCGCGGCTTCGGCTTCGGCCTCGAGGCCGGTGGCTTCGCCGAGCTCCCCGGCCAGGTCCTGCCAGGTCTGGTCGCCGTAGTTGACCACCACGGTGGGGGCGATGTCGGAGAGCGCCTCGTACTGGTCCAGCACGGAGTCGGCGCCGGAGGTGGAGACGACGATCAGGTCCGGATCATGGGCGATCACGGCTTCCAGATCGAACTCACCGACGGTGTAGAGCGGCTCGACGTCGCGCTCGACGGCGGTATCGGCCCACTGCGCGAAGAATCCGTTTTCATCGGTGCTGCCCGGGCGGGCCGCGGTGACGGCGGTGGCGGCCACCGGGGCATCGATGGCCAGCAGGGTTCCGGTCACGGACAGCGACGTGGAGACGATCCGCTCCGGCTGGGCGTCGATGACGGTTTCGCCGGCTTCGTGCTCAATGGTGCGCGGCCAGTCGGCGGAGCTGCCCGTTGCGGGCGTTTCCGATTCCGCTTCGGCGCTGCCGCCGCAGGCGGCGAGGGTCAGCGTCAGGGCGGCGGCGGCAGCCAGGGCCGCGGTCTTCTTGGGCAGGAACAACTGTGTTCACTCCTCGTTCAGGGCAGCCGCCGGTTGGGAAAGGAGAGGCGGCTGTGGCTCAAGCGCCGCGTGGGGGAAGCGGCATAGCTAAGGCTAACCTAAGCGGTGTCTGATTACGCAACATGAACGTTGCGTAATGACTCAAATGACGCGTTGCGGGGTTGCGCGGTTGCGCGGGCGCCTGGGCTCAACCTTCGGCGGGTTGATGCTGGGTTGGTGGGTGCGTCCATCAACCTTCGGCGGGTTGATGCTGGGTTGGTGGGTGCGTCCATCAACCTTCGGCGGGTTGATGCTGTTAAGGCGCAGCCATAGGAGCCTGAACCCGCCGAGAGTTGTCGGCCTCGCAGCGTCAAAGCCATAGTCCAATCCTCCGCATGTCAGGTATTCTCCGCCGAGTTGCACCGGGTGCAACGATGCACCTAGTGTCGTTACGTGACCGTTTCCGCCGCCTCCGCAGCACCGGACCGCCGGTCCAGCCTGAAGCAGCGGCACCGCCGCGCCATCATTGACGCCGCGGCGTCCCTGATGAGCGAGCGGGGCATGAATTTCAGCGTGGACGAGCTAGCCGCGCGGGCCGACGTCGCCCGCCGCACCGTGTTCAACCACTTCAGCTCCCTCGACGAGGTCATTGTCGAAGCCTGCAGCGAGCTCCTGGGCAGCACGCTGGATGAGCTGATTTCTCCCATGAAGCAGGGCACCGGGGTACCTGGAAGCATGGCGGACCAGGTCATAGCCGCCTTGCGTGCCAGCGACGTCGTCGGCCCGATGGCCCGGCTCACCGCCATGCTCAGCGACGGCGGCCAGCTGGGCGACGCGCAGCCTTCGCCGCGGTCCGCGCTGATCGCCCTTCGCTCCTTCACCGCGATCACCCGGCGGATGTCGGCGGAACTGCGCCTGGCCTACCCGGACGCGGACCCGCTCGACGTCGACCTGCTCTCCGGAGCCTTCATCGGCGGGCTGGCGGTGCTCTACCAGCACTGGAGCGCAGCCACCGGCGCGGCCGACACCCCTGAATCCCGCGAAGTCTGGATCCGGCTTCGTGAACAGTTCCTCACCGCACTGAAGTCGGGGCACGGCACCACGGCCTGCTCCCGCACGTTCCCTGATACACCCACCCCTGACGGAAAGTCTCCCCTTGGCTGAATTCCTTTACCGCCTGGGCGCGGCCGCCGCGCGCCGGGCCAAGACCGTGATCGGGCTCTGGCTCGCGTTGCTGGTTGCGGCCGGCGCCGCGTTTGCCATGTTCGGCGGCACCCTTGCCACCAGCTTCTCCATTCCCAACACCCCCACCGCTGAGGTCACCGAGCAGCTGCAGTCCGAGCTGCCCGAGGCTTCCGGCGGCACCGGCAGCGTGGTCCTGCAGACCGAGGACGGCTCCGCCTTCACCCCCGAGCAGCGTGAGCAGATCAGCGCGCTGGTCACGAAGACGGCGGACGTGGACGGCGTGGAGAACGCCGTCGACCCCTTCGAAACCGAGGCCCAGCGCGCCGAGCAGCGCGAGCAGATCGAGGCCGGCCAGCCGCAGCTCGACGCCGGCCGGGAACAGCTGGAGTCCGCCCGCGCCGAGCTCGACGCCGGACAGGCCCAGCTCGACGCCGGTCAGGCGCAGCTGGATGCCGCCCGTGCCCAGGCCGAGGCCGGCGGGATGCTCGACGCCGCCGCGCCCCAGCTGGACGCACAGCAGGCCCAGCTCGATGAGCAGCAGGCCCAGCTCGACGCCGGGCGCGCCGAGCTCGAGGCCGGCGCCGCCGAACTCGAAGCGCAGGCCGTGCAGCTGGAATCCGGCGCCTCGCTGCTGGACATGGCCGCCGAGATCCGCACCGTGTCCGAGGACGGCAGCGCCGCCATCGTGAACGTGGTCTTCTCCGAAGCGCAGCTGGACATCTCCAAGGACACCACCGACGCGCTGGTCGCGGTCTTCGAAGACCAGCCGATCGACGGCGTCACCGCCGACTTCTCCGCCGAAATCGCCGGCGGCGTGCCCAGCATCTTCGGCGTCGGCGAGGTCGTGGGCCTGGTCGTGGCCGGCATCGTGCTGGTGATCATGCTCGGCACCCTGATCGGCGCCGGCCTGCCCATCATCACCGCGCTGATCGGCGTGGGCATCGGCGCGCTGGGCTCCATGGCCTTCTCCGGCGTCGTCGAGATGGCCTCGGTGACCCCGGTGCTGGGCCTGATGCTCGGCCTGGCCGTGGGCATCGACTACTCGCTGTTCATCGTCAACCGGCACCGCCGCCAGCTCAAGGGCGGCTACGACGTCCAGGAGTCCATCGCCCTGGCGAACGGCACCTCCGGCAACGCCGTGGTCTTCGCCGGCATGACGGTCTTCATCGCCCTGCTGGCCCTGAACGTCACCGGCATTCCGTTCCTGGGCCTGATGGGCACCGTGGGCGCCGGCTGCATCGCCATCGCGGTGCTGATCGCCGTCACCCTGACTCCGGCGCTGCTGAAGCTGGCCGGCATGCGGGTGCTCAGCCGCAAGGAACGTGCCGCCCGGGACGAGGCGCACGGCACCGGCACGACGGCGGGGCAGGCCCCGGCAGCCGCGCACGGCGCGCACGCGGCCGGCTCCTACACAGCCGGGTCCCACGCCGCCGGGTCCGCCGATGCATCCGACGCCGGCCCGGACGCGGCCGGCTCTGCCGGAGCCTCGGTTCCGGGTGCCGCTCAGGCGAAGCCCATGGGCACCGCCCGCGCGGTGCTGACCGCCCTGGCCTGCATTGCCGGCCTGCTGCTGGTCGCCATTCCGGCCCTGGAGCTGCGCCTGAACCTGCCGGACGGCTCCTCCGAGGCCACGGATTCGACGCAGTACCAGGCCTACACCGCGGTGTCCGAGAAGTTCGGCGAGGGCCAGAACGGGTCCCTGCTCGTGGTCGCCGAACTGCCCGAGGCTCCGGCCGACGAGGCCGCCGGCCTGGCCGCGCAGCAGGAAATCGCCGAGACCCTGTTCGAGCAGGACGACGTCGCCGCCGTCGCCCCGATCGGCAGCTCCGAGGACGGGCAGACCACCGCCTTCCAGATCATTCCCGAAGAGGGGCCGACCAGCGAGTCCACCGAGGAGCTGGTGCACACCCTGCGCGACCTGTCCCCGCTGAACGGTGAGTACGAGCTGGGCGTGGCCGGCTCGGCGTCGGGCAACATCGACATCTCCGACAAGCTGGCCGAAGCGCTGCCGATCTACCTGGCCGTCGTCGTCGGGCTCTCGCTGATCATCCTGATCCTGGTGTTCCGCTCGATCTTCGTGCCGATCGTGGCGACCCTCGGGTTCATCCTGTCCTACTTCGGTGCGCTCGGCGGCGTCGTCGCCATTTACCAGTGGGGCTGGCTGGCCGGAGTGTTCGGCGTGGAGACGCCCGGCCCGATCCTGAACTTCCTGCCCACCATCCTGGTCGGCATCCTGTTCGGCCTGGCCATGGACTACATGCTGTTCATCGGCTCCGGCATGCGTGAGGCGTACGCCCACGGCGCGCCGGCGCGGTTGGCCGTGGTGCAGGGCGTGCGTGCCGGCCGGTCCGTGGTGACCGCCGCGGCGATCATCATGATCTCGGTGTTCGGCGGGTTCGTGTTCTCGCACAGCGCGATGATCCGGCCGATCGGTTTTGCGCTGGCCTTCGGCGTGCTGCTGGATGCCTTCGTGGTCCGCATGCTGCTGATTCCGGCGCTGATGCACCTGGCCGGCGACAAGGCCTGGTGGCTGCCGAAGTGGCTGGACCGCATCCTGCCCGACGTGGACGTGGAGGGCGCTTCGCTGGAGCGCCGCCACCCGCACCTGGACCCCTCCGCTGCCGGTGACGGCGGGCAGACGGTTCCGGCCGACGCCGGGGCGGGCTCCCGCCGATAGCTGCAGCCAGCGATCCGCTGCGCAGGTGCCGCCGTCCCTCCGGGGGAGGCGGCACCTGCCGTTTCCGGGCCGGACCGTCCCTCGGCCGGGTTGCCTTTCCGGGCCGGTATCGGGGTTTCCGCGTGCCGCTCCGGGCGGGAATCCCCGCTCCCACTAGGGTGTCTGCATGGGGAGACAACACAATGAGGGTCGGCCGCCGGCTGTTGCGGCCGCCGACCTGGCCGACGCCGCACGGGCGATGGAAGCAGCAGGCATCCCGGATCCGAAGGCATACGCGATGACGCTGCTGCGGGCCGCCGAGACGCTCTACATCACCGGCGAGCCGGAGGAAGGCGCGGCGGCCTGCGAACAGGCGTGGGCTTATACCGAATCCGTTCCCGCGCTCACCTATGACCGCGAGCTTGCCATCCACCTGTTCACCGCGGCCTGGGACCTGCGCACCCCGCGGGATCCCTACTACCTGATCGGGGCGTTTCCCCTGGCTGTGGAGGAGTACGGTCCGGGCAGCCCCTGGGTCCGGTTCCTGATGCGTGAGCTGAGCCTGTACACGGAGGACATCGCCGAGTGGGGACAGTTCGGGTCGGTGCGGGACGACGAGCTGGCCGCGCACCTGCAGCAGATCGCCGAGCAGGCCCTGCGCGAATTCCCCGCCGGCAGCGATGACAGCGACGGAACAGGGCCGGACGGCGGGGAAATCCGCCGGCTGCGCGCCGCCGTCGCCGGCCACGCCACGGTCCTGCTCTTCTATACCGGCAGCCACCAGTGGCGTGAAAGCGTGCTGGAGTGGCTGGACGGGCCGATATACGACTCCTCCTCGGGTGCCGAGCAGGTGCGTTTCCTGCTGGGCCTGCAGTCCTACGGGGCGGCGCGGGCTGCCGCGGAGCGCACGCTCGCCGTCGTCGACGCCGACCCCGTCGCCACCGACGGTGAGTCGGCCGGTGCCGTGCTCGACGTCGCGTTCGGCATTGCCATGGCGCCCGACGACGCCGGGCTGGCCCGGCTGCCGGAGCTGGAGGAACGCGCCGGGGCGCTGGCTGCCGGGCCGCTGACCGACGCCGAGGCGTATCTGGTCCGCGAGAAGATGTACCGCTATGTCGCCCAGCGGATCACGGAGGATGAGGACGACGCGGCCCAGGCCGCGCAGCAGCAGATGTTCGCGCGGCTCCGCTTCGACCCGTTTGCGGTCTCGGGCTAGGACGACGGATGGACAGCAGCCGGGGTCAGGGAGAACCGGACAGGGAGGAAACGCCGCCGGCCCTCCCGCCGGGAACTCCGTTGAAGCAGGCCGGGCCGGGGGAGTGGCTGCGCCCGCGGATCGATGCGGAGTGGAAGGACATGCACGCCGTCGTGCCCCGCGGATTCGAGGCGTACGCGCGGATCTTCCACCCGGTGCAGCGGGACTGGCCGAAGGGTTCGGGATGGGACCGGCAGCCGCCTGACGGGCCGGCGGACCGGGCCTGCGCAGCCGGGCCGAAGATCGAAGAAGAGACCATCCGCTGGGCTGACGTGGCTGCTGCGATGGGAACGACCATGCATCCGCTTGCTCAGTTCAGCCGGCTGATCCTGCCGGGGGTACAGAGCGCCTACGGGCCGCTGGACGATCGGGGACGACGTTACTCCGAACCGCAGCAGGGCAACCTGGCGGCCGACGTCCTCGCCCGGGTCTGCCTCCATCTGGCAGCCCACACTGCCACGCCCGACGCCGGCGTGGCCGCCATCTGGGAAGGATACGGCGGGCTGACCAGCTCGGCCGGATATGCCCAACTTGAGGTCGCCTGGTCCGAGGAAACGGAACCGGGTGAGGCGGAGCGTGACGCCGGCGACCGTGGCAGCGACCAGCCTCACGACGGCAGTGCGGAAGCGGCAGGCGCGGACGAACCAGCAAGGTGGGTCAGCCTGGAGGAAGCCCATCGGCTCGGGCTGGGAACCGGGCCGCACGGCACCGACCCGCTGGCGGGGAACCCGCCCCCGGGGTCCGGGCTGCTGCCCGCCGACGTCGTGCTCGCCCCAACCCTGGATCTGCCGGACCGCAGCTACTACCTTTTCGCTGCCGGAGCGAGGTTCTTCCAGGACCGGGGATGGGTTGAAAAGGTGCTGTGGCACCACGCACCGTGGTTTCCACAGTCGCCCAATATTCTCTGGCCGGCCGACCACGCCTGGGTGCTGGTCTCGGAGATCGACTTCGATTCCACCGTCGTTGCCGGCAGTCGGGAGCTGATTGCGGCGTTGGTGCAGGATCCCAACATTGAGGCGCTTCCGCTGCGGGAAGGCGCCGATCTGTCGTGGGACGCGGACGACCTGAACCGGCCCGAACTGTACTGAGCCCCGAGCCGGCTTGTATTGCTTGGACCGACTGGACGGGCCTGAGCCGTCCGAACAGTCCGTCCTGGACCCGCCAGCGCTGTCGTGGTCCGTACCGCGACCGGCCCAGCTCCGGTCAGCGATGGTAAGGGATGTCGGACGAACTGCCGGGGCAGCGGTTCAGGGGTGCGTCGGTCACCTCCCGGGGCACCAACGGACCGACACGTAACGGATGTGAGAGCGGGTAATCCGCCGGCTGAAAACACGGGTAAAAACTGCCGGAGAACCGGTATCGGGTGGTGGTGGATATCCTCCTTTTCGGCCCTGTTTTGTCAGTGCCGGCTGAAATTCTTAACGCATGGAAAAGCCGCAGACAGACACCGGGCAGAGGGCGCTTTTCGGTGCTTCGGCGTCGGTTGCGCTGGCTTTCAGCGCGCGCGAGGGAGCGCTGCCGCCTGATGCCCCGGCCGGAGCGTCCCGGCCCGCGCCGCAATCACTGCCTGAGGGATTCGACGGCTGGTTGTCGCTGAGGGCTGCGGAATCGCTTGATGAAGCCGAGGCCGCAGCCACGCTTGCCCGGCTCGATGCCCTGATGGGATGGGCTCAGGCGCAGCAGGCCCGGGTGGTGGCGCGGGTGGAGGAACTGGTGGATCGGAAGGCGAAGGCCCTCCTGCCTGCGGACCAGACGGCGGGGGCGGTCCTGTCCGCCACGGCCGCCGAGGTCGGGGCCGTGCTGCGGCTGCCGCACATGAGCGCCATGCGCCTGGTCTCCGAGTCCGGGAAGCTGACCCGGGAACGCTCCGCCACGCTGGCGCACCTGTCGTACGGGGCCATCACCTATCCGCAGGCGCGGGTACTGCTGGAGGAGCTGCAGTTTGTGCCGCCGGAGGATGCGCCGGCCTTCGAGAGTGAGGTGCTGCGGGCGGCCCCAAAGCTGACGGCAGCGCAGCTGTCCCGCAGAGCCCGCACCCTCCGTGAGCGGCGATATCCCGACACCATTCGGCAGCGGCACCGTGATGCCCTGTCGAAGCGGCGGGTCTGGCTGGAACCTGCACCCGACGGCATGGCCTGCCTGGGAGCGATGATGGCCGCCGAAAAGGGCATGGCACTGTTCGGGGCGCTCTCCGCTGCCGCCCGTGCCAACAAGAACAGCGGCGACGGGCGGACCATGGATCAGCTGCGCGTTGACCTGCTCACCGGAACCCTGCTGGGCACGTCGGGCCGGGAGGGGCTGAGCCCCAACGCGCCGCCCAAAACTCCGTCCCGGCCTGTCCCCGGTGGCGTCGCTGGCCCCGGCACCGCCGCTGGCCCCGGCGCCGCCGCCTCCGGCCCTGCTGCCGGCCCTGCTGATATCGCCGACGTTGACGCAGACATCGACCCGGATCTTTCGCGGGTCAAGGCCGAGGTCATGGTCATCATCAATGCGGACACGCTCTTCGGCGGTGATGATCTCCCCGCGGAGCTGGCCGGATACGGCCCGATCAGCGCCGACGCCGCCCGCCGGCTGGCTCGGAGGAGCAGATACTGGACCGGGCTGGTCCGGGATCCCTCGACGGGAGAAATCCTGGCGGTGGGACGGCGTCGGAAGGTTCCGGCCGGCCTGTCCCGCTGGCTGCGCGCCCGCGACGGAACCTGCCGGTTTCCCGGTTGCAGCGTGGACGCAACCCGGTCGGAGATCGACCACACCGTGCCCTGGTCCCACGGGGGCCGGACGGACCACGACAATCTCGCCCACCTGTGTCCGAAGCACCACCGGCTGAAGTCACAGGGCTTCTGGAACGCCGGCCAAGACAGCCACGGGCAACTCACATGGAGTTCCTCGTTGCACGGGAGCTACACAACCGATCCTCAGCTCACCCTGAGACCACCGCTCATCCTTCCCAACGATGGCACCGAAACGACACGGCGTGACGACGGTGACGGTGACGGCGGCGGTGCGAGGAAACCGGTCGAGGAGGAAGCGGCGAAACCGTCCGGACAAGCAGCGGGGGAAACGAAGTCCTCCAGTGAACGTGAAGCGGCGAAGGAAGCGGTTCTGGAGAAGGTGCGGCGGCGCCGATTCCAGCAGCTCCTTCCACCGGGCCGCCCGCAGGCGACATCAGGCGACGTTCCACCGCCCTTCTGACCATCCCCCGCTGCTCCGGGGCAGCGCGTTCCTCCGTAAGATGGAGCGGCACCGTTCCACCGTCCGGAAAGACCCCATGGCCCGAGGCAAGCACCACCCACCGCGTCCCAAACCCGCCGGCAGCGAGGACTTCTTCATCGCCGGAGACCTGAAAAAGGACCGCGGCTGGACCGACGCGCAGATCAAGACGTTCCTGCCCGAGCCGGACAAGACAGCGCGTAACCCGTTCTCCCGCAAGGCCGCGCCCATGAAGCTCTACGCCCGGGACCGGGTGCTTGCCGTGGAGGCCACCGCCGAGTACCAGCGCGCCCGCGAAGCCTCCCGCACCCGCCAGCTGGCGGCCCGGGAACGGGCGCTGGCGAAGAAGAAGGAAGCCGTCGCCGTCGCGCAGTCGCTTGAGCTGCGGATTGAGGCCGAACCGTGGGACACCATGCGGCAGAAGGCCATTGAGCATTACAACAGCCGGCTGCGGCGCAGCCAGTCGCCGGCCAGCCTGAAAACCGCCCCGGCACGCCTGGACCGGCTGACCGTGAATTACCTGCGCCACCGCCAGACCTCCTACGAGGAGGAACTGAAGGAATTCAAGGGCGTGGTCGGCGTCGGGGAGGCCTACCTCGTGGTCCGCAACCGGATCCTGGACCTCATCGCCGAGGCTTATCCGCAGCTCCGCGCCGAGTGCGACAAGCAGAAGTTTGAGGAGCCGGAGCTGCCCGACGGCGTGACGCTCTGACAATCCGCCGGCGGAACCGGCGGAACCGGCGGAACCGGCGGAACCGGCGGAACCGGCGGAACCGGCGAGGGCGGCGGCCAAGGACAGCGCGGCGGCAGGTCGGCCGGAGCCGTCCGCACGCCCACCGCACCTAGGGCGAAAAGTCAATACCTCACACAACTTTCGTCCAGATTGCTTGCCTAGTGTTGAACGTATGACCAATCCCGTCCTCTCCGCACGTGACCTGCGGAAATCCTACGGCCGCGGCGAAACCCGGTTCGATGCGCTGAAGGGGGTCGACCTGGACATCCACCAGGGCGACTCCCTGGCCATCATCGGCAAGTCCGGCTCCGGCAAATCGACTCTGATGCACCTGCTCGCCCTGCTGGACCGTCCCGACGGCGGCACCCTGACGGTTCACGGCCAGGACGCCGCGACCCTGGGCAAAACGGACCTGAACCGGCTGCGCAACCAGGACTTCGGGTTCGTGTTCCAGCAGTTCTTCCTGACCCCCAATGCCTCCGTGCTGGAGAACGTGACACTGCCGCTGGCCATCGCCGGAGTTCCCGCCCGGCAGCGGCGCGAGCGCGGCATGGCTGCCCTGGAGCGCCTCGAGCTGGCGGACAAGGCGCGCAACCGCGCCACCGACCTCTCCGGCGGGCAGAAGCAGCGCGTGGTGATCGCCCGCGCCCTGGTCAACGACCCGGCGGTCATCTTCGCCGATGAGCCCACCGGCAACCTGGACACAACCACCGGCGAGGTGGTCGAGGACATCCTGTTCTCCCTCAACGCCGACGGCATCACCCTGGTCACCGTCACCCACGATCCGGACCTCGCCGCCCGCTGCGCCCGCCAGCTGCATATGCGCGACGGCCGTCAGGTCGACGCCCGGCAGGAGGCACGCGCATGAGCGCCTGGGACATCATCCGCCGCGCGGTGGCGAACACCTTCCGCAGCAAGACCCGCACCGCGCTGACCGTCGTCGCGATCTTCATCGGCGCCTTCACCCTGACCCTGACGACGGCGATCGGCAACGGCATCACCTCGTACATCGATGCGCAGATGGAGTCCATCGGCGGCGAGGACATGCTGCTGGTCACCGCCGCCGCCGACACCGAAGCCGCCGGCACCGGACCGGCACCCTACGATCCGGCCGCGGAACAGCCCGCCAATGCCATGCCCACGCTCGACGACGCCGACCTCGAGGCCATCCGCGGCACCGAAGGCGTCCGCAGCGTCGAGGCCGCCGTGATGCTCAGCCCCGACTTCATCGAATACGGCGACAACGGCAAGTACGAACTGACCGTCGGCCCCGCCGCCAGCGTCGCCGACGTCGACCTGGCCGCGGGCCGCCAGCTCGACGCCGGCGCCGAGGCTCCCGAGGTCATCCTGCCCGTCTCCTATGTGGAGGCGATGGGGTACGACGACGTCGCCGCCGCGCCCGGCAGCACGGTCACCATCGGCGTCGAAGACTACGCCGGGACGCTGCACCAGCTGGAGGCCACCGTCGTCGGCGTGCAGAACGATTCGCTGTTCGCCGCCGGAGCGGGCATGAACACCTCGCTGCGCGCCGCCATCGCCGACATCGAAGCCGCCGGGCTGCCGGCCGAGCTCACCGGCGGCTACATGATGGCCTTCAGCTACGTGGAGGACGGCGCCGATGAGGCCGCCACCGCCGCGGTCAAGGACGCGCTCTCCGCACAGGGCTACACGGCCCTCACGGTGTCGGACCAGATCGGGGCGGTGCAGACCGTCCTGGACGGGCTGATCGGTGTGCTCAACGCGTTCGCCGTAATCGCGCTGATCGCCGCGGGGTTCGGCATCGTGAACACCCTGCTGATGAGCGTGCAGGAACGGACCCGGGAGATCGGGCTGATGAAGGCCATGGGCATGGGATCTGGGCGCATCTTCGCCCTGTTCAGCACCGAAGCCGTCGTCATCGGCCTGCTGGGCGCCGCCCTCGGCGCCGGCGTGGCCGGCATCGTCGGCACCACCGCCAGCAACCTGCTGGCCGCCGGGCCGCTCGCCGACCTGCCGGGCCTGCAGATCGCCGCCTTCGACCCCGCAACGGTGGCCGGCATCATCGGGCTGGTCCTGCTGATCGCCTTCATCGCCGGAACGCTGCCCGCCGCCCGGGCCGCCAAGCAGAACCCGATTGACGCGCTGCGCTACGAGTAGCGGCGCGGATAACCAAGCGCAGGCGGGGCCGGTCCTGATCAGGGCCGGCCCCGCCTGCCGTTGGGCATGCGGGCGCCGTGGCCATCCGCGGCAGCCCGGCCCCGCCTCCGCCGGAACAGCTCAGTCCCGGTGCCGGCGGGCCTGGAACCGGAACCGGTCGCCGCGGAACAGGGACCGCGTCCATTCCGCCGGGCGGTCTCCGGCCAGCCCCAGCCGGTGGACCATCAACAGCGGAAAGCCCATTTCCAGGCCCAGCAGCGCCACTTCGTCAGGACCGGCCAAACGGGTCTGGACCGTGTCCTCAGCCTCCGTGATCCGCACCCCGTAGCTCTCCTGCAGCGCCGCATACAGCGATCCGGTGCGTTCCAGCGCCTCGGCCAGTTCCGGCAGGTCCCCCGGCAGCAGCGCCGTCTCGTGCGCCAGCGGCTCGTCATTGATCAGCCGGATCCGCTCCACCCGGGTCAGGGGAGAGCCCTCCGGCAGCTCCAGGCGGACGGCCGCCTCGCCGTCGGCCGCCACGGTGGAAATGCCCAGCAGCCGGGAGGAGCTGCGCAGCCCCTGCGCACCGGCGTCCTCGGTGAACGAGGTCAGCTGCCGCACATAGGTGGGCCGGTTGTACGCCACGAAGGTCCCGTGGCCCTGCTGCCGGTCCAGCACACCCTCCGCCACCAGCTCGGCGATGGCCTGGCGGACCGTGGTCCGCGAGGTGCCGAATTCCGCGGCCAGCGCCCGCTCCGTAGGCAGCAGCGAGCCGGGCTCGCCCGCCGCCGCGAGGGTGCGCAGGTGCTCCTTGAGGCGGTAGTACTTCGGAGCGCCGCGAAATTGTGACATCACCGCGACAGCATATCGATTGACTCAGAAATTGGTCTAGGCCAAACTGAACCTCATCGACAGCCCCGGAGCCGAGGCGCCGGGAACCCTAGGGGAAGGGCAGAAATGCGTTCATCGAAAGGCACCCGGCTGCGCGCCGGGTCCGTCAGCGCCGGTCTCGCGCTGGCACTGATGCTGACGGCCTGCGGCGGCGACGACGCCGGCAACGCGGCCGACGGCACGCTCGAAGTGTGGGCCCACTCCGGCCAGGCGGCCGAGGCCCAGGCGCTCGAAGCGCTCGTGGAAAAGTTCAACGACGCCAACGACGACGTCACGGTCAACCTGACCCTGGTGCCCGAGGCGGACTACACCAGCACCGTCCAGGCCACTGCGGCAGATGACCTGCCGGACATTATGGAAATGGACGCACCGACGATGGCGTCGTTCGTCTATGACCGCAAGCTCGTGCCGCTGGAGGGCATCGTCTCCGAAGAGGTGCTGGAGAACCGCATCGGCGGCGTCAAGGAATCCGGCACCTACAACGGCGAGACCTACGCCGTCGGCATGTTCGACGTCGGCCTGGGCCTGTGGGGCAACGCCTCGCTGCTCGAGGCCGCCGGCATCGAGGCGCCGACCACCGCGGAAGAGGCCTGGACCGTGGAGGAGTTCCGCGCCAACCTGGCCAAGCTGGCCGAGGTCAGCCCCTCCGGCAACGCCATCGACCTGGGTGAAGCCAACTCCTTCGCCGCCGAGTGGGGCCTGTTCACCACCAGCCCCAACCTGTGGTCCGCCGGCGGCACCCTGATGAAGGACGGTGCCGCCGACGGCGTGCTGAACTCCGAGGAGAACGTCGCCGCCCTCGAGGAATGGGCCTCCTGGAAGGAATTCACCGACCCGAACACCAGCGGCACGGCGTTCCAGGACGGCCAGGTCGCCCTGGCCTGGACCGGCAACTGGATGTACCCCGGCTTCAGCGAAGCCCTCGGCGAGGACCTGGTCCTGATGCCGCTGCCGGACTTCGGCAACGGCACCAAGGCCGGCCACGGCTCCTGGCAGTGGGGCGCCACCCCGGCCGCCGAAGGCAACGAGGAAGCCGCCGGCGCGTTCCTGGACTTCCTGATGTCCGATGAGTCGATCACCGCGATGACCGAGGCGAACGCCGCGATCCCGGGCAGCACCTCCGCCCTGGAAACCAGCGAGCTGTACGGCGAGGGCAAGCCGCTGGCGCTCTTCGCGGACAACCTGGCCTCCGCCTGCGGCTCCGAGGACGTCACCGCCGAGTGCATCGCCGTCGCCCGCCCGGTGACTCCCGGCTACCCGACCGTGACCAGCTCCGTGGGCAGCGCCCTGCTGGCCATCTGGGGCGGTGCGGATGTGCAGGAGGAGCTCGACAAGGCAGCCCGCGCCATCGACTCCGACTTCGCCGACAACAACGGCTACGAAGACGAATAAGCCTGGCGGCAGCGGTACCGGGCGCCTGCGGGCGCCCGGTACCGCTGCGCCCGGGACGGAGGAACGTGCCATGACCACCACGCCACTGCTGCCGCCCAAGGCCGGCACACCCCCGACGCCGGCGCGGGCCGCCCGGCGCCGCGGCACCGCCGGGCCGGCCATGGCCGCCCCGGCCATGCTGCTGCTGATCCTGTTCGTGGCGGTGCCTTTCGTGGCCGCCATCGGCTTTTCGCTCTACAACGTCCGGCTGGGGGACCCCCGCGAGCCCAACTTCATGGGCTTCACCCAGTACGCCCGGATCCTCACCGATCCCGACGTGTCCGCCCAGTTCCTCAGCTCGCTGGCACACAACCTGATCTTCGCCGTCATCGTGGTGCCGGTGCAGACCGCGCTGGCCCTGGCGCTGGCGATGCTGGTCAAGCGGGCGCTGCCGGGCATGGCCGTGTTCCGGGCGGTCTACTTCCTGCCCGTGGTCTTCCCGATGGCGCTGGTCGCCATCATCTGGCGCCTGATCCTGGCCCGTGGCGACGAAGGCCTGCTCAACGCCACCCTGAACTTCTTCTCCGGCGGCAACTTCGGCGCCCAGGACTGGCTCGGTTCCGAGCTGACCGCCCTGGGCTCGGTGATCGTGCTGTCCATCTGGCAGGGCTGCGGCTTCCAGATGGTCATCCTGCTCGCCGCTCTGCAGCAGGTGCCCGGTGAGCTCTACGAGGCGGCGGAGCTGGACCGCGCCAACGCCTGGCAGCGGCTGCTGCACGTCACCCTGCCCGGCATCCGCACCACCCTGGTGTTCGTGGCCCTGTACACCACCATCCTGTCGCTGCGGGTCTTCGACCAGATCTACGTGCTGGCCAAATCCGGCGGCGGGCTCAACGAAGACGCCACCCGAACGGTCATGTACCAGGCCGTCACGGCGGCCTTCGACCAGAACAATATCGGCCGGGCCAGCGCCATCTCGGTCGTCTTCTTCATCCTGGTGCTGATCCTGTCGCTGATCCAGCGCCGGCTCACCCGCGAACGGGAGGCCTGAGCATGGCAACCACCACGCAGAATCCCATCCCGTCCGGCTCCGCGGCAGCCGCGGCCGGCACGACGGCGGCACCCGCCCGGCTGCGCCGGTCCAGTCCCCGGCACCGCGCCGGCATCGCCGCGCACTACCTTGCCCTGGTCGTCACCGGCCTGGTGTTCCTGGCCCCGGTGGCGTACATGGTCGCCGCGTCCTTCGCCCCGGCGTCGGACACCCTCGCCGGGTTCAAGGTCTTCGACGTCACCCAGTGGGGGCTGCACAACTACTCCGGGGTCTCCGCCAGCCTGTCCTCGGACAGCACCGGGCACCTCTGGCGGTTCTTCCTGGTCTCCTTCACGGTGACCGTCGCCGTCGTCGGCCTGGGCCTGGTGGTCAACTCGATGGCCGCCTTCGCCCTGTCCCGGCTGGAATGGCGGGGCCGCGGGCTGGCGCTGCTGGGCATCCTGATGCTGCTCATCGTTCCGTTCGAAGCCGTCGCCGTGCCGATGTTCTACCTGTACAACGACGCCCGGAACACGCTGTGGATCCAGATCGTGCCGTTCATCGGCAACGCCCTGTCGATCTTCCTGTTCTACTCCTTCTTCTCCGGCATTCCGCGCAGCATCGACGAGGCGGCCCGGCTGGACGGGGCGGGTCCGTGGCGGATCTTCACACAGATCATCGCCCCGATGAGCAAGCCCGCGTACGCCTCGGTGGCCATCCTGACCTTCCTCACCCAGTGGGGGGCGTTCCTCTGGCCGGTGCTGATGGTCTCCGAACCCAACCTGCGCCCGCTGCCCCTGCAGATCAGCGTCTTCGCCGGCCAGCTGCCGCCGGCCTGGGGCCAGGTCATGGCCTTCGGCGTGCTGCTGGTGCTGCCGGTGATCGTCGTCTTCCTGCTCTTCCAGCGCTGGTTCATCGAAGGCGTGGCCAGCTCGGCGGTGAAGGGCTGAGCATGGAGGCTGTGGACATCAGCGCCCGGGCGGAGGGAGGCACGGCATGGAGGTGGTGATCCTGCCCGACGGCGATGCGGTCGCCGAGCACGCGGCCGGCCTGGTCGCGGCGCTGGTCCGGTCGCGGCCGGACGCCGTGCTGGGGGTGGCGACCGGCTCCTCGCCGGTGGGCATCTACCGCCGGCTGGCGGCCGCCGTCGACGCCGGGGAGCTCTCCTTCGCCCGCGCCGCCGCCTTCGCGCTGGACGAATACGCGGGCCTGCCGCCGGAGGACCCGCACAGCTACGCCGCGTACATTGCCGGGCACGTGACCGGCCCGCTGGGCCTGGACCCGGCACGGGTGCACGTGCCGGACGGCAACGCCGCCGACCTCGCCGCCGCCGGTGCCGCCTACGAGGCGGCGATCGCCGCGGCCGGGGGAGTGGACCTGCAGATCCTGGGCATCGGCGCCAACGGTCACATCGGCTTCAACGAACCGTCCTCCTCCTTCGCTTCCCGCACCCGGGTCAAGGCCCTGACCCGGCAGACCCGCGAGGACAACGCCCGGTTCTTCGGCAGCCTCGCCGACGTGCCCACCCACTGCCTCACCCAGGGGCTGGGCACCATCATGGACGCCCGGAAGATCGTGCTGGTGGCGCAGGGCAGCCACAAGGGCGCCGCCGTCGCCGGCGCCGCCGAGGGCCCTGTCACGGCCATGTGTCCGGCGTCGGTGCTGCAGTTCCACCCCGACGCCGTGCTGGTGGTGGACGAGGCCGCCGCCGCGCAGCTGACCCTGACCGACTACTACCGCACCGCCTTCGAGGCGGACGACGCGAAACGGGGAACACATGGCTTTCCGCCTCAATGACCACTGGGCCTGGGACAGCTGGCTGGCCGACGACGGCGAGCAGTACCACCTGTTCTTCCTGCGCGCCTCCCGCGCACTGCAGGATCCGCAGCGCCGGCATTACCGGGCCTCGATCGGGCACGCGGTCTCCACCGACCTCGAGGACTGGTCCCTGCTGCCGGATGCCCTGGTCGCCGCCGACGCGCCGGCCTGGGATGACCTGGCCACCTGGACCGGCTGCACCGTGCGAGGCGACGACGGGCGCTGGCACCTGTTCTATACGGGCGTAAGCCGCGCCGAGAACGGGCTGCAGCAGCGCATCGGGCACGCCGTCTCCGACGACCTCATCACCTGGCAGCGTCTGGACCGGCCGCCGCTGGAAGCGGATCCCCGCTGGTACGAGAAGCTGGGCGAGGGCACGTGGCCGGATGAAGCCTGGCGGGACCCGTTCGTCTTCCGCGACGAGGACACCGGCCTCTGGCACATGCTCATCACCGCCCGTGCCAACGAGGGAGATCCGGCCGGCCGCGGCGTCGTCGGGCACGCCGTCAGCACGGACATGCAGGAGTGGGAGGTCCGTCCCCCGCTGACCGCGCCGGCCGGTTTCGGGGAGATGGAGGTCATCCAGGCGAAGGTGGTGGACGGTCAGCCGGTGCTGATCTTCTCCTGCCTGCCGGAGTTCGCCCCAGGTGTGGACGCCTCGCGGCAGCCCACCGGCACTTGGATCGCGCCCGGCGGCTCGCTGCTGGGGCCCTGGAAGCTGGAGGAGACCGCCGAGTTCTACCTCGAGGGCATCTACGCCGCCCAGCTCGTGCAGAAGCGCGACGGCGAGTGGGTGCTGCTCGGGTTCCAGAACGGCAACTTCACCGGCGAGATCGCCGGGCCGACCGCGCTGAAGGAGCTCACCGGCGGCCGGCCGCTGTTCGGCTGACGCCCGCTGTTCGGCTGACGCCCGCGCCGGCGGCGCGGTTTCCTTCCCGGGGCCAACGATGGTAGACCATAAGTACCCTTAGTAAACGGCGAAGGAGGACCCGCGATGCTCACAGTCCGCGAGATCATGACCGGCAACGCCGAGTGCATCGGCGAGAACGACACGCTTGAGGCCGCCGCCCGGAAGATGGCGGACCTCGACGTCGGCGCGCTGCCGATCTGCGGCGAGGACAACCGGCTCAAAGGCGTGGTGACGGACCGGGACATCGTGGTCCGGGTGCTGGCGGAGGGCGCGGATCCCCGCAGCGTGAAGGCCGGCGAGCTGGGCACCGGAGAACCGGTGACCATCGGCGCCGACGACGGCATCGACGAGGCCATCGAAACGATGAAGGCGCACCGGATCCGCCGGCTGCCGGTGATCGACGGACACGACCTGGTGGGCATGCTGAGCCAGGCCGACATTGCCCGCAACTATCCGGAGGACGAGGTGGGCGGGCTGGTCGAGTTCATCTCGTACTAGGCTGGAGGACTCCGGCGGAGCGCCCGCTGCGGTGCCCGCCGGCCGACCCGGAACGACGACGGAACGAGGAGGAAGCATGGCGAGGAACACCGAAGACTCACCGGCCCTGCCCGACGGCTACGAAGCGGACCGGCTGGAGCAGGAGCTGCCGGCCGTGCCCGACGGCGGGCCCGACGTCGGCGCGCCCGCAACGGAGGCCCCGCTCGAGGGCGGATCGGACGCCGACCGGCACGAGCAGCAGCTGCCCGCCGTTCCCGGCGGCGGTGCGACGCTCCCGACCGCTGACGACGTGCTGCCCGGCGGTTCCGAAGCGGACCGGCTGGAGCAGGCACAGGCCCTCTCCGGCGCCGATGATGACGAGTACCCTTACGGGGCCGAGGATGAGGCAGCGTCCTATGAGGACGCCGCAGACGATGAGGATGACGAGCAGCAGTAGGCCTGCTTCGAAGCAGTCCGCAACGGGGAGGGACGGGAATATCCCGGCCCTCCCCGTTCGTTCATATTCAGTACTGCAACTGAATACGGGGATGATCGCGGATCAGCCGCAGCGTCTGCCACGCCGGCTGGGGCTGGCCGAGAGCCCCTATCTCCACGAAAAAGGGAAGCGCCGCACGCTTCCCTTTTTTGCTGCCCCGGTGTCCAGCCGCTGCCGGGCGGTGTCCCCGAATGGCTAGGATTGAAACCCGGCGGGCGGTGCTGCCCGCATCCGGCGAAAGGGCGCATCAACAATGGAACTGCACGGGTATGCCGCAACCGTGGTGCTGCTGAGGGACAGCGCCGACGGACTCCGGACGCTGCTGCTGCAGCGGCCCAGCCGCAGGGGCTCCTTCGCAGGGGCCTGGGTGTTTCCCGGCGGACTGGTGGACCCGGAAGACCACGCCCCGCAGCCTGACGGGACGGCTCCGGTGGCGGACCCCCTGGCCGCTGCGGGAAGCGTCGATGCCGTTGTCGATGCAGCGACGGCCGCCGCTGTCCGCCGGGCCGGCGTCCGGGAAACCGAAGAGGAAACCGGCCTGCTGCTGGACCCGGCCGCCCTGGTGCCGCTGTCGTGCTGGATTCCGCCGGCCGAAGTGCCCCGCCGGTACCGGACCTGGTTCTTCCTTGCGCCGGCTCCCGAGGGCAGGATCCGGCTGAGTCCGGACGAGCACGTGGACGGTGCCTGGCTGACACCGGCCGAAGCCCTGGACCGGCACCGCCGCGGCGAGATCGAGCTGGTGACTCCCACCTGGGTCACCCTGCATCACCTGGCCGGCTTCAGCACCGCCGAAGAGGCGCTGCGGGCCGCAGCGGCCGCTGCGCCGGAAACCTTCATCAGCCGGCAGCATCCGGGGGAGGCGCCCGGCACCGCCATGGTGATCTGGCAGGGCGACGCCGCTTACCCCGGCACGCCGGGCACCGCCCCGGCCGCCCGCCACCGGCTGGTGATGGACGGCCGGAACTGGACCTACGAACGCACCCCGGCCTGAGAAAGCATGCAGCCCGGGCCTACCGGAACGCCGGAATGCCGGTGACGTGGTTGCCGATCACCAGGGTGTGCACCTCGTCGGTGCCCTCGTAGGTGCGCACCGACTCCAGGTTGTTGGCGTGGCGCAGCGGTGAATAGTCCAGCGTGATGCCGTTGCCGCCGAGCATGGCGCGGGCCTCGCGCGCGATCGCGATGGCCTCCCGGCAGTTGTTCAGCTTGCCCACCGAAATCTGGTGCGGCTGCAGCCCTCCGGCGTCCTTCAGCCGGCCCAGCTGCAGGGCGAGCAGCGTGCCCTTGTTGATTTCCAGGGCCATGTTCACCAGCTTCTCCTGCGTCAGCTGGTAGCCGGCCAGCGGCTTGCCGAACTGCAGCCGTTCCTTCGAGTACTCCAGCGCCGTCAGGTAGGAGTCGCGGGCCGCGCCCATGGCGCCCCAGATGATGCCGTAGCGGGCCTCGTTGAGGCATTCGAACGGCCCGCGCAGGCCCTTGGCCTTGGGCAGCATGGCCGACGCCGGCAGGCGCAGGTCGGTCAGCTCGATCTCGCACTGGATCGAGGCGCGCATCGACAGTTTCTGCGTGATCGGCACGGCCTTGAAGCCCGGGGTGTCGGTGGGCACCACGAAGCCGCGCACGCCGTCGTCGGTCATGGCCCAGATCACCGCCACCTGCGCCACCGACGCCAGGCCGATCCAGCGCTTGGTGCCGTTGAGCACCCAGTCCGCGTCGTCTCCGGCCCCGTCCCGCCGGGCGAAGGTCTGCATTCCGGCCGGATCGGATCCGGCGGTCGGCTCGGTCAGCCCGAAGCAGCCGATCGCCTCGCCGGCTGCCATTCTGGGCAGCCACTCGTTCTTCTGCTCCTCGGAGCCGTGCTTGTGGATGGCGCTCATCGCCAGCGAGCCCTGCACGGAGACGAAGGTGCGCAGCCCGGAATCGCCCGCCTCCAGCTCCATCGCGGCCAGCCCGTACTCGACGGCGGAGCGGCCCGGGCAGCCGTAGCCGGACAGGTGCATGCCGAGGACGCCGAGCTGCGCCATCTCCGGCACGATCTCCAGCGGGAACTCCGCGCGCTCGTACCAGCCGGCGATGTTGGGGCGGATTTCGGTATCCACGAAGGCGCGCACCTTGTCGCGGACGGTGATCTCCTCCGCGCTGAGGAGGCCTTCGATGCCGATAAGGTCCGAATTGTCGTTCACGGTTCTTCTTTCAGGTCGGTGGGTGGAATTGAGGTTGACGGAAACGGCGCTTAGGCGGTGCCGGACGCGGGCCAGGCGCCGTCGATCCGCTGGGGAATGCCCCACGGATTGTCCGGCGCGACCGGAGGCGGCAGCACTGCCTCCGGCGCGTTCTGCACGGCCACCGGCCGCACGAACCGGTCCAGCGCCCCGGCGCCGACGCTGGTCGCCTCCGGCCGGGAGGTCGCCGGCCACGGGCCGCCGTGCTGCTGTGCCCAGGTGTTCGCGACGCCGGTGGGCCAGGCGTTGACCGCCACGCGCCCCACCCGTGGAATCAGGGCGGCGACGGCGGCCGCAGCGTCCGCGTCGTCGTCTCCGCCGGAAAAGACGGAGGCGGCGAGGGAGGGCTGCAGCGCCGCGGCCAGCGCGAGGGCCTGGCTGAAGTCCTCGTATTCGCAGATCAGCGCCACGGGCCCGAAGCATTCCTCGAGCAGCCTGGAACCGGGCGCCAGCTGCTCCGGGCGCACCTCGATCAGCTCGGGGACGGCCTGCCAGCCGGCCGCCGTCCCGGCGTCGGCCGGCGGCGCCGGGGCACCGGCTGCCTCGGTGAGGGCGGCAAGGCCGCTGCGGTAGCTGCCGGCAATGCCGGCGGTCAGCAGCGGGGCGGGCACGACGTCGGCCAGCGCACGGCGCGCGGCCGCCGGCAGGCCGGACCCGGCGGGCGCCAGCAGCAGTCCGGGCTTGGTGCAGAATTGGCCGGCGCCGAGGGTGAAGGAGCCGGTGAAACCGGCGGCGAGGGCGCGGACGGCTGCCTCGTCCGCAGCTGCGGCGGGGGTGACCAGCACCGGGTTGACGGTGCCCATCTCGGCGAACACGGGGACGCCGCGGCCGGCGGCGCGCTGCACCAGGGCCATGCCGCCGGCCTGGCTGCCGGTGAAGGCCACCGCGCGGATGAGCGGAGAATCCACCGCCTGCAGCCCGGCGTCGAACCCGGTGACCAGCCCGAACGCTCCCGCAGGCGCCCCGGCTTCGGCCAGGGCGGCGGCCGCCAGTTCGGCGATCTGCACGCTCAGCCGCGGATGGGCCGGGTGGGCCTTGGCGACCACAGGGCAGCCGGCGGCGAGGGCGGAGGCGGTGTCATGGCCGAAGACGCCGAAGCCGAAGGGGAAGTTGCTGGCGCCGAAGACCGCCACGGGGCCGAGGGGCACCTTGAAACGCACCAGCGTGCCGGCCGGAGTGCTGTCCCGGGCTGCGCCGAGCCAGCTGCCTTCGGCGGCCACCCGCCCGTAGAAGCGGGCGCTGGCTGCCGCGCCGGCCACCTCGCCGGTCAGCCGGGGCAGCCCGAGTCCGGTTTCCTCATCGGCGAGGGCGGCCAGGTCATCGGCCGAGGCGTCGAGGGCGTCCGCGACGGCGTTCAGCCAGCGCTGCCGTTCCGCGGGTGCGACGGCGGCGACGGCGCCGGCTGCCTCGGCAGCGGCGGTGAGCAGGGCCTCGACGTCAGCCGGAGCTGTGTGCGCGACGGCGCCGTGCTGTTCGCCGGTGCGCGGGTTGAAACTGGGATCCGCTGCGGTCCGGGCGGGCTCCGTGTCCTGGCTCATGCGACCACCGTAGCCGCAGCCGGTGCGCCGGCGACGGTGCGGATGGCACCGGCGAGCACCTGGAGACCGTCGGTGAGCAGCTCTTCGCCGATCACCAGCGGCGGCAGCAGCCGGATGACGTTGCCGTAGGTGCCGCAGACCAGCACCAGCACACCCTGGGCGTGGCAGGCGGCCGCGGTTTCGCGGGCCAGGTCCGGGCGGGGTTCCAGGGTCTGCGGGTCGGCGAACTCCAGGGCGAGCATGGCTCCGCGGCCGCGGATCTCCGCAACGGTGGGCACCTCGGCCTGCAGCGGTTCCAGCGCCGCGCGGACGGCCTGCTCGATGGCGCGGGCGTTCGCCAGCAGGGTGCCGTCCTCAAACTGGTCGAAGACAGCCAGTGCAGCCTCGCAGGCGAGCGGGTTGCCCGCATACGTGCCGCCCAGCCCGCCGGCATGCACGGCGTCCATCAGCTCCGCCCGGCCGGTCACCGCGCTGAGCGGCAGCCCGCCGGCAAGCGCCTTCGCGGTGAGGGTCAGGTCCCCGGCCACGCCCTCATGCTCGCTGGCGAACAGGGTGCCGGTGCGGCCCATCCCGGCCTGGATCTCGTCCATCACCAGCACAATGCCGTGCCGGTCCGCGATCCGGCGCAGCCCGGCGAGGAAGCCCGGGGCCGGCACGATAAACCCGCCCTCGCCCTGGATCGGTTCGATGACCATGGCCGCGAAGGATTCCGGCCCGTGCTCGGCCAGGACAGCCTCGACGCCGGCCAGCGCCTCCTCAGCCGTCCTGGGCGTTCCGCCGCGGTTCAGCGGTGCGGCGGTCGGCGCCCGGTGCACCGTGGCGGGGAAAGGCCCGAAATTGAGCCGGTACGGGTTCTCCTTGGCCGTCATCGCCATGGTGAGCAGGGAGCGGCCGTGATAGGCGTCGTCGAACACCAGCACCCGCGGCCGGCCGGTGGCGGCGCGGGCGATCTTCACCGCGTTCTCCACGGCCTCCGCCCCCGTGGAGAACAGGGCGGTGCGCTTCTCGAAGTCGCCCGGCACATGCCGGTTCAGCCAGGCGCAGACCTCGGTGAAGGCGCTGTATTCGGTGACCATGAAGCAGGTGTGCGTGAAACGCTCCAGCTGCGCGGAGACCCGCTCGCGTACCGCGGGGTTCGCCGCCCCCACGCTGGTCACGGCGATGCCGGACGCGAAGTCGATGAGGCGGTTGCCGTCCACATCCTGCAGGATTCCCCCGTCGGCGCGGTCGATGAAGACCGGCAGGGTCACCCCGAATCCAGCGGTCACCTCCTGCCGCCGGCGGGCATGCAGCTCGGCGGACCGGGGGCCGGGAACAGCCGTGGCGAGATGGCGGGTCTGGGGCAGCGTCGTCGTCATGGGATCACGCTAGCCAGCAGCGCGCGTAACAACACTGGTCAGGATGGCCCCGCAGAGGAACCGCCGGGGATAATTCATCCAACGGACGCCCCTGGCGTCCGGCGGCTTCCGAGGGAGGAACAATGATCAGTCTCGCCCAGCTCTGCGGGCAGGTGGGGGCGGACCTCCAGCCGTTCGACGGGACCCGCGTCCCGCGCCGCCAGCTCAGCGGCGTCCACATCTCCGAGCTGCCGGATCCGCTGCCGTACCTGGAGGGCGGGGAGCTGCTGCTCACCACCGGCATCCCGGTGGCCGGCAGCGCCGAGGCGACGGCCGGGTATGTGCGCCGGCTCGCCGCCGGCGGAGTCGCCGCCCTGGGGCTGGGCCTGGGGGCCGGGCTGGACACGGTGCCGACGGCGCTCGCCGACGCCTGCGCCGCGGCGGACCTGGCCCTTCTGGTGGTGCCGGACGGCGTGCCGTTCCGCAACATCTCCCGCGCCTACTGGGACCTCGTGGCCCGCACCGGGCAGGCGGACCTGGCCGCCAGCCTCGGCACCCAGACGGCGCTGGCCCGCGCCGCCACCCGCCCGGATGCGCGGGCTTCGGTGCTGAAGGCCCTCGCCCAGGCGCTGGGCGGCTGGGCAGCGTACCTGCCGGCCGACGGCGGGAAGGTCACCTGCTGGCCGCAGGCCGCCTCGGCCCTGGTGCCACGGCTGCGTGAGGAGACCTCCCGGCTGAACACGGCCGCCACGCACTCCGCCGCCACCTTCCAGCTGCATGGAACCGACGTGGTGGAGCATCCGATCCTGCTGGGCCGGCGGCTGGTCGGTTTCCTGGCGATCGGCGCCGGCCGCAAGCTCACCCGCGCGGACCGGCAGGTGATTCTCACCGTGTGTGTGCTGCTGTCGCTGCGGGAACAGCAGGAGCAGCACGCCGCGGACACCGAAGCCGTGCTCGACGCCGCCGTGGCGAAACTGGTGCTCCGCGCCCACCCGGTGGCCGCGCGGACCCTGGCTGCCGAGCTGGGCCGGGCGCCGCTGGCCGAGCAGGTCCGCGTGCTGGTCCTGCGCCCGCCGGCCGGAACGGAGGCGCTGCCCGCTGCGGCGGAGCTCGCCCGCATCGCCGCCGGGCTGACCGTGCCGCCGGGCACCGGAACGCCGTGGCCGGCGCTGGGGCCGGCGGTCGCCCGCGCCAGGTTCCGGTATCTCGACTCCGGCCTGGCCTGCCTGCTGCTGCCGGCCGACGCCCGCAGCGACGCTGTTCCCGTCGCCGCGGCGGGTACGCCGCCGCTGGGTGCGGCGGCCGATGTTCCCGAGTGGGCCGGCGCGCTGAGCGAGGCGGTGCCCCTGGAACGCGCAGCCGACCAGCTGGCCGCCACCTGCGCGGCGGCCGGCGCCGCGGCGCCGGGCACGCTGGCGATGAGCGCCGGACTGCTGGACCCCCGGGTCAGTCAGTGGGTCGCCGCGCTGCAGGCCTACGACCGGGCGGATCTGGCCGGCACCGTCCGGGCGTATCTGCGCCACCGCGGGCAGTGGGAGCCGGCCAGCCGCGAGCTGGGGGTGCACCGCAATTCGCTGCGGCACCGGATCGGCGTTGCCGGGCGGCTGCTCGACGCCGATCTGGATGACCCGGACGTCGCGGCCAGCCTGTGGCTGGCGCTGCGCTCGGTTCCCGCGCAGCCGGCCGGCAGCTAGCCTTCGGGCTGCCGCAGCCAGGCGCGCAGCTCCTCGCTGTGCTCACCCAGCTGCGGCGGGGCGGCGGTGCGCGGCTGGAGCGGGGGAGTCCAGGTGGCCGGATGCCGGATCTGGCGGCCGACGGCGGTGCCTGCGGCGTCGTGGACTTCGATGGTCGGTTCCAGGCCCAGCGTCTCGGCAAAGGCGAGGCCCTCGTCGATGCCGGCCACCTGCCCGGCGGGAACGCCCGCGTCGGTGAGCTTCTTCTGCCAGGCGGCCGCGCCGTCGGCGGCCAGTGCGCGCTCCAGCAGCGGAATGAGTTCGTCCCGGTGCGCCACCCGCGCGTCGTTGGTCGCAAAGCGCTCATCCCGCGCCGCGTCCGGCATCCCCAGGGCCGCGGCCAGCCGGGCGAACTGACCGTCGTTGCCGCAGGCGACGGCCAGCGGACCGTCGGCGCATTCGAGCAGCTGGTACGGCACGATCGAAGGATGCGCGTTGCCCATCCGGTGCGGCACCTTGCCCGCCCCGAGCCAGGCCTGGCCCTGGTTGGCCAGCGCGCCCTGCAGGCTGGAGAGCAGGTTCAGCTCCAGCCGGGCGCCGCGTCCCGTGCGCTGCCGGTTCGCCAGGGCCGCGAGGACGGCGATGGCGGTGTCCTTGGCGGTCAGCACATCCACCAGGGCGACGCCGGCCTTCATCGGCCCGCCGTCGGCATCCCCGGTGATGCTCATCAGCCCGCCCAGGGCCTGGACCACGAAGTCATAGCCCGGCAGGTCCGCGCCGCCGCTGCTGCCGAAGCCGCTGACCGAGGCGTAGATCAGGCCCGGGTTGTCGGCGGAGAGCTCCTCGTAGCCCAGGCCAAGCCGGTCCAGGCCGCCGGGCTTGAAGTTCTCCACCAGCACGTCCGCACGCCGGGCCAGGGCGCGGGCCAGTTCACGGTCCTGCGGATCGGACAGGTCCAGGCAGACCGATTCCTTGTTCCGGTTCACGGACTCGTAGTACGTGGCGCCGGTGGGGGAGTAGGGCGGGCCCCAGCTGCGGGTGTCGTCGCCGGTTCCGGGCCGTTCCACCTTGATCACGCGGGCCCCGAGGTCGGCGAGGGTCATGGTGGCCAGCGGGCCGGCAAGCACGCGGGAAAA
Organism: Arthrobacter saudimassiliensis; assembly: GCF_059090665.1. NCBI lineage: Bacteria > Bacillati > Actinomycetota > Actinomycetes > Micrococcales > Micrococcaceae > Arthrobacter > Arthrobacter saudimassiliensis. The sequence continues at coordinate 877,725 of NZ_JBNHFX010000001.1, read as the reverse complement.
ATCGGCGACGAGGATGCCCTCCAGCGGGCGGACTGCGTCCATCAAGCGCTCCCGGTGCCGGCGACGGCGCTGACGCCGGCGGCCATGCTGCCGGTGCCGGCTGCGGACTCGGCCGACTCCGCGGCCAGGGCGGCGGCGGCTTCAGCGGCGGCACGGCGGCCGGAGGTGACGGCGCCGTCCATGTAGCCGTTCCACACCTCCGCGGTTTCGGCTCCCGCCCAGTGGAGGCGCCCCACCGGCTCGCGCAGCGACCGTCCCAGTCGCTTCCACAGCCCGGTGCCCAGGCGGCCGCCGTAGCAGCCCCGGGTGTACTCCTCGTCGCTCCAGTTCCGTTCCAGGACGTCCAGCGGTTCAGCCGCCTCCGGTCCGAAAAGGTCCGCCAGCTCGGCCAGGACGAGTTCGCGGCGCTGCCCGGGCGTCAGGTCCGCGGCGTCGCGGGCGTGGGCGCCTTCAATGAACGCCACCAGCACTCCGCAGGACGCGTCCGGCGGGCAGTTGTCGTAGACGAGGCCCACGTGGCCGTCCAGGTTCAGTGCGGTGCCGCTGAGGCCGGCGTCCCGCCAGAAGGGCCGCTCGTAGGCCACCTGGAACTTGATCACGGTGCCGGCGGGCATCTGCTGGGTGAGGCTGTCCCGGTTCGCGGGCAGCGGCGGGCTGTACCGCAGCCGCCCGGCAAGCACCGGGGGCAGCGCGATGATCACCCGACGGGCGCGGACAACGCCGCCGTCGAAGTGCACGCGCACCCCGTCCTCCTCCTGCTCCAGATGCCGGACGGGGCAGCGCAGCCGCACACGTTGTCCGAGCTGCGCGGCCATGGCTTCGGAGATCCGATGCGTGCCGCCCAGCACCCGGGAATCCTGCGCGCCGCCGATGGTGGACATCAGCCGGACCAGCCCGCCGCCGGAGCGGACATAGAACAGCAGGTGCAGCAGTGAGAACTCGCAGGTGTCGGCGGCGAAGATGGTGGCCAGCATGACGTCGTAGAACCGCCGGGCGGTCTCGTCGCGGACGTTTTCGCGCAGCCAGGCGTCGGCGGTGACCCGGTCCCATCCGGCGGCATCCGGGCCGGCCCCGGGATCCGCCGGGTCCACCTGGGCGGCGAGGTCGTCTATGAGCTCCTGCACCCGGTTGAACTCGGCCAGCGCCGTCTCCGGCAGCCCGAACGCTCCGCCCTCCGCATAGGCGAGCCCGCCGTCCATCCGGAGCACGGACCGGCCGGCGTCGTACACCTGGAAGGTCTGCAGGCCGAGCTCGGTGATCAGCGCCAGCACCGCGTCCTGGCCCGGGCCGACCCACTGGCCGCCCAGCTCCACCGGAACCCCGTTGCCGAGAACGGCGCCCTCATTGCGGCCGGCCACCCGGTCCCTGGCCTCCAGCACCAGGACGTCGAGGCCCCCGGCGGTCAGCTGACGGGCGGCGGACAGGCCGGCCAGGCCGGCGCCGACCACCACCACGTCATGCATTGGCGCTTTCTGCACGTACTGCTCCTTCCGGTATCCGAGGAGTCTAGCCACGCAGTGCCGGGGGATTCCTTGGATGATTCATCCCGGACGTTGTTCAAACCGGCGGAAAGCCGGTCTTGTCCGCGGCCGACACGCCTCTGTAGCGTCGGCGCGATCACGCCCCCACGAGACCGGAGCCGATATGACCGAGCCCCCCGCATCCTCCGCCGCTCCACTCTCCGCCCCGGCACCCGCCAGGCTGAAGCGGGTCATGGGCACCCCGTCGCTGGTGGTCTTCGGCCTGGCGTACATGGTGCCGATGACGATCTTCACCACCTACGGCCTGGTCACCACGATCACCGAGGGCCATCTGTCCGCGGCCTATGCGGTGACGCTGGCGGCCATGCTCTTCACCGCGTTCAGCTACGCGTTCCTGGTGCGCGTCATCCCGTCGGCGGGCTCCGCCTACAGCTTCACCCAGCGGATCTTCGGCCGGCACGTCGGCTTCCTGACCGGCTGGACCGTGATGCTGGATTACCTGCTGCTGCCGATGCTGAACTACCTGCTGATCGGGCTGTACCTCAACGCCCAGTTCCCCGCCGTGCCCACCTGGGTGTTCACGCTGGCCGCGATTGCCCTGGTCACCGTGCTGAACGTCGTCGGCATCACCGTGGTGCGCAGCGCCAACCTGGTGCTGGTGGGCGCCCAGGCGGTGTTCGTCGTCGTGTTCGCGGCGCTGGCCCTGACCCGGGTGCGCGGGCGACAGTCACTGCTCGAACCGTTCGCCTCCCCTGACATGTCGCTGCCGCTGATCATGTCCGGCGCGGCGATCCTCTGCCTGTCATTCCTGGGGTTCGACGCCGTGTCCACCATGTCCGAGGAGGCGAAGGACCCGCGCCGCACCGTTCCGCGGGCCATCATCCTCACCACCCTCATCGGCGGCGCCGCCTTCATCCTCGTTTCCTGGGTGAGCCACCTGGCCTTTCCCGACTGGCAGTCGCTGACCGATCCGGACGCCGCCGCCGTCGAGATCATGGACAGCGTCGGCGGTCAGGCCCTGGTGGCCCTCTTCCTGGCCGCCTACATTGCCGGGTCCACCGCCTCGGCGATGGCCTCGCAGGCCTCCGTAGCCCGCATCCTGTTCGCGATGGGGCGCGACGGCGTGCTGCCGCGCCGGGTGTTCGGCCGGGTCAGCGCCCGGTTCCGGTCACCGGTGGGCGCCGTCCTCGTGGTCAGCGCAGTGGCCCTGCTGGCGCTGGCCGCGGACCTGGAGACCGTCGCGTCGGTGGTCAGCTTCGGCGCCCTGGCCGCGTTCTCGCTGGTCAACCTTGGCGCGGCCAAGCATTTCCTGGCCGGCCGCACGCCCTCCCTGCCGGACCTGCTGCGCTACGGACTGGTTCCCGGCATCGGCTTCCTGCTCACGGTCTGGCTGTGGTTCAGCCTGTCCGGCGCCGCCCTGATGGTCGGCCTCGCCTGGCTCGCCGTCGGCGCCGCCTACCTGCTGGTCCTGACCCGCGGCTTCCGCCGCCCGCCGCCCGCCGTCGACCTGGACGCCGAGCATGAGCCCCTCCCGGCGCCGGGGGTGCCCGCCGCTGCGGGCCGGGATGCGACCCCGATCACAGGAAAGGTAACGTAAAGCCGCATGAGCGTGTACAAGACAGTGAACCCCGCCACAGGCGAGACCGTCCGGGAGTTTCCCGAAGCCACCGACGAACAGATCGGGCAGGCCGTCGCCGCCGCCCACGAAGCCTTCGCCGGCTGGCGGCGCGAACCGGTGGAAACCCGGTCCAAGGTCCTCTCCCGCGTCGCCGAACTCTACCGGGAGCGGGCCGGCGAACTGGCGGACCTGATTGCCCTCGAGATGGGCAAGCCGGTGGCCCAGGGCCGCGGCGAGGTCGCCCTGGTGGCCGACATCTACGACTACTACGCCGCCGAGGGCCCCGGGTTCATGGCCGACGAGCAGCTGGACCCCAAGGGCGGCGGCACCGCCGTCGTCCGGACCGAGCCGGTCGGCGCGCTGCTGGGCATCATGCCGTGGAACTACCCCTACTACCAGGTGGCCCGGTTCGCCGGCCCGAACCTGATGCTGGGCAACACGGTGGTGCTCAAGCACGCCAACAACTGCCCGCAGTCCGCGCTGGCCATGGAGGCGATCTTCCGGGAAGCCGGGCTGCCGGAGGGCGCGTACGTCAACGTCTTCGCTACCAACGCCCAGGCGGCCGACATCATCGCCGCCCCCCGCATCCAGGGTGTCTCCCTCACCGGCTCCGAACGCGCCGGCTCCGCCGTCGCCGAAGTTGCCGGCCGGCACCTGAAGAAGGTGGTGCTGGAGCTGGGCGGCTCCGATCCCTTCATCGTCCTGGACACCGCCGACCTCGACGGCGTGGTCAAGGCCGCCGTCGCGGGCCGGATGGGCAACTCCGGGCAGGCCTGCAACTCGCCCAAGCGGTTCATCGTGATGGAGGAGCTCTACGAGGAGTTCGTCGCGAAGATGGCCGAAAAGCTGGCCCGCATCCAGCCCGGAGATCCGCGCGATCCGGGCACCCGCTTCGGTCCGCTGTCCTCACAGGCCGCCGCCGACGGGCTCGTGGAGCAGATCCGGGACGCGGTGGACAAGGGTGCGCAGCTGCACACCGGCGGCGGCCTGCTGGACGGCCCCGGCGCCTACGTGGCCCCGACCCTGCTGACCGGCATCACCCCTGAGATGCGGGCCTTTTCCGAGGAGCTGTTCGGCCCCGTGGCCATGGTCTACCAGGTCGCTGACGAGGACGAGGCGGTGGAGCTGGCCAACAACTCCCCGTACGGGCTCGGCGGCGCCGTCTGGAGCACCGATGAGGACCGCGCGCTCGCCGTCGCCGACCGGCTCGACACCGGAATGGTGTGGATCAACGGTGTGGCCGGCACCCAGGAGGACCTGCCGTTCGGCGGCGTGAAGCGCTCCGGCGTCGGCCGGGAGCTGGGCCGGTACGGCATGGACGAGTTTGTGAACAAGAAGCTGATCCGCCGCCCGGGCAGCCGCTGATCCGGGCTGGCTCGCTGCACTGCGTCCCGCCTCCTCCGGCGGATTACCTGCCGGAGGAGGCGGCCGTGCGTTCGTCGGTGCCTGCGTCGGCTTCGGTGTCGGCGTCAGTGTCGGCGTCGGCACCGCGCGGAGCGTTGAACACGATGTAGCGGTAGGCGAAGTAACGGAACACGTTGCCCAGGGCCACGCCCACCACGTTGCCGGAGATGTTGTCCGCCACCGGGCCGGTCAGCCCGAGGACGTAGTTGGAGACCACCAGGCAGCCCGCTGCGATGAGCAGGCCGACGGCGTTGGTCAGGGCGAAGAGAAGCGTCTCGCTGCGCAGGCTGCGCCCGCGGGTGTGCCGGAAGGTCAGGTAGCGGCTGCCCAGCCAGGACACGGCGGTGGCCACGGCCACGGAAATGACCTTCGCGGTCACCGGATTCCCCTGCAGCACGGTCTCGTTGAGCAGGTTGAACAGCCCGACGTCGACGACGAAGGCGACCGCGCCCACGGCGGAGAAGGAGCCGACCCTCTTGACGACCTTCCGGGCAGTCCGGTTCATGCCACCTGTTTTCCGTTCCTGCGCCCCGGGGCGCCCTGGGCGCTGCCGGGCCCGGATTCTCCGCGGGCCGCAGCGCGGTCTTCCTGCTTTGGATATTTGCACGCTGCGCAGACAGGGACAAAATCGGCCGGGTAATCGTGATCGCCCCGTGACCGGCGGACGAATGCGTCCGGATCACCGGGCCGAACGGCTGCCGGGCCTCAGTCGACCGGCAGCAGCACCGTGAAGCAGGTGCCGCGCCCGGATTCGCTGCGCAGCGTGATGGTTCCGCCGTGGGCCTCGACGATGCTGCGGCTGATCGCCAGGCCGAGCCCGACGCCGGGAATCGCGGCGCGGCGTGCGCTCACGGAGCGGAAGAACTTGGTGAATACCTCGGACTGCTCGGAGTCGGTCATGCCGATGCCTGAGTCCTCGACCTCGATTCGGACGGCGCCGTCCTCCCGGCGGGCCCGCACGGTGGTGCGCCCGCCGTCGGGCGAGTACTTGACCGCGTTGGAGAGGAGGTTGTCCAGGACCTGGCTGATCCGCTGCCCGTCCACGACGGCGGGCAGCCGCTCCGGCAGTTCGGCGGCCAGCTCCACCCCGTTGGCCTCGGCGCGGGGCGCCACCGACGTCAGGGCAGCCCGAATGACCTCCGCCAGGTCGGTCCGGACCGGTTCCATGCTGGTCTGCCCGGCCGCAGCCGAGAGCAGGTCCGAGACCAGCTGCAGCAGCTTCTCGGAGTTGCGCAGCGCCACCCGCAGGGCGGACGCCACGTGCGGGGGCAGCTCGTCCTCCTCCTCGAGGGCGAGGTCGAGGTAACCCATGATCGAGGTCAGCGGGGTGCGCAGCTCGTGGCTGACGTTGGCCACGAAGTCATCCTTCGCGGAGATGGCGCTGACCAAATCGGTGACGTCGCTGAAGGCGATCACCGATCCGGTGAAGGACTTGTCGTCGCCGCGGATGGGCCGGGCCGTGGTGGACAGCGCCCGCTGTCCTTCGCCCGTGCCTATCCACACCAGTTCATCGGAGTAGGACTGGCCCATGGTGACGCGCCGGATGGGACGCATGTCGGTGGGCAGCGGCGTCACCCGGTCGGGCCCGAAGAGCAGCAGCTGGCACTCATCCGGCCGTTCCATGCCGTCCGGAACCGCGCGCTTGTAGTTCGCCCGCTGGCGGGCGTTGGTCAGCACCGTGTTGCCCTCGGCGTCCACCACGGTGACGCCCACCTCCACGGTGTTCAGCACCGACTCGAGGAGGGTTTCCTTGCGCCGGCTGCTGGCCTCCGCGGCGGCCCGCGCCGCTTCGGCCTCCTCCGCCTTGCGCAGCGCGGCCACCAGCTCCCGCTCGTAGAGGCGGCGTTCGTGGGCGTTGAAGACGATGATCCGGTCAAGTTCGGGCAGCCCGCCCGTGCCCCCGGCCCGGGTGCCCGACAGCAGCGCCGGGAGCCGGACGCCGTCGGCGCCGCGCAGGTCCACGGCGAGTTCCGCGAACGCGCCCATGAGCCCCAGCTGGGAGAGGGCATGGGTGGTGTAGACGATGCGGTCGCCCACCGGGAGCAGGTCCAGCAGGCTGGAGCCGATTACCTCGTGGCGGCGCCGGCCCAGCCAGGCCAGGAGGGTGGCGTTGGCTTCGACGATGGTGCCGTCGGTCCTGGTGACCAGGTACCCGGACGGCGCGTCGTGGAACAGCGCGGCGTAGTCGACGTCGGCGCGGGCGGGGTCGTGGGACACGGGCCTCTTTCGGTGCGTGGACGGGCTGGGCGGAGCGGCGGGAGGGTCAGGCCGGCTGCCGCAGGTAGTCGAGGATGAGGTCCGCCGTTTCCGCCGGGGCGCTGACGTGCGGCAGGTGGCCCTCGGCCTGCATCACCCGGAGGGTGCCTTCGGGCAGGCGCTCCAGCAGGTAGGAGCCGACATGCGGGGGCACCAGCGCGTCGTTCGACGCCTGGAGGATCAGCGCGGGCACTTTGACATCCGACAGCAGGTGGCGCACATCGGAAAGGAAGGCGACCCGGGCGAAGTCACGCGCCACGGTGGGGTTGACCCGGCAGAAGCTTCCGGCGAGTTCGCTGTGCAGCTCCGGCTGGGAGGGATTACCCATGATCATCGGGGCCATGGAGTTGGCCCAGACAAAGTAATTGGAATCGAGCGAAAGCAGCAATTCATCGAGGTCCGCCTGGGAGAAACCGCCCCGATAACCGTCCGCGGGATAATCCAGATAGCTCGGCGAGGGCGCCAGCAGGATAACGCGCTCAAAACGGGAGGGATCTTTGGCTGCCGCGGCAACCGCCACCATGGCGCTGAGGCTGTGGCCCACGAAAGTCACCGGGCCGCCGCCCAGCATGTCGCAGATTTCCAGGACGTCTTCGACATAGCCGTCCAGGCTGGAATAGCGTGCCGGATCGTAGGCGTCGAGGTCGGAGTTGCCGGATCCGACGTAGTCAAAGAGCACCACGCGGTAATCATCGATGAAACGCGGCAGCACCCGCTGCCACATGCCCTGATCACAGCCGAAACCGTGGCCGAACACCACTGTCGGCCCGTCTTCCCGTCCGAGGATTCTTACGTTGTTGCGTGCACGAATATCAGGACCCATTCACCGGCCGCCTGTCAGTGGTAATCGAAACTTGCGCTGGCGTAAATCCTACAGGTATATACGGCGGTTATTCGGTGCGTTCAGGGGCCGGCGAGGGCGCCCGCTAACGGTCCCGGCTGTAGCGCAGCTCGACGGCGCCGCCGTCGAAGGCGGTGGTGGCCGCCAGGGTGAACCGCTCCGTTGGGCCGGCGACGGGCAGCAGCCGACGGCCGCTGCCCAGCGCCACCGGCATGTAGGTCACGCGCAGCTCATCCAGCAGGCCCGCGTCCTGGAACCGGGCTGCGACGTTCCCGCCGCCGACCACCCAGATGTTGCGCCCGCCCGCCGCCTCCGCGGCGGCCGCGGCGATCTCCCGCACGTCGCCTGACGCGAACCGGACCGGGGCGCCCGGCGGCGGAGCGAGGTCACGGCTGGTCAGCACCCAGCAGGGCAGCGAGCCGTAGTCCCAGGTGTCCGGTTCCTCGCGGCGGAGCCACTCGTAGGTGCCCGAGCCCATCACCAGCGCCCCCACGGTGGACAGGAACCGGTCGTATTCCTGTTGGAAGGCCTCGAAACCGAACGAGAGCAGCCAGTCGAGGCTGTCATCGTCGGTGGCGATAAACCCGTCCAGCGAGCACGCCACGTAGTAGATGGTCTTGGGCATGCCGGAAGGATAGGCGGCGGCCCGCACCCCGGTCTACTCCGCAAGGGCCCCCAGCGCGAGGCGGCGCACCACTTCGGTCAGCACGGCGACGCCGGCCAGCATGTCGGCGTCGCTGGTCAGCTCGCGTTCGTTGTGGGAGATCCCCTCGACGCTGGGCACGAACAGCATGACCGTGGGCACCACATCCTTCAGGTTGGTGGAGTCATGCCCGGCCAGGGTGCTCACCGGACGTGCCGGCAGGCCCAGGTCCGCGGCCACCTTCGCCGCCAGCTCCACGCCCTCCGGCTGATAGGGGGTCACGGGCCAGCCGTGCGACACCCGCTGCTCGATCCTGACCGACGCCGCCGCTTCGATGGCCGTAATCCGCTCGTGCAGCCAGGCGTCGGCCTCGGCCAGCAGGGGCATCTGCGCGCTGCGCAGGTCCAGCACCAGCTCCACCCGGCTGGGCACCACCACCGGGGAGTTGGGATACACGCTCAGCTGGCCCACGGAGGTGATGACCTCGCCTGGGAAACGGTCCGCCGCCTCCCGTGCGGCCACCACCAGCATCGAGGCGCCCAGCAGGGCATCGCGGCGGTCCGCAATCACGGTCGAACCCGTGTGCGCCTGCTCGCCGTGCACCACGAACTCGTACTTGTTCACCGCCCAGTTGGAGTCCACCAGGCCGATGGTGATGCCGTCCCGTTCCAGGCTGCGTCCCTGCTCGATATGGATCTCCGCGCAGAACGCCGCCGTCGGGCCCTCACCCTCGCCCAGGCAGCCGATGGACTCCAGGGCTTCGCGCACCGTGATTCCCTGTGCGTCCCGGACGGCCAGCGCCGTCCCGGCGTCCAGCTTGCCGGTGAAGACGCTGCTGCCCAGCATGGACGGCTTGAACCGTGAGCCTTCCTCGTTGAACCAGTTCACCACGGCCAGGTTGAACCGCGGCCGGGTGCCGGCGGCGGCGAACTCCGCGGCCAGCCGCAGGCAGGCGTGGGCCGAGGCGAGCACGCCGTACGCGCCGTCGAACCGGCCGGCGGTGGGCTGGGAATCCAGGTGCGAGCCGGTCAGGACGTAGGGGGCGCCGGGGACCAGCTCAAGCAGCGCGAACTGGTTGCCGACGCGGTCGTACTGCACCTCGAAGCCTTCATCGGCCAGCAGCTGCGCGAGCCAGCGGCGCTGCTCGCCGTCGGCCGGCGTGCCGGCCTGGCGGTCCACGCCGCCGCGTTCGGTGGCGCCGAAGCGGCTGAGCACGGCGAAATCGGCGAGGAACTTCTCTTCTGTGGGGGCGGTGCCGGGCACGGCGGTTCTCCTGTCGGTGGAAGGGATCAGAGGGCGTTGTGGGTGAATTCGCCGCCCACGAGGGTGGCGCGGACCTCGATCCCGCCGATCTCGCCCACGGGTACGTCGAGGGGAGAGTCCGAGAGCACGGCGAAGTCCGCCAGGAGGCCGGGAGTGATGCTGCCGAGGCTGCCCCGCCGGCCGGTGGCCTCGGCGGCGTTGACCGTGTAGGCGGCCAGCGCCTGGTACGGGGTGAGGCCTTCCTCCGGTCCGCCGAAGACTTCGCCGCTTCCGCTGCGCCGGTCCACGAAGGCCTGCAGGCAGCGCATCACGTTGCCGTCGGCCACCGGGCGGTCCGAGCTGCCCGCCAGCAGCACGCCGGCGTCCACGAAGGAGCGTCCACGGTAGGCCAGCCGCACCCGCTCGGGCCCCAGGGACGCGGTCATGGCGTCGCCGAGGGTGGCGAAGAACCCGGCCTGCGGAGTGACCGCGATCCCGGCCGCCGCAAGCTTCGGCAGGTGTTCGTCCCGGGTGATGGAGGCGTGTTCGATGCGGTTGGGCACCGCCCGCCGCCCGTAGGTGCGCTGGCATTCGATGAGCACGTCCAGGGCGAAGTCGACGGCGCGGTCCCCGATGGCGTGGGCGGCGATGGACCAGCCGGAACGGTAGGCGGCGAGGATCCGGGAGCGCATCTGCTCCGGGTCGTCCTGGAAATAGCCGGTGTTCGTGCCGTGGTCGTGCCCGCAGTACGGTTCGGCCACAGCGGCGGTCTCGCTGATCAGCGATCCGTCGGTGAAGACCTTCACCGGGCCCAGGGACAGCCGGTCGCAGCCGAACCCTGTGACGATGCCGAGGTCCAGGCCCAGCCCGGCGTCGTCGTCGGCGTGGCCGGTGAGCCCGTGCAGCGCGTCGATGGCGGGCATGACCTGGGCGCGGGCATGCAGCCGGCCGCCCCGCAGGGCGGACGTGTAGGCGGCCAGCTCCAGCGGGGAGTGGCCGATCCAGCCGCCGCCGATTCCGGCCTCGGTGAAGCTGGTGATGCCTTCGCGGGCGTAGCGGGCGGTGCCGCGGTCCAGGGCCGCCTCGATGGCGGTAAGGGAGTAGGGCTGCACCAGGTCCTGGATGAGCCGCTGCGCGGTCTCCTGCAGCAGCCCGGTGGGCGTGCCGTCGGGGTGGCGGACCACCCGCCCGCCCGCGGGATCCGGGAAGTCCGGGGCATCCGCGCCGGCCAGCCGCAGCGCGGCGGTGTTGGCCACCGCCATGTGCCCGGAGTTGTGCCGCAGGTACAGCGGCCGGCCGGCGCAGATCCGGTCCAGCACCCTGATGTCGGGGAACCGGCCGCCGTGGTCCACCTGGTTGAACCCGGTGCCCATCACCCAGCCGGTGCCGGTGGTGTCAGGCTGCGCCGCGGCCGTTTCGAGCAGGGTGTACAGCTCCTCCATGTCGGCGGCGCCGGACACATCGGTTTCGGCCAGGCCCAGCCCGAACCAGGTGGTGTGGCAGTGCGTGTCGTTGAAGCCAGGCGTCAGCACCGCCCCGCCCAGGTCCACCGTCTCGGCGGCGGGCAGGTGCGCGACGTCGTCGTCGAGCCCCACGATCCGCCCGTTCAGGACGCCGACGGCGGACGCCGCGGGTTGCGCCGCGTCCATGGTGATGATGCGGGCGTTGCGGATCAGCAGGTCGAGTTTCACAGGGGCCTTTCCTCGGGGATGCTCCGGCTGAGCGGGGCGCGGACCGCCGGGTCCTGCAGCACGTGCAGCACCGCCGGGCGGCCGCTGGCCGCCGCGCGTTCGAAGGCGGCGGCGAAGTCATCGGTGTGTTCCACGCACTCGCCGTAGCCGCCGAAGGACTGTGCCCAGGCGGCGAAGTCGGGGTTCACCAGGTCGGTGCCGGAGGGCCGGCCCGGATAGGACTGCTCCTGGTGGCCCTTGATGGTGCCGTAGCCGGCGTTGTCCACCACGATGGCGGTGAACCTGGCACCGGCGGCGACGGCGGTGGCGATCTCCTGGGCGTTCATCAGGAAGCAGCCGTCCCCGGCCACGGAGATCACCTGCCGCTCCGGATAGGCCAGGGAGGCGGCGACGGCGGCCGGGATCCCGGCGCCCATCGCGCCGTTGCGCGGGGCGACCAGCGAATCCGGCCCGTTCAGGCTGAGGAACCGGCCCGCCCAACCGGTGTGGTTGCCGGCCCCGAAGGTGAGGATCGCGTCCGGCTCCTTCCGTGCCTCGACCGCGGCCATGGCCAGGCCCAGGTCGACGCCGCTGACCCCGTCGGGTGCCGGGATGCGTGCGGTTTCCCAGGCGGCGCGGGCGGATTTGAGCCAGCCCTCCTCGTGGGCGGGCGCGGTGCCGGGCAGGGCGTCCAGCCGCGGCAGCGCCGCCGCGAAGGCTGCCGGGCCGGCGATGAGCTGCAGGTCCACCCGGCCGTCGTGGCCGAGCAGCTCCGGATCGGGGTTCACGACGGCGGTCACCGCCGAGCCGCCCAGCCGGTATCCGTCGGAGAGGACGTCGGAGCGGACGCAGCCGACGAACAGCAGCAGGTCGGCGCGCGCCAGGCAGGCGGCGGTGGACTCGGCGCGCCCGTAGCCCAGCCCGCCCACGTAGGCCTCGCTGGCGTGGGGCACGGAGTCGAAGGCGCGGAAGTCCGTGGCCACCGGGATCCCGCGGGCCGCGGCCCACCCGGCGACGGCGTCCGCAGCCTGCGCCGTCCAGCCCTCGCCGCCTGCCACCAGCAGTGGCCGGCGGGAGGCGGCCAGCAGGTCGGCCAGCCGGGCCAGGGCGGCGTCGTCGGGCGCCGGGGCGGCCACCGGCCGGGGCGGTACGGTGGCCGCCGGAACCTGCCGCACCAGCAGGTCCTCCGGCAGCCCGACGACGACCGGTCCCGGCCGCCCCGACGCCGCCGTGTGCAGCGCCTCGTCCACGATCCGCGCCGCTGAGGCCGGGTCCTCCAGCACCAGCACCTTCTTGGCGGTACTGCCGAACCAAGCTGCCGGATCGAACTCCTGGAAGGACTCCCGGCCGCGGTCCGCCACCGGAACCAGCCCGATGAACAGCACCAGCGGCGTCGCATCCTGATAGGCGGTATGCACGGCGATGAACGCATTGGCCGCACCGGGGCCGCGGGTGACCATGGCGATGCCCGGCCGGTCGGTGAGCCGGCCCTCGGCCAGGGCCATGAAGCCGGCCCCGCCCTCGTGGCGGGCCACCACCGTGCGGATGGGGGAGGAGTGCAGGCCGTCGAGCACGTCCAGGTAGCTTTCCCCGGGCACCGCATAGACCCGGGGGATGCCGGCCGCCTCCAGCTGGGCGACCAGCAGGTGCCCGGCGCTGACCGTGCCTGCTGCGCTGCTCACCGCAGCAGGCCCTTCTCCACCACGGACCAGCGCGGAATCAGCAGGCCGGAGACCGCCGTGAAGCCGGCGATCACCATCAGCAGCAGGGCGATCGGCACGATGGAGTTGGAGGCCGCGGCGAGCAGGGCGGTGGCGGCCATGGGTACGAAGCCGCTGATCACGCTGGCGGCGTTGGAGGCGATCGCGACGCCGGTGTAGCGGGTCTTGGCGGGGAACAGGCCGGTGAGCGCGGTGCCGGAGACCGCGTAGGGCAGCGACAGGCAGGCCACGCCCACGGTCACGCCCAGCACCACGAGCACCGGTTCTCCGCTCTGCACCGCAAGGAACACCGGGAAGGACGCGAGGACGGCGGCGACGCCGCCCCAGAGGATCACCTTGCTGGCGCCGAACTTCTCCCCGAGCCGGCCGCCCCAGATCAGGATGGGAATTTCGACGGCGGCGGCCACCAGGGTGGCCAGCAGCATCAGGGCCTGCGGCAGGCCGAGGATGGAGGTGCCGTAGTACACCGAGAAGGTGGTGACCAGGTAGAAGCCGCCCACGCCCAGCAGGGTGGAGGCCATGCCGATGAGGATCTGCCGCCAGGACTCGACGAAGGTGCGGCGGACCGGGGCGTGTTCGGTTTCGCCGCTGGCCATCAGCGCCTCGAATTCGGGGGACTCGCTCAGCCGGCTGCGGATCCACAGTGCCACCAGCAGCAGCGGAATGGCGGCCAGGAACGGAATGCGCCAGCCCCACGAGTCGAAGTTGTCCTCGCTGATCAGGGCGGCGACGAGGAAGAAGCCGCCGGAGGAGAGCAGGGTGCCGATGGGCGAGCCGATCTGCGGCATGGCGGCGTAGCGGGCGCGCTTGGCGGGCGGGGCGTTCTCCACGGCGATGGTCACGGCGCCGGACCACTCACCGCCCACGGCCAACCCCTGCAGGATGCGCAGGACGATCAGCAGCACGGGAGCGGCGACGCCGATGCTTGCGTAGGTGGGCAGCAGGCCGATGAGTCCGGTCACCACGCCGATGCCGACGATGGTGATCATCAGGATTTTCTTGCGCCCGAACTTGTCGCCGAGCATGCCGCAGATGACTCCGCCGATGGGGCGGGCGACGAAGCCGACGGCGAGGGTGCCGAAGGAGTACAGGGTGGCCTGGACCGGGTCCTCGGAGATGAAGTACTGCACGTTGAACACCAGGGCCGAAGCGGTGGTGAACAGGAAGAAGTCGTACCACTCCAGGGCGGTGCCGACGAGGGCGGCGAAGGCCACCTGTCCCGCGGTCTTCTCGCTGATCTTCGCCGCCGCGGCGGGTGCCGGGCCGGCGGTGCTTGGCTGGGCCATTGGGGAACTCCAAGGTCGCAGGGTGGCGCGCATCACTGAACGCCGGGACTGCATTCATCCTGCCAGTGGGAAACCGCAGTTTCCCGAGTAAAACAACACGGAAACCGGCGAATAAAGTGTGCATATGCACACTTCGCTTAATCAGGAGGAGCAGGAACGGTGGCGGCAGCTGCTGATCCTGCTCAGCGGGCGCTCGGACCTGCTGACCGAGCGATTCCTCCGGCAGCTGGGCGGCATCGAGGACTACGCCGACCTCGCCCGTTCCGATGAGGTCAGGGCCACCGCGGTGCAGACCTTCCGCGGACTGCTCAGCAGCCTGGCCACGGGCTCCCCGGCGCCCGAACTGCTGGACCTGGCCAGGGAACTCGGGTCCCGGCGGGCCCGCCAGCGGGTCCCGCCGGATTCGCTGACGGCGGCGGTGCGCCTGGACTTCGGCATCATCTGGAACGCGCTGCTGGAGATCTCCTCGCCGCAGGACGCGGATCTGCTCACCCGCCGGGTGGAGCGGGTCTGGCAGGTGGTGGACAACTTCGCCACGCAGACCTATCTCAGCTATTCGGCCGAGCGGATCGGCATGGCCCGGGAGGAGGCCGACGTGCGCCGGAGCTTCATCGACCGGCTGTTCGACGCCGCCCCCTCGGAGGAGGGCCTGGCCGCGATTGCGCAGGCCCTGGGCGTGCGGGCCCACGACACCTTTACGGTGGTCACCGCCGCTGCGCCGGTCGCAGCCGGGCTGCGGGCCGCCGTCGACGCCGCCCGGGCGGCCGGGCGTGACGTGTTCACCCATCAGCAGGGACACTTCCTCACCGCGTTCTGGGTTCCGCCGACCGGGCCGGGAGCCGGCCGCCTGCTGCCCGGGCTGGAACGCCTGCCGTGCGGGCTGGCGCCCCGGGTCCCGGGCCTGCGGGCGGTGCCCGGAGCCGCCGCGGCGGCGGGGCGCCTGGCCGGCCTGCTCGACGAGCGGGACCGCGGGCCGGTCAGCCTCTCCGGGGGATGGGTGCGCCTGGCGAGCCACCTGCTGCTGGACGCGGGTGTCGACCTGCGCGGCCCGCTGGACGAGGCCCTGGGGCAGAGCCGGCTGAGCGAACGGGAGCGCCTGAAGGAGACCGTGGAGCTGTTCCTGGCCAC
Source organism: Arthrobacter saudimassiliensis (assembly GCF_059090665.1). Taxonomy (NCBI): domain Bacteria; kingdom Bacillati; phylum Actinomycetota; class Actinomycetes; order Micrococcales; family Micrococcaceae; genus Arthrobacter; species Arthrobacter saudimassiliensis. The sequence continues at coordinate 862,435 of NZ_JBNHFX010000001.1, read as the reverse complement.
CGGCTCGGTCAGCCAGACCGCCGCGGACCTCTACTGCCACCGCAACACGATCCTGAACCGGCTGCGCCGCTTCCGCGAACTGACCGGCCTGGACGTGACGGTGCCGGACCAGGCGGCACGGGTGGTGGTGGCGTGGGCCTAGGGTGAGGATGGAAGCAGATGGAAGGAGCAGGATGAACCGGCGGATCTATCTCGACAAGCAGCACCGCGGGACCTACCGGGCGCTCGCCGCGACCGCCGTGCAGGTGCGTGAGGCGGCGGCCGACGCCGGGCTGGACCGCCGGCTGATGGAACTGGTGAACCTGCGGGTCTCCCAGCTCAACGGCTGCGCGTACTGCCTGGACCTGCACACCCGGCAGGCGCTGGAAGCCGGCGAGGACCCGCGCCGGCTCGCGGTGCTGCCGGCCTGGCGCGACACCGAGGTCTTTTCGGACACCGAGCGGGCTGCCCTGGCCCTGGCGGAGGCGGTCACCGACCTGCCGCCCCGCGCAGAGCGGGAGGAGGCCTTCGACGGTCTGCGCGCCGGGCTGACCGACGAGCAGTTCTCGGTGATCAGCTGGGCCGCGGTGACGATGAACGCCTTCAACCGGGTCTCCATCATCTCCGGCCATCCCGTCCGGGCGGACAAATCCGCCCGCTGACCTGAGGTGCCGCCCTGGCCGCGAAACGGCGCCGGGCGCGCCGGAAACTGTCCGGCGCGCCCGGGCCCGGCCGTCAGAAGGGGTATCGGGCGATCTCGGGACGCATGGTCAGCCACTGCGTTTCGGTGAACGCCTCGATGTTCGCGGCCGCACCGCCGAAGCGGGAACCGGTTCCCGAGGCGCCCATGCCGCCGAACGGTGAATTCGCCTCGTCGGACACGGTCTGTTCGTTGATGTGGACCTTGCCGGTGTTGACCCGGTCGGCGACCTCCATGGCCAGCCCGACCTCGCCCAGCACGCCCAGGGAGAGCCCGTACTCCGAGGCATTCGCCAGCTGGACGGCCTCGTCGATGGTGGAGAAACCCAGCACGGGAGCCACCGGGCCGAAGATCTCCTCGGTCCAGGCCGGGTTTTCGGGCGTCAGGCCGGTGAGCACGGTCGGCCGGTAGAAGAGGCCCTCATAGGTGCCGCCGGCGGCGACCTGTGCGCCGTCGTCCTTGGCCGCGCGCACGAGGCGGTCGATGTTGTCGCGCTGGCGCTCGTCAATGATCGGTCCCAGCGCCACCTGCCCGGTGCTCGGGTTCCCGACCGGCAGTGAGGCGGCCTTCTCCGCCAGCCGGTCGACGTACTCCTGAAGCAGGGATTCGTGGACGATGTGCCGGCCGGTGGTCATGCAGATCTGTCCCTGGTGCATGAAGGAGCCAAAGGCGCCGGCCGAGGCTGCGAGGTCCAGGTCGGCGCCGGGCAGCACGATCAGGGCGTTGTTGCCGCCCAGCTCCAGGTGGGCCCGCTTGAGCAGCCGTCCGGCGGTCTCGCCGACCTTGCGGCCGGCCGCCGTCGAGCCGGTGAAGGAGACGATGCGCACCTCCGGCGCCTCGACCACCGCCTGGCCGACTTCGGCGCCGCCGGGCAGCAGCTGCAGCACGCCGGCCGGAAGGCCGGCCAGCTCGAAGACGCGCATGATGGACACGCCGCCGGAGATGCTGGTGCGGGGGTCCGGCTTCAGGAGTACGGCGTTGCCGAGGGCCAGGGCGGGGGCGACGGAGCGGATCGAGAGGATCAGGGGGAAGTTGAACGGGGAGATCACCGAGACGACGCCGGCGGCGCGGCGGCGCGCGAAGGACCAGCGGTCTTCGTTGCTGGTCAGCACATCGCCGGCCGGGTGGGCCGGGAGGGCCGCTGCCTCGTAGCACTCGTTCGCGGCAATGTGGGTCTCCAGGGCTGCCTTGGCGGCGATGGATCCGGTCTCCCGGATGATCCAGTCCTGGATTTCTCCGGCGTGTTCCTCGAACAGGGCGCCGGCGCGGCGGAGGACGGCGGCGCGTTCCTCCGGCTTGGTCCTGGCCCAGGCCTGCTGGGCGGCCGCGGCCCGGGTGGCGGCGGCAAGCGCGTCGGACCGGTCAGCGGCGCCGACGGACCCCAGGATGCGGCCGGTGGCGGGTTCCACGACGTCGAGGACCCCGGCGGACCCGGCGGTCCAGGCATCGGTGTGGATCTTGCCGTGCCAGGCGGAGGTGGCGAGGAGGGTCATGGCTGCTCCTAATTGCAGAAAGGGAAGAGGCGGACGTGAGATAAAGCGGGTCGCACGATGGAACGGACGGGGTTGGAGAAGACGGAGTTGGAGAAGAGGGTAGGCGGTTTCGGCACCGCTCGCCCGGATCAGGCCGGCGCGGCGGCGCCCTTCTCCCGGTCGGCCACCCCGGATCCGGCACCGGTGCCGGCGCCGGAATCGGTGTCGGCCTTCCGGACGGCACGGGCCTTCGCCTTGCGGCGCTGGACCAGGGTGGCGGCGGAGACGGCGATGAGCAGGGCAACGCCGTTGAAGATGTTCGTCACCCAGGTCTTGGCGCCGAGGATCACCAGCCCGTTGGCACCCACGGCCAACAGGTACACCCCGGCCACGGTGCCCCAGACGTTGAAGTACCCGGCGCGGATGGCGGTGGCGCCCAGGAACGCCGCAGCGTAGGCCGGCAGCAGGAATTCCGGGCCGAGGTCCGGCGTGGCGTTGCCGGCCCGGGAGGCCTGCAGCGTGCCGGCGAGGCCGCCGAGCATACCGGCGCCGATGAATGCGGCGGCCAGATACCGCTTGGTGCGGACGCCGGAGAGCTCCGCGGCGTCGCGGCCCATGCCGGTGGCGCGCAGGTAGCGGCCGAACGGGGTGCGCTCGAGGACGAACCAGAGCACCAGCGCGGCGGCCAGGAAGTAGAACACCACCACCTGCAGGCCGCCCGGCAGCCGGACACCCGTCAGGGCGGAGAAGGCGTCGGAGGAGTGGGTGATCAGCGTCGAGTTGGTCAGCAGCAGGTTGAAGCCGGCCAGGATGGTGGACATGCCCAGGGTGGCGATGAACGCATTGACGCCGACGACGATGGTCATGAACGCGTTGATCGCGCCGATCAGCATGCCCAGCGCCAGGGTGGCGATGAGGACCAGCGGCAGGGGCAGGCCGGTGCCGGCCAGCACGATGCCGGCGATGGTGCAGATGCCCAGGTTGGCGCCGACCGAGAGGTCGAACTCGCCGGCGGCGAGCGGCAGGATGACGGCCAGGGCCAGGATGCCCGGCACGGCCTGATCGGCCAGGATCTGGCGGAAGTTGCCGGAGGTGGCGAAGGTGTCCGGCATGAGCAGCGAGAAGACGACGATCATCAGGACCAGGAAGACCACGATGCCGTAGTTCCTCATCAGCAGGCCGGGGTTGAAGCGGGCGTTCACTGTGGTGGCTCCTAGGAGGGGTTGGAGGGGGTAGGGGCGGCGGGCCGGGCCGGTGCTCCGGTCTGGCAGGCCAGGGCGATGGCGTCCTCGCTGATCTCCGGGCCGGCCAGTTCGGCGGCGACCCGGCCGCGGTCCAGGACCACCACCCGGTCAGCCAGGCCCACGAAGTCGTCGTAGTCGGTGCTGGCGACCAGGACGGCCACGCCGTCGTCGGCGAGCTCCTTGAGCAGGCGGCTGATTTCCTGCCGGGCCAGGGCGTCCACGCCCTGCGACGGTTCGTCAAGCAGCAGCATCCGCGGTGCGCCGCTGGCGGCGCGGGCGACGACGACCTTCTGCTGGTTGCCGCCGGAGAGGCTGCGGACGGGGGCGGAAAGGGACGCGGTCTTCACCAGGAACCGCCGGGACAGGTCGGCGGCGGCGGCGGTTTCCGCCGCCCGGTCCAGGAGCGGTCCGCGGGTGTACCGCTTCAGCCGTCCCAGGGTCAGGTTGTCGCCGACCCCCAGGTCCAGCACGACGCCGTCGCGGCGGCGGTTCTGCGGCACGCACGCCACGCCGTCCGCGATGGCCGCGGCGGCCGTGGCGGGGGCATAGGCCTGGCCGCCGAGGGTCATGGTGCCGGCGGACGGGCGCTGGGCGCCGGCGATCAGGCGGACCAGTTCGCTGCGTCCGCAGCCGATCAGCCCGGTGACGCCCACGATCTCGCCGGCCCGGACGTCCAGGTCGACGCCGTCCAGCCGGGGTCCGCGGAGGCCTCGGGTGCTCAGCAGCACCGCGCCTTCGCGTTCCTCGGCGGGCCGGATGGCCGGGGTTTCCAGTTCGCGGCCGATCACCAGGGACACGATGGCGGCGGCGTCGCGCTCGCCCAGCGGTTCGTCGGCAACCAGCCGGCCGTCGCGCAGCACCGCGACGTTGTCGGCGATGCGGCGGACCTCCTCGATGCGGTGGCTGACATAGACCGCGGTGCCGCCGTGGCTGCGCAGCATGTCCAGCAGCGCCAGCACCCGGTCGGCTTCATCCGCGGGCAGCGACGCGGTGGGCTCGTCCAGGACGAGGATGTTCCGCCGCAGCGCATCGACGTCGGCCGCGTCCGCACCGTCCCCGCCGTCCGGTCCGCCGGAGCGGTGCTGGAAGGCGCGGGCGATGCCGACCATGGTGCGGGTGGAGGGCGTCAGGTCCCCGACCAGCCGGCCCGGATGCTCGTTGATGCCCAGCAGCTCCAGGGTGGCCGCCACATGGGCATATTCGCGCCGGAGCCGGACGGGGGACAGTGCGGTCCGCGCGAAGAAGCCGTCGGAGAGCGCGAAGTTGTCCGCGATGGTCAGCGCGTCCACCAGCCCCAGGTCCTGGTGCAGGAAGCGCAGGCCGGCGGCGTGAGCAGCGGCGGGGGTCAGGGGCAGGGACAGGTCCTGCCCGCGGACGCGCAGCGCCCCGCCCGGGTCAGGGGAGTAGACGCCGGCCAGGATCTTGATGAGCGTCGACTTGCCGGATCCGTTCATGCCCAGCAGCGCGGTCACCGCGCCGGCCTGGATATCGAGGGTGACGTCGTCGAGCGCCCGCTGTCCGGTGAAGGTCTTGCTGATACCGCGGATGCTCAGGGCGGCGGTGTGCTGCATGTGGTGCTCCTGAAGATGGGTGCCGGGGCGGAACGGGGTGCGGCCGGCCCGGTGAGGCCGGGCCGGCCGCGGGGGTCCGCGGAGTTAGCCCGCGTTCTCCCACAGGGTCGTGAAGGAGGACTTCCAATCGGTGTCTCCGGTCCACGGCAGCTCGGGCAGGGTCTCCTGCAGCACCATCCGCTTGGACATTTCGATCACCTCATGGCCGGAGGAGCCGTTGGCGAAGAGCTTGTTCATTTCGTGCACGGACAGGTAGCCGGCGTGCTCCATGGGCTTGATGACGTCGGCGAACTGGCTCTTGCCGTCCTTGATCAGGTCCAGGTTGGCGGAGTTGCCGTCGTAGGACACCATCTTGATGGAGTCGCCGTTGGCGCTGCGGGCCACGGTGGCCTGGGAGGAGACAACGGCGGCGCCGGTGTGGGTCCAGATGTAGCTGATCTCCGGGTTGGCGGTGAGGGTCGCCTGGATCTGCGGCGGCAGGCCGGACTGCAGCTGGGACATCTGCGTCTCGATGGTCTCCACGATTTCGCATTCGGGGCACAGCTCGGGCAGCCACTTGGTAAACGCCTCGGTGCGGGCGGTGATGGACGGGAAGGCCGGGTCGGTGGTGACCAGCACCTTCGCGGTGCCGCCGCTGTCCTGGGCGATGGCGGCGGCCATCATCTTGCCGGAGACATCCTCGTCGGGCACGATCTCCACGTCGAAGCGGTCGTCGGCGGGGGACATGCTGTTGACCAGGAAGATCCCGGCGTCGCGGGCCTCCTGGAGGGCATCGCTGATCTGGTCGCCGACGGCGGCGGTGAAGATGATTCCGTCGGCGCCGAGCTGGATCGCCTGCTCGACGGCCTGGCGGGCCTTTTCGGGGTTGCCGGCGGGATCGATCATGCGGGTCTCCCAGCCCAGCGACTCCGCGGCCTCCATGGCGGCGTCCGCGCCGCGGGCGCAGGCCTCGGAGGAGTAGGTGCAGGGGATGACGACGATGCTCTTGTCCTCGGCGATGGCCGGCGACTCCGTGGGCACCTCTTCGTCGAGGGGCTGCTGGAATTCCTCGAGCATGGTGTCCAGCGCGGCGGTGTCGATGGAGGAGGAGCTGCCCTCGGCGGTCGGGGACTCAGCGGCGTCGGAGCCGGAGCAGGCGGCGAGGGAGAAGGCCAGCGCCGGGACGGCGAGCAGGCCGAGCAGGCGTGAAGTGTGTTTCATGGGGGTCCGGAGCCTTTCGGGGCGGAGACACTGGGTGTGATGCAGATCCCACTGTCGCTTCGCTGTCCGCGCCGCAGAAGGGCGTGTCCGGATTCGGCAAGCCGGTGTCCGGATCAGGCAACCGCAGGTCTCCGCGGCCGCGCCGTCGCTAGCCGCCTGCCGCCTCCCGGGCCTCGCGCGGACTGAAGCCGAAATGCTGCCGGAAGCTGCGGGAGAAGTGGGCGGCGGAGACGAAGCCGGCCGCCGCAGCGACCTCGGCCACGGGGACGGCGGCGTTCGCAGGGTCCGCCAGCAGCCCGCGGGCCCGCTCCAGCCGGCTTTCCAGCACGTACCGGGCCGGGCTGGTTCCCTCCTCGGTGAAGATGCGGGTCAGGTGGCGCTCACTGACCCCCACGGCCCGGGCCACCCGGGCCAGGGACAGGTCGGGTTCGCCGAGGTGTGCCCTGATGTAGTCGCGGGCCGTGGCCAGGTAGGCGCGCGACGGCGCCGGGCCGGGTTCGCCGGCGATGAGCGAGAACGTCTCCAGCACGCTTTCCTCCATGCCGGCGGTGTCGGGAACCGCGTTCCGGAAGGCGCCGAGCACGGTATTGGCGGTGCTGCGCGCGTGGACGGCGGCGGGGGAGCCGGAGATGCGCAGCACCCGCGGCCGGAAGTACTCCTCCCGGACCGACCGCTCACGCAGCAGGGCGCGCGGGACCTCGACGATGACCTGCCGCATGTCGGTGGAGAAGCCGTACATGAAGGGCCGGTTCGCGTCGTACACCACGGCTTCGCCGGCAACCAGCGTCTCGCAGCCGGCGTCGTGGTAGAAGAACGCGTTGCCTTCCAGGAGCAGGCAGAGCATGACGGCGTCAACGGGGTTCCGCCGGATGTTCTCCGGTGCGCGTTCGATGACGTGGTCGTTGCCCTGGATGTGGGTGAGGCGGATGCGCGGCAGTTCAAGGTTGGTCTGGGTGGCCAGCAGGCTGCGCTCCGAGAGGGTGCTGCAGCGCAGGCCGAACAGCGCCAGCTCGTTGTATTCCTCCCAGAGGCCCAGCCGCTGGGCCAGCGGCGCCTGCGCGGTGGAGAACCGGCTGGTGCGGCCGGCGGCGTCGCCGGCCGGCCGCGGCTGCTGCGCCGCCGGACCCGTTGATCCCCTTGAACTCGGCACGGCTTTCACCTCCAGGCGGCATCATCGGCACGGAACGGGCAATACCCCCAAGGGTACGTGATTGTGGCTCAGGCCACATGATGTGAAGATACGCGTCCGGCCCTCGCGCCGGCGGCCCGTTGCCGGGGGCGGGGTTTCCGGTTCGCCTGCCGGTTTGGAATAGTGGTGCCCAACCATAAGCAGGCTGATGAACCGCCCGCACCGCGGGCGCGGAGGGAGTGGCATGAGCGGGAAACTGGTGGCCGACGTCGTCGTGGAGCGGCTGCGGGCGTGGAACGTGCAGCGGATCTTCGGCTACAGCGGTGACGGCATCAATACCGTCCTCGGGGCGCTGCGGCGCAGCGGGGAGATCGACTTCGTGCAGGCCCGGCACGAGGAGAACGCCGCGTTCATGGCGGTGGGACATGCCAAGTACACCGGCGAGGTGGGAGTGATGCTCTCCACCCAGGGCCCCGGGGCGGTGCATCTGCTCAACGGGCTCTACGACGCGAAGATGGACGGCGTTCCGGTGGTCGCCATCGTCGGGCAGCAGTCCCGCAGCGTGCTCGGGTCCGCCTATATGCAGGAAATCGACCTGCTGAACCTGACCCGCGACGTCGCCTCCTCCTTCCGGCAGCAGATCAACAGCCCCGAGCAGGTGCCGCTGGTGCTGGACCGGGCCTTCAAGTCGGCGCTGGCCACCCGCTCGCCCGCCGTCGTGATCCTCCCGCACGATGTGCAGAAGGAGCCGGCGCCCGAACTCGAACAGGAACACGGGATCCTCTCGACCGCGCCCGTCTGGCGGCCGGCGCACGCGGTGCCCGCGGCCGACGACGTCGCGGCCGCCGCGGCGCTGCTGAACGAGGCGCAGCGCCCGGCGCTGCTGGTGGGCCAGGGGGCCCGGCACGCGCAGGAACAGGTGCAGGCGCTCGCGGAGCGCATCGGCGCCGGGATCACCACCAGCCTGCAGGGCAAGCCGTACATTGATGAGTCGCATCCGCTCGCCGCAGGCACCATGGGCCACCTCGGCACCGCCTCCAGCGGCTGGGTGCTCGACAACTGCGACGCGCTGCTGATCATCGGCTCCAACGACCCGTGGACCGAGTTCTATCCGGCGCCCGGCCAGGCCCGGGCCGTGCAGATCGACGTGAACCCGGCGGCGATCGGCAACCGGTACCCGGTGGAGGTCGCGCTGCCCGGCGACGCCGCGGCCGCCCTGGACGCGCTGCTGCCCCGGCTCCAGGAACGGCCGGACTCGGCCTGGCGGGCCCGGGTGGAGGAAGCCGTGCGGCGCTGGCACCGCCTCGCCGCCGAACGCGCCCAGGTGCCGGCCCGGCCGGTGAACCCGGAACAGGTGGTCGCCGAGCTGGGCGCCCGGCTGCCGCAGAACGCGCAGGTGGCGGTCGACGTCGGCAGCTGCGTGTACTGGTACGCCCGGCAGCTGCGCCTGCCGGCCGGCGTGCCGGCACACCTGTCCTCCACGCTGGCCAGCATGGGCTGCTCCGTGCCCTACGGTCTCGCGGCCAAGCTGGCCGCCCCGGACCGCCCCGTCGTCGCGCTCTCCGGCGACGGCGCCATGCAGATGGCCGGCCTCACCGAACTGATCACGCTCAGCAGGCTCTGGCCGGACTGGGCCGATCCGCGGTTCGTGGTCTGTGTCTTCAACAACCGGGAGCTGACCGAGGTGACCTGGGAGCAGCGGGAGATGGAGGGGGATCCGCGCTATCCCGAATCCCAGGCGCTGCCGGACTTCCGCTACGCGGCCTACGCCGAGCTGCTGGGCCTGGCCGGCCGCACGGTGGAGGATCCCGCCGACCTCGCCGCCGCCTGGGACGACGCGCTCGACGCCGACCGGCCCTTCATCCTCGAGGTGCTCACCGACCCCGAGATCCCGCTGCTGCCGCCCTTCCCCGGCGGGGCGGCGCAGGGGGAGTCCATGCTCGGGGCCCTGGCGAAGGAACCGGACACGGAACATGCCGTGGAGCTGCTGCGCACCTACCTGGGCCAGGAGCAGGGGCTCATGGACGGAATCTAAAGCCGCCCGCCGCCGCCCCGGCCGGGGACTACTTGGCCGGGGCGCCCAGCTCCACCGGCTCGTCGTCGTTCAGGTACGCCGACTCGGCGTGCGTGGCCAGGTCGATGCCCTGCAGCTCGCTCTCGGGCGGAATCCGCAGGCCCATGGTCATGTTCAGGACCTTCGCGATCACCCACGTGAGCACGAACGAGTACGCGAGGACCGCAGCGGTGGCCACCGCCTGGACGCCCAGCAGCGACCAGCCGCCGCCGTAGAACAGGCCGCTGACCCCGTTGGGAGCGGCGTCGGTGGCGAACAGGCCGATGAGCAGGGTGCCCAGCACGCCGCCGACCAGGTGCACGCCGACCACATCCAGCGAGTCGTCGTAGCCCAGCCGGTACTTCCACTCAATGGCCAGCGAGCAGACAATTCCGGCCAGGGCGCCGATGGCCAGCGCACCGAGCGGGCTCACCGCCCCGCAGGCGGGGGTGATGGCGACCAGGGCGGCGATCAGGCCCGATGCCGCGCCCATCACCGAGGAACGGCCCAGCCGCAGCCGCTCGGTGGCCGCCCAGCCGAGCAGCCCGGCGGCGGCGGCGACGGCGGTGTTCAGGAAGACGACGGCGGCCGCCTGGCCTGCGCTCAGCGCCGACCCGGCGTTGAACCCGTACCAGCCGATCCACAGCAGCCCGGCGCCCAGGACCACCAGGGGGCGGCTGTGCGGCTTGCCGTGCGCATGCGGCCATCCCGCGCTGCGGCCGAGCACCAGGGCCAGGGCCAGGGCCGCGACTCCGGCGTTCATATGCACCGCGGTGCCGCCGGCGAAGTCGATGGCCCCCAGGGCGTTGGCGATCCAGCCTCCGGTCACGGTGCCGTCCGCGCTGTCGAACGCGAACACCCAGTGCGCCACCGGGAAGTACACCAGCGAGGCCCAGAGCCCGGCAAAGACCATCCAGGCGCCGAACTTCATCCGTCCGGCGGCGGCACCGGCCACCAGGGCCGTGGTCACGCAGGCGAACATCAGCTGGAACGCGGCGAACAGGGCGCCGGGAATCACGGCGTCGGGGTCCTCGGCCAGCAGCTGGCCCAGGCCCGCGTACTCGGTCGGGCTGCCCAGCAGGCCGAGCCCGGCAACGGAGTCGCCGAACGCCGCGGAGTAACCGAAGGCCACCCAGAGCACGGCCACCAGGCTGGCGCTGCCCAGGCACATCAGGATCATGTTCAGGGTGCGGCGGGATCCGACCATCCCGCCGTAGAAGAAGGCGATGCCCGGAATCATCAGGCAGACCAGGGCGGCTGCGGCCAGCAGCCAGGCGGTGTTTCCAGCGTCCATGGAGGGTGCTCCGTTTCGCTACGGCGGCGGCGGGGGCCGCGAAGGGCGGATGGGACCAGCTGAGACCGGGACCGAGCAACGCCTCCAGCTTCCTGCCGGTTTGTTACACGCGGCAGATCCGGAGTGTTAGCAGCGCGTTAACCGCTGCTGGGAGGACACTGGGCGCTCGCTGGATGCGCCCCCCGCTACACTTCTCACGACGCCGGCAAAGGACCGGCCTGCCGGGCGACAGGGAGCAGCGACCATGGACACCACGGAGCCGGCGGTCAGCGTCCGGGGCCTGACGAAAAGGTACGGGCCCACGACGGCCGTGGACGGGCTGTCCTTCGACGTGGAACCGGGCAGTGTGTTCGCCTTCCTCGGCACCAACGGGGCCGGCAAGTCCACCACCATCTCCTGCCTGACCACGGTGCTGGGCTTCGACGAGGGCGAGGCCTCGGTCTGCGGAGCCGATGTGCGCACCGCCGCGGCGAAGGTCCGGAGGCAGATCGGCGTCGTGTTCCAGGATTCGCTCCTTGACCCGCTGCTGACCGGACGGGAAAACCTGCGGGCCCGCGCGCGCTTCTACTCCCCGGACGCGTCGGCGAACGAGGCGCGGATTGAGGAACTGAGCCGGCTGATCGGCCTCACGGACTTTCTGGACCGACGCTACGGCACATATTCCGGCGGCCAGCGCCGCCGCGTCGACATCGCCCGCGCCCTGCTGCACTCGCCCGCGGTGCTGTTCCTGGACGAGCCCACGGCCGGCCTGGATCCGGCCAGCCGCGCCGTCGTCTGGTCGACCATCCGGCAGCTGCGCGAAGCGAGCGGGCTCACCGTGTTCCTCACCACCCACTACATGGAGGAAACCGAGGAGGCGGACCGGGTGTGCATCATCGACCGCGGCCGGATCATCGCCGACGGCACCCCGGAGCAGCTGCGGGCCCGGTACAGCGCCTCCGTGCTCAGCATTGCCACCACGGACCGGCCGGGCCTGCTGGAGCTCGCCCGGGCGGCGGGTGCCGAGGTCCGGGCCGCGGACGACGACGGCGTGGTGCGGCTGGTGGTCGACGGCGCCGGCACGGCACGCGCCCTCCTCGCCCGGCACGGGGAGAAGGTCGTGGACTTCGAATTCCGGCACGGCACCATGGACGACGTCTTCCTGGCCCTCACCGGGCAGGGTTCCGGAACGCCCTCCGGCCGCAACGAAGCAGGGACTGCGGCATGAACGTCGTCGGCACGCTGGTGGGCAGGAACCTGCGGCTGTTCTTCCGGGACCGGCTGGGGGTGTTCTTCTCGCTGCTTTCGGCGCTCATCCTGTTCCTGCTCTACACCCTCTTCCTGGGCAGTACGCAGGTCGAGGACCTGCAGCAGTCCTTCCCCGGCGCCACCGAGGACGAGGTGAAGGGATTTGTGGACAGCTGGATGTTCTCCGGCATCGTCGGGATCACCGCCATCACCACCGGGCTGGGGGCGGTGAACGTCTTCGTGGAGGACTCGGAGTCGGGCCGGTTCCGCGACTTCCTGGTCTCACCGATCAGCCGCGAAAAGCTCATCCTCGGCTACCTCGTGTCCGCCGGGATCATCGCCCTGATCATGACGACCGTGGTGCTGATCGTCTCCCTGGCCTACCTGTACTTCGTGGACGGCATCAGCTACACGGCGGCGGGCATCGCCGTCATCTACGGTTTCCTGGCGCTGAGCTGCCTGGCCTTCGCCTCGCTCAGCGCCTTCGCGGTGTCCTTTGTCCGCACGGCGGGCGCGTACTCCGCCCTGTCCACCATCGTCGGCACCATCCTGGGGTTCCTGGCCGGTGCCTACATCCCGGTGGGAGCCCTTCCCGACGGGGTGCGCACCGTGGTCAATGCGCTGCCCTTCATGCAGGCGGCCGTGCCGATCCGGCAGGAAATGACCGGGGACGCCCTGGAGGCCATGGCGGGCGGCCAGCCCGGGGCGGTGGAGGAGATCCAGGGCATCTTCGGGATCACCGCGAGCGTGGGGGGCCGGGAGATCACCGGGGTGTTCGTGGTCGGTGTCCTCTGCGCCATGCTCGTCGCCTTCACGCTGCTGGCCGCGGTCCGGATCCGGCGCCGGATCCGCTGACGGCGCCGGATCCGCTGAACGGTGCCGGTCCCGGGCTCAGGCGTGGCGGGCCGCGCCCCGGCCGAAGGTCAGGGCGCGCACCAGCTGGACCACTCCGAGCAGCAGCAGGAAAATCCCGCCGAAGACCACCAGCGCGGCCAGCGAGCTGACCGGCAGGAACAGCACCACGACGCCGGCCAGCAGGGAGATCACCCCGTAGGTGATGGCGTACCAGCGGGAGCCGCCGGATTCGACCTCGGTCAGGGCCATGACCCCCTCCACGATCCAGGCGATGCCCACGACCATGCCCAGGACCGTCAGCGAAGCCAGCGGGTTCCGGATGGCCACGATGCCGACGATCACCAGCAGCACCCCGACGATGATGTTCAGGACCCGCAGCCCGGTGGAGAACGGGGTGATGATGCCGCTGATGATCCGGATTCCGCCGCTGATGACGAAATAGAGGCCGAACAGGACAGCGATGACGTCCAGGGTGGCTCCGGGCCAGAAGAGCACCACCAGTCCCAGAATCAGGCTGACGGCGCCGGTGACGCCGAGCGCGGTCCGGAAGGCCCTGAGGGCGCTGCTGGTCAGGTCCTCGACGTTCAGGTTCAGGGTGCCGCGTGGATCGAACGTGCTGCTTGAGAAGGACATGGCTGCCTCCGCTTTCGGTTGTCGGGAACGGACGGCCGTTTCCCTGGCGCCGCGGCCCGGCAGCTGCGCTAGCGCGCCGCGGCCGGGCTCTGGCTGTGGCGTCCCGGCTCGGGCCGGGACAGATGGTCTTCGACCAGGGCGGCGACGGCGGCCATGCCCTCACGATTGGGGTGGAAGGGCAGGGGAGCGTCCTCGCCGTCCGGACGCAGCGCCGCGCTGGTCCACGGCTCGGCCGACCACGCGTGGTGCTCCGCGCCGGCGTCCGCGACGGCCACCAGCTCACATCCCGCGGTTGCCGCGGCCTCCTCGGTGGCCCGCTTCAGCGCGGCCGCAAGCAGGCGTGCCCGGGCCGCCTGCCGGGCGGACAGCACCGGCACCCGGGTGCGCGGATCCGGCGGAACGACGGTCAGGTACTCCACGAAGAGGATCCTGGCCAGGGGAGCCCGGCGCCGCAGCAGCTGCGCCACCAGCAGCATGGATGCCGGAAGCAGGGCAAGGTTCCGCGGGGCGGCGGCAGGCGCCGCCGCTGCACGGACCAGGTGTGCGGCGCGGAGCAGCGGCACGCTGCGGGCCGGCAGGCCGGCGAGCATCAGCGCGGTCGCGTAGCCGATGTCGTTGCCGCCCACCGTGACGGTCACCAGCCGGGTGTCGAACGTCAGCGCGTCCGCCTGCGGAGGCTGCCCGTACTGCCGGGCCCACAGCACCTGCGCGGTCGTGGCCCCGGAGCTGGTGGCGTCCACCAGGCGCAGCCCGAGCCGTTCCGCCAGCAGATGCGGGTAGTTGCCGGTGGTCCGCCGGGCCTGGGCCACGGAGCCCGCGGCACGCGGCCCGAGGCCGGGGCCGGAGGCGAAGGAGCTGCCGAGGGCAACGTAGCGGGCGCCCCGCCACTGCGGGGAGCCGGCGGCCCCGGAAGCTTCCTCCATAGGGTCAATTGTCGATTTCAGTGCGGGCTATTGCCATCTGTCGGCACCGGTTTGGCCTGCCCGGCCCCGGATTGCGGCTTCCGGATCGCGGTCCCGCGGGAGCCTCAGCCGGCGGCGAGCAGCCCGGTCACCTCGGCGTCCGTGGTCTGCGGAAACTGCCCGTACGCCATTCCCACCGCCGCAAGGCGCGGCGGCTGGTACGGAACGACGACGTCGTCGGCCAACCCGCCGACGGCGGCCGCCGCGCCGCCGCAGCTTACAGGAGCGGCGGCGACCAGCCGTTTCGCCCCCGCGGCCCGCGCGGCCAGCAGGGCCGCGCGCATGCTGGCGCCGGTGGCCAGGCCGTCATCGACCAGCAGCACCGTCCTGTCCTGCAGCGACAGCGGCCCCCGCCCCCTGCGGTACAGCTCCTGCCGCCGACGCAGCTCGCGCTCCTCCGCATCGGCTGCGGCTTCGAACGCCGCCGCGGCGCGGGCAGCGCCGTCGCGGGCCTCCCACCGCCGGTACACGTCGTCGTTGACGGCCCGGACCAGCTCACCGGCCACGCCGGCCAGTGCTCCCACGGCGAGTTCGGGCTGGGCGGGATGGCCGATCTTGCGGACCAGGAGCACGTCCAGCGGCGCGTCGAGGCCGGACGCCGCCTCCGCCGCCACCGGAACGCCCCCGCGCGGCAGGCCGAGCACCAGCAGGCCCGGCGTTCGCCGCCAGGGCTGCAGTGCCGCGGCCAGCTGCCGGCCGGCGTCGTGCCGGTCCCGATACCGCTGCGTCCCGTCCACCATCCACACGCTAGGAGCCGCCCGCCCGGGGTTCAAGGACGCCGTGAACGATCGTTGCCAAAGCTTCCGGCACCGGCAAAGGTGTAACCCATGAGAAAAACAGCACTTGTCACCGGAGCCACCTCCGGACTGGGCAGTGAGTTCGCCCGTCAGCTGGCCGAGCGCGGGCACGCAGTGGTCCTGACCGGCCGCAACGAAGCCCGGCTGAAGGAAACGGCGGAGGAGCTGGCAGCGACATGGCAGGTGCCCACGGAATGGCTGGCCGCCGACCTGGCGACGGCCGACGGCGTGGCGGCCGTCGCCGCCCGCGTGGCCCGGCCGGACATCGGCATCCTGGTCAACAACGCCGGCTACGGGCTGAAAAACGACTTCCACGCGAACCCCCTGCAGGACGAGGTCGACCACCTCAACGTCTTGGTGTCCGCTCCGCTGCAGCTCTCCCACGCTGCGATCAACAGCATGCTCGCCGCCGGCGGCGGCACCATCCTCAATGTCGCCTCCGTGGCCGGGTTCCTGCCGCGCGGCACCTACAGCGCCGCCAAGGCCTGGGTGATCAGCTTCAGCCGCTGGGCCAACATCCACTACCGGGGCCGCGGCATCAACGTCACCGCAGTCTGTCCCGGGTTCGTGCACACCGAGTTCCATCAGCGCATGCAGATGGACAAGTCCGTGTATCCGAACTGGATGTGGCTGGACGCTCCCCGCGTGGTCCGCGAAGCGCTCGCCGACGCCGACGCCGGCAAGGCGATTTCGATTCCCTCCAGGCGCTACAAGGTGCTGGCCGCCCTCGGCGCCCGCGGCCCGCAGCGGCTCGTGGCCCGGATCGCCGGCCGCGGCAGGTAGCGGGGGCCGGCCCGCAGGTCAGGCCGCCCGGTCCAGATCGGCGCGGGTGAGCCCGGTGCTCCCGGCCGGGCGGCTCTTGCGCACGGCGTTCTTGCGGATCGCTGATTTCACCGGCGAGAGAACGGCCCCGGGGCGCGGGCCGGACCCGGTGTCCGGGCCGCGCGTCGCCGTCACCGCGGGTGCCGTTGCCGCCGGCACCGGGAGCAGCTGCGTCCGCGGCGCCGCCGCAGATGCCGCCCGGGACGGCGCCAGCGCCCGCTGCACCTCGGGCGTCCCGGTCGCGCCTGCGGGGACCAGGGCGGAGAGGAACTCCTCGCGCGCCGCCGAGGTCGCTTCCAGGAAGGTCCGCAGCGCCTGTGCCTCATCGCGGCGGGCGCGTCTTTCCGCAGCCTGCCGCACCCGGCCGAAGGCCAGCCAGACCAGCACCAGCAGGGCGATGCCGGTGAGGTAGATCAGCGCCAGCCCCAGGGGCAGCGACGACGCGCCGCCGGAGAACAGCCCCAGCGCCGCAGCGGTGAGCCAGGCCGTCGACGCTGCACCGGCCGCTGCCCGTGCGCGCGCCTCCGTGGAGGCCTGGTGCCACCACTGCCGCAGGGCACGGACTCCGGCAGGGCCGGCAAACCGCCGAAGCACGGATAGGGAGCCGCGCACAGCGGCGAAACGGATGCGTGCGGACTGCCCGCCGGCAGCCGGCATCGGAACGGACACGGTGACCTACCTTCCACAGCGTGGGCGAATGAAAGACGGGAACTGGCGAGTTAGCACTCTCCAGATGCAAGTGCTAATCTACCGACGAAGTTGAGCGAAGCCAACTCAACTTCGGCGAAGACCCATCAGCACGATGCTTCATCGACTGCGAGTTGAAGGAGTTGATTGTTTTGGACCGATTCGATCCCATCCGCGAACTGGACCGCTTTGCCCAGGCCATGCGCCGCGAAACCCTGCGCGGGATGCCCATGGACCTTTACCGTGAAGAGAACCGGTACGTGCTCAGCGTGGACCTGCCCGGCGTGGACCCCGGCTCCGTGGACATCGACGTCGACGGCCAGCTGCTGACCATCCGCGCCGAACGCACCCTGCACGGCGGCGAAGGCGTGCAGTGGCTGAACCGGGAACGGGAGGGAGGCTCCTTCCTGCGCCAGCTCAGCCTGGGCCGGGAAATCGACACCGCGAACATCACCGCGCACTATGACAACGGCGTCCTCAACGTCGTGATCCCGGTCAGCGAGAAGGCCCGCCCGCGGCGCATCGAGGTGCAGTCCGGTTCGGCCGCCGACGCCGGCGCGGCGCCGGCGCTGAAGGCGGAGGCCGACGGCGGCGCCGCCGCTGCCGGATCCTCCAACCGGAAGATGGAGGCAGCCAACGCTTAGCCCCACAGGGCATCGGGCCCGCGGACCGGCGTCCGCGGGCCCTAAAGCGGTCAGGACCTGTCCGCAGGGACATGGACACCCGCTTGCTGCCCATGGCAGGATTTCGGCCGTCGGCAGCCGAGAGGGGAGAAGCCATGGAGCGCAGCACGGCAACGGAGGAGCCTGCGGTCCAGGCACCGGCCGCAGGCCGCGGCCGGGACGTCATCCGGGTGCAGGGCGCCCGCGTGAACAACCTCAAGGACGTCACCGTGGAGATTCCCAAGCGGGCGCTGACGGTCTTCACCGGCGTGTCCGGGTCCGGAAAGAGCTCGCTGGTGTTCGACACGATCGCCGCCGAATCCCGCCGACTGATCAATGAGACCTACAGCGCCTTCCTGCAGGGCTTCATGCCCGCCCTGGCCCGCCCCGAGGTGGACCGGCTGGAAGGACTGACCACTGCCATCCTGGTGGACCAGGAACGGATGGGCGCCAACCCGCGCTCCACCGTGGGCACCGCCACGGATGCCAACGCCATGCTGCGCATCCTGTTCAGCCGCCTGGGGCAGCCGCAGATCGGTTCGCCCAACGCCTATTCCTTCAACGTTCCCTCGGTGCGGGCCAGCGGGGCCATCACCGTCGAACGCGGCGGCAAAACGAAGGCGGAAAAGGCGGTGTTCAACCGGCTCGGCGGCATGTGCCCCCGGTGCGAGGGCATGGGCGCGGTCACCGACTTCGACCTCACCGCCCTGTTCGACGCCGGCAGGTCCCTCAGCGGGGGCGCCCTGCTGGTGCCCGGCTACAGCATGGACGGCTGGTACGGGCGGATCTTCTCCGGCTCCGGCTTCTTCGACATGGACAAGCCGCTGGGCCGCTACACCAAGCGCGAGCTGCACGACCTGCTCTACCGGGAACCCACCAAGGTCAAGGCCGACGGCATCAACGTCACGTATGAGGGCCTGATCCCGAAGATCCAGAAGTCCATGCTGTCCAAGGACCGCGAGGCCATGCAGCCGCACATCCGCGCCTTCGTCGACCGGGCGGTCACCTTCACCACCTGCCCGGACTGTGGCGGCACCCGGCTCTCACCCGAGGCCCGCTCCTCGAAGATCCGCGGCATCTCCATCGCCGACGCGTGCGCCATGCAGATCAGCGACCTCGCCCAGTGGGTTCGGGACCTGGACGAGCCCTCGGTGGGCCCGCTGCTGGCCGGGCTGCGGCACCTGTTCGACTCCTTCGCCGAGATCGGCCTCGGCTACCTGTCCCTGGACCGGCCCGCCGGCACGCTCTCCGGCGGCGAGGCCCAGCGCACCAAGATGATCCGGCACCTGGGCTCCTCGCTGACCGACGTCACCTACGTCTTCGACGAACCGACCGTCGGCCTGCACCCGCACGACATCCAGCGGATGAACCGGCTGCTGGAACAGCTGCGCGACAAGGGCAACACCGTGCTCGTCGTCGAGCACAAGCCGGAGACCATCGCGATCGCCGACCACGTGGTGGACCTCGGCCCGGGCGCCGGCGGCGCCGGCGGCACGGTCTGCTTCGAAGGCACCGTCGAGGGCCTGCGCCGCAGCGGCACCCTCACCGGGCGGCACCTGGATGACCGGGCCACGCTCAAGGACACGGTCCGGTCCGCGACCGGTGCGCTCGAGGTCCGCGGCGCCTCGGCCCACAACCTCAAGGACATCGACGTCGACATTCCGCTGGGAGTGTTCTGCGTCCTCACCGGTGTGGCCGGATCGGGCAAGAGCTCGCTGATCAACGGCTCCGTGGCGAAACGCGACGGCGTGGTCCTGGTGGACCAGGGGCCCATCAAGGGGTCCCGGCGGTCCAACCCCGCCACCTACACCGGCCTGCTGGAGCCGATCCGCAAGGCCTTCGCCAAGGCCAACGGCGTTAAGCCGGCCCTGTTCAGCTCCAACTCGGAGGGCGCCTGCCCGGCCTGCAACGGCGCCGGAGTCATCTACACCGACCTGGGCGTCATGGCCACGGTCGAATCGACCTGCGAGGACTGCCAGGGCCGGCGCTTCCAGCCGGCCGTGCTGGAGTTCACCCTGGGCGGGCGCAACATCGCCGAGGTGCTGGCCATGCCGGTCACCGAGGCCCGGGAGTTCTTCGGCGCCGGGGACGCGCGCACGCCCGCGGCGCGGAAGGTGCTCGACCGGCTCGCCGACGTCGGGCTCGGCTACCTGCACCTCGGGCAGCCGCTGACCACGCTCTCCGGCGGCGAGCGGCAGCGGCTGAAGCTGGCCGCGCAGATGGCCGAAAAGGGCGACATCTACGTCCTGGACGAGCCCACGACCGGGCTGCATCTGGCCGACGTCGAGCAGCTGCTGGCCCTGCTGGACCGGCTGGTGGACTCGGGACGCACCGTGATCGTGATTGAGCACCACCAGGCGGTGATGGCCCACGCCGACTGGATCATCGACCTCGGCCCCGGTGCGGGGCATGACGGCGGCCGCGTGGTCTTCGAGGGCACGCCCGCACAGCTGGTCGCAGACCGGTCCACGCTGACCGGACAGCACCTGGCCGACTACGTGGGCGCCTGAACAGGCGCACCCAAGCCGGGTCCGTTCAGGCCGGGACCGAGGCCGCCACGATGATTTCCCGGCTGGCGCCGGGGTCCAGCGGTCCGCCGTCCCAGTCCCCGAACCAGTCGACGCGGACAAAGCCGGCGTCCGCCAGCAGTACCGCCAGCCGGGCCGCGGACGTGAACCGCAGGGTGCTGCGGCTGGCGAAGGCCGCGTCGTCGGCCAGGAACCGGGTGCGTTCCTCGAAGGTGACCAGGACGGCGTCGTGCTCCGCATCAGCCACATCAAGCAGCGACCATTCGCTGGCAATGCGTCCGGCCGCGGTGTCCGACAGCTCAGGCCCGTCCTCCGCCGAATCCCAGCCCAGCCAGGCCTGGGCGGCGGGGTTGCGGGATTCGAACAGGAACCTGCCGCCGGGCGCCAGCCGGCTGCGCACGGCCGCCAGGGTCCCCCGGATGTCGTCCTCGGACGGCAGGCACTGGAACGCGTGGCCGGTCATCACCGCGACGTCGTAGGGCCCGGCCGGTGCACCGTCGGCCGTGCCGTCCACCCAGCGCACCGCACCCGCACCGGGACGGGCGCGGGCCGCCGCCAGCATGCCCGGCGCCGGATCGACGCCGGTCACCGTGTGCCCCGCCGCAGCGAGCCGGACGGCGAAGGACCCGGTGCCGCAGCCGACGTCCAGCACCCGCAGCGGGCCGGTCCCGATCAAATTCGCATAGAAGTCCGTGTCCCGGGAACCGGCATTCTGTTCGTCGTACAGGGCCACCAGGCGGGGCTCGGCATAGTGCAGGTCGTCCACGCATCCTCCAGATCCGGCCGGGCCACGGGTCCGTCCGCGCCGCCGAGGGAGAAGCATAGCGCCGGCCTCCGGCGTCGGGACAGGCCCGGCGCCGCAATGCGTTAACAGGTGGCCGCGGGGAACCATGTCGGTTCTAGGGTGGCTCTATGAACCAGCCCACCCAGCCCAGCAGCAGCTACCTGGACCGCCTGGCGGCGGAAACCGAGGCCCGCCGCAGCACCGCCCGCACGGAGGAGTCGCCTTTCCCCGGCGCTCCGGGGCAGCTGGCGGAGGCCGTGGAGCAGCGCGTTGACTCCCTTGCCCCGGAGCTGGCTGCACTGGCAGCCGAGCTGCACGCCGACCCGGAGACGGCCTACGAGGAGCACCGGAGCGCAGCCCGGATCGCCGACCTCCTCGAACGGCACGGCATCCCGGTGCAGGCGGGGGCGTACGGAGTGCCGACGGCGCTGCGCGCCGAGGTCGGCAGCGCGGGCCCGACCATTGCGGTCCTCGCCGAGTATGACGCCCTGCCCGAGGTGGGACACGCCTGCGGCCACAACGTCATTGCCGCCGCCGGCACGGGCGCGTTCCTGGCGCTGGCCGAAACGATCCGGGCAGACCCGGAGGCCTTCCCCGGCCGCGTCGTGCTGCTCGGCACCCCCGCCGAGGAAGGCTACTCCGGCAAGGAGGTCCTGGCCCGGGCCGGCGCGTTCGACGGGATCGACGCCGCCATCATGGTCCACCCGTACGGCTACGACCTGGCGGACCAGGTCTGGCTCGGCCGGCGCCTGCTGACCGTCACCTTCACCGGCGTCGCCGCCCACGCCTCGGCACAGCCGTTCATGGGCCGCAACGCGCTCGACGCCGCCACCCTCACCTATCAGGGCGTCGGGCTGCTCCGGCAGCAGCTGCCGCCGGTGGACCGGGTGCACGCGGTCATCGCCGACGGCGGCACGCGGCCGAGCATCATTCCGGAGCGGGCCGTGATGAAGCTGTACGCGCGCTCCAAGTACCCGGAGACCCTCCGCGAGCTCAGCCGCCGGCTGGAGGACGTGGCCCGCGGCGCCGCCCTGATGACCGGCACCGGCGTGGAGCTGGCCTGGGACGAGCATCCGCCGTCGCTGCCGGTGCGCACCAACCAGGCGCTGACCGGCCGCTGGGTCGCCGCACAGCGCCGGCGGGGCCGCAGCCCGCTGCCCGGCGGCGTGGTGTCCGAGACGATCGCCGCCTCCACCGACTTCGGCAACGTCAGCTACCGGATTCCCGGGATCCACCCGCTGATCGGCATCGCCGACGCCGACGTCGCCCTGCACACCCGGGAATTCGCCGCGGCCGCCGGGTCCCCGGCCGCCGCACGCGGGGCGGTCGACGCCGCCGCCGGGCTGGCCCTGACCGCCCTGGACTATCTCTGCGACCCCGCCCTCCGGGACGCCGTCGCGCAGGAGTTCGCCGACGCCGGCGGACCGGTGGACGTGCCCGCCTACTTCGACTGACCCCTGCACCGTCATCCGATCCGCCGACCGGGAGGAACACCGCATGAGCGCAGCACCCGCCGGGGCCGATGCCGGCTCTGCCCGCCGCACTGACCGCCTGCTGGCGGGCATTGAACGGGCCGGCAACAAGCTCCCCGACCCGTTCCTGCTCTTCCTGATCCTGTTTGCCGCGGTGGCCGTGGCCTCCACGCTGATGGCCTGGGCGAACGTCACCGTCCGGGTCCCGGGCAGCGACGAGGACACGGTGATCAAGGGCCTGTTCACCGGGGAGGGGCTGGCCTGGTTCACCACGACGCTGGGGGAGAACTACCTCGGGTTCCCGCCGCTGGCCACGGTCCTGCCGATCCTGCTGGCGGTGGGTGTGGCCGAGAAGTCCGGGCTGCTGGCCGCCTTGATCCGCCGCGCCTTCGGTTCCGCGCCGCGCTGGGCCCTGCCCTACGCCGTCGGGCTGGTCGGGGTGGTGGGCTCGATCATGGCCGACGCCGCCTTCGTCATCATTCCGCCGCTGGCGGCCCTGGTGTTCCGGGCCGCGGGCCGGCACCCGGTGGCCGGGCTGCTGGGCGGCTTCGCCGCCGCCGGAGCCGGTTACTCCACCTCGCTGGTGGTCACCAGCCTCGACGCGCTGTTTGCAGGCATCACGACGGCGGTCACCGAGACCCTGCCCGACCCCGGGTCACCGGTGAACCCGCTGTCCAACTACTTCTTCAACATCGCCTCATCGGTGGTGCTGATCCTGCTGGCCGGGTTCCTGATCGACAAGGTCCTGGAGCCTCGGCTGGTCCGCCAGGGCGTTCCGCGCGAGGAGTCGGATCCCGACGACGACGGCGCGGTCGCCCCGGGGACAACGGCGTCGGGGCCGGCGCCGGCGCAGCCCGCCGCCCCGACTGCCCTGGATCCGCACCTGAGCCCGGTGGAGCGGCGCGGAGTGCGGCTGGCGCTGCTGATCGGGGCCCTGACGGCCGCCGCAATCGCCGCCGCGGTGCTGGTGCCGGATTCGCCCTGGCGCAACGAGGACGGCGGCTTCCTGCCCCGGTCCCCGCTGCTGTCCTCGATCGTGTTCGTGGTGTTCGTGCTGTTCATCATTCCGGGCCTGGTCTACGGCCGGGTGACCGGATCCATGCCGGGCGCCCGCGACATTCCACGCGTCATGGGCGCCTCGATCAAGGAGATGAGCGGCTTCCTGGTCCTGGCCTTCGTGCTGGGCCAGTTCATCGCCCTGTTCAACTGGTCCGGCATCGGCAGCTGGATCGCGGTGATGGGCGCCTCGGGCCTGGAATCCATCGGGCTGACCGGCTATCCGGCCATCCTCGCCTTCGTCGCCCTGGCCTCCCTGCTGAACCTGTTCATCATTTCCGGCTCCGCGATGTGGACCCTGATGGCGGCCGTGTTCGTGCCGATGTTCGCCCTGCTGGGCTATGAACCGGCCTTCGTGCAGGCCGCCTTCCGGGTGGGGGACTCCGCCACCCAGGTGCTCACCCCGCTCAACCCCTACATGATCGTGCTGCTGACCATGCTGCGCCGCTACGAACCCGCGGCCGGCCTGGGCACGGTCATCGCCCGGATGCTTCCGTTCACGGTGGTGTTCTGGCTCGCCTGGACCGCCGTGCTCACCGTCTTCTACGTCCTGGACCTCCCGCTGGGACCGGGCAACGGCATCTTCATCCCGTAGTTCTCCTCCGGGCCCGTCCGGGCCCGCTGACCGAAAGGCCCGCCCCATGGCATCCGCTGCACCCCGCATCTTCGCCCTGCACGAGAACCCCGAATGGTTTCCTCCCTTTGCCCGCGCCTTCGAAGCGGAAGGCCTGCAGGTGGAGGAGTGGCTGCTGACCGACGGCGTGCTGGACCTCGATTCGGTTCCCCCGGAAGGCATCTTCTGGTCCCGGATCAGCGCCTCCGCCCACACCCGCGAGCACGGGCTCTCCAAGGACTACGCCCGGGCCGTGCTGGCCTGGCTCGAGGCGCACGGCCGCCGCACAGTGAACGGCCGCCGGATCCTCGAACTGGAGATGAGCAAGGTGGACCAGCTCACCGCCCTGCGCGCGGCGGGCATCGACACGCCCCGCACGGTGGCCGCCGTCGGACGGGATCAGGTCCTGGCCGCCGCCAAGGAGTTCCAGGCCCCCTTCATCACCAAGCACAACCAGGGCGGCAAGGGACTCGGGGTCCGGAAGTTCGACTCCCACGGCGAGCTCGCGGACTACGTCGCCTCCGCCGACTTCGAGGAACCGCAGGACGGCATCACCCTGATCCAGGAGTACATCCAGGCCGCTGAGCCGTTCATCACCCGCGTGGAGATCGTGGGCGGGGAGTTCATCTACGCGATCCGGGCCGACACCGCCCGCGGCGGCTTCCAGCTGTGCCCCGCCGACGCCTGCGCCGTCGACCCGCTGACCGGGCGCCCGGTGCTGCCGCCGGGGGCCACGATCACCCCGGATCCGGACACCCAGCTGTTCAGCCTGCGGGAAGGCTTCGACGCCCCCATCATCGGGCAGTACCTGGAGTTCGCCCGCCGGATGAAGCTGGAGGTCTGCGGCATCGAGTTCATTGAGGCGGCCGACGGCCGGGTGCTGACCTACGACGTGAACACCAATACCAACTACAACGCCGCGGTGGAGGCCGTCGCGCCGCGCTCGGCGCCCCGCGCGCTGGCCCGTTACCTGGGCTCCCTGGCTGCCCGCTGGTAGCAGGAGCGCCCGGCGCCGGGCCGCCCCTGCCGCCCTGACCGGGAGATATGCCGGAGGGGGCATATCGGGTTTCAGCGTGCCCGCGCGCGGTGGCTATAGTCGGGGTTAACCAAACCCGAAGGAGCTTTGCCATGACCGCTGTCCAGGAACCGCTGTGGGTGCGGAACTACCAGCCCGGCGTGCCGGCGGAGATCGAGCTGCCCACCGAATCCCTGACAGCCATGATGGACGACGCCGTGGCCCGGTTCGGGCCCAAGGTCGCCCTCGAGTTCTTCGGTGCCGAAACCACCTATGAGCAGCTGGGCGAGCAGATCGACCGCGCGGCCGAGGGCCTGCGCCGGATGGGTGTCCGCGCCGGCCACCGGGTGGCCGTCATCCTGCCCAACTGCCCGCAGTACCTGGTGGCCTTCTACGCCGTGCTGCGCCTGGGCGCCGTCGTCGTGGGCCACAACCCCCTCTACACGGAGCGGGAACTGCGCCACCAGTTCGAAAACCACGGAGCGCAGGTGGCCATCGTCTGGGACAAGGCCGTGGAGAAGATCCAGGACTTCCCCGGCGACGTCCGCGTCACCAGCATCGTCGCCGTGGACATCACCAAGGCCATGCCGCGCCTGAAGCGCATGGCGCTGCGCCTGCCGCTGCCCTCCCTCCGGCGCACCCGGGCCGGGCTGACCGCGAAGACCGAGAACACCACCTCCTGGGAGCAGCTGCTCTCCGCACCGCGCCTGGACCCGGCCCACCCCAAGCCCGCGGTGAAGGACCTGGCCGCGCTGCAGTACACCTCCGGCACCACGGGAGTGCCCAAGGGCGTGATGCTGACGCACTACAACCTGCGCTCGAACGCCCTGCAGGGGCAGGCCTGGATGCACGGCGCCGAGGAGGGCAAGGAAGTCATCTACGGCGTGCTGCCGATGTTCCACGCCTTCGGCCTCACCCTCTACCTGACCTTCTCGGTGCTGATGGGCGCGCGGCTGGTGCTGTTCCCCAAGTTCGACGTCGACCTGGTCCTGGCGGCGGCGAAGAAGTCCCGGCCCACCGTGTTCTGCGCCGTGCCGCCCATCTATGAGAAGACCGCGCACGAATCCAAGGAACGCGGCATCGACCTGTCCACCATCCGCTACGCAATCTCCGGGGCCATGACCCTGCCCGCCTCCACCGTCAAGCTGTGGGAGGAGGTGTCCGGCGGCCTGCTGGTCGAGGGCTACGGCCTCACGGAATCCTCCCCGGTGGCGCTGGGCAACCCCTTCGCCGAGACCCGCCGGAACGGCACCATCGGCGTCCCCTTCCCGAGCACGCTGATGCGGGTGGCCGATCCGGAGCACCCGGAGCAGGATGTCGAGCAGGGCACCCCCGGCGAGCTGCTGATCAAGGGGCCGCAGGTCTTCGCCGGGTACTGGAACAACGCCGAGGACACCGATGAGGTGCTGCTGCCCGGCGGCTGGCTGCGGACCGGCGACATCGTCACGGTGGATGGGGACGGCTTCGTCAAGGTCGTGGACCGGCGCAAGGAACTGATCATCACCGGCGGCTTCAACGTTTCACCGTCGGAGGTCGAGGAAGTGCTGCGCAGCCACCTGGACGTCGCCGAAGCCGCCGTCGTCGGCCTGCCGCGGCCCGACGGCGGCGAAGAGGTGGTGGCCGCCGTCGTCATGAATCCCGACGCCGAACTCGATGAGGCCGCGCTGCGCTCCTACTGCCGCGGACGCCTGACGCCGTACAAGGTGCCGCGGCGGATCGTGGCCATCGGGGAGCTGCCCAAGTCGATGCTGGGCAAGGTGCTGCGCCGCCAGGTGCGCACCCAGCTGCTGGAAGCGCAGTAGCCCGCGCTGATCGGCGTCACCTATTGACGCTCCCTGCCCTGCGGTCTGCAATGGTAAGTAGGCTTGGGATTGCCGGAAGGGACCCTTCCGGACATTGGGTTCCAGGCCGTGCGACCCCCATTCGCCGCGGCAAGGAGAACAGGATGATCAACAATCAGCAAGTCGAAGGTCTTATGTCAGGGTCCGGCAACGTCCTCGGCCCGAACGGTGACCGGATCGGCGCCGTCGGGACGTTCTACCTGGACGACCAGACCAACGAACCGGCGTGGGTGACGGTCAACACCGGGCTGTTCGGCGGCAATGAGAGCTTTGTGCCGCTCAGCGAAGCCACGGTGGAAGGCGTCGACGTCCTGGTTCCCTACAGCAAGGATGAGGTGAAGAACGCTCCGCAGGTCGAGTCCGACGGGTCGATCAGCCCGGAGGAGGAGGTCATGCTGTACCGGTACTACGGCTTCAGCTATGACGACGACTCCAGCTCCGGCACCTCGGGCACGGATTCCTCGGGCACCTCCGGCGGGCTCGGCACGGACACGTCCGGAACCCACACCGGCATGTCGGGCACCTCGTCGGGCCTGTCCGGGACCGACACCGGCACGCACAGCTCCGGAACCTCCGATGCCTCAGGCACCCGCGGCGCGAACATCGACGACGCGATGACCCGCTCCGAGGAGCGCCTCGACATCGGCACCCAAAAGCGCACGGTGGGCAAGGCGCGGCTGCGCAAGTACGTCGTCACCGACACCGTCACCCAGCAGGTTCCGGTCAGCCGGGAAGAGGTGCGGATCGAGCGGGAGCCGATCACCGAGGAAAACATGGACGCCGCCCTGTCGGGGCCGGAAATCACCGAGAACGAGTACGAGGTCACCCTGGAGGCCGAGGAGCCGGTCGTGTCCAAGCACACCGAGCCCGTCGAGCGGGTCCGGCTGCAGAAGGAAAAGGTGACCGGCACCAGCAACGTCTCGGAGGATGTGCAGAAGGAGCGGATCGAGACCGACGTATCCGACTCCGAAAGCAGCGGCCGGCACGTCTCGGGCGACTCCTCCGGCGGGTCGTCCGGACACGGTTCCGGATCAGGGGACAGCCGCTAGGAGGAACTTAGTTAAGGGAAAGCCCCGGCGGGCACCGGTAGAAGCCGGTGTTCCGCCGGGGCTTTTCGCTGTGCCGGTCCGCTCAGGCGGCGAACAGCTCGAACTCGTCGGTGCTGATGGCGACGGCGCCGCCGGTGTCCTCGTCGCGCAGCCAGATCGTGGACAGGCCAGGGGCGGTATCCCTGACTTCTCCGCGATAGGCTACGCGCCCGCCGGCGCGCGCTTCGATCAGGTCGCCGCGGTGAACGGCTCGGGGGTTGCGGATCCGTCGCATCCGCGGGGCAGGTGTCGGGGTGTTTTCATGCAGGACAGGAACAGACAAACGTTCTCCGTAGGGTTCGCTGGATAAGGAGTGCAGCTCTCGCAGGCGGGCAGCCGCCCGGCGGGCCTTCACCTTAGCCAACCCCCGTTTTGGGCAAAATATTCCCGGTACGGAATCGAGCCGCTGACGGCTGCGGCGCTGCGGCGTAGCATCATCGCCATGGACATCGTGGAATTCCTCCTGTCCCGCCTCGAGGACGAAGCCACGGAGTCGCGCAAGCTCCTGGCGCGGTCCGACCTCCCGCTCTCCGACAGGTGGTACGAAGAACGGCTGCTTCGCGAGTGCGAGGCCAAACTCACGCTGCTCGAGATCATCGGCGCTGCCCGGCGCAGCACGCTGGCCCGGCTGCTCCTGGGTGGCACCGAGGAGGATGGCCAGCATCCCTCGGAGCTGGAATGGACCACGCTCGCCCTCGCCGCCCTTGCCGAGCCCTACGAGGAGCACGACGACTTCCAGGATGCATGGCGCCTGACCCGGCGGGCCCGCTGACGCCGTCGTCCTCTGCATCCTGGGGGGCGGTGCCGGCAAGCCGGCCGGAGCCCGTCGCCTGCGGAGGCGGCGGGATTCGCCTAGATTGGTCGCATGACTGATAAGCACGCTGACGGAATGCCCGACGCCGATCTGCTCCGCCTCGCCGAGAGGCACCGGGTGGCCACCACCTTCACCGGGTGGAACGGCGGCGAGGAACAGGTCAGCAGGGCAACCCTGCTGCGCGTTCTGGAGGCGCTGGGGATCAGCGCCCGCACCGAAGCCGAGGTGCGGCGCTCACTGGTCGAAGCGGAGGCCGCTCCCTGGCACCGGCCGCTGCCGCCCACGGTGGTGCTGCGCAGCGGCCGCCTCTCCACGGTGGCCGTTCACCTTCCCGCCGGAGACCGGGCGGACATCAGCCTGCGCCTGGAGGACGGCACGCAGCGGACGCTGGACCTGCCGGCCGCGGCGGTGGACCGGCGGGAGGTGGATGGCCGGACCCTGGAACGATACGAGCTGGAGCTGCCCAAGGAGCTGCCTCTCGGCTGGCACCGGCTCCGCCTGGAGTGCAGCAGCCTGCAGGCCGAGGCCTGCCTGGTGGTGACCCCCGACCGGCTGAGCACGGCGGACCGGCTTCGGGAACAGCGGCAGTGGGGACTGATGGCCCAGCTGTACTCCGTCCGCTCATCGAAGTCCTGGGGTATCGGAGATTTGGGCGACCTCGCCGAACTTGCCGCCATCCCGGCCGGGGGGTTCCTGCTCATCAACCCGCTGCATGCCGCCGAGCCCGTGCCGCCGCTGGAGGACTCGCCCTACCTGCCGGCCACCCGACGGTTCTTCAACCCCCTCTACATCCGGGTGGAGGACATCCCCGAGTATGCCCTGCTTCCCGAAGCGGACCGGCAGGCGGTCGAAGCGGCCGCCGCGGAGCTGGGCCGCGCGAACAGCAGCGACGCGCTGCTGGACCGGAACGCGACCTATGCGGCCAAGCTCAAGGCACTGGAAACGGTCTATCAGGTGCCGTTGGAGGAGGCCCGGCGGCAGCACTTTGAACAGTTCGTCCGTGACGAGGGCCCCGGCCTGGAGGATTTTGCGCTCTGGTGTGCCCTGGCGGCCGAACTGCCGCCCGGGGATCCGCGCTGGCAGGAGGCGCAGGCGCCGGATTCGCCCTACGTGCGGGAGCGCCGGGAGCATCTGGAAGCCCGGGCCGTGTTCTACAAATGGCTGCAGTGGATCTGCGACGGCCAGCTGGCAGCGGCCGGGCGGGCCGCCGACAGCGCAGGCATGTCGATCGGCATCGTCCACGACCTGGCGGTGGGGGTGCATCCTCAGGGCGCCGACGCGTGGTCCCTGCGCGGCGTGCTGGCCCAGGGCATCTCCGTGGGCGCCCCGCCGGACATGTTCAACCAGCAGGGCCAGGACTGGAGCCAGCCGCCGTGGCACCCGGAGCGCCTGGCGGAGGCGGGCTACGCCCCGTACCGGGACATGGTCCGCACCATCCTGCGCCACGCCGGCGGCATCCGGGTGGACCACATCCTCGGCCTGTTCCGGCTCTGGTGGATTCCGGAAGGCGGTTCGCCCGCCGAAGGCGCCTACGTGTACTACGACCATGAAGCGCTGGTGGGCATCCTGGCGCTGGAGGCGGAGCGGGCGGGCGCCGTCGTCGTCGGCGAGGACCTGGGGGTCTTCGAGCCCTGGGTCCAGGACTACCTGGCCGAGCGCGGCGTGCTGGGCACCTCCATCCTCTGGTTCGAACGCAGCGGTGATGAGCCCAGCCGCCCGGAGCAGTACCGCGAAGGAGCGCTGACCACGATCGGCACGCATGACCTGCCGCCGACCGCCGGGTACCTCGCGGGCGAGCATGTGGAGCTGCGCAGCAGCCTGGGCCTGCTGGGCCGGCCCGTGGAGGAGGAGCGTGCCGCCGACGAGGCGGCCCGCCGGGACATCCTGGGCCTGCTGGACCGGCTGGGGCTGCTGCCGGACGGCGCGGTCAGCCCGGCGTCCGGACTTCCCGAAGACGAGGACCAGGTCCGGCAGGTCGTGGAGGCGCTGCACCGCTTCATCGCCCAGACGCCGTCGGTCCTGCTGGGCGTCTCGCTGGCGGACGCCGTGGGGGAGCGGCGTACCCAGAACCAGCCGGGCACCTCCGACGAGTACCCCAACTGGCGGATACCGCTCACGGGCCCGGACGGGAAGGCCGTGCTGCTTGACGACCTGGCCGGCAACGCACGCTTCCGGGCCCTCGTGGCGCTGATGCGCGACGCGGTGGAGCCGAAGGGGTGACCCAAAAACTGTTGACAGTTTCAACTATTTAAGTTCTCATGATTTGACCGAGGCCCGGCAGGCCTGCGGCCTGCCGGGCGGGTCCACCGCCCACCTCAAGGAAGAGGACAGTCATGAGGCAAGTCAACGCGCGTACGTTCGCCCGGACCTTCGCCGGCGGAGCAGCCCTGATGCTGGCGCTGGCCGGATGCGGATCCGGCTCGCTGTCCGGTCAGGAAGGCGCCTCGGAATCCGCCTCCGGCGGCAGCGGCAGCGGCGAACTTGAGCACGTGGTGGTGGGAATCCTCACCATTGCTCCGTCGTCGGCCGTGCAGTACGGCATTGATGAGGGCATCTTCGAAAAGCACGGCCTGGATATCGAGCTGCAGACCGGCACGGGCGGCGCGGCCATGCTGCCGGCCGTCTCCACCGGCGACATGCACTTCGCCGTCGGCAACCCGCTCACGGTCATGGTGGCGAAGGACAAGGGCCTGGACATGAAGATCGTCTCCGGGTACTCAAACTCCTACCGCGAGGGCAACGACATCAACGGCGTCGTGGCCCGGGCGGATTCGGGCATCACCTCCTTCGCCGACCTTGAGGGCAGGACGGTCTCCGTCAACGCCGTCAACACGCAGGGCGACCTGACCATCATGGAGAGCGCGGCGCTGGCCGGCGCCGACCCGACCGCCATCAGCTTCAGCGAGATGCCGTTCCCCGACATGGAGGCGCAGCTGGAGCTGGGCAATACGGAGGCCGTCTGGCTGCCTGAGCCGTTCCTCAGCCGGGCGCTGGCCGACCCCGCGAATGTCCTGGTCGGCTATCCGAACCAGGAGGCCCTGCCCGGCATGCCGACCATGGTTTCCTTCACCTCCGGCCGCTTCGCGGAGGAAAACCCCGAAGTGGTGGCCGATTTCCGGGCCGCCATGGAGGAAACCCTGGAGCAGGCGGAGGCCAACATCGACGATGTCCGTGCCGTGCTGCCGGCCTTCATGAGCATGGATCCGGCGGTCGCGGAAAAGCTGACCATGGAGGAGTTCGATCCGCAGATCCGCACGGAGGAGCTCAACCAGCTGGGCAGCCTGATGCGGAAGTATGAGTTCGTCGGCACGGAACCCGACGTCGATGCCATGACGGCCCGGTAGGGCGCGGCCATGCTGAACCAGGGGATCGGGGCATGGCCCGGCCGGCTGCAGCGGAAGTTCGGGCCCAAGCCCGCGGTCGTCTTCAACGGTGAGGCCCTGACCTACTCCGCGCTCCACCGCCGGGCCCTGGCCCTGGCCGGTGCCCTCAGGGCCCGGGGCACCGCGGCCGGGGACCGGGTCGCGTTCCTGGGCGAGAACCACCCGTCGTTCCTGGAGACGTTCTTCGCGGCCGGAATCCTGGGGGCGGTCTTCGTGCCGCTCAACACGCGGCTGGCAGCGCCGGAGCTGGAGTATGCGCTGGCCGATTCCGGTGCCGGGGTCCTGGTGCACAGCGCCGGCCTCGGGTCCCTGGCCGTAGCCGGCAGCGGGCAGGCGCAGGTCCGCCGGCTGGTGGTGCCCGACGCCGGGGCCCAGCCGGCCACTGCTCCGGCCCCGCCGGCGGGGCGGAACGACGCGGGCGAGGACTATGAACGGGCCCTCGCCGCCGCGGCCGCCCCCGACGCGGAGACGCCGGTGGGCCTCGCGGATCCGGCAATGATCCTCTACACCTCCGGCACCACCGGCCGGCCCAAGGGGGCGGTGCTGACGCACGGCAACCTGACCTGGAACTGCTTCAACGTGCTGGTGGACTACGACCTGGGCAGCAGCGACACGGCCCTGATGATCTCCCCGCTGTTCCACGTCGCCTCGCTGGACATGGGCGTGCTTCCTACCCTGTTGAAGGGCGGAACAGTGATCCTCGAACCGAAGTTCGACGCCGGCCGCGCCCTGGAGCTCATCGAGCAGCACCGGGCCACGTTCATCAGCGGCGTCCCCACCACCTACCAGATGCTGTGCGAGCACCCGGACTGGGCCAAACGGGACATCGGGTCGCTGCAGAAGCTGACCTGCGGCGGATCCGCGGTGCCGCTGCGGGTGATCGAGGCCTACGAGGCGCGCGGCCTGGCCTTCTCCTGCGGGTACGGAATGACCGAGACGGCCCCCGGTGCCACTGCGGTTCCGGCGGACCGGTCCCGGGAGAAGGCGGGATCAGCCGGGCTGCCGCACTTCTTCACCGGCGTGCGGGTGGCGGCCGCCTCCGGGGAACCGGCACGCGCCGGTGAAGTGGGCGAGGTGCAGATCACCGGCCCGAACGTCATCCGGGAATACTGGCAGCGTCCCGACGCCACCGCCGCCGCCTTCGCGGACGGCGGCTGGTTCCGGTCCGGGGACCTGGGGTACCTGGACGACGACGGCTTCCTCTTCATCGTCGACCGGCTCAAGGACATGATCATTTCCGGCGGTGAGAACATCTATCCGGCGGAGGTGGAGCAGGCCATCCTCGCCCTGGAGCAGGTGGCGTCGGCTGCGGTCATCGGCGTGCCGGATGAGAAATGGGGCGAGGTGCCGCACGCCGTCGTGGTGGTGCGGGAGGGCGCGGAGCTGGACGGCGAGGGGATCCGGGCGCACCTGTCCGGCAGGCTGGCGCGCTACAAGATTCCGCGGACCTTCGAGTTCGTGACCGAGATGCCGCGCACCGCCAGCGGCAAGATCCGCAAAACGGATCTGCGCCGGCGGCACGCGGGCTGAGGGCTAGGACTCCAGCTTCATCGCCTTGCGCAGGGTCAGCGCCCCGCCGCTCTGCATGACGGCCCGGCGGTAGATCCGCTCGCCGAAGCGCAGCAGGCCGTAGGCCGCCACCAGGGCGATCAGCAGCGAGACCAGGGTCTGCCAGAGGGGGACCTCGCCGTTGAGCATGCGCACCGGCATCGCCACCGAGGAGACCACCGGCACGAAGGAGGCGGCAACCAGCAGCTGGCCCTTGGCGAACAGGCCGGCGAACAGGGCCACGATGATCACCGTGAGCACCGGGCCGGAGCTGTTGTTCAGGTCTTCGCTGCGGCTGGCCATCGAGCCGATCATGGCCCAGGCGGAGGCCAGGATCAGGAACCCGGCGAGGAAGAAGACCAGGAACCAGCCCGACGCCGGGATGATGCCGCCCACGGTCTCCGCGGTGCCGGTGAGGTTCAGGGCCAGCAGCGCGGCGCCGGCGTAGAGGGCCAGCTGGACCATCGCGAGGATGGTGTTGCCGGCCACCTTGCCGTAGAGCAGCTGGCGGATGGGGATGGCGGTGGCCAGGATCTCCACCACCCGGTTCTGCTTTTCCTCCAGCACGGAGGTGGCGATGGCCATGCCGAAGATGATCGCCGCCATGTAGAACAGGAACGCGAACACGAACCCGACGAGGGTGGCCAGCAGCTGGTTCTCGGCGTCGCCGTTCAGCAGGTCGGTCTTGAACTCGCTGTTCTCCAGCAGGGCTTCCGACGTGGTTCCGGCGTTGACCGCATTGATCTCCAGAACGTGGGCCCGCAGGGCCTCGGCCATGCCCTGCTGCAGGTCGGCCGGCAGTTCTTCATTGCCGACCAGCGTCCAGCCGTCATAGGCCACCAGCAGTGCCGCGTCGGCGTCCCCGGAACGGACCAGTTCCCTGGCGGCGTCCGGACTGTCGGCTTCGACAGCCTCGAAACGGGTGTTGCCGCCGTTGGCCTGGCCGGCCTCATCCGCGGCCTCGACGATTTCCTGCCCCTCCGAAACGGTCACGGTGATGTCGACGTTCCCGTTGTACACCGCCACCGTGTACTCCTCGCCGCGGGAGCTCATGAAGGCGTTGAAGAGCACGGTGCCGACGATGATCAGCACGGTGACCAGGGTGGAGATGAGGTAGCTGCGGTCGCGGGCCTTCACCATCACCTCGCGGAGGGTGACGATGGCCCAGGGGGCGGTGGAACGTTCGGCGCTCATGCTGTGACCTCGCGGTAGATCTCGCTCAGGGACGGACGGATGGGGGCGTACTCCTCCACGGAGCCGCGGGAGAGGGCGGCGGCCAGCAGCCGCTGCCCGGCGGCGTCGTCGTCCAGTTCGACGACGGCGGTGGGGCCGGCGACGTCGATGACCCGCACGCCGGGTTCCTCCCGGATCCAGCCGGCGTCGGGGTGCACGGTGAGCCGGTGTCGGTTCGCGGCGCGGGCGCGGAGGTCCTCGCCGGTGCCGGAGGCGATCATGCGGCCCTTCTGGAGCACCACCAGGTTGTCGCAGAGCCGGTCCACCAGGTCCAGCTGGTGGCTGGAGAAGAGCACGGGCACGCCCTGGGCGGTGTAGTCGCGCAGCAGTTCCACCATGGAATCGACGGCCACCGGGTCCAGGCCGGAGAACGGCTCGTCCAGGATCAGGGCGGTGGGCCGGTGCATCAGCGAGGCGATGATCTGCACGCGCTGCTGGTTGCCCAGGGACAGGGACTCGAGCTTGTCCTTGGTGCGGTCCGCGAGCGTGAACCGCTCCAGCATCTCCAGGGCGGAGGTGCGGGCGTCGTTCTGGCTCATGCCGTGCAGCTGGCCGAGGTAGACCAGCTGGTCCAGGATCGGCTGCTTCGGGTACAGGCCGCGCTCCTCGGGCATGTACCCGAACCGGGAGCGCATCTTCGCGGTCAGCGGCACATCGTCCATCAGCACCTCGCCGGAGCTGGGGCTGAGCACGCCCATGATCATCCGCATGGTGGTGGTCTTGCCGGCACCGTTGGCGCCGACGAAGCCGGTCATCTTGCCGGAGGGAACGTCGAAGGTGACGTCGTCGACGGCGGTCTTGTCGCCGAACCGTCGGGTGAGGCTGCGTATCTGCAGCATGGCGGCTGCTCCTTTCCCGGCGGGCCGGGTGCGTGGGGGACCTTCTGCTTCGACTTTAGGCAGAGGGACCCGCGCAACGGATCGGCCGCGGGAGTGAAAGCGCCCGGTCAGCCCTCGGCGGGGCTGTCCCCCGCAAGGATGAGCCCCGATTCGTAGGCGAACACCACGGCCTGCACCCGGTCCCGGACCTGGATCTTGGCCAGCAGGTTGGACACGTGGGTCTTCACGGTGGCTTCGGCCACGAACATCTGCCCGGCGATCTCCGCGTTGGAGAGCCCGCAGGCCACCTTGGTCAGCACTTCGCGCTCGCGGGCGGTGAGCGTCTCCAGCAGCCGGGCACGCGCCGGATCAGGCTGCTGTACCGCTGCTGCCGGGGCCGGGCCGGTGCCTGCCGGGCCGGTCTGCTCGGCGTCGAGCTGCCGGGCGAAGCGTTCGATCACCCGGACCGTGACCTCCGGAGCGAGCAGCGCGTGGCCGCTGGCCACGGCGTGGACGGCGTCGACCAGGTCATCCGGGTCGGCGTTCTTGAGCAGGAAGCCGCTGGCGCCGGAGCGGATGGCGTCGAAAAGGTAGTCGTCGCGTTCGAAGGTGGTGAGGATGATGACCTTCGCGGTGTCCGCGGCCGTGATCTGCGAGGTGGCGGCGATCCCGTCCAGCACCGGCATCTGCACATCCATGAGGATGACGTCCACCGGGTTCGCGGCGGCGAACTCCACCGCCTCCCGGCCGTTGGTGACCTGGCCGACCACCTCGATCTCGTCCTCGACGGAGAGCATCATGGCGAAGCCGGCGCGGACCAGCGCCTGGTCATCGGCCAGCAGGACTCGGGTCGGTTCCATGGACGGTTGCCTCTTTTCACGCACTGCATGCTTCGCATGACGGCCGGCGGGCCGCCCCCGCTCCACCGTAGCGCGTGCGGCCGCCGGTCAGGGAAGCGTGAAGCGCACCCGCACCCGCCACCCGCCGTCGGCGCGGGGCCCGATCTCGGTGCAGCCGCGGTGCAGGGCGGCGCGCTCGCGGATGCCGCGCAGGCCGAATCCGGAGCCTCCGGTGGCGCCCTGGCGGGGCCGGCCGTCGTCCACGGTCTCCACTTCCACCCAGCGGGCATCATCCGGGCCGCCGGTGCGCAGGGCGACGACGGCGTTCCCGGCGGTGGAGTGCCGCCGAACGTTGGCCAGGGACTCCTGGGCCGTGCGGTAGATGCTCAGGGCCAGCGGGGCCGGCACAGCGGCCAGGGTGCCGGGAACGTCCTCGGCCTCGGCGTAGCGGACGTTCAGGCCCAGCTCGCGGTGCTCCTCGATCAGTTCGGGAATCTGGGCCAGCCCGGGCTCGGGGCGGCGGGCGGCGCCGTCACCGCCCTCGCCGTCGGCGTCGGCGTCGGCGGACCGGAGCACGCCGAGCAGCGAGCGCATCTCCGCCACGCCCTGCCGGGAGGCCTCTTCGATGGTCTGCAGCGCGGCCGCGGCCGCCTCGGGCTTCTTGTCCAGGACCCGGCGGGCGGCGCCGGCGTGCACCCCGATCACGGAGACGTGGTGGGCGACGACGTCGTGCAGTTCCCGGGCGATGCGCAGCCGTTCGTCGATGACGGCCTGCCGGGCCAGCTCGGCGGACTGGGCGGCGAGCTGGGCGGACTGCTCACGCAGCTGCTGGCGCTGATGGGCGCTGCGCCAGGAACGCAGTCCGAACATGATGGCCCCGCCGAAAAAGGCGGCGTTGATGACCAGGTTGTAGAGGGCGAGGCTAAGCAGAGGCGGCAGCACTCCGCGGTGGGTTTCGTCGCCCTCGGAGACGCTTTCCAAAATCGAGTCGTAGGCGTTGGAGACCGTGAAGGAGAGAAGGATCCACAGCGCCATGGCTGCGATGACCAGGATCATCGAGACCCAGAGCAGGCGGCGGTCCCGGGCCCAGGCGAAGGCGCTGTACATGGCAGTGAAATATGCCATCTGGAAACTCAGGAACCCGCTGACCTCAGGCACGGCCAGGCTGAGGACCAGGAACAGGGTGCTGCTGGCCAGCAGGACGGTGATCGGGAACCGGCGCCGCCAGGCCAGCGGTAGCACCATGAGCGCCAGCGCCAGGTGCTGCCCCCAGATCGGCGAGGTGGCGCCGCCCATGACGCCGATGCCCCGGCCAAGCTCCAGCACCGCCGAGCTGAGGGCCACGAACGCGAGCGTGCCCATGACATCGCGGCGCTGCTGTTCGCGGGTGGGCCGGGGCCGCTCCCAGGTGTCGATGCTGCGGACAGGCATGGCTGCTTTCGACAGCAGGGTACGCAGGGCGGGGCCGCGCCGGGCGGGCGCCGGCGCCTCGGCGACGTCGATCATGGGGTCCAGTCTAGGTCGCGGGGTGTCCTGAGCAGTTCCGTCGCAGGGATGAGGATGGTTTACTGACGGCACAGTTCCCAGCTGTTGCCGGCCCCCACTCGCAGCGGCGTCACCGCGACCCAGGAGTGCCATGCCGTTTCTTTCCGAAAGCCAGTCCCTGCTGCCGAAACTTGTCGCCCTCCGCCGCGAGCTGCATGCCGATCCCGAGGTGGGGCTGGACCTGCCGAACACGCAGAAGCGGATTCTGGAAGCGTTGGAGGGCCTGGACCTGGAGATCACCCTCGGGGAGAACTGCAGCTCGGTGACCGCCGTGCTGCGCGGCGGGGAACCGGGCCCGGCCGTGCTGCTGCGCGGTGACATGGATGCGCTGCCGGTCGCGGAGCTGACGGACCTCGAGTACGCGTCGAAGAACGGCAGCATGCACGCCTGCGGGCATGACCTGCACGTGGCCGGGTTGGTGGGTGCCGCGCACCTGCTGGCCGCCCAGCAGCGGGATCTGGCCGGAAGCGTCATCTTCATGTTCCAGCCGGGGGAGGAGGGCTTCCACGGTGCGGAGGCGATGATCGCCGAGGGGGTGCTCGACGCCGCCGGCGAGCGTCCGGTGGCGGCGTACGGTATCCATGTCCGGCCCGGACCGCTGGGGGTCTTCCGCACCAAGCCGGGAACGCTGATGGCCGGCGCCAATGAACTGCGCATCACCGTGACCGGCTCGGGCGGGCACAGCTCCCAGCCGCAGGCCGCCCGGGATCCGGTGCCGGCCGTTGCCGAGATGGTCACCGCCCTGCAGAACATGGCCACCCGCCGCTTCTCCGTGTTCGATCCGATCGTGCTCACGGTGACCCAGCTGGAGGCCGGCGAGGCGATCAACGTCATTCCGGACACCGCGAAGCTGGGCGCCTCGGTCCGTACCCTGTCCGAGGAGTCGCTGAACCGGGTGATCATGGAGACCAAGGCCCTGGCCGAGGGGATCGCCTCCGCGCACGGGCTGCGCGCCGAGGTGGACTTCAACGTGCTCTATCCGGTGACGGTGAACGACGCCGCGCGCACCGACGAGACGCTGCGGGAGCTGCGTGAGCTATTCGGCATGGATCGGGTCATCCAATCCCGGGACCCGCTCATGGGCTCGGAGGACTTCTCGCTGGTCCTGGAGCAGGTGCCCGGCACTTTCATGTTCCTGGGGGCCACGCCCCCGGAGGTGGATCCGGCGACGGCGGACTGGAACCATTCCCCGCGCGTGCTGTTCGACGATTCGGTGCTGGCGGACCAGGCTGCTGCCCTGGCGCAGCTGGCGTACAACCGGCTGACCGAGGACCTGGGCGCGGAGCAGGAACTCTGAGCACGGACGCGGGAGTCCACGCGGCCGGAGAACCTGCCTGCCAGCTGGTCCGCGCCGGGGGATCGGGCGCCGACGTCGCCCTGCCGCCGCTTGCCGAGCTGCTGTCGCTGTATGACTCCGTCGGCTGGGGTGCCTACACCAAGGAACCCCGCGTCCTGGCTGCCGCGCTCGCCGGGTCGGCCGCCGTCGCAGTCGGCCGGGTGGACGGGCAGCTGGCCGGACTGGCCCGGGTGGTGTCCGACGGGCACACCATCTGCTATCTCCAGGACGTGCTGGTGCGTCCTGGGTTTCAGGGCCGGGGGATCGGACGGCGGCTGGTGGAGCTGGTGCTGGAGCCGTTCGCCCATGTGCGGCAGAAGGTGCTGCTGACCGACGACGAGCCCGGGCAGGCAGCCTTCTACGCAGCCCTTGGTTTTGCCCGGGTCGGCGCCGAGGGCGGCGGGGCGGGACTGCGCTCCTTCGTGCGGTTTGACTGAACGCCGTTCCCCCTGAACCCGGAACGTGCTCCGAACGGCAGCGCAGGCGAATGGCAGAATCGGCCCATGCGATCCGCGCTGATCCTGTCCCTCTGCGCCGCCGGCTTCGTCCTGGGCATCGCGCTGTTTATCGCCGGCGGGGCCGATGATTCTCCCGGGCTGCAGGGGATCGGAGCCCTGGTCGGCATCGCTGCGGTGCTCGCCTGGATCCGGTCCGGCCGCAATTCCCGGGCCGGAGGCAGGGGCGGGAAGCCGGACAGCTGAGCCGCGGGGCCGCCGTCGCCCGCTGAGCCGTCGTCAGCCGCAGGGGAGCCCGCGTCGGCGCTCAGCCCGACCTGCTACCGTCTGCCCATGTCCCGATTCAGCTCAGCCCTCGTCCGTGCGGTCAAGGCCCCGGCGGGCAGGACCTCGAAGCCGCGCCGTGCCGCCGCCGTCGTGCTCGGCTCGTTCCTTGCCTTTGCGGGCATCTCGCATCTGTCGTTCGCCCGCAGTGAGTTCCAGGCCCAGGTGCCGGACTGGGTTCCCGTGGGCAAGGACCTGGTGGTCCTGGTCTCCGGCGTTGCGGAGATCGGGCTGGGGGCGTCGCTGATCCTATGGCGGAAGCGCCGGGTGCCGGTGGGCCTGGCTGCCGCCGCGTTCTTCATTGCGATCTTCCCGGGCAACATTTCCCAGTACGTCACACAGACCGACGCCTTCGGCCTGTCCACGGACCGGGACCGGCTGATCCGGCTGTTCTTCCAGCCGCTGCTGGTGCTCTGGGCGCTGTGGGGCACCGGTGCGTGGAAGGCGCTGCGGGCGGAGCAGGAGAAGCCGTAACCCGACAGCGGGGCCAGCGATAAAAATGTCAGGGATCCTTGACTTCCAATGTCAAGGATCCCTAACATCGCTGCATGGTTCCTCGAAAGACTGACTACGCGAGTCCGGTGCGGGAGCGCCGGAAGCAGCAACGCATGACTCAGGCAGAGCTGGCTGAGCAGGTGGGCGTGAGCCGGCAGACGGTGATCGCCGTCGAGCAGGGCGACTATGCGCCGTCGGTCTATCTGGCCCTGAAGATTGCCCGGGCCCTGGGCGGAACCGTCGAGGAACTCTTCACGGACGAGACGGGAGACCGGAAATGACGCGCAGGACGAGCAGGCTCGACCGGGCCGCTGAGAAGATCATGGACGTCGACAGCCCGGCTTACGGGGACGAGCGGGAGCGGGCCGTGATCATGGAATCCAATGCCTTCGGACTGACGGCCGCACTCTACATCGGGCTGCTGGGCGCGCTGGTTGCCGCCGCTTTCGGACTGATCCTTCTTCCGGTGGCCCTGCTGGTGCTGACCGGCATGCTGCCCTCGCTGGCGGCGCTTTGGTACGCGAAGCGGCGCGGAGTCAACCCGCAGAAGCTCGCCGAAACCGCAGGTGCCCGGTCCACGATGGTGGGCGTCACCGTCTTCGGTATCGGCATGGTCCTGACCTCTGCCGCGATCGCCTACACGGTGTTCGCGGGCCAGCCCCTGCTCACTCCGCCCCGGTTTGACGTGACTCCCGGTGAAGGGTTCTTCGGGGGCATGGCGCAGGGTGCTCCCATCGGCGGCGTCATCGGCGGCCTGGCCGCCATCCTTGGCGGGGTGCAGGGCTACCGGCGGGCAAACCGCATGCGGGGCGCGGGGGAGGGGTAGCGGGCGACGCTGTCTAAAACCGTGCCGGCTCTTGCCCAGAATGTCGTCCATGCCGGGTAGGCTCCCGGAAACGGAGGGAGCAAAGCGCCCCTTCACAAACACCGGGGGAAGTTATGCAGCTGCCTGCCATCCTGAGCGACGGCCACCAGTCCGAGACCGCAGGGCTCGTTAGCGAGTACTACACGCGAGTCCTCAGCTCGGGTCGGGTGCGCACCGGGGCCCGCTTTGACACTTGGGCCGGAGGTGGTGACGCACCGGAGGTGATGAACCGGGTCACCGCTGATGACCTGCTGGCCGCATCGTTCCTCTCCGTTGATTTCTCCCACCGGGCGGCGATCGGGATTCTTGAGACGCGGCGCACCGACATTGCCGCCCTTCTCTCCCGCATTCCGGCGGACCTTGACCTGGCCGATCTGGGGCAGGATGAGTTCAAGTCCGTGCTCGGGGAAGGCAGCCCTGCCTGGGAACTGTGGGACCTGCTTCGGGGAAAGAGCGAAGGCAAGCCTGACGAAAAGTGGGGGATCGGGCCTACCAAGGCGAGCAAGATACTGGCCCGGAAGCGCCCTCGGCTGATTCCGATCTGGGACTCCATCGTCTCCAAGGTCACCGGTGTTGATTCGTCGCTGACCCAGTGGACGGACTGGCACGCGGCGCTGACCGCCGAGGACAAGAAGCTGGCGAAGCAGCTCGATGACATCCAGGCGCAGGCACACGTTCCTTTCGCGATCTCCCGGCTGCGAACGCTGGACGTAGTCCTCTGGATGCATGGCAAGGACACCGGGCTGCAGGAGTCCGCCTTGGATGTGGAGGACGAAGGCTGAAGACGGCAGAACACCTTCTCACCCGAGCCGCAGACCCTAGCGCATCCGGCTTGCGGAGCAGCCAACCCTACGCAGGGTCTGGCCAGCGGCACGGCACAGCGGGACCATAGAGGAAGCTGTGCAGCAGGGCAGCCGAACCGCGGCTGAAACACCAGCGAAAGGAGCACCGGCAGGCAACCCGTCCCCGAGGCGAATGAGGTCTTGCTCTTGTTGGAATTCCTGGCCGACCGCTATCCGCAGATCCTCTTCGCCGGGTGGCAGCACTTCAGCCTCGTGTTCCAGTGCCTGGTGCTCGCCACGGTCCTCGCGATCGTCATCGCGGCACTCACCTACCGCAGCAGGACCCTGAACGGCATCGCGAACGGCATCTCCGCCGTCGGACTGACCCTGCCGTCCTTCGCCCTGATCGGGCTGCTGATCGCCCCGCTCGGCTTCGGCACGCTGCCGGCCGTCATCGTCGTCGCGTTCTACGCCACCCTGCCGATCCTGCGCAATGCCCTCGTGGGGCTCTCCGGGATTTCTCCGGCCGTCGTCGAATCCGCCCGAGGTGTGGGCATGGGCAGAGTGCGGTCCCTGCTGCGGGTGGAACTGCCGCTGGCCTGGCCGGTGATCCTGACCGGCGTGCGTGTCTCCGCGCAGATGGTCATGGGCATCGCCGCAATCGCCGCATATGCTCTCGGCCCGGGCCTGGGCGGCTTCATCTTCAACGGCCTGTCCCGCCTGGGCGGCGCCAACTCGCTTGAATCCGTCGTGGTCG
Organism: Arthrobacter saudimassiliensis; assembly: GCF_059090665.1. Classification (NCBI taxonomy): domain Bacteria; kingdom Bacillati; phylum Actinomycetota; class Actinomycetes; order Micrococcales; family Micrococcaceae; genus Arthrobacter; species Arthrobacter saudimassiliensis. The sequence continues at coordinate 819,557 of NZ_JBNHFX010000001.1, read as the reverse complement.
GCGTCGTCGGGGTCGTCCTCCTGGCCCTGATCCTCGACCTCCTCCTGCTCGGTCTCGGCCGGCTGACCATCCCGCGAGGTATCCGTGTCTGAAACCCTTCCGACAGCATCCAACGGCGCCGACGGCGGTGCTCCCGCCGGCGGCGCCGGCATCCTCCTGGACGAGGTGACCAAACGCTATCCCGGGCAGGACCGCCCTGCGGTGGACGGCCTGACCCTGGAGATTCCACACGGCAGCGTGGTGATGCTCGTCGGGCCCTCCGGCTGCGGCAAGACCACCACGCTGAAGATGATCAACCGGCTCATCGAGCCGACCAGCGGCCGGATCATCCTCGACGGCGACGACGTCACCGCGATGGACGGCGACCAACTGCGCCGCGGCATCGGCTACGTGATCCAGGCCGGCGGGCTCTTTCCACACATGACCGTGGCGGCGAACATCGCCGTCGTGCCCAAGATGCTGGACTGGAGCAGGGACCGGATCAGCGACCGGGTGGACGAGCTGCTGGAGCTGGTCTCCCTCGATCCCGCGTTGTACCGGGGCCGGTATCCGAAGGAGCTCTCCGGCGGCCAGCAGCAGCGGGTGGGCGTAGCCCGCGCCCTGGCCGCGGACCCGCCGGTGCTGCTCATGGACGAGCCGTTCGGTGCGGTGGACCCGATTACCCGGCAGCGGCTGCAGGAAGAGCTGCTGCACATCCAGTCGGAGCTGCACAAGACCATCGTCGCCGTTACCCACGACTTCGACGAGGCCGTGAAGCTGGGAGACTGGATCGCGATCTTCCGCGAGGGCGCCCGCCTGGTGCAGTATGACTCGCCGGAACGGATCCTGGCCAACCCCGCCGACGAGTTCGTGGAGAACTTCATCGGCTCCGGCGCCGGGCTCAAGCAGCTCACGCTGACCCGGGTCAACGAGGTGAAGCTGAGCGAGGCGGTCACCGCCCGGGGCGGCGAGCCGGCCAGCGACGCCCTGTCCCGGCTGCAGGGCGCCGGCGAGCAGAACCTGGTGGTCCTGGACGGCCGCGATCGGCCGCTGCAGTGGCTCTCCCGCCGCCAGATCAGCCGGCTGGACCGGCTGCCCGCGACGGCGGACCCGAAGCTCCCGGTGATCGGCGCCCGGGCGACCCTGAACGACGCGCTGGACACGATGCTCGGCTCCAGCACGGGAGCGGCACTCGTCACCGGTCCGCGGGACGCTTTCACGGGCCTGGTCACCGTGCAGACCGTCATGGACGCGATCACGGCGGCACAGGCCGCCGCCCGGGACGACGCCGCCGCACCGGTGGGCGTCAACACCGACACGACGCCGCGGCATGAGGCGCCCGGACCCGCTCCGGCTCCGGCCGGCGCCACGGCCGCGGAGGACAGCTGATGAGCGCCGCGGGTGCCGGTGCCGCCGGCGGTGCGGCTGCGGCCTCCACCGCCAAGGGCACGACGGCGACAGGCGGGGGAGGTACCCGGGCGGGAGACGCCCGGGCGGCGGGTGCGAGGGCGACGCCGCTGCCTGAGACCGTCGATACTGCCCCGGGCCTGTCCTGGCGGCCGCTGCTGCTGCAGCTCGCCGGCATCGCCGTCGCCTTCGGGCTGCTGGTGCTCTGGCTGGCCAACGCCGACCTCAGCGCAACCGAGCGCGCCACCCTGGAGCCGGGAACGCTGTGGGGTTACACCGTGCAGCACCTGGCGCTCACCGTGGTCTCGGCGGCGATCGTGCTGGCGGTGGCGATTCCCCTGGGCATCCTGCTGACCCGGGGCCCGCTGCGCCGGGTCAGCGGGCCGGTTCTGGCCGTGGCGAACCTGGGCCAGGCCGCCCCGGCGATCGGGCTGCTGGTGCTGCTTGCCTTCTGGCTGGGCTTCGGCTTCTGGCCGGCCATCGTGGCGCTGGTGCTCTATGCCGCGCTGCCTGTGCTGCGGAACACCATGATCGGCATCCAGCAGGTCGATCCGCGGGTGGTCGAGGCCGGACGCGGGGTAGGCATGAGCGCCGCCGGCGTCCTGTTCCGCCTGGAGCTGCCGCTCGCGGTGCCGGTCATGCTCTCCGGGGTGCGCACGGCGCTGGTGCTGCTGGTCGGCACCGCGACGCTTTCCACGTTCATCAACGGCGGCGGGCTCGGCATCCTGATCACCACGGGGGTGAACCTGAACCTGGAGGCGGTCCTGGTCACCGGCGCCCTGCTGGTGGCGCTGCTGGCCCTGACCGTCGACTGGATCGGCCGCGTCATCGAGCACGTCGCCCGGCCGAAGGGCCTCTGATGGGCAGCGCTTCGGCCCGGCCTGTCCGCCCTCCCGCCCGCCGGAGGAGGCGGCTGGCCGCGCTCGCCGCCGTCGTCGGGTTCCTTGCCGCCGGCTGCGGGCTGCAGCCCGCTGACTCCTACGTGCCCGAGGCGGAGCCCGGGGAGATTCAGCCCATCGAGGGCCTGCCGCAGGACGCCCCGCTGACCATCACCGGCAAGAACTTCACCGAACAGCTCGTGCTGGGCAAGATCGCCGTGATCGCCGCGAAGGCCGCCGGGTTCGACGTCACCGACCTCACCAACGTTCCCGGCAGCCAGCCGGTCCGGGAGCTGATGGTCTCCGGGCAGGCGGACATGACCTACGAGTACACCGGCACCGCCTGGATCACCTACCTGGGCCAGGCCACCGGCATTCCGGACCAGGAGGAGCAGTGGCAGGCGGTGTACGACGCCGACCTGGCGAACGGACTGACCTGGGGACGTCCCGCGCCGCTGAACAACACGTACGCGTTCGCGATCCGCAGCGAGGCCGCCGAGGAGCTCGGTGTCACCCGCATCTCCGACATCGCGGCGCTGCCTGTCGAGGAGCGCACCTTCTGCCTGGAGGCGGAGTTCAACTCCCGGCCGGACGGGATGAACCCCCTGTTGGAGGCCTACGACCTGCCCCGGGGCTCGCCGGACGGCGTGCCCGAAGGGAACATCGGCATCTACGACACCGGAGCCGTCTACACCGCCACCGACGCCGGGGAATGCAACTTCGGCGAGGTCTTCGCCACCGACGGTCGGATCGATTCGCTGGGCCTGACCGTGCTGGAGGATGACCGCGCCTACTTCCCGGCCTACAACGTCGCCCCGGTGTTCAACACGGAGGCGCTGCTGCGGTACCCGGGGCTTGAGGATGTCTTCGCGCAGATCAGCCCCCTGCTCACCGACCAGGAGCTGCGGCAGATGAACCTGGCGGTCGACGTCGAGGGCGGGGAACCGGCCGACGTCGCCTTCGACTGGATGGTCTCGGAGGGCCTGGTCACCGTTCCTGAGTGACCCTGTGTCCACACGGGGGCCGGGCCGATGCCCGGGAATCTAAGAGGACGACCAAGGGACGTATCCGGTGAGTCCCGGTATGCGGGCCACCTGCACCGGTTCCTCGAAGACGGTGTTCAGCCGCCAATCGTCATTTGCCCAGAGGAGCTCATAGACACCGGACATGTGCAGCGTCTGCCCGTCGACGGCAACGACCATGGCAATATCTACCCGGGCGGTGTCCCCGTCGTAGGCCAGAAGACGGAAGCCGGCAATGGCCGCACGGAACGCGTCCTCTTCGTCATCAGCCGTGGCTGTTGCGTCAAGCCGGGGCAGGAGTTCGGAGCGGTACGGCCCCTCCGATAGCGCGTATGGGACCCAAGCACCCACAAGCTCAGAGTCGCCCGAGCTGCCCGCGATGGCCGCATAGGCAGCCGCGAGGAGCGCGCCTTCCGGACTGCGCTGGAAACAGTACCGGTAGCCTTCCGGGGCCGTCTCTGTGGGCCCGGCAACGGCCGAGACGGGATAGGCGAGTAGACCGTGGTACTCCCACTGCGCATCCGGTGCCTCTGTAAGCCCGCCGGTAATTTCGCTGCCGTCCAGTCCGCAGCTGCTTAAATTCCCGCTCGGATCATTCGGAGAGCCGGCACCGGGGTCTGCAGCCTCATCGGCGCGGGTCCGGTCACCGGAGGACGGCGCGACAGTACTTGGGGCCGATGACTCCTGCGGCAGAGAAGGCGCCGCAGCGCTGTCGGTGACGTCACCGTGGGAAAGTGCGAGGCCCGCGAGTATCCCGCCCGCAGCAATTATGACGGCTGCCACGCTGATGATCACATAAAGGCCGCTTCGCCGCCGCTGGTGCAGATGTGGACGGCCCGCGTGGTTTGGATCGGTCATCGCTTAGCCCCCAACATCGAGAATGTGGCTGCACTATATCTAGCCGGGCGGCATTTGGACCCCGTGGTGGAAACCCGACCGCACAGGGGCCGCAGGGACTGCAAGGCAGACGTAAATGTGAAGAGCACGGCGCAGCCACATTAGGTGCGTTCCAACCCTGCCCTATACCGTAGTGCGCCCAATCACTCCGCATCGCCTTTCACCGGGCAGAGCATTACAGGAAAGGGGGCCCGGCATGGCACAGCAAACCGCCACCGAACCCTCATTGAAGAAAGTCCTCGGCCGGCTCGACGTCCTGGCCCTCGGCTTCGGCGCCATGATCGGCTTCGGCTGGGTCGTCCTCACCGGCGACTGGCTCAGCAACGCCGGCACCCTCGGCGCGGTCACCGCGATGGTTGCCGGCGGCACCATCATGGCCGTCGTCGGGCTCACCTACGCGGAACTGTGCGCGGCGATGCCCAAGGCCGGCGGCGAGCACAACTACCTCCTGCGGGCCATGGGCCCGCGCACCTCGTTCATCGGCTCCTGGGCCATCATCGGCGGCTACGTCACCATCGTGGCGTTCGAGGCCGTCGCCCTCCCGCGCACCGTGCAGTACATCTTCCCGGACCTCAGCCAGATTCCGCTGTGGACCATCGCCGGCTTCGAGGTGAACCTGACCTGGGCCCTCGTCGGTGCGCTCGCCGCCGTCGTCATCACCTGGATCAACATCCGCGGCGTCAAGGAAGCCGGCATCGTCCAGAACTTCGTGGTGCTGTTCCTGCTCGCCATCGGCCTGGTGATGATCGCCGGCGCCTTCACCGGCGGCTCCGCCCAGAACATGGAGCCCTGGTTCACCGGCGGGATGAACGGCTTCTTCGCCGTGCTGGTCGTGGTGCCGTTCCTGTTCATCGGCTTCGACGTCATTCCGCAGTCAGCGGAGGAAGTGAACATTCCAGCCCGGCAGATCGGCCGGCTGGTGGTGCTGTCGGTGGTCCTGGCCACCATCTGGTACCTGATGGTGATCCTCACAACGTCCTCCGCCATGCCCGCCGCCGAGCTGGCCGGGGCGGACATCGCGACCGCCGACGCCGTCGGGGCGATGTTCGGTTCGGATCTGATGGCGAACATCCTGATCGCCGGCGGCATTGCGGGCATCCTGACGTCGTGGAACTCGCTGCTGCTCGGCGCCTCCCGGCTGATGTTCTCGCTCGCCCGCGGCGGCATGCTGCCCGCCTGGTTCGGGCGGCTGCACCCGAAGTACAACACTCCGCACAACGCGCTGCTGTTCATCGGGGCGCTCAGCTTCCTTGCGCCGTTCTTCGGTGCGGAAATGCTCGGCTGGCTGGTCGATTCGGGAGCGCCCAGCATCGTGGCGGCCTACACCCTGGTGGGCGTGGCGTTCCTGATCCTGCGCCGCCGCGAACCGGAGATGGACCGCCCGCTGCGGATCGGCGGCCGCGGGCGCGGCGGCGTCGTCATCGGTGTCGCTGCCACCATCCTGGGTGCTGCCCTGTTCAGCCTCTACATGCCGGGCATGCCCGCGCAGCTGGGCATGGAACCGTGGATTCTGTTCGGCATCTGGTGGGTAATCGGCCTGGCGTTCTTCTTCCGGGTTCCGGGTGGCATCAAGTCCGGCCCCGACGCCGAGGAACGGGTCATCGAAGCGGTCCGCGCCCGCCGCGCGGCGCGAGCGAAGTAGCTTCACCGAGCCCCACCGAGCCCCACCAGAACCGCTCAGCTGGAACACACGACGACGGCGGCGCACCTCGGGGGAGGGGCGCCGCCGTCGCTCATGCGGGGTCAGGCGCCGTCGGGGTAGTACCGGCTGCTGATGCCGTACTCAGGGTCCAGTTCGGAGCGCAGCATCTGATGGTCGCCTGGATGCTCGGTGCATTCGGTGGTGGCCAAGATGTCCAACGAGTCGGCAGCAGCACCGTAGCGTGCATATACGGCGGAAAGGTCCATGTCGCCCTGTTGGAAAATCAGTACCCGAACGTCCCCCACTTCATTCCCGGGCTCGTCGGTTTCGCTGATGAGTGACCACCCGTCGGTTTCAAGGGCTGCCCGGATGCTGTCGAGGGCGGCGTTCGCTGCAGCCGCATCGGCGGGTAGGCCTTCCAACGATCCAATCCATCGTGTTTCCGTCTGCTGTTCCTCGATTTCGACCCGAAGGCAGGACTCTTCACGGACTGCCACGACGTCCAGATCGACCGTTTCCGCGGTTTCCTGCAGCAGGGGAACCACACGTTCCAGCGTGACCTGGGCGTCGGGTGCCGTGGCGTTTTCTGTAGGTCGAGTTTCGGCCGGTGCGGGCGGGGCGCAGGCGGTGGAGGCCAGTGTGAGGACGGCGCCGGCGCAGAGCAGGCGGGCGCTGCAGCGGAGTCGCGTTTGGCGGCGGACCATTATTCTTCCAAAGCCTTTCACGGGAACAGTTCCACTTTCCTCGGGAGAAATCGTCGGAGTGGGCTAATCGGTGGGAAAAGACCACCGGGTTTCCGGCCGCCGCAATCACCTCGTTCGGGGACAGCGTAGCGGGGGAATGCAACCCCGTACGGTGCAGGGCCTCGCTACTGGCCGCTTACCTGACCCGACCAGGTCACCACTTATTTCAGGGAAAACAACTGCCCTTGCGGGCCCTCAAACCAACTTCTAGTCTCGAACACATGTTCGAATACGGCGTTGGAGGCGGCCCCTCCGTCATTGCGCCCGGCGGGCCCGCGGGGGTCGTCGGTCAGGCGCCGCCAGCGCTCCTGTCTCCCCTGCCTTCCCTGGCTTCTCTGTCCGAATCTGCCGTACAGGCAGTGACCGCGCTCGTTGAGCGGCTGGAAGACCCGCAGGCTGCCTCGCCGGCTCCGAAATCACTCCAGGCCGCGGACCTCATCGACCTGATCCGGTCCATGGAGGAATTGAAGGGCGCGGCCGCGGCCGTCCAGGCGGTGGCGGCGGTCCGATTCGACGAGATGCAGCGCAGGGAACAGGCGGAGGCCGGCGTGCGCCCGCAGGATCTGGGACGCGGCGTCGGGGCCCAGATCGCCTTGGCCCGGCGGGAATCGCCCCTGCGCGGAGGACGGTACCTCGGACTGGGCAAGGCACTGCTGCATGAGCTGCCCTGCACCTTTCGGGCCTTGCGGGAGGGAAAGCTCAGCGAGTGGCGGGCGACGCTCGTGGCCCGGGAAACCGCCTGCCTCGAGCCTGAGGACCGCGCCGCGCTCGACGCCGCCGTCCTGGGAGATCCCGACGAGGCGGAAAAGCTGGGGGACCGGGCCCTGGTGGAGCGGCTGCGTCGGGGGACGTACCGGATCGACCCGGCTGCGGTCGTTCGGCGGGCCCGAAAGGCAGAAAACGAACGCTACGTCTCCTGCCGCCCGGCTCCCGACACCATGACCTGGGTGACCGGCCTGCTGCCCGTGGCGCAGGGGGTGGCCGTCTACGCCGCGCTGTCCCAGGAAGCGGACCGGATGCGCTGCATGGGAGATCCGCGCGGCCGCGGGCAGATCATGGCCGACACCTTGGTGGAACGGATCACCGGCGCGCCGGCTGCGGCCGGGCCGCGGATCGAGGTGCAGCTCATCCTCACCGACCGCACGCTGCTTCGGGGCGCCAAGGAGCCGGCCGTGCTGGCCGGGTACGGAACAGTTCCGGCCGACTGGGCGCGCGCGACGATCGGCGGCGCATCGGAAGCGACGCTGCGCCGTCTCTACACCGCTCCAGCCAGCGGGGAGCTGATAGCCATGGACTCCCGGGCGAGGGCCTTTCCGCAGGGGCTTGCCCGGTTCATCACCGCCAGGGACCAACGCTGCCGTACCCCGTGGTGCGGAGCGCCTGTCCGCCACATCGACCACGTGCAAAGCCACGCCGCTGGGGGCGGCACCTCGGCGGCAAACGGCCAGGGGCTCTGCGAGAACTGCAATTACACGAAAGAGGCGCCGGGATGGTCATCGCACGCAGTTGCCGTCCCTCCTCGGGGGCGATCAGCGGCTGGTGTCGGGGCGTGGCGCCAATGGGCCGACGACGGCCCGCAGAAGCCGGAGCAGGCGATCGAAATCCGGACGCCAACGGGGCATCGGTACGTCTCCACGCCGCCGTCGCTCCCGGGGAGCGCGGATGCTCTGGCGCACGCCCACCCGCCCGGCTAGGGTTTGGGCGATCGCTGAAAAACCATTCCACGTAGCGATAAAGTGTTGCCCTACCTGGAAGGAACGACATGGCTGAGCGCAGTGCCGCCGGCGGGGTGCAGTCCGTTGAGCGTGTCTTCGAGCTGCTGGAACTGATCAGCGACGCCGGCGGGGCAGTGACGCTCAGCGAGCTCGCCGGCTCCACAAACCTTCCCCTCCCGACCATTCACCGCCTGCTGCGGACCCTGGTCGGCCTCGGCTACGCCCGCCAGCTGCCGAACCGGCGCTACGCCCTGGGACCGCGGCTGATCCGGCTCGGCGAAGCCGCCAACAAGCAGCTCGGAGCGCTGGCCCTTCCGCATCTGAGCAGGCTGGTCGACGAACTGGGGGAAAGCGCCAACATGGCCGTCCTCGATTCGGACATGGTCGTGTACATCGCCCAGGTGCCGTCCCGGCACTCAATGCGGATGTTCACCGAGGTCGGGCGCCGGGCCCACCTGCACGCCACCGGCGTCGGAAAGGCCATCCTCGCCCAGCTGCCGGATGAGAGTGTTCGCGGAATCTGTGAACGGACCGGCATGCCGGCACCCACCAACCAGAGCATCGGCACCGCCACGGAACTGCTGGCCGAGCTGCAGAAAATCCGGGACCGCGGCTATGCCGTCGATGAACAGGAGCAGGAGCTGGGGGTGCGCTGCTTCGCCATCGCCGTTCCTGACGCCCCCACTCCCACGGCCATTTCCGTTTCAGGCCCCATCTCCCGCGTCGACGAGGCCTTCGCCGAGCGGGCGGTACCGCTGCTGCAGGAGGCGGCCCGGGCCGTCGGGCAGGAACTGAACCCCCGCGCCTCCGTCCCGGGCACGCCCGCGCAGCGCTGACCCCGGCGGGCCTTACACCACCCGGGCGTCGATCAGGACCGGGCCTTCCGCGTGGAGGGCCTTCTGATAGGCGGCGTCGAATTCCTCCCGCGTGGCCGTACGGGTACCCGGCACGCCGTACCCCTCGGCCAGCGCCACGAAATCGATCGCTCCGAGCGTCAGGCCCGGCACATCGGGCACGCCCATCCGCTGGGCGAAGCCGGCCAGGGCGCCGTAGCCGGAGTTGTTGACGATGACGAACACCGTCCGGGTGCCCCGCTGCGCCGCGGTGTACAGCGCGGTGATGCCGTAGTTCGCCGAGCCGTCGCCGACCGTGGCCACCACGGTCGCCTCCGGGGAGGCCAGGGAGATCCCGACGGCCGCCGGCAGGCCGAAACCGAGTCCGCCGGACGCCGGGAAGTGGTAGCGTCCGGGCCGGTCGATGGCGATCCGCTCGAGGTAGTCCAGATCCAGCGTGGTGGTTTCGTTCACGTACACCACGCCGTCGTGCACGTGGGCGTTGAGCACCTCCAGGATCTCCGCCCCGGTCATGCCGTCAGGCGAGCCCGCCGCCACGGTCAGCTCACGGGGCGGGCGGCGCGTGCCGCGGTCCCGCACGCCGTCGGCCAGGACACCGATGGCGGCGGCGACGTCGGCGACGACGGCCGTTCCGAAAGGCGCCCGGGTGGCCTCGGAGGCGTCCTGGGTGAGGTGCCACAGCCGGGTGCCGGCGTCCAGGTAATCTCCCGGCTCCCACCGGTGATACCGGAAGACCGGCGCGCCGATCACGAACACGGCGTCATGTCCGGAGAGCCGGCGGCGCACCGAATCGATCCCCGGGACCATGACGCCGCCGAAGTTCGGATGCGTGGTCGGGAACGGGCAGCGCGGCGGGGACGGCGCGACGTAGACGGTCGCATCGGCGTTCTCGGCCAGCCGCACGATCGCCTCGAACACCGCCGGATCCCGGACGGCGGCGGCGTCCACCTGGGGGCCAAGCACCAGCGCCGGGTTCTCCGACTGCTCGACGGCGGCAATGAGCGCGGCGGCCAGTTCGGAGGAGAGCCCGCCCGCCACCGTGACGGAGCGTTCACGGAGCAGGGCATCATCCGGCAGCGCCGGTTCGTTCCAGTCATCCAACGGAACCGACACATAGACCGGCCCCTGCGGATGGGAGGAGGCCTCGAGGATGGCCTGCGAGAGCGTGCGCGGCACGTCCGCCGCGGCCAGCGGCTCGTGGGCAAACTTGGTCAGCGGAGCGGTCAGCGAGCCGGCCGCCACGTTCGCGAGCATCGACTCCTGCCCCACCGTGCGCCGGACCTGCTGGCCGGCCAGCAGCACCAGCGGCACGTGCGCGTACCTGGCGTTGGTCAGCGCGCCCATGGCGTTTCCGGTACCGGACGCCGCGTGCAGATTCACCAGGACGGGACGCCCGGTGGCCCTGGCGTAGCCTTCGGCCATCCCCACCACGGCCTGCTCGTGCAGCCCCAGGACGAAGTCGAAGTCCTTCCCCAGCCCGGCCAGGAAGGGCAGCTCGTTCGAGCCCGGGTTGCCGAAGATCGTCGTCATGCCGTGAGTGCGCAGCAGGTCCGCCGAGGCTGCCAGGACCGTCCTGTCGTCTGCCATGAATCTTTTCCCATCGGTTGTGCGGTAGGGGGATCACTCTCCGCCGGACATCGGCTGCCGGCTGCCGGCCGGCACCGCCGCGCCGAGCAGGTGCGGCCGGCAGAACCGGACCGGCAGGCCGCAGAGAACGGGACCGGACGGGCCGGTTCCTGCGGCCGTGACGGCTGCGGAGCGGTGAGCGCCGGGAACCCGTGCAGCGCTCCGAGCGGCACCGGGAGGTGTGATGTAGATCATTCTTAGCATCAATTTCCAGACCGGCCGTCATGAACCGGTGTGCATGACCCGCCGACGGGCCTGTCGGTGCCACACGTTCGCCGATGACGGGAAGGTCACAACTCTGCACCATCCCGGGAAATCCTTGACGGGATGTGATCCAGCTCATACCTTTGAAAAAGAACACATGTTCACCATGCGAACACCTCAGCGCCACAGCCGTCGCCGGGTCTCGGAACGGAAGCAAGCTGCCGCATGTCGTCACGAATTTCCAGGAGCCACCGTTGAAACGCAGCCCGCTTCTCCTCGCCGCAGCCGCAGTCACCGCCCTGACCCTCTCAGCCTGCGGCGGAGGTTCCCTCTCCGGCGGATCCACCGGAGAAGCGACCGGTGACGGCGCTGCCGCCGGCGGCGAAGGGCTGACCGAGGTCTCGGCCGGCGTCATTCCGATCCTGGACACGGCGCCCATCTGGCTCGGCAAGGAGCAGGGCTTCTTCGAGGAGGCCGGCCTGGACCTGAACATCACCGAGACCTCCGGCGGCGCCGCCGCGGTTCCCGGCGTGGTCAGCGGAGACTTCCAGTTCGCCTTCGGCAACATCATTTCGGTCATGGTGGCCAACGACAAAGGCCTGGACCTGGAGTTCCTCGCCAACGGCATCTCCACCAGCGGCGACACCACCTCCGACGTCGGCGCCGTCGTCGTCCCGGCGGATTCGCCCATCCAGACCCCCGCCGACCTGGCCGGCAAGACGGTCTCGGTGAACAACCTTTCCAACATCGGCGACACCACCATCCGCAGCGTGGTGGAGGAGGATGGCGGCGACCACGAATCGATCCGGTTCGTGGAGGTCGGCTTCCCCGACGCCCCGGCCGCCCTGGCGAACGGGCAGGTCGACGCCGCGTGGATCCTCGAACCCTTCCTGACCCAGGCGCTCGACGGCGGCGCCCGGGTGGTCTCGTACAACTTCGCCGACATGCATGAGGGGCTCGACGTCGCCGGGTACTTCACCACCAGCTCCTACGCCGAGGAAAACCCCGAGATCGCCGAAGCCTTCACCGAGGCCATGAACAAGTCGCTCGAATACGCGCAGGAGAACCCGGACGCGGTGCGCGACATCGTCGGCACCTACACCTCCATCGGTGACGAGATGCGGGCCCGCATGGTCCTTCCCGCCTACCGCTCCGACTTCAACCGCGAAGCGGCCGAGGCCCTGGGCTCCGCGGCCACCCGGTACGGCACCCTCTCGAAGGAGCCGGACCTGGACGCCATGCTGCCCTCCGGCTCCTGATCCGCAGTGCACGCCAACCTCGGAAAGCGCCCATGAACCTCACCTCCCGTCGGCTGGCCGGGCCCGCGCTGGGCCTGGCCGGCATCCTCGGATTCCTGCTGATCTGGGAGCTCGTGCCCCGGCTCGGCATCGTCAACCCCACCTACCTGCCGCCGGCGTCGCAGGTGCTGGAGGTCTTCTTCGGCAACCTCGGGCTCGCCGCCTTCTGGCGGGCCGTCGGCCAGACGATGACCGGCTGGGCCCTGGGCCTGCTGATCGCGTCCACCGCCGCCGTCGTCCTCGGACTGCTCATCGGGTCCAGTCCGTTCCTGCGCCGGGCCACCCACTCCACCATCGAGTTCCTGCGCCCGGTGCCCTCGGTCGCGCTGATTCCGCTGGCCGTGCTGCTGTTCGGCATCCACCTGGAATCCACGCTGCTGCTGGTGGTCTACGCCTCCTTCTGGCAGGTGCTGATCCAGGTGCTCTACGGCGTGGCCGACGTCGATCCGGTGGCCGGGAACACCGCGCGCAGCTACGGGCTGGGGCGGCTGGCCCGCATCCGGTACGTGGTCTGGCCGACCACCCTGCCGTACCTGATGACCGGCATCCGGCTGGGCGCCGCGGTGGCGCTGATCCTGGCCGTGACCGCGGGGCTGCTGATCGGCACACCCGGCCTGGGCAACGAGATCACCCGCGCCCAGTCCGGCGGCGCCGTCGCCCAGATGTACGCGCTGGTGCTCACCGCCGGAGTGCTGGGCATCCTGATCAACGCCGGCATGCGTTTCATTGAGCGGCGGGCCCTGGCCTGGCACAGCTCGGTCCGTTCGGAGGTGGCCCTGTGAAAATGATCCGTACCGCGGGCTACGCCGTCGGCCTGCCGCTGCTGCTGATCCTGATCTGGTGGGCCGCCACGCTCGGCTCCACGAGCTTCTTCGTGCCCAAACCGGGCGAACTGGCCACCACCCTGGTGGACGTGTGGGTGGGAGAGCGGTTCTTCCAGGACATCCTCCCCAGCGTCGGCCGGCTGCTGCTGGGCGTGGCGCTGGCGATCCTGCTCGGAGTGGCCCTGGGCACCGCCATCGGCACCATCCGCTGGCTGCGCAGCCTGCTGGAGCCGCTGCTCGAGTTCTTCCGCGCCATTCCGCCGCCGGTCCTAATCCCGGTGCTGATGCTGCTCATCGGCGTCAACAACCAGATGAAGGTGGGCGTCATCGTGATGGGCTGCATCTGGCCGGTGCTGCTGAACACCATCGAAGGCGTCCGCGCCGTCGACGGCACCCTCAGCGACACCTCCCGCACCTTCCGCATCTCCGGAGCGGCCCGCCTGCGGTACCTGGTGCTGCCCAGCGCCGGACCGCAGATCATGGCCGGTGCGCGGCAGAGCCTGTCGATCGGCCTGATCCTGATGGTGATCAGCGAGATGTTCGCCTCCAGCGAGGGCCTCGGGTTCACCATCGTCCAGTTTCAGCGCAGCTTCGCCATCCCCGAGATGTGGAGCGGCATCGTGGTCCTCGGCCTGATCGGCGTGGCCATGTCCCTAGTTTTCCAGTGGTCCGAACGGCGCATCCTCGCCTGGTACCACGGCCAGAGAGAGGTTGAGCATGCAGAGTAACGTTACGAACCCCGACGGCGCGGCGCTGCTCTCGGTCCGCGGCATCCAGAAGGTCTACAAGGTCGACGGCGGTGAGCTCGAGGCGGTCCGGAACCTCACCTTCGACCTGGCCGACGGCGAGCTGGTGTGCCTGGTCGGGCCCTCGGGCTCCGGCAAGACCACCCTGCTGAAGATCATCGCCGGCCTGATGGCCCCGACCTCCGGCGAGGTGCTGCTCGAATCGAAGCCGGTCACCGAACCGCCCAAGGACATGGCCGTGGTCTTCCAGGAGTACGGGCGCAGCCTGTTCCCCTGGATGACGGTCCGGGCCAACGTGGAGCTGCCGCTGAAGAACGCCCGGGTGCCCAAGGCCGAGCGCGACCGGCTGGTCGAGGAGGCGCTGGACGCCGTCGGGCTCGCGCACGTGCCGCGCAGCTACCCGTGGCAGCTCTCCGGCGGCATGCAGCAGCGCGTGGCGATCGCGCGCGCCGTCGCCTACCAGCCCAAGGTGCTGCTGATGGACGAGCCGTTCGCCGCCGTCGACGCCCAGACCCGCGCCGACCTGGAGGACCTGGTCCGCAAGGTCTGGAAGGACCTGGGCGTGACCATCCTGTTCGTCACCCACGACATCGACGAGTCGGTGTATCTGGGCCAGCGGGTGGTGGTGCTCTCGTCCTCGCCGACCGTGGTGCAGGAGGACATCCTGATTGACCTTCCGGCCGACCGGGACCAGCTCACCACGCGTTCGCTGCCCCGCTTCGTAGAGCTTCGGAACCACGTCTACGAGCAGATCCAGATCGCCAAGGCCGGTGCCCGGACCGGGGCCGGCACCGGAGCCGCGCCGGCAGCCGAGGCCGCGGCCGGCGCCTGATTCCCGGCCGCCGGACCGGCGGCCGGATAGGCGGCGGAGCGGGCAGGTCCTAGCGGTCGGCCCGCTCCGCCGTGAACTCTTCAGTGTCGACGTCGGCCTGCGCGGCGTCAGAGTAGCGGGCGCCCCGCACGGTGTGCTGGTTAATCAGATGGCCGGCCCGGCGCAGCACCGACTCGGGAAGATCCAGGTGCGCGGCCGCCATGTTCTCCGTCAGATGCGCCGTGTCCGTGGTTCCCGGCAGGGCGATCACATGGCTGCCCTGGTCCAGCACCCATGCCAGCGCCAGCTGCGCGGGGGTGACGGCGGCCTGCCGGGCAAGCAGTTCCAGTTCCTCCACCAGGTAGAGGTTGGCGGCGAAGTTGGTGCCCTGGAAGCGGGGCATGCCGCGCCGCAGATCCGCCTCGTGCAGTGTTCCGGGATCCCGCATCGCACCGGCCAGGAAGCCGCGGCCGAGCGGGCTGAACGCCACGAACGCGGTGCCCAGGTCCTGCGCGGCCTGCAGTACCCCGAGCTCGGGGTTGCGGGTCCACAGCGAATATTCGTTCTGCACGGCGGCGATCGGATGCACGGCGGCCGCCCGCCGCAGCGTCTGCGCCGAGACCTCGGACAGGCCGATGCCGCCGATCTTGCCTTCCCGGACCAGCTCGGCAAGGGCCCCCACGCTGTCCTCCACCGGAACCGCCGGGTCCAGTCGGTGCAGGTAGTAGAGGTCGAGGTGGTCGGTATGCAGCCGGGCCAGGGCCTGCTCGGCGGTGGCCCGGATCGTCTCCGGCCGCCCGTCAATCACCCGCCGTCCGCCCAGATCGGTCATGCCGCATTTGCTGGCCAGGAAGTACTCGTCGCGGCGCGGCCCGAGGATCTCACCCACCAGCGCCTCGTTGGCCGTGGCGCCGTAGATCGCGGCGGTGTCGAAATGCCGCACCCCGGTGTCCAGCGCGTGGAGCAGCAGCCGGGCGGCGTCCTCACGCGCGAGCGGCCGGCCGTAGGCATGGTTGATGTTCATGCACCCCAGGCCGATCGCCCCGACGTCCCGCTGCCCGATGGTGCGGCTGCCAGCAGCCATGAAGTCCCCGTTTCCGGACCGGCGGTCCTGTTCCCCTGCAGATGTGATCGTTCCTCCCTTGATAGCACGCGGGACGCCGGCCGGACATGTGCGCGCGCCGCCGTCGTCGTCCCGGCGCCCGGGCCGGGGTGGCTAGACTGCCCGCAGAGGTTCCGCCGATTGGAGACGCCGCCATGGATCTGCCCGTGATGCCCCCGCTCGCTCCCATGCTCGCCAAGGCCGTGGCCCGGGTTCCGGCCGGAAACTACGGCTATGAGCCCAAGTGGGACGGGTTCCGGACCATCGTGTTCCGGGACGGGGACGAGGTGGAGATCGCGAGCCGCAACGGCCGGGCCATGAACCGTTACTTTCCGGAGCTGGAGGACGCCTTCCGCCGCCTGCTGCCGGAGCGGTGCGTGGTGGACGGAGAGATCGTGCTGATCGACGACGCCGCCCGCCGGCTGGACTTCGACACCCTCCAACAGCGCATCCACCCTGCCGCGAGCCGGGTACGGAAGCTGGCGGAGGAGACGCCGGCGGCCTTCGTCGGCTTCGACCTGCTTGCCCTCGGGGACCGCAGCCTGCTCGCCGAACCCTACGAGCGCCGTCGGGCCCTGCTGGCCGAGACCTTTGCGCAGCTGCCGCCGCCGCTGTACCTGACGGCCGGAACCCGCGACCGGGCCGTCGCCGAGGAGTGGTTCAGCAGCTTCGAGGGCGCGGGGCTGGACGGGGTGCTCGCGAAGGCCCTGGACGCGCCGTACGAGCCGGGCCGTCGGACCATGCTGAAGATCAAGCACGAACGCACCGCGGACTGCGTGCTCGCCGGTTACCGGACGCACAAGAACGATCCGAAGGCCGTCGGCTCGCTGCTGCTGGGCCTCTACGACGACGGCGCGCTGGTGCACGTGGGCGTCGCGAGCTCCTTTCCCATGCCGCGGCGGAGGGAGCTGTTCGAGGAGCTGCAGCCGCTGGTCACCGAAGCGGCCGGGCATCCCTGGGCGCCGGCCGAGCAACAGACCGGCACCCGCACGCCGCGTAACGCCGAGGGCAGCCGCTGGAGCGGTGACAAGGACCTGTCCTTCACGTTCCTGCGCCCGGAACGGGTGGTGGAGGTCAAGTACGACCACATGGAGGGCGAGCGGTTCCGGCACACGGCCCAGTTCCAGCGCTGGCGGCCGGACCGGGAGCCCGAGTCCTGCACCTACGCGCAGCTGGAAGAGCCCGTACGGTACGACCTGGACGATGTCCTGAGCACCGGCGGCGTGTAACGGTGCTTGCCAGCTATGTTACTGCTCAGTAACATAGCGGCATGCACCTGCTCCTGCGCACCATCCTGACCCTGCTCCGTTCCCGCCGCCGACCTCCGCTGGATGTATTCGGGGTCTCCTCCGTGCCCATGCGGGTGCTGCCGACCGACATCGACGTCGCCATGCACGTAAACAACGGCATGTACCTGTCCCTGATGGACCTGGGCCGGTTCGACCTGATGGCCCGCAGCGGGCTCTGGAAGACCATGCGCCGCCGCGGCTGGACGCCCGTGGTGGGCAACGAGACCATCAGCTTCCGCAAATCCCTGCAGCTGTGGCAGCGCTACAGCATCGAAACCCGGATCATCGGCTTTGACGAAAAGTCGATCTATTTCCAGCACCGCATGGTGGTGGACGGCGAGGTCTACGCCGAGGCGCACATCGCCGGCCGCCTGGTGTCGAAGAAGGGCCCGGTCAGCAACGATGAGATCTTCGAAGCCGCGGGCCGCAGGCCTCCGGCCGAGATGGTGCTGCCGGAATGGATCAAGGACTGGCGGCTCAACGTGGCCCTGCCCTCCACCCGCAAGCCGGCCCCGCACACCTGGATGTCCTGAGGCTGCGCGGACCGCTGCCTGCCCCTTCCTGAACGCCCGCCGGGAATTCTCCGTCCGGCGTCCTGCTCTGGTGCCCGCGCGCTCCGGGGACTACGTTGGGCGGCGCGGGTTACCGCCCGCTCCTTTCCCGGAAATCCCCGTCCTACGGAAGCCAGGAGCCTCATATGTCCAGTCTGTTCGCCCGCTCTGTCCACGACCTCACCGCCGCCGCGTGGTTCGGCGGCTCCCTGATGGGGGCCGTCGGCCTTAACGGCGCGGCCGCCGAAGCGAAGGATCCGAGGGAACGCACCCGCCTCTCCAGCCTTGGCTGGAAGAAGTGGGCCCCGGTGCAGTCCGCCGCCATCTTCGCCCACATGGCCGCCGGGCTTCCCCTGATCTGGGACAACAAGGCCCGGCTCGCGAATCAGCAGGGTGTCGCCGGCTCGGCTGCCGTCAAGACGCTGGTGACCCTGGCCGGCGCCGGGGTGACTCTCTACGCCGGCATCCTGGGCGGCAAGGTCGAGAAGCTCTCCGAGCAGGGCGCCGAAGGCGCAACGGAGCCTTCGCCGCATGCCTCCGATGAGCTGAAGGCCGCGCAGAAGCAGCTTAAGATCCTGCAGTGGCTGATTCCGGTGTTCTCCGGCACCGTCGTCGTCCTCGGTGCCCAGCAGGGCGAGCAGCAGCGTCCGACGCAGGTCAAGAAGGGCCTGTTCCATTGAGCAGCGGCGACCGCGCCCGGGATCCCGAGGACGGCGCCGCGCGCGACCCCGACGGTGACGGCACTCCCGAAGACCGCACCTGGGACGGGGAGGGCGGCGCCGAAGGCGGCAGCCGGGACCGCGATGCCGGCGGCCCGGCCGAGGAGGACGTCAACCCGACCGGCGAGAAAGACCCGGGCGACAACCCTCCGCTGCCGCGCGAATGGAACTAGGCCGGCCGCAGCCAGGGCCGGACACACACAGAAGGGGCGGATGCTAAGCATCCGCCCCTTCTGTTATGCCTGGCCGGGAGGCCGGGCGTTCTCGGCTAGTGCTGTGCCCGGCGGCGCCCGCCGAGCATCAGGACCAGCGGAATGGCCAGCAGCACCAGCGGGATGATGACCGCCAGGACGGCAGGGGAGGTGAAGATCCCGCCGGGCGTCATGGCGGAGGTGCGCTCCATCATGGTGTTGGCGCCGTCGGAGATCTCACCGTTGCCGCCGGCGAGGGTTTCGGTGCCCTCGGCGAGCGTTTCGGTGCCTTCGGCCAGGGCGGCGGCGCCTTCGTCGAGGTCGCCGGTGCCCGTGCTGAGCGTCTTGGCCCCGTCGTCGAGCTTCACGATGCCCTGGTTGAGAGTGTCGCTGCCGGTCATCAGTCGGCCGGTGCCTTCGGACAGCGAACCCGCGCCGGTGGCGAGCTTCTGGTTTCCGGCCGCCAGGGTACCGGCACCGGTCTGCAGGGTGTTCAGGCCGGCCGCCAGGGTATTGGCTCCGGCGGCCAGCGTGCCGGCACCGGTCTTCAGATCCTGTCCGCCGGCCGCGAGCTGGCCGGCGCCGGCTGCGAGGGCCGGAGTACCGTCAGCGAGCTGCCCGGCTCCGGCGTTCAGCTGACCGGCTCCGGCGGCAAGGGCGCCGTTTCCGGCGGCCAGCTCGTTGGCTCCTGCGGAGAGCTTGTCGGCTCCGGCCAGGAGCAGCGGAGTACCTGCGGCGAGCTGACCTGCGCCGGCCTTCAGTTCGCCTGCGCCTGCGGCAAGGGCTTCGTTGCCGGCAGCCAGATCATCGGCGCCTGCCTTGGCCGCTTCGGCTCCTTCAGCCAGGTCGGACGTTCCGGCCCGGAGGGTCTTCAGTCCGGCCAGGAGCTCCCCTGCGCCGGCCTGCAGAGCCTTGGAACCTTCGGCCAGGCGGCTGGCGCCGGCATACACGCCGGCCGCGCCGTTCTTCAGGCCTGGTTCCTCCGCGGTGCCCTGGCCGTCGAACCCGGCCTTGATGGTCTTGATGCCGTCATCGAGCTGGGCCGCCCCTGCGGCAACCTCGGGAGCGCCGCCCCGGACACGCTCGACACCGCCGTTGAGAGCCGCAGCGCCGAGGGAAGCCTCGGAGGCGCCGGCCGCCAAGGTGTTGAGGTTCTCGCGGAGGGTGTTGTTGTAGGTCTCGCTGAAGCCAGCGGCATTGTCAGCCACCGAATCGAGTCCAGCTTTGGTCTCTTGTGCACTGGCCAGCAGCTCACCGATGGCGGCATCGAGGTCTGCATCCGACATGCCCGGTGCCTGGGTCTGGAGATTGGACAGGCCGTCAACAAGGTCCTGCGTTTCCTGCCGGAGCGAGCCGGCAGAGCTTGCCAGTGTATCGGCCTGAAGGTTATGGATTCCCACAGCCGTGTTGACGGGTGGAGCGGAGGCTGCCAGCATAGTGCCGCCGTCACGCAGGGCGGCGCTGCCGTTGACGAGCGCCAGGATGCCGTTGGACAGCTGCTGGGCTCCGGCGCGAAGCTCTGTGGACCCATCCGAGGCCTTATTGATGCCGTCGCTCAGTGCAGCGGCCCCGTCCTTCACCCGCAGGGCTCCGGCCTGCAGCTCCTGGGTTCCGGCGACGGCCTCATCAGTGCCGGCCTTGAGCTCGGTGCCGCCGTCCACCAGCTGTCCGGCGCCGTTGTTGGCGGCCGTTGCGCCGTCAGAGATCCGGCCCACGCCGTCGGCGAGGGCCTCGGCGCCGGTCTTGGCCGTTCCGGCGCCGGTGGCCAGGGCGGTGGTGCCGTCGCGCAGCTGCTGCGCGCCGGAATCGACGTCGGAGATGCCGGCCTTGAGGTCCTGTCCGCCTGCTTTGAGCGCTTGGGCACCGTCACGGGCGGCGTTTGCGCCCTTCCTCAGGTCATCGCTGCCCTTGTAGAGCTGGGCGGCTCCGGCATTGGCGCGCTCGGCGCCGGCCTGGAGCTCGGCTCCGCCGTTCGCGATCCGGCCCGCGCCGGCGGCCAGGTCGCCGCCACCGGCAGCCAGCCGGCCGGCACCTTCGTTGGCGCTGGCGGCGCCGGCGACGAGGCGTCCTGCACCGTCGGCTGCGCTGTTCGCGCCCTCAAGCAGCTGGGTCGCCCCGTCGTTGAGCGTCACCGCGCCGTCCTTGAGGGACTGGGCTCCGGTGCGGGCCGTGCCGAGACCGTTCGACACGGTCTGGGCCCCGTCGTCGACCTTGCTGGCACCGGCGGAGAGCTCCGCCGCGCCGTCCCGCGCCCGCGCCGCGCCGTCGCGCAGCTCAACAGACCCATCGGAGGCACGTTCGGCTCCTTCGCTCAGCTGCGTCGCTCCGCTGGCAACCTGGTTGCTGAACAGCACGAAGAAGGCCAGCAGAAGGACCAGGAACAGGGCGAGAAGGCCCGTCAGAATTGCGTGCGGCCGGCTTGAAGCGCGGCCGGAGGTGGAACTCGTCATTGATATTCCCCATTTGCTGTGAGTGATGCGAGTGGCCAAGAGACCAGGTGCGGCAGGCAGCGCAAGCCGTCCGCCTTTGAGTTCAGGGAGCTTTCCGCAGCGCAGAAAAATCGTGCGACATACCCCCGGAATGTGATGTCGGTTACATCTAAGCTACTGATGGGTAACAAATCAAGGGCTCCGGAAAAATTTGTTACCAGCGGGTAGGTTGCTTCCCTTAGGCGTTCCGAAAGCCCGAAAGGTGTGTCGGCGCTTTGCTCTCCTGCCCGCGTAGGCAATGCTTCTGACCCAACGATTGCGCCTCGGACAAGGGAGTTTCGATGAGCTGGCTGGACAGGGACAGAACCATCGCGCCGCCGGGATACAACCGCTGGCTGATACCGCCGGCGGCGCTGGCGGTGCATCTGTGTATCGGGCAGGTCTACGCGACCAGCGTCTACAAGACGGCGCTCGTGGATTACTTCGACGCATCGCTGACCCAGATCGGCGTGATCTTCTCGGTCGCCATCGTGATGCTTGGCCTCTCCGCCGCCGTCATGGGCACCTGGGTGGACAGCAACGGTCCGCGCAAGGCGATGTTCGTCTCCGCCCTGTTCTGGTCCGGCGGTTTCCTCGTGGGCGCCGCCGGCATCTTCACCGGCCAGCTCTGGCTGCTCTACCTCGGATACGGCGTCCTGGGCGGCATCGGCCTGGGCATCGGCTACATCTCCCCGGTGTCCACCCTGATCAAATGGTTCCCGGACCGGCCGGGCCTCGCCACGGGCATGGCGATCATGGGCTTCGGTGGCGGCGCGCTGATCGCCAGTCCGCTCTCCTCCGCCCTGCTCTCGCTGTACGACCCGAACTCCGGCACCCCGGGCTGGGTGGCCAGCGGCGACGCCGTCGGCAAGCTCTTCCTGACCTTCGCCGTCGTGTTCCTCGCCTATATGCTCTACGGGGCATGGAGCATCCGGGTGCCCGCCGCCGACTGGAAGCCCGCCGGGTTCGACCCCGCCAAGGTGGCCTCCAAGCCGCTGGTGACGACGGCGCAGGTCTCCGCCTCGAACGCGGTGCGGACCCGCCAGTTCTGGCTGGTCTGGATCGTGCTGTTCTGCAACGTGACCGCCGGGATCGGCATCCTCGAGCAGGCCGCGCCCATGATTCAGGACTTCTTCCGCCAGCCCGACGGCGCGTCCCTGGTCACCGCGGCGGTCGCCGGCGGTTTCGTGGGTCTGCTGTCCATCGGCAACATGGCCGGGCGCTTCGCCTGGTCGGCCACCTCGGACGTAATCGGCCGCAAGCGGATCTACATGGTCTACCTCGGCGTCGGCGCGGGCCTCTACGCCGTCCTGGCGCTGTTCGGCAACGCCAACACCATCCTGTTCGTGCTGCTGGCCTTCGTCATCCTCTCCTTCTACGGCGGCGGGTTCGCCACCGTTCCGGCCTACCTGCGGGACCTGTTCGGCACATTCCAGGTCGGTGCAATCCACGGCCGGCTGCTCACCGCATGGTCGGCCGCCGGCATTGCCGGGCCGCTGATCGTGAACGGTTTCCTGGACTCGCAGGGCACCCCCGGCGAACTCACCGCCGGCGCCTACCGCCCCGCCCTGCTGACGATGGTGGCGCTGCTGGTCATCGGCTTCATCGCGAACCTGCTGATCAGCCCGGTTGCCGCCAAGTACCACGAACCCCACAAAACCGCCGCGGCTGCTGACGGTGCAGGCGACGGTCCGGCTCCCGCCGACGTCGGGACCGGCCCCGGCACGACGACACCGGCGGGGGAGCCGCAGACCGCCGACGGCGCGGGCGCGCCGGAGAGGGAGGGAAACCGATGAACGCGCAGATGAACCACTCCGGGGACGACGGCCGGCCGGAACACGGCGCGGCCGTCCGCGCCCAGCTGGTCGGCAGCTGGATCCTCGTGGGCGTGCCCCTGGGGTACGGGGTGTTCCAGACCCTGACCCGGGCGGCGGCCCTGTTCGGCTGACGGGAGCGCTTCGAGGGGGCCCGCCCCTGTGGCTGCCGCCGTCCGGGTGCAACCATTAATCAGCGAGTCACCAGCCAGCGACCCATCCACGGCCGCGCCGGTACGTCCGGCGCGGAGATCAGGAGAACGCCATGAAGGCTCTGCAGTACCGCACCATCGGCCAGCCGCCCGAAGTGGTGGAGATCGAGACCCCGGAGCCGGGGCCCGGGCAGGTCAGGCTGAAGGTCACCGCCGCCGGAGTCTGCCACTCGGACTCGTTCATCATGTCGCTTCCCGAAGACCAGTACATTTACGGACTCCCGCTCACCCTGGGGCACGAGGGAGCCGGCGTCATCGACAAGCTGGGCGAGGGCGTGGAGTACCTGGAGCTTGGAACGTCCGTGGCGGTCTACGGGCCGTGGGGCTGCGGCCTCTGCTACGAATGCGCGCAGGGGCGCGAGAACTACTGCGTCAACGCCGCCAAGTACGGGATCCTGCCGCCCGGGCTCGGTTCGCCCGGAGCGATGGCGGAGTACATGATCGTCAACAGCCCCCGGCACCTGGTGCCGCTGGGGGACCTGGATCCGGTGAAGAACGTGTCCCTGACCGACGCCGGCCTGACCCCGTACCACGCGATCAAGGGCTCGCTGGAGAAGCTGCACGCCGGCGCGACCGCCGTCGTCATCGGTGTGGGCGGGCTGGGGCACGTCGCCATCCAGATCCTGCGGAGCATGACCTCCGCCCGGGTGATCGCCCTGGATGTCAGCGAGGAGAAACTGACCTTTGCCACCGACGTCGGCGCCCACCAGGCCTTCCCCTCGGAGCCCGGCGCAGCGGCCGCGGTCCGGGAGGCGACTAACGGTGAAGGCGCGAACGTGGTGTTCGACTTCGTGGCGAACCAGGCGACGATGGACCTGGGGCAGGCGATGATGCGGGCGCAGGGCGACCAGGTGCTGGTGGGCGTGGGTGCCGGGACCCTGCCGGTGGGGCTTATGGCTGCGCCGTATGAGACGAGCATCCGCTCACCGTACTGGGGTTCGCGGTCGGAGCTGTACGAGGTGCTGGACCTGGCACGCGGCTCGGGCATCGACGTGCACACCGAGGTGTTCTCGCTGGACAACGCCCCGGAGGCGTACGAGAAGCTGCACAACAACCAGCTGCTCGGACGTGCGGTGATTGTGCCGTAGCTGCGGGACGCGTCGGGCCCGGTGCGTAATACTCGATGTCTTCCTGGTCCAGGTTGATGCAGGCGACGTAGTGGCCGGCGTCGAGATTTTCGAACTCGGACCATGAGTAGTTGATGTCGACGTCGCCTCCCATCATCCAATCGTCGCCGCCGGTAGCCCGTTTCGACCTGCTCCAGGACGAAGTGGACCGCCTATTGCACGCAGCGGCTCACCGTTTCCTGACTCGTATGTGTAGTTGAAGAGGTCGTACCAGTGCTCGGCGAAAGCAATCAGCCCTTCCTCCGGTTCCTGCCTGGCCTCATCGGGCAGTTGTGGGATCGGCACATTCAGGGCAGCTCCCCTTCCCGTACCTGGGCTGGACCTGGGTTGGACTGGGTGAAGGTGTGGTGGCCTGTGTCGACGAGGCCGCGGCGGAGGCCCCGTCCGGAACGGGTGAAGGCCCGTGATGCGTCGAGGGAGGCGTCGCGCTGCAGGCAACCGTCCCCAGCAGCATCAGTGCTGCCGCGCTGAAACCTGTTCGGAAGACCAACATAACCACCCCCGGATGGGCCACTACCCGGGATCGACCCGGGCGACTGCCGCTGAGAGTATGTTGCGCGGCCAGCAGGTGGCCTGTATCCGCAGCACGTATTTGCCACTGCGGGTACTGGAGCTCGGTCACCGGTGTCTCACCCGAGCGTGACGACATCTTCCGCTATCCACGATCCCTGTACGTAGCGGCACTCCACGAGCTGCGCGAAGGACAGTTCCGGACCCGGGCTTGTGGAGAGGTGTCCCTCGGGGGAGAAAAACTCGAGGTCGTCTTGCATGATGTCGACGACTGCCTGGTGCCGGCCTTCAGCTGTCTCAACGAATGTGCTGCTGGCTGCCTTGAAGTTGATTTGTGCGCCGGCCATCCAGTCGTCGTTCGCGAATCCATCTCCTACTTGGGTGATAACGAAGTTACACATCGTGCACTCCCGTCCGCTGACCGCTTTCAAGGGGCCAACATCCCCTGTTTCGTAGGCGTAGTTAACGAGGGCGTACAAGTGCCGGGCAAACGCCTCCAGGCCTTCCTTTGATTTCTCCTTCGCAATCTCGGGCATGAGTGGAAGGGGGACGTTCTGCGCAGGGCCGGCAGCAGATGCGGGGCTGTAGGTCACTAAGGGCGTGGGAGACGGAGAGGGGCTCGGCACTGTCGCTGTCGCGCTCGAATCAGCGGAGGCAACTGTCGGTGCCTTGGCGCCTGCCCCGTCGTCAGAACAAGAGATGGTCCCGAGCAGCAGTGCTGAGCTGAGGCATACACGCAGTAGGGTCCGGCTGATGCGTACAGCCATAGCTTCTCCTTCCCGTCAGCAGCCGATGCCGGAGGGGTTGATGATGCAGTCATCGGCGACGTTGCGTGATTCGGAGCGCCAGATGCTGACCGTCTGCGCCGGTGTGGAGACGGTGGCGCGGCCATCGATGGGGATCATGGGGCCGCCGTTGACGGAGTATTCGCCGGAGAAATAGGTGGTGACGGACACCGCGTAGTCTCCGGTGTTCGCGTAGACATGGCTGGTGGGCGTTTGTTCTCCCCATCGGTCTTCGGGCAGGGGGCCGCCGGGGACAGGGCTGGGGCCGAAAGAGGTGCCGTCCCCGTAGAACCACTCGAATTTGGTGGGGGTGGCGACGATGCGCAGGCTCTGCCCGAGGAGCTCCATGTCAAAGACCTGCTCGGGGGCGTCCACGAACATGTTGGTGTGCATGCCGACCAGGGAGTGGGGGCCGGGCTGGATCGTCAGAGTGCTGGCAGCGATGGGGCGTTGCTGGAATTCGGAAAGAATGACTTCGCGGATTCGCTCCGTCACGTCACCCGGGTCCTCCGAGTAAACACAGCTGGGACCTTTGTACGGGCTCCACGTCTCAGGAGGTGTCCCTTTGAGGCCGCGATACCACTGGACCGCCCTACCGCCATCGGCAGCGGTGCAGCTGATGCCCAGGCCAGCGAAACAGGCAATGTCACCTGCATCGTCGTCCCAGCAAAGCACCTCAAACCTGAAGTCGTAGGGGTCGTCCGGGATGCCCACAGGGGCGTCAGTCCAGACCCCTGTGCCAGGATCTTGCACATGCCCGACTCCGGTAACACCGCCGTTGTCGAAATTCCCACTTGCTCCTTCCCCCGCGCCAGCCCATTGCACAGGCACGATAAGGAAAAGCAGTGTCATAAGGGCTACCAGTGGGGCCCGCCATTCACCGCCCGAGCGAGACGACATCCTCAGCGCTCCATCGTCCGTCTGAATATCGTCCTTCAAAGAGTTGGGCAAAACTCGTCGGCGTACCAGGGTTGGTTTGCAACAACCCGTTGGGGGAGTGGAACTTAATATCCTCTTGTTTCAGATCGGCAAGTGCTTGATACAAGCCTTCAGGCGTTTCGACGAACTCAGAGACCACCGCCTTGATGTCCAGCTGACCCCCAACGATCCAGTCATCGCCTTCGTAGCCCACACTTATTTGATTCCTAGCGAAGTTGCATGCCACACAGTCGGGTCCACTTATTGCTTCCAGAGGGGCGAGGTCCCCAGTTTCGTAAGCGTAATTAACTACCTCGTAGAAGTAGCGGGCGAACGCCTCCAGCCCCTCCTTTGATTTCTCCCTCGCGATGTCCGGCATGACCGGAAGAGGCACATTCTGTGCGGGGCCTGCCGCCGACGCAGGACTGTAGGTCGCAGATGGGGTGGGGGTCGGTGACAGGGTAGGAGAAACAGAAGCGGATTCGGTGCTTGGCCCAGCTGATGCGCCTGCCGTAGGTTCCTCCGCACCCGCGCCGTTGCCGGCACAGGAGGTGATTCCCCACGCCAGGGCCAGACTGAAGCCGACCGCTGCCGTGCGCCGCAGGACGGCGGAAGCGCCGGTCATGGATGTGCCGGTCATAGGAACCCCCGAGGAAGGCGACAGGACCGCCGGCAACCTGCCCGGCAGTCAGAGACTGCGCCGACGATACGCAGGGACCTCCAAAACGCCACAGTAATGGTCGTTCTCGAGGCGGTACCGTCAGGAATGCGCCGGTGTGCGCACCACCCTAACGTCCAGACCGCGCAGCCCGGAGAAATCCACAGCACGAAGTTCGAAGACCTGTGCGGCCGTCACCGACCCCGCCTTCACCCGCCCGCTACCGCCCGGCGGCTTTCCTGGCGTCCGCCAGCAGCTGCGGCACCCCCGCCTCCAGCGTGGGAGCGAAACGGTCACCGGGCCGCTGCCCGCGCAGCCACCGGGTGTAGATCGCCTCGCAGAAAATCGCAGCCTTCCACAGCGCCAGGGCCTGGTACCAGGGCAGCGCATCGACGTCCAGGCCGGTGCCGGCCCGGTACCGGCCCACCAGCTGCGCGCGGGTCAGGTATCCCGGCGCCCGGGTGACGGAAGTGAGCTCCATCGGACTGGTCGCGCTGCCCGGCTCGGCGTAGGTCGCCGTGAGGTAGCCCAGGTCTGCCAGCGGATCACCGATCGCCGCCATTTCCCAGTCCAGCACCGCCAGCACCCGGGCCGGCGCGGACGGCGCGAACATCAGGTTGCCCAGACGGAAATCCCCGTGCAGGACGGCCGCGGCCTGGCTGTCGGGCATGTTGTCCGCCAGCCACTCGGCCAGCAGCCCGACGTCGGACAGGCTGCGGGTGGTGTTCACCTCCCACAGCCCGGCGAACCGCTGCACCTGACGGGACAGATATCCGTCGGCCCGCCCGAACGAAGCCAACGGCCCGGCGGTGGTGTCCACGCCGTGCAGCTGGACCAGGAAGTCCAGCAGGGCCTCGGACGTCGCCGCCCGCTGCTCCGGCCCGGACAGCGCCGGCGGCACCCTGTCGGTGATGACCAGCCCCTCCAGATGCTCCATCACGTAGAACGGCACGCCCAGCAGGGACTCGTCCCCGCAGACGGCCAGGATCTCGGGAACGGGCAGTCCCTCGGCGCCGAGCATCTGCTGGATCCTGGCCTCACGCACCATGTCATGGGTGGAGCGGGGCAGCGGCGGCCGCGGCCCGCGGCGCAGCACAAACGTTTCCGCTCCCCGCCGGACCCGGTAGGTGACGTTCGACTGCCCGTCCCCGATCCGTTCCCAGGCCAGCGGCCCCGATCCCAGGCCCTGTGCGTCCAGCCAGGCCTGAACCGGCTCGAGCACCAGCAGCGGGGGAGACTCCAGCGCCGCCGCCTCCTCCGGGGTGCGGACCGTCTCGACGCCGTCGGGAACCGTGTGCATCATTCTCCTGCTCCGCCGCGCGCGGCGTCGGGTTGGGCGGCCGCGGCGCGAGCGCCGTTGACCCGGTCGAGGGCCGGCTCCCCCGCGTCGGTGCGCCGACGGCGGGCCGCCGCCGCCCGCCGCGCTATGGCCCACTTGTGCGTCTCGTTCGATCCGTCGTAAATGCGGAACGCCCGCACCTCGTTGAGGTAGGAGGCCAGAGGCAGCCGGTTGGACACCCCGTCGCCGCCGCACAGCTGCAGGCTGCGGTCGATCACCCGGTAGACGGCTTCGGAGACGTGCGCCTTGGCCACGGAGGACAGCGCGCTGCCGGCCCTGGGGTCCTCCTGCAGCAGCTGCGCGGTCCGGCTGATGATGGCGTCGGAGGTTTCGATGTCGATGACCGACTGCGCGATCATCTCCTGCGCGATGCCCAGCTCCGCCAGCTGCGAGCCGAACAGCTCACGCCGGTTGGCCCGGTCCAGCGCGATGTCGTGGGCCCGGCGGGCCAGCCCAAGCCAGCGCATGCAGTGGGTGAGCCGGGCCGGGCCCAGCCGCACCTGCGCGTACCGGAACCCTTCGCCCGGCTTGCCGAGCACAGAGTCGTCGGGCACCCGGCAGTCCTCGAAGTGCACGTGCGGGTGCCCGCCGGCAATGGCATGGTCCAGGGTCTCAATGTGCTCCCCGACCCGCACGCCGGGATTGTCCATATCCACGAGGAACATCGTCGCGCCGGCGGGGGTGCCGTCGACGGCCCCGGTGCGGGCCATCACGATGCAGAACCCGGCCAGCTGCGCGCCGCTGATGAAACGCTTGTGTCCGTTGATCCGCCACCCGCCCGGCACCTTCTCCGCGGTGGTGGCCAGCGCGGCCGGATCGGAGCCCGCCCCCGGGTGTGGTTCGGTCATGCCGAAGCAGGAACGCACCGTGCCCGCGGCCAGGGGCACCAGCCAGCGCTCCTGCTGTTCCGGGGTGCCGATCAGTTCGAGCATGTGCATGTTGCCCTCATCGGGCGCCGAGCAGTTCAGCACCGCCGGGCCGATCAGCGAGTAGCCCGCGGCTTGGAACACGGGGGACCAGTCCACCAGGGGCAGGCCCTGCCCGCCGAACCGGGCCGGAACATGCGGGGCAAAGACTCCGGCGTCCCGGGCGGCGGAGCGCAGCCGGGCCAGCTCGGCCTCGTCCAGCGTGGTGCCCGGCACGGGCTCGGCCGGGATCACGACGTCGCGGATAAACGCGGCGGTACGCTCGGCCAGGCTCCGGGCGGGGCCGGCGTCGGCTCCGTCGGCGCCGGTGGCCGTCGAGCCGGCGACGGGAGTGCTCGACGGCGCCGCGCCCGTCACGCCGATCCTCCGGCCACCAGCAGGCCGCCGTCAAGGTTCAGGACCTGCCCGGTGACCCAGCCGGCGTCGTCGGAGGCGAGGAAGGCCACCGCGCCGGAAACGTCCTCCGGGGTGCCGAGCCGCCCCAGCGGGTAGTCCGCGGACACCGTGTCCTCCCGGCCTTCATAGAGGGCGCGGGCGAAATCGGTTTTCACGACGGCGGGTGCGACGGCGTTGACGCGGACCGTGGGGGCCAGCTCCACGGACAGCGAGCGGGTCAGCTGCTCCAGGGCCGCCTTGCTGATGCCGTAGAAGGCGATGTTCGCGGCCGGTGTCTGCGCGCTGACCGAGGACAGGTTGATGACCGATCCTCCCCGGCCGCGGAGATCGAGCTTCGGGTGCCGGCAGGCCTGCTGCACCCAGGCCAGGGAGCTGAGCAGGTTGACCTCCAGGATCCGCCGCGCGGCATCCAGGTCCAGATCCACCAGCGGGCCGTACACGGGGTTGATGCCGGCGTTGTTGACCAGGATGTCCAGCTGCCCGTACTCGGCGGCGATCGTGTCCAGCACCTCCGCCTGGTGGTCCGGATCATCGGCCTTCCCGGCCATGGCCAGGACCGAGCCCTCGGGGAAGGCCGCGGCCGCTTCGGCAAGCGGCTCCGGCTTGCGTGCGGTGATCACCACCCTGGCGCCCTCGGCGACGAATCGCCGGGCGATGGCCAGGCCGATGCCTCGGCTGGCGCCGGTGATGAGGGCGGTCCGGCCCGCAAGCCGGGGAGCGAAGCTGTCCGTCATTGAGTCTCCCGATGCTCGTCGCATACCGATCAGTTGCTCGGTAGACTGACAGTCTCGTGACGGCGGGACAATGTGTCAAGGGTCACGCCCTGCCGGAAGTGCATGGCGGCGGCAGGCATGATGGACCTGGACCGACAACAGGGGGGATGGAGCGGGATGGACAGGGCGCCGGAAAGCGCGGGCATCGCGAACTCAGGCGGCGGCAGCTGGCGGCGCTACGAGGCCTCGGCGCTGCCTCCGGTGCTGCAGGCCGCCCTCGACTGCTTCGGTGAGCACGGCTACCACGGCACCACCATCCGGGAAGTCGCCGCCCGCGCCGGACTCTCGGTGCCGGGCATCTACCATCACTACCCGTCCAAGCAGGCGCTGCTGGTCGGCATTGCGCAGGAGGCCATGGCCGAACTGTATGACCGCACCCTCGCGGCGGCGGAGGAAGCCGGTGCGGATCCGGTGGACCGCATCCGCGCCGTCGTGGAGTCCCTGGTGCTCTTCCACGCCCACCGGGGGCCCTCGGCGTTCATCGCGGCCAGTGAGATCCGCAGCCTGGACGGCGACGCCCGCGCCGCCCACATCGCGGCCCGGGACCGGCAGCAGCGGCTGCTGTCCGACGCCGTCGACGCCGCCGCCGCGGCCGGACGCGTCGGCACCCCGGTTCCGCACGAGGCGATGCGCGCCGTGACCACCATGTGCACCGCCGTCGCCCAGTGGTACCGGCTGGACGGGCCGCTGCGCCCCGAGGAACTGGCGGCCACCTACGTCCAGTTCGCCCTGGACCTGCTGCGGATCGGACGCACCGGCCCGGCGTAGCCCGCCCCGCGTCATATTCCCCGTTCCGGCGGAATTGCCGTTGACCCTCCGAAACGCAGCTGCCTAGGCTGCTGACAAGGAGGTTTCCCGTGGCTGTCTACGAATACCGCTGTCCGGACTGTACCGACTTCGAGGCCGTCTTCCCGATTGGCGAGGCTGCGGAGACCGTCTCCTGCCCCACCTGCGCCGGGCCGGCCGGCCGCCGGATCAGCTCCCCGTTCCTCTCCCGCTCCGGCTCGGCCGCCTACCGGCTCATCGACGCCACGAAGCGCAGCGCCGCCGAGCCCGCCGTCGTCTCCTCGCCCGGCCCCGGCACCCGCCGCCCCGCCCCCGTCACCACCAACCCGCTCCACCGAAAGCTGCCCCGCCCCGACTGAACCCCACCCCCAAGGAGGAATTCGCATGCCTGAGGTCCTGTTTCCCCTGGATTCGTCCAAGAGCTTCGAAGAGCAGCAGAAGCTCGGCCACAACCGCTGGCACCCGGACATTCCTCCGGTCGCCACCGTCAAGCCGGGGGACTCCTTCCGGGTGGAGTGCCGCGAATGGTTCGACGGCGCGATCCGCAACGACGACTCCGCCGAGGACATCCTCAACGCCCCGCTGAACACCGTGCACAAGCTCAGCGGCCCGTTCGCGGTGGAGGGCGCCAAGCCAGGCGACCTGCTGGTGGTGGACATCCTCGACGTCGGGCCCATTCCGCAGGAGGATTCCGGGCCGCTCGCCGGCCAGGGCTGGGGCTACACCGGCATCTTCTCCCGCAACAACGGCGGCGGCTTCCTCACCGATCAGTTCCCCGACGCGTACAAGGCGATCTGGGACTTCTCCGGCCAGACCGCCACCTCCCGGCACGTTCCCGAGGTCTCCTTCCCCGGCCTGATCCACCCCGGGCTGATGGGCACCGCGCCGTCGGCCGCCCTGCTCGCGAAGTGGAACAAGCGTGAAGGCGACCTGATCGCCACCGATCCGCAGCGGGTCCCGCCGCTGGCGCTGCCGCCGGAGCCCGACGGCGCCGTGCTCGGCTCGCTGCCGGAGGCCGACTTCGCCCGGGTCGCAGGGGAGGCCGCCCGCACCGCCCCGCCGCGCGAAAACGGCGGCAACCAGGACATCAAGAACCTATCCAAGGGCAGCCGGATCTTCTATCCGGTGTTCGTGGACGGCGCCAACCTGTCGGTCGGGGACCTGCACTTCTCGCAGGGCGACGGCGAGATCACCTTCTGCGGCGCCATCGAGATGGGCGGGTTCATCGACCTGCGGGTGGACATCATCAAGGGCGGCATGGACACCTACGGGGTGAGCGAGAACGCGATCTTCATGCCCGGCACCACGGATCCGCAGTTCAGCGAGTGGATCGCGTTCTCCGGCACTTCGGTGACCCTCGACGGCGAGCAGCGCTACCTGGACTCGCACCTGTCCTACCAGCGGGCCTGCCTCCATGCGATCGACTACCTGACCAAGTTCGGCTACAGCCCGGAGCAGGCCTACCTCCTGCTGGGCGCCGCGCCGATCGAAGGCCGGCTCTCCGGCGTCGTGGACATCCCGAACTCGTGCTCCACGGTCTACATCCCGACGTCGATCTTCGACTTCGACATCCGTCCGTCGGCCTCCGGTCCGCACCGGATCGATCCCGGCATCGGGGCGCCGCGGGCAGCCAACCGCTAGCGGCAGGCTCTTCCGCACCTCCGACCACGAAACGGGGCGGCTGCCTGCCGGCAGCCGCCCCGCTCGCCTTTCCACCCCGCCGTTCTCCTCTACCGGTACCGGCGGTGCAGGTTCTCCTTGGGCTCCGGGCCGGCCGCCGTGGGCGAAATCCAGGGCCCGGTGCCTTCGGACAGGTCGATGATGCCCTCCTCGAGCCAGGTGTAGCGGTCCGCCAGCACCTGTTTCGCCAAGCGGGCGTCCTGGGCATCGGAGTTGCGCCAGAGCCCGTCAAACAGCTCCCCGATCCGCACCCGGGACTGGGCGCTGAACGCGTCGGCGAGCTCGACGGCGGCGGCGCCCTCTTCGGGATCACGCTGCCGGATGGTGTGCGCACGCATGCAGGCCGCGGACACCGCGAAGATCTCCGCCCCGATGTCCACAATGCGGCCCAGGAACACCTGGTGGTGCTCCAGCCCCGCCTGCCAGCGGGCCATGCCGTAGAAGGTCTGCCGCGCCAGCCGGCGCGACGCCCGTTCGGCGAAGCGCAGGTGCCGGGCCAGCACGCCGAACTCCGCGTACGACGTCGGGCGCGTCCCCGGCCCGGCCGCGAGCGTGGGCAGCCAGCGCCCGTAGAACCGGCTGGCCTTCACCGCGGAGCGCGCCTTGGCCGGAAGTGAGGAGTCGGCGACGGCGAGGTCGCCGGCGGCCTTGAGGTGCGCGTCCACGGCCTCCCGGGCGATGAACAGGTGCATGATCTCCGTGGAGCCCTCAAACACCCGGTTGATCCGCAGGTCCCGCAGCTGCTGCTCGGCGCCCACGGCACGTTCACCGCGCGCGGCGAGCGAATCCGCGGTTTCAAAACCCCGTCCGCCGCGGACCTGCACCAGCTCGTCGGCGACGTTGTACGCCATTTCGCTGGCCCAGAGCTTGGCCAGGGCAGCCTCGATCCGGATGTCCTTGGTGCCGGCCTCCGCCATCTCGGCGCTGAGCTCGAAGACGGCCTCCATGGCGAAGGCGGTCGCGGCCATGAAGGCCACCTTCTTGCCCACCGCCTCGTGCCGCCACACCGGCCGGCCCCACTGTTCGCGGGCTCCGGTCCAGCCGCGGGCAATCTTCAGGGACCACTTCGCGCCGGCCGCGCACATCGCCGGAATCGACAGCCGCCCGGTGTTGAGCGTGGTGAGCGCGATCTTCAGTCCCTGCCCCTCCCGGCCCAGGCGGTTGGCGGCCGGCACCAGCACCTGCCGGAACCGGGTGACGCCGTTCTCGATGCCGCGCAGGCCCATGAAGTTGTTGCGGTTCTCCACCGTGATTCCCGGCGAGTCCATCTCCACCACAAATGCGCTGATGCCGCCCTTCTGCCCGTCATGCGGCGGAACGGCGGCCATGACCACCACCAGCTCGGCGATGACGCCGTTGGTGGTCCAGAGCTTCACCCCGTCCAGGACGTAGCCGCTGCCGTCGGGGGTGGGGACGGCGGTGGTGCGCATCCGCGCCGGGTCCGAGCCGACGTCGGGCTCGGTGAGCAGGAACGCCGTCACCGCGCCCCCCGCGCAGCGCGGCAGGTACCGCTCCTTCTGCGCTTCGCTGCCAAAGGTCTTCACCGGTTCCGGCACACCGATGGACTGATGTGCGGATACCAGTGCGCCCAGGGACGGATGGACGGTGCCGAGCACCATCAGCGCCCGTCCGTACCAGAGCAGCGACAGGCCGAGCCCGCCGTAGCGGCGGGGAATCTTGATCCCGAACACGCCAAGGTCGGCCAGGGCGCGCAGATACTCGTCGGGAATCACGCCGGTCCGCTCGATCAGCCGGCCGTCCATGGTCCGGCAGTACTCGGTCAGCGCGTCGAGGAAGTCCCGTCCGCGGGCGGCCTCTGCGGGATCTTCGGGCCGGTGCCGGATGAGGTCGAGGTCGTAATCGCCGAGATAGATCCCCTTCGCGAAGCTGGGGCGCTGCTCGCCGGTGTCGCGGGCCTCCTCGGTGGCGGCCCGGGCGTCGCGTTCGGTGACCACCCGGTCCCGGACGCCGGCCGCGCCGTCGGCGTTCACGGCGTCGCGCAGTTCGGTGGAATCCATGGGGGAGCTTCCCTCCGTCGGGGCCTTCCGCGGGCCGGCCGCGGCTGCTGCGGCCAATTCTCACGCGGCGTTCCCGGGAGGTAAAGAGGGATGCGGCCTGCACCTGGCCGAGGGACCGGAACCCGGCCCCGGCTTGACAACACCCCCGTCCCTCGGCATCAAATGGTAAGCACGCTGATTATCTCGGTGTTTGTCGTATATCGCTAACCGAAGTCAACTGAGGGAAGCAGGAATATGCAGGATGAGGGGGACTGGGAGGCAGTCCGGCTGCTGTCGACGGCGGCCCGGCTGGTGCGCAGGCATATGGACAACAGGCTGCGGAGCCTGGGGCTGACGCAGGAACGCATTACGGTGCTGCGCGTGCTGATGGCCGGCGGGCCGCTGCGCCGGGCGGAGCTGGCCCGGCGGCTGCGGGTCACCGCGCAGACGCTGGGCACCTCCCTGGTTGCAATGGCGGACCAGGGGTTGGTGAAGGAAGTCGGCGAGGGCGAGGGCGCCAGCCGCAGGGCCGTGACCGTCACCGACCACGGACGGCGGATGCTCCATGAAGCCGAGGAGATCGAGCAGGGCGGATTTGTCGCGGAACTCGATCCGCGCCTGCGCAAGGAACTGGTGGGACTGATCCGCCAGCTGGAGGTCGGGCGGATGTCGGTGCAGCAGCGCCGCTGATGCAGGGCCGAAGAGGGCCGCTCCGGGGCGGTGCGGGCTGCGGTGTTGTCAGCGGTAACGTGGAAGGCGGAAGCAGACCACTGCATGGCCCCGGGCCAGGACAGGAGAACCGTGAGCGAGGGCATCCGCGTAGCCGCCGTCGAGGAGATCGACGAAGGTGAGGCCGTCGTCGTCGACGCCGAGACCGCCGGCACCGATGACGACATTTCGGTCTTCCACAGCGAAGGGCGCTTCTATGCCCTGAACGACACCTGCACCCACGAAGAGGCCTCCCTGGCCGAGGGCTGGATCGAGGACGGCGAGGTGGAGTGTCCGGTGCACTCGGCCCGTTTCTGCCTGCGGGACGGCAAGGCCCTGTGCCTGCCGGCGACGGTCGATGCGCGCACCCACCGGGTGGCGGTCGTGGACGGCGAGGTCTTCCTCTATCCGGGTGAGCCTCCGGCCGAGTAGCGGCGGGCGGCGCGGGGCGCCGCAGCAACCCGGTGCCGGGTTCACAGAAGACCCGGGATTAGGCCATATTCATGTTGCGTAATTGGGTTGAACGTAGGTTAGCCTTACTTCGTAAACCACCATTACGTCGCCCAAGGAGCCCCCATGGCCCTGTCCCGGATGCGCCGCGCTGCGGCCGCCGCCTGCATCGCCGTCCTGTCGCTGTCCGCCTGCTCCACCGGTTCCTCCGGCGGCCAGTCGCCGTCCGGCAACGCCGCCGGAGCCGAGGATGAATTCCCGGTCACCATCGAGCATGCCTTCGGCGAGACCGTCATCGAAGAGGCTCCCGAACGGGTCGCCACCGTCTCCTGGGTCAACGCCGACACCGCCCTGGCGCTCGGCGTCGTGCCCGTGGGCATGCCCGTCATCGACTACGGCGGAAATGACAACGGCACCACCCCCTGGATCGACGACGCGCTCGCCGGCCTGGATGCTGAGATCGGCAGCGGGAACGCGCCCGTGCAGTACTCCGAGACCGACGGCATTGCCTTCGACGAAATCGCCGCAACCAGCCCCGATGTGATCCTGGCCGCCTACTCGGGCCTGGACCAGGAGGACTACGACCGGCTGTCGGCCATTGCCCCCGTCGTTGCCTACCCGGAGGCCGCCTTCGGCACCGCCTGGCAGGAATCCACGACCATGATCGGCGAGGCCCTGGGCCGCAGCGCCCAGGCCGAGGAGCTGGTGGCCGACACCGAGCAGGCCATCAGCGACGCTGCAGCCGAGCACCCCGAGCTTGAGGGCAAGACCTTCATCTACGGGAACCTGGACCCCGCCGCCGCGGAATCGATCTACGTCTACACCGCCGGCGACAACCGGCCGCGGTTCCTCACCGAGCTGGGCATGACCCAGGCGCCCGTGGTGGAGGAGAACACCACCTCGGAGGCCTTCTACATCACCTGGTCCGCCGAGCGCGCCAACGAACTGGAATCGGACGTCTTCGTCACCTGGGTGCCCGACGCCGCGACCAAGGACGCCATCGCCGCCGACCCGCTGCTGAGCCAGATCCCGGCGGTCCGCTCCGGTGCGCTGCTGGCCGATTCGGACAACACGCTGACCCTGTCCATCTCCGCCGCCAGTGTCCTGAGCATTCCCTACGCGCTGGAGAACTTCGTCCCGCTCCTGGCTGAGGCCGCGGGCAACGCCGGGTAGGTTCCGGGCGGGGCGGGCCTGTCCTGTCGGCGGCTTCCTCCGGCAGCCGATTGGACAAGCCCCCCGCACGGCCTGACAGCATAAAACCCATGGATGAACTGGTCTCCTCCCTGTCCGGCTTCGAACCCGTCATCGCCGTCGCGCTGGCCGTCGGTGCCGCCCTGCTGGCGGCCCGGCTGGTGCGCACCGGGGTCACCCGGCTGTTCTCGAAGGTGCCGGGCATCCGCCAGATCACCACGCTGGGCCGCAACCCGCTGCGCCTCGCGCTCGCGCTGATCGGCACCCGGATCGCGCTGAACGCCACGGCCTCGGGGCAGTCCTGGTTCGGCCCCGTGGACTACGTGCTGGTCCTGGGCCTCATCGCGTCCCTGGCCTGGCTGGCGATCGTGCTGCTGCTGATCATCGAAGCGGTGATCCTCACCAAATACAGCACCGACACCAAGGACAACCGCCGGCTGCGGCGGCTGAAGACCCAGGTCACGCTGGGACGCCGGATCGCCGTCGCGCTGGTGGCGGTGATGGCGGTGGCCGTTGTGCTGCTGACCATTCCCGAAGTCCGCGCGCTTGGAGCCGGCATCCTCGCCTCGGCGGGTGTGGTCTCCATCGTGGCCGGCCTCGCGGTGCAGAGCACGCTGGGCAACGTCTTCGCCGGCATCCAGATCGCCTTCACCGACTCGATCCGCGTGGACGACGTCGTCGTGGTGGAGGGGCAGTGGGGCACCATCGAGGAAATCACCATGACCTACGTGGTGGTGCACATCTGGGACGACCGCAGGCTGATCCTGCCCTCCACCTACTTCACCACCACGCCGTTCGAGAACTGGACCCGCCGCCAGTCCGCGATCCTGGGCACGGTGGAGCTCGACGTCGACTGGCGGGTTCCCGCCGCCGACCTGCGGGCCAAGCTCACGGAGACGCTGGAGGGCACGGAGCTCTGGGACGGACGCACCGGCGTCCTGCAGATCACGGACGCGGTGGCCGGCCTGGTGCGGGTCCGCATCCTGGTCAGCGCCGCGGACAGCGGCACGCTCTTCGACCTGCGCTGCCTGGTCCGCGAAACCATGGTCACCTACCTGCAGCAGCACCACGCCTACGCGCTGCCGCGCCAGCGCTGGGAGCAGGTGCGGGCCGAGCCGCAGCCCCGGCGGGGCGGCCAGGCGCCCGCAGAGGAAACCGGCGCCTCGCAGATGTTTACCGGCTCGCTCGAAGCGGTGAACCGGCGCCGGGCGTTCGCCGGCCCGGGAGAGCAGGCCTATGAGGACCGCAGCCAGGACGAGCCGCTGCCATCCGACGGCGCCAGCCGGGCCTGACCACCCCGCGGCCGCCCCTGATCCCGCCCGCACCGCCGCTCCGCGTTGACACGGGGAGCGAGCTGGGGCTGGATGGAGTCACCCTGTTTCCGACCGGAACGGGGAACTTCAGGAGCCAGCAACCAGAGGCGAGGGGACCGGCCATGACCGACCAGTACGAGATCCATCAGATCCAGGGCGCCAACGTGTGGGCGAACGACGGCGAGCGGCTCGGCCTGGTCAGCGAAGTGCACCTGGACCGCGAGACCGGGCGGCCGGTGTTCATTACCGTCGCGCTGGGCCTGTTCGAGTCGAGGCAGTACTTCGTGCCGCTGGCCGGCGCGCGCCGGGACGGGCAGGACAACATCTACGTCGCCTTCTCCAAGCAGGCGATCAAGGACTCCCCGGAGCTGCAGCCGGACGGTGCGCTCACCCCGGATCAGGAGAAGGCGCTGCAGGACTACTACGCCCGCGCCTGACGCCTGACGCCTGACGCCTGCTGCCGTCCGACGGCGTCGAGCGGCGTCTTTGATGCTAAGTTCACTTATCAAGACGTTGAAGTGAACTGCCAGACAGATCAGGGAGGCCGCCATGGCGCAACAGGAAACCGGCACACCCGGGTCGGCACCGGACCCCGAGGACGCCCGCAAACCGGACGATCCCACCGAGGTCACCAAGCCCAGCTGGAAGTACATCTTCCGCAAGACCATCCGCGAGTTTTCCAAGGACCAGTGCACCGACCTCGCGGCGGCGCTGACGTACTACATGGTCCTGTCCCTGTTCCCGGCGCTGCTGGCGATGGTCTCCATCCTCGGGCTCGTCGGACAGGCGGAAAGCACCACCAACACTCTGCTGGACTACGTTCGGCAGGTTGCCCCCGAAGACGCCGTCGGCCTGCTTGAAGGTCCGATCACCCAGCTGACCAGCTCGCAGGGAGCCGGGCTCGCCCTGTTCATCGGTATTGCCGGCGCCCTGTGGTCAGCGTCCGGCTACGTGGGCGCCTTCGGCCGGGCCATGAACCGGATCTACGAAGTCGAGGAAGGCCGCCCGATCTGGAAGCTGCGCCCGGTGCTGCTGCTCGTCACCCTGGTGATGATCCTGCTCGCCGCCGCGCTGCTGCTGATGCTGGTGATCAGCGGCCCGATCGCCGAAGCCGTGGGCGACGTGATCGGCCTCGGCAGCCAGGCCGTCATGATCTGGAACATCGCCAAGTGGCCGGTCATGGTGCTCTTCGCGATCGTGATCATCGCGATCCTTTACTACGCCACCCCCAACGTGAAGCAGCCCAAGTTCCGCTGGATGAGCATGGGCGGGTTCATCGCCCTGGTCGTCCTGGCCATCGTGACGGCGGGCTTCGGTTTCTACGTCGCGAACTTCGGCAACTACAACGCCACGTACGGGACCATCGGCGGCGTGATCGTACTCCTGCTGTGGCTCTGGCTGGCGAACCTGTCGCTGCTGTTCGGCGCCGAGTTCGACGCCGAGATGGAGCGCGGACGGGAGCTGCAGGCCGGCATTCAGGCCGAGGAGTCGGTGCAGCTGCCCCCGCGGGACACGCGCCAGATCGACAAGCGCCAGGAGCAGGAGGAGAAGGACATCGAGCAGGGCCGGAAGCTGCGCCAGCAGCACGCCGGCAAGGACTACGACGACGACCTGCACGAGTAGCCGCTGCCCCGGCCGCGCAGGGAAGAGGCCCCCGCCGATCCGGCGGGGGCCTCTTCCGTGTCCGGGCGGCCGGGTTCAGCCGGCAGCAGCGGTGGGGCGGACGCCCGCTCCCGGGCCCTTGACCGATCGGCGGATGACGTAGAGCACGGCGCCCACGGCGAGCAGGATGCCGGCGCGGAGCCAGATCCCGGCGTCCTGCTGGATCAGCAGCACGATGCAGGTGGCAATGGCCAGCAGCGGAAGCACCACCGGGGTGCGGAAGTGGGAATGGTCCACCTTGTCCTTCTTCAGCACCAGCACCGCCACGTTGGTGCTGAGGAACACGATCACCAGCAGCAGCACCACGGTCTCGGCCAGCGCGGCCAGGCCCCCGGTCAGGGTCAGGATGATGGCCACCGCGGTCGTGGCGGCAATCGCGACCCACGGGGTGCGCCGGTTGGGCAGCACCTTGCCGAAGACGCTGGGCAGCAGTCCCTGCTCCGCCATTCCGTAGGCCAGCCGGCTGGACATGATCATGGTCAGCAGGGCGCCGTTGGCCACCGCCACCAGGGCCACCAGGCTGAACAGCTCCGCCGGCACGCCGAAGCCGGTGGCCTGCACCACCGCCAGCAGCGGACCCGAGGAGCCCGCCAGCTCGTCGGTGGGAAGCGCGACGGAGGCGGCCAGGCCGATCAGCAGGTACACGACGCCGGCGGTCAGCATGGCCCCGAACAACGCCCGCGGATACACGCGCCGCACGTCGCGGACCTCCTCGGCCACGTTGGCGGAAACCTCAAAGCCCACGAACGAGTAGAACGCGATCACCGACGCGGCCAGGATCCCGGAGGCGGGGCTGACGTCCTCGCGGAACTGCAGCACCTGCTCCGGGTAGCCGTCGCCCCGGCCGACCATGAGGGCCACGAGCACGATCACCAGGACCAGGCCGGAAAGCTCGATCACCGTCATCACCACGTTGCTGCGGACCGACTCCTTGATGCCCCGGGCGTTCAGCAGTGCGACCAGGAGCAGGAACACAATGGCCGCCGGCACCGCCGGCACGTCCAGGAAGACGGCGAGATAGTCTCCGGAGAAGGCCAAGGAGAGGCCTGCGGCGCTGGTGACGCCCGCCGCCAGCATGGCGAAGCCGACCATGAAGGACACGATCGGCAGTTTGAAGGCCCGCTCGGCAAACACCGCCGCGCCGCCGGCCTTCGGATACTTGGTGATCAGCTCGGCGTAGGAGGATGCGGTCAGCAGCGCCATGGCGAGGGCCAGGAGCAGCGGTGCCCAGATGGCGCCGCCCACGGCGCCCGACACCTCTCCGACCAACGCATAGATGCCGGCTCCCAGGACGTCGCCGAGAATGAATAAATAGAGCATCTTCCCGGTGATGCCCTGTTTCAGCTTGCTGGGCGCTTCGGCCCTGTTCTCACTCATGATGTGGATTCTAGGTCACTGTAAGGGTGCTGATGATCGGGGCCCGGTCTGCAAGAATGGGCAGATGAATGAAAGCGGAACCGACAGCTATGACGTGGTGGTGGCCGGAGGCGGCATCGCAGGCCTCACCACCGCCCTTGTCCTGGGCCGCGGCCGCCGGAGGGTCGCCGTGGTGGACGCCGGCTCGCCGCGCAACTCCGCTGCCGGGCATGTGCACGGCTACCCGGGCCGGGAGGGCATGCCGCCCCGGGACCTCATCGCCGAAGTCCGCCGTGAGGTCCAGGGATACGGCGTGCAGCTGGTGCACGGCACCGTAGCCTCCGCGCAGGTCCCTGCCGCGGGGTCCGGTGAGGTGCGGCTGGAGGACGGACGCCGGCTGGCGTTCCGGCACCTGGTGCTGGCCACCGGGCTGCGCGACGTGATCCCCGAACTGGCCGGCGCCGCCGAGCGCTGGGGCCGGGACCTGCTGCAGTGCCCCTACTGCCATGGCTGGGAAACGGCGGACCGGCCGCTGGCGGTCCTCGGCACCGCGGAAAGCTCCATCCAGCAGGCACTGCTGGTGCGCACCCTCTCCGATGACGTCACCCTGATTGTCCAGCCGG
The DNA here is from genome assembly GCF_059090665.1 of Arthrobacter saudimassiliensis. Taxonomy (NCBI): domain Bacteria; kingdom Bacillati; phylum Actinomycetota; class Actinomycetes; order Micrococcales; family Micrococcaceae; genus Arthrobacter; species Arthrobacter saudimassiliensis. The sequence goes on along the minus strand of NZ_JBNHFX010000001.1, from coordinate 777,367 downwards.
GCTTGGAACCCGACGCCGAAGCGCTGGAGAAGCTGAAGGCGATGGGGGTCGCCGTCGTCCGCGGCGCGGCGTCCGCCCTCAAGGCACCCAATGATGCGCTGGCGGCCGTGGTGCTCGAGGACGGGCGGGAGGTGCCGTGCGAGGCCGTGTTCTGCGAGCCCGGCGCCGACGCCTCATCCGCCCTTGTGGAGGAGCTGGGCTGTGCACTGAACGAGGACGGCACCATCCACACCAACAGCCTGGGCGGCACCAGCGTCTCCCGGGTCTGGGCTGCGGGCAATGCCGCCGACCCGGCCCGGCAGGTGGTGACCGCCGCCGGTGACGCGTACCGCATGGCCGTGGCCCTGAACGCCATCCTGCTGGAGGAGGACGTCGAGCAGCGGCTCGCCGCCCACCGCCAGCCGGCCGCTCCCTAGCCTTACCCGGTACAGCAGCCCCTGCGGCTACTTCCGCCGCGGCGCCATCAGGTCCGAGCCGCGGACGCCCTCGCCGGAGGCCATGCCGTCCAGCACGTACTGCAGGGCCTGCAGGCTGGACACCGTCGGCGTCCAGCCCAGCACCTCCCGGGCCCGCGTGGTGTCCATGACCGGAGCGCCGGCGGCCATGTCCACCCAGCCCGGGTCGGTCCGCTGGAGGCCCGCCGCCCAGGTGGCGCCGACGACGGCGCGGATCGCCTTGGCCGGAACGTTCAGGATCCGGCGGGCGCCCAGGACCCCGGCCAGCAGTTCGGGCGTCACCACCGGGTCGGCGGCGATGTTGAACGCGCCCTCGGCGCGCTGCTCGATCACCCGCCAGTAGGCGTCGGCGATATCGTCCGCGTGCACCACCTGGAAGCTGAAGCTGGAGGGCAGGGGAATCAGGGGCAGGCTCAGCCGGTTGAGGAAGGCCTTGGGGATCAGCGGGCCCAGGAAGTAGTTGCCGATCTCCGTTCCCGCTTCCGTGGAAAAGATCAGCCCCGGCCGCAGCCGGGCCACCGGGATCTCGGGATACTGCCGTTCGAACCGGTCCAGCAGGGCCTCCTGCTCGCCCTTGTGCCGGCTGTAGTGCGAGCTCTCGATGCCGCGGGCCGGCCAGTCCTCGGAGGTCAGTCGGTCCTTGGGTGCGGGGGAGTAGGCGCCCACGGAGGACGCGCAGACCACCTGGCGCACCAGGGCCGCCCCGGCGGCGTCGAGCACGTTGGCCGTGCCGTCCACGTTGATGCGGTGCAGCAGGTCCTCGTCCCGGTTGGGCTGGATGGCCCAGGCCAGGTGCACCACGGAGTCGACGCCGGCCAGCACCTCGGAAAGCTGCGCGACGGCGTCGGGGGCGGTGATGTCGATGCTGTGCCACTGCACGCCGTCATAGGGCGGCCGGGACGCATCCGGAAGACGGCGGGCGACGCCGACGACCTCCAGCGGTTCGCCGGACTCCGAGCGGGCCTTTGCCAGGCGGCGCAGCAGGGCCGTGCCCATGTTCCCGGTGGCACCAATGACGGCGATACGCATCTGCGCACGTCCTTTCAGATCCGGCGGCGGTATCCACGAAACGATACCGGTTCGTACCTGCGGCACGGGAGACGGCGGACGCGCGGGGCTTAGGCTGGGGGCATGGCCAACGAGAGCGTCCAGGCGGACCCCCACAGCACGCGCGGCTCCTATGTCACCGGCGGAACCGAGTACACCCGCGACACGAACTACATCGAAACCCGGATCACCCGCGACGGCCGGGACGGTTATCCGGTGGAGGCCGGCCGCTACCGGCTGATCGCCGCCCGCGCCTGCCCGTGGGCCAACCGGACCATCATCGTCCGGCGGCTGCTCGGCCTGGAGGACGCCATCTCGCTGGGCACCCCCGGCCCCACGCACGATGCCCGCAGCTGGACCTTCGACCTCGATCCCGACGGCAGGGATCCGGTGCTCGGCATCGAACGGCTGCAGGAGGCCTTCTTCAAGCGCGTGCCCGGCTACACCCGCGGCATCACCGTGCCCGCGATCGTCGACGTCCCCAGCGGTGCCGTGGTGACGAACAACTTCCCGCAGATCACCCTGGACTTCTCCACGGAGTGGAAGGACTTCCACCGCGAGGGCGCCCCGGACCTGCTGCCGGCCGAGCACATGGAGGAAATGGAGCAGGTCAACAAGCGCGTTTTCACCGAGATCAACAACGGCGTCTACCGCTGCGGCTTCGCCGGTTCCCAGGAGGCCTACGACGCCGCCTACGACCGGCTCTGGTCGGCAATGGACTGGCTGGAGGAGCGGCTGTCGCGGCAGCGGTACCTGATCGGGGACACCATCACCGAGGCCGACGTCCGGCTCTTCACCACGCTGGTGCGCTTCGATGCCGTCTACCACGGCCACTTCAAGTGCAACCGGAACAAGCTGAGCGAAATGCCGGCCCTGTGGGGCTACGCCCGGGACCTGTTCCAGACCCCGGGCTTCGGCGACACCGTGGACTTCGAACAGATCAAGGCGCACTACTACATCGTCCACGAGGACATCAACCCGACCGGCATCGTGCCCAAGGGTCCGGAGCTGTCCGGATGGCTCACCCCGCACGGCCGGGAGGAGCTCGGCGGGCGGCCCTTCGGCGACGGCACCGCCCCCGGCCCGGTCCGTCCCGGCGAGGAGGTCGCGCCCGGACACGGCGCCGACCGATAGCTGTTATTTACGCAACTGAAGTCTTTCGTAACTCCCGCCTGCGTAGGTTAGCCTTACTTTAGCCATACGCGGGGAGGGAGGGTCCAGCATGAGCATGTCCGCTGCGGACGTTGCCGCCGCCCGCCCCGTGCACGCCCACCGGCCCCCCGCTTCGGCGGTTCGGGGCCGAAGGGCGGCGGGCCTGGCGGCCGCGGCCGTGGTCCTGCTGCTCGCGGCCCTGGCCTCCGTCGCCTTCGGCGCCCGGCAGGTCTCCTTCCCTACGGTGCTCGAGGCCCTCACCGCCTTCGATCCCGCCAACGGCGACCACGCCGTCGTGCTCTCCCGGGTGCCCCGCACCGTGACCGGACTGCTGGTCGGAGCGGCGCTCGGCCTGGCCGGGGCCGCCCTGCAGGGCGTGACCCGCAACCCGCTGGCCGATCCCGGCATCCTGGGCCTGAACGCCGGCGCCGCGTTCGCCGTCGTCACCGCCATCTACGTCTTCGGCGTCACCAGCCTCACCGGCTACGTCTGGTTCGCCCTCGCCGGCACCGCGGCCGCCGCCGCCGTCGTCTACGCCGTGGCCTCGCTGGGCCGGGAAGGCGCCACCCCCGTGAAGCTGGCCCTGGCCGGAGCCGCGCTCTCCGCCGGCCTGACCTCGCTCCTCTCTGCCGTGCTTGTGGGCAGCCAGCAGACGCTGGACACCTTCCGGTTCTGGCAGGTGGGCTCGGTCTCCGGCCGCGGCTGGGACATCCTGGCCCCGGTGGCGCCCTTCCTTGCCGTCGGGGCGCTGCTGGTGCTCGGCGCCGGCCGGGTCCTCAACGGACTCTCGCTCGGCGACGACGTCGCCCGCGCCCTGGGCCAGCGGGTGGGCCTGACCCGCGGCATCACCGCCCTCGGCATCGTGCTCCTCTGCGGCGCAGCCACGGCCGCCGCGGGACCGATCGCCTTCCTGGGCCTGGTGGTGCCGCACGCCGTACGGGGGCTCACCGGGCCGGACTACCGGTGGATCCTGCCGTTTTCGGCGCTCCTGGCACCTGCGCTGCTGCTGGTGGCCGACGTCGTCGGGCGGCTGGTGCTGCCGCCGGGTGAGGTGCCTGTGGGCATCATGACGGCCGTGCTGGGCGCGCCCGTGTTCATCTGGCTGATCCGGCGCCGGAAGCTGGCGGCCCTGTGAGCGCCCCGGTCCTGACGCCCGCCCCCGACGCCGCCCTCCAGCAGGTCCGGGCCGCCCGCCGTACCGGCCGCACCCGGCATGTGCGCGTCGCCGCGGTGCTGGCCGCGGCCGTCACGGCGGCCTTCTTCGTCAACATCCTGCTGGGCAGCTATACAGTCACGATCCCGGACTTCCTCCGCATCCTCGGCGGCGAGCAGATTCCCGGCGCCACCTACATCGTGATGGAGGGCAAGCTGCCCCGGGCGGTGACCGGCCTCATGGTCGGCGCGGCGTTCGGCATCTCCGGCACGCTGTTCCAGACCCTGCTGCGCAACCCGCTGGCCAGCCCCGACATCATCGGCATCAGCTACGGAGCCAGCGCCGCCGCGGTGGCCGCGCTGGTGTTCTTCGGCGCTTCCGGCAGCACCGTCTCCCTCGCCGCCCTGCTCGGAGCGCTGGCCGTGGCGCTGGCCATCTATCTCCTCTCCCGCCGCGGCGGCGCCGGCGGCTACCGGCTGATCCTGATCGGCGTGGGGTTCGCCGCCGTACTGCAGGCCGTGGTCAGTTTCCTGCTCACCCGCACCGACGTGCGCACCGCCTCCGAGGCGCTGGTCTGGCTCAGCGGATCCCTGAACGCCGCCACCTGGGAGCGCGCCGGGCTGCTGGCCCTGGCGCTGGCCGTGCTGGTTCCCGCCGCAGCGGCGCTGTCCGGACGGCTGCGCGCCCTGGAGCTGGGCAACGACACCGCCGCCGGGCTCGGCGTGCCCGTCGAACCGGTGCGGCTGGGCCTGGTGATGACCGCCGTCGCGCTGGCCGCCGTCGCCACCGCCGCCGCAGGGCCGGTGGTGTTCGTCGCCTTCCTGTCCGGGCCGATCGCGGCCCGGCTGCGCGGCGGAGCCGCCAGCCTGCCCGCCGCGGCGCTGACCGGCGCGCTGATCGTGCTCGCCGCCGAGTTCACCGCCGCGAACCTGCTGCCGGCCACCAGCCTGCCGGTGGGCGTGGTCACGGGCGCCCTGGGTGCCCCGTTCCTGCTGTGGCTGCTCATGCGAACCAACAAATCGGGAAGAGGCTAGCGATGCCCAACCTGCTGCAAGCCGAGAAGCTGGTGCTCTCCTACGAGGACCGGGTGGTGGTCGACGGGCTGGACGTCCAGCTGCCCGCCGGGAAGATCACCATCATCGTGGGGGCCAACGCCTGCGGAAAGTCCACGCTGCTGCGCGGCATGGCCCGGCTGCTGAAGCCCGCCGGGGGAGCCGTGACCCTGGACGGGCAGGACATCCACTCGCTGCCCGGCCGGGAGGTGGCGCGGAAGCTGGGGCTGCTGCCGCAGTCGCCCACCGCGCCCGAAGGCATCACCGTGGCGGACCTGGTCGGCCGCGGACGGTACCCGCACCAGGGTTTCTTCAAGCAGTGGTCCGCCCGTGACGAGCAGGCCGTCGCCGCGGCGCTTGAAGCCACCGGCACCGCGGAACTGGCCGGCCGCAGTGTCGATGAGCTTTCCGGCGGCCAGCGGCAGCGGGTGTGGATCGCCATGGCACTGGCCCAGGAGACCGGCATCCTGCTGCTGGACGAGCCCACGACCTTCCTCGACGTGACGCACCAGGTGGAGGTGCTGGACCTGGTCAGCGACCTGAACCGGGAACGCGGCACCACCGTGGCGATCGTGCTGCACGATTTGAACCTCGCCGCCCGCTACGCCGACCACCTGATTGCCATGAAGTCCGGCGCCATCGCCGCCCAGGGTGCTCCGGACCAGGTCATCACCGCCGACCTGGTCCGTGACGTGTTCCGGCTGGACTGCGAAGTCATCTCCGACCCGGTCTCCGGAACCCCGCTGGTGGTTCCCGTGGGCCGTCACCATTCCCGCAGGAAGCCGCAGGGACGCGGCTACCTGCCCAACCCCGACGACCGTCTTCGCCGCGAGCCGGCACCGAACAACCTGGAGGCCGCCTCATGAGCCCAGCCGACCGCGCCCCCGCCGCGCGCCGAACCCGCGCCGCCGGCGCCATCATGTGCTTCGACGTCGAAGTGCGCCGCGTGAGCCGCATCGGAGCGAACTTCCAGCGGATCACCTTCACCGGATCCTGCCTGGCCGAGTTCGGGGTGCAGGGCCGCACCGACGACCTGCGGATCAAGATCGTGCTGCCCTCCCGTGCCCCGGACGGCCGCATCCTCCCGCTGCCGGACTTCGACTGCGCCAACCCGCGCTGGTACCAGGACTGGCTGCAGCTGGACCCCTCGGTCCGTGGCGCCATGCGCACCTACACCGTGCGCGCGGCCCGCTGCTCAGGGCCGGAACCGGAGATCGACGTCGACTTCGTGCTGCACTTCGACGCCGACGGCGTGGGCGGCCCGGCGTCCAGCTGGGCCGCCGAGGCGCAGCCGGGGGACCGGGTGGCCATCATCGGGCCCAACGTCGCGAACTGCGTCACCGCCGAGGCCTACGGCGGCATCGAATGGCGTCCGGGCCTGGCCCGCCACGTGCTGCTCGCCGGCGACGAGACCGCCGTCCCGGCCATCACCGCCATCCTGGAGCAGCTGCCCGCAGACGTCACGGGCTACGCCCTGCTGGAAGTGCCGGACCCCGCGGACATCCAGCCGGTCCGCACCGCCTCCGGCGTCGGCGTCCGCTGGCTGCCCCGGGAGGGACGCCCCCACGGCACTCTGCTCGAAGGGGCGGTGCGGACCGCCGTCGCCCTTCCCGGCGGGGCCCTGCCGCTGCCCCGCACCGGGCAGGAGCCCGAAGAGGTCGACGTGGACCAGACCATCCTTTGGGAGACCCCCCAGCGGCTGGACCCGGAGGTGCTGAAATCCAGCGCCAACCCGCACGCCCCGGCCGGCGCGCTGCCGTTCTACGCCTGGATCGCCGGCGAGGCCGCTGTCGTCCGCGGCCTGCGCCGCTACCTGGTCCGGGACGCCGGCATCGACCGCAAGCAGGTGGCCTTCATGGGCTACTGGCGGGAGGGCCGGGCCGAGGGATAGCCCGAACCCCTGCGGAGGGAGGCTGTGAGCGGCCTCCCTCCGTCCAGCCGTGCCCGGCTGGGGAGTTGCTCACAAAAACCTTCCGGTGAGGGGTTGACAGCCCGGAGAATGGAACCAGTGCCGCGGGCGGGAGCCCGCCGCCATTCGCACCCCTGAGGCCCACTGACTCTGACCGCGCCTCACACTGGAATGATGCTTTGACCAGGAACCACACGTTCTTTTCCCCTTCTTTTTCCCTGGACGCCCTCCACGCCGTCGGCTCGGCCATCGAGTCGGAGGCGGATGCCGTCCGCGAAACCTCCCACGCCGCGGCCGGGCAGGTGCAGCAGCACGGCCGCCGTGCGCGGCGGCGTGCCCTGCACTGGGCCGCCGGCTCGCGCGGGGGCGGGCTGCCCGCCGGACTGCAGCGACGCCTGGGCGAGGGCACCCGGCGCCTGGCGATCCTCGGCGGGACCGCCGCCGTCGCCCTCGGGGTCGTGGTGGCCGGCACAGCCTCAGCCGCCCAGCAGCCGCTGCCGCTGATGCGGGCCGTTTCGGTCGAGGAGCTGGACCAGGCCGACGACGGCGCCGAGGCCACCGACGGCACCGCAGCTGAGGGCGGCGGCGAGGGCAGCGGCGGCGAGGGCGCCGGCGGTGACGGCGGCGGCACCGGGTCCACGCAGCCGCTCGAAGCCCCTGCCGCCGAGCCCGCGCCGGAACCCGCCCCCGAAGCCGAAGCGCCCCGCCCCAACGTGCCCTTGGACACGATGGAGATCACCTCGAACTTCGGCTGGCGCAACATCTTCGGCTCGGAGTTCCACACCGGAACCGACTTCAGCGCCGTCACCGGAACCCCGGTCAAGGCGGCACGGGCCGGAACGGTCGTCTACGCGCACTGGCACTACGAGGGCGGCGGCGGCCTGCGGATCGTCATCGACCACGGTGACGGGTTCACCAGCACCTACAACCACCTCAGCGCCATCGACGTCAGCGAAGGCCAGTGGGTCGACTTCAACCAGCACATCGGAGCGGTCGGCTCCACCGGCAACTCCACCGGCCCGCACCTGCACTTCGAGGTGCTCCGCGACGGAGACTATGTCGACCCCATGGCCTGGCTGGCCGCCTAGACCGCCCGGAAGCCGGGCTCAGGGCTCCGGGTTGGTCAGGACCGCCGGGTCCTTCTTCCCGTAGGGCATCCGGATGCGCAGGGCGTTGGGATCCATTTCGAACAGGATGTGCGTGGCGTCGCCGAGATGGTCCCCGTCCATCTCGAACTCCAGCGGCGAGTCCGCCCACACCTCGGCCCGCTTGCACTGGAAGTACTCCACGGCGGTGCCCTTGCCCCTGCCCCGGCGCAGCAGCCCGGCCACCACGCCGATCCAGCCGAGCCGGCCCTTGGGCGCCAGGGTCAGGATGTCCAGCAGCCCGTCGTCGATCCGGGCGCCCGGGAAGATCTCCAGCCCGCCGGTGATCTTTCCGCAGTTGCCGCCCATGACGCTGCGCAGCCGGCGCTGGATCGGCTTGCCGCCGTCGATCGAAATGGTGGTCCGCACCGGCTTGCCGGGCAGGTTGCGGATGCCGGCGTCGACGTAGGCCAGCCAGCCGATCCGGTCCTTGAGCTCGTCGCGGGTATCGGCCATCATGCCGGCGTCGTAGCCCAGGCCCGCCATGACCAGGAAGATGTCGCTGTCCACGGCCTCGTCGACGGTCACATGCACGACGTCGATGCGCCGCTCGGTGCCGGTCAGCGCGGCGCGTACCGCCTGCGCCGGGTCGTCGACGCCGATGTCGAGGTTGCGGGCCAGCAGGTTCCCGGTGCCCAGCGGCAGCAGCCCCATCGGGGTGTCCGTTCCGGCGAGCTCCGCGGCCACGCAGCGCACCGTGCCGTCGCCGCCGGCGGCGATGACCAGGTCCACCTGCTCCTCGAGTGCCCGGCGCGCCTGGCCGTGTCCGGGGTCCTCCACCGTGGTCTCGAACCACAGCGGCTCCTCCCAGCCCTCCTCGCGGAAGACCTGCGCGGTCAGGGCCCGGATATCCACGTCGGTCCGCTTGCTGGGATTGACGACGACGGCGGCGCGTCGTCCGGCCGGAGCTGAGGGTGCCATGGAGTCCTTTTTCGGTCGTGGGGCAGTCGCGCCCGGCAGCCCGGGCGCGCCGTCGCGCTGGTTCGAGTCTAGACGCACGCGCCCCGCGGAAACGGGACGGGCCCCCAAGTGGAAGTACCCTGACTAGGTGAGATTTACGCATCGATACGTGGCATTGGGAGATTCGTTCACCGAGGGAGTGGGGGACTGGGACGACTCCCGGCCCAACGGGGTACGCGGCTGGGCGGACCGGGTCGCCGAGCAGCTCTCCGCTGCCGACCGGGGCTGGGGATACGCGAACCTGGCGATCCGCGGACGCAAGCTGCACCAGGTCCTGGCGGAGCAGATCGAGCCGGCCCTGGCGATGGAGCCGACCCTGGTCACCATCTACGCCGGCGGGAATGACATCCTTCGCCCCAAGGTGGACATCGATTCCCTGGTGGCCGCCTACGGAGAGGGTGTGGCCAGGCTGCGTGCCTCCGGCGCGGCGGTGCTGGTCTTCACCGGCTTCGACTCCGGCTCCGCCCCGCTGATCGGCACCACCCGGGGCCGCACCGCGATCTACAACGAGCTGGTGCGCGAAATGGCCGAGGACCAGGGAGCCGAGCTGGTCGACTACTGGCGGATGCGGCAGCTGCAGGACGAACGCTACTGGGACGTGGACCGGCTGCATATGTCCGCAGCGGGGCACATCCTCGTGGCCAAGAAGGTCCTGGAGGTGCTGCGCAGCGCCGACACGATCGACGTCCCCGAGCTTGAAACGCAGGCGGCCCGAGGCCGGCTGGACCAGCTGCGGCACGACGCCCGGTGGGCCAGGGAGTACTTCGGGCCCTGGATCGGGCGCCGGCTGCGGGGCGTCTCCTCCGGTGACGGCATGAGCCCGAAATACCCTCAGCTGCGCTCACTGCAGCCGGTCGGCTGAGCCCGCCGGAGCAGGGGCCGCCCCGCCCGGGCGGCGCCCCTGAGCGGCCCCCCGATTTCGTCAGTGTGCTGATGATTCCCTAGAATCAAGTGCTTATCCGGTGAACCGCCGGGGATAAGCACTGCACGCACACGCATGAGGGGGAACCAAATGCCCGCCGAGCCGCCCAGCAATCCGCCCGCAGCAGCAGCCGCCAGGCCGCGCCGCCGTCCGCTCCGACGGCGCCGGCTCGAAGTCGAAGACGTCAACGTCGTCGACCACGCCATGATGAAAAAGGCCGTCGGCGGCACCGTCGTCGGCAACACCATGGAATGGTTCGACATCGGCGTCTACGGCTACCTGGCCGTCACCATGGGCGCCGTCTTCCTGTCCGATGCGGATCCGCAGGCCCAGCTGCTGTTCAGCCTCGGCGTCTTCGCGGCCACCTTCATCGCCCGGCCGCTGGGCGGCGTCGTCTTCGGGCGTATCGGGGACCGGATCGGCAGGCAGAAGACCCTGGCCGCCACGCTGATCATGATGGCAGCGTCCACCTTCGTCATCGGCCTGCTGCCCGGCTACGCGCAGATCGGCATCGCCGCGCCGGTGCTGCTGGTGCTGATGAAGCTGCTGCAGGGCTTCTCCACCGGCGGCGAGTACGCCGGCGCCACCACCTTCGTCTCCGAATACGCCCCGGACAAGCGCCGGGGTTTCCTGGCCAGCATCCTGGACCTGGGCAGCTACATGGGCTTCGCCCTGGGGGCCGGCGTGGTGTCCGCGCTGCAGCTGACGCTCAGCGAGGAAACCATGCTCGAGTGGGGCTGGCGCATTCCGTTCCTGATCGCCGGGCCGCTGGGCGCCGTCGCCATCTACTTCCGCCTCAGGATCGAGGAATCCCCGGCCTTCCAGGCCACCCTGGACGCGCAGGAGGAAAGCGCCGCCACCGCCGCCGGTAAGGACCAGGACGCCGTCGCGCAGGGAACCTTCGGCATCTTCCGCACCTACTGGCGGGGCATCGTGCTGGCCATGGTGCTGGTGGCCGCCGCCAACACCGTCGGCTACGCGCTGACCTCGTACATGCCCTCCTACCTCACCGAGGCCAAGGGCTACGACCCGCTGCACGGCACCCTGCTGACCATCCCGGTGCTGGTGGCCATGGCCCTGTGCATTCCGCTCACCGGCCGGCTCTCCGACCGGATCGGCCGCCGCCCGGTGCTGTGGATGGGCGCCGGCTCCACCATCGTGCTGGCCGTGCCCGCCTTCCTGCTCATCGACCGCGGCCCGGTCTGGTCCACGCTGCTCGGCCTGGCCCTGCTGGCCGTGCCGGTGACCTTCTACGTCGCCAACCTCGCCTCGGCCCTGCCGGCCCTGTTCCCGACCGCCAGCCGTTACGGCGCCATGGGCATCGCCTACAACTTCGCGGTCGCCATCTTCGGCGGCACCGCCCCGCTGATCATGCAGGGCCTGATCGCCGCCACCGGCGACGACATGATGCCCGCGTACTACCTGATGCTCACCTCGGCCATCGGCGCCGTCGCGATCGGTGTCATGAAGGAATCGGCCCGGCGCCCGATGCCCGGTTCCATGCCCAGCGTGGCGACCGAGGAGGAGGCCCGCGAGCTGGTGGCCGGCCAGGACGAGAACCCGCTGCTCGACGTGGACGAGCTGCCCTTCGACCTGGTTGACGCACAGCGCGCGGAGGGATCCGCCGAATCCCCGGCCAACCGTTGAAGCCTCAACCAGCTGTGGAAGAATTGGACCATGGATGACGCATCCGGGCAGCCCGGCAGCCAGCAGGCCCCGCGCTGGCTGGCCCCCGAGGAACGCAGGGCATGGCTGGCCCTCTACGGGGTCACCCAGTGGCTCCCGGGCCGGCTCGACGCCGACCTCTTCCGCCGGGCCCGGATCACGCTGTTCGACTACCACGTCATGGCCATGGTCTCCGAAACCCCGGAACGCAAGCTGCCCATGAGCGAGCTGGCCGCCCGCTCCAACGCCTCCCTGTCCCGGCTCTCGCACGTGGTCAAGAAGCTCGAGGGCCGGGGCTGGATGCACCGCGCACCCTCGCCCGACGACGCACGCGTCACCACCGCCGAGCTGACCGACGAAGGGTTCGCGGCGATCCGGGAACTGGCCCCCGGCCACGTCGAAGCCGTCCGGACCGCCGTGTTCGACGGCCTGGACGCGAAGGACATCGCGGACCTGGAGCGGATCGGGAGCAGGATCCTGCGGCGCCTGGACCCGGGCAACACCTTCATGTCCCGGCCGGACGCCTAGCCCTCGGTCGGGCGCGCCCCCCGCCGTCGACCATCAACGCCGACCCGAGAGGAAACGCACCCATGCGCACCCCACGGATACTGACCGTCATCCTCGCCGGTGGCTCCGGAGGCCGCCTCGGCAGCCTGACGGACCACCGCGCCAAGCCGGCCATGCCGGTCGCCGGCTCCTACAGCCTCATCGACATCGCCCTGTCCAACCTGCACAACAGCGGGTTCGGCGATGTCTGGATCGTGGAGCAGTACCAGCCCAAGTCCCTGAACGACCAGCTGGTCAGCGGCCGGCCCTGGGACCTGGACCGCACCAACGGGGGACTGCGCGTGCTGCCGCCGTTCCAGGGCGGGGAGGGGGAGGGCTTCGCCGAAGGCAATGCCGATGCCCTGCACCGGCAGGCGGACTACATCCGCGAGTTCGACCCCGACCTGGTGCTGGTGCTCAGCGCCGACCATCTGTATTCCCTGGACTACCGCGACGTCGTCGAGACCCACCGGAACGCCGGCGCGGACCTGACCGTCGTCACCAACCGGATCCGGAACAACCCCTCACAGCACGGGGTGGTCGAGGTGCGGGACGGGCGGGTCACCGGGTTCGAGTACAAGCCCGAGGAACCGAAGAGCGACCTGGTGGCGGCGGAGGTCTTCCTTTACGACGCCGCCGTGCTGCTGGACACCATGGATGCGCTCGCTGCCGAACACGGGCAGCTGGAGGACTACGGCGACCAGCTGGTGCCCTGGCTGGTGGAGCACCGCACCGTGGCCGAGCACCGGCTCGAGGGGTACTGGCGGGACATGGGCACCCCGGCCAGCTACCACGAAGCGCATATGGACCTGCTGGAGGGCCGCGGCCTGAACTTCGACGACCCCCGCTGGCCGATCCTCAGCGCCAGCCCCCGCCGGCTGCCCGGCTTCGTGGGGGAGCAGGCCGAGGTCCGCACCAGCCTGCTGGCCCCCGGCTCACGGGTGGACGGCACGCTCGTCCGCAGCGTTGTCGGCCCCGGAACCGTGGTTGAAGCCGGGGCGGAGGTGGACTCCTGCGTCCTGCTGGACAATGTGATGGTTCCCTCAGGTGCCCGGCTGCGGAACCTGGTGGTGGACTCCGGCGTCGAGGTCCCCGCGGACGCGGTGATCGACGGCGCCGGCGGCGACACCGGCATCGGCGTCATGGCCCGCAACGGCGACGTGGAGCGCAGCTGACCCGCTGTGCCGCGGCCCACAGGGCGGCCCTGCCCGGCGGGCCGCCCGCAGGCCCGGTTTGAATGATTCGGTCCGGCACCCTATGATGGTGGGGCGTTAACCCACGTCGTGGACCGCCCTGCCTGGCAGGGCGTCATTTGCGTGGGCGTCCGTTTGAACCTAGAATTGAAGGCTGTTGTCGGGCTCCCCGGCGGCAACCCGAACTTCACCGTCTTCCCCGCGGCGAGGCACTTCGGCTGGATCTCACCCCGCCAGGTCAACCTCCGGAAAGTCGCAGTAATAACGGTGTCAAAACTGGTGGCGGGACGCTCTTCGTGAGGGACCGCCATATTTACTACTACTGGAGGAGAGATCATGGCAGCTTACTGCCAGGTAACCGGAGCCGTTCCCGGCTTTGGTCACAGCATTTCGCACTCGCACCGCCGCAACAAGCGCCGGTTCGATCCGAACATTCAGAAGAAGCGCTACTGGGTTCCGTCCCTGCGGCGCAACGTGACGCTGCAGGTTTCGGCCCGCGGCATCAAGACCATCGACGTGCGCGGCATTGACGCGGTCGTCGCGGAACTGCTTGCGAAGGGCGTGAAGCTGTAGTGGCCAAGGACAAGGACGTACGTCCGATCATCAAGCTGAAGTCCACCGCCGGCACCGGGTACACCTACGTGACCCGCAAGAACCGCCGCAACGATCCGGATCGTCTGGTCCTGAAGAAGTACGACCCGAAGATCCGTCAGCACGTCGAATTCCGCGAGGAGCGCTAAATGGCAAAGAAGTCCAAGATTGCCCGCAACGAGCAGCGAAAGCTCGTCGTCGAGCGCTACGCCGCCAAGCGCGCTGAGCTGAAGAAGACCCTGGTCGATCCGAACGCGACCGACGAGGCCCGCGAAGAGGCCCGCCTGGGCCTGCAGAAGCTGCCCCGCAACGCCTCCCCGGTTCGCCTGCGCAACCGCGACCAGATCGACGGGCGTCCCCGCGGCACCCTCCAGAAGTTCGGCATCTCCCGTGTCCGCTTCCGCGACATGGCGCACGCCGGCGAACTGCCCGGCATCAAGAAGTCCAGCTGGTAGGCAACGCCTGAGAGCTGCGGAAGGACGGCACCCCGTAAGGGGCGCCGTCCTTCCGGCGTTAACGGCCGTGCCGGCCGGTTCACCTGTTCGCCGCGCATCCGGGGCCCCAAACGCGCGGAAATCCGGAAAAACCCCTGAAAATCAGCGGAATTTGGCGTCCGGCGTCCTGCCAAGCTGGTAAGTTTCCAACAGAGGCGGAACCGCAGAAGCGGACCGCACATGCACCGCCGCACACCAAAGAGTCCAGGAGGACATAAATTGGCTATGAACCGCAGTGAACTTGTTGCCGCTGTCGCTGAGAAGTCCGGCAACAGCCAGACCGCAGTGAACGGCGTCCTCGACGCAGTGTTCGATATCTTCGCCAACTCCGTCGCCAACGGCGAGAAGATCACCATCCCGGGCTGGCTCGCCGTCGAGCGCACCGACCGTGCCGCCCGCACCGGCCGCAACCCGCAGACCGGCGAGACCATCCAGATCCCCGCCGGCCACAGCGTCAAGCTGACCGCCGGCTCGAAGCTGAAGGCCGCCGTCGCCAAGAAGTAGTTCTTTCAGAACACCACGGCAGGGGCCGGTGCATCTGCACCGGCCCCTTCGCCGTCTCCGGCCCCCCGATTGGCCCGCCCGGTTCCGGGGGTAGAGAATGGATACCGTGCCAAACTCTGCCAAGACCGAGACTGCCCGGCGCCCCGACGGCGCCGCCGCGGGGACCGAATCCGCCGGGGCGGGACTCAAGCCGGGCTGGCTTGCCGCGGCGGCCGCGGCCCTGCTGCTGGCGATGACCGCCGCGCTGCTGTTCAGCGGCGCCGCAGCCGCACAGCAGCTCGCCGATCCGGGGGCCCTGACCCGGTGGGCCCTGCCGGTGGCCAAGGGCCTGAACAACGTCGCCATGGCCGCCGTGATCGGCGCCCTGGTCTTCGCGCTGTTCATCCTGCCCAAGGACCGCGCCACCCGCCGCGGGCACAAGCTCCGCCCCGACGAGCCCGAGCATCCGGCCTTTACCCGCGCGCTGTCGCTGGCCGGCGGCGCCGCCGCCGTCTGGACCCTCGCGGCCCTCGGCGTGCTGGTCTTCACGTACTCCGATGTCTCCGGCCTGCCGCTGAGCGCGGACCCGGCGTACACCTCCGGCCTGGCCTCGTTCCTCACCGACTTCGCCGTCGGCCGGGCCTGGCTGGCGGTCAGCATCCTCGCCGCCGTCACCGCGACGCTGACCTTCGGCGTCCGTTCCCTGGGCGGGCTGGCCTTCACCGCCGTCCTGGCGTTCGCCGCCCTGCTGCCCATCGCCCTGACCGGGCACTCCGCCGGCGGCGACGACCACAGCGCCGCCGTCAACTCCATCGGCCTGCACCTGCTGGGCGTCTGCCTCTGGATCGGCGGCATCATCGTGCTCGCCTTCATCTCCCGCCAGCTGGACGGGTTCCTCGAACCCGTGCTGCGGCGCTACTCCGCGCTGGCCGGATTCGCGTTCTTCCTGGTCCTCGCCTCCGGCGTGATCAACTCCCTGCTGCGCATCACCACCCTGGAGCAGCTCGGCAGCCGCTGGGGCATGCTGGTCGCCGTCAAAGCGGCCCTGACCCTGCTGCTGGGCGTGCTGGGCTTCATGCACCGGCGATGGGTGATCCCGCAGCTCGGCCGAATGAGTGCCCGGCGGGTCCTGTGGCAGCTGATCGCCGTGGAACTGCTGATCATGGGCGCCGTCTCCGGCGTCGCCGTCGCCCTGGGCCGCACGGCCACGCCCCGGCCGGAGGAACTCCCGCCGGACGCAACGCCCGCCCGCATCCTGACCGGCTACGACCTGCCGCCGGAGCTGACCGGGGAACGGTACCTGACCGAGTGGCGGTTCGACTGGCTGTGGGTGGCCATCGTGATCACCCTGGCCGTGGCCTACCTGCGCGGGGCCGCGAAGCTGCGCCGCCGCGGCGACAAATGGCCGGTGCACCGCACCGTCTGCTGGCTGATCGGCCTGCTTGCCCTCACCTACGTGACCAGCGGCGCGCCGGCCGTGTACGGGGCGGTGCTGTTCAGCACGCACATGCTCGGCCACATGGCGATGACCATGGTGGTGCCGCTGTTCCTGGTCCTGGGCGCGCCGGTGACGCTGGCGCTGAAGGCCCTGACCCCGCGCGGGGACGGAACCCGGGGCCTGCGCGAGTGGATCCTCATCGGCGTGCACTCCACCTACTCGAAGATCATCACCAACCCCATCTTCGCGGCGATCAACTTCGCCGGATCGATCATCATCTTCTACTACTCGGACCTCTTCGGGTTCGCGCTGCGCGAGCACGTCGGCCACGAGCTGATGGTCGTCCACTTCGTGCTCACCGGGTACATCTTCGTCCTGACCATGATCGGCATCGACCCGCTGCCCAAGCGCTTCCCGTACCCCATGCGGCTGGTGGTGCTGCTGGCCACCATGGCCTTCCACGCGTTCTTCGGCGTGGCCGTGATGGGCCAGACCTCGCTGATCCAGGCCTCCTACTTCGGGGCCATGGGCCACGACTGGGGCTTCAGCGCCCTCGAGGACCAGCAGACCGGCGGTGCGATCATGTGGGGCGTGGGAGAGGTCCCCACCCTGATCGTCGCCATCCTCGTCGCCTATCAGTGGTCCCGTGATGACGCCCGCGAAACAAAACGCAGTGATCGGGCGGCCGCACGGAATAATGATGCGGACCTGGCCGCTTACAACGACATGTTCGCCAAGCTGGCCGAACGTGACGCCAGGACCGAGAACCGAGGAGATCGTCCATGACCGAAACCGTGCACGCCGGATACCGGGTGCGTGCCTCCGAACTGGTGGGCCGCAACTGGCTCAACACCGGCGGAGCGCAGCTGCAGCTCGAGGACCTGCGCGGCAAGGTCGTACTGCTGGACTTCTGGACCTTCTGCTGCATCAACTGCCTGCACGTGCTCGATGAGCTGCGCCCGCTCGAGGAAAAGTACTCCGACGTCCTGGTGACCGTGGGCGTCCACTCGCCCAAGTTCGAGCACGAGGCGGACCCGGAGGCGCTGGCCGCCGCCGTCGAACGCTACGAGATCCACCACCCCGTCCTGGACGACCCCGAGCTCGCCACCTGGCAGGCCTACACCGCCCGTGCCTGGCCCACCCTCGTGGTGGTGGACCCGGAGGGCTACATCGTCGCCCACCTGTCCGGCGAGGGCCACGCCGCCGGGCTGGACTCGCTGGTCGCCGAGCTGGTCGCCGAGCACGAAGCGAAGGGCACGCTGCACCGCGGCGACGGCCCCTACGTCCCGGCCGAGCCCACCGCCGGAGACCTGCGCTTCCCGGGCAAGGCCGTGGCCCTGCCCGAAGGCAGCTTCCTGGTCGCCGACACCGGCCACCACCGGCTCGTGGAGCTGGAGTCCGACCTGGCCACCGTCCGCCGCGTCATCGGCGACGGCACCAAGGGCTGGCGCGACGGCGATGCCGGCACCGCCCGCTTCAACGAACCCCAGGGCCTGGCTGTGCTTCCCGCAGCCGTCGCCGAGAAGGCCGGGTACGACGTCGTCGTCGCCGACACCGTCAACCACCGGCTGCGCGGGGTGCGGCTGGCCGACGGCACGGTGACCACGCTTGCCGGCAACGGCGTGCAGCGGCTCCTGGACGCCGGGCAGGAGCTGGGGCCGGACCCGCTGAACGTCAGCCTGTCCTCGCCCTGGGACGCCCTGTTCTCCACGGCGCTCGACACCGTGGTCGTGGCCATGGCCGGCACCCACCAGATCTTCAGCTTCGATCCGCTCACCGGCGCCGTCGCCGTCCTGGCCGGCACCGGACTGGAGGGCCTGCTCGACGGTCCCGGCTCCGAAGCCTGGTTCGCCCAGTCCTCCGGGCTGGCGCAGGACGCCGAAGGCCGGATCTGGGTGGCCGACTCCGAAACCTCCGCCCTGCGGGTGCTGACCCCGCAGCCGGACGGCACCGTGCAGGTGGACACCGCCATCGGCAGCGGACTGTTCGACTTCGGCTTCCGCGACGGCCCGGCCGCCGAGGCGCGCCTGCAGCACCCGCTGGGCACCGCGATCCTGCCTGACGGCTCCGTGGCCGTCGCCGACACCTACAACGGCGCCGTGCGGCGGTACGACCCGGCCTCCGGCACCGTCTCCACCCTGGCCCGGGGACTGGCCGAGCCCTCCGGCGTCCTGCTGGACACCGCGGCCGCGGAGCCCCTGCTGATCGTGGTCGAGGCCAACCGGCACCAGCTGGTACGCGTTCCCATTCCGCGGGAGGCGCAGTCGGTGGACGAAGGCGCGCGCCAGACGCAGCGCCCGAAGACCGCCGTCGCGCCGGGCCCGCTGGCGCTGACCGTACGTTTCAAGGCCCCCACGGGCCAGAAGCTGGACGACCGCTGGGGCGATCCCACGCAGCTGAAGATCTCCTCCTCGCCGGAGTCCCTGCTCATCTCGGGAGGGGGCACCTCCACCGGCCTGGTCCGCGAGCTGGTCCTCTCCGATGAGGTGGCGGAGGGGGTCCTGCACATCACCGCCCGGGCGGCGGCCTGCGACGGGGAGCCCGGCGGCGAGATCCCCGACCACGCGGCCTGCCACCTGTACCAGCAGGACTGGGGCATCCCGGTCAGCATCGAGGCCGACGGGGTCAGCGAGCTGACCCTGGACCTGCGCGGCATGGACTGAGTCCGCGCGGCCGGCGAACCGGCAGCTGATGCACAGGAGGCCCTCCCCGGCGGGGAGGGCCTCCTGTGCTGTTTGCGGCCGGGAGGGCCGCCCTAGTCGACCAGCGGCGTGAGGACGGCGGAGTCCTGGCCCACCGAGAGGCGGGCGGCGAAGCTGAAGTCCGTCTCGGCCACCAGCGGCTTCTTCGCCCCGGTGAACAGATCGGTTTCGGTGGCGGTGACCTTGGCACGCCCGTTCAGCGGCGCCACCACCCAGGCCTGGTTCCCTGCGGAAATCTCCACCTCCGGATACTCGGTGATCTCCCAGGTGATGGGCTCCTCCACCCGGTTGTTCGTGAAGTGGTAGAAGGGGCAGCCCGGCGGGGCCAGGCGGCTTTGTCCGTCCGTGCAGCCGTCGAGGAAGCCCCGCACCTGTTCCTGCACGTCCTCCACGAGGGCCGGCGTCGCCCGGGTGCTCAGGGGCAGGCGCGCGGAGGCGTCGGAGGATTCGACGACGGCGGCCTCCTCCGGCGCTTCGAAGTACTTGCTGGCGTAGGAGGCACCCACCCGTCCGGGGTAGAACGCCGCGAAGGTGCCGGTGCCCTCCGGCAGGGCCACCCGCGCGCCGTTGACGCCGGCCTCGGCGAGGTTCGGCGCGCTGACCTGCACCGTGGGCAGGGTGGACGGGACGAACTCCCATCGGGTGAAGAACAGCCAGCTGGTGCCGGCCCGGCGGAGGGCGAATTCGGTCCTGCCCTCGGAGCCGTCCAGCGTGTAGGTCACGGCCACCGGCACCTGGTCGCCGGACGCGCCGCCGGCGGAGATGTCCTGCACCTGCAGATCCGTGACGGACTGCGCCAGGGGTTCGCCGTCCAGCAGCGCCGCGTCCGCCCCCTCGGGGACCGCCGCGTTGAGCAGTCCGAGGGCGAGGCCGCCGTCACCGGCGCGCAGCGCGTCGAGGTACTCCTCGACCTTCGCCTCGGGCCCGTAGACGCGGGTATTGACGAGGTAGATGCTGACGGTCGCCGCCGCGACGGCGAGCATAAGCGCTGAGAGCCACGTCGTGACGGTCCGGACCAGTGGTGATGTTGCCTGCACCCGCTCAAGGTTACCTGCAGGACGGGCCCCGGCGCGGCGCGCAGGAGACCCGGCGGCGGGGATGAACCCCGCCGCCGGGCACCGTGCCGGCCCGGTCAGTCCTGGGCCGTGGCTACCTCCTGCTCCTGTTCCTCCCGTGCCATCGCGATCTCCTCGGCGCGCTGGCTGTTGGCCTCCTCGGTGAGCCGGGCCCCGGCGTCGGCGTCCCGGGTCAGGTTCTCGCCCGTCTCCGGATCGAAGATGTGGATCTTGCGGGTGTCCAGCCACAGCTCGGCGTCGCGGCCGCCGCGGATCCGGCTCGCCGCGTCCAGGGTGACGACCACCTGCGGCCGCAGCTCGTCGGCGTCCATGTCGCGGGCGAGGCTGTTGAGGAGCTCACGCACCTCCGGTGTCGGATCAAAGTGGATGTAGCCGTACTGTTCATTGCCCAGCCACTCGGTGTGGGTGATCGGGGCGGTGAAGGTGGAGCCGTGCGCCCGCTTGGACTCGTCGACCAGTGAGGCGTCCTCGAAGAACTCGGGCCGGATGCCGACCAGCACGACCTTCTTTCCGGCGGCCTTGGCCGCCTTCTCCGGAGGAATCCGGATATCGCCGACGGCGGTGCTCAGCGTGTTCTCGCCGGCGGGGGTGGCCGGCAGGAAGTTCATCGACGGGGAGCCGATGAAGCCGGCGACGAACAGGTTGACGGGCTGTTCGTAGAGTTCCCGCGGCGAGGCCACCTGCTGCAGTTCACCCTTCTTCAGCACGGCCACCCGGTCGCCCAGGGTCATGGCCTCGGTCTGGTCGTGGGTGACGTAGACGCTGGTGATGCCCAGCCGGCGCTGCATCTGCGAAATCTCCGAGCGCATCTGGCCGCGCAGCTTGGCGTCAAGGTTCGACAGCGGCTCATCGAACAGGAACGCGTCGGCCTGCCGGACGATCGCCCGGCCCATCGCGACGCGCTGCCGCTGGCCGCCGGAGAGGTTGCCCGGCTTGCGGTCCAGGTGCTCGGTCAGCTCCAGGGTGGACGCGGCGTCGGTGACCAGCTTCCGGATCTGGTCATCGGAGTATTTGCTTTTCTGCAGCCGCAGCGGGAAGGCGATGTTCTCGAAGACGGTCAGGTGCGGGTAGAGGGCATAGTTCTGGAACACCATGGCCAGGTTGCGGTCCCGGGGGGCCTTGTCGTTGACCCGCTCACCGTTGATGAGCAGGTCCCCGGAGGTGATGTCCTCCAGCCCGACGATCATCCGCAGCAGCGTCGACTTTCCACAGCCGGACGGGCCCACCAGGATGATGAACTCACCGTCGGCAATGTCCAGGGACACGTTGTTGACGGCCGGGAACCCGTCGCCGTACTTCTTGACCAGATTGTTGAGGGTGATGGATGCCATTTTGTTCGTGATCCTTTTCTATGTCCGGACGGCAGGGCGTCAGCCCTTGACGGCGCCCTGGGTGAGGCCGGAAACGATCTGCCGCTGGAACAGCAGCACCAGCACGACGACGGGGATGGTCACGATGATCGCCGCTGCGGAAATCGCGCCGGTCGGCTCCTCGAACTGGGACGCCCCAGTGAAGAACGCGAGTGCGGCGGGCACCGGGCGGGCGGCCTCGGTGGAGGTCAGCGAGATGCCGTACACGAAATCATTCCAGGCGATGAAGAAGGCGATGATCGCCGTCGTGAACACGCCCGGGGCGGCCAGCGGCACGATGGCCTTGCGGAACGCCTGCCACGTGGTGGCGCCGTCCACCTGCGCGGCCTGCTCCAGTTCCCAGGGGATCTGCCGGAAGAACGCTGCGAGCGTCCAGATGGAGATGGGCAGCGTCAGCGACAGGTAGGGGATGATCAGGCCGGGCCAGGTGTCGTAAAGGCCGATGTTCCGCCACAGGTTGAACAGCGGGGTGACGATCGAGATGACCGGGAAGATGGACACGCCCAGCGCCGTGGTCAGCACCAGCCGCTTGCCGGGGAAGTCCAGGCGGGCGATGGCGTAGGCGCACAGCGTGGCCAGGATGACGGCGATGAACGTGGCGATCAGGCAGATGCCCACCGAGTTGCGCAGGGCCGTCAGGAACAGTTCCTGGGCGTCGCCGACCAGGATCTGCTCGTAGTTGCCTGTGGTCCAGGTGGTCGGCAGGAAGGTGCCCGAGGTGAGCCCCGCGGGTGTCTTGAACGAGGTCGCCAGGATCGAGGCCACCGGGAACAGGGCGTAGAGGATGACCAGGACCGAGATGATCCCCCAGACGACCCGCTGGCGGGTGGATGATTTCTGCATCTAATTACCCCCTCGTGCACCGGACAGGTCCACCTTGAACAGCTTGATGGCGATGAAGCAGATCAGGATCACGCAGAGGAACAGCAGCACGGACACCGCCGAGCCGAGGCCGATTTCCAACCTGCTGATCGACGTCCGGTAGGCCAGCAGCGAGAGCACTTCCGTGCCGTAGGCGCCGTTGGTCATGATGTAGACGTTGTCAAAGATGCGGAAGGCATCCAGCGCACGGAACAGGACGGCGACCATGATGGCTGCCTTCATGTTGGGAATGATCACCCGGCTCATCCGCTGCCACCAGGTGGCGCCGTCGACGGCCGCCGCTTCGGTCAGCTCCCCGGGCACCTGCGCCAGGCCGGCCAGCAGCAGCAGGGAGATGAACGGCGTCGTCTTCCAGATCTCGGAGGCCATGATCACCGTGATGGCGGTGCCGAAGTCCGCGAACCAGTTCAGGTCCGGATTGATGCCGGGCACCCAGCTGAACCAGCTGTTGATGTACCCGGAGTTGATGTCGAAGGCGTAGAACCAGGCAAACGCCGAGACCACGGTGATGATCCCGTAGGGCACCAGGATGGCCGTGCGCAGCCAGCCCCGCACGGATTTCAGGGCACTGTTCATGACCAGGGCCAGGGCGAAGCCGAGGATCAGCTCGATGACCACCGTGACCACGGTGATCAGGGTGGTCACGCCCAGGTCCCGCCAGAAGACGCCGTCGGAGAGGATCACCGCGTAGTTGGTGAGGCCCACGAACTCGCGCTCGCCCGGAGCGGTGAGCCGGTAGCGGAAGAGCGAATCCCACAGGGCCAGCAGGATGGGATAGGCGGTGACGGCCAGCATGATGATGAACGCGGGGCCGGCCAGCCAGAACCCGAGCCGGCGCTCGGCCCGGGCGCGGTCGCTCAGTTTCTGCCGGCCGTTGCCGCCTCCGGTCTCCGCCGGCCTGCCGCGAAGGGTTTCAACGGAAGTGCTCACAGCAGTTTCTCCCCTCTGAGGACGGCCAGGATGAACTCCTGGCTTGTCTCCGGCGTGGTCTGCGGATCAACGTCGGCCGGCGGCGTCCAGGTCTGCTGGATGCCGGTCGATACCTCGTTGTAGTACGGAGTCTGCGGCCGGGGCTTGGCCAGCTCCAGGGACTCCCGGATGGTGTCCGCCATCGGGAAGGACTCCAGGGCGGCCTGGTCGTTGTAGGCGTCGGTGTTGGCCGGCGGGTTGCCGTTGCTCACGAAGTAGTACGCCTGGTTCTCCGGCTGGACGATGCACTCGATGGCGTCGTAGGCCAGGTCGGGGTACCTGCTGTCGGCGCCCACGCCGAGGTCGATCCCGCCCAGCGGGGGAGCTGTCTCCTCACCGGCGTTGACCTGGGGATAGAGCGCCCAGCCGATGTCGTCGATCAGCGTGGCCGGCAGCGACCCCTCCTCGACCGCGGCGTTGGTGGCGGGCCAGACGAACGGGTAGTTCACCATGAACGAACCCTGGTCGCCCTGGAACTGGACCATGGAGGTGTTTTCCGTCTGGGTGGGCAGGCCCGGCCCGCCCAGCCCCTCGGTGCCGATGGTCGAGACGATCTCAGCGGCCTGGGCGCCGGCCTCGGTGTCCAGGCCGAGCCGGATCTCGTCGGCCGGAGCCTCCGGGTTCTCCACAATGGCCCCGCCGGCCGATTCGACCAGGGCGTTGACCCACACGGTCATGGACTCGGCCCGGGCGCCCTGCACGCCCAGGTACTTGCCCTGGCTGCGGGCCGCCTCGATGATCTGGTCCCAGGTCACCGGCTGGGTCATGTCCAGGCCGGCCGCCTCCGCCACCGACTTGCGGTACCAGAGGATCTGGGTGTTGGCCCAGAACGGGACGGCCACGATTTCGTCGTTCCAGGTGGCGCCCTCCAGGGCGCCTTCCACGATGTTCTGCGTGGTGCGTTCGGCCACGTCCTCGGGCACGGGAGCCAGGAAGCCCGGCTCGGCCAGTTCGGGCACGAACGGCGGGTCCAGGCTCATGATGTCCATGGTCTGGTCTCCGGCCGCGAGCCGGCGGGCCAGCTGTTCCCGCTGGGACGCGGCGTCGCTGGGCAGAAGCGAGGTTTCGATGCGGTATTCGCCCTCGGCTGCGTCGGTGCAGCGTGAGGCGAGTTCGGCCTGCCCGCCGTCGTCGGGGTTGATGTACCAGGTCAGTGTCGGAGTGCCGTCATCCGCGGCGCAGCCGGTCAGGAGCGTGGCACCGACGGCCAGGACCAAGCCTGCTGCCGCCCGCGTTCCCCCGCGGCTGGAGCCCCGTTGTCTTGCAACCTTTGCCATGGGCGTGTGCCTCCACGTCGTTGTCGGCACGGGCTGTTCTCCCGTGGGCCGCAGGAATCGTCAGCAGCCTGTCGACTGACAGTATGCCCAAGACAGGAGGATTTTCCACTGAAAACCGGGCAAAGCCGAAGAAAACCCATAGCCGGGGGCGTGATCGGCGGAGACCGCGGAAGGGCGGGTCAGGCCAGCAGGGCGGCGACGGCGGCCAGGACCGGAAGGGAGGCAATGGTGGTCAGCAGCACCGTGTCCTTGGCGATCACGACGCCGCGGTCGTAGCGGGAGGCCATGACGAACATGTTCTGGGCCGTGGGCAGGGCCGCGCAGACCACCACGGTGAACAGCAGGTGCCCCTCGAGGCCGAGCACCCAGCGGGCCAGCAGGAAGGCCAGGGCGGGCTGGACGAGCAGCTTGAACGCCGACGCCAGCAGGACGTCGGCGCGCCGGCCGGCGGCCTTCTCCAGCGGCCGCGAACCGACCAGGGAGATCCCGAAGGCCAGCAGCATCGCCGGGACCGCGGCCCCGCCGATCAGGGAGATCGGTTCCCGCACAATGGTCGGCAGGGTGGTGCCGGTGGCTGAGAGCAGCAGGCCGATCAGCGTGCCGATGATGATGGGGTTGCGGCCCACCTGCGCCGCGACGGCCCGGACGGAGGGGCCCCGGGCTCCGCCGGTGGCGTCCATCAGCAGCAGGAACACCGGGGTGTAGGCGGCGAGCTGGAAGATCAGCACGGGGGCGATGAGCGCGGCGTCGCCGAGCACATAGACGGCGATGGGAAGGCCCAGGTTCGCGGCGTTCACCAGCGACGCCGACATGCCGCCCACCAGCAGCTCCGGCAGGGGCCGGCGCAGCCACCAGCGGGTGGCCAGGAGGTAGAGGACGGCGGTGGACACCGCCGATCCCGCGGCGACCAGCAGCGGCAGCGAAAACACCTGGTGCAGGTCGGCGTCGCTGAGCGTGACCAGCAGCAGGGCGGGGGAGGCGACGAAGAAGGCCAGCCGGCTCAGCACCTGCTGGGCGCCGGGGCCCAGGACCTGCAGCCGGCCCACGGCATATCCGACCCCGATGATGATCCAGACAACGGTGAATCCGGTGAGTACCCCCAGCACCGGCGGCGCGCCTAGGGCAGGCGGTGCAGTGAGAGCGGGGGAGCCTCGACGCCGGCGGCGAGGGCCTCGGCCGGGTCGCTGCCGAGGGCCAGCACCCGGTTCTCCGCGTCCACATGGACCACGGTGGGCACGAAGGCGCGCGCCTCGGCGTCCTCCATTGCGGCGTAGGTAATGAGGATGACGGTGTCGCCGACGTCGACCAGGTGGGCGGCGGCGCCGTTGATACCGATCACGCCGGAGCCGCGCTCGCCGGCGATCGTGTAGGTCTCCAGGCGGGCGCCGTTGGTGACATCCACGATGGCGACCAGCTCGCCGGGCAGGATGTCGGCGGCCTCCAGCAGGTCAAGGTCCACCGTGACGGACCCCACGTAGTGCAGGTCCGCGTGCGTGACCGTGGCGCGGTGGATCTTGGACTTGAACATTGTGCGTTTCATCGGCGCCCATTCTACGCCCGCGCCGGCGGGGCGGGTTCCCCTGCCGGGAAGCGCGCGATCCGGCCGGAGCCGCCCGGCGGCGGACGGACCCCGGAACGAGGAAAACCCCGGCCGCAGGGGCCGGGGTTTTCCTCCGGCCGGAGCCGGAAACGAGCGGGCGACGGGAATCGAACCCGCGTATCGAGCTTGGGAAGCTAGCGCTCTACCATTGAGCTACGCCCGCGCCGCCGCACCCTGGCGCGGCAACGGACCCTACTTTACATGCAAGCGCGGGCAGTCGGCGAACCGCCCTGCCGGGGTGCGTCACGGACGGCGCCGGCGGGGCTCAGCCGCGGCCGCCGCCCCCGCCCGGCCGGCCGTCGTCGCCTGCCCGGGCGCGCTCCACGAGCTCCCGCCACGGGCCGGTGAGGCGGGCCTCGGGGATGGTCACCGCAGCGGGGCCCACGGAGATCTCATAGGTAAAACGGTCGGCGCCGGCGTCGTCCGCGTCCGGCGGGTGCCGGAACAGCGGCAGCCACTGCTGCTCGGCCTCCTCGGAGCTGAGCTGCGCGCTCCATGTCCGCCGCATACCGGCCAGCCCGCCGCTGCGCACGACAGTGAGTCTCATAGCATGACGTTAACCGCTTCCCATGCGGCCTGCACAGCCGAGGTTTCAACCGTTCCGACGCCGTAGCGCTTTTCCGCCGCGGCCACCGTGGCCGCAGCGAAGGTCCGGAAGGTGCAGTCCCGGGGCAGCTGCTGCTCGGTCAGGGTGTCGTACCAGATCTGGCCCGCCCGTTCCCACGCGAAGCCGCCCAGCCGGGCCGCGGCCAGGTAGAACGCGTGGTTGGGAATGCCGGAATTGATGTGCACGCCGCCGTGGTCGGAGGACGTCTGCACGTAGCCGGCCATGGTGGCCGGCTGCGGGTCCCGCCCGAGCACGTCGTCGTCGTAGGCGGTGCCCGGCGCCTTCAGGGAGCGCAGGGCCGCGCCCGAGACCTGCGGGGTGAACAGCCCGGCGCCCACCAGCCAGGCGGCGTCGTCGGCTGCCTGCCGCCTCAGGTACTGCTCCGCCAGGACCCCGAAGACGTCGCACAGCGATTCGTTCAGCGCCCCCGCCTGGTCCTGGTAATCCAGGGGAGAGGCGAACTGGACCAGACCGTGTCCCAGTTCGTGCGCGATGACGGTCAGCGAGACGGTGAAGCGGTTGAACACCTCGCCGTCACCGTCGCCGAAGACCACCCGGCTGCCCTCCCAGAAGGCGTTGTCGTACTCGCGCCCGTAGTGGACGGTGGCCTCCAGCCCGAAACCCGCCCCGTCCAGCGAGGAGCGGCCGTACGCCGCTTCCAGGAACGAATAAAAGGCGCCGAGGCCGTCGTAGGCTTCGTCGACGGCGGGGTCGCCCGCAGGCGGGTCCCCTTCGCCGCGCACCGGCTCGCCGGGCAGCTCCTCACGGCTCCGGGCGTCGCTGACCTGGCGGCGCAGGGTGGCGGCCACCGCGGTGCCGCCGCGGTGCCCGGCCGACGCGCCGGCCTCCCGCCGGGCCCGGTTCAGCGGTTCCAGTTCGGACAGGGCCCGGCGGGCGGCGTCGGCCGCGACCGGGAGGCGGGGGTGGGCCTCGGCGATCCGGGCCAGTACGTACGGGGGAACGATTGCACATTTCACGGTTCAGCCCTCCTGATGAGGGTCCAAGACTAGGCCCGGGCACCGACACCGCAAGGAGGGCGGACGAATCCGCCCCTGACCTGCACCGAAATGTGACCGACCGGGGGGAAGCGGGTGGAAACAGGTAAACCGCCCGCAGCCCGCCGTCGGCCGCTAGGCGTCGGTGCCGGGGGCGCCCGCACCCCGTTCCACGGCCTGCTCGGCCGCCTGGACGATGGCCTCCACGCCCTCCGGGCCCAGTTCCAGGCCGAGGTCGGAACCGGGGTTGATGGCGAGTCCGTAGCCCGGCGCGATGCTGCGGATGGTGGCCTGCCCCGAGGCGCGGACGATGACCGGCGCGGCATCGCGGATCTTCGCCGGAATGCGGTCCTCCTTGGTGAAGGTCGCCGCCACCGGGGCGCCGCCGTCGGGAGCCTTCAGCACCAACGCCTGGAACGTGTCCGGGTTGCCTTCCTCCTCCAGCCGGCCCACGGAGAGAATCTCCGCGGTCCAGATCACGCCGAGCAGCTCCTGGGAGCTGAGGCGTCCTTCCCGGCCGGCCTCGATGGCCTCCTCCAGTGCGTCTCCTGCGGGGGTCGGGCTGCCGGTCGGCACGGACAGGTCCATGGGGGCCTCCTTGGGATCGTTTTCCATGGCAGCCCAGTCTTCCACACCGCGCCGGGCGACGGCGCGCGGTCCGGAAACCGTGCGCGGGCCCGGGCGCCGCGCCGGGCTGGCGGGTGCCGATGCGTTATTTTTAGAAGGTGCTGATTTCCGACCGCGACATCCGAGCCGAAATCGCCGCCGAGCGGATCGGCCTGGACCCCTTCGACCCCGATATGGTCCAGCCGTCCAGCGTCGACGTGCGGATTGACCGCTACTTCCGGCTCTTCGACAACCACAAGTACGCCCACATCGACCCCTCGCTGGACCAGCCGGACCTCACCCGGCTGGTGGAGGTGGCTCCCGATGAGCCCTTCATCCTGCACCCGGGGGAGTTCGTGCTGGGGTCGACCTTCGAGACGGTGACCCTCCCGCAGGACATTGCCGCCCGGCTCGAGGGCAAGTCCTCGCTGGGCCGGCTGGGCCTGCTGACGCACAGCACCGCCGGGTTCATCGACCCGGGCTTCTCCGGCCACGTCACCCTGGAGCTGTCCAACATGGCCACCCTGCCGATCAAGCTCTGGCCGGGGTCCAAGATCGGCCAGCTGTGCTTCTTCCGGCTCTCCTCGCCGGCCGAGTACGCCTACGGATCCGAGCGGTACGGCAACCGTTACCAGGGCCAGCGCGGCCCCACCGCCTCCCGCAGCCACCTGAACTTCCACCGCACCGGCGTCTAGGCAGGGGCGCCGTCGCGGCCGCCGGTCCCGCCGCCGGTCAGTGCAGCGGCACCTCGGCCTTCGGCGTGCGGCCCGGCGCCTTGACCGGCAGCAGCGCCGCCAGCCCCAGCGCCAGGACGATCAGGATGCCCAGGATGCCGTACCGCTGGGCCCCGAAGATGGCGATGCAGGCGCCGAAGAGGGCCGGCGAGAGGAAGCTGACGGCACGGCCGGTGGTGGCGTAGAGGCCGAACAGCTCGCCTTCCTCGCCCTCGGGCGCCAGCCGCGCCAGGAAGGCCCGCGAGGCGGACTGGGCGGGGCCCACGAAGAGGCACAGCAGCAGGCCGAAGACCCAGAACGTGGTGTCCCCGCTCCACTCGGTGCCGAAGAAGCTGCGCGTCTCCGGGCCCAGCACCAGGACCGCCGTACCGCTGACCAGCAGGCCGATCAGGGAAGCGACGATGACCGCCTTGGGGCCTGCCCGGTCATCGAGGAAGCCCCCGATCGCCGAGCCGACGGCGGCAACCACGTTGCCGGCGATCGCGAACATGATCACCTGCGTGAGCTCCCAGCCGAAGGTTCCGGCGGCGATCACGCCGCCGAAGGTAAAGACCGCCGCCAGCCCGTCGCGGAACACGGCGCTGGCGAGCAGGAACCAGATGGTGTGCGGGCTGGTCCGGTAGATCGCCTTGATCCGCCGGAACAGCAGCCGGTAGGAGGCGCCGATGCCCATGCGTTCGGCGCGCTCGAGCCGCGGCACCTCCGGCACGGCGAACATCACGGGCAGGGCGAAGACCAGGAACCAGGCCGCGGAGAACAGGGCGACGGCGCGCAGGTTCTCTCCGTCGTCGGCGGTCACTCCGAACCAGCCCACGTCGGGGTTCACGAAACCGACCAGGACCAGCGCCAGGGCGGCGATGCCGCCCACATATCCCATGGCCCAGCCGAAACCGCTTACCCGGCCGATGGTCGCCGGCGTCGAGACCTGGGTGAGCATGGAGTTGTAGTTCACTGCGGCGAATTCGCTGAACACATGGGCCAGGGAGATCAGGGCGACGCCGAGGAGCAGGTACTCGGGCGAGGGATAGACGAACCAGCACAGCCCGGTGAGCACGCAGACCGCCAGCGTGTTGGCCGAGAGCCAGAGCCGGCGCCGCCCGCCGAGGTCCGACCGCTGCCCGGCCACCGGGGCGGTGAGCGCAACGGCGAAACCGGCCGCCGCGAGTCCGAAGCTGAGCACCGAGGTGGCGTGGTCTTCGCCGCCGAACGCGTCGCTGGTCAGGTACACGGTGAACACGAAGGTGGTCATGACCGCGTTAAAGGACGCCGAGCCCCAGTCCCAGCCGGCCCAGGCCAGGACACGGAGGCGCTGCACGGGCGGTGAGGCGGGCGCGGCGGTGCGCCCCTGACCTGTTGCTTTGGAGACCATAGGCAGAGCCTAGCGGCAGTGCCGGCGTCGGCGGAGTTTTCCCGCCGGGAATTTCGCCGCCCCTGCGGGACGTTGCGGCTTGTAGATGTGCTGTTGGTGACGGCCATGTTTATGCCCCGGGTAGAATAGATCCAAGGGCTTTGCTCCGGAACGCCTTGACATCTTGATATCCGCACGGCCGTGGCAGCGGCCGCGACACTCGCTCGCCAGAGAGAGATTGGGAGAAACCTAGTGCTCGTTGTGCTCACCGTCCTGTTCACGGTGGCATTGGCGGCGCCCGTATTCTTCCGCTGGTTTGGCCGATCGGCCTTCTACATCCTCGCCGCAGTCCCGGCAGGCGCTTTCGTCTGGCTGATGGCGACGTTCCCCAGCTACACGGGCGCCGACCAATCGCTGGAATCCGGGGCGCCGAACGCCCCGCCGGCCGTGATCATCCCCTGGATCCCCGACCTTCGGGTGGAACTCGCGTTCCGCATGGACACGCTGGCCGCTGTCCTCTCGATCCTCATCCTCGGCGTGGGCGCGCTGGTCCTGTTCTACTGCGCCCGCTACTTCCGCCCGGAGGACCCGAAGATGGGTTCCTTCGGCGCCCAGCTGCTGGCCTTCGCGGCCTCGATGTTCGGCCTGGTGGCCTCGGATGACCTGATCCTGCTGTTCATCTTCTGGGAAATCACCACGATCCTCTCCTACCTGCTGATCGGCTACGCGTCGAACCGCCTTTCGGCGCGCCGGGCCGCGCTGCAGGCGCTGATCGTCACGACCTTCGGCGGGCTGACCATGCTGGTCGGCATGATCATGCTGGGCCAGGCGGCCGGCACGTACCGGATCTCCGAGATCCTCGCCGCCGCACCCGAGCTGCTGGCCCGGGGGACCCTGATCGACATCGCCGTCGCCCTGATCCTGGTCGGCGCGGTGTCCAAGTCCGCGCTGGTGCCCTTCCACTTCTGGCTGCCGGCCGCCATGGCGGCGCCCACACCGGTCAGTGCCTATCTGCACGCCGCAGCCATGGTCAAGGCCGGCATCTACCTCGTCGCCCGCCTGGCCCCGGGATTCGCGGAATCCCCGCTGTGGCATCCCATGGTCTTCGGGCTGGGCCTGCTCACCATGCTGCTCGGCGGCTGGCGGGCGCTGCGCCAGCATGACCTCAAGCTCATCCTGGCGTACGGCACGGTCAGCCAGCTCGGCTTCCTGACCATTGTCACGGGCCTCGGCACCCGGGAGGCGGCCCTGGCCGGCCTTGGCCTGCTCGTGGCCCACGGCTTCTTCAAGGCCACGCTGTTCCTGGTCGTCGGCATCATCGACCACCAGTCCGGCACCCGCGACATCCGCAAGCTTTCCGCCGTCGGACGCGCGGCTCCGCTGCTGGCCGTGGTGGCCGCCATCGGCGCCGCGTCCATGGCCGGCGTCCCGCCGCTGCTGGGGTACGTCGCCAAGGAATCGGTGTACGAGACCTTCGTCCATTACGCCGAGACCGGCCCGGTCGGGACGCTCATGCTGATCGGCGTGGTGGTCGGTTCCATCCTCACCTTTGCCTACAGCGCCCGCTTCGTGTGGGGAGGGTTCGCGGCCAAGCCCGGCGTGGACCCGATCAGCTTCAAGCCGGTCCCGCCGGCGTTCCTCGCCGCCCCCGCCGTCCTGGCCGCGGCCAGCGTGCTCTTCGGCCTCTGGCCGGCACCGGTGGACAAGGTCATCGCCTCCTACGCGGGCCTCTTCCCGGCCGACGGGCCGGACACGCACCTGGCCCTGTGGCACGGCTGGACCCCGGCGCTGGGGCTGACCGCCCTGACCCTCGCGGCCGGCGTCGTGCTGTTCCTGCTGCGTGACCGGGTCTTCCGCGCCCAGCGCGCCCTCTCCGTCCCGCTGGAGGCCGAGCGCTCCTACCGCGGCCTGATCGGCGTGCTGGACGACGTCGCGGTGTGGGTCACCGGCCGCACCCAGCGCGGTTCGCTGACCTTCTACCTGTTCGTGATCCTGAGCGTGGCCACGGCCGCCCCGGCCATCATCCTGCTCCGCGGCGGCGTTCCGGGCCTCGGCGAGTTCCATTGGTTCGACAATCCGCTGCAGGTGGTGATCGCCCTGGCGATCGCCGCCGGAGCCATCGGTGCGGCCCGCGCCAACAAGCGCTTCCTGGCGGTGCTGATGGTCAGCGTCTGCGGCTACGGGCTGGCGCTGCTGTTCGCCCTGCAGGGAGCCCCGGACCTGGCCCTGACCCAGACCCTGGTGGAAACGATCGTCCTGGTGGCCTTCGTCCTTGCCCTGCGGTCGCTGCCCGCGCGGATGTGGAAGCGGGAGCCGGTCGGCCAGCGCGCGCTGCGGGCCGCCCTGGGCATCGCGTTCGGCGTCACCATGATCATCATCGCCATGTCCGCGATGGCGGCCCGCACCGCGGCGCCGATCTCGCTGGAGTACCCGCAGCTGGCCTATGAGGGCGGCGGCGGATACAACATCGTGAACGTCACGCTCGTGGACATCCGCGCCTGGGACACCTACGGCGAGATCGCCGTCCTGGCCATGGCGGCCACCGGCATCGCCTCGCTGATCTTCGTCCGCGGCCGCGGTGACCGCCGGCGCCGGGCCGAGCACATCGCCACCGGTTCCGTGGACCGGGGGCGTGAACTGCTGGCCAGTCCGCGCCGCGAGGCCACCCTCGCCCTGGCCCGGAAGTTCTCCGCCGTCCGCCGCAATCCCTGGCTCGTGGCCGGCCGGACACTGGCACCGGAGCGGCGCTCGATCATCTTCGAAGTGGTCACCCGGCTGCTGTTCCACACGGTGATCATCTTCTCCGTCTACCTGCTGCTGGCCGGGCACAACCTGCCCGGCGGCGGCTTCGCGGGCGGCCTGATGGCCGGCCTGGCACTGACCATCCGCTATCTGGCCGGCGGCCGGTTCGAGCTGGCCGAAGCCAGCCCGGTCTCCGCCGGCACCCTGCTCGGCTGCGGCCTGGGCCTGGCCGCCCTCTCGGCCGCCGGCCCGCTGCTGCTGGGCGGACAGGTGCTGCAGAGCGCGATCCTCGAGTTCACGCTGCCGGTGTTCGGCGACGTCAAGTTCGTCACCAGCACCATCTTCGACATCGGCGTGTACCTGGTCGTCGTCGGGCTGGTGCTCGACGTCCTGCGCAGCCTGGGCTCCGAGATCGACGAGCGCAGCGAAGACGGCAACGACGACGACGACGCCGGCGGCCGGCTTGTCGAGCCGGAACCGCAGCTCGTCAATGAAGGGGAGGTGGCCCGATGAGCGTGAACCTCACCCTTCTGCTGATCATGGGAACGCTGTACGCCGCCGGCATCTACCTGCTGCTTGAGCGCAGCCTGACCAGGGTGGTGCTCGGCCTGTCGATGCTGGGCAACGCGACCAACGTGCTGCTGCTGACCACCGGCGGGTATGAGGGCCTGGCCCCGCTGTTCAACGCGGACACCCCCGCGGAGGCCTACAACGATCCGCTGCCGCAGGCGTTCATCCTGACCTCGATCGTCATTTCCTTCTCGGTGACGGCGTTCATGCTCGGCATCGTCTACCGGTCCTGGATCCTGGGCCGGCAGGACGAGGTCCAGGTGGACATCGAAGACCGCCGCGTTGCCAGCCAGTCCAGCTTCGACGCCGAGGACGACGCCGACGTGCCCGAGGACACCACCGAGTTCACCCCGCCCGAAGAGGCCGAGGAAGCGCCCGGTTCGCTGCGCGTCGACAACCCGAACACGACAGGAGAGGCCCGCCGATGAGTCCGAGCCTTGCCCCCCTCGCCGTCGTCCTGCCGATCTTCGGCGCCGCGGTCACCTTCCTGCTGATCCGCCATCAGCGCTCCCAGCGGATCGTCAGCGTGAGCCTGCTCAGCCTGACCCTGCTGCTGGAGTGCCTGCTGCTGGCCTCGGTCTGGGAGACCGGCGCGCAGGCCGTCAACCTCGGCGGCTGGCTGCCGCCGTTCGGCATCACCATGGTGGTGGACCAGTTCTCCGCGATGATGCTGGTGATCTCCTCCGCGGTGAGCCTGGCGGTGCTGATCTACGCCACCGGCCAGGGCATGGCCGACGGCGACGAAGACGGACCGATCTCGATCTTCCACCCCACCTACCTGATCCTGGTGGCCGGCGTCTCCAACGCCTTCCTCGCCGGGGACCTGTTCAACCTCTACGTGGGCTTCGAAATCCTGCTGACCGCCAGCTACGTGCTGATGACGCTCGGCGGGACCACCCCCCGGATCCGGGCCGGCGTCACCTACGTGGTGGTCAGTGTGGTCTCCTCGCTGCTGTTCCTGATCGCCATCGCGATGGTCTACGGCGCCACCGGCACGGTCAACATGGCCGACCTCGCGCTCAAGCTCGGCGAGCTGGACCCGGACACCCAGATGGTGCTGCACGTGATGCTGCTGGTCGCGTTCGGCATCAAGGCCGCCGTCTTCCCGCTGTCGTTCTGGCTGCCGGACTCCTACCCGACGGCGCCGGCACCGGTGACCGCGGTGTTCGCCGGCCTGCTGACCAAGGTCGGCGTGTACGCCATGGTGCGGACGGAGACGCTGCTGTTCCCCGGGGACCGGATCAACTCGCTGCTGATGGTCGTTGCCGGGCTGACGATGGTGGTGGGCATCCTCGGCGCGCTGGCGCAGACGGACATCAAGCGACTCCTCTCGTTCACCCTGGTCAGCCACATCGGCTACATGGTCTTCGGCCTGGCGGTTTCCTCCGTGGTCGGCATCGGTTCCGCGGTGTTCTATGTGGTGCACCACATCACCGTGCAGACCAGCCTGTTCCTGGTCACCGGGCTGATCGAACGCCGGGGCGGGACGGCCAACATGGACCGCCTGGGCGGGCTGGCGAAGCTGTCGCCGCTGCTGGCCGTGCTGTACTTCATTCCGGCGATCAACCTGGCCGGCATTCCGCCGTTCTCCGGTTTCCTCGGCAAGCTCGGCCTGATGCAGGCCGGCGTGGACCTGGGCACGCCGCTGGCCTATGCGCTGGTCGCCGCCGGCGCCGTCACCAGCCTGCTGACCCTGCTGGTCATGGCCCGGGTCTGGAACCGCGCCTTCTGGCGCACCCCGGAGGATGCGGTGCACCCGGACCCGATCCTGCTGGCGGTCGGCCCGGACGGGCGCACCCTGAACAGCTCGGTGGACGTCACCGACCACGACAGCGGCCGGTTCTCCGGGCGCGACGCCGTCACGCTGCTGCCCAAGAGCATGGTCGGCGCCACCCTGGGCCTGGTCGGCCTGGGCGTCGCCCTGACCGTCTTCGCCGGTCCGCTCTATGAGCTCAGCGACAACGCCGCGATGGACCTGCTCGAGCGCACCCCGTACATCGAAGCGGTCCTGGGAGAGGGGGCCATGCCGTGAGCCGCAAACGCCACCTTTCGGTCTTCAAGGAACTGCCGCTGCTGATCTGGCTGGTCTTTGTCTGGGGAGCGCTCTGGCAGGACTTCAGCCTCGCCAACCTCGCGTTCGGCGTGGTCATCGCCGCCGTGGTGATGCGCATCTTCTACCTGCCTCCGGTGCAGCTCAGCGGCAGGTTCAACGTGCTGTACGCGTTCGGGTTCGGCGTCCGCTTCCTGTACAAGCTGGTGCTGGCCAGCTTCGAGGTGTTCTGGCTGGCGATCCGGAAGGGCCCGCGGATCCGGAACGCCGTGGTGGCGGTCAAGCTGCGGACCCGGTCCGACCTGCTCACCACCGCCACCGGCCACGCGCTGTCGCTGATTCCCGGTTCGCTGGTGGTGGACGTGGACCGCTCCACCTCCACCCTCTACCTGCACTGCCTGAACGTCGCCAACGAGGAGCAGGCGGAGGCGATCCGCCGGGACGTGCGCAGCACCGAGGCCTGGCTGATCCGGACCATGGGCAGCCGCGAGGACCTGCAGCTGCTGAGGGCCGATGAACAGCGCACCGGCGGGCAGCTCGACGACGCACAGCAGGGAGCAGGCGCATGATGAATGTATTTGCCGTGATCACAGCCGTGATGCTGGCGGTGGCGGCCTTCGGCGCCATCGGCCGGATCATCCTGGGCCCGTCCATCCTGGACCGGGTGCTCGCAGCGGACGTGCTTTTGGCGGTGGTCGGCGCCGGCCTGGCCACCGACATGATCGTCAACCGGCACCTTGACTACCTGGCGCTGCTGATCTCGATCTCGCTGGTCGGCTTCATCGGCTCGGTCACCGTCGCCCGCTTCGTCACGGACAGGAGGTAACAATGTCCCAGAACCTCCACGACGCCGTCGTCGGCCTGCTCATGATCGGCGGCGCCCTGATGTCGCTGGCCGCCGCGATCGGCCTGATGCGCTTCCCGGACCTGATGAGCCGCATGCACGCGGCGTCCAAGCCCCAGGTGCTGGGCCTGCTGCTGTTCCTCTCCGCCATGGCGGTGGAGTTCGCCAGCTGGAAGCTGCTGCCGGTCCTGTTCCTGTGCTGGCTGCTCATGCTGCTGACCGCCCCGGTCAGCGCCCATATGATCGGCCGCGCCGGCTACCGCACCAAGCACCTGCGGCCGGAGCTGCTGAGCATCGACGAGCTGGACGACGTCGTCGAGCGCGCCCAGCGCTACATCACCGAGGCGCAGGAGGCCGAGGAGGGCGCCGACGCCGATCCGCAGGTGGACGACGTGCACCAGACCGGGAACCTGTCCGCCGAGGAGCTGGCTGCCGCCCGTGAAACGGACGGAGCCGGCGGCAGCCGCAGCCGCCGCCGGCTCGAAGGATAGGTCCGCGGGTCAGACGACCTCGGGGGTGCGCTTGTAGCGCTGGATGGCCTTCTGGGTGCCCCGGTTGGTGAGCACGCGGATCGCGGAGCTGACGGCGCCGGAGACCAGCGCGAAGACGAGCGCCGAGCGCAGCGAGGCCTCGAGGCTGCCTTCGGCGTCCTTCGGCGGCTCCTGCCCGGTGGCCTTCTCCCAGACGAAGTCCAGGGCCTTGGCGGAGACGATTCCGGCCAGGATGCTGACGCCTGTGCCGAGCAGTTTGAGGATCACGTTCATGGGCATTCCTTCGCTTGTGGGGCTTTGACCCCACCCTACGACACAGCCGCCCCACGCGTCCCGATCGGATGTACAGTGGTAGCGCCAACACACGACAGGGGAGCGCCGCCGCGGACCGGAACACCGGGCACGGCACAGGGCGCTGAGAGTGCGGATCACCGCAGACCCTCGAACCTGATCCGGTTAGTACCGGCGAAGGGAGTCGAGATCTCAGGGGCGGCGCCGGTACCGGCGTTCTCCCTCCCCTCCTGCAACCCAGGAGGATTTCCATGCAGAACACTTCCGGCGGCGCGCCGCAGCCCCGCCCCACCGCATCGTCCCCGAGCCCCGACCCGCGCCCGACGCCGTCACCCGGCCCGCGGTGGGGCGCCCGGCTCGCCGCATCCTGGCGAACCTCCGCCCGCTGGCGGGTGGTGGACATCGTCACCGCGTCCGTGCTTTCCGTGGCCGTGGGCGTGGTCTTCTGGGCCTGGTCCCTGGGCGCCGGCGGCATCGGCGCCCTGACCGCCGCCTTCCCGCCCCTGCTCGGCCTCTACAGCGGAGGCTGGCTGATCGCCGGCGTCCTGGGCGGGCTGATCATCCGCAGGCCCGGTGCCGCGATCTACTGCGAGGTCCTGGCCTCGGCCGTGTCCATGGTCCTGGGGACCAGCTACGGCCTGTCCGTCCTGCTCTCCGGAGCCGTCCAGGGCCTGGGCGCGGAACTGATCTTCCTGCTCTTCCTCTACCGCAGGTACACCCTGCCGGTGGCGCTGCTGGCCGGGCTGACCGCCGGGGTCTTCCTGGGCGTCAGCGAGAACATCCTCTACAACGTCGAATGGGCCGCGCAGTGGCAGGGCCTCTACGTGCTGTTCGCCGCGGTGTCCGGACTCGTGATCGCGGGCCTGCTCTCCTGGCTGGCGATGCGTGCACTGGCACGCACCGGCGCCCTGTCCCAGTTCGCGGCCGGCCGCAGCGCCGATGCCTGACCGGCCCGCCGCCCCGGCCGAAGTCCGCGCCGAGGGGTTCGGCTGGCGGCACGCCGGGCGCCGCCGGCCCGCGGTCAGCGGACTGGACCTGCACATCCGTGCCGGCGAGCGGGTCCTGCTGCTGGGAGCTTCCGGCGCAGGCAAATCGACGCTGCTGCACGCGCTGGCCGGCATCCTTGCCGACGACGAGGGCGACGGCGGCGGCGAGCAGTCCGGGCGCCTGAGCATCGACGGCGTCGACCCGCGTCGGGCGCGCGGCCGCGCCGGGCTGGTGCTGCAGGATCCGGAGAGCCAGGTGGTGCTCTCCCGGGTGGGCGACGAGGTGGCGTTCGGCGCGGAAAACCTGCAGGTGCCCGCAGCACGGATTCCGGCCCGGACCGCCCGGGCGCTGGAGGACGTCGGACTGGGGCACCTGCCGCACGGGCATCCCACCGCCGCCCTTTCCGGCGGCCAGAAGCAGCGCCTGGCCCTCGCGGCCGTGCTGGCCATGCAGCCGGGCCTGCTGCTGCTGGACGAGCCCACCGCCAACCTTGACCCGGCTGGAGTGCTGGAGGTCCGTGACGCCGTCGCCCGCGCCGCGGAGCGCACCGGCGCCACTCTGATCGTGGTCGAGCACCGCACCGCGGTCTGGGCCCCGGTCGTGGACCGGGTGCTCGTGCTTGCGGCCGACGGCGGCCTGCTCGCCGACGGGCCGCCCGAGCAGGTGCTGAACGGGCAGGGCATCCGCAGCCGGCTGGCCGCGGCGGGTGTGTGGGTGCCCGGCCTGGATCCGCTGACGGCCGACGGCGGTCCGCCCCTGCCGGCCCCCGGCGCTCCGGGAGAAGCGCTGCTGACCGCCAAGGACCTGGCCGTGGCCCGCAACCGGCACGCCGGACCCGTGCTGGCCGGGGTGGACCTGCAGCTGCGGGCGGGCACCGTGCTCGGCGTCGTCGGGCCCAACGGCGCCGGCAAATCGACCCTCGCGCTGGCACTTGGGGGGCTGACCGCGCCCTGGGCCGGGTCGCTGCGCGCCGAGTCGGCCCTGCGCGGGACGCTCGCCGCGGAGCCAAGGCGGTGGAAGCCGCCGCAGCTGATCCAGCGGATCGGGACGGTCTTCCAGGAACCCGAGCACCAGTTCCTCACCGGCAGGGTGCGCGACGAGCTGGCCTACGGGCCGCGGCGCATCCGGCGGGAGCGGGACTCCGCCGTCGAGGAGCTGGCCGAACGGCTGCGGCTCGGGCATCTGATGGACGTCAACCCGTTCACCCTCTCCGGAGGCGAGAAACGCCGCCTCTCCGTGGCCACGGTGCTGGCGGCGGCGCCGCAGGTGCTGCTGCTGGATGAACCCACCTTCGGCCAGGACGCCCGGACCTGGGCGCAGCTGGTGCGCCTGCTCGCCGAGCAGGCCGCGGGCGGCCGCGCTGTCGTCGCCGTGACGCACGACGACGACTTCCTGGCCGCGCTCGACGCCGCCCGCCTGCGGGTGGGCGGGGGCAGCGCCGCGGGGGCCGGAGGGCCGGCCGCTGTCCTGCGGGGGGCCGGGGCATGAACACGCTGCGCCGGGCCAACCCGCTGTCCCTGCTCGCCGCGGCCGTGGCCGTGACCCTGGCCGTGCTGGCCACCGTGGACTGGGTCAGTGCGGCGGTGGTGCTGGCCGGCGAGCTCGCCCTGCTACCGCTGCTGCGGATCCGCCCGGCCATCCTGCTGCGGTTCTGGCCGGTGCTGCCGGCGGCCCTGCTGGCCGGATACGCCACCGCCCTGCTCGCGGAGAAGACCGGAGAGGTGCTGCTTCAGGCCGGGCCGCTGCTGTTCACCACGGATTCCGTCGCGGCCGGCACCGCCATCGCGCTGCGCGGCCTGGCGATTGCCCTGCCCGGCCTGTTCCTGCTGACCGCGGTGGACCCCACCGATCTCGCCGATGCGCTGGCGCAGAAACTGAAGCTGCCCGAACGGTTCGTCCTGGGTGCGCTGGCCGCCGTCCGGCTGGTGGGGCTGCTGGTGGAGGAATGGCGCACCCTGGGCCTGGCCCGGCGGGCACGGGGAGCCGGCAGCTCCTCGGGCCCGGCCCGGCTGAAGGACTTCCCGGGCCAGGCGCTGGCGCTGCTGGTTCAGGCCGTGCGGCGGTCCTCCCGGCTGGCGGCGGCCATGGAGGCCCGGGGGTTCGGCGCCGGACCGCGCACCTGGTCCCGGACCTCGACCTTCGCTCCGCTCGATGCCGCGGTGGCCGGTTA
Source organism: Arthrobacter saudimassiliensis (assembly GCF_059090665.1). Taxonomy (NCBI): domain Bacteria; kingdom Bacillati; phylum Actinomycetota; class Actinomycetes; order Micrococcales; family Micrococcaceae; genus Arthrobacter; species Arthrobacter saudimassiliensis. The sequence goes on along the minus strand of NZ_JBNHFX010000001.1, from coordinate 736,851 downwards.
CGGGGTGCTGCTCGGCGGCGGTGCGGTTGCGGCGGCCCTGGCGGCGGGGACGTTCAACTTCATCCTCAGCTAGGCCCGCCGGGCCGGCCGCGGGCGGCTAGAGGATGTCTTCGACGAGCGCGGACAGTTCGGCGGTGAGCCGCTGCGAGGTGCGGATCGGCTCGCCGTCGATGTGCGTGACCGGCGCCAGCAGGCGGATGCTGGAGGCCAGCCACACGGCGTCGGCCTCCAGCAGATGCGCCGGCTCCAGCGGCCCGTAGGCCAGGGCCCAGCCGGCCTTTCCGGCGGCGTCGAAGATCGCGGCCTGCGTGGTGCCGGCCAGGATCCCGCTCTCCAGCTCGGGGGTGAGCAGGGTCCGCACCCCGTCCTGCTCCATGGCCAGCAGCACGGTGGAGGTGGCGCCCTCCAGCACCCGGCCGTCCGAGGAGGTGAAGATGATGTCGTCGGCGCCGTTGGCCTTCGCGTGCCGGATCGCCGCCATGTTCACCGCATAGGAGAGGGTCTTGGCGCCCAGCAGCAGCCAGGGCTGCCGGGGCGCGTCCATGCTGTCGTAGCCGCGGTCCAGCAGCAGGACCTTCACCCCGTGCTCCCGCTGCGCCAGCGTGGCCGCCGGCACCGGCGCCGCGGACACCCAGGCGGTCGGGGTGCCGGCGCCCTCCGGGCCGCGGGTCAGGAACAGGCGCACGACGGCGGGGCCGTCGCCCTCGGCGCGGACCTGCCGGGCGAGCGCGGTGCCGATCGCCCGTTCCCAGGCCGCAGCGGGCGGGGCCTCGATCTGCAGGGCGGCGGCGGAGCCCGCCAGCCGGGCCAGGTGGGCCGGCAGCTTGCGGGGCCGGCCGCCCACCGCCAGCAGCGACTCGAAGACACCGTCGCCGCGGGTCACCCCGAGGTCGGTGGCCAGCAGCTGCGGTTCGGCGGCGTCCGCCGGCCGGCCGTCCTCAAACGCCGGATCGAGGAACACCAGAGTCGTCATGCCCCCACCCTATCGCCCGGCCCGCGGGGCCGGACGGGCCGGCACGTCCACTAGTCTTGATCAGAGGCAGGTGCCGGAGGGAGCAAGCTGTGTGGTGGACGATTAGCCCCCCCGGGTGGATCGCGACGATTCTGACGATCATCGATTTCGGCATCCGGATCGTGGCGCTGGGCGTGGTGCCCGGCAACCGCCGGCCGACGACGGCCATGGCCTGGCTGCTGGCGATCTTCTTCCTCCCCATCCCGGGAATCATCATCTTCGCCCTGTTCGGCAACAACCGGCTGAACGATTCACGTGTCCGGCGGCAGGCCGAGATCAACCGGGCGGTGCGTGAGAACACCCGCGAACTCGAGGCTGAAGGCAGCAGCTACGCCGGCCCGGAATGGGTCCTCTCCGCCGCGGAACTGAACCGCCGGCTGGGCTCGCTGCCCACCCTCGACGGCAACCGGGTCACCCTGCAGCGGGACTACCGGCAGAGCATCAGGGACATGACCGCCGCCGTCCGCGGCGCGGACAAGCATGTGCACGTTGAGTTCTACATCATGAGCTACGACGACGAGACGCGTGAGTTCTTTACCGCCCTCACCGAGGCCGCCGCCCGCGGGGTCCGGGTCCGCCTGCTCTTCGACCACATCGCCACGCTGCGGATCCACGGATACCGGCAGCTGCTGCGCCAGCTCAGGAACTCCGACATCCAGTGGCACCGGATGCTGCCGATCCAGCCCACCCGCGGCAACTGGCGCCGGCCTGACCTGCGCAACCACCGCAAGCTGATGGTGGTGGACGGCAGGATCGGATTCACCGGCTCGCAGAACCTCATTGAACCGGGCTACCGCAAGCGCGCCAACCACCGGATCGGGCGCCGCTGGGTGGAACTGATGACCCGGCTCGAAGGCCCCGTGGTCGATGAGCTGAACGTCGTGTTCGCCACGGACTGGAACGCCGAGACCGACGAGAACCTGGAGCGGGAGCTCAGCCTATACGAATGGGAGTCCGCGCCGGGCGGGGTCACCTGCCAGGTGGTGCCCAGCGGGCCCGGGTTCACCACCGAGAACAACCTGCGCCTGTTCACGTCGCTGATCTATTCGGCCTCGGAGCGGATCTCCATCACCAGCCCCTACTTCGTGCCGGACGACTCGCTGCTGTACGCGATCACCACCGCGGCCCAGCGCGGGGTGCAGGTGGAGCTGTTCGTGTCCGAGAAGGGCGACCAGTTCCTGGTGGACCATGCGCAGCGCTCCTACTACGAGGTGCTGCTGGAGGCCGGGATCCGGATCTACCAGTACCCGAAGCCGCTGGTCCTGCACGCCAAGCACTTCACCGTGGACGATGAGGTGGCGGTGCTGGGCTCCTCCAACATGGACATGCGCTCCTTCTCGCTGAACCTGGAGGTCTCGCTGATGATGTTCGGCGGCGGGATCGTCGAACAGATGCGCCGGGTGGAGGACACCTACCGGAGCCTGTCGAAGGAACTGCATCTGGAGGACTGGCGGAACCGGCCCCTGCTGGAACGCTACGTGGACAACGTGGCGCGGCTTACCGCCACCCTGCAGTAACCCCCGGGGTCGGCGCGGTCCCGGGGCCGGTGCCGGCCAGCAGGGCCAGGACCGCCGCGGCGTTGCCTGCCGCACCGCCGTCGAGCACCAGGTCCGCAGCCGCCGCCGCGTCGTCGGAGGCGGCCCAGGCGCGTTCCTGCGCGGCCCAGCGCTCCCAGTGCGGTGCGTAGGTGTCGCCGTCCCGGGCCAGGGCGCGACGACGGCGGAGCCCGGCCGGGGCCTGCAGCCAGATGCCCGCATCCAGCAGCGGGCGGGCGGCGGCGTGGAAGGCCCCCACCCCCTCGCAGAGCACGACGGCGGCCGGTTCGGTGATCCGTTCGGCGCCCCAGGTGCCGGCGTCCCAGTCCCAGGCCCGCCAGCGGGCTGGCCGGCCCGCGGCCAGGGGCTCGAGCACCAGGCGGCGGTAGCAGTCCATCCCTGCTGCGAGGCCGTCCCAGCCGGGGTAGATGTCCTCCAGCCGAAACAGGGCGGCGGGAACTCCGCGTTGCGCAAGGGCGATCATCAGTTCATCGGCCAGGCTCGACTTGCCTGCCCCGGAGAACCCGTCGACCGCCGCCAGGACGGGACGCCTGCGGCTCATGCCTGGAGCTCGCTGCGCACTGCGGCGACCACTCCCGGGGCGGCCGCCTCGATCAGGGCGTACGCGGCGTCGAAATCCACGTCCTCGCCGAACCAGGGATCGGGGACATCCAGCTCCTCGCGGGGCAGGCCGGCGGCGGCGGGGTCGAAGGAGCGCAGCAGACGGACCCGCCTCCGGTGTTCCGGCGGCGCCCAGGCGAGCAGCCGGTCCTCATGGCCGCGGTCCAGGGCCAGCAGGAGGTCAAGGACGGGGATCCGCTCCTGACGGAACGGGCGGGCGACAAATCCGGTGATCTGGTCCTCGGAGAAGCCGTTGCGCAGCAGCACCGCGGAACTGCGCGGATCCATGGGTTCATCCGGATCCCAGGCGGCCAGGCCCGCCGAGGTGATCGCAACGCGGTCCGCGAGCCCGGCCTCGGCGAAGGCGCGCTGCAGCACCAGCTCGGATATGGGGGAGCGGCAGACATTGCCGGTGCAGACCACCTCGATGCGGTACATTCCTCCAGCCTAGCGAGGGATGCGCCCCGGTACAGGAGGCCGGGGTACAGGAGGCAGGCGCAGGGGATCAGGCCCGGGCCAGGACCTCGGCCGAAGGCATCAGGAACCAGCCTGCCGGATCCTCGGCCCAGCTGCGCCACCCGGCGCTGATCCGCTCCAGCGCCGGCCGGTCGGCCAGGTTCCGCTGCAGCGCCTGTTCGGCGAACGCGGAGTGCAGCACCCGCTCGGCCCAGGACCCGCCGTGCTCCCGGCGCCGCTGCGGGGTGGCGTACAGCCAATTCGAGGCGGAGGGCTCGACGTCGGTGAAGCCGGCGGCCAGCGCCCAGCCCAGCAGCCTCCGGCCGCCGTCGGGCTCGGCGCCGTTGCCGCGGGCAATCTGCTGGTACAGGTCCATCCATTCGTCCAGTTCCGGCAGCTGCGGGTACCAGGACATGGCGGAGAAATCCGCCTCGCGCACGGCAACGAGGCCGCCGGGGCGCGTCACGCGCCTCATCTCCCGCAGCGCCGCCACCGGGTCCGCAAGGTGGTGCAGCACCTGGTGGGCGTGGACGACGTCGAACGATGCATCCGGCCAGGGCAGCTCGTAGACGTCTCCGGCGCGGAAGCGGGCATTCTCCACGCCCCGCTCCGCTGCGGCCAGGGCCGCCAGGCCCACGACCTCCTCCGAGGCGTCAAGCCCGGTGGCCATGCCCGGAGCCACGGCCCGGGCCAGCCCCAGCGTGATGCTGCCCGGGCCGCAGCCGACGTCGAGCAGGTCCATTCCGGGGGATAGGAGGGGCAGCAGGTAGGCGGCGGAATCCTCCGCCGTCCGGCCCGCGTGCGTGCGGACCACGCTCTCGTGATGACCGTGCGAGTACGTTTCCTGAGGCATGAACAGGACCCTACGCCGGGCCGGCGGCTGCGGCCATGGTCCGGTAACGGCACGTCATCCTCCGTCAAGGGGCCGACGACAACTTGAGCGTGCTCGGCTCAAGTTTGTTGACATTCACCGCCGCTTCGGTAAAGTTGAGTGCAGAACGCTCAAGACTTGCCGGGCTTCGGGCCGGCAGGCGACGTTTTCCCAAGGAAAGAGGAAGCAATATGTCACGTGCAGTAGGTATCGACCTCGGCACCACCAACTCCGTGGTCTCCGTCCTCGAAGGCGGCGAGCCCACCGTCATCGCCAACGCCGAAGGCGGCCGCACCACCCCGTCGGTCGTGGCCTTCGCCAAGTCGGGCGAGGTCCTGGTCGGCGAGATCGCCAAGCGCCAGGCCGTGAACAACATCGACCGCACCATCTCCTCCGTCAAGCGCCACATGGGCACCGACTGGTCCAAGGAGATCGACGGCAAGAAGTACACGCCGCAGGAGATCTCGGCCCGCATCCTCATGAAGCTGAAGAACGACGCCGAGGCCTACCTCGGCGAGAAGGTCACCGACGCGGTGATCACCGTTCCGGCCTACTTCAACGACGCCGAGCGCCAGGCCACCAAGGAAGCCGGCGAGATCGCCGGCATGAACGTGCTGCGCATCGTCAACGAGCCCACCGCCGCGGCCCTGGCCTACGGCCTGGACAAGGGCAAGGAAGACGAGCTGATCCTGGTCTTCGACCTCGGCGGCGGCACGTTCGACGTGTCCCTGCTCGAAGTGGGCAAGGACGAGGACGACTTCTCCACCATCCAGGTCCGCGCGACCGCCGGCGACAACCGCCTCGGCGGCGACGACTGGGACCAGCGCATCGTTGACTATCTGCTGGGCCAGGCCAAGGCCAAGGGCGCGGACCTGTCCAAGGACAAGATCGCCCTGCAGCGCCTGAAGGAAGCCGCAGAGCAGGCCAAGAAGGAGCTCTCCTCCGCGACCTCCACCAACATCTCCCTGCAGTACCTCTCGGTCACCCCCGAGGGGCCGGTGCACCTGGACGAGCACCTCTCCCGCGCCAAGTTCCAGGACCTGACCAAGGACCTGCTGGACCGCACCAAGAAGCCGTTCAACGACGTCATCTCCGAGGCCGGCATCAAGGTCTCCGACATCGACCACATCATCCTCGTGGGCGGTTCCACCCGCATGCCCGCCGTGTCCGAGCTGGTGAAGCAGCTGGCCGGCGGCAAGGAGCCGAACAAGGGCGTGAACCCCGACGAGGTCGTGGCCGTGGGCGCAGCCCTGCAGGCCGGCGTGCTGAAGGGCGAGCGCAAGGACGTGCTGCTGATCGACGTCACCCCGCTGTCCCTGGGCATTGAGACCAAGGGCGGGGTGATGACCAAGCTGATCGAGCGCAACACGGCCATCCCGACCAAGCGCAGCGAGACCTTCACCACCGCCGACGACAACCAGCCGTCCGTGGCGATCCAGGTCTTCCAGGGCGAGCGCGAGTTCACCCGCGACAACAAGCCGCTGGGCACCTTCGAGCTGACCGGCATCGCCCCGGCGCCGCGCGGCGTCCCGCAGATCGAGGTCACCTTCGACATCGACGCCAACGGCATCGTGCACGTGTCCGCCAAGGACAAGGGCACCGGCGCCGAGCAGTCCATGACCATCACCGGCGGGTCCTCGCTCTCCAAGGAGGACATCGACCGCATGGTCCGCGAGGCCGAGGAGCACGCAGCCGAGGACAAGAAGCGCCGCGAGGCAGCCGACGTCCGCAACTCCGCCGAGCAGCTGGCCTACTCCGTGGACAAGCTGCTCACGGACAACGACGACAAGCTGCCCGAGGACGTCAAGACCGAGGTCAAGGCCGACGTCGACGCCCTGAAGACGGCCCTCGCCGGAACCGACAACGATGACGAGGTCAAGAGCGCCTTCGACAAGCTGCAGGCCTCGCAGACCAAGCTCGGCGAAGCGATCTACGCCTCCGCACAGGCCGACGCCCCGGGCGCCGGTGCCGCCGGCGGCGCCGGAGCCGGAACGGATTCCGCGTCCGCAGGCGATGAGGACATCGTGGATGCCGAAGTCGTCGACGACGAAGAGAAGAAGTAGCCATGGCGCAGGACAACGGCGCGAACCCGGAGCCGGGTTCCGACGAGCCCCGCGGCACCCCTGACGACGCGGCCTCGCAGCCGGCCGGTGCGGAGAACCCCGCACCGGGCCAGGGGGCTGACGGTGACGCCCTGTCGCAGGCGGAGCAGATCCTGAACAGCGCCGAGGTTCCGGACGCCCCGCAGGCGGCCGGCTCCCCGGAGGCGGAGGAGCTGCGCGGGGACCTGCTGCGCCTGCAGGCCGAGTACGTGAACTACCGCCGGCGGGTGGAGCGTGACCGCGACGTCGCCCGGGAGATGGCCGTGATCGGCGTGATCAACGCCCTCCTGCCGACCCTGGACGACATCGAGGCCGCCCGGCAGCACGGCGACCTGGCGGAGGGGCCCTTCGCCGCGATCGCCAAGAAGCTGGAGAGCGCGCTGGGCACGTTCGGGCTGACCCGGATCGACGAGACCGGAGTCGAGTTCGATCCGAACATCCACGAGGCGCTGATGCAGCAGCAGAGCGCGGACGTGCAGTCCGACACCGTGACGCAGATCCTGCGGATCGGCTACAAGGCCGGGGACCGCGTGCTGCGCGCGGCCCAGGTTGTGGTCTCAGTACCGGAGCAGTAGCGGCAGGGCCCGGGGCGGCAGGCGCCCCGGGCCTTCCGTGCCCCGCCGGGCACGGACTGGAGACTGGAACGAGAAAGGGACGCCATTGGCTAGCCAGGACTGGGTCGACAAGGATTTCTACAAGATTCTGGGCGTCCCCAAGGATGCCTCCGAATCGGACATCAAAAAGGCATATCGGAAGCTGGCCCGGAAGTACCACCCGGACCAGAACCAGAACGACGCCTCCGCGGAACGCATGTTCAAGGACGTCTCCGAGGCCTATTCGGTCCTTTCCGACGCCGAGGAACGCCAGCAGTACGACGCCATCCGTGCCATGGGCAGCGGCGCCCGCTTCAGCGCCGGCGGTGCCGGCGGACCGGGCGCAGGAGCGGGAGCCGGCGGGTTCGAGGACCTGTTCGGCGGCCTGTTCGGCCAGGGCGCCGGGCCGCGCGGAGGCTCCCGGCGCACCACCTTCAGCACCGGCGGCAGCAACATCCCGCCGGAGTTCGCCGACCTCTTCGGCGGCGGCGGAGGCTTCGGTGGCGGCTTCGGCCAGGCTCCGCCCACCAAGGGCGCGGACCGGACGGCGACCACCACGATTTCCTTCGCCGGCTCCATCAACGGCACGGTCATCGGCCTGCGGGAGCCCTCGGGCGAAGTCATCGAGGTGCGTGTTCCGGCCGGCGTCAGGGACGGCCAGACCATCCGCGTCCGGGGCAAGGGCCAGCCCGGGCCCGCCGGCGCAGGCGACCTCATGGTCACCGTCCACGTGACGCCGCACGACTTCTTCAAGCGCGACGGCAACGACATCCGCATCCACGTTCCGGTGAGCTTCCCCGAGGCCGCGCTCGGCGCGACCATCGAGGTGCCCACCCTCAGCGGAGACACCGTGCGGCTGCGCGTGCCGGCGGGAACGCCGTCGGGCCGGACGCTGCGGGTGAAGGGGCGCGGAGTGAAGACCGCCAAGGCCACCGGCGACCTGCTGGTCACCGTGGACGTCGCGGTCCCGCAGAACCTGAGCAAGGAGGCGAAGGATGCCGTCGAGGCCTTCGCCCGGGCCACCACGGGCGAGAACCCCCGGGCCTCCCTGGCGGCCAAGGCACGCCTGTGAGTCCGGAACCGGCTTCCGCCCGGGAACCGGCGCTTTGACCTATGATCACTGATCACACCCCACAGCCGACGTCGTAAAGGAGGATCCTGTGGCCATCGACGCAAACGCGCCGATCTTCGTCATCTCGGTCGCGGCCGAGCTGGCGGAGATGCACCCGCAGACCCTCCGGCAGTATGACCGGATGGGCATCGTCAGCCCGTCGCGGGCACCGGGCCGCGCCCGCCGCTACTCGCAGCGCGACATCGAGATGCTCCGGCAGGTCCAGCGGCTCTCCCAGGAGGGCGTCTCCCTCGAGGGGATCAAGCGGATCATGGAGCTGGAAAAAGAGGTTCGGGGGCTGCGCGCCCAGGTGGAGGAGCTGTCGGCCGAACTCGACCAGGCCCAGCAGCGCCAGCCGGACCTGGGCAGGATCTTCGCCGCAGGGCTCGGCGGCGACGTCGTGCCCCTGGCCCGCGGGCAGCGCCCGCCCGCCTCGGCGGCGTTCAAACCGCTGGGACTGGTCTCGCTGGTCCAGCGGCACAGCCGGCTGCGGGCGCTGCCGGCCGGCAAGCCCCAGTCACGGGACTACGCGAACGGCTACGCGGCCTCGCTCTGAGGCGGAGCCCGCACCCCGGGTGCGCCGGTCAGCGGAAGCGCCGGCCCTGGTCCCGCCGGTTGGCCCAGACCGCGCCGGCGCCCAGCAGCAGCGTCCAGGCAAGGAAGCAGGCCAGCGCTGCCGGTTCAAACGGTTCCCCGGAGAGGGCCGACACGGACAGGTCCCGCGCTGCCCGCGAGGGAAGGAACCGCGAAAACGTGTCCAGCCCCGGAGAGAAGATCTCCGGCGGCAGCATCATGCCGCCGGCGAACGCGAGCGGAAAGAACACCACCTGCGTGAGAGCGATCGCCACCTTTGAGGTGCAGAGATAGCCGATCAGCAGGCCAAGGCACAGGAACGGCAGCCCGCAGACCAGCCAGACCCCCACGGCCAGGGGCACCCGCCACCAGGGCAGGGTTCCGTCGGTGTACAGGTCCATGCCCGCCGTCGTCGTGGCACCCACCACCAACACGGGGATGAGGGCAAAGAAGGCGAACATCATGGCGGTGAGCGCCCGCGCGACCGTCGGCGGCAGCGCGCCGACCGGCAGGGTGCGCACGTAGCTGCTCCACGGGTTGGCCCGGTCCTCCGCGACTCCGATCCCGTAGTTGAACAGGAAGGCGCTCATCACGCCGAACACCGCCAGCTGGGCAATCGACATCAGCGAGGCGACCGGGTTGGAGGTCACGGCGGTCTGCGGCAGCACAAAGAACACCAGCGCCAGGGTGGGGAAGACCGTGGAGGAGAGCACGGCCACGGGAATCCTCAGCTGCTCCAGGACCTGCGCCCGGGTATGGACACGGACCAGGTGCAGCTGCGAGCTGTTGTTCTGCAGGGCAGGGGAGGTGCTCATCCGACGTGCCTTTCCGCTGAGGGTCCTGCCGGGGTGCCGGCATCCGGTGCCGGCGGCGTTTCCCGGCCGGAGGTGGAATGGGTAAGGGCCACGAAGGCCTCCTCCAGGCTGGCGGCGTGGACCTCCAGGCCGCGGAAGTCGGCGCCCCTGCCGACCAGCATGCGCACTGTTTCGTCGGCGTCATGGCTGACGATGGTGGTGGCGCCGGACGCCGTGACGTTGACGGCGGCGGTGCCGGGCCAGGTCCGGAAGGCCTCTGCGGAAAGGGAGGTATGGAAGGATACGCGGCTGACGCTGACCCGGCTGCGGATCTCGTCCACGTTGCCGTCGGCGATGACCGCGCCGTCATTGACGACGACCACCCGCCCCGCGAGGGTCTGGATTTCGTCCAGATAGTGGCTGGTGATCAGCAGGGTTCCTCCGCCGGCCCGGTAGGCGGCGAGCTGCTCCCACAGGTTCTCCCGTGCCTCGACGTCCAGTCCGGTGGTCGGTTCGTCCAGGACCACCAGCCGGGGCCGGCCCACGAGGGCCAGGGCCACCAGCAGCCGCCGCTGCTGTCCGCCCGACAGGCCGCCGCATTGCTTTCCGGCGGCCGCGGCGAGGCCGAACCGCTCCAGCAGCTCCGCCGTCGGAACGGGGTCGGGATAGTGGGCCGCGACGAAGTCCACGGTCTCGCGCACCCGCAGGGTTGCAGGGACCGAGGTGGCCTGGGGCGTGGTGCCCAGGGCCCGGCGGGCCTGCGGAGTCCTGGGATCCCGCCCGAAGAGCTCCACCGTTCCGCGGTCCGGCTGGCGCAGTCCGGTCAGCAGGCTCAGCAGAGTGGACTTTCCGGCTCCGTTGGGGCCCAGCAGGCCCACGGTCTCGCCGGCGCTGATTGCGAAGTCGACGCCGGAGAGCGCCGTCACCGAGCCGTAGGACTTGTGGACGCCGCGGGCGACGGCGAGGATCTCCGGCGGATCGGGGTCTGGTTTGTTGATGCTCACGGGCGGCTGCTCCTGGGTGCGATGGACGGGGGACGGCGGGCTTAGCTGAGGCCGGACAGCAGGTCCTGCAGGTTTTTGCGGTACCGGGCGTATGCCGCGCGGCCCTCCGGCGTGATGCCCGCGTAGGTGGCCGGGGTGCGGCCTTCGATGGTCTTGCTGACCTCGACGTAGCCGGCGTTTTCCAGTTTCCGTAGGTGGGTGGAGAGGTTGCCTGCCGTCATGTCCAGCATTTTCTGGAGCTTGGTGAAGGCGATCCGGTTGTTCTCCCCGACCTCGTTCAGCATGGTCAGGGCGCGCAGCCGGGATTCGGCGTGGATGACGGGGTCAAGCTCAGGCATGCGCGGGCCCTCCCCGGCGGCGGGTGCGCAGGTGCTCCACCAGTGCCGCGGCCAACAGGCCGGGCGCACCCAGGAGGAGGAACACGGTGAGGAAATGCGGGGAACCGGCGACCAGGGCAATGAGTGTCACCACCAGGAGCCAGACGCCCAGGATGGACTGCGCGCTGTCGTTGAAGGTGGTGCCGCCGGTGATGTAGAGCAGGCCGACGATGAGCACCGCGATGCCGTTCATGAGCAGGCCCCGTGTCCAGAAGTCCTCGACCTCCCGGTTGATGACGGCGCCCAGGGCGCCCATGACGGCGAAGCCGAGGGCCCAGGCCGCACCGTACATGCCGCCCTGGAAGGATGACTGTCCGCGGATGCCCCGGGAGCTGCGCCCGAAGACCACCACCGTGAAAACAGCCGCCAGCGCCAGCGTCACGCCGAGGACCACCAGCGCCGCCTCCGGCGCCAGCGGCAGCCACCCATGCCTGCTGCCCTGGAGCGCGCCGTAGCCGAAGACCCAGGTCAGTCCCCAGACGAGGTAGACCAGGGCCGTGTTGCCGGTGAGGTCGCGCCGGGCCGAACGCTCGGCGTCCTGCACCACGGCCAGCGCGGCGAGCAGGTCAAGGGTGCCGGGCGTCTCGCGGCCCGCCTCGTCGGCGGCCGCTCGGCGGGCGGAGTGGGCGGAGGGGCGGGCGGAAGCTGCGGAGTCGGTGGGAAGCCCGCCGCCTGTGTCTTCGATCATGCAAAGTAGTTTGCACTGCAAAGTTGTGTGGCGCAAGAGGTCGCCTCATCTTCGGTGAGGATTTCGACAGTCGGAGCGCAGTCGACAGCCGGAGCGCAGCCGACAGCCGGAGCGCAGCCGACAGCCGGAGCGCTCCGGCGGCCTCCTAGCTGCGGCCCGGGTCTGCGGCTTCCGGCCGCAGCCGGATCAGCCGCTGCGGGCCGTCGTCGTTCAGCTCCACGAGGTCGCCGTGGGAGGTGAGGAAGTCGGTGAAGGAGCGGAACCCGAGCGGCTTTTCGTTGAAGGAGGGATCCATGCGGCGCATCTGGTTCTTCACCGTGCCGGTGTTGAGCCATTCGTCGGCGTCGCCCTTGGCATGGGCGATCTTCAGCGCCCGCATGAGCAGCTCGGTGGCCAGGGTCTGCGGATCGATGTCCTCGACCGGCTCCGGGTCCTCGAACACCACATCGCCCATGTGGGAGAACATGGGCACCGCGGTCAGCTGCCGGGCCTTGTCCGCGCCCCGGGCGGCGTCGGGGGCCGCCGCCGTCGCCGGCTTGCCGGTGGCAGCCGGCGGAGCGGTTTCCGCCTTCGCGACGCCGGGCAGCGAGTCATAGTCCTCGAACTCGTCGCACGCTGCGGCCAGGGAGGTGCTGGTGGAGCCCGCGACGCCGATGCCCACCACGAAGCGGCCGAGCCGCTTGGATTTCTGGGCCAGGGCAATGTAGTCGGAGTCCCCGGCGACGATGATGACGTGGGTGAGGTCCGGCAGCCGGAAGAGGTCTTCGACCACGTCCACGGCCAGCCGGATATCCGCACCGTTCTTGGTGCCGCGCGTGGTGGTGGTGAACAGCTGGGTGAGGTCCACCGCCCGGGACATCAGCTGGCGCTGGTAGCTGGCGTTGACCGGCACCGACCAGTCGGCGTAGGCCCGGTTGACCACCAGGGTGCCGAAGGAGGCGGCGAAGTCGATGATGGCGTTGAAGTCCACGGTGGCGGCGGTGAGGCGGGCGGCGATGTCCGGATCGGCGTCGCGGCTGTGCCGGTCAAAGTCGCGGATGCCGTCCCGCTGGAACGCGTTCCTGCCGTGCAGCTGCTGGTAACGGGAAATGACGATGTTGTCGAAGTCGATGTAGAGGCCGACGCGTGCATCGCTCGGTTCAGGCATGGGGAAAAGTCCTATGGGGTGGCGGAGGGTGTGGGTTACAGGCGGCGGAAGGTCAGGTCGAAGATCAGCCGGCCGGCCTGGTGGGCCTTGTTCTCGAAGCTGGTGAGGATCCGGCCCTCGAAGCGGGGTGCCCACCCGCCGCGGGTGTCGACGTCGTCCGAGGGGTCCCGGCCTTCGAGGCCTTCGGCCTGCACCCGGGTCAGCGGGCTGTCGGTGCCGGCGCGCTCGCCGGCGTGCAGGTTGGTGAAGTCGGCGGAGGCCTCGAGGACCTCGCGCATCTGCACCGCGTAGTCGGACCAGTCCGTGGCGAGCCGCCAGAGGCCGCCGGGGACCAGCACGCGGGCCGCGAGCTCATCGAACCCGGGCTTCACCAGCCGGCGCTTGTGGTGCTTGGTCTTGTGCCAGGGGTCCGGGAAGAACAGCCACAGCTCCTCGACGGAGGCCGCGGGCAGCATGGTGCCGAGCACCTCGGGGGCGTTGGCCTGGACCACGCGCACGTTGGTGAGTCCGCGCTGCCCGATGCGCTGGAGGGTGTGCGCCAGGCCGGGGCGGTAGACCTCCACCGCAAGGTAGTTCCGGTCCGGATCCTCAGCGGCCGCGTGGACCACGGCTTCGCCCAGGCCTGAACCGATTTCGACGACGAGCGGGGCCTTGCGCCCGAAGGCCGCCTCGGCGTCGAACACGTAGGCGGGATCCACGGAGGTGTCCGCCTGGACCCGGGGGACGTCGATCACGAAGCGGTCGGCCAGCTCATCCCAGGCCTGCCGGCGGCGGCCCTGCAGCCTGGAGCCGCGGCGGACAAAGGACACCGGCTGGGTGCGGTAGCCCGGGGCGGCGGGGCCGGGGGGCGGCCCGGAGCGGTCGGGGGAGGGTTCAGTGCTCATCACTCCCATGGTAGCGAGGCGCGATGCCCTCCGCCGCGGCCGGGCCGGGACACCGGGCCGACGGCTGCCGGACGCCGGGCCGCCCGGAGGGGCCGATGCGGGGAAGGGCCCCGGAATGGGCTACACTGGGCAAGTTGCTGTGCCGAAGGATCACCGTTCCGCTGCACAGCCGGCGTCGATGAACGCTCTCTTCCGTCCCGCGGTTCGGCCGGCCTCCATGGCCAGGCCCGCGGTGGACGCAGTCTGATTTTTCTTCGGCGAACCCCGTGCCAAACGGCCGCGGGGACACCAACCGAAAGTGGCTTTCCGTCTTCATGACCACCTTTGCTTCCCTGGGCGTGCCCGGGGCACTGTCCGACACCCTTGCCGAGCAGGGCATCACCGAAGCGTTCCCCATCCAGGTGAGCACCCTTCCCGACACCCTGGCCGGCCGCGACGTGCTCGGCCGCGGCCGCACCGGCTCCGGCAAGACCCTGGCCTTCTCGATCCCGCTGGTCTCCCGGCTCGCCGAGGCAGGCGCCGTCGCCCGCCGCCGGCGCGGCCGCCCGCTGGGCCTGGTCCTGGCACCCACCCGTGAGCTGGCGAACCAGATCAACAACGTCGTCGAGCCGCTGGCCAAGGCCCTGGGCCTGAACACCACCGTGGTCTACGGCGGCGTCTCCCAGGCCCGCCAGGAAAAGGCGCTCGGAGCCGGCGTGGACATCGTCATCGCCTGCCCCGGCCGGCTTGAGGACCTGATGAAGCAGGGCATCGTGTCCCTGGAGTCCGTCGAGGTCACCGTCCTGGACGAGGCCGACCACATGGCGGACCTCGGCTTCCTGCCGGTGGTCAAGCGCCTGCTGGACCGCACCCCCGAAAAGGGCCAGCGCCTGCTGTTCTCCGCCACCCTGGACAACGGCGTGGACAAGCTGGTCCGCCGCTACCTGCACAGCCCGCTGACCCACTCGGTGGACGACCCGCAGGCCGCCGTGACCACCATGGAACACCGGGTGTTCCTCACTCAGGACGCCACCGCCAAGAAGCTGCTGGTCAAGGAACTGGCCTCCGGCCGCGGCCGGCGCATCATGTTCATGCGCACCAAGCACCACGCCCGCAAGATGGCCAAGTGGCTCACCGACCAGGGCATCCCCGCCGTGGACCTGCACGGCAACCTGTCCCAGAACGCCCGTGACCGGAACCTGGGCGAGTTCGCCGCAGGCGACGTCCGCGTGCTGGTGGCCACCGACGTTGCCGCCCGCGGCGTGCATGTGGACGATGTGGAACTCGTGGTGCACATCGATCCGCCCACGGAGCACAAGGCCTACCTGCACCGTTCCGGCCGTACCGCCCGGGCCGGATCCGACGGCACCGTCGTCACCCTGACCCTGCCGGAGCAGAAGGGTGAAGTCACGAAGCTGCTCAAGGCGGCCGGTGTGAACGTCGCCATGGAACAGGCCAGCCATACCTCCGCGGCGGTTGCCGAACTGGTGGGCGAGAAGGCCGACCCCGTGGCTCCGCACGTCCGCGCCGAGGCGCTGGCCGCCAAGCTGCCCCGCCAGGGCGGCGGCTCCTCCACCGGCGCCAACGCCAAGCGCAAGCGCGCAGCCCGCACCGGCAGCGGCAACGGCCGCGGCGGCGCAGCTGCCGCTCCCGCCGGCCGGGGTGCCGGCCGCGGCTCCGAGGAGGCCCGCCCGCAGCGCCACCGCGAGCAGGCAGCCGACGGCCCCCGCCAGGGTGGCCGGGGACGGCGTCCCGCGGAGGCAGGCTCCGCCCGTGCCGCCGGTGGATCCCGGAGCAACGGACCCCGCACCTGGACCTCGGAGACCCCCTCGGCGGCTGCTCCGGCCCGTACCCGGCGCGGCCCGCGCCGTGCCACGGCGCCGGCGTCGAACGAACGCCGCAGCTGATCCTTTGATCGGGTCCCGGCTACTCCGTCCGGGACCCGCGCTGCTGCACGATGTGACGGCGCGCAGACGACGCAATCATGAAGCGCCGTCCGTCCGTCTGTGCAGGTTCAATGCGCACAAAATGGTTCTTTTCGCCGTCCTGCCACGGGTAAATCGGCAGCTGGTCGGAGTCCAGGACCTCCTCGATGGCCTCCAGCTGCCGGGCCGTGCCCTTCAGCACCACTGACCAGGCCGAACCGAGCCGGTCATCGTGGCCGTCCACCTCGAACGCCACCGGACCGCCCGCCAGGGCTCCGGCCAGCTTGGTTCCGGACGCCGTGCGGAAGACCACCGACCCGCGGTCCACCGCGAAGTTGATCGGGAAGATCTCCGGCTGCCCGTCGACCAGCACGGCAAGCCGGCCCACGGCCGCCTCCCTCAGGTACTCCCAGCATTCGCTGACGGACAGTGTGAACGGGGCATCATTGCGGCTCGTCATGGCCTCATTGTAGCCACCGGGGGAATGGTCCCGGCCGGGGTTCCGGGCCACAATGGGGGGATGAACGCCATCCTGAACGTGATCTGGCTCCTCTTCGGCGGCATCTGGCTGGCCCTGGGCTACGCCGCCGCCGGCATTGTGTGCTGCGTGCTGATCGTGACGATTCCCTTCGGAATCGCGTCGTTCCGCATCGCGGCGTATGCGTTGTGGCCGTTCGGCCGCACCATCGTGGACCGCGGCCGCGGCCCCGGGGTGCTCTCCACGCTGGGGAACATCATCTGGCTCCTGGTGGCCGGCATCTGGATTGCGCTGGGGCACATCGCCACGGCCATTCCGATGTTCCTGAGCATCATCGGCATTCCGCTGGGCATCGCCAACCTGAAGATGATCCCGGTCTCGCTGATGCCGCTGGGCAAGGCCATCGTGCCGACCGACCGGCCCGGGATCACCCCCTACGGGCAGTACCGGGGCACGTACGGCCAGGCCCCGTACGGCGCCACCGCCTACCCGGGACGGGACGGGCGCTTCTAGCCGGCGGCCCCGGCCAGGAACGCCCGCATCAGCGGTCCGCCCGACGTCGAGCCCAGCTCGCCTTCCTCCACGAACACGACGGCGGCCAGGTCGCCCTGGGTCGCCGCGAACCAGGCGTGCGTGCGGGGAGGCGTTTCGCTGCCGAACTCCGCGGTGCCGGTCTTGGCGCCGGCGGGCTCGCCGGGCAGGTCCAGCAGGACCTGTCCGCCGCCGTCGGTGACCACGGCCCGCATCATGTCCTGCAGCACCGAGGCCTCGGCCGCCGTCAGTTTCGACGCGGCCGGCGCGTCGGTGCCGTCGTCACCGCCGGCTTCAGCAGGGCCCTCGGCCCGCACCAGGGCCGGGCTCACCCGTTCGCCGGCCGCCACGGATGCGGCGGCCACCGCCATGGCGAGCGGAGACACCAGCACCTGGCCCTGTCCGATCAGCGAGGCGGCGTGGTCGGTGCCCTCGGCCTCGGCCGGCACCGCACCAAAGAAGGCGCCCGTACCCAGCGGGGCCTCGACGCCGATGCCCAGGTCCGCGGCGGCGTCGGCCAGCTGCTGCTGGGAGACCTCGTCGGCGGCGTTGATGAACGCCGTGTTGCAGGACTGGGCGAACGCCTGGCGCAGCGGAATCTCTCCCACGAAGGCCGACGGATAGGTGGAGGCGTTGCCGAACCGTCGCCCGTCAACGCTCACCTCGGCCGGGCACTGCACGGTGGTATCGGCGGTGGCGCCGCCGCGGAGCATGGCCAGCGAGGTGGCGATCTTCAGGGTCGAACCCGCCGGGTACTGGCCGAGCAGCGCGGTCTGCCGGCCCTCGCTGCCGGGCCCGTTCGCCGCAGCGAGGACCTCACCCGTCGAGGGGCGGATGGCGACGATCGCCGAGGCCGAGGGTTCCTCCGCCAGGACCTCTTCGGCCAGGGTCTGCAGCCGGGCGTCGAGGGTCAGCTGCACCGGCGTGCCGGCGACCGGGTCCACCTGGTGCAGCACAGGCTGCGTCCCGTCGGTGCGGGTCACCACGACAGCGCGCCCATCGATGCCGCGCAGCTGGTCGTCATACTGCTGCTGCAGGCCAGACAGGCCGACCTGGCTGCCCGGCAGCAGTGCACCGTCGGATTCTTCGATGAGCTCGGCCGTGGCTTCTCCCACGCTGCCGATCAGGGTCCGGGCGAAGGTGCGGGTCGGTGCCAGCTCACGGGTGGAGGGCAATGCCACGGCACCCGGGATGTCCGAGATCCGTGCTTCGATGTCGGCGTTCTCCTCGTCCTGGCGCAATACGATGGCCTCCACAAAGGCCTGCGGGCCGTTGGCGGCCACCTGCGCGGCGTAGGCCTCAGGGTCCAGGCCGAGCTCGGCGGCGAGAGCCCGGGCGGAAACGTCGAGCACGTCCAGGCCCTGGGAGGACTTGTCCAGGCCCACCCGCCACACCGGGCGGTCCGTCACCAGCGGCTGCCCGTCCCCGCCGAGGATGTCCGCCCGATCGGCGCCGTAGGTCTGCAGCTGCAGGGCGTGCCCGTCCTCCAGCATCGGATGCACGAGGGAAGGGTGCCAGCGGGCCCGCCACTGGTCGTCGTCGGCGTCCTCGTCGCGGTCGAGCCGGAGGGTCGTGGTGTAGCTGAAATCGTCGTCGGTATCCGGCAGGTCCCAGGTCCAGTCCAGCTCCACGGAGGCCGTTGCCGGGTCCTGCTTGCTGACTTCGCCGGCGGTGACGGTGGGATTGGGCAGGTTGGACAGGCCGCCGGTGATGTTTTGCAGCTCGAGGTCCGGAGGAGTGTCGCTGTCGGAATTGAAGGACTCCTGCGAGATGTTCAAGCCGGACAGGGCCGCGGCGAGGCTGTCCGCCGCCTGCTGCGGATCAGGTTCGGACCGGCAGGCGGTCAGCGGCAGCAACGAAACGGACACCACGGCTGCTGCAGCGAGCAGCTTCTTCTTCCCCATCCGCACAGGGTACCTGCTGGGCCGGTGGGCACCACGCCTGTTAAGGCGTCCGGGCGGCGCCGGGAGTTCCGACGCCGCCCGGAAAGTGCGGTGATGAAGTGCGCAGGCTAGCCCGCGGCGGCCTCGGTGAGCGAAGCCCGGCGGTCGGCCTTGATCAGTTCGGCGGCCCGCTCGCCGATCATCATGGTGGTGATGTTCGGGTTGACGGTCACCAGCTCCGGCATGACCGAGGCGTCGGCGACCCGCAGCCCGGTGACGCCCTTGACGCGCAGCTGGGGGTCCAGCGGCGCCATCGCGTCGTCGGCCGCGCCCATCCGGACCGTGCCGGCGGGATGGTAGACGGTGTTGTGCGTCTTCCTGATGTATTCGATGATCTGCTCGTCCGTCTGCACGTCCTTGCCCGGGTACAGCTCCTCGCCCACCCACTCGGCCATCGCCGGCTGGGCGACGATCTCGCGGGCCTTCCGGATCCCGCAGACCATCACGCGCATGTCGTGCGGGTCGGTGAAGTACCGCGGATCGACCATCGGCTTGTCCCGGTAGTCCCGGCTGCGCAGCCGCACGGTGCCGCGCGAGCGGGCATGCGTGACGTTCGGGGTCAGGCAGAAGCCGTTGTCCGTGGTCGGGTAGCCGTGGCGCAGGGTATGCATGTCGAACGGCACCGCCCCGTAGTGGAACATGAGATCGGGGCGGTCCAGCCCCTCCTCGGTGGGGGTAAAGATGCCGATTTCCCACCACTGGGTGGAGGATTCGGGCATCGGCTTCTTCGCCTCCCACTGGATCACGCCCTCGGGGTGGTCCTGCAGGTTCTCGCCGACACCGGGGGAATCGACCCGCACCGTCACGCCGCGCTCCTCGAGGTGCTCCTTCGGGCCGATGCCCGAGAGCATCAGCAGCTTCGGGGAATCGATGGCTCCGGCGGAGAGAATGACCTCCCGGCGGGCGCCCAGGTGCTTGGCGCGTCCAAACGGGTTGTCGACGACGTCGACGCCGGTGCAGCGGTTCGCGTCGTCGAAGGTCAGTTCCTTGGCGAGGTACCCGGTGAGCAGGGTGAAGTTTTCCCGCTCCATGATCGGGTGGATGTAGGACACCGACGAGGAGGAACGGGTGCCGTCGGCGCGGCGGTTGATCTGGAAGAAGTTCGCGCCGTTGATGACCGTTTCGCCGGTGTTGAACTTCACCCGCGGGATGCCGGCCTGCTCGCAGGCGTCCAGCAGGGCGACGCCGCAGGGGTCGTCGGCGGGAATGTTCATCAGGTGCACGGGCCCGGAATCGCCGTGATGCGGGGCATCGGGGCCGGCGTCCTCGTTGCTCTCGAGCTTCTTGTACAGCTCCCAGGCCATCGTGGCGTTCCAGCCTTCGGCGCCGAACTTGGCCTCCCACTCGTCGATGTCCTCGCGGGGGGCCCAGAAGGCGATGCAGGAGTTGTGGCTCGAGCAGCCGCCCAGGACCTTGGCCCGGGCCTGGCGCATGAAGGAGTTGCCGTTCTCCTGCGGCTCGATCTGGTAGTCCCAGTCGTAGCCGGATTCGAGCAGCTCCATCCAGCGGTCCAGCTGCAGGACCTCGTCAACGCCGCGGTCGTCGGGGCCGGCTTCGACCAGGGCCACCTGGACCTCGGGGTCCTCGCTCAGCCGTGCGGCCACGGCGGCTCCGGCGGAGCCGCCGCCCACCACGATGTAGTCGAATTCAGTCTGTTCCAGGGCGGTCATGATGCCTGGCCGTCCTTTCCGTTCTCGTTCTCGTGATCGGTGAACCAGTTGGTCACCTGGGGGTTGGTGTTGTGGTAGATGTGCTTGGCTTCCTGGTACTCGGACAGGCCGGCCAGCCCAAGCTCACGGCCGAAGCCGGAGCGTCCGTAGCCGCCCCACTCGGCCTGCGGCAGGTACGGGTGGAAGTCGTTGATCCAGACCGTTCCGGCCCGCATCCGGCGGGCCACGCGCTGGCTCTTGCCGGCGTCCTGGGTCCAGACGGCGCCGGCCAGGCCGTAGTCGGTGTCGTTGGCCAGCTTCACGGCCTCGTCCTCGCCGTTAAAGGTCTCCACGGTGACGACCGGGCCGAAGGCCTCCTCGAGCAGGGCAGTGGATCCGCCCTTGACGTTGTCCAGCACGGTCGGCAGGTAGAACCAGCCCTTGGCGAGGTCACCTTCGCCCCAGGCGCCGCCGCAGCGCACGCGGGCGCCTTCCTCCACGGCCTTGGCGACGTAGGCGGTGACCTTCTCGCGGTGTTCGGGGCTGATCAGCGGACCGGTTTCGGTGGCTTCGTCGAACGGCCCGCCGAGGCGGATCTGCTTGGCGCGGCGCACCAGCTCGTCCACGAAGCGCTCGGCGATCGGTTCCTCGACGAGCAGCCGGGCGCCGGCGGAGCAGACCTGGCCGGAGTGCACGAACGCCGCGTTCAGCGCGTTGTCGAGCGCGGCGTCGAAGTCGGCGTCGGCAAAGATGACGTTCGGGTTCTTGCCGCCCAGTTCCAGCGCGATCTTCTTGACCGTCTTCGCGGCGGACTCGGCGATGATCCGGCCGGTGGACACGCCGCCGGTGAAGGAGACCAGGTCGACGTCGGGGTGCTCCGAGAGGGGAGCACCGGCCACCGCACCGGCACCGAGGACCAGGTTGGCGACGCCGCGGGGCAGGCCGAGCTCCTCGAGGACCTGCATCATCAGGATGGAGGTGTGCGGGGTCAGCTCCGAGGGCTTGAGGATGAACGTGCAGCCGGCGGCCAGCGCCGGGGCGATCTTCCAGGCGGCCTGCAGCAGCGGGTAGTTCCAGGGGGCGATCAGCCCGCAGACGCCCACCGGCTCGTATTCGATCCGGCTGACGACGGACGCGTCGCCGGCGTCGACCACCCGGCCGGCGTTGGAACCGGCCATCTTGCCGAAGTAGGCGAAGGCGTTGGCGATGTCGTCCATGTCGATTTCGCTCTCCACCAGCCGCTTGCCGGTGTCGAGCGTCTCGGCCATCGCGAACTCGTCCTTCCGCTCGCGCAGCCGGGCGGCCACCTTCAGCAGGAAGTCGCCGCGCTCCGGGGCGGGCACGGAGGACCAGTCGCCGCGGTCAAAGGCCGCACGGGCAGCGGCGATCGCCTTCTCGGTGTCCTCGCGGGTGGCTTCGGAGACCAGGCCGACCAGCTCGCCGTCGGCCGGGTTGCGGATTTCCCGGGTTCCGCCGTCGGAGGACGCCGTCCAGGCGCCGTCGATGAACAGTGTCGCTGTGTCCGTGCTTGCAGCGGTCATGCTTTCTCCTCCTCGGTGGCGAAGTCGGCATCCCAGTTGTCCTTGGATACCTGCTCTTCGCTGATGGATGTTCCTCCCGGCACCTCGCGGTTGAGGTGCAGGAATTCCAGATGGGTCTCGTAGTGGTCCAGGACGTCGGTGATGACCTGTTCGCGGGTGTAGCCGAGCAGGTCGTAGCCGTGGCTGCCTTCCAGCGAGAAGACCTCCATGCGGTAGTACTTGCTGTCCGCCGAGGCGTTGCGCACCGCGTAGGAGGGGGTGTCGTACTGCACCGGGTAGATCTGGTACTTGAACACCCGCTCCTCGCCCATGCCGACCTGCAGGTCCACGCAGCGGATCCGGTGCGGGCCGGCCTCGCCGACCGAGAGCGCGACGTCGGCGCCCTGGGACTTCAGCTCGTCATGGACCTCGCGCAGGGCGGGCAGCGCGACGGCCTCAACGAAGCGTTCGGCCTGCTTCGGGCCCGGGTAGGTCATGACCCGGGCCAGGCGCTGGCGCCAGCTGCGGCCGCCGCGGGCCTCGCCGCTGCGCCCGGCGATGATGTTGGGCAGGGATGCGCGGTAGCTGTCGGTCAGGGTGTTCTCCACCCGGAGCGCCTTGTAGACGCCGAGCATGATGAACACCAGCAGGATGGACAGCGGCAGGCCCATGATGATGGTGGCGTTCTGCAGGGTGGTGACCCCGCCGACCATCAGCATGGCCAGGGTCAGCACGCCGGTGGCCACGGCCCAGAAGATGCGCAGCCACTTGGGGCCGTCGGAGTCCGCGTCCTTGAGGTGCGAGGTGAAGTTGGCCATCACCAGGGAGCCGGAGTCTGCGCTGGTGACGTAGAAGAGCAGGCCGGTGAAGGTGGCGATGGCCATGGTGGCCGGGGCCCAGGGCATCTGCTCGAGCAGGCCGTAGAACGCGCGTTCCGGCTGGTTCATGGCCACTTCGCCGAACGCCGCGTTGCCGCCCATGACCAGGTCCAGCGCGGAGTTGCCGAAGATGGAGATCCACAGCAGGATGAAGGCGAACGGCACGATCATGGTGCCGAGGACGAACTCGCGGATGGTCCGGCCGCGGGAGATGCGGGCCAGGAACAGGCCGACGAACGGCGCCCAGGCGATCCACCAGGCCCAGAAGAACAGGGTCCAGGCGCTCATCCATTCGTCCGGCCGGTCGTAGGCCATGGTGTCCATGGTCATGGCGGGGAACCGGCTGAGCACGTCGCCGATGTTCTGGACGATGCCGTCCAGCAGGAAGTTGGTCTTGCCGGCGATCAGCACGAAGAGCATCAGCCCGACGGCGAGGATCACGTTCAGCTCGGACAGGCGCCGGATGCCCTTTTCGACGCCGGAGACCACCGAGACGGTGGCCATGATGACGGACAGGGCGATCAGGGCGATCTGCACGGTCAGGTTCTCCGGCAGGTCGAACAGGACCGCGAGGCCGTAGTTCAGCTGCACCACGCCGATGCCCAGGGAGGTGGCGATGCCGAAGATGGTGCCCAGCAGGGCCGCGGTGTCGACGCCGTGGCCCAGCGGGCCCTCGATCTTCTTGCCGAAAATGGGGTAAAGGGCGGAGCGGATGCTCAGCGGCAGGTTGTGGCGGTAGGCAAAGTAGCCCAGGGCCAGGCCCATCAGGGCGTAGAGCGCCCAGCCGGTGATGCCGTAGTGGAACAGGGTCCAGACCAGCGCCTGGCGGGCGGCTTCGGCGGTGGAGCCGTCGCCCTGCGGGGGAGCGAGGAACTGGGAGACGGGTTCGGAGACCGAGAAGAACATCAGGTCGATGCCGATGCCCGCGGCGAACAGCATGGCGCCCCAGGTGAACAGACCGAACTGCGGCTTGGAGTGGTCGGGGCCCAGCTTGGTCCTGCCGACCCGGGTCAGGGCCGTGGTCAGGACGAAGACCACGACCAGGCTCACCACCAGGAAGTAGTACCAGCCCATGTTGGTGGACACCCAGCCCACCATGGAGCCGATGACGGCCTCGGCGCCGTCGGTGTCGATCATGGCCCAGAGGGCGATGGCCAGGATCCCGACGGCGGAGCCTGTGAAGACCGTCCAGTTGGCCCTGGTACGGGGTTCCGGGACCTCTGCGGGCGGTTCCGTGCTGCTGGTCGTTTGCTTCGCTGGACTGCTCATGTGGTCCTTGGATCGGCGACAGGGACGGGCTCGCCGCTGCCCTCCGACACTTGCGGAGCGACTCACGCGGCGGGCCGTGCCGGCCCCGCCGTTGAGGGCAGGGCAGGCCCCGGCGACGGCGTCAGCCGTGGCACGGGAATACTTCGAACTTATCCAAAAGCCTGCTGGGGATTCCATTTCTTAGAGATCGGTCACACTTCACACAGGCCCGGACCCCGGGCTGCGCGGGGTGCGGCGCGGCGGCGGCCGGGCCGCGTCCGGGCAGCCGGGACCCCTGTCACCGCGGGGCCAACCCTGCTACCGTCGAAGCAATCCAGCAGTGACCGCCGCCACAGCCGTCGGTCGTGGCGGCCCGGCTGCAGGCCCCGACCGGGCGGCAGCAGCAAGGAGACGAAACATGCCTGAACTTGAGGTCAAGCTCAACGAAACGGAGAGGGGCTTCGGTCTTCGGCAGATCCATGCCGGGCACGCCGTCATGGTCGTGATCGCGCGGACGCTGCCGCACCCCATTGAAGAGGTCTGGAACGCCCTGACCGACCCCGGGCGCCTTGCCGTCTATCTGGTGGAGCCTGAGGGGGACTTCCGCCGCGGCGGTGAGTATCGGATGCCGGACAACGCGACCGGCGTCATTGAGCGCTGCGACCCGCCGCGCCTGCTGACCGTGTCCTGGACTCCCGGGCACGGGCAGGCGGGTGAACTGGAGATCCGCCTGGCGGCCGAGGACTCCACCACCCGACTCGAACTGCGGTACGCGTCGGTCCGCAAGCGCTTCGTCTACGCCGATCCCGGGGAAGAGGAATGGCCGGCCGGCCCGGGGTGGGAGTTCGTTCTGGACCGATTGGCCTCCTATCTGGAGGGGTCCCTGACGACGCCGGCGCAGTCGCTGGAGCTTGCGGACATCGGCGGCGAGGACCGCGAACTCTTCGAACTCCGCAACCGGCTGTGGGCCGAGGCGAAGCTGGAGTTCGACCGCGAGCACCGGAGCAACGCGCGCCGCTAGACACCGGCGGCGGCCGGGCAGCCTCGGCCCCAAAAGTGGCCTGAACCCTGTGGAGGAGGCTGTGGATAACTTTACAATTCAAGTTGAGTTGATTACACTCAACTTTGTTGCGTTCGGTGGGTTTAGGGCCCGTACTGCTGGGCCTGCTCTCCGCCGGAAGCTGTAGGAAGAGTTTCTGAGCCAGGGAGGAACCGCCGTGGAACCGAAGTTCACGAACAAGAGCCAGGAGGCTCTCTCGGCCGCCGCGATGAACGCGAATACGGCCGGTAACCCGCAGATCGAGCCCGCCCACCTGCTTAAGGCGCTGATGGACCAGCGCGACGGCGTGGCCGTGGCCCTGCTCAAGGCGCTGAACGTCAATGTGGACGCCGTCAGCGTCGCGGCGTCCAACGCCATCCGGCAGCTGCCCTCCACCTCCGGCTCCAGCGTGTCCCAGCCCCAGTTCTCCCGCCCGCTGCTGCAGGTCATCAGCGGAGCCCAGCAGGAGGCGGAAAAGCTCGGCGACGCGTACGTCTCCACCGAGCACCTGCTGCTGGGCCTTTCGCTGGACAGCGGCGCGGCCGGCAAGGCGCTGCGGGACAACGGTGCCGGCCATGACGAACTGACCACCGCCCTGCCGGCGGTGAGGGGAGACCGCAAAGTGACCAATGCAGACCCGGAGAACACCTTCCAGGCGCTGGCGAAGTACAGCACCGACCTGACCGAGCTCGCCCGCACCGGCAAGCTCGACCCGGTCATCGGCCGCGACGCGGAGATCCGCCGGGTGATCCAGGTGCTCAGCCGGCGCACCAAGAACAACCCGGTGCTGATCGGCGAGCCCGGCGTCGGCAAGACCGCCGTGGTGGAGGGCCTGGCCCAGCGGATGGTCGCCGGCGACGTGCCGGAGAGCCTGAACAACAAGACCCTGGTCTCCCTCGACCTCGGGTCGATGGTGGCCGGCGCCAAGTACCGCGGCGAGTTCGAGGAGCGGTTCAAGGCGGTGCTGGAGGACATCGGCAACTCCGACGGGCAGATCGTGACCTTCATCGACGAGCTGCACACCGTCGTCGGCGCCGGAGCCGCCGAGGGGTCCATGGACGCCGGGAACATGCTCAAGCCGATGCTGGCCCGCGGGGAGCTGCGGCTCATCGGGGCGACGACGCTGGACGAGTACCGCGAGAACATCGAAAAGGACGCCGCGCTGGAGCGCCGCTTCCAGCAGGTGTTCGTGGGCGAGCCGTCCGTTCCGGACACCATCGGCATCCTCCGCGGCCTCAAGGAGCGCTACGAGGCGCACCATAAGGTCGCCATCGCCGACTCCGCCCTGGTGGCGGCGGCGAACCTGTCCAACCGGTACATCACCGGACGGCAGCTGCCGGACAAGGCCATCGACCTGGTCGATGAGGCCGCGTCCCGGCTGCGGATGGAGATCGATTCGGCGCCGGAGGAGATCGATGAGCTGCGCCGCGCCGTCGACCGCCTCACCATGGAGGAGCTGGCCCTGGCCAACGAAACCGACGAGGCCTCGGTGGAGCGGCTGGAGGCGCTGCGCGAGGACATGGCCAACAAGAAGGAACAGCTGGCCGCGCTCAATGCCCGGTGGGAGGCAGAGAAGGCCGGCCTGAACCGGGTGGGCGACCTCAAGGCCCGCATCGACGAGCTGCGCGGAGTGGCCGAGCAGGCCCAGCGCGACGGCGACCTGGCCGAGGCGTCCCGCATCCTCTACGGCGAGATCCCGAACCTGCAGAAGGAACTCGACGTCGCGCAGAAGGCCGAGGAGGAGGAATACGGCGGCCAGGCCCGCGAGCTCATGGTCTCCGAGGAAGTCACGGCCGACGACATCGCCGACGTCGTGTCCGCCTGGACCGGTGTTCCCGCCGGGCGGATGCTGCAGGGCGAATCCCAGAAGCTGCTGCACATGGAGGAGGCCCTCGGGTCCCGGCTGATCGGCCAGAAGCGCGCCGTCACTGCCGTCTCCGACGCCGTCCGGCGCTCGCGGGCCGGCGTCGCCGATCCGAACCGGCCGACCGGCTCGTTCCTGTTCCTGGGCCCGACCGGTGTCGGCAAGACCGAGCTGGCCAAGTCCCTGGCCGAGTTCCTGTTCGACGACGAGCGGGCCATGGTGCGCATCGACATGAGCGAGTACGCCGAGAAGCATTCGGTGGCCCGGTTGGTCGGCGCCCCTCCGGGATACGTCGGTTATGAGGAGGGCGGCCAGCTCACCGAGGCCGTGCGGCGCCGTCCGTACTCCGTGATCCTGCTCGATGAGGTGGAGAAGGCACATCCGGAGGTCTTCGACATCCTGCTGCAGGTGCTCGACGACGGGCGGCTCACCGATGGGCAGGGACGGACCGTGGACTTCCGGTCCACCATCCTGATCCTCACCTCGAACATCGGGTCGCAGTTCCTGGTGGATCCGGGGCTGAGCGATGAGCAGAAGCGCGACGCCGTGATGAACATGGTCAACAGCAGCTTCCGGCCGGAGTTCCTGAACCGGCTCGACGACGTGATCCTGTTCGATCCGCTGAGCCTGGAGGACCTGTCGCGGATCGTGGACCTGCAGGTGCAGGCGCTGGCGGAGCGGCTCCGCGACCGCCGGCTGGTCCTGGACGTCACGGATGCCGCCCGCGAATGGCTGGCGCTCACCGGCTACGACCCCGGCTACGGTGCCCGGCCGCTGCGCCGGCTGGTGCAGCGCGAGATCGGTGACCAGCTGGCCAAGGGCATCCTGGCCGGCAGGATCAGCGACGGCGACACGGTGCTGGTGGACCGGCCGGAGGAGAGCCTGGATGTCTCCGGCGACGGCGGGCTTTCGGTGGGACCGCAGGGCCTCACGGTCGAGGCGGCGCGCGCGTAGCCGCTGAACACGGCCAGACGCAGGAAGGGGAGGCACCCACGGTGCCTCCCCTTCCTGCGTCTTGCCTAGTACCTCAGGGCCCCGGGATCACGGCGCGATCATCGAGGCCTCGAGTTCGTCTCCGTTCGGGGAGACGACGAAGCAGTCGATGCGGCGGTCGCCGCGCTCCCAGCTGCCCTCGGTCGGGATCGCCCGGTTGAGTTCCAGGTCCGGGTAGTCGGACACGGCCGCCGAATACGGGGCAGCGGAGCACAGCTGCTCCGCCCGCTCGGACAGCTCGTCCGCGCCGGGGAAGCCGTCGTCGTCCGGGTAGGTTTCGCTGGCCACGAGCTGGGCGTTGTGCGGGGTCTCGCAGGTGACGACGTCCACGGTGCTGCTCACGCCCTCATAGCCGCGCAGGCAGTCTCCGGCGGTCAGGTCATTGGCGGCCACGCCCTGCCGGAGCACTCCCTCGCCGGGTTCCCCGGGGCCGAGAATGCGGGTCAGCAGCAGCACGGCCAGCAGCACCAGGATGCCTGCGACGCCGATCATCACCAGGGTGCGGCGGTTGGCGGCGCCCTTCCGCTGCGGTGCCTCCGCTTCCCGCCGGGCGCGGCGCGAGTCCGACGCCGGGACCGGGCTGGCCACCACGACGGGCTCTTCCGGGCCGTCCGCGTCGCTCGGCGCCGCCGTGAGCCGGCCGGTGACCGGTGCTGCAGCGGCGATCCCCGCGGTGTGGGACGAGTCGGCATCCTGATCCTCGGCAGCGGTATCGGCTGCGGAAGCGCCCGCTGCGGAAGCGCCGGTGGCGGAAGCATGCGCCGCGGAATCGCCTGCGGCAGCCGTGCCGGCCGCGGAAGCGGCGTCGGTCTCGGCGTCGCGATCAACGTTCGTGTCGGTGTCGGTGTCGGTGTCGGTGTCGGCTGGCAGCCCGTCGGCCGCCGGATCGGCCACAGTCTCCGCCGCGGCGTCGACATCGGTGTCGGTGTCCGTCTCGGTGCCGGTGGCGGTGTCCGATTCCGATTCCGTGTCAGCGTCCGACGTGATGTCGGCCGGCGACGTGGGTTCTTCCGCGTCGGCCTCAGGGCGGTTGTCGGGATCGGAGACTTCCGCCTCTGCTCCTGCCTCAGCCTGGGCTCCGGTCTCGGCGTCGGCGTCTGGTTCGGGCTCGGCGTCGGCGTCGGCGGCAGTTACGGCATCGGTGTCGGAGCCGGCCTCTGCGCCAGCGTCCACGTCCGCGCCGGGCTTGGAGCTGTCTTCCCCGTCCTCGCCCTCAGCATCACCGACCGCCTCCGGCACGGTGTCAGCGTCGGCGCCGGAGTCGTCTCCAGCGCCGGCGTCTTCTCCGGCGGCAGCATCGTTGGCGGACTCCGGAGCGCCGGTGGAAACCGCACCAGCGGATGCGTGGGCCGCAGGGAAACCGGAGCCCGGGGGAAGGGGCTCACCGCCGGCGACGATGCGGCCGGCTTCGGCAGCCTCCTCTTCAACCGCCCGGGCTTCCTGGGCGGCGTCGCGGACTCCTGAGGCTTCCGCCACGTCCGCGCTGACGGCGGCATCCGCAAGCGTGGGTTCCTCAAGCTGGATGTCCTCAGGGTTCGTGACCTGGACGTCCTCGTCGGCGGCTGCGGGATCGGACGGGGCAGCTGCGCCATCCGCGGGCGCGCCGTCGCCGGCAGCCTCCGAAGCACCGGCTTCCTGAGCGGTATCAGCCGCATCCGCAGCGTCGGAGGAAGCATCGGTGGGGAACTCCGTACCCGGCGGCAGGGGCTGCCCTCCGGCCGCGAGCCTTCCGGCCTCGGCGGCTTCCTCTTCCACCGCGCGCGCCTCGGAGGACGCGTCCTCCACACCCGCGGCCGCGGCTGCGTCGGCGCTGATGGCCGGCTCGGCCAGCGTCGGTTCCTCCAGCTGAAGGTCGTCCGGAGCGGTCACGGCAGCTTCGGCTTCCGCCACGGCGGCTTCCGGTGCCACGGCGGCGACAGCCGGCGCCGCTGTGGCACCGGCGACGCCGGCCGCCCCGGCAGCCTCGGCGGCGGAGGTCTTTCCGGCGTTGTCGGCGTCTCCTGCCCTGTCGGCGTCGCCGGACTCAGCGCCCGCCGCGTCGGTGGGCGTGTCATCAGTTGCCCCGCCGGCCGAGTCGCCGTCCGGTGCCTGCACCTCGAAGGCCTGGGTCCAGGTGTCGACGTCGTGACCCCCGTCGGCGGACAGCCAGGCCGGGGGAGCGGTGTGCGAGGCGAGATCAATCAGCCCGGTAGCGGGAGCAGGGTCGGAGGAAGCGGCCGGGGTCCCGGTGTCCCCGGCTCCGGCGTCCGAAGTGTCCGCAGTGTCCGCAGTGTCCGCGGCCGCCGGCGCGGCCGATGCGTCCTCATCGGCCGCGCCGTCGGGTCCGGCAGCCTCCTGCGACCCGTCAGACCGGGCGTCGGGAGCCGGAGCCTCCGGCGCCACGTCAGCGGTGGGGGGCGTGCCGTCCGCAGCGGTCGCAGACTCCTGGACCTCGAAGGCTGCCGTCCAGGTCTCGGCGTCGCGGCTGTCGTCAGGGGAGAGCCAGGCCGGAGCGGGAGTATGGGCCACCAGATCGATCATGCCGGTTGCCGGGGCTGCATCGGCAGCTGCGGAGGGCGCCGGCTCTGAACCGGCCGCCACTGTGTCAGCAGCACCGTCCGGCGAGCCGGACGCAGCGGGGGAGGCATCGGAGACCGGGCCGGGGGCAGGGGCGTCGGCCCCCTCCTTCGCAGCCGCGTCCCCGGCGTCGGTGCCGGCTGGAGCGTCCGCTGCGGCGACGGTGCCGCCCTCGGGGCCTGTTGCCCTGTCAGCGTCAGGTTCCGCGGCGGCCGGCTGCCCGGTCTCTCCGGCCGTGCCCTCCCGGGCTGCACCGTCCTGCCGGTCATCCCTGCCCTTGCGCCGGCCGAACAGGCTGCGCGCCAGTCCCTTCAGTCCACCGCCCTCCGGTTCGGGACGGCCAGGCGTCTGTTCCGGGGAGGGATCCTCTCCGGGTGTGTTCTTCTGATCGCTCATGGTGAACGCCTGATCCTCCCTGTCGGGGGCACACGTGTGCCCCGCAAAATCCTTCTCACCCCCGACTTTAGCCAATGCCGGCCCCGCAACGCAGGATGGTGGCGTACCCGGTTCCCCGGCCGATGCGGACCTCAGGGGCGCCGGACGCCGTCGCGCGCCCACAAGGCAGCCGGAAAGCATGTAACCTGTAGTTACGACAAATTGACCAATTATTCCGGGGCCTCGCTCGTGCCCGAGCGACCTCTTCCGGATCGACGCAAAAAGGGGGTCACGCCATGGGGCGCGGCCGTCAGAAGGCAAAAGCTACCAAGCAGGCTCGGGAGATGAAGTACTTCACCCCGGCCACGGACTATTCGGCGCTGCAGCGTGAGCTGTCGGGTCCGTCGAATCGTCCCTCGAGTCGCTACCCCGAGGAACCGGCAGAGCCGGACTACTCGGTGTATGAAGACAAGTACGCGGATCAATTTGGCGACGATAACGATGATGAGGACACCCGCCGCACCGGCTAGCCGCGGCAGCAACTTTTCAGGCGTTGGCGACCAGCCATACTTCAGCGGATCACCCATCGGGTGGATCCGCTGAAGGCTGTTAACGGGCAGCCCGCCCCCGCGCGCCGCTTCAGGCCCGCAACAGCGCCGCCGCCTCCCCGTCCGCGGCGAGGAGCCAGGAAGGCGGGAACCCGGTGGATCCCCGCCTTCCGAACGCTGCTGAGGCTTAGCCCCGCTGGCCCGCGTAGCGGCCGACGAGCCTGACGGCGCCGCCGTCCACGCCCTTGGCTCCCTGCACATAGTCGGGGTCGGGCCCGGGTGCGGCTTCCGCGGCTCCCACGGTGCCCATGACCCAGGCCGGAACGCCACGTGCGGCGAGGCGGGCCAGGGCCGCATCGGCTCCGCCGGCGTCGACGATCGCGACCATGCCCACGCCCAGGTTCAGGGTTCGCTCCAGGTCCGGCAGCGGCACGTTTCCGAGTTCGCTGACCAGTCGGAAGATCGGCGGCAGCTCCCAGGTGGAGCGGTCCACGGTGGCCTGCAGGCCCTTGGGCAGCACCCGTGCCAGGTTGGCGGCGAGCCCGCCTCCGGTGACGTGGCTGAAGCCGTGCACCCCGGCGGGCTCGTGCCGGGCCAGGTCCAGGCAGTCGGCCGCATATACGCGGGTCGGTTCCAGCAGCTCCTCGCCCAGGGTGCGGCCGAGTTCGGAGACCTGCCGCTCCAGCTGCCAGCCGGCATGGTTGACGACGCGGCGGACCAGCGAATAGCCGTTGGAATGCAGACCGGAGGAGGCCATCGCAATGACCACGTCACCCTCGCGGACCCGCTCCGGGCCCAGGAGCTGATCAGCTTCGACGACGCCGGTGGCGGCGCCGGCGACGTCGTACTCATGCTCGCCGAGCAGTCCGGGATGCTCGGCGGTCTCTCCGCCGACCAGCGCGGTGCCGGCCACCTCGCAGGCTGCCGCGATGCCGCGCACGATGCCCGCGATCCGCTCGGGAACGACCTTGCCGCAGGCGATGTAGTCGGTCATGAACAGGGGCTCGGCGCCCACCACCACGATGTCGTCGACGACCATGCCGACCAGGTCGAAGCCGATGGTGTCGTGGATGTCCATGGCCTGGGCGATGGCCACCTTCGTGCCGACCCCGTCGGTGGAGGTGGCCAGCAGCGGCTTCCGGTAGGTGAGCAGCCGGGAGACGTCATACAGTCCCGCGAATCCGCCGACCCCGCCGAGGACCTGGTCATTGTGCGTGGCCTTGACGGCCGCCTTCATCAGCTCCACGGCGCGGTCTCCCGCTTCAACGTCGACGCCGGCGGAGGCATAGGTGATGGCGTTCTCGCTCATACGGATTCTTTCTTGTCGGATGCGGTGACGAGGGGTTCAAGTTCACTGTCCGGGCCGGGATCGCAGCCGTTGGAACCGGCGGCCTGCGCGGCCGGGCTGCAGCCGCCGGCCGATTCGAGCAGGTTCTTGCCGAGCCGGTCCGCGGACGGAAGGGGAATCGGGTAGCTGCCGGTGAAGCAGGCGGTGCACAGGCGTTCGCGCGGCTGCTCGGTGGCGCCGATCATCCCCTCCTCGGAGATGTAGGCCAGCGAGTCGGCGCCGATCGAGGTGCAGATCTCCTCGGTGTCCGCGCCGTTGGCGATCAGCTCGGCGCGGGAGGCGAAGTCGATGCCGTAGAAGCAGGGCCACTTGACCGGCGGGGAGGAGATCTTCACGTGGACCTCGGCGGCGCCCACCTCGCGCAGCATCCGCACAATCGCCCGCTGGGTGTTGCCGCGCACGATCGAATCGTCCACCACCACCACGCGCTTACCGCGGATCACCGACTCCAGGGCGTTGAGCTTGAGCTTGATGCCCAGCTGCCGCAGCGTCTGGCTGGGCTGGATGAAGGTGCGGCCCACGTAGGCGTTCTTGACGAAGCCGTGCGCAAACGGAATGCCGGATTCCTCGGCGTAGCCCACGGCAGCGGGGGTGCCGGACTCGGGCACCGGAATGACGATGTCGGCGTCGTGGGTGTTCTCGCGGGCCAGCTGGCGGCCCATCTCGACCCGGGATTCGTAGACCGAGCGCCCGGAAATGCTGGCATCCGGGCGGGCGAGGTAGACGTATTCGAACACGCAGCCCGCCGGCGTCGCGGGGGCGAAGCTCTGGGAGCGCACGCCCGTTTCGTCGATCGCAATGAACTCGCCGGGCTTGATCTCCCGGATGAAGCTGGCGCCCACCGTGGCCAGCGCGGCCTGCTCGGAGGCGACCACCCAGCCGCGCTCGAGCCGGCCCAGGACCAGCGGCCGCACCCCGTAGGTGTCGCGGGCGGCG
Organism: Arthrobacter saudimassiliensis; assembly: GCF_059090665.1. Classification (NCBI taxonomy): domain Bacteria; kingdom Bacillati; phylum Actinomycetota; class Actinomycetes; order Micrococcales; family Micrococcaceae; genus Arthrobacter; species Arthrobacter saudimassiliensis. The sequence goes on along the minus strand of NZ_JBNHFX010000001.1, from coordinate 703,273 downwards.
TACAGGGTGTGCTCGTCCATGAAGACGAAGGAGAACGCTCCGCGCAGGGTCGGCAGCAGGTCCAGGGCGGTCTGCTCCAGGCTCCGTCCGTCGCTGCCGTTGAGCAGTGCGGTGACGAGCGCGGTGTCGGAGGTGTTGCCCTGCGCGATTTCGCCCTGCCGCGGGCGGCCTTCGCGCTCGAGGATCCGTTCGTAGAGCTCGGCGGAGTTGGTCAGGTTGCCGTTGTGGGCCAGGGCGACCGTGCCCTCGGAGGTGGCGCCCAGGGTGGGCTGGGCGTTGGCCCAGTGCGAGCCGCCCGTGGTGGAGTAGCGGCAGTGGCCGATGGCGATGTGCCCCTGGAGGGTGTTCAGCGTGGATTCGTCAAAGACCTGGGACACCAGGCCCATGTCCTTGTAGACGCTGATCCTGTTGCCGTCACTGGTGGCGATGCCCGCGGACTCCTGTCCACGGTGCTGCAGCGCATACAGCCCGTAATAGGTCAGTTTGGCGACTTCCTCCCCGGGGGCCCAGACACCGAAGACGCCACAGGCGTCTTGGGGTCCTTTTTCTCCGGGAAGCAGGTCATGGGAAAGCGTACCGTCACCGCGTGCCATGCGAGCATTCTCTCACGGCAGGGGGTGCCGGGACGCCCCCGTGCGCCAGCGTTACGGCGCAGTCGGGCCGGAACCCTCCGCGGCGTCGTCGGCCTCCGCCTCGACGACGGCCCGGCGGGTGCGGCGGACACTGATCCGGTCCATCAGCAGCACCGCCAGCGCGGCCAGGCCGACGCCGATCAGCGCGAACAGGATGGTGAACAGGCCCAGCGCCGCCTCCCGGGTGTAGTCCGGGTGCGCCGGGCCCGTGTAGGCCACCACCAGGGCCGCGAGGAAGCCCAGCAGGGCGCCGAGGGCAAGGAACGGAGCGTACTTGGGGGCGCGGCGGATCGTGATCTCGCGGCGCTCGGGGCCGGGCTGGGGGGAACTCATGGAGGAAATTCTACCGGGGGTAGAGACGCCCGGGGACGTTTCCGCCGGCGGCGGAGCGGCCCCTCCTCACGCCGCCGATGTCCGGCTCAGGCGCCGGGGAAGAGCGGCAGCCACTCGGTGAGGTCCGCCCGAAGGCCGGACGCCGACACCTTGCCGGCCGCGGTGGCTTCCGCCCAGGTGGACCGGCCGGTCACCAGCTCCAGCCAGGTGGCGGCGTCGGTCTCCACGACGTTCGGGGGAGTGCCGCGGGTGTGCCGGGGCCCCGGCACGCACTGCGTGACGCCGAACGGCGGCACCCGCACCTCCACGCTGTTGCCCGGCACCCGCTCGGCCAGTTCCTCCAAGGTGTAGCGCACGGCCATGGCCTTCGTGGCCCGGGGTGCGTCGGGTCCGGCTGCGGCGAGGGCCGCGCGGCCGTCTTCGGGGCTGATCCGCCGTCGTGCCATGTCTGTCCGGTCCTCAGCCCAGCAGGGCCTCGTCCAGCACCGACGCGACCGGGGCGCCCAGGCGCAGCTGGCCGACCGGCTGGCCGCCGCCGAGTACCGGCGGCACCACCTGTTCGAGCGCCCGTACCGTGGCTTCGGGGTCGACGACGCCGGTGGCGGCCAGCAGGGTCAGGCCCACCAGGGTGGCTGCGCGGGTGTTGCCGTCCAGCATCTTCAACGCCACCGACACCCCGGTGGGCGTGCCGAGCACCAGCACTCCCTCCGCACCGTTCTTGGCGATGACGCCCAGCTCCTCCATCACCACCGTGTTCTCCCGGCCGTGGCCGTGCACCGCCCACGGGTAGTCCAGCATGGCGGTGGCGACCGTCGCGGCGCGGGCGTCGCCCTCCTTCGCGGAGGGCGCCTTGGCCAGCCGGCCGATGCCGCGGGCCAGGCCGGTCAGGGACACGGCGGCCAGCGGGGCGCCGCAGCCGTCCACGGCCCAGTGCGCCACGGGCTCGCCGCAGAACTCTTCGATGACGGCGCCGACCTGCTGCTGCAGCGGGTGGCTGCGCTCAAGGTAGGTGGCGTGGTTCCAGTTGTTTTCGGTGCAGGCCCACAGGAAGGCGGCGTGCTTGCCGGAGCAGTTGAAGCTGATGCGGCGCTTGCCCTGCCCGGAACGGATCAGTTCGAACCGCATCGCCTCGTCCTGCGGCCAGTCGGCCGGGCACTGCAGGTGCTCCTCCGTCACGCCGGCGGCGGTCAGCATGGACTCGACGACGTCCTGGTGCTCGCGGGCGCCCACGTGGCTGGCTGCGGCCAGGGCCACCTGCGGGCCGCGCAGCGGAACGCCGGAGCGCATGGCGGCGATCGCCTGGAACGGCTTCAGGGTGGAGCGGGGGAAGATCGGCGAGGTGATGTCGCCCAGCTGCGTCACCACGGTCCCGTCGCCGGCCATCACGACGGCGGAGCCGACGTGGCGGGATTCAATGAAGCCGCTGCGTTCCACAACGGCAAGCTCGACGGCGTCGGACGCGGTGAAGGTAGCTGCCATAATGCCAGTCTACGGAGGATCGACGGATGCTCCGGGACGCGGACCCGGCCGAAGCGCCGGCCGGCCGCGGCGGGGGAGCACAGGCGGGCTACGCGGCCGGGGGAACGTCATCTACGCAGGCGGCTTTCAGCGCCCGCCCGGCGGTTAGTAGGCTGGCTCACTGTGAAGGTTCTCGTTGTCGGCCCCGGTGGCCGCGAACACGCCATTGTCCGGGCCCTGCTGGCCGACCCCTACGTTGAAGAAGTCCACGCGGCGCCCGGCAACGCCGGCATCGCCGCCGTCGTCCCGGTCCACCCGATCGACGCCTCGGACCCCGCCGCCGTCACGCTGCTGGCCCGCCGGCTGGACGCGGACCTCGTGGTCGTCGGACCGGAGGCCCCGCTGGCTGCCGGCGTGGCGGACGCACTCGCCGCCGCCGGCATTCCGGTGTTCGGACCCTCGAAGGAGGCCGCCCGGCTGGAGGCATCGAAGTCCTTTGCCAAGCAGGTGATGGCCGCCGCCGGCGTGCCCACCGCCATGGCGCACGTGGCAGCCAACCGCGCCGAAGCCGAAGAGGGCCTGGACATGTTCGGTGCCCCCTATGTGGTCAAGGACGACGGCCTGGCCGCCGGCAAGGGCGTGGTGGTGACCAGCGACCGGGACGAGGCCCTCGCCCATGCCCAGGCCTGCTTCGAGGCCGGCGGCACCGTGGTCATCGAGGAGTTCCTCGACGGCCCCGAGGTCTCCCTGTTCGTCCTCTCCGACGGCCGGCACGCGGTCCCGCTGGCGCCGGCCCAGGACTTCAAGCGCATCTTCGACGGCGACGCCGGCCCCAACACCGGCGGCATGGGCGCCTACTCGCCGCTGGAATGGGTTCCGGAGAACCTCGTCGAGGACGTCATGGCCCGCGTGGCACAGCCGACCATTGACGAGATGGCCGCCCGCGGCATCCCCTTCACCGGGGTGCTCTACTGCGGGCTGGCCCTGACCTCCCGCGGCCTGCGCGTGATCGAGTTCAACGCCCGTTTCGGTGACCCGGAGACCCAGGCCGTGCTGGCACGGCTGAAGACTCCGCTCGGCGGTCTGCTGCTCGCCGCGGCCAAGGGCTCCCTCGACGCCGCGGAACAGCTGCGGTGGGATCCGCGGACCGCCGTCGCCGTCGTCGTCGCCGCCGAAAACTACCCCGACGCGCCGCGCACCGGGGATCCGATCCTCGGCCTGCCCGAGGCGGAGCTGCTGGAGGGCGTGCACGTGCTGCACGCCGGCACCCGGGAGCAGGACGGCGAAGTGGTCTCGGCCGGCGGGCGGGTGCTCGCCGTCGTCGGCCTCGGGGAGGGGCTCGCCGAGGCCCGTGCCCGCGCCTACGCCGGGGTGGAACGGATCGGCCTGGAGGGCTCGCAGCACCGCACCGACATTGCCCTGCGGGCCGAGCGCGGCGAGATCAGCGTGCCCGGAACCTCAGCGGCCGCCGGCACGGACGGAGCCGACGCATGAGCCTGAACCTGCCCGCACCCGCGCAGCTGCCCGGCTGGCGGCACGTCTATTCCGGCAAGGTCCGCGAACTGTACGTCCCCGAGGACCAGGCGGTCACCGACCGGGTGCTGGTGGTCGCCACCGACCGGATCAGCGCCTACGACCACATCCTGCCCACCCCGATTCCGGACAAAGGACGGATCCTCACCCAGCTGAGCCTGTGGTGGTTCGATCAGCTCGCCGGCGTGCCCAACCACGTCATCAGCGCCGACGACGGCGTGCCCGCCGAGGTGGCCGGACGGGCCATGATCTGCAAAAAGCTCGACATGTATCCGGTGGAGTGCATTGCCCGCGGTTACCTGACCGGCTCGGGCCTGGCCGAGTACCGCGCCGATGCCACCGTGTGCGGGGTGCCGCTGCCCGGCGGGCTGGTGGACGGTTCGCGGCTGGAGCCGGCGATCTTCACGCCGTCGGCCAAGGCCGAGCAGGGCGAACACGACGAGAACATTACCTACGACGCCGTCGTGGACACGGTCGGCGCGCAGACCGCGGAGACGCTGCGCTCGCTGACCCTGGACATCTACACCACGGCGGAGCGCATTGCCCGGGAACGCGGCATCATCCTCGCCGACACCAAGGTGGAGTTCGGCGCCGATCCCGCCACCGGGGCGGTCACTCTGGGCGACGAGGTGCTGACCCCGGATTCCTCCCGGTTCTGGGACGCGGAGATGTACCGGCCCGGCCAGGCGCAGGCCTCCTTTGACAAGCAGTACGTGCGGGACTGGCTCACCTCGCCCGAATCGGGATGGGACCGGGGCTCGGATACGCCTCCGCCGCCGCTGCCGGACGAGGTGGTGGAGCGGACGCGTGCCCGCTACGTGGAGGCCTTCGAGCGGCTGACCGGACGCCGCTTCGGATAGGGGAGGGGCTGCGCCGGGCGGTCAGCGGGCAAAGGTGAGGTGTACGGTGCCGCTTTCGGCGACTTCGCCGGATACCTCGTAGCCTGCCTCCAGCTCCCGCAGGTTCTCCCACAGCCGGGTGCCGCGGTCCAGCAGGATCGGGGCGATGCCGACGTGCAGGCGGTCCACCAGCCCGGCGGTGAGGAACTGCCGCACGGTGTCGGCGCCGCCGCCGATCCGCACGTCGCGGTCCCCGGCCGCCTCGGCGGCCAGCTCCAGGGCCTCCTGCGGGGAGGCGGACAGGAATTCGAAGCGGGTTCCGCCGGCCATCTCCAGCGGCGGCCGGGGGGAGTGCGTGAGCACGAAGACCGGGACATGGAACGGCGGCTCGTCGCCCCACCAGCCGCGCCAATCCGGATCGTCGGGAAAGTTGTGCAGCCCGAACATTCCTGCGCCCATGATTTCCGCGCCGATGTTCTCGAAGTAGGCACGGGCGTAGGCGTCGTCGACGCCGGTGGTTCCTTCACCGCCGTCTTCCCCCAGCACCCGGGTCCGGAACGTACGGGTGGCGACGTAGGCGTCGACCAGCCGGCCCCAGTCCCGGCCGAAGGGTTCCTCGGGGGTCTGGTCTGTGGTGGTCGCAAACCCGTCCAGGGAAATGTTCAGATCGACGCGGACGGCCATGGGAGGCTCCTCGGCTGAGAGGCGGCGGCTGCTTGTGCCTCACCGTACCGCGGTGTTTGGACCGTCACCACCCGGAAACGGTGATCAGGCAGGAGGACGGCGGCGGCCTGCAGCCGGGGAACGGAACCGGAAGGCTCAGCCTTCGCTGAGCCGCATCCTGATCTCCCTGCCGGTCGCCGCGCCGTCCAGGGTGAAGGCCAGGACCAGGGCGGCGGCGTCGGGCGGCGGCTCGGGGATAAAGGACGAGCTGCCCTCCCAGTCGGTTCCGGTTCCCGCCGCCCGACTGCCGACCCATCGGTACCGGGTGCCGACGTCGTCGGTGATCTGCGCCTTCAGGCGGCCAAGCACCGCTGCTCCGGGCATCTGCGGCGGGTCCCTGGTCTCGGAATCGGAATCGTGGCGGGTCTCGGCCCAGGCGTACAGGGCCTTCATGAAGGCGTTGTCCCGTCGCATCGTTTCCGGCCCCCGCACCCCGTACAGGCTCACGGTCAGTCCCGGACCGTACCGCTCCAGGCCGGGCGGCAGCTCACCAATGTTCAGGGCGCCGAAACGGACGTCGATTCCGTCGACGGTGGCGACGACGAGATCGCCGGGCGCGGAGACGATGGTGGGCATGCCGGCACCCTAGCCCATTCCCGGGGGAAAAGCTGTCAGGGGGTGGCTGGGAAAACAAGAAAGGACCCGCTGTTTCCAGCGGATCCTTGATCCTGGTCGGGGTGACAGGATTTGAACCTGCGACCTCGTCGTCCCGAACGACGCGCGCTACCAAGCTGCGCCACACCCCGTGGCAGTTGCCTCCTGCGCCTTGTCGGCCCGCCGAAGCAACTTTACAAATATAGCCGATGCCGCCGCCGAACGCGAAACCGGACGCCGTGCCCTGCGTCACAGCGCGGCACGGCGCAGTCCGGTCCGGGCCTGCCCGGCTCCGCCTACACCAGGGAGTCCTGCCAGGCGGCCTGCAGGGCGGCGTACCTGCCCTCGCCGCGGATCAGGTCCGCCGGCGTTCCGTCCTCCACCACCCGGCCGCCGTCGAGCACCAGCACCCGGTCCGCGATCTCCACGGTGGACAGGCGGTGCGCGATGATCAGCGCCGTGCGGTTGCCGAGCAGGGTCTGCAGGCCCTGCTGCACCTGCCGTTCGCTGGGGATGTCCAGGGAACTGGTGGCCTCGTCCAGGATCAGCACCGCCGGGTCGGCCAGGAAGGCACGGGCGAAGCTGATCAGCTGGCGCTGGCCGGCGGAGACCCGTCCGCCGCGCTTGTTGACGTCGGTGTCGTAGCCTTCGGGCAGCGCCTCAATGAACTCATGCGCGCCCACCGCCTGGGCCGCCCGCACGATCTCCTCCCGGGTGGCGTCGGGACGGCCGAGCGCGATGTTCTCCGCCACCGAACCGGAGAAGAGGAACGCCTCCTGGGTGACCATGACGACGGCGCGCCGCAGGTCGCGCTGGGACAGGCTGCGCAGGTCCACGCCGTCCAGCTGCACGGCTCCTTCGGAGGGGTCGTAGAACCGGGCGATCAGCTTGGCGAGGGTGGACTTGCCGGCCCCGGTGGCGCCGACCAGCGCCACGGTCTGGCCGGCCGGCACCTGCAGGTCCATGCGGGGCAGCACCACCGGTCCGTCCCCGTAGCGGAACTCGACGCCGTCGAACCGGACCTCTCCCGCGGCATGGGGCAGCGGCACGGGGTGTTTCGGCGGCCGCACAGTGGGCACCTCCTCCAGCAGCCCGGAGACCTTCTCCAGCGCCGCGGAGGCGGACTGGAAGGAGTTGTAGAACATCGCCATCTGGTCCACCGGCTGGAAGAACCGCTTGGAGTACAGCAGCAGGGCCAGCAGCGCACCCACCTCCAGCCCGCCGTCGAGCACCCGGAACCCGCCGGCCAGCAGGACGACGGCGACCATCACGTTGCCGATCAGCACCAGGCCGGGCTGGAAGACGCCGTTGAGGTTGATCGAGCGCATGGTCGCCAGCCGGTAGTCCTCGGTCAGCTCGTCGTTGCGCTCGGCGTTGGCGCGCTCGCGCCGGAAGGCCTTCACGGCGCGGATGCCGGTCATGGTCTCGATGAAGTGCACGATCAATGCCGCGCTGGCCACCCGCTGGCCCCGGTACGCGATCGCGGAACGCTTCTGGTACCAGCGGGTGAGCAGGTACATGGGCACGAACGCGGCCAGCAGCAGCAGGCCGGTCTGCCAGTCCAGCAGGAAGATGCTCACTGCCGTGAAGAGCATGTACATGGCGCCGGAGGCGAGGGAACTGATGCCGGAATCGAGCAGCTCCCGCAGCGCCTCCAGATCCGAGGTCTGCCGGGAAATGATGCGCCCCGATGTGTACTTCTCATGGAACTCGAGGCTCAGCCGCTGCGTGTGGCGGAACACCCGCAGCCGCAGGTCCAGCAGCATCGCCTGGCTGAGCGCCGCCGTGGCAGCCACGTAACCGGCGGTCAGGACCCCGGCCAGGATCGCGGCGGTCAGATATGCGGCGCCGGCACCGAGCAGGGGCAGCCGGGCGCCGGCCTGCAGCGCAGGCAGGGCGTGATCGATGCCGAAGGCAATGATGGCCGGGCCGGCCACCCGCGCCGCCTGGGACAGCACCACCAGGGTGATGGTGAACAGGAACCGGGCACGCCGCGGGCGCAGCAGTGAGCCAAGCAGGGCCAGCGACCGCCGGCGGACGGCCTGGTTCTGCCCCCGGGTGAGCTCGACGGCGTCCTCCCCGGCGGTGCCCACGGGCACGGCTCCAGCGGAGGGGCGGGCCGGCCGGAAGCGTACGCGGCTCACAGGCTGACCCCTCCCTGCTCGGCGTCGGCCAGCGCGGTGTCGAGATCCGCCGGTTCCTCGGGCAGGCTGGCGATCACATAGCGGTAGTGCGCGCTGGAAGCCAGCAGCTCGGCGTGAGTTCCGACGGCGGTGATCCGCCCGTCCTCCAACAGGGCAACCCGGTCCGCCAGGGCCACGGTGGAGGGCCGGTGCGCCACGACCAGGGTAGTGGTGTCGGCCAGCACTTCCCGCAGCCGGGTCTCCACCAGCTCCTCGGTCTGCACGTCCAACGCCGAGAGGGGATCATCCAGCACCAGGACCTTGGGCCGGGCGGCAATCGCACGGGCCAGGGCGATGCGCTGGCGCTGCCCGCCGGAGAGGCTCAGCCCCTCCTCACCGATGAGCGTGTCCACCCCGTCCGGCAGGGAGTAGGCGAACCCGGCCTGCGCGACGTCGAGCGCCTCGGCGAGCAGCCGGTCACCGTCCGCCTCGTCCGACGGGTCGGCTCCGAGCAGCACGTTCTCCCGCACCGAGCTGGAGAACAGGGTCGTATCCTCAAACGCGACGGCGGTGATCCGGCGCAGGTCGGCCAGGCGCAGGTGGCGCACATCGATGCCGTCGATCCGGACGGCGCCGGAAGTGACGTCGTAAAGCCGGGGCACCAGCTGCAGGAGCGTCGACTTGCCGCTGCCGGTGACCCCGACCAGCGCCATCGTCTCTCCGGCCCGCAGGGTGAGGTTGACGCCGTCGAGCAGGTCGCGGCGGGCGCCGCCCTTCCCGGCGTCCGCGTCCGGATACGCGAAGTGCACCTGGTCGAACGCCAGTTCGCCGCGCACGGCGTCCGCGTCCGCCGGGTGCTCCGGGTCGGTAACGGTCCTGCGCGCATCCATGACTTCGTAGTGCCGGTCGATCGCGGTCTTCGCCGTCAGCGTCATCGACAGCAGCATGCCGACCGATTCGACCGGGCCGGCCACCACCGAAGCGGTGGCGAAGAAGGCGACCAGCCCGCCGATGCTCAGCGCGCCGTCGGCCGCCAGGAAGATGCCCAGGACCAGCCCGACGGCGAGGGCCGCCTCCGGAAGCAGCGTGACGACCAGCGAAAACCGGGCCAGCGAACCGGCCCGCTCGATCTCGGTTTCCCGCAGTTCCTGGGCCTGTTCCTCGAACCCGTCCAGCGCCTCACGGCTGCGCCCGAAGGCCTTCAGCACCCGGATCCCGTGCACGGATTCCTCGACGGTGGTGGCGAGGTCACCGGCCTGGTCCTGGCTGCGCCGGGTGACCCGGCCGTAGAAGCGGCGGAAACGGAAGCCGTAGAAGATGATCGGCACCGCGGCGGCGAGGAACACCAGGGCCAGCTGCCAGCTGGTGAAGAACATGACCGTGACGCCGATGAGGACCGTCAGCGAGGTCACGACCAGCATGATGGCCCCGAAGGCCATCCAGCGGCGCAGCAGGTTCAGGTCGCTCATGGAGCGGGACAGCAGCTGGCCGCTGCCCCACCGGTCATGGAACTCGACCGAGAGGTCCTGCAGGTGGCGGTAGAAACCCCGCCGCATCCGGTTCTCCACGGTCGCCGCCGGGGCGATCACCAGATAGCGGCGCATGGCGACGAACGCGGCCTCCAGGGCGCCGAGCAGCAGGACGATCCCGGCCGCGGCCCAGAGGGCGGGCACGCTGCCGCCCGGCTCCAGGTAGGAGTTGATGAGCACCCGCAGCACCTGCGGGATGGCCAGCGCCATCAGGCTGGCCCCCAGGGCGCAGAGCAGGCCTAACAGCAGGCGGGGCAGGATCGGTTTGAGATGAGGGTACAGACGTCCAAGCGATTGCCACAAAGTCGTCTGCGCGGGCATGAAACCCCTTCATTGCAAGGCGCCGCACGCTCCGGGGTGCAGCAGGTACCGGATCATCCTAGGCCACATCCTGTGGCCCAGGGCGGGTTCCGGCGCTTTTTCGGAAGCATCCGACGCGGCTTCCCCGGCGGAATCTGCGCGGACCCGTCCCGGGACTCCTGCGGCATGGACCGATCAGGCCGTGGCGGCCTCGACGCTGCGGGGCTCCAGGGTCAGCAGCACGGCCTCGGGGCGGCAGGCGAACCGGACCGGCGCGAAGCGGGAGGTGCCGATGCCGGCCGAAACGTTCAACGGCACCTCGCGGCCACGGTGCTCCCACATGGTCAGGCCGCTGGCCCGCCAGGTCGGCAGGTCACAGTTGCTCACCAGGGCTCCGTAACCGGGGATGCAGACCTGGCCGCCGTGCGTGTGCCCGGCCAGAATCAGGTCCGCGCCGTCGTCGGTGAAACGGTCCAGGACCCGCTGGTAGGGCGCGTGCGCCACTCCCACGCGCAGGTGCCGGGACCGGCCCGACGTCGAGCTGCCGGCCGGGAAGCCGACATGCCGGTCCCTGGACAGATGCGGGTCGTCGACGCCGGAGAAGTCCACCCGGGTCTTGCCCAGCACCATCGACAGGCTGCGGTTGGTCAGATCCAGCCAGCCGGCCCGCCCGAAGGCCAGGAACAGGTCCTCCCAGGGCAGGTCCTTCGGCTGGCGCGTCACCTTGGACGGGCCCGTGAAATAGGTGAACGGGTTCTTCAGCATGGGCGCGTAGTAGTCGTTGGACCCGGGGACGAACACGCCGGGGAACCGCATCAGCGGTTCCAGGGCCTCGAGCAGCGGCGGGACCGCCTCAAGATGGCTCAGGTTGTCGCCGGTGTTGACCACGAGGTCCGGCTCAAGGTCCGCCAGCGACTGCAGCCAGCGGACCTTCGCCGCCTGGCCGGGCACGAAGTGGATGTCCGAGAGATGGAGCACCCGCAGCGGTGCGGCGTCCGGGGGAAGCACTGCAACGGTTTCCGACCGGACGCCGAACAGGTTTCGCTCTACCAGCGAACCGTAGGCAAAGGCGGCCGCGCCTGCTCCGAGCAGGCTGCCGGCGGTCCAGGCGGCGGTACGGGTGGCGGAACGAAGGGCGGAACGGGTGGCCTCAGCCGTCAAACTCAATCGTCTCCGCCGTCTCCGCCGCCGCCGTTGTTCCCTCCGCCGCCGTTTCCGCCGCCGTTGTTGTTCCCGCCGCCGTTGTTGTTGCCGCCGCCGTTGTTGTTGTTTCCGCCCCCGCCGTTGTTGTTGTCATTGTTGTTGTTGTTGTTGTTGTTGTTGGGCGCGGGGCGGGGCTGGGCCACCTGGCCGATGACGCTGCCCGGAGGGTTGTTGAAGGCGTTGGCCTCATACTGACCCGGGATGCGCTGCATGAAGTTCTTCCAGGACGGCCCGGCGATCAGCGAGCCGTCGATCTCGGGGTAGACACGGCCGCCGATGAGCTTGTCGCTCATGGTGGTGTTGTTGGCCTTCCAGTTACCGATCCAGGAAGCGGTGGACATGCCGGTCGTGTATCCCATGAACCAGGTCTGGGACCGCTCATCGTTGGTACCGGTCTTGCCTCCGACCGGAACGCCGATCTGCAGGTTGTAACCGGAGCCGTTGGTCATCACGCGCTGGGTGGCGTAGTTGACGCCCTGCGCGACCTCCTTCTTCATGACCTGCTCGCACTGCTGCTCCGGCACCGGGAACTCCCGGCCGTCGGCAGCGGTGACCGAGGTCAGGGCACGCGGCTCGCACTTCAGGCCCTCGGCGGCCAGGGTGGCGAAGCCGGTGGCCATGGACAGCGGCGAGGCGTCGCCGCCGCCGCCGAAGGTCGAGGGCGGATCCACGGACAGCATCTGCCGCTCACCGTCCGCACCCTTGCCGTTGTGGATGCCCGCCTGGAAGGCCAGCTGCTGGAAGGAGCAGAGGTCCAGCTGGTTGATCTCGGCGAGCGTGATGGTGTTCAGCGAGTTCGCCAGGCCATCCAGCACGGTGGTGGTCTTGTAGTTGGTGTCGCCGTAGTTGATGGGCGTCCACGCCTCGGGCGTGACATACCGGCCGCCCGGCAGGCAGCTGGCATTCCACGTGTGTCCCGGCGGGTAGGTCCGCTTGCGTCCGTCCAGCGAGGTGTTCAGGGTCTTGCCCGCATCCAGCCAGGCTGCCACGGTGAAAGGCTTGTAGGTGGAGCCGGGCTGGAAACCGCCCAGGCCGTTCAGCGGCTTGTTCGGGTCACCGTTCTGGTTGACGTCAACGTTGAAGTTCTGCACCGAGTTGCCCTGGACATTCGTATCCGGGTTGTAGCGCGTGTTCTGCGCCATCATCAGGATGTTGCCCGTTCCCGGTTCCACGGAGACCATGGCATGGCCGATCTCGCCGTCGGTGGTGTCCGGGTTGGCGGTCTCGTTGATGGCCTCCTGGGCAGCCGCCTGGATGTTGGAGTTCAGGGTGGTGTTGATCGTCAGGCCGCCGCGGAGCAGCAGCTTCCGGCGCTCCTCACGGGTCGCCCCGAAGTTCTCGTCGTTCTCGATCAGCGCCTGAACGTAGTCGCAGAAGTAGGGGGCCTGCGCGGCGCCCACGCAGTTGCTGGGCACCGGCGTGGGGGTGATCCCCAACTCGGAGGCGACCGCGGCGTCGTATTCGGCCTGGTCGATCCGGCCCTTGTCCAGCATGGCGCCCAGCACCAGGTTCCGTCGCTCGATGGCCCGCTCCGGGTAGGCCTCGGGGCTGTAGTACGTGGGCCCGTTCACCAGGCCGGCCAGCATGGCCGACTGCTGGACGTTCAGGTCCTTGGCGTCGACGTTGTAGAAGTAGCGGGCCGCTGCCTGCACGCCGTACGTGGTGCCGCTGAACGGCACGATGTTGAAGTAGCCTTCAAGGATTTCCTCCTTGCTCAGCTCCTTCTCGACGGCGATGGCAAGCTTGATCTCACGCAGCTTGTCGCCCACGGTCTTGTTGCCGCTGAGGACGTAGTCCTCACCGTTCTGACGGGCGGTATCGATGATCACGTTGTTCACGTACTGCATCGTGATGGTGGAGGCGCCGCGGCTGGTGTCGCTTGTGGCATTGGACACCAGTGCCGAGGCGATGCCCTGCAGGTCCACCCCGCCGTGCTCGTAGAACCGGTCATCCTCGATCGCGAGGATGGCGTCGACCATGTTTTCCGACACCTGGTCCAGGGTCACCGGCTGGCGGTTCTCCTCGTACAGGGTGGCGATCAGCGCGCCGTCGTTCGCGTAGATCTTGGACGGCTGGGCGAGCGCCCCGCGTTCCAGTTCGGCCGGAAGCTGGTCGAAGAACTGCAGCGAACCGGAGGCGGCGGTGCCGGCAGCCGCCGCCACGGGCACCATGAGACCGGCGGCAAGGACGCCGCACAGGGCGCTGACACCGAAGAAGGCAACCAGCTTTCCGAGCGTCGTCGCCGTGTCGAAAAACGGGGATTTGCGTGAGGCCATGCGCCCCAGTCTACAAGCACGCGTTACCCTGTCAGCTATGAGCAAATGGGAATACTTCATCACTCCGCTGCCCCTTCACACTCCGGGCCAGGTGCTGAACATGCACGGTGACGAGGGGTGGGAGCTGGTGCAGATCGCGCCGGCCCCCAACGGCACCGGCTCGGTGGCCTACATGAAGCGGGAAAAGTCGGCGTGAGCGAACTAACGGGAGCCGTGTCCGCGGTCGAGGCCCGCCTGCAGGAGCTGGGCCATAGCCTGCCCGGCGTCGCGGCTCCGGTGGCCGCCTACGTTCCCGCGGTCGTGAGCGGCAGCCATGTGTTTACCTCCGGGCAGCTGCCCTTCGTTGACGGGGCCCTGCCGGCCACCGGCAAGGTGGGCGCTTCGGTCTCCCCGGAGCAGGCGAAGGACCTCGCGGCCCTGTGCGCGATCAACGCTCTCGCCGCGATCAAGGACCGGATCGGCGACCTGGACCGGATCACCCGGATCGTGAAGGTCACCGGATTCGTCTCCTCCGATCCGTCCTTTACCGGCCAGCCCGCGGTCATCAACGGCGCGTCCGAACTGCTCGGCAGCGTGTTCGGCGAGGCCGGAGCGCACGCCCGCTCCGCCGTCGGCGTCGCGGTCCTGCCGCTGGACGCGCCGGTGGAAGTGGAAGTGACCGCCGAGTTTGTCTAATTCAGCCGTTCGGCTCTTTCCCGTCGCGCCCGATCAGCGCGGAGCTGCGGAGAGCTGGTTAGAGGATCCGGACCGCGCGCCGCGCCGGCCGCGGCCGGCCTCGTCCGTGGTCCTGGTGCGTGACTCGCCGCAGGGGCCGCTGACGTATCTGGCCTACCGGCCGGGGGAGTCTCCGCTGGGGCGGGTCGCCTTCCCCGGCGGAAGCGTTGAGGCCGGCGACGACGACGCCGTGGGGTGGTTCGGGCCGGAACCGGCCCAGTGGGCGCGCACCATGGGGCTGGAGGACCACCACACCGCACGGCGCCACGTGGTGGCCGCGATCCGCGAGCTGTTCGAGGAAACCGGCATCCTGCTGGCGGGCCGGGACGGCTCCTCCCTGCTGGAGGGCAACGGCGGGCCCGACTGGATGGCCGCCCGCACGGCCATCGCCTCCCGGGACGCGAACTTCCTGGACCTGCTGAACCGCCGGGGCCTGGGCCTGCGCACCGACCTGCTGCGGCCGCTGTCCTACTGGCAGAGCCCGGACTTCGCCCTGCGCCGCTTCGAGACCCGCTACTTCGCCGCGGTCGCACCCATGGGCCAGGAGGCTTCGCTGCTGGAGGGCAAGGGTGTCTGGGGCCGCTGGGTGGCGGCCGCCGACGTGGTCGCCGGGGCCGGCACATCGGCGCTGGGCGACGAGATCGGCCGGCCCGAGACGCAGGGCCGCACCCTGGGCGAGCTGACCGTGCCCGCCGTCGGCCTGATGCTGGAGAAGATCGCCGCCTCGCGCAGCTGCATCGCCTATCTGTCCAAGCGCCGGGCCCCCGAGCCGTTCCGGCCGGAGCTGGTGGAGGTGGACGGCGAGCTGAGGCTGGCGGTCCGCGCCCCGCGCAGCGAGGACGCAGGCCGCCGGGAACGCTGAGCCTGCGGACCCCTGGGGCCGCCTCTACCGGCCGCGGCATCGTTAACGGCGGCGGGCCCGGACCGAAGTCCGGGCCCGCCGCCGTCACCGCGTCCGGCGCATAAGGCCGGATCTCACATCGGTGTCGGAAAGATCAGCGCGAGCGCTGGCGCAGCCGCTGCACGTCGAGGATGACGACGGCGCGTGCTTCCAGTCGCAGCCAGCCGCGCTGCACGAACTCGGCCAGGGCCTTGTTCACGGTCTCACGCGAGGCGCCGACCAGCTGGGCCAGCTCCTCCTGCGTGAGTTCGTGCGCCACGAGGATGCCGTCGGTGGCCGGGCGGCCGAACCGGTCGGCCAGGTCCAGCAGGGCCTTGGCCACGCGGCCGGGAACGTCGGAGAACACCAGGTCCGCGAGGGACTCGTTGGTGCGGCGGAGCCGGCGGGCCAGGGCCTGCAGCAGCTGCACCGACACCTCGGGGCGGGACTGCAGCAGCTGGCGCAGGTTCTCGTGACGCAGGCCGGCGAGGCGGGTCTCGGAGACCGCCGTCGCCGTGGCGTTGCGCGGGCTCGGGTCGAACAGGGCCATTTCGCCGAAGAGCTCACCGGGGCCCAGGATGGCCAGCAGGTTCTCGCGGCCGTCGGGGGAGGTGCGGCCCAGCTTGATCTTTCCGGACACGATGAAATACAGCTGGTCGCCCTGGTCCCCCTCGCGGAAGACCGAAGCCCCGCGGGAGAGGTCGACTTCGGTCAGCTCCTCGGTCAGAGCGGCGAAGACATCGTCTCCCAGTGAGGCGAACAACGGCGCGCGGCGCAGTACCTCGATATCCATGAAATCTCCTGTAAATAGTTGTCTCTTCTATTATCTTGCCGCACCTGGGGTCGATGTCACACCTGCACCGGCCATGTTCGCCATTGGATGAGAAAACCGCGCAGTGACGAGCCTCCGGCCGCCGCCCAGGCCCGTGGCGCGGCCCTGCGATGCCCTGCCGGGCCGGGCCGGCGGCTGCGGAAGCGGGGGAGGGCCGGGATAGACTCGTGGATCATCGGCCGGAACCCGATCGGCCGCGGCAGACCCCCATTGGAGCTGTTTGTGCTCGACCTGACCGTCCTCGACATCATCCTGCTCCTGCTGCTGCTCTCCTACCTGGTGGCCGGGCTGCGCAGGGGCCTGATGGTGACGCTGGGCGGGCTGCTGGGGTTCCTCGCCGGCGGAGTGGCCGCGTTCTTCGCGGTCCCGTTCGTCTCGGCCTGGGTGCCGGATCCGACCTGGCGCATGGTCGTGGTCCTCGCGGTGGCCGTGGTGCTGGTCATCGGCGGCCACGCCGCCGGAGCCGCCCTGGGATCCGGGCTGCGCCGCTGGCTGAGCTTCCGCCCCCTGCGGGGGCTGGACCGTGCGCTCGGCGGGGTGCTGAACCTGGGCGTCGCCGCGCTGGTGATGTCCATCCTGGCCTTCAGCCTGACCACCCTGGGCATGCCTGCGGTCTCCCAACAGATCGCCTCATCCCGTGTGCTGGGCACCATTGACCGCCTCACGCCCGAGCCGGTGGACCGGTGGACCGCGCAGCTGCGCTCGTTCACCCTCTCGGACGGGCTGCCCACCATCCTGGACAGCGCCGCCCCGCAGCAGGTGGAGGTTCCGGCCGGCATCCCGGACACCGAGGGGCTGCGCAGCGCCTCGGCCTCGGTCCTGAAGATCACCGGCACGGCCTTCCAATGCGGGCAGAACCAGACCGGCAGCGGGTTTGTGGTGTCCGACGAACGCGTGGTGACCAACGCGCATGTGGTGGCCGGCGTGGACGAACCGGTGGTGCAGCTGCTTTCCGGCGGAGCGCTGCCGGCACGTGTGGTCCACTTCGATGCCGCCCGCGACCTCGCGGTGCTTGCCGTGGACGGCTTGTCGGCGGATCCCATTCCGCTCGGCACCGACCTCGCCCGCGGCGACACCGCCGCCTTTGCCGGCTATCCGGCCGGCGGCCCGTTCCGCCTCCAGGGCGCCGGCGTGGAGGCACTGTCCGACATCATCGTCCGTGACATCTACGGCGCCGACCCCAGGCCGGTGCAGGTCTACACCCTCGCCGCCAACGTGCAGCAGGGCAATTCCGGCGGACCGCTGCTGGATACCGAGGGCCGCGCCGTCGGGGTCATCTTCGCGAAGACCACCGGCGACCAGCCGATCGGCTACGCCCTCTCGGCCGCGGAGCTCGCGCCGCTGGTGCAGGCCGCGCCGGGCTACGCCCAGCCCGTGTCCGCGGGGGAGTGCACCAGCCGCTGACCGGGCGTCGGCTGCCTGCCTGCCGCGCCGGAGGCCGGGCGGAGTGCCTAGCCGGCGGCCGCTTCCTGCAGCTTCGAGGCCAGGAACTGCACCGCCATCCGGTAACCGTGCCGGCCGGCGCCGGCGATGACCGCCTCCGCCACCGGGGAGACGAAGGAGTGGTGGCGGAACTCCTCACGCCGGTGGATGTTGCTCAGGTGCACCTCGACCACCGGCAGGCCGACGCCGGTCAGGGCATCGCGGATGGCCACCGACGTGTGCGTGTAGGCCGCGGGGTTGATGACGATGCCGGCGGCCTTTCCGCGGGCTGCGTGGATGGCCTCGACCAGTGCGCCTTCGTGGTTGGACTGGAAGCACTCCACGTTCCAGCCCAGTTCCCGCGCCGCGTCTTCTGCGGTGGCCTCCAGGTCCGCCAGGGTGTCGGTGCCGTAGACGGCGGGTTCCCGGGTGCCGAGCAGGTTCAGGTTCGGGCCGTTGAGGATGAGCAGGGTGCGGGCGGAATCAGCAGCGTTCATGCCTACCACTATGCCGCAGAAGCCTCTGACGTTACGGAACGGGTGCGGCTCATCCGGGCGGCGCCTGCGGCGCCGGCCAGCGTGACGAGGCTCATCAGGGCCAGCACGACGCCGGGGTGCCACCAGGCGCTGCCGGTCAGGTCGGCGAAGAGTGCGGTGGCCGACGGCGTGAAGCCGGCGGCGATGCCCGCGAAGCTGTAGGCCAGGGACATGGCCGTGAAGCTGGTGCGGGCCGGGAAAAGGTCCGCCATCAGCCCGCCCAGAGCCGCCCAGGCGGCCGTGGGGGCGATGCCGCCGATCAGGATGGTCAGGATGTACAGCGGCCGGTCGGCGATGCTGATCAGGTAGTACAGCGGGAAGGAGATCAGGGCGGTGGCGACGGCGCCGCCGGCCACGACGCGGGCTGAACCGATCCGCGTGGCCAGCCAGCCAAAGGCCGGGATGGTGGCCAGCTGCAGGACCGAGCCGACCAGGGCGGCGTTCAGCACCGTGTTCTGCGACAGGCCCAGGACCTCCACGCCGTAGGACTGGGTGTAGGTGGTCATGAGGAAGTAGGAGCCGATGCCGAGCAGGGAGGCGGCCACGGCGGTCAGGACGGCCAGCGGCTGGCTGCGCAGCACGTCCAGCAGCGGGATGCGGGCCACCTGGTGCCGGTTCTCGACCTGCTTGAACACCGGTGTCTCGTCGATGGCGACCCGCAGGTAGATGGCGATGGCCATGAACGGGAAGGCCAGCAGGAAGGGAATGCGCCAGAGCCCGGCCTCCACGGCTTCGGGGCTGGCCAGGGCCAGCACCAGGAAGGTTCCGCTGACCATGATGGTGCCCACGGGGGAGCCGATCTGCGGGATCGCGGCGTAGAGCGCACGGCGGCGGCGCGGCGCGTACTCGGTGGCGATCAGGACGGCTCCGCCCCACTCTCCGCCCACGGCCAGGCCCTGCAGCAGCCTCAGCACCGTCAGCAGCACGGGAGCCCAGGCGCCGATGACGCCGTAGTCCGGCAGCAGGCCGATAAGGCCGGTCGCGGTGCCCATCAGGACGATGGTCCAGATCAGCGCCTTCTTGCGCCCGATCCGGTCACCGATGTGGCCGAAGAGCACGGCCCCGACCGGCCGAGCTACGAAGCCCATGCCCAGGCTCAGGAAGGCCAGCAGGGTGCCGGTGAGCGGATCGACATCGGGGAAGAAGATCCGGTTGAGCACCAGTGCCGCAGCGGTGCCGAACACGTAGAAGTCATAGGACTCCAGGGCGGTGCCGATGAACGAGGCCGCGGCGACCTTGCGTGCCGTTCGGGCATCCGGTGCCGGAGCGGCGGATGCCGCCGAAGCGGCGTCGGGAGCGGGGGAGGAACCTGGGGCGGGGGAGATGGACACGAAAGCTGATTCTGCTCTGCGGGGGCGCTGCGGCGCCAGTATGTGTGACGCGTGCAACGATTCTTTTCGTCTGGGCGCCGGTCGGGCGGGCGCGGCTGCGGGCGGCGGGGAATAGCCGGGCCCGAGGATGGTTACACCTGACACTGTCCCCGAACAATGGAGGAACCCTCATGAGCGCTTTGTACACCGCGGTCGCAACCGCCGTCGGCGATGGACGCAACGGAGAGGCCCGCACGAGCGACGGCCAGGTCGCCGTCGACCTCGCCGTGCCCAAGGAGATGGGCGGCGCCGGCGGCGCCACCAACCCGGAGCAGCTCTTCGCCCTGGGCTATGCGGCCTGTTTCCACTCCGCCCTCAAGCTCGCCGCCCGCGAGGCCAAGGCGGACATTGCCGACAGCGCGATCACTGCCGAGGTGAGCATCCACCCCGTGGACGGCGGCGGCTTCCAGCTCTCCGTGGCCCTGCACGCCGAGATGTCCGGAGTGGACCAGGGCACCGCGGACAAGCTGGTCGCCCGCGCGCATGAGGTGTGCCCCTACTCCAACGCCACCCGCGGGAACATCGAGGTGGAGGTCGACGCCGTCGTCGGCTGACCCTGCACGGCAAGACCTGCACGGCAAAAGGTGCGCGTCCCCAGGCGGGGGCGCGCACCTTTTGTGCGTCTGCTCTACTTCTTCAGTGACTCCGCGATCTGCTGCATGACCGTGTTGTCGGCCAGCGTGCTCGCATCGCCGGCTTCGCGGCCTTCGGCAACGTCCTTGAGCAGGCGGCGCATGATCTTCCCGGAGCGGGTCTTGGGCAGCTCCGGAACCACCAGGATGTTCCGCGGCTTGGCGATCGGGCCGATCTCGCTGCCCACGTGGTTGCGCAGCGTGGTGACGATGTCCGGATCCTCCTTGGCGCTGCCGCGCAGGATCACGAACGCCACCACGGCCTCACCGGTGGTCTCGTCCGCGGCGCCGACGACGGCGGCCTCCGCCACCGACGGATGGGACACCAGCGCCGATTCGATCTCGGTGGTGGACAGGCGGTGCCCGGAGACGTTCATGACGTCATCCACCCGGCCCAGCAGCCAGATGTCGCCGTCCTCGTCCTTCTTCGCGCCGTCGCCGGCGAAGTACATGCCGTCAAAGCGGGACCAGTAGGTGTCCTTGAAACGCTGCGGATCTCCCCAGATGCCGCGCAGCATGGACGGCCACGGCTCCCGGATGACCAGGAAACCGCCGGAACCGTCCGGTACCGATTCGCCCATCTCGTCGACCACGTCCACGCTGATGCCGGGCACCGGCACCTGCGCCGAGCCGGGCTTGGTGGCCGTGACGCCGGGCAGCGGGGCGATCATGTGCGCCCCGGTCTCGGTCTGCCACCAGGTGTCCACGATCGGCGCCGGATGCTCCTTCTTGCCGCCGTTGGCGCCGATGACCGTCCGGTACCACATCCACGCTTCGGGGTTGATCGGCTCGCCCACGGTGCCCAGCACGCGCAGGGAATCGAGGTCGAACCTGCCCGGAATGTCCCGGCCCCACTTCATGCAGGTGCGGATCGCCGTCGGCGCCGTGTACAGGATGGAGACCTTGTACTTTTCCACGAGCTCCCACCAGCGGCCCTGGTGCGGGGTGTCCGGGGTGCCCTCGTAGATCAGCTGGGTGGCGCCGTTGACCAGCGGGGCGTAGGTCACGTAGCTGTGGCCCGTCACCCAGCCGATGTCGGCGGTGCACCAGTAGACGTCGGTCTCGGGATGCAGGTCGAAGGTGTTCCGGTGCGTGAAGGCGGTCTGCGCCAGGTACCCGCCGGTGGTGTGGAGGATGCCCTTGGGCTTGCCGGTGGTGCCGGAGGTGTACAGGATGAACAGCGGGTGCTCGGAGTCGTGGCCCACCGCGGTGTGCTCGGCGCTCGCGGAATCGACGGCGTCGTGCCACCACACGTCGCGGCCCTCGGTCCACTCCACCGGCTGTTCGTTGCGGCGCACCACCAGCACGTGCTCGACACTGTGGCCGTCCTTGGCCAGGGACGCGTCAACGGCGGGCTTCAGCGCGCTGGGCTTGCCGCGGCGGTAGCTGCCGTCGGCGGTGACCACCAGCTTGGCCTCGGCGTCGTCGATGCGGCTGCGCAGCGCCTCGGCGGAGAACCCGCCGAAGACCACCGAGTGCACGGCGCCGATCCGGGCGCAGGCCAGCATGGTGATGACCGCTTCGGGAATCATCGGCAGGTACACGGCCACCCGGTCGCCCTTGGCCACGCCCAGGGACTCGAAGGCGTTCGCGGCCTTCTTCACCGCTTCGGTCAGCTCGGCGTAGGTGTAGGTGCGGGTGTCGCCGGGCTCGCCTTCGAAGTAGATGGCCACCCGGTCGCCGTTGCCGGCTTCGACATGGCGGTCCAGCGCGTTGTACGCGGCGTTGACCTTGCCGCCGACGAACCACTTGGCGAACGGGGCGTCGGACCAGTCGAGGGTCTGGCTGAAGTCCTCGTCCCAGGTCAGCAGCTCCCGGGCCTGCCGTGCCCAGAACTCGGGGCCTTCCGCAGCGGCCTCTTCATAGAGGGAGGCCTTGCCCACGGCGTTCTCGGCGAACTGCGGGCTGGGCGGGAAGCTGCGCCGTTCATGCATGAGGTTCTCGAGGGCGTCACCGTGGCGCTTCGTGGAGGCTTCCTGCCCGGCGGGGGGATTCACAGACATCTTTGGCCCTTTCTCGACGTGTCCAATGCGTGCGGCGGACGCCTGGGCGTCCACCGGCTTGGCTTCCACACTATCGCCGAGCTGTGGTGGCGGTCACATGCAGGGCCGTCAGCGGGGGTGAACGTGCGGTGAGCGGTAGCCGCCCGGCCCGCCCCGGCCCGCCCCGGCCCGCGCGCCGTGCCCCGCCTCGGCTAGTGTGTGTTCCCTGCGTTGATTAGGCTGTTGAGGGACTCAACCGCGTCATCGCAGGGTCGGAACGGAGAGCAGCATGAACCAGCCCCAGGTCGGGAACGAAGGCAGGAACGACGCCGCCGCGCGCGCGGCGGCCCCTCAGCAGAAAGGCGGCGAAGCCGGCACCGCCGTACTCGGCCCCTTCAGCCTGCGGGAGCTGGTGGTCTTCGGAGCGCTGCTCGTGATCCTGGTCGCCTCCCTGGTGCCCTTCGGCATCCGCCGCGGCGAACTGTTCGGAGCCAACATCTGGAACACGGGGTCGGTGTTCTTCCTGGGCATCGGCGTGCTGGTGCCACTGGCCGTGGGCGCGCTCTTCGCGGCCCGGCGGCTGAGCCCGGGCACCCGGCTGCGGGTGGGTTCCCTGTCGCTGGACCAGTTTGCCTCGGTCAGCGCCGTGCTGTGCCTGATCTACTTCCTGGTCCAGTTCTCGGTCTTCCTGAGCGCATCCCTGTTCATCTGCCTGATCGGTGCGCTGGTGTTCTTCGCCGCGACCACGCTGGCTCCCCATATCCCGGGTTTCTCGGCCGACTTCGCCGGACGTGCAGAAGTTCCGGCATCCCGGGTGGCGCGTGACGCCGCCCCGCTGGCCCGCAAGCCCAAGGCGCCTGCCGCCACCGGACAGCCCGGGCAGCCCGGGCAGCCCGTGGCGCCCGCCGGCGTCGGACACCCGGACCCCCGGATGTCCGGGCGGACGGGCGCTCCGGCAGCCGGAATCCAGGGCGTGCCCGTCGGCCGCGGTTCGGCCGACGGCGCCGCCGCTGCCGCCGGTGCCGGTGCCGCCGCCGCGGCCGGGGCCGGCGTCGGAGCCGCCGAAGCCGGACAGGCCATCCACCCGTCCGGCCCGCAGTCGCCGCAGCAGGCCGGTGCCTCCGCGCCGGCCGCTCACACCGCCGCAGCCGCACCGGAACCGGCGGCACAGGACACCTCCGACCGCAGCGGATCCGCACCCGTGGACGCCGGGCGCGCCGAATCGGCACCGGCGGACCCCCGCCGCAGCGAGGCCGGAGCGCCGGCCGGCACCGGGCACCCGGAAGTGAGCGGCGGCGACGTCGCCGACGGCCGCACCGAGGGCGCCGCCACGGTCCAGGCCGGCCGCGAGGAACCCCTGCCCGCCACGACCGCCAACCCGGTGGTGGAGAACGCCGCCGCGCATCCGCGCACCGAATCGATCAGCGCCGTCCGCGACGAGAACGAACCCGTGGTCGAGGCGTTCTGGTTCGCGGTGGGCACGCCCCGGCAGATCGTCGACGAGCGCACCGGGCTGCCGCTGTTCATGTTCTACCCCGGGGACTGGGAGCTGGGCCTGGAGGACCGCGGGCACGAGTTCCTGGTCCAGGACAAGCGCACCGGCCGCATCGGCGTCCTGCGGGACCTGAGCAACATCGAACGCGTGTCCAGCGACGACAACTAAAGGCCCCGGGGCAGGGCTGCCCCGGGCGCCGGAGAACAGCACACTGCGGCCCGGCCGCTGACCGAACAAAGGAAGACTCGCGTGGCAAAGGCCTGGGGACAGGAGACGGAACTGGCGCGCAAGCGCCGGGCCCGCCGCATCAACCGGCTGCTGGCCGAGCTGTATCCGTACGCAGTGGCCGAGCTGGATTTCACGAACCCCTATGAGCTGCTGGTGGCCACCGTGCTCTCGGCACAGACCACCGATGTGCGGGTGAACATGGTCACCCCCACGCTGTTCGCCCGCTACTCGGACCCGCGGGCGCTGGCGGAGGCCGACGAGGTGGAGCTGCAGGAGCTGATCCGCCCCACCGGGTTCTTCCGGGCCAAGGCGACGAACCTCCTGGCCCTCGCCAACCGGCTGGTCGACGAGTACGACGGCGAGGTGCCGGGCCGGCTCGAGGACCTGGTCACCCTGCCCGGCGTCGGCCGCAAGACGGCGAACGTGGTGCTGGGCAACGCCTTCGGCGTTCCCGGGATCACCGTCGACACCCACTTCGGGCGGCTCTCGCGCCGCTTCGGCTGGACGGAGTCCACGGACCCGGTGCAGATCGAGCAGGACGTCGCCGAGCTGTTCGAGCCGAAGGACTGGACCATGCTCTCGCACCGGGTCGTCTTCCACGGGCGGCGGGTCTGCCACGCCAGGAAACCCGCGTGCGGGGCGTGCGCCGTCGCGCAGCTGTGCCCGTCCTACGGCGAAGGCGAGACCGACCCCGACAAGGCCCGGAAACTGCTCAAGTACGAGCTGGCCCCCGGACGCGAGGAGCTGTACCAACGGATGATGGCCGCCGAAACCAGGGCCCAGCTGCGGGCCGCCGGCTTCAGCCTCGACGCATGAGCGCCCGCGCACAGCTTGAGGCGCTGGCCGCCGCCGCGCGGGACTGGACTCCGGGCTCCGGATCGGACCTGGACGTGGCGCTGGAGCAGATGCGCCGCAGCGTGGACCCGGAGCGGGCGCGCCGCGCGGCGGTGCTGATCCTGTTCGGCGTCCTGGACGACCGTCCGGCCGATTTCTCCGGCTCAGCGGCGCCGGCCGACCTCGACGTCCTGCTGGTCGAGCGTGCCGCGACCCTGAACTCCCATCCCGGGCAGGTGGCCTTTCCCGGCGGCGGCGTGGACCCGGGCGACGACGGATTCGCCGGCGCCGCGCTGCGCGAGGCGGAAGAGGAAACCGGCCTGGATCCGGCCGGTGTGCGCGTGCTGGGCCAGCTGCCCGAGATGGGCCTTCCGGTGAGCAACTTCCTGGTGACCCCGGTGCTGGCCTGGTGGGAGAAACCCACCCCGGTCGACGTGGTCGACTACGCGGAGTCGGCACAGGTGTTCCGGGTCCCGGTGGCGGACCTGCTGGATCCCGCGAACCGGCGCACCGCCGTCGTCCGGCGCGGCCGGATGGTCCACCGCACCCCGGCGTTCACCGTGAACGGGGTGCTGGTGTGGGGTTTCACCGGGATGATCCTTGACGCGCTGCTGGACCGGCTGGGGTGGACCCTGCCCTGGGACAGCTCGCTGGAGATCGATCCGCCGCTGTAGCAAGGCGTTGGTGCCCGGGCAGGCCCGCGATGCCGCGGCCGCCACCGAACGCGGCGCCGGTCTAGCCGTCGGGGCGCCCGGCGTGCCCCGGAACCCGGGCGTCGCCTGCGTCCAGGACGGCGACCGCCAGCTGCACCCGGTTCGTCACGTCCAGCTTTGCAAAGGCGCCGGCGATGTGCGTTTTGACCGTGGCGATGCTCAGGAACAGCTCGCTGCTGATTTCAGTGTTGGTCAGCCCTCGGGAGACGGCGTGGGCAACCTCGCGCTCCCGCTCGGTCAGTACCGCCAGCCGGTCCTCCCGGTCCGGAGCAGCCGGCAGGGACCCTGCAGCGGCGACGGCGACGATGCGGCGCAGGACCTCGGGTGAGAAGCGCAGGTCATCGCGCGCGGCCGCGCGGACCGCTGAGACCATTTCCTCCGGGGCGGCGTCCTTGAGCAGGAATCCGCTGGCTCCGGCCCGGAGGGCACCCAGGATGAAGTCATCCGTGTCGAAGGCTGTCAGGACGACGACGCGCGGGGCCTCAGCGGCGGACCTGATGCGCGAGGTGGCCGCCACACCGTCCAGGACGGGCATGCGGATATCCATGAGGACAACGTCGGGCTTCTGTTCAGCGGCCAGCCGGACCGCCGCTTCGCCGTTTTCTGCCTCTCCGATGACCGTCAGGTCCGGTGCCCCGCCGAGGATGAGCTGCAGCCCGGCGCGGACCAGCGGCTCGTCGTCGACGACCAGGACGCGCAGCACCGGCCCGCTCACCACGGCACCCGCACAGTTGTCGTGTAGCTTCCGTTCTCCGGCCCCGACTCCAGGGACCCGCCGGACAGGCGTGCCCGCTCGGCCAGGCCGACGAGGCCCATGCCTCCGGAAGCGCGGGCCGGAGGCGAGGTGAGCGGGTTGCTCACCGTTACCGAGATTCCGCGGCCGGGCCGCCCGGCCAGCACCACGCTGACGGGGGAGCCGGGGGCGTGCTTGCGGGCATTCGTGAGGCACTCCTGCACCGTGCGGTAGAGATGGCGGGAGGTGGCATCGGCCAGGCCGTGCGCTTCCGGGTCCCGGAGCGCAGGGTCAATGCTCAGGTCCACCTGTGTGCCGACGGAGCGCGCCGCATCCACCAGGGCGGGAATGGACTGCACATCGGGTTGGGGAACCGCTTCCGCAGCCTCCTCCCGGAGCACATTCAGCACGGCACGCAGCTCCTCGGAGGCCTTGTGCGCGGTCTCGCGGAGCGTTCGGGCGGTGGAACGGATGGTTTCCGGGTCCAGATCGGTGCGGTATTCCAGGGCGCCGGCGTGCATGGAGACCAGGCTCAGACGGTGGGCCAGGGTGTCATGCATTTCCCGGGCGATCCGGGTCCGTTCGGCCAGCCGGGCCTTCTCCTCCCGGATTCCGTGCTCCCGGCGGGCGCTTTCGGCCTCGTGCCGCAGCGACAGCACCAGCGCCCGCCGGGCGCCGCGGTTGAGCCCGATCAGGACCAGGACCAGGAGCATGGCGAGCCCCAGGGCGCCGGCGGCCCACGGTGAGACCTCCGGGTCGGGGAAAAGCAGCAGGTCGACGGCGATGGCCGCTGTGAAGACGGCGACCGCCGTCGCCAGTTCCCGTGGCCGGCGCAGCGCGGCGATTTCGATGAGGGCCAGGCAACCGGCGGGGAACGCCAGGACCGACAGCGACGCCATGGCGACGACCGCCAATCCGGCTCCGAACGGTGCCCGCGTCAGTGCGAACGGGAGGAGCACGAGGGCGGCCGTCCCGAGCAGCAAATCAATGAGCATCAGGCCCAGGAACGGCAGGGGATCCGGATCCTCCAGCGAGATCCCGATACCGCGCACCACTAAAAATGCCAACAGGCCGGTCATGGCAGCGGCGGTGGTCAGACCCACCACCTGGAGGGTCCCGCGGCGCAACGGATCGTGTGGCATTGCATCAACGCTAGCCAGAGCCGGGTGCGGTCGGCAATCAGCCAAAAGCATGAAACAGTTCCAGCCTTTCGGCAGGCCGGCTGCATCCGCATGGCCGAAGCGGTGGTGCGCGGTGCACGGGCACGCTGGACACCATGTTTTCATCACAGTTCCCGCCGCTACCGTTCCACCGCCTGGCCCGGGCTGAACCGAACTACCGCTGGTGGCGGCCGGTCACCACCGTGCTGGCCGCGCTCCT
Source organism: Arthrobacter saudimassiliensis (assembly GCF_059090665.1). Classification (NCBI taxonomy): domain Bacteria; kingdom Bacillati; phylum Actinomycetota; class Actinomycetes; order Micrococcales; family Micrococcaceae; genus Arthrobacter; species Arthrobacter saudimassiliensis. The sequence continues at coordinate 675,979 of NZ_JBNHFX010000001.1, read as the reverse complement.
GGTGTATCTGGGCCTGGTCTTGGCCGTAATGGTGCCGCTGGTGGTCCTGGGCGTATTGGTGCCGGCGGTGGGCGCCGCGTTGGATCAGGCGATGGCCGCCGAGATGGACCTCACCCACCCGGGCCAGCTGGCATTCCTGCTCGGCACTGTCATTTTGATGTGGCCTGCGGTGGTGCTGGGCGTTCGCTGGGGCGGCGGGTGTCCGCCGGGCCGGCTGTCATCGGTGACCGGGCGGCTGCGGTGGAGCCTGCTCCTGCGGTTCTCGGCCCTGGCGGGCGCGTTGTTCGTTCCCATCTACGGCGCGGGCCTGCTGGTCCCCGGCCTTGCCCGGCCGGCCGATATGGAAACGAACGCCTCCTGGTCCTTGCTGTTCGTGGTCCTGGCGCTGGTGCCGTTTCAAGCCGCGGCGGAGGAGTATGCGTTCCGGGGCCTGCTGATGCAGGTCATCGGATCCTGGCTGCGGCATCCGGCGTTCGCCATCCTCCTGCCGGTTCCGCTGTTCGTCATCCTCCACGGTTACGGCCTCGTCGGCCAGATCGATGTGGCCGCGTTCGCCGTGGCGGCAGGCTGGGCCACCTGGCGGACCGGGGGGCTGGAAGCCGCCGTCGCCCTGCATGTAGTCAACAACGTCGGGGTGCTGGGCATGGGCGCGGCCGGCCTCCTCGATCCGAACGCAACGGATCTGGCTCCGGCCGGCCTCCTGTTCAGCTTGGTGTTCCTCGGCGGCTACTGCCTGATGATCCGGCGGTGGTTTCCCGCTCCGGCAAGAGGCCGCGCCGCAGAGGCCTACTTGGCGTCCGAGTAGGAATCGACGATGACGGTCTGCACCGGAAATTCCAGCGGGATCCGGCCGAACAGCAGCGACGTCGCCTCAGCCGCGGCGGCCTGCACCGCAGCGGCCGCCTCCTCGGCGCGGTCCGCCGGAACGTGCAGCATGACCTCGTCATGCAGGAAGAACACCAGCTCCCCGGCCGACCGGCCGTCCGCCGAGGCCGCCCGAAGACGGCGCCGGATTCCCGCGAGCCAGCACAGTGCCCACTCCGCGGCGCTGGCCTGGACCACGAAGTTGCGGGTGAACCGCCCCCGGGACCGGGCGAGGGAGTCCGCCCGCCGCTGTTCCTCGGCGCTCGCCGTCCGCTGAGCCGCCAGCCAGCGTTCGGACGCCGGCGGGCAGCCGCGGCCGAGATGGCTGGCCACGGTGCCGCCGGCCTCGCCGGTGCGTGCAGCCTGTTCCACGACGCCGATCGCCCGGGGATAGGCGCGGGTCAGCACCGGCATGAGGCGCCCGGCCTCTCCGCTGGTGGCGCCGTACATGGCCCCCAGCATCGCCATCTTTGCCTTGGCCCGGTCACCGCCGAAGCCCTGGTCCGCGATGCCCTGATACAGGTCCTGCCCGCGTGCGGCGGCTGCCAGGCCGTCGTCCTGCCCCAGTGCCGCGAGCACCCGCGGCTCCAGCTGGGCGGCGTCGGCCACCACCAGCCGGTGGCCGGGGTCGGGGCGGACGGCGTCACGCACCTCCTTGGGAATCTGCAGCGCACCGCCACCGCGGGAGGCCCAGCGGCCGGAGACGACGCCGCCCACCACGTACTCGGTGCGGAACCGGTTGTTGTGCACCCACGCATCCAGCCAGTGCCAGCCGTTGGCGGCGAGCAGCCGGGCGAGCTTCTTGTAGCGCAGCAGCGGTTCGATGGCGGGGTGGTTGTGCTGCTGCAGTTCCCAGGAGCGGGTGCTGCGCACCTCGATTCCGGCCCGGTGCAGGGCACGAATCAGCTCCTGAGGGGAATCCGGATTCAGCCGGGGGCTGCCCAGCGCCGCGCGCAGCTGCTCCACCAGGGATTCCAGCTCGCGGGGGCGCAGGCCCTCGGGCGGGCGCGGGCCGAGCTGTTCCTCGAGCATGGCCTCGTGCAGGCTCCGCCGCCACGGAATTCCGGCGTGCTCCATCTCCGCAGCGACCAGCCCGCCGGCCGACTCCGCGGCGCACAGCAGGGCGAGCCGTTGCCGGGAGGGGGAACCGGCGATGGCTGCAAGCTGCTCGGTCAGCTCGGACGCCATTGCCTCCGTATCCGGGCCGGGAGCCGGGCCGCCGGCGCCAAGCAGCCCTGCGTCATCGAACAGCGAACCCTGGTCCGGGCTGACCCGGGCCGGCGGCACGGAGCGCGGCAGCAGCTCCGGCTGATCCTCGTCCGGTGCCTCAGCCCTCAGCTTCTCCACATAGGGGGTGGCCGCGGCGGCCGGTGAGAAGCGCAGGATGCCACGCACCAGGGCGAGGTCATGGCAGCGTTCCACCCGCAGCCCGGCGGCGAGCAGCGGTGCGTAGGCTGCCCGGCTGCCTTCCCAGACCCAGCGGGCCCCGGCGGCTTCGAAGTGCGCGACGGCGGCCGGCAGCTCCGCCGGACCCACGGTACGGGCCTCGCCGGTGGGCTGGCCGTGCTCGTCCGCCGGCTGAAGCACAACCGGCTCCGCTGCGGTCCCGGGAGGAGCCGACGCCGGATGGCCGGCCGCCCGGGCGGCACGGCGGTCCACGATGCCGGGGGCGAGGAGAACGTACATGCCTCCATTGTCCCTGCCTGCCGTGTCACGGCAGGGAAGGACTCTTCGGGCTGCCGCCGTCCTCCACAGCAGCGGCTGCCTTCCGCCCGGTCCCCAGCCGGCTTCGTTCCCGATCCCTGCGGCCTTCCCACGCCCCAGGCTGAGTGCGCAGGCACGGCAGACTGCCCGGACTGCCTCTCCGGCAGGGACGGAGGCGCAGCGGCAGGATGGCCGGATGGCCGGCGCCGGACAGGTGCGGGACGAGGTTGGGGAGGGCAGGATGGCGGCGGTGCTGCCGGAAGCAGACACGGGGTGGGTGCCGGCAGGGCCGGCCGCGGCCGGAGCGCCCGGGGAGCGGCGGCGTCGACGCGCCCGGGCGGCACCGGACGGAGTGCAGGTGCCGGAGCGCCGGATGAACTCCTGGCCGGGAGCCCCGGCGGGGACGGACACTGCCCGGGTTGGGGCAGCAGCCGGGTCAGGGAGGGCAGGGGCGCCTGAGGCGCTGCTGCTGCTCACCGGGTCCCAGAGCCTGCATGAGGAAATCGCCCGTATAGCTGCCGCCGCAGACCGGGAACTGATCGTCTGCGCCGGCATCGGAGAAGCCGCCGCGGCTGCTGCCGCAACCCTGCTGATCGACGTGGACACGGCCCGACGGGCCGGAGCGCGGGCGGCTCTCCGGAGCGGCGGCCGGCGGATCATTTTGCTGGCCGGCCCCGGGCAGGCCCACGTCTGGGAGCTTGCCGCGGAGCTGGGCGCGCACCGGGTCGCCGTCCTGCCCGATGCGGCGGCATGGCTTGTCGACCACCTGCGCCCGGCTCCAGCGGCTTCCCCGGCGGTGGTACTCGGGGTCGCCGGCGGCTGCGGCGGCGCCGGGACCAGCACCACCGCCTGCTGGCTGGCGCAGGAAGCGCTGCGTACCGGACCGGTAATGCTGCTGGACGCCGACCCGGGCAGCCACGGGCTCGACCTCTGCCTGGACATCGCCGATGTGCCCGGACTGCGCTGGTCCGGGCTGCGGGAGGTCCGCGGCTCCATCCACCCGGAGCAGCTGTTCCCGGCCCTGCCGACGGCGGCCGGCATCAGTGTCCTCAGCGGCAGCGAGGGACCGCCGGATATGCAGCTGCTGGATGCGGTGCTCGAGGCCGGACGCGGCAAGGCCGGCACGGTGGTAATGGACCTTGGCAGGGGCAGTGGAAGCGCTTCCGTCCGCTGCGACGCTGTCCTGCTGGTGGTTCCCGGAACACGGCGGGCGCTGCTTGCCGCCGCGCAGTCCGCGGTCCGGCTCTCCGGTGCGCAGGTCGTGGTGCGCGGGCCGCTGGCCGATGGGCTGGACGAGCAGCGGGCGGCGGAGATCGTGGGCCTGCCGCTCGCCGGGTACCTGCCCCGCTACCCGCGGCTGGACCGCGAGTCGGACCGGGTCGGAGTGCTGGCTGCGGGGCGGCGCCGTTCCGTCAGGCGCCGCCTTCAGGGCGTGCTCGCAGCCGGCCTGGCCCGGACGGCGGGTGCTCCATGAGTACCCGGTCCGGCCGCCACGTTGCCGGAGAGCCTGTCCAGTCCCTGCCGTTCCGTCCCGGCCATCCGACGTCGTCCGCCGGCCCGCCCGGGGAACCCGGCATGGACGACGTCGTGGCGTTGATCCGCCGCAGGGTGGTGGCGGATCCGGCACCCGTGACCCGGGTGGGCCTGGCGGAGGCGGTCCAGCAGAGCGGGCGGGTGCTCGGCACCCAGGGAGCCCTGGCCGCCGTGGACCGGGTGCGTGCCGAGCTGCAGGGCCTGGGGCCGCTGCAGCCGCTGGCGGAGGACCCAGCGGTGACCGACATCCTCGTCAACGCGCCTGACCAGGTCTGGACTGAAGGCCGCGACGGGCTGGCCCTGTCCGGACTGCGGCTGGGCACCGAGATGGATGTACGGGCCCTGGCAGTCCGGCTGGTCGCCGCGGGCGGCCGACGTCTTGACGACGCCAGCCCCTGCGCCGACGTGCAGCTGGGACCGTACCGGATTCATGCCGTCCTGCCGCCTGTCTCCACGGCCGGAACGGTGCTGTCGATCCGGATCCGGCGGAGCCGGGTCCTGCTGTTGCCGGAGCTGGTTGCCGGCGGCATGGCCGACGACGCCGTTGCCTCGGTGCTGCGCGCAGTGATCATACGGCGGCTCAACTTCCTGATCAGCGGCGCCACCGGCACGGGGAAGACCACGCTGCTGGCTGCCATGCTGTCCTTGTGCGGCCACCGGGAACGGATAGTGGTGGTGGAGGACGCCTCCGAGCTGAAGCCGGACCATCCGCACGTGCTGGGGCTGCAGAGCCGACGCGGCAACATCGAGGGCAGCGGAGGCATCGACCTGGCGGATCTGGTGCGCCAGGCCCTGCGGATGCGCCCCGACCGGCTCGTGGTGGGGGAGTGCCGGGGCGGCGAGGTGCGCGAGCTGCTGGCTGCCATGAATACCGGGCACGACGGCGCCGGCGGAACGCTGCACGCGAACTCCGCTGAGGCTGTCCCGGCCCGGCTGGCCGCGCTCGGTGCGCTCGCGGGCATGAGCCGGCGGGCCTTGGAACTGCAGGTCGGCAGCGCCCTCGACGTGCTCATCCATCTCAACCGGACCCGCCAGGGACGGCAGGTGGACGAGGTGGCGCTGCTGAGGAGCGGCCCGGAGGGGTTGTCGGTGACCCCTGCCCTGATCCGCAGCAACGGCGCCATGGTTCCGGGGCCGGCGAAGTCAGAGCTGGACGCTCTGCTGTCCGCGGGCGGACCGTGACCGGGGCCGCCGTGACGCTGCTGCTGCTCGCAGCCCTCGCCCTGGTGCAGGGAGCACCGCCCGGACGCCGGGGCCGCCCACGCGGGGGAGCGGGACCGGGTGCGGGGGCAACATTGGGTGCAACGGTGCCCCGGATGCCCAGGCAGCTTCGCCGGCCCGCCGGGCGGCCGTCGGTCCCGGAGCAGCCCGCCCCGGGCGGCCAGGACCGACGGCCGGACGGACCCGGGCACCCGGCCCCGGGACGCCGGCCGCTTCAGAAAGACCGCTGGCAGGTCCCGCGGGCGCAGTCCGCACAGGATGACTCCCTGCCGCTGCTGGTGCACCAGCTGGCCGGGCTGCTGGCCGCGGGCCGCTCTCCGGGATCGTTGTGGGCGGACGCGGCCTCCCTCTGCCGGGCTGAAGCGGAAGCGGGGGACGTCCCGCAGGCTCGGGCCGACGTCCTGGCTGCCGCGTCGCGTGCCGCCCGGCTGGGCCTGAGCGTGGTTCCGGTGCTGCAGGACGCGGCGTCCACAGCCGGCCGGCGGCGGCCGGGCGCGCTCATCCTCCAGTCGGGCCGCCGCTCCGGGGAGGTGTCGACCGAGGCCCGGTTCTGGCGGGACCTTGCCGCCTGCGTGCACGTTGCCGAGGCCAGCGGCGCGCCGCTCTCGGAGCTGCTGCACCGGTATGCGGAGGCGCTGGAGGCGGATCTGGACGCTCAGGCCGCCCGTGACGGCGTGCTTGCCGGCCCGCAGGCCACCGTCCGGCTCCTGGCCTGGCTGCCCGTGGGCGGGCTGGGACTGGGATACGCGCTGGGCGCGGATCCGCTGGGCACGCTGCTGGCCTCAGGATTTGGCTGGGCGGTGCTGGCGGCCGCGGCGGCGTTGACCGTGGCGGGGCGCGTCTGGTCCAGGCGGCTCGTTGCCTCCGCAGCCGGAACGGCACCGCAATGATCGGAGCGCTGGTGGCGCTGCTGCTCGCCGCCGGCTCCGTTGTACTGCTTCTTCCTCCGGCCGCGGCTCGGAAGGCTGAGCCGTCCACCGAACCTGACCCGCCGCCGGGCATCAGCGACCCGGCGCTGATGCTGGACCTCGTGGCGGTGATGCTGGCGGCGGGGCGACCGCTCGGCTCCGCGTTGGAGGTGGTCGGAGGCCTGTGCGAGCAGCGGGCGGCCGACGGGCTGCAACGCCTCTCTGCAGGTCTGGGCCTTGGGCTTCCCTGGGAGGAAGCCTGGGCGCTGGCTGCCGGCCGGCCCGCAGCGGACACGGCACGGGGCGTGGCGGGCGGCACCGGCCAGGTCCTGGCCGACCTGCGGTACGCGCTGACCTACGCGGCGGGCAGCGGGGCGCCTGCCGCGCGGGTGCTGCAGGCCCAGGCGGCCCAGCTCCGTCGGCGCCGGATGCGTGCGCTGGAACGACGGGCCGCAGTTCTCGGGGTCCGCCTGGTGCTGCCCCTGGGGCTGTGCGCATTGCCGGCATTCGCCGCCCTGACCGTCCTTCCGCTGCTCATGTCCCTGCTGCCGGACCTGGGCTGACCGGCGACAAACCTGGGATGACCGGCGCCGATACTGGGCTGACGGGCGCCGGCGCAGTTCCTCCACACCCCGGCGAAGCGTCCGTCCCGGTCCAGAGCCGTCCCTTGGCCCGTCCCGTCGGGCCCCGCGCTCCCGAAGTATGGCGTTCACGGGCGGTCAGCCGACCGCCGCACCTCCGGGAAGGACGAATGATGAAGCAGATCCAGAACGCCCGCCGCTTTGAGAACCAGCGGCCGGGCAACCTCACCGGCTGCGGGGCGGAACCGGCTCTCGGGGAAAGCAGCCCGGCAGCGGAAGCCGCCCGGCGCAGCCGGGTGGCAAGCTCTGACGTCGTGGACCTGGCTGACTGGAAGGTTCGCCGTACGGCCGCCCGGCAGCTGCCGGATGACCCTGAAGCGGGCATGGCCACCGCCGAGTACGCCATCGCCACCCTGGCGGCAGTTGCCTTCGCCGCGCTCCTGGCCGCCGTCCTCGGCAGCGGTGAGGTGCGGGGGATGCTGATGTCGCTGATCCAGTCGGCGCTCAGCTTCGGCTGAAACCCGCTGTGCCTGCCTCGGGAGGCGTGGGGCAGTTCAACGGGCTGCCCCACGCCTCATCTGGGAAAGGGGCGTGCCATGCGCGGAAGGAGGAATGAGGAAGGAGGAAGGAGGAAGGCAGGATGCGGGGACTATCGGGTGCGGGTTCCGGTGCCGGGCAGCCGCGTGAGAGCAGCGGTTCCGGCGGGATGTCCGGGGCTGGAACCGCAACGGGGCATTGCCGGCAGCGGGAGCGGGGCGCCGTCACGGCCGAAATGGCGGTGGGGCTGCCCGCTCTGACGCTGATCCTGGCTGCTCTGCTCACCGGAGCAGCTGCAGGGGTCACCCAGCTCAGGGTGCAGGAAGCGGCACGGACAGCCGCAAGGGAGGTGATGCGGGGACAGGATGAGCTGGCGGTGGGGGCGGCTCGTCGAATTGCCGGGGAGGAGGCTGCCGTGGAACTGCAGGAAGCCGGCGGCTGGGTGCAGGTGGAGGTATCCGCAGGACTGGACGCACCCCTGCTGCGGTGGCTTCCCGTCACGCTTCGGGCCTCGGCCGCAGCGCCGGCGGAAGGCGGTCCCTGATGGCATCCGCCGGCGTCGGCCGGCCCGCCGACGGGGAGCGGGGAGCGGGCACGGCGCTGCTGCTCGGCGTCGCCCTGGCCGTAGTCCTGCTGCTTGCCGGCATCCTGCTCATGGCACAGGCATTGGTGGCCTCCGCACGGGCGTCGACGGCGGCGGACCTGTCCGCCCTGGCCGCCGCCGACGCGGTGCGTGGGCTCAGGTCGGCACAGCCCTGCAGCCTTGCGGAGGAGGCAGCCGGCCGGAACGGCGCCCGGCTGGGAGAGTGCCTGCTGGACGAAGCGGCGGGCACCGCGACCGTCACCGTGCGGGTGCCGGTCCCGGCGCTGGCCGGAATGTCCGTGACCGGAACTGCCCATGCCGGGCCGCCCGGTGCAGGCCCTGTGGAACAACGGCAGGCCGGTGCTGACGCGCGGACGCGTCAGCGGCCCGCCGCAGGCACCTGTTCCCGCTCCGTTCCGGCAGCCGCTGCGGGCGCGTGCTCCAACAGCACCCCGAGCAGCGTCACTGCGCCGTTCTTGTCCAGCGGGTTGTTCTTGTTTCCGCACTTGGGGGACTGGACACAGGAGGGGCAGCCGGCCTCGCACTCGCACGCGCGGATGGCATCGCGGGTGGCCGAGAGCCAGATCTGTGCAGCTTCATAGGCCCGCTCGGCAAAGCCTGCTCCACCGGGGTGGCCGTCATAGACGAAGATGGTCGGCATGCCGGTGTCGGCGTGCAGGGCGGTCGATACCCCGCCGATGTCCCACCGGTCCGAGGTCGCGACCAGCGGCAGCATGCCGATCGAGGCATGCTCGGCCGCGTGCAGAGCGCCGGGGAAATCCGCGGCGGCCAGCCCGGCGGCAGTGAGCTCGTCGTCCGGCAGGACAAACCAGACCGCCTTGGTGAACAGCTCCCGGGCCTCCAGCTCCAGCGGTTCCTCGCCGAGGATCTCGTTCGAGACCAGGGCCTTGCGCTGGAAGGACACCACCTGGGTCGTCACCTTGACCGTGCCGAAGCACGCCTGCAGCGGGCCCCACTGCTCGCTCCGCTCGGTCTCCAGCACCTCGATCTGCGTCACGTCGCGGGCCTGGGTGTAGAACTCCGGGTTGGCGCGGCTGACCATGGCACAGTGGTCGGCCGCGTTCAGCTCATCCACCAGGAACGTCTGACCCTGGTGGACGTACACGGCGCCGGTGTGCGCCTGGTAGTGGGCCTGCGGGGAATCCATCGTCCCGAGGAGGGTGCCGGTCTCGGACTCGACGATGCTGATCGGCCCGCCGCCGGCGGCGCGCAGGTTCACCAGCGACGCCGCGGACTCGGCATGCGTCCAGAACCAGCCCGCCGGACGGCGCCGCAGGTAGCCCTGGGCCACCAGCTGCTCCAGCAGGCCGGCAGCGGTGGGCCCGAAGTCCGCCCGCTCCTCGGGCCGCAGCGGCAGCTCCGCGGCGGCCGCGCACAGATGCGGGCCCAGCACATAGGGGTTGGCGGGGTCGAAGACGGTGGCCTCCACGGAACGGTCAAACACCGCCTCCGGATGGTGCACGAGGTAGGTGTCGAGCGGGTCGTCGGAGGCAACGAACGCAGCCAGCGCGTCCTGCCCGGCCCGCCCGGCGCGGCCGATCTGCTGGAAGAGCGAGGCCCGTGTGCCGGGCCAGCCGGCCACCAGCACTGCGTCCAGTCCGGAAATGTCGATGCCCAGCTCCAGGGCGGAGGTGCTGGAAATGCCCAGCAGCTCGCCGTTGCGCAGCCGACGCTCCAGCGCCCGCCGCTCCTCCGGCAGGTAGCCGGAACGGTAGGCCGCCACCCGGTCCGCCAGCGACGGGTGCACCTCCTCCACCAGCCGGCGGGTGATCGACGCAATGCTCTCCGCGCCGCGGCGGGACTTGATGAACGCGATCGTGCGTACCTGCGCGGAGACCAGGTTGGCCAGCAGGTCGGAGGTCTCGGCGATCACCGTCCGGCGCTCGCGGGCTCCGTTCTCGCCCTTCAGCTCGGTCAGCTGCGGCTCCCAGAACGCCACCGTCACCGCGCCGTGCGGGGACGCGTCGTCGGTGACGGCCCGCACCGGGCCGCCGATCAGCCGACCGAAGGACTCCCCGGGATCGGAGGAGGTCGCCGAGGCGCCGATGAACACCGGGTCGGCCCCGTACCAGCGGCAGATCCGCCGCAGCCGCCGCATCAGGTTCGCCACATTGGACCCGAACACGCCCCGGTAGCTGTGCGCCTCGTCAATCACCACGTACTTCAGCCGGCGGAAGAACCGTGCCCACCAGGAGTGGTTGGGCAGCACCCCGAAGTGCAGCATGTCCGGGTTGGCGAGCACCAGGTTGGCGTGGTCGCGGATCCAGCGGCGGGCTCCGGGATCCGTGTCGCCGTCGTAGGTTTCGGCCCGCACCGTGGGCAGCCCAAGCGCCTTGACCGCCGAGAGCTGGTCCGCGGCGAGCGCCTTGGTGGGCGCCAGATACAGGGCGACGGCGCCCGAGGGCTCCAGCGTGGCGCGCTCATCCAGCCCGCCTCGGTGGATCGCATCCAGCACGGGCAGCTGATATGCCAGCGACTTGCCGGAGGCGGTGCCGGTGGCCACGATGACGTCGTTGCCGGCGTGCGCCGCGTCCGCGGCCTCAACCTGGTGGCGCCAGGGCAGCTGCACGCCCAGGCGCTGGTAGCCGGCCACGACGTCGGGGTGCGCCCACTGCGGCCACGGCACGGTCCGGGCCGCGCGGGCCGGGATCTCATGCACATGCACCAGCTGCTCGGGGTCTGCTCCGCCGCCCAGCAGCGGAATCAGGGAGTCGTGTAGGGCCACGCGGCCATTCTCCCACCGGGATCAGACAGCCCGCAGCGGTTTCGCCGCGGGCCGAGCCGCCCGCCGTCGCCCGGCGTCAGAGGCGCGGCTCCAGCATGACGACGCCGGCCAGCGGCTCCCAGCCCAGATACCGGTACAGCTCCAGGCCCTCGGCGGTGGAGATGAGCAGTCCGGTCTCGGCGTCGTGCTCCAGGGCCACCGCAGTCAGCGCCCGCATCACATAGCTGCCGAGCCCCAGCCGCCGGTATTCCGGGTCGGTGAGAATCCGGTCATACACGGCAATGCCGTTGACCACGGCGACGCGGCCGCTGGCGACCGGAGCCCCGTCCAGCGTCACCGAGACATCGCCCACCGTTCCGGAGCGCAGGGTGTCCGTCACATATCCATCCCCCGGGGGCAGCGGGTCCTCGATGTCCTGGCCCTCCATGGCCAGGACCATGAACACCTCGTCCGCCGAGCGGACCTGGAGCCCGTACACGGACGCTGCGCCGTGGATTTCGTCCAGCCGCCGGGTGACGATCGTGAACAGCCGCTGCGGGCTGTGCCGGGCCGAGGAGGCCAGCGCCGCGAACTCGTCGCTGGAGGGTTCCAGGGCGAAGTACTCCCAGTCGTTGGTTTTGTCGTGCAGCAGCGCGGCCGGAAAGCGGCCCTCGTGCCGCATCCGGTAGCCCCGGGCCTGCGCCCATCCGGAGACCCAGGTCTCCAGCAGTTCCTCGCTCAGCTCGCCCATCATGCATGCACGATAGCGGCCGGGGCGGGGGAACGGTATGCAGCGGCGGTAAACCCGCAGCCGGCCCCTGCGCAGGCCCTGCAGGCCCCGTGTACGGCCCGACGTCGACGGCCGGTTCCCGGCGCCCGACTACCCTTGAGGGGTGGCAATGAACCGAATCGCTCTGTACTACCTCTTCACCCCGCTGCCGGACCCGGAGGCGGTCCGCCTGTGGCAGCACACCCTGTGTGACTCGCTCGGGCTGCGCGGGCGCATCCTGATCTCCCCGGACGGTATTAACGGCACGGTCGGCGGCCCGCTGGATGCCGTGAAGGCCTATGTAAAGGCCACCCGGCAGTACCCGGGATTCCGCGGACTGGAGGTGAAGTACTCCGAGGGCTCCGCGGAGGACTTCCCGCGGCTTTCCGTGAAGGTGCGCAAGGAGATCGTGAGCTTCGGCGCCCCCGGGGAGCTGAAGGTCGATGAGCACGGCGTCGTCGGCGGCGGCGTGCACCTGCGGCCGGAGGAACTGCACGAGCTGGTGGACGCCCGCCGCGCCGCAGGGCAGGACGTGGTCTTCTTCGACGGCCGCAACGCCTTCGAAGCGCAGATCGGGCGGTTCAGGAATGCCGTGGTGCCCGACGTCGAGACCACCCGGGACTTCATCCGCGAGCTGGACTCGGGCAAGTACGACGAGCTGAAGGACAAGCCGGTCGTGACGTACTGCACCGGCGGGGTCCGCTGCGAGGTGCTCTCCTCGCTGATGGTCAACCGCGGCTTCAAGGAGGTCTACCAGCTCGACGGCGGCATCGTCCGCTACGGCGAGGCCTACGGCGACAAGGGCCTCTGGGAGGGCTCGCTGTATGTGTTCGACCGGCGCATGCACACCGAGTTCAGCGACGACGCCGAGGTGATCGGCCGCTGCGCCCGCTGCGAGGCGCCCACCAGCAAGTTCGAGAACTGTTCGAACCCGGCCTGCCGCAAACTCACCCTCTACTGCGCCGACTGCGCATCGGATCCGGACACGCTCCGCTGCCCGGAGGGCTGCGCGGCCTGAGCTGCCGCTGCCCGAGGGGCGGTGAATCCGCCCATAGACTGAAGCGGTGAACAGCTTTGCCCGGATTCCGGATGCCCCGCACAGTGACGACCCTGATCTGCTGGCCCGCCTGGCGGCCGACCTCACGGCAATGGACTACACGGTCGACGGCGTCGCCGCCTTCCTCGGCGAGGAGGCGGCCGAGGCGCTGGGGCGGGAACAGCTGGTGCCTGCCATCCTCGCCTGCCGGCAGGAAGCGGCGGCCGCGCAGCCCCGCCCGGTGGCCGCCGCCGTCGCGCTGTGGCTGATCGGAGCGGAGCTCCCTGCAGCTGATCTGGACCGTGCGTTTCCCGCCGCCGGGGCTGCCGGGCTCCTCAGCCTGGGGCTCGTGGAGCCTGCCAGCCACTCCGCCGCCCCCGCTGCCCTTGGTTCGGGTGCTGCCGGCGGGGAAGAGGCGCTGCGTGCCGCCGTCGATCTGCGGCCTTACGGCATCGGCGGGGAAGGGGACACCCCGGCCGCGTCGCTCTGGGTGGCCAGCGACCTCGGAGCCCATCAGCGGCCCGGCGTGCTGCGCCGCGACCACGTCCTGGGGATCGGGCAGGCTTCGCTGAGCCTGGCGCAGCTGACGGTGCGCCGGCCGGTGGACCGGGCGCTGGACCTGGGCACCGGCTGCGGCATCCAGGCCTTCCACCTGCTGGGCCACGCCCGCCACGTGACGGCCACCGACATCTCCGACCGCGCCCTCGGCTTTACCCGCTTCAACCTGCTGCTGAACGCCCCGGCCCTGGGCCTGGACCCGCTGCGGCTCGAGGACCGGGTGTCGCTGCGGCTGGGTTCCCTGCTGGAACCGGTGGCCGGGGAACGGTTCGACCTGGTGGTCTCCAATCCTCCGTTCGTCATCACCCCGCGCACCGGAGCGGACGAGCCTGACCGCTTTACCTACCGCGACGGCGGACTGCCGGGCGATGACATCGTCTCCTCGCTGATCCGCGGCCTCGGCGACGTGCTGGCCCCCGGCGGCACCGCCCAGATGCTGGGCAACTGGGAGATCCAGGCCCCGGCTGCCGCTCCGGACACCGCTGCGGCTGCCACGGGCACCGGCTGGGAGCGGCGGATCCGCTCCTGGGTGCCGGCGGAGCTGGACGCCTGGGTAATCCAGCGCGAACAGCTCAGCCCCGCCGAGTACGCGGAAATGTGGCTGCGGGATGCCGCCGAGAACCGGGACCGGGAGCTGTACACCGCCGCCTACGAGGCCTACCTGCGCGACTTCGCCTCCCGCGGCACCGAGGCCGTCGGCTTCGGCTCGATTTGGCTGCGCCGGAGGACCGGAAGCGAACCGCTGCTGCGCTTTGAGGAGATTACGCATCCCCTGGAACAGCCGATCGGGCCGCACCTGGGCGCCGCCGTCGAGCGCTTCGACTGGGCCGCCGAACGGCCCTCCCTGCTCCGCGAGCGGCTGGTGGTCGCGGACGACGTGACCGAGGAACGTCATCAGCGCCCCGGCGCCGAGCACCCGGGCGTCATCCTGCTGCGCCAGGGCGCCGGATTCCGCCGCACCAACCTGATGAGCACGGAGCTGGCCGGCTTCGTTTCGGCCTCCGACGGGGACCTCACCGCCGGACAGATCATCGGCGCGCTGGCCGCGCTGCTGGGCCGCGACGGCGATGCCGGCTTCGCGTCCGGGCTGGAGGCCGAGGTCCGGAACCTGCTGCTGGACGGGTTCCTGGTACCGCTGGCGGCCCGGCAGCGGCCGGAGCAGCCCTCCACAGGTAATTAACCCGCACGTCGGTAACTGTTCCGCCGACCAGTTACCCTAGTGCTGGGGCAACCCCCATACTGTCTGTGGATGAACCGGCGCCGGGCGCTGCGGCCCGCGGCAAGACCATCATCCAAACCATCAGCACTTCCGCTACGTAGGAGAGACGTGCCAGTTAAGGCATCGGACAAGAACACCGGCAAGAAGAAAAAGCTCGTCATCGTCGAGTCCCCCGCCAAGGGCAAGACCATTGCCGGTTATCTCGGAGAGGACTTCGAGGTGACCGCCTCGATGGGTCATATCCGGGACCTGCCCCAGCCCTCGGACCTTCCCGCCGAGCTGAAGAAGTCCTCGCTCGGCAAGTTCGCCGTCGACCTGGAGAACGGCTTCGAGCCGTACTACGTGGTGTCCACGGACAAGAAGAAGAAGGTCGCCGAGCTCAAGGCGGCGCTCAAGGACGCCGATGAGCTCTACCTCGCAACCGATGGGGACCGCGAAGGCGAAGCCATCGCGTGGCACCTGCTGCAGGTGCTCAAGCCCAAGGTCCCCGTGCACCGCCTGACCTTCCCGGAAATCACCCGGGAAGCGATCCAGCGCGCCCTGCAGGAAATGCGGGACGTCGACGTCGCCATGGTGGATGCGCAGGAAACCCGCCGCATCCTTGACCGGCTCTACGGTTATGAGATCTCGCCGGTGCTCTGGCGCAAGGTCGCCCGCGGCCTGTCCGCCGGGCGCGTGCAGTCGGTGGCCACCCGCCTGGTCGTGGAGCGGGAACGGGAGCGCATGGCGTTCCGCTCCGCCTCCTACTGGGACCTGCTGGGCACCTTCACCACCGCGCAGGACGAGTCCTTCAAGGCCAAGCTGGTCAGCCTGGACGGGCGGCGCATCGCCACCGGCAAGGACTTCACCGACCGCGGCCAGCTCAAGAGCGCCGACGTCGCGCACCTGGACGAGGCGGCCGCCGTCAGCCTCGCCGCGTCGCTGGAAGCAGCTGCGTTCACGGTCCGCTCGGTGGACACCAAGCCCTACACCCGCCGCCCGGCGGCGCCGTTCACCACCTCCACGCTGCAGCAGGAGGCCGGCCGCAAGCTGCGCTTCTCCTCGCGAGTCACCATGCAGGTGGCGCAGCGGCTGTATGAAAACGGCTACATCACCTATATGCGTACCGACTCCCCGGCGCTGTCGGACCAGGCGATCAACGCCGCCCGCCGGCAGGCTTCCGAGCTGTACGGGCCGGAGTATGTGCCGGACGCGAAGCGCATCTACAAGGGCAAGTCGAAGAACGCCCAGGAGGCGCACGAGGCCATCCGGCCCGCCGGTGACTCCTTCCGCACTCCGGCGCAGGTCGCCTCCGCGCTGCGCGGCGACGAGTTCAAGCTGTACGAGCTGATCTGGAAGCGCACCGTCGCCTCGCAGATGGCCGACGCGAAGGGCTCCACGGCGTCCGTGCGCCTCGGTGCGGTGTCCTCCGACGGGCGTGACGCCGAGTTCACCGCCTCCGGCACCGTGATCACCTTCCGCGGCTTCATGGCCGCGTACGAGGAGGGCCGCGACGCGGTCCGCGAGGACGACGGCGAGTCCGGTGACGGCGCGCGGCTGCCGGTGCTCAAGGCGCAGGACCCGCTGGCGGCCCGGGACATCACCCCTGCCGGGCACGAGACCTCCCCGCCGCCCCGCTACACCGAAGCCTCCCTGGTGAAGACCCTGGAGGAGCTGGGCATCGGGCGCCCCTCCACCTACGCCGCCACGATCTCCACGATCATGGACCGGGGGTACGTCACCAGCCGGGGCCAGGCCCTGGTTCCGAGCTGGATCGCGTTCTCGGTGGTGCGGCTGCTGGAGGAGCACTTCACGGACTACGTCGACTACGACTTCACCGCCGAGCTCGAAGAGGACCTGGACCGGATCGCCCGCGGCGAGGCCGGCCGCGTGGAGTGGCTGGACCGGTTCTACTACGGCGACCGGCAGGAGACCGGGCTGCACACCATCGTCAACGATCTCGGCGAGATCGACGCGCGGGCCATCAACTCCATCGAGATCGCCGACGGCATCGTGCTGCGGGTGGGCAAGTTCGGTCCGTACCTGGAACGCGTCCTGCCGGCCGACGCCCCCGAGGGGACCGAGCCGGAGCGCGCGAACGTGCCCGAGGACCTGGCCCCCGACGAGCTGACCGCCGAGAAGGCCTTGGAGCTGATGAACAGCGCCGGGCCCGAGGAGCGGGTGCTGGGCACCGATCCCGAAACCGGGCGCACCATCGTGGCGCGCAACGGACGGTACGGCCCGTACGTCACCGAGATCATCCCGGAACCGACCGAGGAGGAGCTCGCCGCCCAGCCGGTGGAGTACTACAAGAACGGCAAGCCGAAGCCGCCGAAGAAGCCTGTGAAGGCGCGCCCGCGCACCGGGTCGCTGTTCAAGTCGATGAGCGTGGACACCGTCACCCTCGAGCAGGCGCTGGCCCTGATGAGCCTGCCGCGGGTGCTGGGCACCGACGCCGAGGGCAACGAGATCACGGTGCAGAACGGGCGGTTCGGCCCGTACCTGAAGAAGGGCACCGATTCCCGCTCCATCGGCTCCGAGGAGGAGATCTTCACGATCACCCTCGAGCAGGCGCTGGAGATCTACTCCCAGCCCAAGCAGCGCGGCGCCCGCGCCGCCGTTCCGCCGCTGGCCGAGTTCGGGCCCGACCCGGTCTCGGAGAAACCGATCGTGGTGAAGGAAGGCCGCTTCGGCCCGTACATCACCGACGGCGTCACCAACATCACCGTGCCCCGGGCCACCAGCATCGAGGAGCTGACCCGCGAGCAGGCCATTGAGCTGCTGGCGGAAAAGCGCGCCAAGGGCCCTGCGAAGAAACCGGTCCGCAAGCGGGCCGCGGCGCGGAAGTAGCCGCTGCGGCCGTCCGTCCGCCCGGGTGAACGCCCCGGCGGGCGGACGGCGGCCGGCACCGCCGGGGACATAATGGAGACAAGCCAGGTTCCCTAGCGAAAGCGCAGCTGAATGCCCGAGTCCTCCAGCAGCCCCAGGCCCCTGCCTGACATTCCGGTGGTGCTTTCCAGCGCCTCCGTTTATCCGCTGAGCGTGTATGACACGTTCGCCGTGGCCCATGACCTGGGCTACGACGGGGTGGAGGTCATGGTCACCGGAAGCCAGATCAGCCGGAACCCGGATGAACTCAAGCACCTGAGCGAGAAGTACGCGCAGCCGATCCTCGCCATTCACGCCCCCACTCTCCTGGTCACCCAGCAGGTCTGGGGCAAGGCCTGGACCAAGGTGGAGCTGTCGGCCGCCATGGCGGCCGAGGTCGGGGCCCACGCCGTGATCGTGCACCCGCCGTTCCGCTGGCAGACCGGCTACGCGGAGAACTTCGCCGAAGGAGTGCGCCGGGTCGCGGAGGAGTACGGAGTGACCGTGGCGGTGGAGAACATGTACCCGTGGCGGGTGCGCGGCCGCGAGGCCAAGGCCTACCTGCCGCACTGGAACCCGGTGCCCGAACCCTATGAACACGTCACCTGGGACTTCTCGCACGCCGCCATCGCCGGAATGGATTCCTATGAGGAGATCCGCCGGCTCGGAGACCGCCTGACCCACGTCCACCTGACCGACGGCACCCCCAACGGCCGGGACGAGCACCTGCTGCCGGGGGAGGGCACGCAGCGGTGTGCCGAGGCGCTGAGCTACCTGGCCGAACGGAAGTTTACCGGCGTCGTCAGCATCGAAGTCAGCACCCGCCGGGCCAAGGGCGCCGGAGAGCGGGAGGACCTGCTGAAGCGGACCCTGGAGTTCACCCGCCGTCATCTGGGCCAGCTCGACGGCTAACCCGACGGTTAAACGGGAAGTGCCGGCGATTCCTGCGGACGGTTGGGGGAAAACATCCGCGGATCGCCGGCACCCGAAGAGCCGAAGCCCTTCGTCACTCGCACCTCCAAGAGGCAGTTAAGACTGTAGCCCCGCAACCTGTGCAGCGGCTGGGCGGGCGCCGGGCACTTCCCGGGAACGGCCGGCGCCGCCGTGCGTGGCAGAATCGGGACCATGGCTAGCGAAAACATTCCCCACGTGGCTTTCCTGGGCTGCGGTTCCATGAACGAAGCGATCCTTGCCGGCATGCTCGCCGGCGGGCATCCGAAGGACCGGATCACCGCCACCGTGCGGCGGGCCGAGCGGGCCGCCGAACTGCGGAACCGGCATGGGGTGGAGGTCCTGGCCGGTTCCGAGCAGGAAGACGCCAACCGAGCTGCGGCCGCCGCGGCCGACGTCGTGATCGTCGGAGTCAAGCCCGTGGGCGTGAAGGCCCTGCTCGAGGAGATCGCGCCTGCTCTGCAGCCCGGAGCGCCGGTCATCAGCGTGGCGGCTGCCGTCACCGTCCAGATGCTCGAAGCGGCGCTGCCCGCCGGGCAGCCGGTGATCCGCTCCATGCCCAACACGCCGTCGAAGCTGGGGCGGGGCGTCGTGTCCCTGTCGCCCGGATCCTCCTGCAGCCAGGAGATCCTCGACGAGGCGGAACGGCTGCTGGCGTCCGCCGGAACCGTTGTCCAGGTGCCCGAGGAGCAGGTGGATGCGCTGTCCGCGGTCAGCGGCTCAGGGCCCGCCTATGCGTTCTACCTCGCCGAGGCCATGGCCGCCGCCGGCGAGAAGCTGGGCCTGGATCCGCAGCTGTCGGCGCTGCTCGCCCGCGAAACCGTCGCCGGTGCCGGAGCCATGCTCGCCGAACCCGACGCCGACGCCGCGGCCCTCCGCCGCGCCGTCACCAGCCCGAACGGCACCACCGAAGCCGCCATCGCCGAATTCGATCGACGTGGCCTGCCCTCGATCATTGCCGACGGCGCCTCGGCAGCCGCGGCGCGTGCCGCGCAGATCAGCGCCGAGCTGCGGGACAACTAGGAGCTGCCCGCTGCCCGGCCCGGTGCCCGGCCCGGGGCCCGCTGCCCGCCCCGCGTCAGGGGCGGGCAGCGAAACGCTCCAGCAGGTCTGCGTGGCCGGCCACGATCAGCAGGTCCCGCCCGGAAACCTTGGTGTCCGCCTGGGCGTAGGTGAAGTCCTCGCCCGGTGACTTCACGCCCACGATGGTGACGCCGTACTTGGAGCGGACGTTGGACTCGCGCAGGGTGAAGCCCTGGGTTTCCTTGGGCGGGTACATCTTCACGATCGCGAAGTCGTCGTCGAACTCGATGAAGTCCAGCATGCGTCCGGCCACCAGGTGGGCGGCGCGGCGTCCGGCGTCGGCCTCGGGGTAGATGATGTGGTTGGCGCCGATCCGGGCAAGGATCTTGCCGTGCGCAGGGGTGATCGCCTTGACCCACAGGTGCTCGATGCCCAGGTCCACCAGGTTCACCGTGATCAGCACGCTGGACTCGATCGAGGTGCCGACGCCGACGACGGCGGAACTGAAATCCTGCGCCCCCAGCTGCTTCAGCGCCTCGATGTTGGTGGCGTCGGCCTGCACCACGTGGGTCAGCAGGGTGGAGGCCTTCTGCACGAGCGACGGATCACGCTCGATCGCCAGCACTTCGCGGCCCTGGCGCACGAGCTGCTCCGCCGTGGCCATGCCGAAGCGGCCCAGCCCGATCACCAGGACGGGGGCGTTGTGCGGGGGACGTTCAGCCAATGATGGGCCTCTCTTCCGGGAAGTGGTACAGGGTGTTGCTCTGGCGCACCGCCAGGGCGGCGGCCAGGGTGATGGTTCCCACCCGGCCGGCGAACATCAGGGCGGAGAGGACGTATTTGCCTTCCGGCGGCAGGGTGGGGCTCAGGCCGATGCTCAGCCCCACCGTCGCGAAGGCCGAGATCACTTCGAACAGTACCGGCTGCAGCGTTTCGCCCGTGATCACCAGCAGGGCCAGCGTGGACACCGCCACCAGGGTGGCGCCCAGGACGACCACGGAGATCGCCACCCGCATGGCGCCGTAGGGGATGGTCCGGGAGAAGGCCCGGACGTCGGAGTTGCCGCGCGCCTCGGCGACGATCGCCAGGAAGATCACGGCCACGGTGGTGACCTTGATTCCCCCGGCCGTCGACGCCGACCCGCCGCCGGCGAACATGAGCATGTCGGTGATCAGGAGCGTGCCGGGTGTCAGGTCCGCCATGTCCACCAGGTTGAACCCGCCGGACCGGGTCATCACCGAGGCGAACACCGAGTGCAGCAGCTTCTCGCCGACGTCCAGCTCGCCGATGGTCCGGCTGTTGGCCCACTCCAGCACACCCCAGAGGACGGCGCCGCCGATCAGCAGGATGCTGGAGACCAGCAGCGTGAGCTTGGTGTGGAGGTTCCACCGGCCCGGATGCAGCCGGGTCTGCAGCAGCACCATGATCACGGGAAAGCCGAGGCTGCCGGCAAATACGCCGATCATCAGCGGGGCGAGGATCCAGATGTCCTCTTCATAGGGCACCAGGCCGTCGGAGTGCGGGGTGAACCCTGCATTGTTGAACGCCGAGACGGCGTAGAACACCGCATGCCAGATCGCCTGGCCGGGCGACTCGCCCAGCATCATGAACCGCGGCGCGAGCACCAGCGCCAGCACGGCTTCGATGCTGACCGTGGTCAGCACCACGATCCGCAGCAGGAAGCCGACCTCGCCCAGCCGGCCGGTGTTCATGCCCTCCTGGGCGATCAGCTTCCCGCGCACCCCGAGGCGCCGGTTGACGGCCAGCGCCAGCAGGGACGCGAGGGTCAGGATGCCCAGGCCGCCCACCTGGATGGCCACCAGGATCATGACCTGCCCAAAGGCGGACCAGTGCGTCGCCGTGGACACCACAGTCAGGCCGGTGACGCAGACGGCGGAGACCGCGGTGAACAGGGCGTCGTGCAGCGGCGTCGCGTAGCCGGTGGCGGAGGAGATGGGCAGCGCCAGCAGGGCGGTGAACAGCACGATGACCAGCGCGAACACGGTCAGCGCCAGGCGCGCGGGGGAACGGCCGAAGAGGTCCTCGACCAGGGTCCGAAGCCAGGTAAAGACCGGGGGAATGATCCGCCGCTTCTCGGCGGGCGGTGCCTGCGGCCGGGCCGGCCGGGGAAAGGCCATCTCGCTGTTTTCCAGTTCTGTTACGGGGCTGTGCAACAGCTAGTAAACCACTAACCGATCCCCGCATGCCTGCGCTGCCGGCATCGCGTAGCCTGTCTGCATGACCAGTTCCGGGCTCAGCCTGCCGGCGATGCCGACGACCGTCATCTGGCATGAGTCGATGCTGGCCTACAACTTCGGTCCCAGCCACCCCATGAGTCCGCTGCGGCTGGACCTGACCGCCCGCCTGGCCCGCGAGCTGGGCCTGTTCGACCTGCCCGCCGTTTCGCTGGCGGAGCCTTTCGTGCCCGACGACGACCGCCTGGCCACCGTGCACGACCGCGCCTACATCGCGGCGGTCCGGGCCGCGGGCGAGGCCCCGGCGGCCGCGGACCAGGCGTTCGGGCTGGGCACCGAGGACACTCCGGCTTTCGCCGGCATGCATGAGGCCAGCGCCCGGCTGGTGGGCGGCTCGGTGGCCGCTGCCGAGGCCGTGCTGTCCGGGCGCAGCGTGCACGCAGTGAACTTCGGCGGCGGCATGCACCACGCCGGCCGGGGCAAGGCGGCGGGGTTCTGCGTGTACAACGACGCAGCGGCCGCCGTCGCCCGCTTCCTTGAGGCCGGCGCCTCCCGCGTCCTGTACATCGACGCCGACGCGCACCACGGCGACGGCACGCAGCAGATTTTCTGGGACGACCCCCGGGTCATGACCATCTCCATCCATGAGAGCGGGCTGAGCCTGTTCCCGGGCACCGGGTTCGCCAACGAAACCGGCGGGCCGGGAGCGGAGGGGACGGCCGTGAACGTGGCCGTGCCGGCCGGCACCTCCGACGCCGGCTGGCTGCGCGCCTTCCACGCCGTGGTCCCGCAGCTGGCCCAGGCGTTTGCCCCGGAGGTGATCGTCAGCCAGCACGGCTGCGACGGCCATGCCGAGGATCCGCTGACCAACCTGCGCCTGAGTGTGGATACCCAGCGGCAGGCGGCGCTGACCATCGCCGACCTGGCCGGCCAGCTGTGCGAGGGCCGGTGGGTGGCCACCGGCGGGGGCGGCTACAACGTCGCGTCCGTGGTGCCGCGCTCCTGGGCGATGCTGATCTCCGCGGCCGCCAACGGCGGGATCCGCTGCAGCACGCCGGTGCCCGCCCCGTGGCGGGACTACGTCCTGGAAAAGCACGGCGTCCGGGTGCCCGAGCTCATGGGCGACGGCGCCGACACCTGGTGGCGGTCCTGGGAGGTCGGCTACGACCCCAATGACGCGATCGACCGCACCGTCATGGCGACCCGCAAGGAAGTCTTTCCCCTGCACGGGCTGGACCCCTGGTTCGACTGACCCTCCAGCGCGACCTGCGGATACACGTTCCCGCCGGGAACGGGGCTAAGGTATTGGGCATGGTCATCGACGATGTGTTTGCCGTCATCGCGGAAGGTACCCGACGTGAGATCCTGGCCGCCCTGCGGGCCGGCGACAAGTCCGTCGGCACCCTGGTGCAGGAGCTGGAGGTCAGCCAGCCCACGGTATCCAAGCACCTGAAGGTCCTGCGCGAGGCAGGCCTGGTCTCCATGCGCGCCGAAGGCCAGAAGCGCTACTACTCCCTGCTCACGGGCCCCCTCGACGAGGTGGTCCTGTGGCTGCGCGGGTTCGGGCTGCAGTCGCTGCAGCCGGCCGAACCGCAGCCGGGCCTCGCCGTCGTCGGCTCCCGTGCCGGCCGCGGCATCTTCGCCACCCGTACGACGACGGCGCCCGCCGTCGTCCTGCCGCCCGCCGCCGCGGCGGCAGCCGCAGCCGGAAGCCCGGCGCCGCAGGATGATCCGCGTCCCCAGCCGCAGCTCGGCCGCACCGTGGGCCGCGCCGCCGAACGGGCCGCCGACCTGCTCGGCCAGCTGCCGAAGTTCCGCCGCCGCCGCTGACGGTGCCGGGCCCGCGGGCCACGCCCGCCGCTTTGGGCACACCGGCCGCACGGCCGTAACCGGAGGCCCGCCGAATTTTCTCCACGCCGCAGCCCCGCTAGCGTAGAAGGGGGCCTGCAACGAGGAGAAATTATGGATGCTGTACTGGAGCGCGTGCGCGACGAGGTGTTTCACCGGAACCCCGGTGAGACTGAGTTCCATCAGGCGGTGACCGAGGTTTTCGACAGCCTCGGCCCGGTCCTGAAGAAACACCCCGAGTTCGGCGAGGCGGCCATCCTGCAGCGCATCTGCGAACCGGAGCGGCAGATCATCTTCCGGGTGCCGTGGACCGATGACCGCGGCCAGGTGCAGATCAACCGGGGTTTCCGGGTGGAGTTCAATTCCGCCCTGGGCCCCTACAAGGGCGGGCTGCGGTTCCATCCCTCCGTCTACCTGGGCATCGTCAAGTTCCTGGGCTTTGAGCAGATCTTCAAGAACGCGCTGACCGGCATGCCGATCGGCGGCGGCAAGGGCGGCTCCGACTTCGACCCGCGGGGCAAGTCCGACGCCGAGGTGATGCGGTTCTGCCAGTCCTTCATGACCGAGCTGTACCGGCACATCGGCGAATACACCGACGTTCCCGCCGGTGACATCGGCGTCGGCGGCCGGGAGATCGGCTACCTGTTCGGCCAGTACAAACGGATCACCAATCGTTACGAATCCGGTGTGCTGACCGGCAAGGGCGTGAGCTGGGGCGGTTCCCTGGTCCGCCCCGAAGCCACCGGGTACGGAGTGGTCATGTTCGTCGAGGAGATGCTCAAGACCCGCGGCATGAGCCTGGACGGGCAGCGCGTGATCGTCTCCGGCTCGGGCAACGTGGCGATCAACGCCATCGACAAGGCCCAGTCCCTGGGCGCCACCGTGGTGGCCTGCTCAGACTCCTCCGGCTACGTCGTGGACGAGGCGGGCATCGACGTCGGCCTCCTGCGGACCATCAAGGAGGTCGAACGCGGGCGGATCGTGGACTACGCCACCCGCCGCGGAAACGGGGCCCGGTTCGTGAAGGGCGGCAGTGTCTGGGACGCCGGGGCCACGGTTGCCCTGCCGTGCGCCACGCAGAACGAGCTGGACGAGCGGGCCGCCGTGTCACTGGTCAAGTCCGGAACGGTGGCCGTGGCGGAGGGCGCCAACATGCCCTGCACGCCGAAAGCGATCGAGGTCTTCCAGGATGCGGAGGTGCTGTTCGGCCCGGGCAAGGCGGCCAACGCCGGCGGCGTGGCCACCTCCGCCCTGGAAATGCAGCAGAACGCGAGCCGGGACGCCTGGTCCTTCGAGCACACGGAGCGCCGGCTCAGCGAAATCATGTCCAGCATCCATGACCGCTGCGCCCGTACCGCCGACGAGTACGGCGCCCCCGGCAACTACGTGGTGGGGGCCAACATCAGCGGCTTCGTGAAGGTCGCCGACGCGATGCTCGCCCTGGGCGTGATCTAGCACCGGCCCGGACTCCGGGCGGATCCGCCCGGCTGTGCAGGGGCGCGGCGCCGCTGAAGGTGCCGCGCCCCTGCGCTGTCCGTGCCCCGCCCGCCCGGCGGGCGGGCCGGTCAGTTCCGCTGGGCCCAGGTGGTCCGGGTCAGTGCGGCGGCGCTGCCGCTCACAGCGGCGCCGGCGGGCAGCCGGACGTGGTCCTCCGACAGCTCGCCCATGGACGCCGCGCCCAGCAGCGCGAGGGTGTTGCGCACCTGAGCGCCGAGGATCTCAATGGCCCGCTCGACGCCGGCCTGGCCGCCGGCCATCAGCCCGTACAGGTAGGCGCGCCCGATCAGGGTGAAGTCCGCGCCCAGGGCGTGGGCGGCCACGATGTCACCGCCGTTCATGATGCCCGTATCGACAATGATGGCGGTGCGGCCCTTCAGCTCGGCCGCGATCTCCGGCAGCAGGTGGAGCGGGATCGGTGCGCGGTCCAGCTGCCGGCCGCCGTGGTTGGAGACCACGATGCCGTCCGCCCCGTGGTCGACCACCTTCCGGGCATCGTCGAGGGTCTGGATCCCCTTGACCACGAGCTTGCCCTTCCATACCTCCCGCAGCCAGTCCAGGTCCGCGAAGGTCAGGGTCGGGTCGAACATCGAGTTGATCAGTTCACCGACCGTGCCGCTGTACCGGTTCAGCGAGGCAAAGGCCAGCGGCTCATGCGTGAGGAAGTTGAACCACCAGGCCGGCCGGTAGGAGGCGTCGAGGACGGTCTTCACCGTCAGCGCCGGCGGGATGGTCATGCCGTTGCGCACGTCGCGCAGGCGTTCACCGGCGACCGCGGTGTCCACGGTGACCATCAGCGTGTCATAGCCTGCGGCCGCCGCCCGTTCGATCAGTTCCAGCGACTTCTCCCGCTCGGTCCACAGGTAGAGCTGGAACCAGTTCCGGCCCTGCCCGGCGGCGTCGGCGACATCTTCGATGGAGGCGGTGCCCATGGTGGAGAGCGTGTACGGGATGCCCGCGGCGGCCGCCGCCCGGGAGCCGGCGTATTCGCCCTCGGAGTGCATCATCCGGGTGAAGCCGGTGGGGGCGATGCCGAAGGGCAGCGCGGAGCGGGCACCGAGGATGTCCACCCCGGTATCGATCTGCTGGACGTTGCGCAGCACGCCCGGACGGAACTCGAGGTCCCGGAAGGCGGCGCGGGCGCGGTTCAGGGTGATCTCCTCACCGGCGGCGCCGTCGGTGTAGTCGAACGGCGCCTTGGGGGTGCGGCGGCGCGCCATGTCCCGCAGGTCCCAGATCGTCGAAGCGCGCCGCAGGCGGGCGGCCTGCCCCACCACCGGGGGCTTGAACTGCAGCAGCGGGCGCAGATCGGCGGGCTTGGGGATTCGTCGCCTCAGGGCGGGGGGCAGATGAGTCACGTTCTGCTTCCTTGCAGGTCGGTTCGGGTTTTCCGAGCCTACGGAAACCGCCTGTCGGGGGACAAGTATCCTGAACCAATGAGAACCCACCAGCTGGTG
Source organism: Arthrobacter saudimassiliensis (assembly GCF_059090665.1). Classification (NCBI taxonomy): domain Bacteria; kingdom Bacillati; phylum Actinomycetota; class Actinomycetes; order Micrococcales; family Micrococcaceae; genus Arthrobacter; species Arthrobacter saudimassiliensis. The sequence continues at coordinate 649,923 of NZ_JBNHFX010000001.1, read as the reverse complement.
CTGAACTGGCTTGAGACCGCCCTGGCAGCCGGGGACCTGGCTGTGGGCGACCGGCTCCCCGGAGAGCGCGCCCTGGCCGAGCAGATCGGTGTGTCACGGGCGTCCGTCCGGGAAGGCATCCGGATCCTGGAAGCCATGGGCATGGTGCGTGCGGGTGTGGGCTCCGGTCCGGAATCGGGCACCGTGGTGACCGCCAATCCGGCCGCGGCCCTGAGCTCGGCCCTGCGCCTGCACATTGCCAGCTCCCACCTGGCGGTGGCCGACGTCGTCGAGACCCGGGTCATGCTGGAGTCCTGGACCGGGCTGCACGCCAAGGCCGGGGCGCCGTCGCTCGAGCAGGCCGGGCAGCTGCTGGACGCCATGGATGACGACGGCCTGGAGGTGGCCGACTTCCTGGAACTCGATACCAGGTTCCACGTGGCGCTGGCCGAAGCCGCCGGCAATTCACTGATCAACGCCATGATGGCCTCGCTGCGCGAGTCGATCCGGGGCTACACGCTGGCCCGTGCCCGGAACGTGCCCCAATGGGAAGCCACCGCCTGCCGGCTGCGCGGCGAGCACCGTGCGGTCCTGGCCGCAGTGCGGGAGGGGCGCAGCGGCGACGCGGGACGGCTGCTCGCGGAGCATATCCGCGGCTACTACCGTGAGACCGAGCCCGCGCAGGAGGCCGCTGCCGGCTGACGGCGCCGTCATGGGTTTGCGCCCGGGGCGGGCAGGGGTCTAGGGTCGGGGCATGACCAAGCGTTGGTATGCGTATTTTTCGTTGGCTCTGGAGGAGCCCGCGCGGTAATACGCTGACGCTTACCTTCAGAGCCAACAGGGCAGGGAGAATTCCCTGCCCTTCGCCATTCCCGGCGGGTTCTGAGCATCCGGTCCCGCCGTGTCACCACAGGGACGGACCATCATGCACACACTTGCTCCTGCAGCCACCTCAAACCTTCGGGTCACCTCCTTCCGTGCCCTGCCCTCGCCCGGGCAGCTGCTCGACGAGCTGCCGCTCGGCGGGCTGGCCGCCGCCGGCGTGGAGGCCGGCCGCGCGCAGATCCGGCGCGTGCTCGACGGCGAGGACAGCCGGCTGCTGGTGATCGCCGGGCCGTGTTCCATCCACGATCCGCAGGCAGGGCTGGAGTACGCCCACCGGCTGGCCGAAGCCGCCGACCGGCACCGGGGGCAGCTGCTGATCGTGCTGCGGGCCTACTTCGAAAAGCCGCGCACCACCGTGGGCTGGAAGGGCCTGATCAACGACCCGCACCTGGACGGCAGCCACGACATCGAGGCGGGCCTGCGGGCGGCGCGCCGGTTCCTCCTGGACGTGGCCGACCTGGGCCTGCCCACCGCCACCGAGTTCCTCGAGCCGATCAGCCCGCAGTACCTCGCCGACCTGGTCGGCTGGGGTGCCATCGGCGCCCGGACCACCGAAAGCCAGATCCACCGTCAGCTGGTGTCCGGGCTGTCCATGCCGGTCGGTTTCAAGAACGGCACCGACGGCGGCACGACCGTGGCGCTGGACGCCTGCGCCGCCGCAGCGGCACCGCAGACCTTCCTGGGCATAGACGAGGAGGGGCGGGCGGCGATGGTGGCCACCGCCGGGAACCCGGACACGCACCTGATCCTGCGCGGCGGCAACCACGGGCCGAACTTCTCGCCCGCGCACGTCGCCGAGGCCTCCGCCGGGCTGGCGGCCCGGGGCCTCAACCCACGCCTCATCATTGACGCCTCCCACGCCAACAGCGGCAAGGACCACATCCGCCAGGCCGCCGTCGCCCGCTCAATAGCCGCCCAGGTCGCCGCCGCCGACGACGCCGCGGAGCAGGTGGCGGGGGTCATGCTGGAGAGCTTCCTGGAAGCCGGAGCGCAGAAGCTGCCGGCGTCCGGACCCGCGCACCTGACCTACGGGCAGAGCATCACCGACGCCTGCATGGACTGGGCTGCGACGGAGGCGGTCCTGGCGGACCTGGCGGAGGCCGCCGGGCACAGACGGAACGGGCGTCAAACGGTTCCCGGAACTTCCACTATGGTTACTTCAGCCACTAGAGTGGTGGACTAGACGATCACCGCAGTGGTCCTCAAGGCGACACGCCTCCCGGATGGCGGCTGTGGTGCGGCACACCCTCAAGTGGACCGCCCCGCTGCCTGCGAGCGAAGGAACTATTGACCAATGGCAGACGAGAGCAACTTCTCGAACGTGCGCTTCCTGACCGTGTCGGAAGTCGCCGATGTCATGCGTGTTTCCAAGATGACCGTCTACCGGCTCGTTCACTCCGGTGAACTGCCGGCGGTGCGGTTCGGGCGCTCCTACCGGGTTCCGGAATCCGCCGTGCAGCAGGTGCTGCGCGACGCCGCAACCAACCGGCGCACCGACACCGCGTAGCCTTTCGAGGCTACGGAAACCGGTGTCAACGGGAGCCGCAGCGAAGCGGTACCCTGTTAACGAACGTTTTTCATTCATGGCATGTGCTGCCGGTATGGATGCATCGTTGCCTTCCGGCGGAGGTGCCCCTGTGCCGGAGCAATCCGACAAGAGTTTGTGAGGACTACGTGGGTTCTGTTATCAAGAAGCGCCGCAAGCGTATGGCCAAGAAGAAGCACCGCAAGCTGCTTCGCAAGACCCGTCACCAGCGCCGCAACAAGAAGTAGCCTTCTTCGGCCCTTGTGAAAGGAAGCCCGCATCCCGTCTCCGGGAAGCGGGCTTCACGCCTTAACGGCGCCGTGGCATCCGCCGGGTCAGCGGGCCCGCATCCAGGACCAGCCGCGCCAGAGCCCATAGGCCGCCCCCGCCGTCGTCGCCGTCTTGAGCCCGAGCGTTGCGGCCCTTCGGCCGGCTCGGAAGTCATAGATGGGCCAGTTGTTGTCCCTGGCGTGCCGGCGCAGCCGCGCGTCGGGGTTGATGGCCACCGGGTGCCCGACCATGGTCAGCAGGGGCACATCGTTGTAGGAATCGCTGTAGGCCCAGCAGGACGACAGGTCCAGCCCTTCCCGGAGCGCCAGCTCACGGACCCCCTCCGCCTTGGCCGGGCCGTGCAGGAATTCTCCCACCAGACGGCCGGTGTACAGCCCGTCCGTCACCTCGCTCACCGTACCGAGGGCCCCGGTCAGGTTCAGCCGGCTGGCAATCACCGAGGCCACCTCCACCGGCGTGCCGGTCACCAGCCACACCGGACGTCCCGCCTGCATGTGCTGCTGCGTGAGGGCACGGGTCCCGGGCCAGATCTTCGACTCGATCATCTCGTCGTAGACCTCTTCGCCCAGTACGCGGACGTCGTCGGCGGCGAGCCCGGTGGCGAAGGCCAGGGCGGCGTCACGGACCGAGTGCACATCCTGCATGTTTTCTCCGCGCAGCATGAAGCGCATCTGCTTGGCGGCGAAACCCGCCGCATCCCGCAGCGTGAAGACCCCCCGCTGGTACATCTTCCGCCCGACATGGAACAGGCTCGCTCCGCGCATGAGGGTGTTGTCGACGTCGAAGAACGCGGCTTCTCCGGGCCGCCCAGCCGCGGCCTCGGGACCCGGAAACTTGACGGCGGTGGAACGGGGCATGTTTCGAGTCTACGCAATGCCGGACAGGCGGCAGCACGGGCCGTCGAAGGCGTCGCACAATGCGGAGCGGGCGCCAACGGGCGCTATTTTGGGAGTATGCACGCTTCGCCAGCCTCCGCCACGCCCGACCTGATGCTGCTCACCCGCACCGGATGCCACCTCTGCGAGCAGGCCCGGGACGTGCTGCAGCGGGTGGCGGCGGACTTCGGACTGCAGTGGCGGGAGGAATCGGTGGACGGCGACGCCGAGCGGGCACGCCGCTTCGGCGAGGAGCTGCCGGTGCTCTTCGTCGACGGGGTCCAGCGCGACTTCTGGCAGATTGACGAGACCAGGCTGCGCCGGCTGCTCGCTGCGAGGAAGGCATGAGCCTCACCGCCGATCCCACGGCAGAAGCCGGCAGCCTGCGCGGCGGCTTCCGGCTGCGCCCGGCGCGGCCTATCGTAGTGCTGGATCAGGACATCAGCCGGCGGCGCCGTCGCGCGAACCGGGGGAGGGAGCAGCTGTGAGCCGCCCTCCGAAGCCGATCAAGGCGCCGGCGGACAAAGCGCCGGACGATGGGGTCCACCCGGTCGGCCGACATATTCCGCCCGCATCACTGACCCGGCTGACCATCTACCTGCGGGCGCTCGGTGTGCTGCTGACCGAGGGGGTCGAGCGGGTCTCCAGCGAGGAGCTTGCGGAAGCGGCAGGCGTGAACTCTCCGATGCTGCGCAAGGACCTGTCCTACCTGGGTTCCTACGGGACGCGCGGCGTCGGCTACGACGTCTCCTATCTCAGCGGCCGCATCGCCGCGGCCCTGGGACTGACCCTCGACTGGCGGGTGGCCATCGTGGGCGCCGGCAACCTCGGGCGTGCACTGGCAGGGTATCCGGGGTTCGCCTCGCGCGGCTTCGAGGTCGTGGCCCTGCTGGATTCCGACCCTGAGGCCGTCGGCCAGCAGGTGGGCCGGCTTGAGGTCAGCCACGTCGACGACCTCGAAACCATACTTAAGCGGACTGCATCGAACATGGCCGTTCTGGCGGTCCCCGCGGAGGTGGCGCAGGTCCTCTGCGACCGGCTTGTTGCCGCCGGAGTCAGGAGCATCCTCAGCTTTGCCCCGGTGCTGCTCCAGGCCCCGGACCACGTGCAGCTGCGGAAGGTGGACATGGCAACCGAACTGCAGATCCTGGCCTACCACGCCCAGCGGGCGCAGGTCTCGGAAATCGCGACGGACGCCAGGGCCCGGCTGGCGGACGGGCAGGGCCTGCGCCGCTCGTCGGGAAAGGCCGGATAGGCGCCGTCAAGGCGCTGGAAACTGCAGCAGTGCGCGTGTCAGCGCCGTCGCCTGCGGGCCAGCAGCCCGTTGACGGTCCGCCTCCGAGCGGAGTCGAGGCTGACCAGGCCGGACGCCGTGGTGCCGGTCCCGCCGATCCCGGCGTGAACGTCGGCCCGCTCACCGGCAGCAGCATCGGGCCCGGCCGCAGTGTCGGACCCGGCAGCAGCGTCGGGCCCGGCGGAGCCGGCGCCGTTCTTCAGGCCGGCAGCAGCCGTCCGGACGGCGCCTGAACCCGTCTCCATCGGCGTGCCGGAAGCGCCTGCCCCGACCGGATCGGGGCCGCCTGCGGGCAGCATCTCCGCCCGGCCGTGGGACGGCCGGACAAGGTTCAGCACCCTGGCCAGCCGGCGAGAGGGGCCCCGCCGCAGCCAGACGTTCCCCGCCCCGGGGCTGCCTGCAGTGTTACGGATGCGTCGGTCCGCCTGCTGGCCGACAGGCGGGCCGGCGGGCGGGCCGGCGTCGACCGTCGCCGCCGCCTCGGCGGCAGGTTCCGCTTCCGAGACAGGGCCCAGGGCGCCGGGGGGCCCGGCGGCGTCGCTGCCGTCCGGCTCCTGGTGTTCTTCGGATTCGTCGTAGCGCTCCGCGGCCTGGTCGAGGAACGCCCTGGCAGCAGCGGCGTCCGCACGGGAACGTTCAGCCAGGTCCGCCAGCCAGAGCGAGACCTGCTGGGTGAAGAGCAGCGCCACGCCGAGCCCGGCGAGGAGGACGGCGAACAGCTGTGCTCCGGAATGCGCCGCGCAGGCGGCCGCGGCTGCCGGGAGCGCGGCGGCCGCACCGACAACCCGGGCCCAGGGACGGCCCTCCAGGGCACAGGCGGCAATAAGCAGGTAGAGACCGAAAATGACCACCGCTGCCGCCGCATTGACGAAGGCAAACACGCCGTCCAGCACCGGCGGCGGAACTCCGAGGTCGAGGACAAAAGCGCCGGCTTCGTCCGAGAGGCCGAACGGGCCGCTGCCTCCCAGGTTGTCCCTCAGGCCAAAGCAGGCAGCGGCGACGATCAGTCCGGTCCCAAGCAGCAGGGCCGGCGGTCGGCCGAAGACGCGGGCCGCGGCAGCGCGCCGGGGCCATGTCGGCCGGTCCGGAGCAGGACGGCGGGCATCAGGTGCGGCGGAAGACGCAGGAGCGGGGCGCCGGGCCGGCGGCGGCGGGACGCTGGACAGCGGGCGGACGACGGGGACGGGCGGGACACTGGAATGCCGCGGCCTTTTCAACGGCGCAGGTACGTGTGTGACGCGCAGGGAACGGGGATCGGAGTGGCCGGCTGCGGGTGAGGAGCTCATGGTCATCGCCGCCTTCAAGGGAGCAGGTGCGAAACCGCGCTGGTCTGCTGCGGGAGCAACAACGCTACGCTGCAGGTCCCGTGGGCGGACCACATCGGGAAGGCTTTGGTGCTGCCGCACCCGAAAACGAAGGAACGCCGGCGGTCCCTGGGGGACCGCCGGCGTCGGACGGTGAGCGGAACGGAGGATCCGGGGCGCCTGCGGAGGCGGCCCGGGAGCCGAACCCGACGGGTCGGAAACCCGCCTGCTGCTAGTAGGTGCCGTAGGGGTTCGTGCTGCCGGTTCCGGCCCTGGAGCCGCTGAAGTAAGGCCGGGACGGGGTGAGCCAGAGCAGGATGATCGCCGCGTAGCCGAGCAGGTTCACCGCGGTGTACAGCAGGCCGGTGCCCAGGAACAGGGACGCCGGATCCGCCAGCAGGCTCAAGAGGAACGGAACGAGGCTCAGCGCCGCCAGGACGGTGCCCAGGATGCGGGCCCAGTTGCTTCCCTTGCGGACAAAGAAGGCGACGAGCAGGTAGACGCCCAGAGCGAGCAGGCCCATTACCACCAGAACACCGGAGAAGACCGGGAGCACCTCGTCCAAGGACAGGCCCTGGGCTTCGAAGTCACGCTCCTGCTGCGCCGAGACGTAGCCTTCCGGGTTGAAGGCGGCAACGATGTTGTTGATCAGGGACAGCACCCCCGCAGCAACCAGGAGCCAGAAGCTGATCATCACTTCGCGGGGGCGGGGGCCCTTCGCCGCAGGTCCGGCGGTGCCCGGGTGCGGGTATCCCGAGGGCTGGGCAGCCTGGTAACCGTAGGGCGAAGGAACAGCCGGCTGGCCGTACTGTCCGTACTGCGGCTGTCCGTACTGCTGCTGGGCCGTGGGGTCCGCGGGCTGGCCGTACTGTCCGTACTGCGGTTGCCCGTACTGCTGCTGGGCCGTGGGGTCCGCCGGCTGGCCGTACTGGCCGTACTGCGGTTGTCCGTAGGGCTGCTGGGCCGTGGGGTCGGCGGGCTGTCCGTACTGCTGCTGGCCGTACTGGGGCTGCTCGTACTGCTGCTGGGCTGTCGGGTCCGTCGGCTGCCCGTACTGGGGCTGGGCGGGGTCGGCGGGCTGTCCGTACTGCTGCTGGCCGTACTGGGGCTGCCCGTACTGCTGCTGGGCTGTCGGGTCCGTCGGCTGTCCGTACTGCTGGCCGTACCGGGGCTGCTGAGTCGGCTCGGCAGGCTGGTTGTACTGCTGGTGCCCGGCGGCGTCGTCCTGCGCGTCGGGAGCAGCGGCGGCCTCGGCCTGCCCGGCTCCGGCGGAGTGCGAACCGGGGGAGACTGCGTCGCCGCCGACGGCCCCCGAGCCGTGCGCGGATTCAGGCGCGCCGGTGCCGGGCTCATTCCCGGCGTCCGGGCTCCCGTGCCCGGCGTCCTGGGGTTCGGGGCTGTTCGGTGTGGTCATCGCAGTTGGTTCGCCTCTCTGACAGGCCCGGACACCGGCTCGCCGGTGCGGGTGGGGAAATGGACCGGGGCCATGCAGCAGGTCACAGGCCCGTTCGCCCAGCCTACCTGCGTACCCGATATTTGGGCCGTCTCACCGGAGAGGTTGCGCCCGGCCCTCCGTCCCCGCGACCCGTGCGGGACCAGCCCGGCAGCCCCGGGACCTGCGCAGGACAACCAGGGTACGCGGGTCGCCCGGGCTGCGGCACAGATGAGGCGGCCCCGGACGCGTGGGGGTCAGGCGTCCGGGGCCGCGGTCCATGTCTGCCTCTCAGGCAGCGGTGTCCGTCCGCCGGGTCAGTTGGCCACGAACTCGGCGTCGATGTTGATGCTGACCTTGTCGCCGACCAGGACGCCGCCTGCTTCCAGGGGCGCGTTCCACGTGAGGCCGAACTCCTTGCGGCTCAGGCTGGTGCTGGCGGAGAAGCCTGCGCGGGTGACGCCGAAGGGGTCGACAGTGACGCCGTTGAACTCCGCGTCCAGGACCACCGGACGGGTCACGCCCTTGATGGTGAGGTCACCGGCAACCCGGTACGTCTCGCCGGCCGCCTCCAGGCCGGTGTACCGGAAGGTCAGCTCCGGGTGGTTTGCCACGTCGAAGAAGTCCTCGCCCTTGACGTGGGCATCGCGGTTCGCGTCCTTCGAGTTGAAGGATTCGGCCTTGATGGTCGCCGCGATGCGGGACTCCTCGGCCGTCGGGCCGACCTCGATGACGGCCTCCACGTCCTGGAAAGCGCCGCGCACCTTGCTGATGCCCGCGTGCCGGACCGAGAACCCGACCTCGCTGTGGGAGGGATCGAGGGTCCAGGTTCCGGTGGCAAGTCCGTTGGGGATCATGTGGTTTCTCCTAGGTGGGTCAGGGCGGCGAAGACATCTCCGACGCAGGTTCATGCATATGCATGCAGTCTGGCATGGATCGCTTGAATGTTCAAGTGTTGATTTAGTGCCCGGCCCCGACTCTGCGAAACTGGGGTGCATGTCCCGCTCATCCATACATCTGGTCCGCCACGGCGAAGTGCACAACCCGGACCGCGTACTCTACGGCCGGCTGCCCGAATTCCACCTTTCCGACCTGGGGAGGCAGATGGCCGACCGGGTCGCCGGCTACTTCGGGGACCGGCAGCAGGCGGGCGCCAACGTGGTGCGGCTTGTCGCCTCGCCGCTGACCCGCGCCCAGGAAACCGCGGCGCCGATCGCCGCAGCCCTGGGACTGGAGGTGGTCACCGATGAACGCATCCTGGAAGCGGAGAACCGCTTTGAAGGGCTTTCGGCGGTGCAGCGGCAGCTGCGCAATCCGCGGTACTGGCCGCTGCTGCGCAATCCGTTCACGCCGTCCTGGGGGGAGCCGTACGCCCAGCAGGTGGCGAGGGTCATGGCGGCCGTCGAGGATGCCCGCGTTGCCGCGGTGGAGGCGGCCGGCGACGGCGCCGAAGCGGTCCTGGTCAGCCACCAGCTTCCGATCTGGGTCACCCGGCTGGCCGCGGAGGGCCGACGTCTCTGGCATGACCCCCGGCAGCGGCAGTGCACGCTGACCAGCGTCACCACCCTGAACTTCGAAGGGCCCGTGCTGACGGGGGTCCGATATGCGGAGCCCTCCGCCGACCTGCTGCCCGGGGCGGCGAACGTCCCCGGAGCGTAATAGAATTACTACGCTTCGTAGAAAGGGCGCCGCCCGCACCGCGATGAAAGTTGGACAGCCTTGAATAATCCCCGGAGCCCTGAGCCGGACACCATGGGCCGCCGCCGCTTCCTGCGTGCCGGTGCGGCCCTCGCGGTCGCGGCGCCTTTCGCCGTCATGGCCGCGGGGTGCAGTGCGGAGGAGGACCCGCTTGCCGCCCAGGCGCGTGCGGGAGACAACAAGAACTACATCGCCGGTGACGGTTCAGTCACCGAGTACGCGGCGTCCGAGCGCGGCGAGCCGGTGCAGCTCAGCGCCCGGCTCTTCGACGAAACGGAAGTCAGCTCGGCCGACTGGGCCGGCGACGTCGTCGTCCTCAACTTCTGGTACGCCGCCTGCGCGCCCTGCCGCAAGGAAGCCCCGGACCTGGTGGACCTGCACAACCAGTTCGAAGCCGAGGGCGCGCGCTTCTACGGCGTCAACATCCGTGACGAGCGGCAGACCGCTGAGGCGTTCGAGCGCACCTTCAACATCCCCTACCCGAGCATCAACGACCGCGACGGCGGCGTGCTGCTGTCCATGACCAGCTATGTTCCGCCGCAGGCGGTACCCACCACGCTGGTGCTGGACCGGGAAGGCCGCGTGGCCGCCCGCATCCTTGGCCTGGCCGACAAGGGAACCCTCAAGGCGCTTATCACCGACGCCCTGGCGGCCTGATCCGTGCAGCCCTTCCTTCCGGCGGCCCTCCCGGCGGCCAACGTATTCGCGGAGACCATCCTCAACGGCTCCATGCTGCTGGCCATTCCGGTCGCTGTCCTGGCCGGACTGGTGTCCTTCCTGTCTCCCTGCGTGCTGCCCCTGGTACCGGGCTACCTCGGCTACGTGACCGGGCTGACCGGCATCGACCTGGCGAACCAGCGCCGCGGCCGGATGCTGGCCGGCATCAGTCTGTTCGTGTTCGGCTTCTCGGTGGTCTTCGTGCTCATCGGCGCCGGCGTCGGCCAGCTGGGCGGCTGGCTGCGCAGCCCCGACCAGGGCTGGGTGCCCCAGGTCCTGGGTGTGCTGATCATCCTCATGGGCGTGGTGTTCCTCGGCGGTCTGAGCTGGTTCCAGCGCGACCGGAAGATCACTGCCCGGCCGCCGGCCGGCCTCTGGGGCGCGCCGGTGCTGGGCGTCACCTTCGGCCTTGGCTGGGCTCCGTGCCTTGGGCCCACCCTTTCCGCCGTGCAGCTGCTGTCCTTCTCCGGCGACGACGCCAGCGCAGCCAAGGGCGCCCTGCTGACTTTTGTCTACTGCCTCGGGCTGGGACTGCCGTTCCTCCTCATCGCCCTCGGATTCCGGCGTGCCTCCGGCGCCCTGGGCTTCCTGCGGCGGCATCGCCTGGGCCTGCAGCGTTTCGGCGGCGGGATGCTGATCCTGCTTGGCCTGCTGATGGTCACCGGCGTCTGGAACCTGTGGATCAACCACCTGCAGGGCTGGCTGGACTCCGTCACCCTGCCGATCTGAGCACCCCATGACCGAGAACCCGAACACCGAACCCCTTGGGAAGCCCGTGAAGACCGAACACGAAACCCCGTCCGGACGCTCCGGACCTGAGTCCGGCAAGCCCCGGAAGGGAAGCCGGGACGCCGACGTCGCGCTCCCGGCGCTCGGCGCCCGCGAGATGCTGCGCTGGGCCTGGAACCAGCTCACGAGCATGCGCACCGCCCTGTTCCTGCTCCTGCTGCTGGCAGTGGCGGCAGTGCCGGGTTCGCTGTTCCCGCAGCGGCCCTCCGACCCCGCCGGCGTCAACCGGTACCTGCAGGAAAACCCGGCCCTCGGGCCCTGGCTGGACCGGTTCCAGCTCTTCGATGTGTATTCCTCGGTGTGGTTCTCCGCCATTTACCTGCTGCTGTTCGTCTCGCTGATCGGCTGCGTCGCGCCGCGGGCCAAGGCGCACTTCAAGGCCATGCGGTCCAAGCCGCCGCGGACTCCGCGGCGGCTGTCCCGGCTGCCCGAGCACGGCACGCTGGCCATCCCCGCCGACCGCGGCCTCACCCCGGAGGGCGCGGTCCGCGAGGCCGCCGCCATCCTGCGCCGCCGCGGCTACAAAGTGGACGTGCGCGACGCCGGCACCGACGCTCCCTCGGTCGGAGCCGAACGCGGTTTCGCCAAGGAGCTGGGCAACCTGGTCTTCCATACGTCACTGATCGGCGTGCTCATCTCCGTGGCCGTCGGCAGCCTGTACGGGTACAACGGCCAGAAGATCGTGGTGGAGGGCGATACCTTCGTCAACACCCTGGTCGGCTACGACACCTTCACCCCGGGAAGCAGCTTCACCGCGGAGGAGCTCGACCCGTTCTCCGTGACGCTCGATGAGTTCCAGGTGGAATTCGACCGGGAGTCACAGACCCACTACGGGCAGCCGCTGGACTACACCGCCAAGGTCACGGTGCGCGACGACGTCGACGGCGAGCCGCGGACCGAGGAGCTGAAGGTCAACTCTCCGCTGTCGGTGGACGGCACGCGCGTCTATCTGGTCGGCAACGGCTACGCTCCGATGGTGACCGTGCGGGACGGCAACGGAGACATCGCCTTCTCCGGACCGGTGATCGGCGTCCCGCAGGACGGGATGTTCACCTCCCTTGCCGTCATCAAGGTGCCGGACGCCCGCCCCGACCAGCTCGGATTCGTGGGCTTCTTCCTGCCCACCGCGATGCTGGACGAAAACGGCGTCTCCTACTCGGGAGACCCGGACCCGTTCAATCCCCAGCTGAACCTGAACTCCTACTACGGCGACCTCGGGCTCGACGAGGGCGTGCCCAGCAACGTCTACGTGCTGGACACCGAGGAGCTCACCGAGCTGAACAACCGGGACCTGGAATCCGGCGGCATCGTGCTGGGCGCCAACGACACTTACGAACTGCCCGAAGGCAAGGGCAGCATCACGTTTGACGGCCTCAAGCGCTACATCGCCGTCGACATCGCCTACGATCCGGGAGAGATCGGGGCCCTGGTCTTCGCCACGCTCGGCTTCGCCGGACTGATCGCCTCGCTCTTCCTCGCCCGCCGCCGGGTGTGGGTCCGTGCCGCCGGCGGGGAGGATGGCCGCATAATGGTCGAGTACGGCCTGCTGGCCCGCGGCGAGGACGCACGCCTGGGCCCGGAGGCAAAGGCGCTGCACGAACTCTTCGAAAAGCAGTGGTCCCCCGCCGGGACCGCGACCGGAAACGACCCCGTCGCCGCTGACGTGCGGGAAACAGAACCAGGTAAGGACAAGTAATGCCCTCCATCGATCAGACCCTGGCGGAGTACAGCGAGCTGTTCATGCTCCTGGCCGCGTTCACCTATACGGTGGCGTTCCTGGCGTTCTGCTGGGACCTGGCCCGGAGCAGCCGGTCCCTGGCCTCCCTCGAAGAGCGCCTGGCGGCGCAGCAGCAGCCGGCACGCGAGATGGTCGGAGCCGGCGCTTCCGCCGGGGGCTCCGCGGATGCCCTGCCCGCCGCGGAGCGCGGAGGCCGGGACACCGGCGCGCACACCGCCGATGACGCCATGCAGTACTCCGGCGCGCGCCGCAACGCCGCCCGCGTGGGCGTCGCCCTGACGGTCCTGGCCGCGGCAATCCATGCCGCCGGCGTCATCACCCGCGGCATGGCGGCCCACCGTGTTCCGTGGGGCAACATGTACGAGTTCTGCACCACCGGTGCCCTCGTCGTGGCCGTGGTGTTCCTCATCGCGCTGGTCAAGAAGGACCTGCGGTTCCTCGGCACCTTCGTCATCGGCCTGGTGCTGATCATGATGATGGCCGCCACCATCGGCTTCCCGACGCCGGTCGCGCACCTTGTTCCGGCCCTGCAGAGCTACTGGCTGATCATTCACGTCTCCGTGGCCGTCCTGGCCTCGGCATTGTTCACCCTGACCTTCGCCATGTCGGTGCTGCAGCTGCTGCAGTCCCGCCGCGAGGCGAAGATCCGGGCGGGTGGCGGCAACACCATGGGCTTCATGCGCCTGGTCCCCTCCGCCCTGAGCCTGGAGAACCTCAGCTACCGGGTCAACGCAGTCGGCTTCGTGCTGTGGACCTTCACCGTGATCGCCGGCGCGATCTGGGCCGAGCAGGCCTGGGGCCGCTACTGGGGCTGGGACACCAAGGAGGTCTGGTCATTCGTGATCTGGGTGGTCTACGCCGGCTACCTGCATGCCCGCGCCACCCGCGGCTGGACCGGCACCCGTGCCGCCTGGCTGTCCATCGTGGGCTACCTGTGCGTGGTCTTCAACTTCACCATCGTGAACATCTTCTTCTCCGGCCTGCACAGCTACGCCGGAGTCTGACCGGTCACCAGGCACGCAGCCAGCCTGCAGCTGAAAAGAGAGCCCGCCCCGGAACGTCAGTTCCGGGGCGGGCTCTCTTTGGTCCTTAGATGATCTTGGGGCTGCGCCCGCAGGAAACTCCTAGGCGGAGTCCTGCTCCTCGCCCTGTTCCCCGCGCTCGGCGGCGCGCTTCTCCCGCTCCCGGATCTCGGCTTCGCGGCGGCGCAGTTCGGCTTCCTTTTCCTGCTGCCGACGGCGGATCTCCAGGTTGCGGAGGAACTCGGGGTCGTCGTCGGGCGCGGTGGGGTGGCGGGGCTGGGGCCGCTTGGGCCCGGGCCCGGACCGCGGGCGGCCGAAGAGGAACCACAGCCCTGCTCCGAGCAGCGGCAGCAGCAGGATCACCGCCAGCCAGGCGGGCTTGGAGATGCTCCTCACCTCCTTGGCCGCGGACATGATGCAGTCGATCAGCGCGTAGATGATCACGGCGGCGACGACGATGATACCGAACAGCAGGAGGCGTGGCATATCCCAATTGTAGGGGAGGGCCTTCCGTCAACCGCCAGCCCCGACGCAGTGCAGGACCTGCGTAGAATGAAGAGGTGGCTTTCTGGAAATTCACCGCACTGCGCCTTGGCCTCGTGGCCGTCTTCTTCGCCGCCTGCCTCTGGCTGAACCTGGGGCTGGTCTACTCGGCCGTGGTGTCGGCGATCCTGGCCTGGTGCGTCACTTATCTGTTCTTCCGGACCATGCGCGACGACGCCGCGCGCAGCCTCCAGGCGCGCTTCCGCGACGGAGCCCCGCCCAAGCGCAACCGCGCCGAGCTGGACGACGCACAGGCCGAGGACACCCTGGTCGACGAGGTCCCGGACGTGCGCATCGACAACGACCGCAAGCCCCGCGGCAACTAGCCCGGCGGCGGCCGGCCCCGCTGTTCCCTCCGGCTGCGAAGCCCCCGCCTCATCCGACCGGTAGACTGCCTGGATTACCGGCCGGCAGCCGTCAACCGCGCAGCGCCGGCATCATGCCGACAACGGGGGGGGTTGCAGGCCATGGGGCATCCGAATCGAACGGATCCGGACGAGCGGACCTACAACCGCCGATGGCTGATCGGCGTGACCGCCGGGCCGCTGGTGCTCGGCTGTGCGGCGGCCGGCTGGATGTACTCGGTTGCGGACCGGCTTCCGGACATGCTGGCCAGTCACTGGGGCAGCGACGGCGTGGACGGATACTCCCCGCTGTGGGTCACCGCCCTGATCGCCGTCCTGGCCGGCGGAGGCAGCGGGGCGCTGATCGCCGGGCTGGGCATCCTGACCCGGGGCTGCTCGCTGTTGCTGGGCCGCGTCACCGTCGGGTTCGGCCTTGCTTTCGGAACCCTCATCACAGCCCTGGCCGTCGGCGTCGTGGCCGGCCAGATCGACCTCGCCGACGCTTCCCAGGCAGCGGTCTCCGGGCCGGTGACAGGGATCGGCTCGGCGGTGGGAGCTGCCCTCGGGACGGCGGCAGCGCTCCTGTACCGGCCCGGAGAGGTGGATCGGACTCCCACCCCGGAGACCGCGGCTGCCGGCCGGGACGCAGCCGATGACCGTTCCGCCGTGGTCCAGGCCGCCCAGGCCTCGGCCGCGCAGGGCGGGACACTGGCCGTCACCGTCTCGATGGGCCGCACGGCCTGGCTGCTCAGTCTCGGAACCGGAGGGCTCGTGGCACTCAGCGTGGTGTTCCTCCACCCGCTCCTGGCGTTGCTCGGCATCCCGGCGGCAGCCGTGATGTGGGCGTTCCTGCACGGCCGGGCCATCATCGACCGGGACGGCGTGCGGGTGCTCGCCGGCGGCGTCAAGACCCTCATGCCGGTCGGCCACGGGCAGATCCGCTCCGCATCGGTGCAGGATATCCGGGCCATGGACCACGGCGGCTGGGGCTACCGGCTCAACCTCGGCGCCGTCGGCTTCATCACCGGAAACGGCCCGGCCCTGGTCCTGGAAACCGGCCCTGCACTCAGGCACGTGATCTCGATGCCCGACCCTGAAACGGCAGCCCGCGCCTGCGCCCTGGTCAACGCCTATCGGCAGGCGGCCGATCTGCCCAAAGCCGCCGGCGCAGCAGCAGGCTGAGTTCCGGCCGGGCCCCGGCGGAGCGGGCGGCCGGAAGGGGCGGGACCGTCAGGCCAGGACCCGGGTCAGGACCAGGCCCAAACCGTACAGCACACTGAAGCCGAGGTTGATCAGCCCGGTCTGCTTCAGCACCGGGATCAGGCTCTTGCGCTTCTTGCCCCGCAGCATCAGCCAGGACGGCATCAGGCAGGCGGGTGCGAGCAGCAGCACCAGCAGCACCCACGGCCGGTCCGGGGCGATCAGCAGCGGCAGCAGCAGGGCCAGCGCCAGCATCATCACGTAGCTGATGCGCGCGGCCTCGTCGCCCAGCCGCACGGCCAGCGTGCGCTTGCCGACCTCGCGGTCCGTGGGAATGTCCCGCACGTTGTTGGCCATCAGCAGGGCTGTGGCAAAAAGGCCGGTGGACACGGCGCCGATCACGGCCGCTCCGTCCACGGTGCCGGCCTGGGTGTAGGTGGTGCCCAGGGTGGCGACGAGCCCGAAGAACACAAAGACGAAGACATCCCCCAGGCCGAGATAGCCGTACGGGTTGCGCCCGCCGGTGTAGCCCCAGGCGGCGGCGATGCAGCCCACCCCCACCAGCAGCAGGAACCACGCCTGCGACAGCAGCACCAGCGCCAGGCCGGCGAGCAGCGCCGCGGCGAAGCACGCAAACGCCGCATACTTGACCTGCTTGGGGGCGGCGGCGCCTGAACCGGTCAGGCGCAGGGGCCCCACGCGCACGTCGTCGGTGCCGCGCACGCCGTCGGAGTAGTCGTTGGCATAGTTGACCCCGACCTGGAGCAGCACGGCCACGAGCAGGGCCAGGACGGCGTTGACCGGTTTGAAGGCATCCAGCCCGAAGGCTGCGGCGCTGCCGATGATGACAGGCGCCACCGCCATCGGCAGGGTGCGGGGTCGGGCGCCTTCAATCCACTGGGCGGCTGTGGCCACTGTGCATCCTTCTCGTCATGGTGTTGGTATCCCTCGGGACCATTCTTCTCCGCCGCCGCGTCCAGCAGAAATCGGCGCAGCGGCCTCGGCCGGCCGGGCCTGCCGGGCGCCGGCAGCGGCGCGCGGACTCAGCGCCGGGCTGCGGCCAGCAGACGGCGCAGGCCGAGCCGGTCGGTCTTTCCGTTGGGCAGCAGCGGAAGCTCCTGGAGCAGGAGCACCACCTTGGGCACGGACGCCGGTCCCAGCGCCGCGCGGACCGCCTCGCTGACCTTGCGCGGATCCACCTCGCCGACGACGGCAGCGCCGACGGCCTCGCCCCACTCGGGATCCTCAATCCCCAGCACCACCGCCTGGTGGACCTCGGGCAGCTGCTCGATCGCCGCGGCCACCGCGGGGGCGGAGATTTTCACGCCGCCGCTCATCACCACATCGTCGACCCGTCCGGTGACGCGTACGCTGCGGCCGGCCACGACGCCGGTGTCGTCGGTGCGGAACCAGCGCCGGCCGGAGTGGAAGGGAAAGCGGCGGGACGTCAGCTCCGGCTGGCCAAGGTAGCCGTCGGCCAGCACGTCGCCGCTGACCCACAGCCGGCCCTCGTCCTGGATCACCTCGACCCCGGGCAGCGGAACGCCGTCGTACACGCAGCCGCCGCAGGTCTCGCTCATGCCGTAGGTGGTCACCACGCGCACGCCGTGGGACCGGGCGGCGTCCAGCAGCCGGGCCCCGGCCGGGGCGCCGCCGAGCAGGATGGCGTCGAAGCGCCTCAGCACCCGCAGCGTCGCCTCCGAAGGATCCTGCAGCAGCCGGTGCAGCTGGGTGGGCACCAGGGAGGTGAACCGGTGCCGGTCGGTCATGTCGGCTGCCGCCTCGGTGAAGGCCTCCGCCGTGAACGGCTGTGCCAGGTCCATGAATACGGGATCCGTGCCGGCGAACAGGGACCGCACCAGGACCTGGACCCCGGCGACGTAGCTCACCGGCAGGGCCGAGAGCCACTGCCCGTCCGCCTCCAGGGCCACAGCCGTGGCCATCGAGGACGCCGCCAGCGCATCCGTGCTGAGCATGGTCTGCTTCGGCAGCCCCGTCGAACCGGAGGTGCTGACCACCAGGGCGATGTCATCGTTCGGCAGCTGGCCGGAGAAACCCTGGCCGGGATCGGCGTGGGGGGCGACGGCCGGTCCTTCACCGGCCAGCGCGGCGGCGAGCGGGGCCAGCAGCTGACGGCCGTCGAAGCCGGGGGGCGTGTGGACGGGAAGCAGTTCCATTCGGGCCTAGAAGTAGTAGGGGAAGGCGGACCAGTCGGGTTCCCGTTTACCCAGGAACGCGTCCCGGCCCTCGACCGCTTCGTCGGTCATGTAGGCCAGCCGGGTGGCTTCGCCGGCGAACACCTGCTGGCCGGCCATCCCGTCGTCGGGCAGGTTGAACGCGAACTTCAGCATCCGGATGGCCTGCGGCGACTGCCGGGCGATGTCAGCCGCATACTCCAGGGCGACCTTTTCCAGGTCCTCATGGTCCACGGCCTCGTTGACGGCCCCCATGGCCACCATGTCCTCGGCGGAGTACTCACGGGCGAGGAAGAAGATCTCCCGGGCCCGCTTCTGCCCGATCTGCCGTGCCAGCAGGGCGGAGCCGTAGCCGGCGTCGAAGCTGCCCACGGTGGCGTCGGTCTGCTTGAACTTTCCGTGCTGGCGGCTGGCCAGGGTCAGGTCGGAGACCACGTGCAGGCTGTGCCCGCCGCCGGCGGCCCAGCCGTTGACGACGGCGATAACCACCTTCGGCATGGTGCGCATCAGCCGCTGCACCTCCAGGATGTGCAGCCGGCCGGCGCGGGCCGGGTCGATCGTCTCCTGGGTCTCGCCCTCGGCATACCGGTAGCCGTCGCGGCCGCGGATCCGCTGGTCCCCGCC
Source organism: Arthrobacter saudimassiliensis (assembly GCF_059090665.1). Classification (NCBI taxonomy): domain Bacteria; kingdom Bacillati; phylum Actinomycetota; class Actinomycetes; order Micrococcales; family Micrococcaceae; genus Arthrobacter; species Arthrobacter saudimassiliensis. Next base: position 631,468 of record NZ_JBNHFX010000001.1, on the reverse strand, counting down.
GGAACAGAAGGAGTGGCCGCCGTCCTTGGGAGAGGGGCCGTTGCCGGTGAGCAGCACGGTCGCGACGTCGGGGGTCATCCGCGCGTGGTCCATGGCCCGGTACAGCTCATCCACGGTGCCGGGGCGGAAGGCGTTGCGCACTTCGGGCCGGTTGAAGGCGATGCGGACGGTCGGCAGGTCGCGCAGGATCCGCCCGTCGGCGTCACGCTCCACCTGCCGGTGGTAGGTCATGTCCTGCAGGTCCCCGAACCCGCTGACCACACGCCACTGCCGCGGGTCGAAGATGTCCGATACCTTTTCCGGAAGTTCGATGCTCACGCATCGAGTCTATCCCCCGCCCTCCGGGCCGCTTTCCGAACCGGTATCCGGGCCCCTGATGCCGGCTGTCCGGGCCCCTGATGCCGGCCCGGTCCGCCCAATACACCGGCGAAACCTACCGGCCCGGGAACGGCGTCGCTAGCGTTGCAGAATGGTCAGCTCCCCGGCGGGGATTGACGGCCCCGCATCCGATGCCCTGCTTGGCTTTGGCCGGTTCTTCACCCGGTGGGACGAGAGCGCGGACCGCCGCGCCGTCTACCGCGAAGGCGGCCGGCAGGCCGACGACTTCTACCGCAACCGGTGGAGCCACGACAAGATCGTCCGTTCCACGCACGGGGTGAACTGCACCGGCTCCTGCTCCTGGAAGGTCTACGTCAAGGACGGGATCATCACCTGGGAGGCCCAGGAGACCGACTATCCATCCGTGGGCCCGGACCGCGCCGAATACGAGCCGCGCGGCTGTCCCCGCGGCGCGGCGTTCTCCTGGTACACCTACTCGCCCACCCGGGTCCGCTATCCCTACCTGCGCGGGGTCCTGGCCGAGATGTACCGCGAGGCCAAGCGCGACGTCGGCGGGGATCCGGTGCTGGCGTGGGAACGGATCGTCACGGACCCCGAGAAACGGCGCCGCTATCAGCAGGCCCGGGGGAAGGGCGGGCTGGTGCGCTCGAGCTGGGCCGAGGCACTGGAACTGACCGCGGCCGCCCACGTCTACACGGTCAAGACGTTCGGTCCGGACCGCTGCACCGGGTTTTCCCCGATTCCCGCGATGTCCATGGTCTCCCACGCCGCCGGGGCCCGGTTCATCAACCTCATCGGCGGGGTGATGAACAGCTTCTACGACTGGTATGCGGACCTGCCGGTGGCCAGCCCGCAGGTCTTCGGCGACCAGACCGACGTGCCCGAATCCGGGGACTGGTGGGACGCGACCTACCTGATGATGTGGGGCTCCAACATTCCGGTGACCCGCACCCCGGACGCGCACTGGATGGTGGAGGCCCGCTACCGGGGCACCAAAGTGGTCTCGGTCAGCCCGGACTACGCCGACAACACCAAGTTCGCCGACGAGTGGCTGCCGGCCGCGGCCGGTTCCGACGCCGCCCTGGCCATGGCCATGGGACATGTGATGCTCAAGGAGAACTTCGTGGACCGGCGGGTGCCGTTCTTCGAGGACTACGTGCTGCAGTACACGGACCTGCCGTTCCTGGTCACCCTGGACGAGCGCGACGACGGCACGGTGGTGCCCGGCAAGTTCCTCACCGCCGCCGACCTGGCCGGGACCGACGCCGACGGCGGTGCCGGCGGCCGGGGCGCGCACCGGGCCGGCGGCCCCCGCCCCGGCGCCGCGGGTGCGGATGCGGCGTTCAAGACCGTCCTGATGGACTGCGACAAGGGCACACCCGTGGTGCCGAACGGTTCCATCGGCCACCGGTACAACGACGCCGACGCCGGAAAGTGGAACCTGGACCTGGCCGGCGTGCGCCCCTCCCTCTCCGCCGCGGACACCGCCGGCTGGGACGGAACGGTCAGCGAGCTTCAGCTGCCCGCCTTCACCGACCCCGACGGCACCGGCTCGGTGCTGCAGCGCGGGGTGCCGGTCGCCGTCGTCGCCGGCCGGAAGGTCACCACCGTCTTTGACCTGATGCTCGCCCAGTACGGGGTCGGCCGGAACGGGCTGCCCGGCACCTGGGCGGCGGGGTACGACGACGCCGCCACCCCCTACACCCCGGCCTGGCAGGAGGAAATCACCTCGGTGGGCGCCGACGCGGTGATCCGCACCGCGCGGCAGTTCGCGCGGAACGCCGAGGACTCCGGCGGGCGGTCGATGATCATCCTCGGCGCCGGGCTCTGCCACTGGTACCACGGCGACGTCACCTACCGGGCGATCCTGGCCCTGCTCATGCTCACCGGCTGCGAGGGCCGCAACGGCGGCGGCTGGGCGCACTATGTGGGCCAGGAAAAGTGCCGCCCCATCACCGGCTGGGCCGCAATGGCCGCCGCCACCGACTGGACCCGGCCGCCGCGCTTCATGATCGGCACCGGGTTCTGGTACATGCACACCGACCAGTGGCGCTCCGACGGCTATTCGGGGGATGCGCTGCACTCGCCGCTGGCGGACGGACACCTGGCCGGGATGCACACCGCGGACCTGCTGGCCAAGTCGGTCCGCATGGGCTGGATGCCCTTCTATCCGCAGTTCGACAAGCGCAATTCGCTGGACCTGGCGGACGCGGCGGCGGCCGCCGTTGCCGCCGGCGAGGCTCCGGACGAGGGCCGCTGGGCGGCGGACCGGCTGAAGGACGGGTCGCTGCGGTTCGCCATCGAGGACGTGGACGCGCCGGAAAACTGGCCCCGCACGCTGCTGCTGTGGCGTTCAAACCTGTTCGGCTCCTCCGCCAAGGGCGAGGAATATTTCCAGAAGCACCTGCTCGGCACGCTCAACAACGTCCAGGGCACAGACCACGCCGACGCCCGGCCCAGGGACGTGGCCTGGCATGAGCAGGCGCCGCAGGGCAAGCTCGACCTGCTGGTGACCGCCGACTTCCGGATGACCAGTTCCACCCTGCTCTCCGACGTCGTGTTCCCGGCCGCCACCTGGTACGAGAAGAACGACCTCAACACCACCGACATGCACCCGTACATCCACGCCTTCACGCCGGCGATCGCCCCGCCGTGGGAGGCGAAGTCGGACTACGAGCTGTTCCGGCTGCTCTCCGAGGAGTTCTCCCGCCAGGCGGAAACCCACCTGGGCGTGCGGAAGGACCTGGTGGCCACCCCGCTGACCCACGACACTCCCGGCGAAATCCGCCAGCCGGGCGGCCACGCCCCGGACTGGAAAGGCACCGACCTGCCGGCGGTGCCCGGCGAGAACCTGCCGGACCTCAAGGTGGTGGAGCGGGACTACACGGCCATCGGCAGCAGGTTCGTCGCCGTCGGCCCGCTGGCCGAGCAGCTGGGTTTCGTCACCAAGAACGTGAAATACGACGTCGCCGAGCAGGTGGTGCAGCTGGCGCAACGGCACGGGGTGTTCGACTCCGGTCCGGCCGCCGGACGGCCGGCGGTGGACACCGCGCCGAAGATGGCCGAGGCGATCCTGCTCTTCTCCGGCACCACCAACGGTGCGCTCGCGGTGCAGGGATTCCGGCACCTGGAGCAGCGCACCGGGATGCCGCTGACGGATCTGGCCGAAGGCTCCGAGGAAAAACGCATCACCTACGCGGCCACGCAGGAGCAGCCCGTCCCGGTGCTGACCAGCCCGGAATGGTCCGGCTCGGAGACCGGGGGGCGGCGCTACGCGCCGTTCACCATCAACATTGAGCGGCTCAAGCCGTTCCACACGCTCACCGGGCGGATGCACTTCTTCCTGGACCACGACTGGATGCGGGACATGGGCGAGACGCTGCCCATCTACCGGCCGCCGCTGGACATGCACCGGCTGTTCGGCGAACCCCAGCTGGGGCAGCGGGGCGAGCTGTCCGTGGCGGTGCGCTACCTGACCCCGCACAACAAGTGGGCCATCCACTCCGAATACCAGGACAACCTGTTCATGCTCTCCCTCTCCCGCGGCGGCACCGCCGTGTGGATGAGCCCGCAGGACGCCAAGCTGATCGAGGTGGCGGACAACGACTGGGTGGAGTGCGTGAACACCAACGGGGTGCTGGTGGGCCGGGCCATCGTCTCCAGCCGGATGCCGGCGGGCATCATCTATGTGCACCACGCCCAGGAACGGATCATTGATACCCCCAAATCCGAGGCCACCGGCCGGCGCGGCGGCATCCACAACTCGGTGACCCGGATCCTGCTCAAACCCACGCACATGATCGGCGGCTACGCCCAGCTGTCCTGGGCGTTCAACTACCTCGGTCCCACCGGCGTGCAGCGGGACATTGTCTCCGTGGTGCGCAAACGCTCCCAGGAGGTGCGGTACTGATGAGGATCCTCGCCCAGGTCGCCATGGTGATGGCGCTCGACAAGTGCATTGGCTGCCACACCTGTTCGGTGACCTGCAAACAGGCCTGGACGAACCGGGCCGGCACCGAGTACGTGTGGTTCAACAACGTGGAAACCCGGCCGGGGCAGGGCTATCCGCGCCGTTACGAAGACCAGGAGAGGTGGCGCGGCGGGTGGGAGCTGAACCGGGCCGGGCGGCTGAAGCTCAAGTCGGGCGGGCGCTGGCAGAAGCTGCTCGGCCTGTTCGCCAGCCCGGTCCAGCCCGAGCTGAGCGACTACTACGAGCCGTGGACCTACGACTACGAAAACCTGATCAACGCTCCGGCCGGGGACGACTTCCCGGTGGCCCGGCCGCGGTCGCTGATCACCGGGGAGAACACCAAGATCGAGTGGTCCGCGAACTGGGACGACGACCTCGGCGGGTCCCCTGAAATCGGCCCGCACGATCCGGTGGTGGAGAAAATGCGCCGCGACGCCGAGGAGAAGGTGAAGTTCGAGTTCGACCAGACCTTCATGTTCTACCTGCCGCGCATCTGCGAGCACTGCCTGAACCCCTCCTGCATGGCCTCCTGCCCGTCCGGCGCCATCTACAAGCGCACCGAGGACGGCATTGTGCTGGTGGACCAGGACCGCTGCCGCGGCTGGCGGCAATGCGTGACCGGCTGCCCGTACAAGAAGATGTACTTCAACCACCGCACCGGCAAGGCCGAGAAGTGCACGTTCTGCTTCCCCCGCGTGGAGGTCGGCATTCCGACGGTCTGCGCGGAGACCTGCGTGGGCCGGCTGCGGTACATCGGGATCTTCCTGTACGACGCCGACCGGGTCACCGAGGCGGCCTCCGTCCCGGACCCGCAGGACCTGTACGAGGCCCAGCTGGACCTGATGATGGACCCCAACGATCCCGAGGTGATCCGCGCGGCCCGGGCGGAGGGGATTCCGGAGGACTGGCTCGACGCCGCGCGGCGCTCGCCGGTCTACGCGATGGCCAAGGAACTGCGCGTGGCGCTGCCCCTGCATCCCGAATACCGCACCATGCCGATGGTCTGGTACGTGCCGCCGCTGTCCCCGATCGTGGACGTGCTTAAGGACTCCGGGCACGACGGCGAGGACGCCGGCAACCTGTTCGGCGCCATCGACTCGCTGCGCATCCCCGTGGAGTACCTGGCCGAGCTGTTCACCGCCGGCGACACCGACCTGGTGACCGGTGTGCTGCGGAAACTGGCCGCGATGCGGGCCTACATGCGCAACATCGCCCTGGGCGAGGAGCCGGACGAGGACATCGCCGGCGCCGTGGGCATGAGCGGCCGGCAGATCGTCCAGATGTACCGGCTGATGGCGGTGGCCAAGTACGAGGAGCGCTACGTCATCCCCAGCGCTCATCTGGAGGACGCACACAACCTCGAGGAGATCGGCTGCTCGCTGGACGTGGAGGGCGGGCCCGGCATGGGCCAGACCGGCGTGTTCGGGGAAGCATCCGGACGTCCGATGCCGATCGCCGTCGAGAATTTCGCCGCCCTGGAGGCCCGGCAGCGCGGGGACGATCCCGCCGGAAACCGCGGCACCGGGCGGATCAACCTGCTGAACTGGGACGGCCGCGGGGCTCCGCGGGGTCTGTTTCCGCAGCGGCCCGACGCCGGTGAGTCCCGGAACGCCGGCAGCACTGACGCTGCCGGTCCGCCGGGCAAGGGCGGCGATCCGGGTTCCGCGGACAACGCAACAGGCCCGGACCGCGGCCCCGGCGGGGCGGGAGAAGCACAGTGAGCCTGCTGGAGAAACTGTTGGGCAAACCGGCCCGGGGCACCCTGGCCGCCGGGCCGTACGCGGACCCGCATCCCCGGCGCAGCGCCGTCTGCCGGCTCGCCGCCGCGCAGCTGCTGCAGTACCCGGATGAAGCGCTGCTGGACCGCCTGCCGCTGCTGCGCCGGGCGCTCGACGAGGTGGCAGCGGACGGCGGGCCGGGGGAGGCGGCCTGCCCCGCCGCAGACGTGCAGGAGCTGTGCCGCTGGCTGACGGACCGCCCGCTGCGCGAGGTGCAGGGCGACTACGTCCAGGAGTTCGACCTGTCCCGAAAGCACAGCCTGCACCTGACCTACTGGACCGACGGCGACACCCGGCGCCGGGGGCAGGCGCTCTCGGGGTTCAAGGAGGTGTACCGCCGGCACGGGGCGGTGACCGACGACGCCGATCTGCCGGACTACCTGCCGATGGTGCTGGAGTTCGCGGCCAGGGTCTCGCCGGAGGACGGCTACGGGCTGCTGCAGCGCTACCGCCCGTCGCTGGAACTGCTGCGGCTGGCCCTGCACGACGACGGGCTGCCCCACCACGGCGCCGTCGCCCTGATCTGCCGCACCCTGCCGGGGCCGTCCCCGGCGGACCGGGACGCGGTCATGCGGATGGCCGGCTACGGTCCGCCCGCCGAATCGGTGGGCCTGGAACCGTACGATGTGCGGCTGCTGCCGGTGAGTGAGAGGAAGCCGTCATCATGAAGGCGATGGACATCCCCACCGATGTGAACGTGGGCATGGACGACGTGATGCTGTGGGGCGTGCTGCCGTACGTGGTCCTGGCGGTGATGATCGGCGGCACGATCTGGCGATACCGGTACGACCAGTTCGGGTGGACCACCCGCTCCTCCCAGCTGTACGAGTCGCGGATCCTGCGCATCGCCTCGCCGCTGTTCCACTTCGGGATCCTGGCGGTGATCGCCGGGCACTTCATCGGGCTGGTCATCCCGGAGTCCTGGACGGACGCGGCGGGGATCAGCGAGCACGCCTACCACATCATGGCGCTGAGCATCGGGGCGGTGGCCGGGTTCGGGACGCTGGTGGGGGTTGCCCTGCTGATCTACCGGCGGCGCACCACGGGACCGGTGTTCATGGCCACCACCCGCAACGACAAGTTCATGTACGTGGTGCTGGTGGGCGCCCTGCTCGCGGGGCTGGCCACCACCCTGGTGAACGTCTTCGACCCGACGGTCACCGACTACCGGCTCACCGTCTCGCCCTGGTTCCGGTCCATCTGGATCTTCCAGCCGGACATCGCCGCCATGGCGGCGGCGAGCTTCTCCTTCAAGCTGCACGTGCTGTGGGGCCTGGCGCTGTTCGCGATCTGGCCGTTCACCCGCCTGGTGCATGCGTTCACGGCGCCGCTGCAGTACCTGTTCCGCCCCTACATCGTCTACCGGTCGCGCGATCCGCAGGGCGTGGGAGCGGCTCCCGTCCGCCGCGGCTGGGCACCGGTCGGCACCCCGGACCGGGACCGCCGCAACATCCGCAGGTAACCGACGCCGCCGTCGTCCGGCCCCGGACACCGGCGGCCCGTCCAAGGGATCGGAGATGAGATGTCCAGTGCAGCCGATGCTCCGGTGAGCGGGGTCAACCTGAAGGACGGCCAGCTGCGGAACCTGGTCCTGGCAACGATCGCCTCGACGGTGGGGTTCTGGGCCTGGACCGTCATCGGCCCCCTCTCCAGCCGGTATGTGGCCGAGATGGACCTGTCCCCGGGGCAGGCCTCGGTGCTGGTGGCCATGCCGATCCTCGTCGGCTCGGTGGCCCGGATCCCGGTGGGGGCGCTGACCGACCGCTACGGCGGCCGGCTGATGTTCACCCTGGTGCTCGGGGTCACCGCGCCGCTGGTGCTGCTGACCGCCGTCGCCGGGCAGACCGGCAGCTTCGCGTTCACGGTGGTCGTGGCGTTCTTCCTGGGCATTGCCGGAACGGTCTTCGCCATCGGCATTCCCTTCTGCTCCGCCTGGTATGAACGCAGCCGCAAGGGCTTCGCCACCGGCATCTTCGGCGCCGGGATGGTGGGCACCGCCGTCTCCGCGTTCTTCACCCCGCGGCTGGTGGCCGCCGTCGGCTACTTCCCGGCGCACCTGGTGATCGCCGCCGTCGTCGCGGTGATGGCGGTGCTCAGCTGGCTGCTGCTGCGCGAGTCCCCGGCCTGGTCGCGGCCCACCGAGCCGACGTGGCCGAAGATCCGCCACGCCTTCACGCTGAAAGTGACCTGGCAGCTGTGCTTCCTGTACGGCGTGGTGTTCGGGGCCTTCGTGGCGTTCTCCAACTACCTGCCGACCTACCTGGGCAACGTCTACGACTGGGACGCCACCGCCGCCGGCACCCGGACGGCGGGCTTCGCCGTCGCCGCCGTCATTGCCCGTCCCATCGGCGGAACGCTCGCCGACCGGGTCGGACCGCGGGCCGTGACCCTGGCCTCCTTCGCCGGCACGGCCGTGCTGGCCATGGTGGTGGCCTTCCGGCCCGAGGAGGAACGCGTCTACGGCACGGCGTTCCTGGCCATGGCCGTGTTCCTGGGACTCGGTACCGGGGGAGTGTTCGCCTGGGTCGGCCGGGCCGCGCCGGCGCGCGACGTCGGCACGGTCGGCGGCATCATCGCCGCGGCCGGCGGCCTGGGCGGCTATTTCCCGCCGCTGGTCATGGGGGCGACCTACGATGCCGAAAACCGCAGCTACTTCGTCGGGCTGAGCCTGCTGGCCGTCTTCGCGGTGCTCGCGTTCATCCTGACGTTCATCGTCCGCAACGGCGGGCGGGTTGACCAGCGCGCCGTGGCCGGCACCGGCTGAGCGTTTCCATGGGCGCCGTCGAACTCCTGCTGATCCGGCACGGTGAGAGCGCGGCGAACGTCGCCGCCACCGAAGCGCGGCGGGCCGGCAGCCACGCGGCCGACGTCGGCGGCCTGCGGGACTGGGACGTGCCGCTTACCGGCGCCGGGCGGCGGCAGGCCCGGGCCCTGGGGGTATGGCTGGCCGGGCTGCCGGCTGACCGGCGCCCGGAGTCGGCGTGGTGCTCGCCCTATCTGCGGGCGCGGCAGACCGCCGAGCTGGCCGGGGCCGGGCAGCTGATCAGCGGACGGGAGTCCGGCGGCGAAGCATCCGGTACGGGGGCGGCCGCCGGTGGCGGCGGATCCGGCCCGGGGGCGCCCGCCGACGGCGGGTCCGGCCCGGGGATGCCCGCCGGCGGCGGGAGCGGAGTGCTGCGGGTGGATGAGCGGCTCCGGGACCGGGAGCAGGGGGTGCTGGACCTGCTGACGGAGGCCGGGATCCGGCAGCGCTGGCCGGAGGAGGCGGCGCGCCGCAGGCTGCTGGGCCGGTTCGCCTACCGGCCGCCGGGCGGGGAGTCCTGGGCCGACGTTGCGCTGCGCCTGCGCTCGCTGATGGGCGACCTTGACGCCGCGGAGGACGGGCGGCGGGTGGCGGTGTTCTGCCACGACGCCGTGATCCTGCTGCTGCGCTATGTCTGTGAGTTCCTGCTGCCCGAGCAGATCGAGCGGATAGCCGCCGAAACCGGCGTGCGCAACGGGTCGGTGACCCGGCTGGTACGGCCCTCCGGCAACGGCCCCTGGCAGGTGTCCGGGTACAACCAGGTGGACCACCTCGCCACGGGCGGGGCATGGATCACCGACCACCGGGAGGGATGACCGGGCCGGCGTCGTCCAGCGGGGCCGGCGCCGTCCAGCGAACAGTCAAGGTCGCTCGCTAGGCTGGCATGCATGGCCGAATACCGTGTTCCTCCCCGGCAGACCGCCCCTTCCGTCTCACCGGAGCGGCGGTTCAACCGTGGGGACGCCGTAGCCGCCGGTTTCTACCTGCTCTTCGTGGGCGTGTTCAGCTTCCTGCCCATCGCGCTGCCGGAGCAGCTGGCGCAGGACCCGCTGCTCGCCGCCTACGCCGTGAACGTGACCTTCTACCTGGCCGCGGCGGTGCTGGCCTGGCTCGCCTCCCGCCGCGCCATCGCCACGGAGCTGCGCCTGCTCGCGGCCCGTCCTGTGCTGACGGCCGCGGCGATACCCGGCGGGGTGCTCCTGATGCTGCTGGTCTCGATGGTCGCCGTGGTGCTGGCCGGGCCGGCGGAGACCCCGGTCAACCAGCAGGCCGCCCAGGACCTGGTGACCGGGCTGCCTCCGCTGCTGGTGATTCCCATGGTGGTGGTGCTGGCTCCGTTCGTGGAGGAGTACGTCTACCGGCATCTGCTCATCGGCAAGCTCAGCCGATACCTCAACATCTGGCTCTGCGCCGTCCTGTCCGTGCTGCTCTTCGCGGGCATCCACGTGGTCGGCAAGCAGGAACTCACCGCGCCGGTGCTTGCGCCGTACCTGGCGATGGGGGCGGTCCTGGTGGCCGTCTACATCTGGGCCGGGAAGAACTTCATGCTCAGCTACGGCGTGCACGCGGCGAAGAACCTGCTCGCCGTCCTGCTGACCTACGCCGTGCCCGCCGAGCTGCTGCAGCAGTAACCGGGGTGGACCCCGGCGCACCTGCAGCAGTAACAGCAGCACCGCCGGCCCCGACGCCGGCCTACGCGATGCAGAACTCGTTGCCTTCGGGATCGGCCATCGTGTACCACTCGTGCGGTCCCTCGCTGGCGGTCCACAGATACCTGGCGCCCCGGGCCTCCAAGGCGGCGCGGACGGCGTCCTTGTCGTCCCCGGCCAGCCGGATGTCGAGGTGGATCCGGTCCTTGACCGTCTTCGGTTCGGGCACGGCCTGGAACAGGATCCGCGGATGCCCGTCCCCGTTGGGCCGGTGCAGTGCGGCGCCCTGCCGGAAGACCCGCACTCCCTTGTGCTCGACAAGGTCGTCCGCCGTGATGAGGCCCTGGGTGAGCAGCCCGTCGAGGAACTGCTGGTCCGTGGGCTCCACCTCCCAGCCCAGGGTCTCCGCCCACCAATCGGCCTGGGCGAGGGGATCGGTGCAGTCGATGCAGATCTGGATGTCGTAGCTCATGCCGAGAGCCTAGGACGACGGCAGGACCTCGAGGCGGGTATTGCGGACAGGTGCTGTCCGCTGCTGTCGCTGCCACTCCGGGAACCGGCTGCCGGTCCGCAGCGGCAGCGGCTTCCCGAAACGGCAGCCGGAGCGACGTGCACGGGGAGCGGAAGCGCAGTGTTCAGCGTACGACGTCGTACACGGACTTCACGATGCCGTTCGAGTAGGCCTCGTGCTCTGCCAGCCGCAGCGTTCCGTGGGTGTCGGCGGTGTCATCGAAGAGGCGGCGGCCCCGGCCCAGGACCACCGGAAACACCAGCAGGTGGTAGCGGTCCACCAGGTCCGCCGCGGCAAGGGACTTGGCCAGCGTTGCGCTGCCGTGCAGCAGCAGGTTTCCGTCCGTGTCGTCCTTCACCCGGGCCACTTCGTCCACCGAGCCCAGGACCGTGGTGTTGTCCCATGCCGGGTCGGAGAGGGTCGTGGAGACCACGTACTTGGGCATGGCGTTGTACTCGGCGAACTCCTCCATGGCGGGCCAGACCGGAGCGAACTCGTCGTAACTGACGCGGCCAAGCAGGAGGGCACCCGCCTCGCGCTGCTCCCGGTCCTTGATCTCATATGCGGCTTCCTCATACGGCACGTCATGGAAGGTCCAGCCGGCATGTGGATGCGGGCCACCGCCGGGGGAGTCGATGACGCCGTCCAGCGAAATGAACTCCGTGACGATCAGCTGTCCCATCCTGGCCTCCGTACGCTGTCGCGGGTCGTGCCCGTGGCCGTGTCGTAGGCCCGGCCGGGCCGCTGCGGATGCCACCTACTCTCGCACCGGACAGCGCCTGAGGGAAAGGCCTTCCGGCAGCCCGGGCCCCGGGCGCTGCCGCCGGCACACGAACGCCCGCAGTTCATCGGCTTCGGCCCGCCTCCGCGCGGCCGTGCCGCCCAACCCGGTGGACGGGTGGGCGCGGCAGCCGCATGGCCCGGCCCGGCCGGGACCCGCCGTCCTCAGCTGCCGGCGGCGAGTCCCCGGAGCGCCGTGTCCAGTGCGGTGACCAGCACCTCGAAACTGTCGTCCCTGGAGTGCGGCAGTCCGAAACCGCCCTGGCACTCGAGGTCCGAAAATCCGTGCAGGGCGGAGCGGGTGAGGCGGATGGCGTTGATCATCGCCTCTTCGGGCAGGCCGTAACCGGCCAGCGCAGCCGCCACGACGTCCACGGCCCGCCCGGCCTCGGTCTGCCGGGCGCCCTCCCCGGCGGGCACGGCGGTCTGGGACAGGCGGTACAGGCCGGGGTGCTCGCTGCTGAAGCGCCGATACGCCCAGGCCAGCCGTTCCAGGGCCTCGAATCCCGACCTGCCGGCGACGGCATCCAGCAGGGTGTCGGCGAGCATCCGGGTGGCCTCGGCCGCGACCCGGGCCATGATCTCGTCGCGGCCGGCGACGTGTTTGTACAGGCTGGGCGCCGCGACACCGAGGTCGGCAGCCAGCCGGGCTACGGTGACCGCCGCGGGCCCGTCACTGTCACAGATGGCCGAAGCCGCCCGGGCTATCCGCTCCGGTCCGATCCCCGCCCTAGGCATTGCGCGTCCCGCCGTTCGCTCCGTCAAAGACGGCGCGTGCGAAGTCCCGGATGGCCGGGCCCGTCACTTCGGCGTTCTCCAGCATGGGTGCATGGCCGCTGCCGGGCACCATCAGGAGGCTGCTGTTGCGCAGCTGAGCCGCTGCCCACCGCGCTTCGGCGGCCGGGTCCTTCCAGTCCGGATCCTGTTCGCCCATCACCACCAGGGCCGGTGCCTCGATCCGGCCGTTCAGCCAGGGGGTGACGACGTCGTGATTCGTGGTGGCCGTGGCCCGGAACGCTGCCCAGCGCCCGGAGGAGCTGAGGTGCCGGGTCAGCTCCCGGGCCCGGGTCTTCGCATCCGGCAGGCCCGGCCATAGGGTCGAGGCGTAGTACCGCCAGATGGCCGGGCCCCAGGGTTTCAGCAGGGCCGCGGACAGCATCAGCCGGCCCGCGGACGAGGTTCCGTTGCGCAGGAACGGTCCGATGAGGACCAGGCCGGCGGTGAGGTCCGGACGGCGGCCTGCAGCAATCACGGCAGCCGCGGCGGACATGGACGCGCCCACGAGCAGGGCCGGTCCGCCGCCCAGGTGTTCGACGATGGCGATGAGATCCCGGGCCGTCGCCTCGTCCCCGTAGGAGTCAAACCTGCTGGAGCTTTCACCGTGCCCGCGAAGGTCGGCGACCGCCACGCGGAAGCCGCTGCGGACCAGGTCATCCGTCAGCAGGACAAACCCGCTGCGGTCTTCGCCGATCCCGGGGGAGGCGACAATCAGGGGCCCGTCGCCACGGACCTCCACAGCCAGCGTTCCGCCGGCGGACTGCACTTGGCTAATAGTCATAACCCAAAAGCTAATGCTATTAGCCAAACTTGGCAAGGGGTGCGCCGTATGCAGTTTCAGCAGTCCGTCACGCGGTTGACCCTCCTCCGTCGGAATGGGACGCTAAAGTGAACGAATGGTCGGTAAATAAGGGTGGTCCTGTGCCCTCAGCCGGCTGAGAAGCATCTGGGCAGCCGGATCCGCCGGCGTCCCGCACGAAGGAGTGACATGGCTGAAGCGTTTTTGGTGGGCGGCGTGCGGACCCCGGTGGGCCGCTACGGAGGCGGGCTCTCCTCGGTCCGTCCCGATGATCTGGCCGGCCTCGTGCTCAGCGAGCTCGCGGCCCGGGAAGGCCTGGACCCGGCCGTCGTCGACGAGGTCATCCTCGGCAACGCCAACGGTGCCGGCGAGGAAAACCGCAACGTGGCGCGCATGGCCGCACTGCTGGCCGGCTACCCCGACGCCGTGCCGGGCATCACCGTCAACCGGCTCTGCGCCTCCGGCCTCTCCGCGATCATCATGGCCTCGCACATGATCAAGGCCGGCGCGGCCGACGTCGTCATCGCCGGCGGCGTCGAATCCATGTCCCGGGCGCCCTGGGTCATGGAGAAGCCGTCGAAGGCCTTCGCCAAGCCCGGCGACACCTTCGACACGGCCATCGGCTGGCGCTTCGTCAACGAGCGCTTCAGCAAGGGCGACCTGGCCCGTGACGGCAAGATGACCTACTCCATGCCGGAAACCGCTGAGGAGCTGGCCGCCGTCGACAACATCTCCCGCGAGGACGCCGACGCGTTCGCCGTCGCCTCCCATCAGAAGGCACTCGCCGCCATCGCCGCGGGGCATTTCAAGGACGAAATCGTGCCGGTGACGGTCAAGGGCCGCAAGGGCGACACCGTCGTGGACACTGACGAAGGTCCCCGTGAAGGCACCACCCTGGAGGTGCTGGCCAAGCTGCGCCCGGTGGTGAAGCCCGGCGGCATTGTCACCGCCGGCAATGCCAGCTCGCTGAACGACGGCGCCTCGGCGATCATCGTCGCCTCCGAGCGCGCCATCGAGAAGCTGGGCCTGAAGCCCCGCGCCCGGATCGTGGACGGCGTGTCCGCCGGCGTCGCGCCGGAGATCATGGGCATCGGCCCGGTACCGGCCACGCAGAAGCTGCTCGAGCGCACCGGCACCCCGCTGGACGCCGTCGGCGCCTTCGAGCTCAACGAAGCCTTTGCCACCCAGTCGCTGGCCTGCATCCGCCGCCTCGGCGTGGACGAGTCGATCGTGAACACCGACGGCGGCGCGATCGCGCTCGGCCACCCGCTGGGTTCCTCCGGCTCCCGGATCGCGATCACCCTGCTCGGCCGGATGGAGCGCGAAGGCGTGTCCAAGGGCATCGCCACCATGTGCGTGGGTGTCGGCCAGGGCACCGCCATGCTCCTCGAGGCGGTCTAAGTGGCGGACTTCGCAGCCTTCAAGACCCTGCGCGTCACCGAGCAGCAGGACCGCGTCATCGCCGTCCTGGACCGGCCCGAGGTGCGCAACGCCATCGACCAGGCCATGGTCGATGAGCTGCATGCCCTGTGCGCCGAGCTGGAGGAGAACCCCAAGGTCCTCATCCTCGCCGGGTCGAACGGCATCTTCGCCTCAGGCGCCGATATCGCCCAGCTGCGCGAGCGCCGTCGGGAAGATGCCCTGCGCGGCATCAACTCGACGATCTTCCACCGCATCGCCAAGCTGCCGATGCCGGTGATCGCCGCCGTCGACGGCTATGCGCTGGGCGGGGGAGCGGAGCTGGCCTTCGCCGCCGACTTCCGCCTGGGCACGCCGAAGGTGAAGATCGGCAACCCGGAGACCGGGCTCGGGATCATGGCCGCCGCCGGGGCCACCTGGCGGCTGAAGGAGCTTGTGGGCGAGCCGCTGGCCAAGGAGATCCTGCTCGCCGGCCGGGTGCTGAACGCCGAGGAGGCCCTCGCCGTCCGGCTGATCACCGAAATCCACGAACCCGACGCCCTGCTCGACGCCGCGAACGCCCTGGCGGACCGGATCGGGAAGCAGGACCCGCTGGCCGTGCGCATCACCAAGACCGTGTTCCACGCTCCGGCGGAGGCGCACCCCGTCATCGACACCCTCGCCCAGGGCATCCTCTTCGAATCCCCGGCGAAGTTCGACCGCATGCAGGCATTCCTGGAAAGGAAAAAGAAGTAATGGCATCCAGCACCACCCCGACCAGCATCCCCAAAACCGTCGGCGTCCTCGGCGGCGGGCGGATGGGGGCGGGCATCGCCCACGCCTTCCTCGTCTCCGGCGCCGCGGTCACCGTGGTGGAGCGCGACGACGACGCCGCGGCCGGTGCCCTGGAGCGGGTCACCTCGGCCGTCGGCAAGAGCGTGGAACGCGGCACCGTCAGCGAGACCCGCGAGGCGCTCGAAGCCCGGCTGTCGGTGTCCACCGACTACGCATCCTTCGCCGGCTGCGACCTGGTGGTCGAGGCCGTGCCCGAGGACTTCGAGCTGAAGGTCTCCGCCCTGACCCGGGTCGAGGAGCAGCTGGGCGGGACCGCGTGGCTGGCGTCGAACACCTCGTCGCTGTCCGTTTCCGACCTGGCGGACAAGCTGGCCCGCCCCGAGCGGTTCTGCGGCCTGCACTTCTTCAACCCGGTGCCCGCCTCCACCCTGATCGAAGTGGTCCTGGCCCGGCAGACGTCCGAGGAGCTGGCCGCCCTGGCTCCGGCCTGGGTCACGGACCTGGGCAAGACCCCCGTGGTCGTCAATGACGCCCCCGGCTTCGCCAGCTCCCGGCTCGGCGTCGCCATCTCCCTGGAGGCGATGCGGATGGTCGAGGAGGGCGTGGCGTCCGCCGAGGACATCGACAACGCCATGGTGCTGGGCTACAAGCACCCCACGGGCCCGTTGAAGACCACCGACATCGTGGGCCTGGACGTGCGCCTGGGCATCAGCGAGTACCTCGCCTCCACGCTCGGCCCGCGGTTCGAGCCCCCGCAGATCCTGCGGGACAAGGTGGCCCGCGGCGAACTGGGCCGCAAGTCCGGCAAGGGCTTCTACGACTGGAGCTGACCCTCAACCGGCATCGGCAGCCCGTTCCCGTTTTCGGGGGCGGGCTGCCTGCATCCGGAGAATTCGCGGAGATAGCGAATGCCTATCTGCGGATTTGACTTCAATCTTCGCCCCGGGTTGACTACTCGCCTTAGGCCGCTGCCGGGAATGCCTGAAAGCGGATACTTATGACAATGGGGGTCAGCATGCCGCGTATGTCCAGGATCATTAAGCCCGGAATGGTTGCCGGTGCCGCAGCCGTCCTCCTTCTCGTCTCCGGCTGTTCAGGTGAAAGCGAGGCTGACGCCCAGAGCCCCGCAGCGTCCCCAACCACAGTGATTGTGGACGGGGTGGAGTACGGGCCGACGATCGACGGCATGCCCACCCTGAAGGAGCTGGCCTCC
The DNA here is from genome assembly GCF_059090665.1 of Arthrobacter saudimassiliensis. Lineage (NCBI taxonomy): Bacteria > Bacillati > Actinomycetota > Actinomycetes > Micrococcales > Micrococcaceae > Arthrobacter > Arthrobacter saudimassiliensis. The sequence goes on along the minus strand of NZ_JBNHFX010000001.1, from coordinate 614,656 downwards.
GACGAGCGGGGAGAGTGGCGCAAGACAACCATCCTGCCGGATGATCCTGCCTTCACGTTCGAACCCTCGGTCATCACCGAGGCGGCAGGCTCGGTCTGGAGCGAGGCGGACATCAAGGAAGCCCAGCGCCTCGCCGTTGAAATGGCGGTCGACATGATTGACACCGCAGCCAACGGCGCCCCGGGCGACAGCCAGGCCAGGGTCGACTGGTGGGAGCTGAACATGGACAAGTTCGACCCGGTCTGGCAGCAGGAGATTTACAACAGCCTGATTTCCGATGACCCGAACCTCGCCGTCGTGTTCAAGGGCACCCACCGGGAAGCCAGTGATACATCGGACGGCTACGGCCTCGTCTACGGCGAGGGCGAGGTCCATATCAAGGACCGCGCCATCGAGACGACCGCAATCGACGCCGGCCCCATCGGAGATGAGAACGGCATTTCCGTCGCCTTGGATATTGATTACGTCAACGTCGCCGAGGTAAACGGCAAAAAGACCGACGAGGAAGTGGAAGGAAAGCTGATCTACCATTTCACGAAGAGCGAGGACGGTCAGCTTCGCATCTCCGGCGTGCAGCCTGAATTCAGGTACCAGATCCTTAACTAGCAAGGCCACCAACAGTTTCCCGCGTTTGTCGGCGTCCGGCCGGCCACCGCGGGAAACTGTCGTTTCAGGGCCGGATGACGGGCTGCTGCAGCTCAGTCACCCAGTCACTCTGATCATCGGAGACCGCGCGTAGGTAGAGCTCCCGGCAGGGCCCGGACGGAACGAATCCCCTGGCGATGATCTCCGTGTGCAGGGCCTGCCAGCTTTCGCCGATACGCTCCATGGAGCCCAGATGGACGCCGCATACCGCGGCGGCGACGCGGGGCAGTCCCACCGTCTCGACGCCGTCGGGCGCCGTCCCGGCGTGCTCGTAGCCGGCGGTCACACGCAACCCTGCCTCGCCTGCCTCGTACACTGCCACCGGCGTCGCCAGCGACGCTCCGGCCCGGGCCAGTTCGGCAGCCACACTGTCGAACAGCGGGCCGACGACGCCGGCGATCTCGGGCTGCTCCGACACGACGGCCGTGCGGGCAGCCAGCCGGAGGGCAGGGAGGGGCTTTTCGATGATTTCAATCGGGGACATCCGGTTCTCCTTCTCGATTCGGTGGAGCCGCCGGTCATCCGGCGGTGGCGGAGACCGCGCGGAGGCTCCCTGCCCGCCCGAGGCTACGCTGGATGCATGGAAGCCGACAGCCGGAGCAGGCACTGGGACGGAGCCGTCAACGCCCGGGACCTGGGCGGGCTGCCCGTGGCAGGCGGACGCCGGGTCCGGCCGGGCCGCCTGATCCGGATGGGGCGCGCGGAGTGGCTGACCGAACAGGGCTGGCGCCAGGCCTGGGATGACGGGGTCCGCACCGTGATCGACCTGCGAAATGTCCAGGAGCAGGGCCGCAGGGACAGCGACCCTGACGTGCCCGACGCCGTCCAGGCCCGCTTCCGGCGGCTGTCCCTGCCGATTCAGGACTGGCAGGATCCCGACTTCACCGCGCTCACCGGCCCTTACATGGATTCGCCCAGGTTCTACCGCGAGAACCTGCGCCGCTGGCCGCAGCGCCTGGCCGCCGTTATGGAGGCGATCGCTGATGCGCCCGACGGCGGAGTCGTCTTCCACTGTTCCGCCGGCAGGGACCGCACCGGGCTGGTCGCCATGCTGCTGCTGCAGCTGGCCGGCGCGGCCCCGGAGACCATCGCCGCCGACTATGTCCAGGGCCTGTGCGGCATCAACGCCCACCACGCCCGGCAGCGTACGCCGCGGGAACGGCCGCTGACCCCGGCCGAGCTGCATGACCGCGCGGAGGCGGAACGGGCGGCGCTGCTCACGGCGCTGGAGGGATTCGATACCGAGGGCTACCTGCGCAGCGCAGGTGCGCGGCCGGAGGTGCCGGACCTGCTGCGGGCCCGGATGCTCGATCCGAATGGCCGCTCACTGACCGGTCACTCACTCGACGCCACCTGGTCCTCAGCGGATCGGCTGAGGCCCGGGCGCAGGCAGGGATGAACCCGGTCCAGCCGGGCCAAGTAGAAAAAAGAGCTCCCGGTGGGTCCCAGGAAACCGCCCGGAACCATCAGCGTGGAATACCGCGGGCACCACTGCGGAGGGGCGACGGCGATCTTCAGCGCCGCGGCCAGCGCCGGCACGTCGTGGAACCAGAACAGCTGCTGCTGCCCCTCGCGAATCAGATGGATGAGCTGCAGGTCGGCATCCACATGGATCTCGACGTCCACCCAGTAGTCCAGTTCGGCCATCCGGCGGTGGTGGATCCAGTGGACGCGGTGGCCGGGCGTGTAGCTGCGGCAGCGGGACGTGGTATCGGTGCCCAAGAAAGTTCCCCTTCGGGTTGTCCTTGCCTGCGCCGGATGCCGCTGCCCCCCCGCCGTACCGGAACCCTGGAGGTGCCGCAGGCGGACGGCCTGCGGCGAATGCAGGCCGCTTCGTCATCCGAACCACCCGCCGAACAAGGGGGTTGGTGTGTGGCAGGTCGGAGCCTTCCCTCGGCGCCGGGCGCGTCGGGTGCCACATCTCGTGAAGCTGGATTTACTGTAGCGCAGGGCTCGGACACCGGGGAAGCGCCGGTCCTGTCCGGCGCGGCCCGGTCCGTCCCCGCGCCGCAGCTTCCGACGGGTTCTCCTGCGGGCTCAACGGCAGCCGGGCCGCCCGCGGCGGTCGTCGAATGAGGCGTCGGCGAGGATGGCCGGCAGGTAGCCCTGTTCGTAGCCGGCGGCGTTCGGGTGCAGGTCGAACGGCCCGCCTTCGAGCCGGATCCAGGGGTCCGGCGAGCCGATGCCGTGCCCGGCGAACTCGTCCACCACGTCCACGAACACCGCGTCCTCAGGCAGCTGTGCCGAGATGACGGCGTTCAGCTCGTCGGTGCCGGCGTTGAACAGCTCCTGGGCGGGTACGCTCAGCGCGCCGGGGACGGCGGCCTCGAAGAGGTGGGGATACCCGGTCACCACGAGTTCGGCCCGCGGGGCTGCGTCCCGGATCCGCTGCAGCGAGGCGGCGATGCCCGGAGCAAGGACGGTCCGGGCATACGCCTGGGCCTGGGCAATGGCCGGGGCGCAGGTGGCCGGCAGTCCGGGGCCGGCACACGCGGCAACGACGTCACCGAAGCGGACGTCGTTGCCGCCGATGGTCACGGTGACCAGATCGGTGCCGCGGTGCAGCAGTCCCTGGGCCAGCACGGTGTCAATCTGCTGCGGCAGGTCCACGGGCCCGGCCGGCGGGGCGGGATCGGTGGTCAGCGCCGTCGCTCCGGCGCAGGTGGCGTCGGCCTGCAGATCCACCCGGCGCAGGGCATCCAGCAGGGCCGGGTAGCCGAAGGCGGTTCGGCCGCATTCCCGGACGTCGTCGCTGCCGCCGTAGCCGGAGGCATAGGAATCGCCGAGGGCCACATAGTCGACGGTGCGGCCGCGCGGGTGGCGCCCGCCGTCATCGCCCCTGCCTCCGTGCCAGGTGACCGTGGCCTCTGCTGCCGGAACAGCCCCCGCTGCCGGAACAGCCCCCGCTGCCGGAGCAACTCCGGCAGCCAGGGCCAGGAGGACAGCGGCGCCGGCAGAACGGCGCAATGCGCGGAGGATACGGGATGCCATGGGAGCCTCCAGGCGAAAGGGTGGAGCAGCTGAGGGAGGATCAAGGCTAGTGCGCAGCCGGGCCGCTGTCAGCCGGGGAGGCCCGAAACCGGGCGGTGAACGGTCGACGCAGTGGTGTGCACCACGGACGATTGCGGTACGCTGGAGTTTATTACCGACCGTCCGGTCAGTTATCTGTGCACGGGGATGGCCCCGCTGCCGCATCCAAGGCCGGAATCCCGTCCCGTTCCGAAAGGGCCCGTCAAAGATGACCGCAACAGCCGTTGACGTGCAGATCGTTCCCAGTTTCGTCCAGGACGCCTGGTGGACCCCCGAGCGCAGCCAGGTCTCCGCTCCCGCCGAAGTCCGGGACGCCAGCACCGGCGAGACCCTCGCCCTGGTCAGCTCCGAAGGCCTCGACCTGGCCGCCGCCGTCGAGCATGCGCGGACCGTGGGCCAGCGCGAACTTGGCGCCCTGACCTTCCACCAGCGCGCCCTCAAGCTCAAGGAGCTGGCGCAGTACCTGAACTCCCGCAAGGCCGAGCTGTACGAGATCTCCGCCCGCACCGGCGCGACCAAGGGCGACTCCATGGTGGACATCGACGGCGGCATCGGCGTCCTGTTCACCTTCAGCTCCAAGGGCCGCCGCGAGCTGCCCAACTCCACGGTGATCATCGACGGCGCCATCGAGCAGCTGTCCAAGGACGGCTCCTTCATCGGCGAGCACATCTACACCCGCATTCCCGGCGTCACGGTGCAGATCAACGCCTTCAACTTCCCGGTCTGGGGCATGCTCGAAAAGCTCGCCCCCGCGTTCATCGCCGGCGTGCCGACCATCGTCAAGCCGGCCACCCCCACCGGATACCTGGCGGCCGAAGCGGTGAAGATGATCACCGAATCCGGCATCCTGCCCGCCGGCTCGCTGCAGCTGATCTCCGGGTCCGCCCGCGACCTGCTCGACCACCTCGACTACCGGGACATGGTCTCCTTCACCGGTTCCGCCTCCACCGCCAACCGCCTGAAGTCCCACGTCAACGTGGTGGAGGGCGGGGTCCGCTTTACCTGCGAGACCGACTCCCTGAACGCCGCGATCCTGGGGCCCGACGCCGCGCCCGGCACCCCCGAGTTCGACGCGTTCGTGAAGTCCCTGGTCACTGAGATCACGGTCAAGGCGGGCCAGAAGTGCACTGCGATCCGCCGCGCCATCGTGCCCGCTGACCGGGTGAACGACGTCGTCTCGGCTGCCGCCGCCCGGATCGAGGAGCGCATCGTCCTCGGTGATCCCCGCGGCGAGGGTGTCACCATGGGCGCTCTGGCTTCCGTGGAGCAGCTCGACGGCGTGCGCGAGTCCGTGAACCGGCTGCTCGGCGGCGGAGCGCAGATCGCCTACGGCTCGCTGGAGGCGCCCGACGTCGTCCATGCCGACGGCAGCCGCGGCCCGGCCGACGACGGCGCCTTCCTGGCGCCCGTCCTGCTGACCTGGGACAACCGTGAGGCCGAGGAGCTGCACTCCGTGGAAGCCTTCGGCCCTGTGGCCTCCGTGGTGGGCTACACGGATCTGGCCGACGCCGTCCGCCTGGCCGCCATGGGCTCCGGCTCCCTGGCCGCCACGGTGTGCACCAACGACCCCGACACCGCCCGCGAGCTGCTCACCGGAATCGCCGCGCATCACGGCCGCGTGCTGCTGCTGAACCGCGAAGACGCCCGGACCTCCACCGGCCACGGCTCGCCCGTGCCGCACCTGGTCCACGGCGGTCCCGGCCGCGCCGGCGGCGGCGAGGAGCTGGGCGGCATCCGCTCGGTGCTGCACCACATGCAGCGCACCGCCGTCCAGGGCTCGCCCAACATGCTCACCGCCGTCACCGGCGTCTGGCACACCGGCGCCGACCGGACCTTCGACGACGTGCACCCCTTCCGCAAGGATCTGGCCACGCTGAAGATCGGCGACGCCGTGCGCTCGGATCTGCGCGAGGTGACCCTGGAGGACATCACCGCCTTCGCCAACAGCACCGGCGACACCTTCTACGCCCACACCAACCAGGAAGCAGCCGAGGCCAACCCGTTCTTCCCGGGCATCGTGGCGCACGGCTACCTGCTGCTCTCCTGGGGTGCCGGACTGTTCGTGGAGCCGGCTCCGGGACCGGTGCTGGCCAACTACGGCCTGGAGAACCTGCGCTTCATCACTCCGGTCGCGGCCGGTGACTCCATCCGCGTCACCCTGACCGCCAAGAAGATCACTCCGCGCGAGACTGATGAATACGGCGAGGTGGCCTGGGATGCGGTGCTGACCAACCAGAACGACGAGATCGTGGCCACCTACGACGTCCTCACCCTGGTCGAGAAGCAGCGCGCCGACGGCTGATCAGCCGCAACACTGCAGGCAACGGCGAAGGCCGGCGGGCCCCTGGGGGCCGCCGGCCTTTGCCGTTAAGCGGTCGAATCATGAACTGCTTGCGCTGGTCATTCTCGCCGGATGCCCTCGCCGGCTGCGCCGGTGCGTCGCCCAATCCGCCTCCCGGGCGGCCGGAGGGCGGAAAAGACGCCTCAGGAGCGGGCGTGCAGCCCGTCGAAGACCATGGTGATGACGTCGTCGGCCAGCTTCTCCGGGGAGATCGGCCCGCCGGGCTTGTACCACTCCACGATGGAGTTGATGGTGCCGAACAGCAGCCGTGTGGTGGTGCGCGGGTCAATGTCGCTGCGCAGCGAGCCTTCGGTGCGGGCGGCGTCGACCAGCGCCGCGACCCGGCGGTCGAACGCACGCCGGCGTTCCAGCGCATCGCGCTCGATCTCGGTGTTGCCGCGCAGGCGCAGCAGCAGGGTCACATAGGGCAGCCGCTCGGCCAGGACCGCGATGGTGCCCCGGAGCACGAACTCCAGGCGCTGCTCGGCCGGACCCTCGGATGCACGGGGGTCATCCAGCACGCCTTCTAGGCCGCCGAGGGCCTCCTCAAGGGCCAGCCTCAGCAGGTCGCCCTTGGAAGGGACGTGGTGGTAGATCGCGGACTTGGTGATGCCCAGGTTCTCCGCGAGGATGCCCATGGAGGTCGCCTCGTAGCCGTGCCGGTTGAACACGTCCACCGCGATGTTGAGCACCGACTGCTGGTCGTAGCCGGGGCGTCCGCGGCGGGTGCCGGCAGCACCCGCCGCGGATGAGGTTGAAGTAGGCATGGCTCCCATTTTCGCATGTGTCACTGAATGAACGGCGGCCGGGGCCCTGCCTGCCCCCGCAGGCCTTAGCCCTGCGGCTGCTCCTTGCGCAGGTCATAGATGCGGCGCAGCTTGCCGCTGGAACGGGCCAGCGTGCCCGGCTCGACGACCTGGATGCCGCAGGAGGATCCGATGTGAATCTTGATTTCCTTCTTCAGGGTGACCGCCGCAGCGGCTGCGGCCTCCGCAGTGCAGTCCTCACGCCGTTCGATCTTCACCGTCAGCTCGTCCATCCGGTCCGGACGGGTGATTTCCAGCTGGAAGTGCGGGCTGAGGCCCGGCACGCGCAGCGCGATCTCCTCCACCTGGCTGGGGAACAGGTTCACCCCGCGCAGGATGATCATGTCGTCGTTGCGCCCGGTGATGCGGCCCATCCGGCGCATGGACGGCCGGGACGTGCCGGGCAGCAGGCGGGTCAGGTCGTGGGTGCGGTACCGGATGATCGGCAGCGCCTCCTTGGTCAGGGAGGTGAAGACCAGCTCGCCGTGCTCGCCGTCGCCCAGGACCTTCGTGTCATCGAACGGGTCGATGATCTCGGGGCGGAAGTGGTCCTCCCAGATATGCGCGCCGTCCTTGGTCTCCACGCATTCGCCGGCGACGCCGGGGCCCATCACCTCTGAGAGGCCGTAGATGTCGCAGGCGTCGATGTTGAACATCGCCTCGAGCTCGCGGCGCATCTCCTCGGTCCACGGTTCGGCGCCCAGGACGGCGTTCTTCAGCGAGGTGCTGCGGGGATCCAGGCCGGCCTTCTGCATGGCGTCGCCGATGGTCAGCAGGTAGGTGGGGGTGCAGAGGATGGTGTCCGGCTCGAAGTCGCGGATCAGCTGGATCTGCTTCTCGGTCTGCCCGCCGGACATGGGAATCACGGTGCAGCCCAGGGTCTCCGCCCCGAAGTGCGCACCGAGGCCGCCGGTGAACAGGCCGTACCCGTAGGCGTTGTGCACCTTGTAGCTGCTCTTGACGCCGGAGGCGCGCAGCGAGCGGGCCACCAGGGTGCCCCAGCGGTCCAGGTCGCCACGGGTGTAGCCGACGACGGTGGGCCGGCCGGTGGTGCCGGAGGAGGCATGGATGCGGGCCACCTGGTCCTGAGGAACGGCGAACATGCCGAAGGGGTAGGTCTGCCGCAGGTCTTCCTTGGTGGTGTACGGAAACAGCCGGAGGTCCGCGAGCTCCTTGAGGTCCTCGGGCCGCACGCCCGCGTCGTCGAACTTCTTCGTGTACAGCGGAACGCGCTCGTAGGCGTACTTGAGGGTGTGCTGCAGCCGGGTCAGCTGCAGCGCCTCCAGCTCGTCGCGGCTCATCCGTTCCTCGGGATCCCAGGTGGAGGGGTCCGCTGCGGTGGACTTGATGGGTGCGGGCGCGGTCTTCATGCGTAACCTTCGTTTCTTGCTGTGGGGGAAGGGGGTGGCGGTTGCTACCGGCGGGTGCGTGGATTGGGAATGGTGCGGGAACGGCCCCGGAACTCGGCGATGACCGTGCTGCCGCCGTCGGCCGAGGCAGCGGTGATCTGGATGTCGTAGACGCCGCTCCTCCCGGAGGAGGCGCGGTGGCGGGCGACGGCGGTCAGCCGGTCCCCGGCCTTGGCCGAGGCGAGGAAGTTGATGTCGGCGCCGGAGGCGACCGTGACCATGGGGGCCTCGGCCATGGCGGGCCCGTCGTGCGGGTTGCAGGCCAGGGCGAAGGCGGTGTCGGCGAAGGCAAAGACCATGCCGCCGTGGGCGATGCCGAAGCCGTTGAGCATTTCCGGGCGCAGCTCCATGGTGATGGTCGCTTCGCCGGCGGCGGTGTGCAGGACTTCGATGCCGAGCCACTCGCTCGTGGCGTCCTGCTCCAGGATGGGATGGGCCGGGGTGCTCCCCGGGTGGGTGGTGACGGCGCCGTCAGCCATGTGGAAACCCTCTCGCCTTATTTACCGAATGTTCATTAGGTAATCCTGTGAGGGTTCTCACTGTCAAGTTTGAGCCACGCCACATGGCTGCATGACGCCGCTCTCACCGGCCCCGGATACACGGAAGGGCCGGGACGGGCGCCGCAGCGCCATCCCGGCCCGATCCAGGCCCCCGTTCGCGGGGCTTCCGGTCAGCCCTCCGCCGGTCAGCTTCCGGCGGCCACCGGCTTGACGGAGGGGAGCAGATCCCGCGCGTCCAGGGCGGCGAGGATGAACGCGTAGTCCCAGGCGCGGTCCTTCCAGGCCTCGTAGCGGCCGGATGCGCCGCCGTGCCCGCCGTCCATTTCGGTCTTGAGCACGATCGGCTCGCTGCCGGTGCCCTTTTCCCGCAGGGCGGCCACCCACTTGGCAGGCTCGACGTACAGCACGCGGGTGTCGTTGAAGCTGGTCACCGCGGCGATCCGCGGATAGGCGGCCTCGCGCACGTTCTCGTACGGGGTGTATTCGGCCATGTAGCGGTACACCTCCGGATCGGTGATCGGATTGCCCCACTCCTCCCATTCCAGCGCCGAGAGCGGCAGCTCCGGATCGAGGATGGTGGTCAGGGCGTCCACGAACGGCACCTGCGCCACGATCGCGCGGTACTTTTCCGGGGCCAGGTTCGCGACGGCGCCCATCAGCAGCCCGCCGGCGGAACCGCCCATGGCGGCGATCCGGGCCGGATCCGCCCAGCCGGAGGATGCCACGTGGTCGGTGGCGGCCACGAAGTCGGTGAAGGTGTTCTTCTTGTTCAGCTTCTTGCCGTCGTCGTACCAGGCCCGGCCCATTTCGCCGCCGCCGCGCACATGCGCAATGACATAGACGACGCCCCGGTCCAGCAGGGACAGCCGGGCAATGTTGAAGGCCGGGTCCATGCTGATCTCGTAGCTGCCGTACGCGTACACCAGGGCGGGGTTGCCGCCGTCGCGTGCCACCTCGGCCCGCCGCAGCACGGAGAGCGGGATCCGGGTGCCGTCCTCCGCCGTCGCCCAGTCCCGCTCCGCCACGTAGTCCGCCGGATCGTAGCCGCCGCGCACCGGGGTTTCGCGGCGCAGCTGCAGGTCGCCGGTTTCCAGCACGTAGTCGTACACCCGCGGCGGGGTGAGGTAGGAGGTGTAGGAGAGGCGGATCACCGGGGAGTCGTACTCGGCGTTGGACAGGCTGGCCGTGTAGAGCTCTTCGTCGAAGGCCGGTTCCAGCGGATCGCCCTGGGCCTCGGTGCCCAGTCCCTGGACGGGGAGCACCTGGACACGCTCGGTGGTGTCCTTGCGCACCGAAACCAGCACATGGGTGCCGGTGACCGCGGCGCCGTTGACGCGCACGTCGTCGCGGTGGGGGACCACGGTGTTCCACAGCTGCTCCTCGAGCGGCTTGGCGAACTCCTCCTCCGCGACCAGGGAGACCATCGAGTTCAGGGCGCCCCGGTTGTGGGTCAGCAGGTACTGGCGCTGCCCGGCGAGGGTCAGCGGCTCCGCCTCATAGAGGATGCGGGCGCTGCGCGGGATGAGCGTGCGCAGCTGCGAGGCGGGGTCCTCGAAGTCCATCACGCGGTACTCGCTGTACTCGGAGTTGCCGATGCCGATCACCAGCTGGCGCCGGTCCGCGGAGAGCTCAAAGCCCGTCCACATTGCCACGTCGTCCTCCTGGTAGATGACGACGTCGTCCGCCGGGTCGGTCCCGAGCACATGGGCCTTGACCTGGTGCGGCCGCCAGGAGTCGTCCACCACCATGTAGAAGACGCGGGTGCCGTCGGGGGAGAAGGCCAGGCCGTAGAAGACGTTCTCGATGACGTCCGGCAGCAGCTCGCCGGTGCGCAGGTCCTTGATCCGCAGCGTAAAGCGCTCATCGCCGGCGTTGTCCTCGGCCCAGGCGAACAGGTTGCCGTCTTCGGTCACGGCCATGCCGCCGAGCGAGAAGAAGGGCTTGCCTTCGGCCTCCGCGTTGCCGTCCAGCAGGATCTGCTCGCCGGGAACGGGGACCCCGGGCTCGACGGCGGGCGGGGTCCAGTCCGCCTGCAGGTCGCCGGTGTCCCGGGCGGCGGTGCGGCACTGGATGCCGTACTGCTTCCCTTCTTCGGTGCGGGTGTAGTACCACCAGCCGCGCTTGCGGGCCGGAACCGAGAGATCGGTTTCCACGGTCCGCGCCTTGATCTCGTTGAAGATGTCCTGCCGCAGCTGGTCCTGGTCTTTGGTGACCTCCGCGGTGTAGGCGTTCTCCGCCTCGAGGTGGGCGACGACCTCGGGGTTCTCCTTCTCCCGCAGCCACTCATACGGGTCGACGAATGTGTGGCCGTGGTGGATGCGCTCGGTCGGTACCTTCTTGGCGACGGGTGGCTGCGAAGTAGTCATCTGTCGAATATATCCAGCCGGGTGCCGGGGGGAAGGCTGCCGCGGCCGGTTATGCCCGGGGCTTAGGTGCACCCGTCGGCGCGGCTACCGGTTCAACAGGAACCCCGCGGTGACGGCTCCGGCGGCCAGGAAAAGGATCCAGTTCGCCAGCACGGTCAGCAGGGTCCCGGCGTAAGGGCGGGAACTGAGGTCCCGGGCAGGCACGATGACCGGGTCCGGGGCGGGCCCGCGGCGGAACTGGCCCCAGAGCGAGGTGCTGAGCAGCAGGGCACCGCCCGCCACCGCGACGGGAGCCGCCGGAAGCGTCAACAGGACCACGTGTCCGGCGGCCAGGTGCAGCACGAACAGGAAGACGGCTGCCCCGATGACGCCCGCGGCCGTTTTCCACCAGGGCACCCGTGCGAGGGTCGGCAGGACAAAGGGCGCGGCTCCGGCGGAGACCAGCAGTACGGCGAGGGTGGCCGCCGCCGGCAGCGTCACCGCGAGGGTTCCCCCGGTGGAGGCAACGGCTCCGGCGACGGCAGAGAAGCCGGCGAGGCCGAGGAGCGTCGGGACGGTGATGCGCGCGGCCTGTGCGGCGGTCGGGCGGGGCAGGGCCCACCGCTCCGGGCCCTGCCCGGGAGCCGGGGGTTCCTCGGTCTCCACGGTCCTCCCTTCGTCGGCTCTCTGCTCAAGCTGTCTGTTCCAACGGTATCCCCGTCCCACGGGTGGCCCGGACCGGCCATGCCGACGCCGATCCCGGGGCGCCGCCTTGACGTGCCGTCGACCACACCCATATCCTGAACGAACGGTCGGTAAATACGGCCGCGCTTCCGCGCCCGCGGAGCGCACCGGGCGGCGGGCGCTGTTCCGGATAAAGCAGCGGCAAGACGCACAGTGAGGTGACATATATGGCTACGCAGGCACAGGCATCGCCCGAACTGCATGCTGTTCCCTCGGCCGAGGAAACGGCCGGGCAGGAATACTTCGATCGGATCATTGCCGAGGACTCGCGCATCGAGCCCCGTGACTGGATGCCGGAGGCCTACCGGAAGACCCTGGTCCGCCAGATCTCCCAGCACGCGCATTCGGAAATCATCGGCATGCAGCCCGAAGCCAACTGGATCACCCGTGCGCCCTCGCTCAAGCGCAAGGCCATCCTCATGGCCAAGGTCCAGGACGAGGCCGGCCACGGCCTCTACCTCTACTCCGCCGCCGAAACCCTCGGCACCCCGCGCGAGAAGATGACCGAGGACCTCATCGCCGGCAAGGCCCGCTACTCCTCGATCTTCAACTACCCCACGCTGACCTGGGCGGACATGGGAGCCATCGGCTGGCTGGTTGACGGCGCCGCGATCTGCAACCAGGTTCCGCTCTGCCGGGCCTCCTACGGCCCCTACGGCCGGGCCATGGTCCGCATCTGCAAGGAAGAGTCCTTCCACCAGAGGCAGGGCTTCGAGATCCTGCTGGAACTGGCCAACGGCACCGAGGCCCAGCGGCAGATGGCCCAGGACGCAATCAACCGCTGGTACGCCCCGGCCCTGATGATGTTCGGCCCGCCGGACGACGACTCGCCCAACTCCAAGCAGTCGATGGCCTGGAAGATCAAGCGCTTCTCCAATGACGAGCTGCGCCAGCGCTTCGTCGGCATGATGGTCGAGCAGGTCAACGTCCTGGGCCTGACCCTGCCGGATGACCAGGTCCGGTTCAACGAGGAAACCGGCAAGTGGGAGCACGGCCCGCTCGACTGGAACGAGTTCAAGGAAGTCCTAGCCGGCCGCGGCCCCTGCAACTCGCAGCGCCTGGCCCGCCGGCGCGAGGCCCACGAAGAAGGCGCCTGGGTGCGCGAAGCCGCCGCGGCCTACGCGGCACGACAGGCACGAAAGGCCGAGGTGGCATAAGAGATGGCGCAGGAATCAACCGGAGTCAGCGCAGCCTGGCCGCTGTGGGAGGTCTTCGTCCGCTCCTCCCGTGGGCTCTCCCACGTCCACGCCGGATCGCTGCACGCCCCCGATGCCGACATGGCCGTGCGCAACGCACGTGACCTCTACACCCGCCGCAACGAGGGCGTCTCGCTCTGGGTGGTGCCGGCGTCGGCCATCATCGCCTCCGACCCCGATGCCAAGGGCCAGTTCTTCGAGTCCCCGCAGGGCAAGGACTACCGGCACGCCACGTACTACACGAAGTCCGAAGGGGTGAAGCACCTGTGAACATGGACAGCGCCACCCGCATCACCCCGGGCAACGCCCTGCGCCCCGAGGACATCGCCGCCTCCGAGCTGCACGCCCCCGGGGACGTGGCCGAGTACGCGCTGCGCCTGGGCGACGACGCCCTGATCCTGGCCCAGCGCCTGGGCTGGTGGATCTCCCGCGCCCCCGAGCTGGAAGAGGACGTGGCCCTGGCCAACATCGGCCTGGACCTCATCGGGCACGCCCGCTCCTTCCTCACCTACGCCGGCACCGCCTGGGGCAAGACAGAAGACGACCTGGCCTACTGGCGGGACGAGACCGAATTCCGTTCCGCACACATCGTCGAGCAGCCCAACGGGGACTTCGCGGACACCATCGCCCGCCAGCTGATCGTCTCCTTCTTCCAGTACGAGCTCTACACCGCCCTGCTGGAGTCCACGGACGAGACGATCGCCGCGATCGCCGCCAAGGCGGTCAAGGAGGTCGACTACCACCGCGACCACAGCTCCCAGTGGGTGCTGCGCCTGGGCCTGGGCACCGATGAATCCCGCCGCCGGATGACGCGCTCGCTGGAGAAGATCTGGCCCTACGTGAACGAGCTCTTTGTCGACGACGAGCTGGTGGAGAAGCTCGACGGCGTCGCCGTCCGGCCCTCGTCGCTGCGCACGGCCTTCGACGCCAAGGTCGGTGCGGTCCTCGCCGAGGCCGAGCTGCAGGTTCCCGACGTGCAGCCGGCTCCGGGCGGCGGCCGCCGCGGACAGCACAGCGAGCACCTGGGCTACATCCTGGCCGAGATGCAGGTCCTCGCCCGCCAGCACCCCGGAGCCACCTGGTAGCCATGGGCATCTCCGTCCACTCACCGCTGCGGCCCGCCGACGCCGCCTCCGCCGCCGCCTGGGACGTCGCCGCCACGGTGTGCGACCCCGAGATCCCGGTGCTCACCATCGAGGATCTGGGCGTGCTCCGCTCGGTCTCCGTGGAGGATGCCGGCGACGCCGGCGGCCATCCGGCGGTGCGGGTGCAGATCACCCCCACCTACTCCGGCTGCCCCGCCATGGACGCCATCCGCGACGACGTGACCGCCGCGCTGATGGCCGCCGGCTACCCGGCCGTGCAGGTGGACCTGGTGCTGTCACCGGCCTGGACCACGGACTGGATGAGCGAGGCCGGCAAGGCCAAGCTCAGCGAATACGGCATCGCCCCGCCCACCGGCAAGGCAGCCGCCGGGCCGGTCCGGCTGGGGCTCAGTGTGAAATGCCCGCAGTGCAGTTCGCTGAACACGCGCGAAATGACCCGCTTCGGTTCCACCTCCTGCAAGGCGCTCTACGTCTGCCAGGACTGCCGCGAACCCTTCGACTACTTCAAGGTGCTCTAAGAATGACAACCGAAACCGCCGCACCGGCCGCACCGTCGCGCCGCACCACGTTCCACCCCCTGACCGTCAGCGCGGTCCGCCGGCTCACCGACGACGCCGTCGAGGTCACCTTCGCGGTGCCCGAGGAGCTGGTGGGCCACTACGATTACCTGCCCGGCCAGTACGTGGCGCTGCGCACTGTCCTCGACGGGCAGGAGCTGCGGCGCAGCTACTCCATCTGCGCCGAGCCCCGCCCGGGTGAGGTCAAAGTCGCCATCAAGCGGGACCTGGGCGGCAAGTTCTCCACCTGGGCCAACGAGAGCCTCAAGGCCGGAGACGTGCTGGACGTCATGAGCCCCACCGGCGCGTTCATCTCCAAGCACAAGATGACCGAGCTGAACCACCCGGAGCAGATCGACGTCGCCGGCCAGGACGTGTTCGTTGCCGTCGCCGCCGGCTCCGGCATCACGCCGGTGATCTCCATCGCCCGCACCGTGCTGGCCGCCTCCGACACCGTGCGCTTCGACCTGGTCTACGCCAACAAGGCCGCCATGGACGTGATGTTCCTGGAGGAGATCGCGGACCTGAAGGACAAATACCCCACCCGCTTCGCCGTGCACCATGTGCTCTCCCGCGAACAGCGGATCAGTCCGCTGCTCTCCGGCAGGATCGACTCCGAGAAGCTCACCACGCTCATCGACTCGGTGCTGCCCACCGGCGACGTTGACGAATGGTTCCTCTGCGGGCCGTTCGAGCTGGTCCAGCTCTGCCGCGACAGCCTCGCCGAGCGCGGCGTTCCTGCGGAAAAGGTCCGCTTCGAGCTGTTCACCACCGGGCAGCCCGCCCGCCCCGAAGGCCAGATCGGCCGCCCGGTGGAGGTGGACCCGTCCGCCGACAACTTCGAGATCACCTTCAACCTGGACGGCCTGCAGGGCAAGGTGGCCAGCCCCACCCACGCCCGCGAATCCATCCTCAACGCCGCGCTGCGGGTGCGCCCGGACGTACCGTTCGCCTGCGCCGGCGGCGTCTGCGGCACCTGCCGGGCCAAGGTCGTCACCGGCACGGTCGAGATGGAGGAGAACTACGCGCTGGAGCCCGACGAGATCGACAAGGGCTACGTGCTGACCTGCCAGACCCGGCCCACCAGCCCCGCAGTCACCGTCGACTACGACGCCTAGGAGGACAGGCATGAGCATGATCGAGCTGAGCATCGAGGGCAACGTCGCCGAGGTGGTGCTCAACGCCCCGCAGAAGATGAACGCGCTGGATGAGCAGGCCCTCGCCGACCTCGACCGCGCCTACGACGAGGCAGCCGCCGCCGGCGTCCGGGCCCTGCTGCTGCGCGGCGAAGGCCGCGGGTTCTGCGCCGGCCGCGACATTTCCGGCGTCGTGCCCGCCGACGACGACGCGTACGGCTACCTGGCCGATAAGGTCACCCCGCTGCTGCGGAAGATGGCGGCGTTCCCGGCGCCCACCTTTGCCGCCGCGCAGGGTGCCTGCCTCGGCGTCGGGCTCGGCCTGCTGATCGCCACCGACGTGGTCTACGTGGCCGAGAACGCGAAGATCGGCTCCCCGTTCGCCAACCTCGGCGCGACCCTGGACTCCGGCGGACACTGGCTGTTCACCGAACGCCTCGGCGCGCACCGCACCCTGGACCTGATCTACACCGCCGACCTGATGAGCGGCGCCGAAGCCGTGGCCGGCGGGCTGTTCAGCCGCGCCTTCCCCGCGGAGGAGCTGCTGCCGCGCACCCGGGAAACCGTGGCCCGGGTGGCCGACGGCGCCACCGGCGCCTTCCGCGCCTCCAAGGAGCTGGTGACGCAGATCCGCGACCAGCGGATCGGCCTGTGGACGTCCGTGGAGGCCGAAAACCGCGCCCAGGGCGATCTCTGCGGCAGCGCGGACTACGCCGAGGGTTTCGCCGCCTTCCAGGAGAAGCGCAAGCCCGTCTTCAAGGGCTGACTCCGGCTCCTTCTCTGCCCGGCGTCCGCAACTATTCGACACCCTGTAGAAATCCGGGCAGAATGGCACTGCCCGTCCGTTGCCCGGCGTCGTGCCGGCGGCGGAGCGGGCGGACGGCAGATGGAACAACCACGGAGAATCCATGCACGCGCGTAACCTGAGGCTGCTGCGCGGCTGGTCGGCGGCCTTCGCCGCGACCGCCGTCGCCGCCTCGGCGCACGTGCTCGCCGGTGGTGCCATCGGCACCCCGGCCATCCTGCTGCTCTCCCTGGCGCTGTCCGGCCTTATGTCCTGCGCGGTGGCCGGCCGGTCGCTGTCCCTGCCCCGCCTCGCCGCAGCCGTGACCGGCAGCCAGGGCATCTTCCACCTGCTGTTCAGCGTCGGCGGCGCGGGCGCCTACGTGTCCGGTACCGGACGGGACGCCGCAGCCCTCAGCGCCGACGCAGCCGCGCCGGCAGCGGGCTCCACCGGCGCAGGCCTGGACGCCCTGGGAACCGCCGCGGGGCTGGGCAGTCACGCACACCACGCCGCCTCCTTTGCCGTGGCCGCCGACGGCGTCCCTTCCGCCGGCCTCGCTGCCGGCGGGGCACTCATGTGGGCAGGGCACCTGGCCGCTGCCCTGATCACCGTCGTGCTGATCCGGCACGGCGAAACCACGGCCCGGCGCCTGGTCGAGGCCGTGCGGCTGCGCATCACGGCCTACCTCCCGCTGTTCCGTCAACCGGCCGTCCGGCATGTCCGGGTTCCGGTCCTGACGGATTTCCTCTCGCCGCTGCACCGCCTGGGCGCTCCGCTGCGTGCCATGCGCCACCGCGGGCCTCCGCTGCCCGCCTGATCACCGATTCCCCGCGGCAGCCCGCACCCTGCAGGTTGCCGCCATCATCGACTTCAGGCTGCGCGGGCCGACAGGTCCGCGAAGTGGCCCTTGCCGCCAATGCTGCTGCTCCTGCACCGCGCAGCAGCGGCCGACTCCTCATCAAGGCGTAGGCGGCATTGTCCGTCGACCCTTCGGGGGGGCGCAGGCCATTTCCCGATCACCTGCCGCACGCGCTGCGGAAAGCAGCTATGACACACCACTCCACTGCCTCCCAAGGCAACCCCGCCGCGACACCGAACGTTTCACAGGCGGCATCCGTTCGCCCGCTGCCGACCCCGGACGCGGTATGGCGCCTCTGGGGCGCCTTGATGCTGGCGCTTGCCACGCTGGCCGCAGGACTCGCGGCCTCCCTCGCCACGGCCCCGGCCGCACTGGCCCACGACCGGCTCATCTCCGCCAACCCCGCCGACGGCGACGTGCTCCCCGAGGCGCCGGCCGCCGTCGAGCTGGTGTTCAGCGCCGAGCTCATGGACCTGGGCAATGAAGTCCGGGTCGAGGATGCCGCCGGCATCGACGTTACGGGCGGCGAACTGCAGCTGCAGCGCGAGACGCTGACCCAGCCCCTGGCTGCTCTCGAGGACGGAACCTACGAGGTCACCTGGCGGGCCGTGTCCAGCGACGGACACCCCATCACCGGGAGCTTCAGCTTCCAGGTCGGCTCCGGCGAGGCGGACAGCGCATCCACCGGCGCCGCAACCGGCCAGGACCAGGCAAGCCGAGGAACCGGGGCAGCCTCCCCGGGCGCCGCCGAGGCATCCCCAGGCGATGAGGCCGACCGGCCGGACGCCGGCGACGACGCCTCCGGCCTTCCCGGCTGGGTTCCCGCGGCCGGGCTGGGTGCCCTGGCCGGGATCGGCATCTACGCGGCCGCCGTCTGGCTGCGGCGGCGCGGGCGCCGCTGAGCTGACGCACCCCCGGCCGGTTGATGTGTCACCGGCCGGGTGCCGGCGCGGCTGCGCCCACGCACTCGACACCCGGGACGCCTGGCCGTCCGGTGCGCCCGCGCAACCGCGTGGACGCACCGGACAGGCGTGACCGGCCGGCGCCGGCCTCCACTGACACCTGACGACTGAACCCTTGCAAAGGACACCACTTCCATGAGCACCACCTTCCGCTTTTCCCGCTCCACCCGCACCGCCGCCCTGCTCGCCGCGGCAGGCCTGGCCCTGACCGCCTGCAACTACGAAGAGGAGCGCGGCGATGCTGCCCCGCCCACCGCCGAAGTCGCACAGCTGTCCGTCGAAGAGGCCTGGATCAAGGCTGCCGACGACGGCATGACCGGGGCCTTCGGCACCCTGGTGAACGACGGCGACCGCGACCTGGTCGTCACCGGCGCGTCCTCCGACGCCGCCGAGGAGGTCGAACTGCACGAAATGGCCGCCAACGAGCACGGGGCAATGGTCATGCGCGAAGTAGACGGCGGTTTCACCGTTCCCGCCGGCGGTGAGTACACGCTGGAGCCCGGCGGCAACCACCTCATGCTCATGGGCCTCACCGGACCGGTTCAGCCCGGAGACACGGTAACCATCGAGCTCAAGCTCGAGGACGGAAGCCTGATCGACTTCGAGGCCCCCGCCAAGGACTTCGCAGGCGCCAACGAGAACTACGACGGCGGCCACTGATGAAGCGCTTCCACCGCGCCTCCGGCAGCTCCGGCAGCTCCGGAGGCACGGATCCGGGTCGGAACGACCCCGGCCGGGGGCAGCCGGAGGACCCGCGGGAGAAGCCGGACGCGGACCCCGGGGTGCCCGGCGCGGCCCCTGACACCGCTGACGCGGCAGTTACCGCGGGCTCCGCGGTGCCGGCTGCGGCCCGCCCGCGCTCCGGCGTCGGACGCCGGCACCTGCTGGCCGGGGGCGCCGCCGCCGGGCTGGGAGCGCTCGTCGCGGCCGGAGCGCAGATCGCCTCCGGCCGGGGAGAGCCGGAGCGGGCCGCGGCAGCGGACGACGGCGGCAACGGACTGCAGACGGTGCCGTTCCACGGGCTGCACCAGGCCGGAATCGAGACCCCGGAGCAGGCCCACGCCGTCTTCCTCGGCCTGGATCTGCTGCCGGAGGTCTCCCGGGATCGCCTTCAGGCCCTGCTGCGGCTGCTCTCGGATGACGCCGCCGCCCTGACCCAGGGCAGGCCGGCCCTCGCGGACACCGAACCGGAGCTGGCTCTGCGGCCGGCCCGGCTTACCGTCACGTTCGGTTTCGGACCGAAGCTGGTCGAACGGGCCAATCCGGGCCTGGTGCCGTCGTGGCTGCGGCCGCTGCCCGCCTTCGGAATCGACCGGCTGCAGCCGGAGTTCGGAGCTGCGGACCTGCTGCTGGCCATCGCGGCCGACGACCCGCTGACCGTGGCGCATGCCCGGCGCATGCTGCTCAAGGACAGCCGCGCCTTTGCCGTCCTGCGCTGGACCCAGTCCGGCTTCCGCCGCTCCTACGGGACGGAAGCGGCAGGGACCACCATGCGCAACCTGTTCGGCCAGGTGGACGGCACCGCCAACCCGCGGGCGGGCTCGGAGGACTTCACCCGGGTGGTGTGGGGCGACGCCGACATGCCGGCCTGGCTGCCCGGCGGCACCTCCATGGTCATCCGGCGGATCGCCATGAACCTGGACACCTGGGATGAACTTGACCGCCCGGCCAGGGAGGAAAGCGTGGGGCGCCGGCTCGACAGCGGGGCCCCGCTGACCGGCACCCGGGAGGACGACGAGCCGGACTTCCAGGCCCGGAGTTCCCTCGGTTTTCCGATCATTCCGGAGTATTCACACATGCGCCGGGCCCGGCCCGACGATCCCCGGCAGCGGATCTACCGGCGGTCCTACAACTACGACGAGCCGGCAGCTGCGGGCGGGGGAGGGGGATCCGTCTCCGACGCCGGGCAGATCTTCGTGTCCTACCAGGCCGACGTCGACCGGCAGTTCGTGCCCATCCAGCGCAGGCTGGATGAACTGGACATCCTCAACGAATGGACCGTGCCGATCGGATCGGCCGTGTTCGCGGTTCCGCCCGGAGCCCGGGAGGGCGGATTCGTGGGGGAGGAGCTGTTCAGCTGAGCAGGCAGGCGCCGCCGCACACACGGCCGGCGGCGGTCCGCAGCGGGTGGCGCAACCCGGGACGGGCTGCCGCAACCCGGGACCGGCTGCCGTAACGCAGGTTGCCCTGCGCCTGTACGGCGGCTAGGTTGGACTCAAGCTACTAAGCATGCTTAGTTCCGCTTCGGCGGACGGCGGCTTGAACGGAACCGATGAGGAGGCGGCGCATGGCTGACAGCTACAACCCGAACAACGATCCGGCGAATCCAGACAAGCCCAAGGATGCGCAGATGGGTCCCGGCACCCAGGAGGGTACCGGCAACCACGCCCACAGCGAGGACAAGGCCGGGCACCCGAACCCGGACCCGGCGTCGGGCAACATCACCGGCCTGGAGCCGGGCGGGGGCGTTCCTCCGGGAGAGACCCCGCCCGCCGAGGGGCAGATGAGCACCGATCAGGGCCACGACGAGGACTGACCGCTGAGGTCGGCCGGGACGGGCATTCCATCCGCCCCGGCCGGCGCACAAACGGGCCCGGCAGCCATGCGGCTGCCGGGCCCGTTTGTGCGTCCGGTGCCGGGCTTGGTTGCCGGGCTTGGTTTGCGGGCAAGGTTCGCGCCGGCAACCTGCGCCCCTCAGCTCAGCGGGTGTCCAGGTCCTCGAACACCAGGAAGGTCTGCGTGTCCAGGACGCCGGGCATCGACTGCAGCTGGTCGAAGATGACCCGCCGCAGATGGACGTTGTCTTCGGCCCGGACCAGCAGGATCACATCGAAGGAGCCGCCGACCAGGGCGATGTGGTGCACCTCCGGCAGCTTCCGCAGCTGTTCGCGCAGCTCCCGCCAGGCGTGCTGGCGGACCTTCAGGGTCACGTAGGCGCTCGCCCGCAGGCCGGCCTTGACCGGGTCGACGACGGCGGTGAAGCGGCTGAGCACGCCGGTTTCGGTGAGCTTGGCGATCCGCGAATAGGCATGCGCACGGGATACGTGCACGGCTTCGGCCACCGCCGTCACCGAGGCCCTGCCGTTGGCGGTCAGCTCCGCCAGGATGCGTTTGTCGATCTCCTCCAGGGCCGGTGCCTGTGGATCTGCCATGCGTCTACACCTCGTATTGTTATCCAGCTCACGTCGCCAATCAGTCCACAACGATACTGGGCTTTGTTCAGAACGTCCAGAGTTTCCCGGAGTGCTGGATACGAATAATTGGTGCTGCCCATACTGGGGTTACAGAACATCCACCACCCACGCCGGTGGTCCTCGGGCAGTGCTGCCCGGCCTCCGGCCCGAACCGCTCACCGTGGACGGCCGTGCGGACGCAAGGGAGGCACCATGACCATTTCGATGGGCAACACCCGCAGCCAGGACGAGGCAGAGACCGCGGACCTCACCGCCACGATGCTTCCCTCCGCGGAGCCCGTGCAGCTGGTGGACGCCGACGGCGCGCACCGCCACGACGACCGCTACCCCCTACCCGACGGCGAGGCGCTGCTGGAAGCCTACGCCCGCCTGGTCACCGGCCGGCGGATCAACGACCAGGCCAACGCCCTCGTCCGTCAGGGCCGGATGGCCGTCTACCCGTCGTCGCACGGGCAGGAAGCCTGCCAGGTGGCCGCCGCAGCGGTGCTTGGCAGCCAGGACTGGCTGTTCCCCACCTACCGGGACTCCGTCGCCGTCGTCTCCCGCGGCGTCGACCCGCTGCAGGTGCTGACCCTGCTGCGCGGCGACTGGCACGCCGGCTACAACCCCTACGAGCTGAAGGTCGCCCCGCAGGCAACGCCCCTGGCCACCCAGCTGCTGCACGCCGTCGGTGTCGCGCACGCCGCGAAGCTCAAGGGCGAGGACACCGTGGTCCTGGCCATGTGCGGTGACGGCGCCACCAGCGAAGGCGACTTCCATGAGGCGCTGAACTTCGCCGCCGTGTTCCACGTCCCGGTGGTCTTCTTCGTGCAGAACAACGAATACGCGATTTCGGTGCCGCTGAAGAACCAGACCGTCGCGCCGTCGCTGGCGCACAAGGCGATCGGCTACGGGATGCCCGGCGAGCGCGTGGACGGCAACGACCTGGCCGCGCTGCTCGCCGTGCTCGGCACCGCCGTCGCCCGGGCCCGCGAAGGCGGCGGCCCCGCGCTGGTGGAGGCCCACACCTACCGTATGCAGGCCCACACCAACGCCGACGACGCCACCCGCTACCGGTCCTCCGAAGACGTGGAGAAGTGGGTGCCGCGCGATCCGCTGCTGCGCATGCGCACCTACCTGCGCGGCCTGTCCCTGCTCGACGACGCCGCGGAGGAACGCATCGCCGCCGACGCCGAGGCGGTCGCCGCCCGCATGCGCGAGGGCCTGAACGCCGAGACCGAGCTGGATCCGATGGACCTGTTCCGCTACGTGTACACCCAGCCGACCCCGCAGCTGCGGGAACAGGCCGAAATGCTGCGCGGGGAACTTTCCCGCACCGAGGCATGAAAGGCAGCCCCGAGATGACAGCCACCACCCAGGCGCCCGCCGAGGCCGGCACCGAAACCCTGACCTTCGCGAAGGCGCTGAACACCGCCCTGGCCGACGCCATGGAAGCGGACTCCCGCGTCATCATGTTCGGCGAGGACGTCGGCCCGCTCGGCGGCGTCTTCCGCATTACCGACGGGCTGACCGCCCGGTTCGGCGAAGAGCGCTGCTTCGATACCCCGCTGGCCGAGTCCGGCATCATGGGCATGGCCGTGGGCATGGCCATGAACGGCATGCGGCCGGTGGTCGAGATGCAGTTCGACGCCTTCGCCTACCCGGCGTTCGAGCAGGTCGTCAGCCACGTCGCGAAGCTGGCCAACCGCACCCGCGGCGCGGTGCGCATGCCGATTGTCATCCGGATTCCCTACGCCGGCGGCATCGGCGGCGTCGAACACCACTGCGATTCCTCCGAGTCCTACTACGCGCATACCCCGGGCCTGACCGTCGTCGCGCCCGCCACCGTGCGCGACGCGTACCGGATGCTGCGCGAGGCGATCAGCCTCGACGACCCGGTCGTGTTCCTGGAACCGAAGAAGCTGTACTGGTCCAAGGACAAGGTGGACCTGGCCGAGGAGCGCCGCCGCGCCGGCGATCCCGACGCGCACCGCACCTACGGGACCGCGTCGGTGGCCCGCACCGGCACCGACGCCACCCTCATCGCCTACGGGCCCTCCGTGTCCACGGCGCTGAACGCCGCCGAAGCCGCCGCCGCCGAAGGCCGGTCGCTGGAGGTCATCGACCTGCGCACCATCGTCCCCTACGACGACGAGACCGTGGCGGCCTCCGTCCGCAAGACCGGCCGCGCCGTCGTCATCTCCGAAGCACCCGGGTTCGCCTCCGTCGCCTCGGAGATCGTGGCCCGGATCCAGGAACGCTGCTTCCACTCCCTGGCCGCCCCGGTGCGCCGGGTGACCGGCTTCGACATCCCGTACCCGGCTCCCAAGCTGGAACACCACTTCCTGCCGGGCGTGGACCGCATCCTGGACACCGTCGACGAGCTGCAGTGGGAGGACCAGTGAGCGTGCGCACTTTCCTGCTCCCCGACCTGGGGGAGGGGCTGACCGAGGCCGAGCTGGTGACCTGGCTCGTCAAGGAGGGCGAGGTGATCGCCGTCGACCAGCCCGTCGCCGAGGTGGAAACCGCCAAGTCCCTGGTCGAGGTGCCCTCGCCCTACGCCGGTACCGTCGCCCAGCTGCACGGTGCCGCCGGGGAAACGATCGACGTCGGCCGTCCGCTGATCTCGGTGGCCGAGCCTGGCGCTGAGGCGGCCGGCGGACCGTCCGCTGCCGCCGCGGAGGCGGGCGGCCCTGCCGATGCGTCCGCCGCGGCCCACAACGGCACCCGGCCCGACCCCGCCACCCCCGAACATGCCCTGCCCTCCGCCGGCGGCGACGCCGGCGCGGCCGGCGAGGCGTACCGCCAGGAGGAACGGGCCGGCTCCGGAAACGTGCTGATCGGCTACGGCACTCCGGGCGGCCACGGGCAGTCCAGGCGGAGCCGGCGCCCGAAGCACGCGTCGTCCGCCGCGGGGAACAACAACTCTGTGGGCCCGGACAACGCAGCAGGCGCGAACGGCGCTGCAGCCGCTGCTGCCACGGCCCCGGCAGGGACGGCCGGCGCGCCGTCGGAACTCCCGGCGGCATCGCAGCAGGCCGAGGCTCCCCGCTGTATTTCTCCGATCGTCCGCCGCCTCGCCCGCGAGAACGGACTCCGGCTGGCGGACCTGACCGGTTCCGGGCCCGACGGCCTGATCCTGCGCCGCGATGTCGACCAGGCGCTCTCCGTGCTGGCCCGCGCCGGTGAGGCCGTCGCCGGCGGCCAGGCGCCCGAGGCCGCCGGCAACGTTGCGGCCGCCTCCGGCCCTTCCGCTGCAGACGCGGAACCCGGCCCGGGCGTCACCGACGCCCGCAGCGGCCTCGGCGTGACCCGCACCCCGGTGCGCGGCGTGCGCAAGGCAGTGGCCGCCAACCTGGCGGCCAGCCGCCGCGAGATCCCCGAGGCCACGGTCTGGGTGGACGTCGATGCCACCGCGCTGCTGGAACTGCGCGCGGACCTGAAGAGGCGCCACCCCGACTCCACGCCGGGGCTCCTGGCCTTCCTGGCCCGCTTTGCTCTGGCCGGCCTCGCCCGCTTCCCGGAGCTGAACACCCGCTGGGAGGACAAGGACGGCGGCGCCGAAATCGCGGCCTTCGACGGCGTGAACCTCGGCTTCGCCGCCCAGACGGAGCGGGGCCTGGTCGTGCCCTCGATCCGCCGGGCCGACTCCATGAACGCCCGCCAGCTCGACGCCGAGATCCGCCGGCTGACCGCCGCGGCCCGGGCGGGCAAGGCCAGCCCGGACGAGCTCACCTCGGGCACCTTCACGCTGAACAACTACGGGGTCTTCGGCGTCGACGGCAGCGCGGCGATCATCAACCATCCGGAATCCGCGATCCTGGGGATCGGCCGGATCATCGACAAGCCGTGGGTGGTGGCCGGCCGGCTGGCGGTGCGCAAGGTGACCGAACTGACGCTGGCCTTCGATCACCGGGTGTGCGACGGCGGCACGGCCGGCGGTTTCCTGCGCTACGTCGCGGACGCCGTCGAAAACCCGGGCAGCGTGCTCGCCGATCTCTGAATGTTGCGCTTATCCCGGCCGGCTCCGGCCGGCCGGGATAAGTTGGATGGCAGGCGCAGGATCAGGGCGGAAGGGCGAGCATGAGCGAAGCAACAGCAGCACCGGCACCGCGGGGCGAGCAGATCGCACCACGGACCTGGGTTTTCAGCAGCCCCGGTTTCCGGGTGAACACCGGGCTGGTGGTCGGTGACGAGCGGGCCCTGCTCATCGACACCGGCAGCGGACCGCGGCAGGCCGCCGCCCTGCTGGCCGCAGTCCGTGACGTCACCGACCTGCCGCTGACGGTGGTCAACACACACGCCCACTTTGACCACTTCTTCGGCAACGGGTTCTTTGCCGCCGAGGCCGGCGTGGAGGACTTCTGGGCCACTGCCGCGGCTGCAGCGGAGATGGGCGGGCACGGCGAAGAGCAGCGCATCCACGTCGCCGACGCCGAACCGGAGATGGCGGCCGATGCCGGGCCGCACACCGCAGTCAGGGTGCCGAACCGGCTGGTGGAGGACGCCCCGGTGGACCTGGACCTCGGCGGCATCACCGCCACCCTGTTCCATCTGGGCCGCGGCCACACCGGACACGACCTGCTGGTCGGCGCCGGGGAGGTGCTGTTCACCGGAGACCTGGTTGAGGAAGGCGCCGATCCGGCGTTCGAGGACTCCTTTCCGAAGGAATGGATCCGCACCCTGGGCAAAGTGGTGGCCCTGGAGGACCTCTACAACGTGTTCGTGCCCGGACACGGCGACCCCGTGGAACTGGATTTCGTGACCACGCAGATGAACAAGATGCGCACCGCGGTGACCGTGACCCGCAGCGCCATGGACCAGGCCTCCACCGACGTGACCAAGGCCGTGCCCATCCTGCCGTACGGTCCCGTGCAGAGCCGGGCCCTGCTGAACCGGCTGCGGACCCTGGCGCAGTGGAAGTGGCTGCGGACCTGAGCTGCACGCCGTGAAAGCCGCTGCTACTCCCACCGGAAGAAGGCTGCGGAGAGGCTGACGCCGACGAGGGTGGTCACCGCGAGGCCGATCAGGGCTCCGGCGTCGGGAGCGGTGCCCACCCAGGCGGCGCCCAGGGAACTGACCGCTGCCCCGAACGGCAGCCAGCCGCCGAGGTCGGCCAGCGGCCCGGGGAGGGCTCCGGGGCCGCCGAACATTCCGCCCAGCGCCCCAAGGGCGAAGAACAGCACCAGCCCGATGGCGACGGCGGAGTTCGGTGTGGGCGCGACGGCCGCCACCGTCATGCCGAGGCTGTACATTGCTGCGATCGTCAGCACGGCGACCCCCGCGGCCCAGGCCGGCCTGGCGGGCAGGTTCGCGCCGAAGACGGCCACCGCGACGGTCAGCGCGGCCGCGATGCCGATGAGGGCCTGCACCACGCTGACCACCGCCTGCGCCGCAAGCACCATCATCGGAGAGGCCGGGGTCACGGCCAGCCGGCGCAGGATGCCCGAGCGCCGGTAGTACGCCAGGAACCCCGGCATGTTGAGGACCCCGATGCTGGAGACCACCATCACGAGCACCAGCGGGAGCACAAAGACCTCCATCGCCGTCATGCCGTCGGCGATCTCCTGCCGGGCCGCTCCGGCCGCGCTGGTGAGCAGGATCAGCAGCGGCAGCGCGAGCGGCACAATCAGTCCCGGCGCGTCCCTCACGACCATCCGCGCTTCGCAGCCGATGAGCATGAACCATGCCCGGATGCCCGGGCCGCGTGCCTCAACCAAGGTGGTCATTCGGCTTCCTCCAGTTCTCTTCCGGTCAGGGCGATGAAGGCTTCCTCGAGGGTGTGGGCGCCCGCCAGCGCACGAAGGTCCGCCGGGGTGCCCTGCGCCCGGACCAGCCCGGCGTCCAGGACCGCCACCCGGTCGCAGAGCCGTTCCACTTCCTCCATGGCGTGGCTGACAAGCAGCACCGTCACGCCGTCCTGCTTCAGCTGCTCCACGGTCCGCCACATCCGGCGGCGTGCTCCCGGGTCGAGGCCGGTGGTGAGCTCGTCCAGGATCACGACGCGCGGCCGCCCGACGAGCGCGAGGGCGATGGAGAGACGCTGCTGCTGACCGCCGGAGAGGTTCTCGAACCGGATCCGGTGCTGGTCCGTCAGCTCCACCAGTTCCAGCAACTCATCGCACGCCCGCGGGTTGGGATAGAAGCTGCGGTACAGGTCCACCAGCTCGCGCACCCTCAGCGCCCCGTGCAGGTAGGACTCCTGGAGCTGCACGCCCAGGACCTGTCGGAGCCGGTCCCGGTCCCGGCGGGGATCCAGGCCCAGCACCCTGACCCTGCCGCCGCCCGGACGGCGCAGCCCGGCGACCATCTCGACCGTGGTCGTTTTTCCGGCCCCGTTGGCACCGAGGACGCCAAAGACCTCTCCTTCAAGGATCCGCAGGCTCACATCGGCAACCGCAGTCCTGCCCCGGTAGCTCTTGGCAAGGTGTTCGGCGAGCACCGCCGGTTCCGTCGTCGTCATGGTTCCATGCTGTCCGCGCCGAATCCGCGGGGGCAGTGCCGATAGTCAGCCTTCACGGCCATGACCATTGGCACATGTACCCGCGCCGGCCCGCCTCCTAGGATGGGTGGATGCGACGGCTGGGGACGGAGGGGTGGGCGGGACTGGCGATGCTCGTCCTCGCCGCCGGTGTCGCCGCGCCCACCCTCTTCGGGGCATTTGAACCGGTGATCCCGCGGGCCTGGTGGGCCCTGCTGTTTGCCCTGTTCCTGGCCGCCTTGTTCATTTCCACGGCCGCCCGGGAGCGGTCGCCGCTGCAGTACGGGGCGTTCGCCGTCGCCGTGACGGCGGCCTGGGCAGCCGTGCTTACGGCCCAGAGCACCGGGCTGCTGCTGATCCTGCTGGTTATTACCGCGGCCACCAGCGCCTACGTAGTGCCGCTGTGGCTGAGCCTGGTCCTGGTGGCCCTGAACACCGGCGTCGTCGCCCTGGTCAGCCTGCCGTTGGAGGCCTACCGGACGGAAATGGTTGTCCTGGTCGGGTTCTACCTGCTGATCCAGCTCGCCACCCTGCTCAGCAGCACCACGTTGATCCGGGAACAGCAGATGCGCCGGGAACTTGGTGAGGCGCATGCCGAGCTGAAAGCGGCCGGGGTCCTGCTCGCGGAGTCCGCCCGCACCGCGGAGCGGCTGCGGATATCCCGGGAACTGCACGACCTGATCGGCCACCAGCTCACCGTGCTGACCCTGGAACTGGAGACCGCCCGGCACCTTGACGGCCCGGGCGCCGCCGTCCATCTGGACCGCGCCGACACCACGGCCCGGGAGCTGCTCCGCGACGTCCGCACCACGGTCGGCCGGCTGCGGAGCGCCCCGACCGACCTTGAGCGGGCGCTGCGGGAGATGACCGGTGGTCTTCCCGGCCTCGGGGTCCGGGTCGACGTTTCCCCCGATGTCCGCCTCGGAGATGAGCACAGTGCCGCGTTCCTGCGCGCTGCGCAGGAGATCGTCACCAACACCCTTCGCCACGCCGACGCCGCAAAGCTGCACATCCAGGTCAGCGCCGCATCGGACACGGTCACCCTCCTGGCCCGCGACGACGGCATCGGCGCCGGGCAAGCGGTATTCGGCAACGGCCTGTCCGGGCTGCGGGACCGGTTCACGGAACTCGGCGGTGACATAGCGGTTGATGGGAGCCGGGGATTCCAGGTCACGGCATGGATACCGGCGCCGTGATCCGGGTGGTCATCGTGGACGACCAGGCCCTCATCCGGCAGGGTATTGCCGGGCTGCTGGCGGTGGCGGGGATCGAGGTCGTCGGAGAGGCCTCCGACGGCCGGGCCGGTGTCGACGCCATCGCCGGGGCGGGCCCGGACGTGGTGCTGCTCGACATGCGCATGCCCCGTTTCGACGGTATCTGGACGCTGCGCCGGCTGCAGGAGCTGGGCCTGGACGTGCCGGTGCTGGTCCTCACCACCTTTGACGACGACGCCCTGGTGCTCGATGCCCTGAAGGCAGGAGCGCGCGGCTACCTGCTGAAGGACGTCACCTTGGATCAGCTCACCCACGCCGTACAGGTCCTCGCAGCCGGCGGCACGCTCGTCGCCCCGGTTCTCACCGACCGGCTGCTGCGCGGCGTGCGCTCCGGAGGATCCCTGCCCGAGCCGGGTCCTTCAGGCGGCGAGCTGACCGCACGGGAGCTCGAGGTCCTGCGCCTGGTCGCCTCGGGGTTCGGCAACCGGCAGATCGCAGACGCGTTGTTCCTCGCCGAGGGAACGGTAAAGAACCACGTTTCCGCAATCCTGGCCAAGCTGGGCGCCCGGGACCGCACCCACGCAGTCCTCCGGGCGCTGCAGGACGGACACCTTCGTTAGGCCGCGAGGGCCCGGGCGCACGCAGGGTGCGCCGGGGCGCGAGCGTCCCCGGAGTAGGCTGAATCGGTGCCATCCGAACCGTTCAGCCTGAAGAGCATCGCCGTTCCCGCCTACGGGCCCACGCTGCTGTACGGGCTGGCCACCGGCGCCATCCTGCCGGTCATCGCCCTGACGGCACGGGACCTGGGCGCCTCGGTGCCGCTGGCCGCGCTGATCATCACGCTGACCGGCATCGGCTCGCTGGTAACCAACGTTCCCGCGACGGTGATCACCACCCGATTCGGTGAGCGCGGAGCCCTGGTCGTCGCCGCCGTGTGGTGCGCGGCCGCCATGGCAACGGCGGCGACCGTGCCGCTGCTCGGAGTCTTCGCCCTGTCAGTGTTCATGGTGGGGATGGCCGGTTCGGTATTCGGCCTGGCCCGGCAGAGCTACCTCACCGAGGCAGTGCCGCTGCACATGCGGGCCAGGGCTCTCTCCACGCTTGGCGGGGTGAACCGGATCGGTGTCTTTGCCGGGCCTTTCATCTCGGCCGGCGCCATGCATTTCCTGGGAACCCCGGGCGCATATTGGACCGGTGCCGTCGCCGCCCTGGGCGCCGGGCTGCTGAGCCTGAAGGTCCCGCCCGTCACGGCCTCCCCGGCCCATCCGGTGCGGCGGAGGCCTGAGCCGGCACCGACCAGGTCCTCGCCCTCCGCCGGGTCACGCTCCGCCGGGTCACCCTCCGCCGGGCCGCCCTCCGCCGGGTCGCGCTCCGCCTCGTCATCCTCCGCCTCGGCCTCGCCCGCATCGTCTCTGACCGGGCCGTCGCCGGCAGCGTCTTTGCCGGCCGGGAAGCCAGACGGGGACCGGGCTCCCGACGGTACCGAAGCGGGCGCCGTCGGGCTTCAGGACACTGCGCTGCCGCCCACGGTCCGGCGGATCCTGCGCAGCCACGCCCGGGTTTTCCGCACCGTGGGAGTGGGCGTGCTGCTGATCGCCGCGGTCCGGGCCACCCGCCAGGCCGTGATTCCGCTCTGGGCCCAGCACCTCGGCCTGGACCCCACGGCCACCAGCCTGATCTACGGGTTGTCAGGTGCCATCGACATGCTCATTTTCTACCCGGCCGGCAAGGTGATGGACCGTTTCGGCCGGCGGTGGATCGCCGTGCCCTGCATGCTCACGATGGGTGCCGGCCTTGCCCTGCTGCCGCTGACCTCCACCCCCGGGCAGCTGCTCGCCGTCGCCATGCTGATCGGGTTCGGCAACGGCATCGGCTCCGGCATTGTGATGACCCTCGGCGCGGACTTTTCGCCGTCACCCGGCCGGCCGCAGTTCCTGGGCATCTGGCGGCTGCTGGCAGACCTCGGCACCATGGGCGGCCCGGCGCTGCTGTCGGGAGTGACGGCGCTGGCTGCGCTGCCGGCCGGCATCGCCGCGACGGCGGCACTGGGTTTCCTCGGCGCCGTAGCGCTGTGGGCCTGGGTGCCGAAGCGGCCCAGGGAGGAGCCGCTTCCGCTTCGCCCGGCGGCCTGACCGCGGGACCTGCGTGACCCACTGGCCGTACCCGAGAAGCGCGCCGTCGGGGGAGGCAGGCCGGCTTCGGTCCTAGTCTCCGGTCTGCTGGTTGAACAGTGCGATCGCCAGGGCCCAGAGAACGTACCCGACTCCGATGATCAGCGTCAGCCCCCACCAGAAATAGGGCAGCAGCGGATCGGCCGCAGTGGAGGCAGGGGCCAGGAACCGCGCGTACAGATAGGCGCCCGCACAGGCGACCAGCGACAGCAGCCCGGCGAACCAGCTGAGCAGCCCCCAGGCGCCGCTGCCGTGCCGCCGTCCCTGCCACCGGTTCCATTCCGGCTGCAGGCGCATCATCGCCAGCCCGCCCAGCAGGGTCCATGCGGCGACCACCAGGAAGGAGGCGACGACGTCGGCCGGGCGGTGCCACAGATTCACCACGGTCGCGGCGCCGGCCAGCACGGCATAGGTGCCGCCGATGAACGCTGCGGCCGGGCGCCAGCGCGGGGTGGCCAGCAGGAAGACGACGGCGGCGGCCGAGGCAGCCAGGGTGGTGTGCCCGCTGGGCAGGGAATTGAAGTCCAGGGTGACGACGCCGCGGTCCGGCCGGTCAAGCAGCAGGCGCTTGAGCACCTGGGTGGTCACGTTGGCGCCGGCGAAGGTGATGAACGCGATGAGCGCCGGGACCAGGGACCGCCGGTAGATGGACACGACGAGCATCACTATGCCGGCCAGGAACACCGAGATCAGCGGCAGGCTGTCCAGGAATTCCAGGATCGGCAGCCGCTGCGGGGAGACCAGCAGCTCGGCTTCCTTGAAGGCGGACTCGTCCAGCAGCTGCCCCGTGGTGGTGCGGACAAACGCCCAGTAGGTCAGCGCCAGCGCCGCAGCGCACCACAGCGCGGTGAAGATGAAGAGCGCCGGGTTGTGGGCGGGCCGCCGGGCGGAGGTGCCCCGGTTGTTCAACAGATTGCGTGTGTCCATTGCTTCCAGCGTAGGGACTGCGGCAGGGGTGGTGCGGTGCCGGGCGCCGCAGTACCCGCCCCGCAATGAACCAACAGGATACTAAACGTCGCTGGAATAACCGGGAGCGTAGGCTGGCAGCGTGCCTGACTACACCCTGCCCGACCTTGCCGACCTGATCTGGCGCGCCCGCGTGGTGTCCCTGCCCATGCGGGTGAAGTTCCGGGGTGTGCTGCACCGTGAGGCGCTGCTGCTGCAGGGCCCGGCGGGATGGGGCGAGTTTGCGCCCTTCCCGGAATACGGCGACGACGAAGCGGCCGCCTGGCTGGCCTCGGCCCTGGAAGCCGGCTGGCACGGCTACCCGGAACCGGTCCGCCGCAGCATTCCGGTCAACGCGACCGTTCCCGCCGTCGGTCCGGAGCGGGTCGAGGAGGTGCTGGGCCGGTTCGGCGCCGTGTCCGCGGTCAAGGTGAAGGTGGCCGAGCGGGGCCAGGACCTGGCCCAGGACCTTGCCCGGGTCGCCGAGGTGCGCCGGCTGCTGCCCGATGCCGCTGTCCGGGTGGACGCCAACGGCGGGTGGGACGTGCCTGCCGCCGTCGAGGCCCTGACGGCGCTGGCCGACGCCGGCCTTGAATACGCGGAGCAGCCCGTGCCCGACATTGCCGGCCTCCGCGAGGTGCGGATGGAGCTGATGCGCCGCGGCATCCCGGTGCCGGTGGCCGCCGATGAGAGCGTCCGCCGGGAATCCGACCCGCTGCGGGTGGCGCGCGAGGACGCTGCGGACCTGATCGTGGTCAAGGCCGCGCCGCTGGGCGGAGTCCGGCGGGCGCTGCGGATCGTTGCCGAGGCGGGGCTGCCCGCCGTCGTCTCCAGCGCCCTGGATACCTCGGTGGGCATCCGGACCGGCGTCGCCCTGGCCGCGTCGCTGCCGCAGCTGCCGCATGCGTGCGGGCTGGGCACGGTGTCGCTGATGGCCGCCGATGTCACCTCCGATTCACTGGTGCCCGACGGCGGGGCGCTGGCCGTGCGCCCCGTGACGGTCGACGAGGAGCTTACCGAACGGTACGCGGCACCCGCCGAGCGCACCCGCTGGTGGCTGGAACGGCTGGAACGGGTCCACGGGGTGCTGGCGGCGCGCGGCAACACGGCCGAAACATCGGAACACCGGACAGAAACTTAATAACACTCCGCGGAAACATGGCTCTGCCAACCTCGGTTCTCCGGCGTCGCTAACGCCGGAGAACCGAAGACGGAAGGCACGAGTGTGGGACCCCATGATGTCGCAGTAATCAACGGCTATGTTCTGCCGATGAACAACCGCGCCCCGATTCCCGATGGCGTGGTGACCTTCAGCAACGGCACGATCGACCGGGTGGGACCTGCAGGATCCATCGACGTGACCGGGGTCGGCCGGGTGATCGATGCCCGCGGCGGGGCCATCATGCCGGGGTTCATCAACTCCCACACGCACAATGCGTCCAACATGCTGCTGCGCGGCCTCGACGAGGACGCCGAACTGTGGGCGTGGCTGGAGTCGATGTGGAAGCTCAAGCAGAACTTCGACCCGGACACCCTCTACTGGGCCAGCCTCTGCGGCCTCATTGAAATGGTCCGCTCCGGCATCACCTGCTTCAACGAACACTTCGACGCGTACGCCGTCGAGCCCGAGGTCGAGGCACTCAAACTGATTCCGCTGCGGGCCACCCTCGGCTACGGGTTCGCGGATCGGGGTATCTACGAACCGGTCACTGAGTGGTCCTGGCGCACGCTGGAGAACTTCGGGGAAAAGGTCGCACGCCACCACCTGAGCGAGGAGGGCCGGATCCATGTCGCGCTCTCACCGCATGCGCCGTACTCGGTGGGCCAGGAGATGTGGAAGCTGACGCGTGAGGTCGCCGATGAGTTCGGCGTCTCCATCCACACCCATCTGGCCGAGGGGATGAACGAAGTCCGGTACATGCAGGAAACCTACGGCACCACCAGCGTGCAGTGGCTGGAATCCCTGGGCTTCCTCGGCCCGGACGTCACCGCGGCGCACTGCACGCGCCTGAACGCCGTGGACCGGCAGATCATGGCGCGGCGGGGAGTGAAGATTGCCCACTGTCCGATCAGCAACGCCAAACTCGTCTCGGGCACCCTGGACCTGGGCGCGGTGACGGACGCCGGGATTACCGTCGGCCTGGCCACCGACGGGCCTGCCAGCCACAACACCATGGACCTGTTCCAGGAAATGAAGTTCGCCGGGCTCATCCACAAGGACCGCACCCAGGACCCGTCCTTCCTGCCCACCCGCCGGCTGCTGAACCTGGCCACCACCGGGTCGGCGGCCGCCATGCACCGTCCGGAGTTGGGACAGCTGGCACCGGGGCATCCGGCGGACATCATCGTCGTCGACTTCGACACCGCCCACACCATGCCTGTCTACGACCCCGAATCGACGCTGGCCTACGCCAGCCGTGCCGACGACGTCCGGTACACCATCGTCGCCGGCCGGGTGCTGCTCGACGACGGGCAGATCCCCGGCCTCGACGAGGCCGAGGTGCGCCGCCGGTTCCAGGACAGCGCCCGGAACCTCCGCGCCAGAAGCCTGGCCTGGGAATGCCCGCAATGAATGCCGCGAAAGGAACACCCATGTCCGCTGCCGTTACCGAAGTCGACGAAAAGCTCCCGCCGGGCAAGCTGGCGCTCGCAGGTGCCCAGCACCTGCTGGCCATGTACGCGAGCATCGCGGCGGCACCACTGGTCCTTGCCGTGGCGCTGCAGCTGCCTCCGGACCAAGTGATCTACCTGCTCGCCGTCACCGCGCTGGCCAGCGGCGTGGCCACCATCCTGCAGTCCGTCGGCGTCTGGAACATCGGCGGCAGGCTGCCGATCGTCCAGGGAACCACCTTTACCGCGGTGGCACCCATGATCCTGATCGGCGGGGAATGGGGCCTGCCCGCCATCTTCGGGTCGGTGATTGCGGCCGGCCTCTTCACGTTCCTCGCGGCCCCGTACTTCAGCAGGGTCCTGTTCCTCTTTCCGCCCGTGGTCACCGGCACGACCATCGCGGCGATCGGCATTTCCCTGATTCCGATCGCGGCGAACTGGATGCTGGGCGGGGACCAGTCGGCCACCGCCATCTCCGGACCGAACCTGCTGCTGGCGGGCGTGACGCTCGTCATCATCCTGGCGGTGTCCCGGATCTTCTCCGGTTTCCTGGGCCGGATCGCCGTCCTGTTGGGTCTGGTCCTCGGCACCCTGATCGCCATTCCGTTCGGGATGGTGGACTTCGCCGCCGTCGCAGCCGCACCGGTGTTCGAGCTTCCCGCCCCGTTCGCCTTCGGACTGCCAACCTTCCACCTCTCCGCGGTGCTGGCCATGGTCATCGTCATGCTGATCACCATGGTGGAGACCACCAGCGACGCTCTGGCGGTGGGTGAGATCACCGGTGAGCGTGTCGATGAAAAGCGGGTGGCGGCCACGCTCCGTGCGGACGGGCTGTCGACCATGTTGGGCGGCGTGTTCAACTCGTTCCCCTTCACCGCGTACGCACAGAACGTCGGCCTGATCCGGCTTTCCGGGGTCAGGAGCCGGTGGGCCATCACCGTGGCGGGCGTGCTGCTGGTCCTCATGGGCCTGTTCCCGCAGGTGTCGGCCGTGGTCGCGGCGATCCCGATGCCGGTCCTCGGCGGTGCGGCCATGGTCCTTTTCGGCGGGGTGGCAGCGGTGGGCGTAGGCATCCTGGGACGGGTGGACCTGAACGATCCGCGCAACATCCTGATCGTCAGCGTGAGCCTCGGCCTGGCCATGGTGCCGGTGAGCAAGCCCGGTATCTTCAGCGGCTTCCCGCCGTCCCTGCAGATCGTCGTCGAGAACAGCATCGTGCTCGCCTGCCTGGCGGCCATCGTGCTCAACCTGGTCTTCAATGTCCTGCGCAGGAGCCCGGGCGGATCGGAGACGGACGGTGCCCGACCGGATACCGCGCCGGCCCAGCTGCCCGCCTGACCGGCGGGGAACCGGCACGTGTGCCTCAATTCACTTTCCGTTCACCGCACGGCGGCCCGCCCGTCATCTTGGCTTGCCACGGTGGAGGCGCTCCGGGTCTTTCCCTGCGGCGCGGGTGGCCCGGCCGCAGGGTCCGCATCCTGCCCGGGGCCTGCCTGGACGGAAGGACCTGCCCCATGACCAACCTGCTGAAGCTGCTGCCGGCACCGCACGCCCGCGGCAAGCGCAGTCCCGTAACCTGCCGGCTGAAGTGCGACGACGCGTGCACCAAGGCGGTGTGCAACACGTCGTCGAACGGCTACTTCCGCGACATCGCATCGGCGGAGTTCTCCCGCCGGGCCGCGCTGGGTGCCGGGGCTGCAGGCGCGCTGAGCGCGGCGGTGGTGCTGCTGGGCGGCGCACAGCCTGCGGCCGCCGGACAGGTTCCGGCCCACGGTCCCGGCCGGCCCGGACACGGCGGCCGCGGCAGGCTGCCCTTCAGCCCCATCTCCCCGGTGGACGCCGCCTCCGACACCTTCGACGTCCCCGGCGGCTACAGGTGGGAGCCGATCCTGCGCTGGGGCGATCCGCTGTTCAGCGATTCCCCGGAGTTCGACTTCGCCGCCCAGACCGCCGCGGCCCAGGCCCGCCAGTTCGGCTACAACAACGACTACCTCGACATCCTGCGCGCCCGGGACGGACGCAGGGCCGTCCTGGTCTGCAACCACGAATACGTGAACCCGCAGATCATGTTTCCGGCCGCACCGGCGTCCGCCGCGGAGGAACGCGAGCGGCGCGCGATCTTCCGTAACGCCGTCGGGCTCTCCGTCGTCGAGCTGAGCCGCCGACGGCGCGGCGGGCCCTGGGACTACGTCCGCGGAGCACGGCGAAACCGCCGCATCACCATGGACACCGTCTTTGAACTCACCGGCCCGCTGGCCGGCACCGACCTGGTGCGCACCAAGGAGGACCCGGAAGGCCGCTGGGTGCGCGGCACCCTGGGCAACTGCGCCGGCGGCACCACGCCGTGGGGCACCATCCTCTCCGGCGAGGAGAACTTCCACGGCTTCTTCCGGGCAGAGGGCACGACGGCGGAGGAACGCCGCTACGGGCTGGCGGACAAGGCCACCGCCATGGGCTGGGAGCAGGACGACCCGCGGTTCGACGCCCGCGGCGAGGATTACCGCAACGAACCGAACCGCTTCGGCTACATCGTCGAGATCGACCCGGAGGATCCCGGGTCGGTGCCGGTGAAGCACACCAGCCTGGGACGCTTCAAGCACGAGGGCGCGAACGTCACCATCGCCCGCGACGGCCGGGTGGTCGCCTACTCGGGCGACGACGAGCGGT
The DNA here is from genome assembly GCF_059090665.1 of Arthrobacter saudimassiliensis. Taxonomy (NCBI): domain Bacteria; kingdom Bacillati; phylum Actinomycetota; class Actinomycetes; order Micrococcales; family Micrococcaceae; genus Arthrobacter; species Arthrobacter saudimassiliensis. The sequence continues at coordinate 576,975 of NZ_JBNHFX010000001.1, read as the reverse complement.
TCGACTACCTCTACAAGTTCGTCTCCCGCCACCGGTACCGGAAGAACGACCGGCGGCACAACATGCGCCTGCTGGCCGAAGGCAACCTGTACGTTGCCCGGTTCCGCGGCAGCTCCGAGGGCGAGATCGACGGGTCGGGGACGGTGCCGGCCGACGGCGGGTTCGACGGTAAGGGGGAGTGGCTGCCCCTGGTCGTGGACGGCCGCAGCGCGGTGCCCGGCATGGACGTGCCCCAGGTGCTGGCCTACACCCGCCTGGCCGCGGACCGCGCCGGAGCCACCAAGATGGACCGCTGCGAGGACGTGGAACCGAACCCCGCCACCGGCCGGGTGTACGTGGCGTGCACCAACAACTCCAACCGCGGCGTTTCCGGGCAGCCCGGACCGGACGAAGCCAACCCGCGCTCGCAGAACCGGGACGGACACATCGTCGAACTGATCGAGCACCGCGGCGACGCCGCTGCGGAAAGGTTCACCTGGAACCTCCTGATGCTGTGCGGGGACCCGGCCCGGGGCGGAGCGACATACTTCTCCGGATACCCGGCGGAGAAGGTCAGCCCCATCTCCTGCCCGGACAACCTCGCCTTCGACACCGAAGGCAACCTCTGGGTATCCACCGACGGCGCTCCCGGCGGCATCGGATACAACGACGGCCTGTTCAAGGTGGGCCTGGAGGGCCGGAACCGGGGGAAGGTGGAGCAGTTCCTGTCCGTGCCGCGGGAGGCCGAAACCTGCGGCCCCGTGATCCACGATGACGAGGACATGGTCTTCGTCGCAGTGCAGCACCCGGGCGAAGACGGCAGCTACGGGCAGCCGCATTCGCTCTTCCCCGACTATGCGGGCGCAGGAGGAACGCGAACCCGCCCCGGCCGGCCGACGTCGGACGCAGTGGCCGCGCCGCGGCCTTCCGTGGTGCAGGTCTACCGGGAGGACAAGGATCAGGGCCGCGGCGGAGGCGGAGGCCCGAAGGGACGGTGAAATCCGGAAGGGGCGGTGAAACCCAGGGGCGGTGAAACCCAGGGGCACCCAGGGGCGGGGTCGGGCGGGCCTTCGTGCCCGCGGCCTGCGGCGCGGCACGGAAGCGGGCCGCGGGTGCTGATCAGCGGCCTTGGGGACGCACCCCGGCACCGTCGACTGGCCGGGAGGCGGGGGCAGGTTCGTAGGATAAGGCTATGACCGGCCCCCTCACCTCCCTGCAGTCCGCCCGCTCCGCCGTCGCCGCCCTTGCGGCCGGAGGCGTGCAGGACGTCGTCCTCGCGCCCGGGTCCCGGAGCGCCCCGCTGGCCTACGCCCTGGCGGAGGCGGAGCTGCAGCACCGGATCCGCGTGCACGTGCGGATCGACGAGCGCGCCGCCGGGTTCCTGGCCCTCGGCCTGGCCCGGGGCGGGCACCGGCCTGCAGCGGTGGTGACCACCTCCGGCACCGCCGTCGGCGAGCTGGTGCCGGCCGTGATGGAGGCACACCACGCCGCGGTGCCGCTGGTGGTCCTCTCGGCTGACCGGCCGACGGAGCTGCACGGCACCGGCGCCAACCAGACCACGGTGCAGCCCGGACTGTTCTCCGGCTTCCCGGTGGCGGAGGCCAACGTGGAAGCAGGGGAGGATCCGGCAGGTGCCATCGCCGAAGCCTTTGCCGCTCCCTCCGGCGGGGCCGCGGGCCCGATCCACATCAACCTGCAGTTCCGGGATCCGCTGGTCCCGGGCCTCGATGACCCGCTGGGGCTGGAGCCGGGCGTGGGCCCGGCTGCCGTGGGCACTGTTCCCGAGCCCGAGGAGGACGAGCGGGTCCGCGTTCCGGCGGAGCCGGGAACCGCCCGCACGGTGGTGATTGCGGGCGACGGCGCCGGCGAGATCGCGGCGCTGTTCGCCCGACGCGCCGGGTTGCCGCTGCTGGCCGAACCGTCGTCGAACGCCCGGTTCGGCCCCAACGCCGTCGTCGCCTACCGGCTGCTGCTTGAGCAGCTGGGTCCGCGGATCCAGCGCGTGGTCGTGTTCGGCCGGCCCACGCTGTCCCGGCCCGTGGCCGCTCTGCTTGCGCGCAGGGACGTGCAGCGGGCCATCTACCTGCCCCGGCCGGTCAACTGGTTCCGGCCCGGACGCCGGCAGGAAATCGTCATCACGGACCTGGCGGCCCTGTTCGCCTTCTCCGGGACAGGCAGCGCGGCGTGGCTGAAGCTTTGGCAGGATGCCTCCGCTGCAGCGCAGCGGGCCCTGCAGGCCGTGCTGGAGCGCGAGCCGGGCCTCACCGGGCTGCGGGTGGCCCAGCTGGTGTGGGAGCACACGGACGGCAACCTGGTGGTCGGCTCCTCGAACCCGGTCCGCGACCTTGACCTGATCGCCGCCCCGGCCCGGCATCCGCTGGACGTCTACGCGAACCGCGGCCTGGCCGGGATCGACGGAATGATCTCCACGGCGTCCGGCGTGGCCCTGGCCAACGGGATCCCGACCCGGCTGCTGGCCGGAGACCTGACCTTCCTGCACGACGCCGGCGGGCTGCTGGTGCCGCGCACCGAAACGGAACCGGACCTGCAGGTGGTGGTGCTCAACGACACCGGCGGCGGCATCTTCTCCGTCCTGGAGCACGGGGCCCTGGGCGAACAGCCCGAATACGCGGAGCTGGTGGAGCGGTTCTTCGGCACTCCGCACGACGCCGATCTGGCCTCGCTGGCCGCCGGATACGGTGTCCGGCACCAGCTGGTCACGGACGACGCCGAACTCGATGCCGCCCTCACCGCGCCGATCAGCGGCCGTTCGGTACTCGAGGTCCCGGTCCAGCGGCACGGCCTGAGGCGGCTGCATGCAGCGGTCCGGGACGCAGTGCAGGGGGCGCTCGACGTCGGATAGCCGCAGCAGTTCCCGGACACACGCCGCCTGCCGGGCCGGCCCGGCGGACCCGGATATGCAGCCGGCCCCCTCAAGCGATGCCTGAGGGGGCCGGCTGGCTGGATGTCCGGCAGGCGCTGAGCCCGCAGGCGCTGAGCCCGCAGGGGGTGAGCCCGCAGTCGCTGAGCCCGAAGGGCCTGGCGGACGGCGCGTCCTAGAGCACCTTGGACAGGAAGGCCCGGGTCCGCTCGTGCTGCGGGTTGCCCAGCACGTCTTCGGGGCGGCCCTGCTCGACGACGACGCCGCCGTCCATGAAGACGACCCGGTCGCCGACCTCGCGGGCGAAGCCCATCTCGTGGGTGACGACCATCATGGTCATGCCCTCTTCGGCCAGCTGGCGCATGACGCCGAGGACATCGCCGACCAGCTCGGGATCAAGGGCACTGGTGGGCTCGTCGAAGAGCATCATGTCCGGGTCCATGGACAGGGCGCGGGCGATCGCCACGCGCTGCTGCTGGCCGCCGGAGAGCTGCGAGGGAAAGGCATCCGCCCGGTCCCGCAGTCCGACCTTCTCCAGGTTGCGCAGGGCGGTTTCGCTGGCCTCGGCCTTGCCGCGCTTCTTGGCGCGGCGCTGGGCGAGCATCAGGTTGCTCAGCACGTTCAGGTGCGGGAAGAGGTTGAACTGCTGGAACACCATGCCGATCCGGGTGCGGACCTTGTCCAGGTCGGTCTCCGGATCAGTGATGTCGGTGCCCTCGACCAGGATGGTGCCGCTGGTCGGCTCCTCCAGCCGGTTCACGCAGCGCAGCAGCGTGGACTTGCCGCTGCCGGACGGGCCGATGACGCAGACCACTTCGCCCTGGTCGACGTGGAAGTCGATGCCCTTGAGCACCTCGTTGCTGCCGAAGCTCTTGTGCAGATTGCGGACCTGGATGGCGGGCGTGCCCGCGGTCTTCTCAGTGTGTGCGGCCACGGATCCTACCGGCCTCTCTGGTTGTGTCGTTCAAGCCTGGCCACCAGCTGGGTCAGCGGAAGGGTGATCACCAGGTACATGAGAGCCGCGATGACCAGCGGGGTGGCGTTGGCATTCATGGTGACCGAGTCGCGGGCGAAGGTGGTCAGTTCCTTGTCCTGCATGGCCATGCCGACAATGAACAGCAGCGAGGTGTCCTTGATGAGGATCACCAGCTCATTGGTCAGCGGCGGGGTGATGATCCGGAAGGCCTGGGGCAGCACTACGGACACCATGGTCCACGCAGGGTTCATGCCCAGGGAACGGGCGGCTTCGACCTGTCCGGGCGGGACGGCCTGGATGCCGGCGCGGATGGTCTCGGCGATGTAGGCAGCGGATACGACGATGAGCGCCAACAGGCCCAGGGTGGTGCTGCCGCCCGGCGGGCGCCAGCCGAACGCGATCGGTACGGCGAACGCGAAACCGAAGATCACCAGCAGCGCCGGCAGGCCGCGGAACAGCTCGATGTAGGCGGTGGCGGCCCATCGGTACGGGGCCACGGGGGAGAGCTTCATCAGGGCCAGGATCAGGCCCAGCAGCAGGCCGCCCGCAAAGGCGATCACCGTGTAGATGACGGTGTTCTTCGCCGCGACGGTGATGATCTGCGGGAAGGCCTCACGGGCCACTTCGGGGTCAAAGAAGTTGACGCCGATCTTTTCCCAGTCGGCCAGGAACACCACGGCGGCTACGGCCGCGACGAAGATCGCGTACAGGATGCCCCGGAACAGGCGTCTGCGGGTTGAGGGTTTCACTGGGACCTTTCGGTCTGGTCAGGCGGCGCCGGATGGGTGGGGCGGCCGGCATCTGTCGGTCGGTTCACACGCGCTGTCCGGCGGCGGCGGTGGCCCCGCCGGATGCCGGCTGCAGAATGGCTGCGGCCCAACGCGCGGGCGCCGTTCCGGAGATGACCGGAACGGCGCTCTGCGGTTAATTCTCCTACTGCGCGGCTTCGCTGAAGTACTTGTCGTAGATCTCCTGGTAGGTGCCGTTCTCGCGCAGCTCGGTCAGCTGCTCGTTGACGGCGGTGACCAGGTCGTCATTGCCCTTCATCATGGCGAAACCGTAGGACTCGTCGGTCGGGTACTCCTCAGCGATTTCGTACTCGCCCTCACCCACGTGGCCGATGTTCACCGGCAGGTCCTGAAGGATCGCATCGATGCCTCCGGACTGCAGGGCCAGGAACAGCTCCGCGTCGCTGGGGTAGGCGACGATCTCGGCACCCTCGGCGTTCTCGCGGGCGTAGGCCTCGCCGGTGGTGCCCTGCTGCACGCCCACCCGCTTGCCGGAGAGGGCGTCGATGCCGGAGATGTCGGACCCGGCCGGAACAAGCAGCGACTGCAGCGAGTCGTAGTAGGGATCGGAGAAGGCGAGCCGCTCCTGACGCTCTTCGGTGATGGTGATGGCGCTGGCGCCCAGGTCGCACTGCCCGGCGGTCAGGACGGTGCCGGACTGCAGGCCGTCAAAGCCCACGGCCTGGACAGACAGCTCCAGGTCCATGCCGGAGGCAATCTCCCGGACCAGGTCCATGTCGAAGCCGGTGTACTCGCCGTTCTCCTCGAATTCAAAGGGCGGGTAGGGGATGTCCGAGCAGACGGTCAGCTGGCCGTCATTGACCAGGTCCAGGCCCGACGCCGACTCGGAGCCTTCCTGGTCTCCTCCGCCGCAGGCGGTCAGGGCCAGGGCGCCCACGGCAAGGGCGGCCAGTGCCGCTTTGCGGGTTTTGTGCAGCATGCGTTTTTCTACCTTACGTATCGGGTCCGGTGACTGTTCTCCGTACAGAGCGTTGAAAAGCAGTCTAAAGGAGGGCGGCGAAACCGGGCCGGAAATTCAAATGTGAAGCTGGATCATTTTTTGTCGGCGATCCGGAATTCGGCAGCCTCCGGCGCTCACGCCCCGACGGGTGCCGGGGTGCGTCCGGGCAGCGCGGACCGGCCGCCGGAATGGCTGTCCAGGCCCAGGGCTTCGAGCATGGGACGGAACTTGCTCCAGGTCTCCTCAAGCTCAGCCGCCGGATTGGAGCCGGCCACGATTCCGCACCCTGCGTAGAGGCGCACCGTCTGCGGATCCTCAATCACCGCCCCGCGCAGGGCGATGCCAAACTCGCCGTTGCCGGCCGCGTCGATCCAGCCCACCGGCCCCGCGTACGGGCCGCGGTCCATGTGCTCCAGTTCGCTGATCAGCTCCCCGGCGACGCTGGTGGGGAAGCCGCACACCGCAGCGGTGGGGTGCAGGGCCTCCAGCAGGGTGAGCACGCCGGGACGCGCGCCGTCGGCGTCCTCGGCCAGATCGGCGGTGACGTCGGACGCCAGGTGCCACACGTTGGGCAGCTCCAGCACGAACGGTTCGCTGTGGCTGCTCATGCTGGAGGTGAACGGTTCCAGCGGCGCCAGCAGCGATTCGATGGCGATCCGGTGCTCCTGCTGCTGCTTCTCCGAGCCGGCGAGCATCCGCGCCGCGTACCCCGGATCATCCTCGGGCGCGGTGGCGCGGTCCAGCGTGCCGGCGAGGACCCGGGCGCGGGCGACGCCGTCCTCCACCTTGATCAGCATCTCCGGAGTGGAACCCAGCAGCCCGTCCACCGAGTAGGTCCAGCAGCTGCGGTAGCGCAGCCCCAGTTCGCGCAGCACCTGCGGCGCGGCCACCGGGGTGCCGAGCGACGCGACAATGTCGCGCGCCAGCACGATCTTGCTCAGGTCTCCGGCGCTGATGTGCGCCACCGAGCGGGCCACGGCGTTCTTCCATTCGGACTCGCTGAGCATGCCCGGGCGGATCTCATCCTCGGCCGTCGACTCCCGGTGCGCCGGTTCGGCGTCGATCCAGCCCGCCATGGCGGCCAGCACGGAGTCCTCGTCCAGTGCCTTCCCGGGGTCCGACGTCGTCATGGTCACCCAGGCGGTGCCCTCGCGGGAACCGATCACCAGCTCCGGAACGATGACGCGCGAGCGGAACGGTGAGCGCTTGCTGAACGCGAACGACGCGAAGGCGCTGAGCCCGGTGCCCGGCGCTCCGATGGGGTCGGTGACGTCGGCCGCCGCAACGGTCTCCCGCCACCAGGCTTCGGCCTCGGTGAACCGGTCCGGGCCCGAGGCCGTGAAGCGGGCCGCCTCGCCGAAGCCCACCATTCCCTCGCCGCAGCGGAGCCAGCACAGCTGCTCGTCACGGACCAGGTATTCCAGCAGGCCGATCGCCGCCGAGGGCTCGCTGATGGGAACGGTAACGGAACGCAGGGTGGTCATAGTGCCTTCCAGCCTACTCTCGCCCGCGCAGTGGCATGGATTACGTGCCGCGCGGCGGCGGTCCCGGGCCGGCAGGGGAGTGAGCCGCTCAACATCCCCGGCCTTCCGTTCGGTGCCTCCGGCAATCTTTGAGACAATGAACGCGTGAACCGCGCATCGCTGGAAAAACGCCCTGACGAAGTTGCCGCCATGTTCGACGACGTCGCTCCCAAGTACGACGTCGTCAACGACGTCCTGTCCATGGGGCAGACCCGGCGCTGGCGCCGGATCGTCGTGGACGCGGTGGGCGCGGTGCCCGGCCAGCGGGTCCTGGACCTGGCCGCCGGCACCGGCACCTCAAGCGAGCCGTACGCCGACGCCGGCGTCGACGTCGTCGCCTGCGACTTCTCGCTCGGAATGCTCAAGGTCGGCAAGCGCCGCCGCCCGGACATCGACTTCGTCGCCGGCGACGCCACCGCGCTGCCGTTCGCGGACAACTCCTTCGACGCCACCACCATCTCCTTCGGCCTGCGCAACGTGAACGAGCCGCGCAAGGCGCTGGCCGAGATGCTTCGCGTCACCAAGCCCGGCGGCAAGCTGGTCATCGCGGAGTTCTCCTCCCCGGTGGTTCCGCTGTGGCGGACCATGTACACCGAGTATCTGATGCGTGCCCTGCCGCCCATCGCGCGCAAGGTCAGCTCCAACCCTGACGCCTACGTCTACCTTGCCGAGTCCATCCGGGCCTGGCCGGACCAGGACGCCCTGTCGGGCTGGATCACCGAATCCGGCTGGCAGGACGTGGCCTACCGCAACCTGACCGGCGGCATCGTGGCCGTGCACCGCGCCGTCAAGCCGGAGGACGCTTCCGGCGCAGCGGTTGCCGGAGCGCAGCAGGCCTGACGTGGATGTCCTGATCGTCGGTGCGGGCCCTGCCGGCTCCACCGCTGCCTATTACCTTGCCCGTTCCGGCATCAACGTCACCGTGCTGGAAAAGACCGCCTTCCCGCGGGAAAAGGTCTGCGGCGACGGCCTGACGCCGCGTGCCGTGCGTGAGCTGCAGCTGCTCGGCCTGCCGCACCGCGAAGAGGACGGATGGCGCCGCAACCGCGGCCTGCGCCTGATCGCCGGCGGCCGGAAGCTGGAACTGCCATGGCCGGAGCACTCTGAGTTCCCGGACTACGGCCTGATCCGTACCCGGCTGGATTTCGACGCCGAACTGGCCGCGCACGCGCGGGCCGCCGGCGCCGTCGTCCTGGAACGCCACACCGTCACCGGGGCGCTGCGCGGACCCGACGGACGGGTCCAGGGTGTCACCGCCAACGTGCTGGACGAGCGCGGGCGCCGCACCGGGGAAACCCGGGAGTTCGCCGCCGACGTCGTCCTGGCCGCAGACGGCAACTCCTCCCGCACCGCGCTCAGCCTCGGCCTGGAGAAGCGCGACGACCGGCCCCTCGGCGTCGCGGTGCGCACTTACTTCACCAGCCCGCGCTCCGACGACGAGTGGATGGAGGGGTGGCTGGAACTGCCCGATGCCTCCGGCAACCCGCTGCCCGGCTACGGCTGGGTGTTCGGCGTCGGCGACGGTACCTCCAACGTCGGCCTGGGCATCCTCAACTCCTCCAAGGAGTTCGGGAAGCTGGACTACCGCAAGGTGCTGCGGGACTGGACGGCGGCGATGCCCGCCGAGTGGGGCTTCACTCCCGAACACCAGGTGGGGGAGATCCGCGGGGCGGCGCTGCCGATGGGCTTCAACCGCACCCCGCACGCCGCTCCCGGGCTGCTCCTGCTCGGCGATGCCGGCGGCATGGTCAGTCCGTTCAACGGTGAAGGCATCTCCTACGCGATGGAATCCGCCCGCTATGCCGCGGAGTGCATTGTCGCCGCCGAGGCGGCCGCCCGCACCCCCGGGCTGCTGTCCTCCAACGCCGCAGCCGACGCCGTGCTGGCCGGCTACGCGGATTACATCCGCGGCCAGTGGGGCAGCCACTTCACCCTCGGCCGGGTCTTCGCCGGGATGATCGGCAAGCCGGCCGTCATGAAGCTCGCCCTGCGCACCGGCATGCCGGTGCCGGTGCTGATGCGCTTCGTGGTGCGCATGCTGGCCAACCTCACCGACCACAACGCGCCCGACTTCCAGGACCGTGTCATCGCGCTGCTGGAGAAGCTGGTCCCCGCGGCCGACAACCGCGGTCCGCTCCCGCCCGCCGTCGGCGGCCAGGCCGTCCGAACCGCCCCTTCCGCCCTAGAGAATAGTTAGTCTGGAACAGTGACTGAATCCACCAACACCAGCTCCAGTGCAGCCGACGGGCAGCGGACGCGGCTGCCTGCCGGGTTTGCGCTCCTCGCCGACGACCCTGACCTGGGCCCCGCCATCGCCGAGGGGCTGGAGCAGGTGGAGACCCAGCTGCGCGAGGCCATCGCCAACTCCGACCCGTTCGCCGATGCGACCTCCCGGCACCTGGTGGAAGCCGGCGGCAAGCGGGTACGCCCGCTGCTGACCCTGCTCGCCAGCCACCTCGGCCCCGCCCCGGCCAACGCCGATGTGCTGACCTCGGCCGTCGTCGTCGAACTGACGCACCTGGCCACCCTCTATCACGATGACGTGATGGACGAGGCGCCGGTGCGGCGTGGTGCTCCCACCGCCCACGAGGTGTGGGGCAACTCGGTGGCCGTGCTGACCGGAGACCTGATTTTCGCCCGGGCCTCCAGCCTGGTGTCGGTGCTGGGCGGAGAGGCCCTGGGTATCCAGGCGCGGACTTTTGAGCGGCTCTGCATGGGCCAGCTGCACGAGACCGTCGGCCCGGCCGACGGCCAGGATCCGCTGGAACACTACCTGGGAGTGCTCGCGGGCAAGACCGGCTCGCTGATCGCCGCAGCCGGACAGCTCGGTGCCCTTTTCGGCGGCGCCGACGATGCCGCCGTCCAGGTGATGGTCGACTACGGCGAGAAGGTGGGCATGGCCTTCCAGCTCGCCGACGACGTCATCGACGTCACGGGGCTGGAAGCCAAGTCCGGCAAGACTCCGGGCACCGACCTGCGCGAGGGAGTGCCCACGCTTCCCGTGCTGCTGCTGCGGCGTGCCGCTTCCGGCGGAGACGAATCCGCTGCCCGGGTGCTGGAGCTGGTGGAATCGGACCTGAGCTCGGACGAGGCGCTGGCCGCGGCCGTACAGGCGCTCCGCGCCCATCCGGTGACGAAAGAGGCCTGGGCCGTGGCCCGCAGCTGGTCCGCCGAGGCGATCGCGGCGCTGGCCCCGCTGCCCGACAGCGTGGTCAAGCGCGCCCTCGCAGCGTTCGCCGAAGCGGTCGTGGAGCGCGACGCCTAGGCTGCCCGCCCTGGCCGGTGGATCTGCACATCACCGGCGGATCCGCGGATCAGCACATCACCGGCGGATCCGCGGATCAGCAGCTGCCGGATCAGCAGCTGCCGGACCGGCAGGTGCGGATCAGTGTCCGCCGGAGAGGGCGGCCCGCAGCTCGGCGGCCTTGACGGCGCGGACCGCCGGCGGCACGATCGGACGCTTCGGCGTGAAGTAGAGCCCGTCGCCGTTCCAGCGCGGCAGGACATGCTGGTGGTAGTGCCAGACATGCTGGCTTCCCGCCGGCTCGTTGTGCTGGCGCGTGGTCACGCCGTCCGGCTCCCAGGCGCGTTTGATGGCGACGGCGATGTCCCGGGTGAGGAGCATGATCCGGGAGGCCACGTCGTCGGGAAGCTCGTAGAGCAGCTCGTAGTGTTCCCGCGGCGTCACCAGGACGTGGCCCGGGTGCGGGTCGAATCCGTGGGAGGCGATGAAAGCCAGCACCAGGTCATCGGAGTAGACGAGGTCGCCCGGCTCGCAGAGGTTGCTGGCGAACCTGAATTCGCCGGAGGCAAGGTCGCAGAAGGGACATTCGTAGCCCTCCGGCGCATGGCTGGTCCAGCCAGCCGGGGTGGTCCGCTGAATGTGTCCGGCGCTCAGAGTTCGTCCGCTTCCTCGAAAATCCAGTTGAACATGTCGAAGACGAACTCGCTGAAGGTCCCTTCCTCGGACTTCCAGGTGCCCCGGACGTTGTTCCTGCGCCACACGATGGGGTCCGGGACATCCAGCTGGTCCGCACGGAACCCCCAGACGAACTTCTCATCCTCGTCTTCGAGGAACAGCAGGTAGCCGTCCTCGATCTCCAGCTCATCGGGGTCCCAGAAGAAGTGGTAGGCCTCCATCAGGTCATCGCAGCCGCCGATGGCGAGGTAGAACTCGCGAAGGACCAGTGGGATCCACAGCTCGCGCTCCGCGAGGATGCCGTCCAGTTCAGGGGCGGGAATGCCGTCCTCCGCCCGCCACTGGTCCTCCAGATACTTGGGGACCAGGTCACGGAACTTGTCGAGGAACATATCGCTCATGGGTCGGTCTCCAAAGTTGATGGTGCTGTACTTCCATCCTAGCCGCGGGGCATCGGAGCTTCTGACGGGTCGTTGAGCCGGCTGCGGCTCCTGCCCGCCGGGAACTCCGCCCGGCTTTCGGAGCGGCCGGCCCTACGCGAAGAGCCCGGCGCCCTTCAGCGGCGAACCCGCGGGAGCCGGCGTCGTGCGCCGGGCCAGCCCGGGGTAGTCGAGGACCACGCCGTGCCGGTCCACGGGCAGCTCCGTGGTGAAGCCGGAAGCGGTTGAACTGAAGAGCACGAGAGCGTGTCCGCGGTCTTCGGTCCACGGCTTGACCTGGGTGTACACCTGTTCGCTGGCGACCACGCGCAGGCTGGGGACTTCAATCCAGGCCATCGTCAGCTTGGTGTCGTCGGCCGGCGCAGAGTCGCCCAGCAGGTCGAGGCGAAGCATCGGCATGGTGTTGGTGAGCGGGCACAGGCCCAGGTCGACGTCCTGGGCGTTGTCCAATGCCGTGGGGTCGTCGATGCCGGCCGGGGGCAGATCCGGGGTGCCCTCCTCATCGACCTCGGCCGTCCAGCGGCCAAAGGCGCTGCGGCTCAGTTCCAGGCTCCGCGCCCACCCGTCTCCCTGGACGTCGACGCGCATCCGGCGGGTCACCCATCCCGTATCCGTCCGGAGTGACCAGCGCAGCCGATAGCCGTCGCAGTCGGAGGTTCCCGAGGCGGCGAGCTCACTCTCCCTGAAGGAAACGACGGCGCTGTCCAGCCGGGACGGGTCGTCGGTTCCACGCCAGCGATAGGTCATCACCGGCTCAACGGGCGGAGTGTGCATCCCTACAGCGTAAGGAGGGGCGGGCGCAGCGCACAACGTGGACCTGAATCGGCCCCGGCAGCGGCGCTCCGGGCCGACGCTCCGCTGCTCTGCCGCCCTGCCGGCCGCAGGCTCTGCCTGCCCTGCCGGCTGCCGGCTAGCCGGAGAGGCCGTGGACCCGCAGGGCCAGGAACAGGTGGACGCGGTCGGCGGTCCTGGCCGGGTCATATCCGGTCAGCTCGCGGATCTGGGCCAGGCGGTACCGGACGGTGTTGCGGTGCAGCGACAGGGCTTCGGCGACTGCGGCGGTGGAGCCGTTGAGGTCCAGGTACTGCTGCAGGGTGTCGAGCAGCCCCGCGCCATGCTCCTCATCGAAGCGGAGCACCGGCTGCAGCGTTTCCTCGGCCAGCGCAGACAGGGGAACGTCCCTCGCCGTCATGAGCAGGGAGGCAAGGCTCAGCCGGTCCGCTTCGTTGACCCGCCCGCCATGTGCCAGGGCTTCCCGCGCGGCGAAGTAGCTCCAGCGCAGGCCCGCCGGATCGACAAACCCGCCGCCGACGCCGATCCGGGCGGGCAGGCCCGCACCGTCAAGGTAATCGCCCAGGTCCTCCGCGAGCTGATGCGGCTCCCTGCCGGCAGGGACGATGACCACCAGCCGCGAATCCACGACGGCAGTGACCGCGTCCACAAAGGCGGCGGGCAGCGGCAGGGATGGAAGCAGCCGTGACTTGTCCGGGCCCACGTCGGCCAGCAGCAGGGCCCGTGGTTCCTCCCCGCCGAGGCCTGCGGCGGCAAGGCGGAGCGCTGCCTCCCGGCCGGCGAGGCGTCCGTCGCCGACGTCGGCCAGCAGCTGGCCAGTGACGGCGCGGTCGCGGGCGCGCCGTCGGGCCAGGTTGCTCAGCTCGACGCTGATGAGGCTCTGCGCATACGCCACGATCTCGGGCTGGCGGTAGGGTTCGGCGATTGCGAGGGTGCAGCGGTCCCGCATGCCGGTGGCGACGGGAAGCCGGTGCCAGCCGTCCTGCGTTTCCCCGGGCGCCGGGCGACGGTCGTGGTTGAAGGCGAGGACCTGGGCGCCGTACTGGTGGAGGGTTACCGAGCTGTCGAGCAGCCGGGCCAGTTCCCCGAGCAGGCCGGAGAGGCCGCGGCCGCTCAGCAGGGCTCCGGCCAGGGTCTGGTGGGAGCGCAGCAGGCCCTCGAGGTGGTCAACGTGTTCGGCGGCCTGCGCCTGGGCCACCATGCGGCCCAGGGCGACGAACGGCGTCTGATAAGGAACCTCGAACACCGGCAGCTTCAACGCGTCGGCCTGCTCCAGCAGGGGTGCCGGGACCTTGGCATGGCTGAGGCCGGTGCCAAAACCGATGGCCAGGGCTCCTGCCTTGAAGACGCTGTCGACAAAGCGCACCTGCGCCGAACGCGTGCGATGCCGCAGCCCGGTGGTCAGCACAACCTCTCCGCCGCCCAGGAAGGGCGCCGGGTCCTCCAGCTCAGTCACCGCCACCCACTGAATCGGATCCTCCGAGGCCGGTGCGGCGCCGCGCAGGACCAGCTCAAGATGAGGTGCGGCCAGCAGGCCGGACAGAGACAACGCCATGCAGTTCATCTTAGGGAGCATCTGGGCGGGTGCACTGCAACGGCTCGGTGTCGTTGTGCGAATGTATGTAGGTGACGCTCCCGTCTGCACGTACCTTGGGAAAATGGCAGAAGCCGGACTCCGCGGGGACGGATGCGCCGGGCGCCAGCCCATAATCCCGGTTCCGCCCCGGGCCTTCCGCTTCATTGGGGGAAAGTGTCCGGGCGCGCAGAGCAGCACGCAGACTCGCATCAACGAAAGGCAGCACCATGAGCACTCAGGCAATCCGGCCCGAATACCGGCTGGAGCAGAAGCGGAACATCACCGGAACGTTCCCGGGCCCCAAGTCCGTTGAGCTCAACAACCGCCGTTCCGCCGTCGTCGCCAAGGGCGTTGCCTCCTCCGTTCCCGTGTACGCGGCCGACGCCGACGGCGGCGTCATCGTCGACGTGGACGGCAACTCCTTCATCGACCTCGGGTCCGGCATCGCCGTGACCAGCGTCGGCGGATCCGATCCGGCCGTCGTCGCCGCGGTCCAGGAACAGGTGGCCCGGTTTACGCACACCTGCTTCATGGTCACCCCGTACGAGGGCTACATCGCCGTTGCGGAGCGCCTGGCCGAGCTCACCCCCGGTGACCACGAGAAGCGGACCGTGCTGTTCAATTCCGGCGCCGAGGCCGTCGAGAACGCGGTGAAGATCGCCCGCGTCGCGACCGGCCGCAACGCCGTCGTCGCCTTCGACCACGCGTACCACGGCCGCACCAACCTGACGATGGCGCTGACCGCCAAGGCCATGCCGTACAAGACCGGCTTCGGTCCGTTCGCGTCCGAGGTCTACCGGATGCCGATGAGCTACCCCTTCCGCGAGGAGAACCCCGAGATCACCGGCCGGGAAGCCGCCGACCGGGCGATCCTCGCAATCGAAAAGCAGATCGGGGCCGACCAGCTGGCCGCCATCCTGATCGAGCCGATCCAGGGCGAGGGCGGGTTCATCGTCCCCGCGGAGGGTTTCCTGCCCCGCCTTGCGGAGTGGGCCCGGGAAAACGGCGTGGTGTTCATCGCCGACGAGGTGCAGTCCGGATTCTGCCGCACCGGCGAGTGGTTCGCCGTCCAGCATGAAGGCGTGGTGCCCGACCTGATGACCATGGCCAAGGGCATCGGCGGCGGCATGCCGATCTCGGCCGTCACCGGCCGCGCCGAGCTGCTCGACGCCGTTCACCCCGGCGGCCTGGGCGGCACCTACGGCGGCAACCCGGTGGCGTGCGCAGCTGCCCTGGCTGCCATGGACACCATGAAGGAGCAGGACCTGGCCGGCCGCGCAAAGGCCATTGAAGCCGCGGTGCTGCCGCGCTTCCGCGCTGTTGCCGAGGAAACCGGCGTGATCGGCGACGTGCGCGGCCGCGGCGCCATGCTTGCCCTTGAGTTCACCAAGCCGGGCAGCAAGACCCCGGACGCGGAGCTGACGAAGAAGATCGCCGCTGACTGCCTCGAGCAGGGCGTCATCATCCTCACCTGCGGCACGTACGGAAACGTCATCCGGCTGCTTCCGCCGCTGGTCATTTCCGACGAGCTGCTCCAGGACGGTCTGGACGTTCTGGAAGCCGCCATCCGCGCCAACGTCTAAGCGCAGCATCCACGACGGATGACCGGATGACGGAAGGCCGGGATGCCCGCAGAGCATCCCGGCCTTCCGTGGCTTAAATACGTCCCCGGCCGTGGGCAGCCTGGACGGTGCTCCATGCTGCGAATGATGTGGCTGTTGTGACTCATGTGCTGCTGCGATACATTCACTAGGTCGCTTGGGCCTTCCTTCCGAGCGGGCAGCTTCTGGGGTAGCTGCGTGGAACCAGCGCCGGCTGATCAGCCGGGGTCTCATATATGAAGGTTTGTCGTTTATGCGAATCAAGACGCTTCTCAGCGTGCTCGCCGCCCTTGCCGTCACCTTGGTGGCTACTGTGACGGCCCTGCCAATGGCTCCGGCCAGCGCAGCGGATCATCAGGCGGCCAACCGCATCCACACTCTGATCAATGATTACCGTGCCCAGCATGCGCTGCCTCCGCTGGCCTGGAATGAGGGCCTGGCGGGTGTCGCCGGTGCATGGACGGAGCACTCCGCCGCCGTTGCCAATGTCCACGGCGCGGGAAGCTTCATGCACAACCCGAACTTCATGAACGAGTATCCGGCCGGCGCGCTGTCCTATTCGGAGAACATCGCCTGGAGCATGAGCGCGGACCAGTCCTTCCAATGGTGGGCCGGTTCTGCTCCGCATCGGGCCAATATGCTCCGCGGCGCGGACACTGACATCGGGATTGCAGTGGTTCAGCTGACCTCGGGGCCCAACAAGGGCGCGTATCTCGCGACGGCCAACTTCGGGCAGTACGAGGGAACAGCGGCCCGCATTGAAGCCGAGCGCAAGGAAGCGGAGCGCGTGGAGGCAGAGCGCAAGGAAGCCGAGCGCAAGGAAGCGGAGCGCAAGGAAGCGGAGCGCGTGGAGGCAGAGCGCGTGGAGGCAGAGCGCAAGGCTGCCGAGGAGGCCGCCCGCGTGGAGGCGGAGCGCAAGGCTGCAGCAGAGCACGCGGAGCAGGAGGCGGCCCGCGCTGAGGCCGGGCGGAACGAAGCCGCAGATCAGGCTGCAACAGATAAGGCAGCGACAGACGAGGCTGCCCGGGTTGAGGCTGAGCGGAAGGCCGCTGAGGAGGCTGCCCGGGTTGAGGCTGAGCGGAAGGCCGCTGAGGAGGCTGCCCGGGTTGAGGCTGAGCGGAAGGCGGCTGAGGAAGCTGCCCGGGTTGAGGCTGAGCGGAAGGCGGCTGAGGAAGCTGCCACCATCCAGACCGCTTCCGAGCCTGTCGCCCCTGAGCCTGGTGCCGCTCCCGAACCGGCACCCGCCACGACGTCTCCGGCCAGCGCATCCGAGGCGGAACACACCGACGAGACCGATCCCGCTGCAGGCTCTGAAGCTACAGGCACTGACGGGGAGGGACCGGCCGAGGAGCCTGCAGTCGCCGAGGTGAACGGAGCGGCGTCGACGGCGAGCACTCCGGGCATCCCCGTCATGCTCGAGACAAGCGATGCCGCTGCCCTGACCCCCGCCACCAGGGGAGACTTCCGAGCCGAATCCCGCGGCAGCGGCCTGGCATTGTCCGGGCTGACCCCGGGCGCCACCTACCAGGTCTTCCTGCACTCAAACCCGATCAATATGGGCCTCGTCGCTGCTGATGAGCAGGGCACCCTTGCACTGGCCGTCCCTGCAGAGCTTCCGGCCGGGGAGCACAAGGTCGCCCTCTACCTGGAAGGGGAACTGGTTGGTTGGCAGCCCATCACGGTCGAGGCCGCAGTCAACGTCATGGCAGCCAGCGCCGTGGCGGGTTCAGGGCCTGCGACCCTGGCCGACACCGGGCTCACCCGTGCACAGCTGATGGTTGGCGGGCTGGGCGCCCTGCTGGTGGCCGGGGGGATGGGAATCCTCCTGATCCTTCGGCAGCAGAAGCGTGCAGTCGACGAGGCCTAGGCTTCCGACATCTGAGCGGGCAGGCGGATCACTTCGGTGGTCCGCCTGCCCCATGTTTTCGGCAGACAGCCCCGACCGGCAGAACACCTCACCGGGAAGCCCTGGGCCCGACGGCTGGACACGGTCACGGGAGCTTCGCTTCTCCTCGTGATTCCGCTCAGTTGCCGGCCCGCTCCCCGGCGTGGAAATACCGGTTCCGCATCAGCCGCTGCTGCGGGTCGACGTAGGGCGGCGGCATAAACCATGGCACCCCGGAGCGCATCACGACGCGCCAGTTTCCGTCATGAATCGTGTGATGGTGGAAGGAACAGAGCAGGGCGCCGTTCTCGAGCGCCGTCGAACCGCCGGACTCCCAGAACGTCACGTGATGCGCTTCCGTCCACGGCCCTGGAACCGTGCAGCCGGGGAAGGTGCACCCCCGGTCTCGCGCATACAGCGCTTTGCGAAGGTGCGGAGGGAACAGCCGGGCCGATCGGCCCACATCCAGGACCCGGCCTTCCGTTCCCAGGAGAATCGGGATCAGCTCCGCATCGCAGGCCAGCCGCCTTATGGCGGAGACCGGCAGCGGACCGGAGAAGGCGCCCGCGCCGGGCGGGGGTGGGCTGTGCTGTTCAGGATGCAGGGCCACGGCTGTGGACG
This sequence comes from Arthrobacter saudimassiliensis, assembly GCF_059090665.1. Classification (NCBI taxonomy): domain Bacteria; kingdom Bacillati; phylum Actinomycetota; class Actinomycetes; order Micrococcales; family Micrococcaceae; genus Arthrobacter; species Arthrobacter saudimassiliensis. The sequence continues at coordinate 559,033 of NZ_JBNHFX010000001.1, read as the reverse complement.
GGTGCGCGGGTGGGCACACGCTACCGGGCGACGAAGCAGCACCTGCGTGCGCACCTGCCGCTGCCGCTGCGGCTGCGCCTGCGCCTGTGGCGGTGGTGCTCTTTGAGGCCGCGGCACCCTCCCGGGGTGCGGCGTCCTCCGGACGCACGGCCCACGCTCGGCCTGCGCCACCCTCCGGCACGGGGGTGGTGAGGCCGTCCAGCAGTGAGCGATGACTGATCGTGACCATCACCTGCGGTCGCAGCCCGCCTGCTGCGGGCACGCCGCCGCAGGCGAGGCCGGCCCGCACTCCGCTGAGGAGCCCTTCCAGCAGCAGCTGCGGCCGCGTCATCCGGGGCAGGCCGGGTTCCTGCGACTCGGACAGTCGGCCAGCCCCTGCCGCGCTGTTGATCAGCGTCTGGAGGGCCTCATGCTGGTCGTCCGTGCAATAGATGTGCATGTGGCTCAGCCCGTTGCGGCGGCGGCCCGGAAAGATGCCCTGGAACTGCTGCAGCTCCTGCTCAGTCGGCGGCCGGTCCTGGTTCAGGAAAGCCACCCAGTAGCGGGCAGCACGGTGCAGGAAATCCTCGTCCTGGCCGACAGCGATCTCAGTGAGCTGGGCCTCCATGTCCGCAAGGGCTTCCGGAGCCAGACGGGGCTGTGCCTCGTCGAGCGCCTGCAGGACGGTTGCCGCGCCTGATGCCGAGATTTCCGTGGTCCGGCAGGCCTCGGCCAGCCGGGGCCAGGGTGAGGCGAGCGGTTCGCCGGTGGTCGAGGTCGGCGGGAAGAGCGCGGCTGCGGCGGCCAGCCGCCGCTTCGCCGCCGACCGGCTGATCCGGAGCCTGGCCCGCATAAAGTCCGCCGTGGAGCGGAACTCGCGCGACCTGCCCCGCACGCCATCGGTCCGCTGCTCCCGTTCCCCTCCGTCGGCACCGATCACCTCACCGTCACCGACGCCACGCCCCCAGCGCTTCGGGCGCCCATAGTTGTCCGCCGGTCGCCCGCCGTCGAGGGCAGCGGCGGCTGCCATCTGCAGCATGTCCACGGACCGGGAGAGCTGCTCCACGTGCTCGGCGAACCCTGCGGCGTCATCCAGCGACAGCAGCGGCCATCCTTCAGCTGCTTCCTCGCACAGCTCCCGCGCCGCCCGGGCAAGTTCAAGGGCCTGCTCCTGCAGGGCGGCGGACGGAAGGGCCGACGGCGGGCGAAGAGCAGGTGCCGCTGCCTCGGCGGGGTGCTGCTGGACGGAAAAGACCATGTCCTGAGCATCCCGCTGTGTCGGCTGCGATGGCAGGGGACCGGCCAGCCTTGGGGATGACCGGGTCGGGGCGCAGGCAGAGCATGGCCTGTGGAGGAACGGACAACTATGCGAGGTTCATGCATGCGGCTGACAGGCCGCTTAGGCTGCTGTCGCGTAATTCAGGGTGGAGGCGCCCAGCTGCGCCGCCGCGCAGCGCAAGCCCGCGGTTGAACAGCCGCTCAGGCGACCGCGCGCTGAAGCTTCCGGGCCCGCCCGGGTGCTCCCACCATGTCGATCGTCAGCAGCACCAGCGCGAGCCACACGAGCCCGAACCCGGCCCATCGCTCAGGAGGCATGTGTTCCTGGAAGACGACCAACGCCAGGATGAACTGCAGCGTCGGTGCCAGATACTGCAACAGGCCCACCGTGGAGAGGGGAAGCCGGCGGGCGGCGGCTCCGAAGAAGATGAGGGGAACGGCAGTGATCACGCCGGAGGCGGCGAGCAGCCAGAAGTGCGCCGGGCCCTCGGACAGGAGCGTGGCGCCGCCGGTCAGGCCCAGCCAGAGCAGAACCGCGGCGGCCACGGGAGTCAGGACCGCCGTCTCGATGGTCAGGCTGGCGACGGCGTCGATCCGGCCTCCCACCTGTTTCTTCACCAGCCCGTAGAAACCGAAGCTAAAGGCCAGCGTCAGCGCCACCCACGGCACGGATCCGTAGGCGACGGCGAGCACCAGGACTGCGATGAAGCCCACCCCCATCGCAGTCCACTGGAGCGGACGCAGCTTCTCCTTCAGCAGCAGCACCCCGAGCAGCACCGAGACGAGGGGGTTGATGAAGTATCCGAGGGCAGCCTCGACGGCCCGCTCGTTCAGCACCGCCCACGAATAGGTGAGCCAGTTGGCGGCAATAAGCACCGAGGCTCCGGCGAGAACCGCTACCGTCCGCGGGTTGCGGGCAGCTGCGAGCAGCGGCCGCCAGCTCCGCATGGCCGTCACCAGGAGTACGCAGAACACCAGTGAGAAGAGCACGCGGCTGGCGACGATCTCCACGGCGCCGGCACGCTGCACGGCGAGGAAGTAGAGCGGCAGCACGCCCCACAGCCCGTAGGCGCCGATGCCGAACAGGACCCCCGACGCATTGGGGGAGAGGCGGGGTGCCCGGGCCGTGGTTTTGTCATCTGTGGGAAGCACGACGGCGGCAACGCCCGGGAGCGTCCGGCTATTCCCGTTTCCGGGCCCGGGTTGGGTGCGGCCGCCGTTTAGACGGGGGCAGGTCCGGACATTTAGAATAGGAAACTGTGCGCTTATTGTCGCGCGCCGCGGTTTCCCCGAGAAAAAGGACTATCAGTGTCTAACCCAGCCACGGACCTCTCGCAGCGTCCCCTGCGAGTTGCCATCATCGGTGCTGGCCCCGCCGGAGTCTACGCCGCAGATATCCTCACGAAGGCCGAGCGCGACTTCGAGGTCAGCATCGACCTGTTCGACCAGTACCCCGCCCCCTACGGTCTGATCCGCTACGGCGTCGCGCCGGATCACCCCCGGATCAAGGGCATCGTGACTGCCCTCCACAAGGTGCTGGACCGCGGTGACATCCGCTTCCTCGGCAACGTCAACTACGGCCGGGACCTGACCCTCACCGACTTCCGGCACTTCTACGACGCCGTCATCTTCGCCACCGGTGCCCTCAAGGACGCTCCGCTGGACGTGCCCGGCGTGGAACTCGACGGATCCTACGGCGGCGCAGACTTCGTGTCCTGGTACGACGGGCACCCCGACGTGTCGCGGGAGTGGCCGCTTGATGCGAAGGAAGTTGCCGTCATCGGCAACGGCAACGTGGCCCTCGACGTCGCCCGCATCCTTTCCAAGCACGCGGATGATCTGCTGACCACCGAGATCCCGGCCAATGTGTACGAGGGCCTGAAGAAGTCGCCCGTCACCGACGTCCACGTCTTCGGCCGCCGCGGCCCGGCGCAGGTGAAGTTCACCCCGCTGGAGCTGCGCGAACTCTCGCACTCCCGCGACGTCGACATCGTGCTGTACCCGGAGGACTTCGAGTTCGACGAGGCCTCGGATGAGCAGATCCGCACGAACAACCAGACCAAGACCATGGTCAACACCCTGACCAACTGGCTGGCCGAGGAACAGGACACCGGCGCGTCCCGCCGGCTGCACCTGCACTTCCTGCACAGCCCGGTGGAGATTTACGACGACGCCGCGACCCCGGGCAAGGTGGCCGGCATCAAGTTCGAGCGCACGGAGCTGGACGGAACCGGGAACGTCCGCGGTACCGGCGAGTTCGTGGATTATCCCGTGCAGGCCGTTTACCGGGCCATCGGCTACTTCGGATCCGAGCTGCCCGAGGTCGGCTTTGACGAGCGCCGCGGCGTCATCCCCAACCAGGGCGGCCGCGTCATCGACGAGGAAGGCAACCCGGTTCCGGGCATCTACACCACCGGCTGGATCAAGCGTGGACCGGTGGGCCTGATCGGCCACACCAAGGGCGACGCCCTCGAGACCATCGGGTTCCTCCTGGAGGACCGGCTGAACCTGCCGGCGGCATCCGAGCCGAGCCCCGATGCCATCATCAACCTGCTTGAGGACCGCGGAGTCCGCTACACCACCTGGGAGGGCTGGAAGAAGCTCGACGCCCATGAACGGGAACTCGGCGCCGCCTACGTGCACGGCGATCCGGGCCTAGGCGAGCTGGTCCGCGAGCGGGTCAAGGTCGTCGACCGTGAGGACATGATCCGGGTTTCGCGCGGAGAGTAGCAGCGAAACGCACCGTCGCAGGAGGCCGCAGCCGGAAGGCTGCGGCCTCCCGTCGTCTCAGCGTGGGGGGCAGGACTCTGCCTGCCCGCTGACGCCGGTCATATGACCGGCGTCAACCCATGGTCCTTGTCCGGGGCGCGCGGTACTGTTGCCTGCAGCATCCGGCGACTGCCGGAGCGGTCTCCTTATCAGAGCAGATAGGCGGGGCGGTGGACACTGCAGCCGGCGGACAGACGCGCGCGGGTGCCCTGCGCGCGGGCACCGCGCAAGAGCGTGACCGGGCGGCGCGACGGGCCCACGACCTGCTGGCAGTGAGCCCTCCGTCCGCCTTCCCCGGCCCCGGCGACGGGCCTGCCTACGGCAACGGGGACGCCCGCCCACACAGACACAAATCGCCCGTGCACGCCTGGCCGTCCTTCGATGCCCAGCCCGATGGGCTGCGGGCCGCTGTCCGGGAGTCCTGGCAGCGTTCGCTCGCCTACGCCCGGAATCCCGACGTCGACACCCCCGCCGTCGTCTTCGCGCCTGATGAGCTTGCCGAGTACCGCAGGGAGCACCCGCTGCACGTGGTGATGCCCGTGATCCAGCGGCTGCTGGTGGAACCGGCGGCGGATACCGGCGTCCTGGTCGCGGTGGGGGACCAGCATGGGCGGCTGCTGTGGGTGGAGGGCGACGCCGCGCTCCGGCGGCGGGCCGAAGGCATGTACTTCATGCCGGGAACGGACTGGTCCGAGCCGTCGATTGGAACCAGCGCGCCCGGTGCGGCGCTGGCCGCGGGGACGGCCATGCAGATCTGCGGCGCCGAACATTTCAACCGGCGGGTGCATGCCTGGAGCTGCACGGCGGTGCCGGTGCGGGACCCGGACTCGGGTGCGGTGATCGGCGTCATCGATATCACCGGGGGAGCGGACGCAGTGGCTCCGCACACCCTTTCGCTGGTGGAGGCCACTGTCGCGGCGGCACAGTCCCATCTGCGGGTTGAGCGTCTGGAGCACAGGGTGCGCAGCCGGGGGCACCGCCGCAGGCGGCTTGAGTCGGTGCGCCGGAGCCTGTACCGGGACAGCCTGCAGATCCTGGGCCGTGACCACGCGCTGCTGACGGTGGGCGGGCGGTCGCTGAATGTCAGCGGCCGGCACGCGGAGCTCCTGACGCTGCTCGCCCTGCATCCGCAGGGGCTGACGGCTGAGGAGCTGGCCACGATGGCGTATGCCCAGGACGTGCCGCCGGCCACCGTCCGCGCGGAAATGCTGCGCCTGCGTGCACTGCTGGCACGTGCCGCCGACGGGCCTGACGGGCTCGTCCCGCAGTCGCGGCCGTATCGGCTGCCGCGGGAGCTGGTGGTCGATGCCCGCCAGGTACTCAGCTACCTTGAGCACGGTGCGCATCGGCTGGCGTTGAACATCTACGCCGGGCCCGCCCTCCCGCGGTCCGAGGCGCCGGCTATCGCGGCCCTGCGCGGAGAGGTCTCCGCCGTGCTGCGCGAGTCCATGCTCTCCGACGCGGCGCCGGACCTGCTGCTTCAGTACCTGCAGCTGGAGGAGGCCGCCGACGACGTCGAGGCGTGGACGGTTGCCCTGCGCCTGCTGCCGCCGGACTCGCCGCGCCGCGCCGCGGTCGTTGCCCGCCTGCAGCGGCTGGAGAAGGAACTCGGCTAGACGCGGGCCTGGACTGTCAGGCGTGCGGCCGTCCCCGGCGTCAGGGCCCGTCGCCGCACGCCGTCACCCGATACAACCGTGCCTGGCCGACCTGGTCGATGAGCTGCACGGAGGGATTGTCGGCCAGGTTGTCCAGACCGGGCGGATCGGGAGCCTCGCCGTGGACCCCCGCCGTGCCGAAGTCGAGGGCGTAGTAGGCTCCGGTGCGCTCGACGGCGGCACAGATTTCCCCTCCCGCCACGGCCTCGTCCAGATGATTCAGGATCAGCCACGAATCTGCGGTGTCCGTCCAGAAGACGTGCGGAGTGAGCGCTGCCCTGTCGGCGAGGGCGTAGACCAGTGCCGTCCCGGTCCACGGATTGCCGACGACCACGGCGTCTTCGGGCACCGCCTGCCCGAGGCGGGACAACAGCGTCTGCTCGTCCCGGTCCAGCAGCCGGCCGTTGCCCTCCGTGTCATAGCTGTGGGCCGCTGAACGGACCGCGTGGTCGACGGCGGCGGATTCGTTCGCCGCCCAGCCCAGGGCGCCGGCGCAGAGAAAGCCGACCAGCAGCGCCGCACCGGATCCGGGCAGGGGCCGCGGGCCCCGCCGGGAACGCGGGCCCGGCGGGGTCCGGCCTCCTGACGGTGGTGCCAAGGGGGCCTTTGCACGGCCGGCCGGGGGCCTGTGTTCCCGAGGCCTGGCAGGGACCGCTTCCCCTGTCTGCAGCTGGACGGCTGCCCAGCGCAGCTCAGACGCCGGGAGTGCCGACGCCGCCGACGCCGTCACCGCCGCCGACGCCGTCACCGCCCCTGACGCTGACGCCGACGCCGACGCCGACGCCGACTCCGTCGCCGTCGTCACTGCACCCGTCGTCGGGCGTCCCGCCGCAGCCGGCTCCCGGGCTGCAGAGTACGACGGGGACGCAGGAACCGCAGGAGCGGGCGCCGCGGGATGCTCGAAAGGTTCACGACCGCCCGCGGCAGGGCCGGACGGTTTCAGGTCCGGCGCGCTGCGGTCCGGCGTCCGTGCCGCCCCCTTCGACCCGCCGGCCTGCTGCTCCGGCCCCGGTTCCGCGGTTTCCTCGGGCGGCAGCCGATGCGGCCTGGAACCGCGACGCAGGGCGCGGGCTGCGGCACCGGTCAGCGCCGCAGCCCCGTCGACGGCTGCCATGGCGCCCAGGATAACCGTGCCCGTCGCCGCCGCCGGGAGGAGGGCGGCCAGACGGACCGGGTCGTTGTACCAGCTGCCCACCAATGCGGTGCGCAGGTCGGACCAGGGGAAGCCGATGGCCACCGTATACAGGCCGACGCCGATCCCCAGGACTCCGATCACCCACCCGTTCCGCCGTGAACGCAGGGCGCTCCCGACGCCGAGGGCGGTCAGTACCGCGACCAGCACCGGGACGGGATAGCTCAGCGGGGCATTGAGGATGCCTTCACCGAACGCCTGCGCCGGGTTCATCCGCGCTTCCCATCGGATGCCGTCAATCTCCGGGCGGAGGAAGGCCCACACCGCGTAGACGACGCCCCCGTAGGCCGCCCCGACCGCGGCCGCCGTGCACACCGCGGCTGACCGTCGGGAGAAGCGCCGGCTCCCGGCAACGGCGCCGACCGCCCGCACGCCCATCGGCAGGCTGAGGGCGGCAAGGGCCACCAGGGAGCTGGGATGGGCAAGCCCCAGGCCGGGCAGCGCCAGCAGGAACAGGAACCAGGAGAGCCGGATCCCGGCAGTACCTTTGCGGGTTCCGCTGACCAGGAGGGCCAGCAGCGCCGGAAGCAGGGCGAGGGAGAGGTAGTTGGGGTACAGCACGCCGAAATCGACCATGAGGTAGGGAAACGCGGCGAACGCGCCGGCCAGCAGCCCGCTCAGCAGCCAGACAGCCGGCCGGTCACCGGCCAGGACGGTGCCGAGCAGCATGACGGCGAAAGGCCACAGGACCGCCCCGATGACCAGGTTGACGATCGTCGCGGCGACCGGCACGGAAGCGCCGGAGGCCTCGGCAACGAGGGCAACGACGTCATGCCAGGCCGCAGGGTAGGGCTTGAATTCGGCTCCCGGATCCGTCAGTTGCCCGGCAGCCAGCGAGGATCCGCTGCCGGTGTCCAGGACAAACTTGGCCAGGTTGAGATGGAAGATGTTGTCCAGCGTCTGGGAAATGCTGTCGGGGCGCTGGAAGACCTCCAGCAGCCGCGACCCCAGGAACCCGCATGCAGCGGCGGCGGCAAGGGCCTTGGCCGCCGTGGCCCATGTGGGACGCGCCGCTGCGAAGACCGCGGAAGGTCCGGCGGTTGCCAGCCTCAGCCCCAGGATGGGGACGGCCGCAACACCAGTGGCGACGACGACGGCGCCCGGAGTCAGCGGACGGTCCAGCAGCCCCAGGAGCACGGCGCCCAGGCCGATGATGCTGACCGACACAGGTCCGGACAACCCCAGCAGGACCATGCTCCTCGCGCCTGCCGCAGCGCACACGGCCAGGCCCGGCAGGAGCAGCACCGTGCACGCGGCGAGCAGGACCAAACCCGTTTCTTGCCATTCCATCTGTCCCCCGAGTCAACGGATGTCATGTTCGGCGACCGCGGCCGGCAATGCATGGGAGGACGCGGCGGCCCCGTCAACCTACCTCACCTGACCGGTGGATGAGCAGGGTGGGCGGCCTATCCGGAGCCGGAGGTTCCCGAGTCGCGGGTTTCCCCTGCTGCTGAACGGCTTCGCCCGGCCTCCCGCACGTTCGGCTTCGCCGAAGGCGCCTCACTGCTTCCGCCCTCCGTGCCGCCCTCCGTGCCGGCCTCCGTGCCGGCCCCCGTGCCCGTCCCTGTCTGCGGCTGCGCCTGCGCGCCGGTGACCGGACGGATCCGCAGGCTGGTCAGCAGCCCGATCAGCAGCGCACCCGCCGCTATCCACCCCGCCAGGGAGGCTCCGTTCGTCATGGCTTCCCGGGCAGCGTCGGCGACGACCGCCGTCGCCGGGTTCTCCGCCAGCCCGGCAATGGTGCCCCCGGAGCTGGCATCCACGGACTTGACCGCCTCCGCCAGTCCCGGAGAGGAGGCCACGGCGGCTTCGGTGCCTTCCCGGGTGCCCTCACGCAGCGCGGTGAAGAACGCCGTACCAAGCACCGCGATGCCCAGCGCCGACCCGGTCTGCCGGGCCGTGCTCTGCGTCGCCGAGCCCTGCCCGCTGCGCTCCACGGGCACCTCGGCCAGGATCACGGAGGTCAGCTGGGCCGTCGCCAACCCGACGCCGAGCCCGTAGACGAACAGGAACGGAGAGGTCAGCCAGGCGCTGCTGTCCGGGCGGATCAACAGCGCCAGCCCGGCGATGCCGAACACTTCGAGGCCGAGGCCGATCCGCACCACGCTGATCGGGCTGAGCCGTCGGGACAGCCCGGCCACGGCGCCGGAGGCCAGGAAGGAGCCGACGGCGAGCGGCAGCAGCGCCAGCCCGGCCTGGAACGCGGAGAATCCCAGCACGTTCTGGAACCACAGCGGCAGGGACAGGATCAGCCCGAACTCCCCGAAGCTGACGATCAGCGCCGTGACGTTGCCGTTGGCGAAGGACGGGATCCGGAACAGGGACAGGTCCAGGATCACGCCCTTGCCGGCCGCCGTGCGGCTGCGTTCCCGGAGCACGAACACGGTCAGCGCCGCTGCGGCCACCAGGAAGGCCCAGGGCACCGGAGAAAACCCGGCAATACTGAACGGTGCGTCCTCCGCGGGCCGCCACCACCCGAAGCTGCGCCCCTCGATCAGCCCGAACACCAGGGCACCGAAGCCGAGGATCGAGAGCAGGGCGCCGCCGACGTCGAGCCGCTGGTCCCGCCCGAGCGAGGACTCCGAGGACTCGGCCACGAACGAAAGCAGTCCGGCGATCACCAGCACGCCCACCGGCAGGTTGATCCCGAAGGCCCAGCGCCAGCTGGCGTGCTCGGTCAGCCAGCCGCCCAGCAGCGGGCCCACGGCCGCCATGCCGCCGATGGTCGAGCCCCAGACAGCGAAGGCGATGCCGCGCTCGCGTCCGTGGAAGTTGGCGTTCAGCAGCGCCAGCGTGGTGGGCAGGATCATCGAACCGCCCAGGCCCTGCAGGGCCCGCCCGGCAATCAGCACGCCGGCGGACTCCGCCAGCGCACACAGCAGGCTGGCCGCGACGAAGAGCGCGACGCCGATCAGCATGATCCGCCGCCGGCCCACCCGGTCCGCGATCCGGCCCCAGGTCAGCAGCAGCGCGGCGAAAAGCAGAGTGTAGATCTCCTGGACCCACTGAATCCCGGTGCTGGAAATGCCAAGATCCCCGACAACGGCGGGGATCGCCACCGAGACGATCGTGGCGTCCATGATGATGGTCGCCACGCCCAGGCTGATCGCCACCAACCCCCACCATCGGTACTTCACGTATCGGGCAGGTACCTGTCCGGAATCAGGCCCGGCAGCGTCCATCGGGGGTTCCTTCCTGCTTTCCGGCGAAGGACGCCGGAGAGGCCCGGGCGCCCGGCCGGGCGTCCCGCGCCGCCCATCCTAGGCCCGGAGCGATGCAACGTGCATGCAACGTCCGCCGGCCTACCCTTGAGTCATCCGCAGGCAGCGCCGGTTCCGCGGCCGGACAGCGCGTTGCCCCGCTGCGGCCGCCCCAGAGCGGCGGCCGCTGACCCGAGGAGCTTCCAGATGAGTGTTTACGCCCGGCCCGGCACCGAAGGAGCCAAGGTCTCCTTCAAGCCCCGCTACGAGAACTGGATCGGCGGCGAGTGGGTGGCCCCCGTCCGGGGACAGTACTTCGAGAACGTCACGCCGGTGACCGGCCAGCCGTTCTGCGAAGTCGCCCGGGGCACCTCCGAGGACATCGACCTGGCCCTCGACGCCGCGCACAAGGCTGCGGGGTCCTGGGGCAAGACCGCCCCGGCCGAACGCGCGCTGATCCTGCACCGGATCGCGGACCGCATCGAGGAGAACCTGGAGATGCTCGCCGTCGCGGAGGTCTGGGACAACGGCAAGCCGATCCGTGAGGTGCTGGCCGCGGACCTGCCGCTCGCCGTCGACCACTTCCGCTACTTCGCCGGCGCGATCCGCGCCCAGGAGGGCGGGATTTCCCAGATCGACGACAACACCACCTCCTACCACTTCCATGAGCCGCTCGGCGTGGTCGGGCAGATCATTCCCTGGAACTTCCCGATGCTGATGGCCACCTGGAAGCTGGCGCCCGCGCTCGCGGCCGGCAACGCCGTCGTCCTGAAGCCTGCGGAGCAGACGCCGACGTCGATCCTGGTCCTGGCGGAGCTGATCGGGGACCTGCTCCCGGCCGGGGTGCTGAACATCGTCAACGGCTTCGGCGTCGAGGCCGGCAAGCCGCTGGCCTCCTCCAACCGGATCCGGAAGATCGCCTTCACCGGCGAGACCACCACGGGCCGGCTCATCATGCAGTACGCAAGCCAGAACCTCATCCCGGTGACCCTGGAGCTGGGCGGCAAGAGCCCGAACATCTTCTTCGCCGACGTCGCCGCCGAGGATGATGCGTTCTACGACAAGGCTCTCGAGGGGTTCAACATGTTCGCCCTGAATCAGGGCGAGGTCTGCACCTGCCCCTCCCGGGCCCTGATCCAGGACTCCATCTACGACAGCTTCCTCGCCGACGCGCTGGCGCGGACCGGACAGATGGTGCAGGGCAACCCGCTGGACACCAACACGATGGTCGGCGCCCAGGCCTCCAACGACCAGCTCGAGAAGATCCTTTCCTACCTGGACATCGGCAGGCAGGAGGGCGCCAAGGTCCTGGCCGGCGGCGAGCGTGCCCACCTTGACGGCGACCTGGCGGGCGGCTTCTACGTCCAGCCCACGGTCTTCGAAGGCAGCAACACCATGCGCATCTTCCAGGAGGAGATCTTCGGCCCGGTGGTCTCGGTGACCCGGTTCTCGGACTACGGCGAGGCCCTGGCCATAGCCAACGACACCCTGTACGGGCTCGGCGCCGGCGTCTGGTCCCGCAGCGGCAACACCGCCTACCGGGCCGGACGCGACATCCAGGCCGGCCGGGTCTGGGTGAACAACTACCACGCCTACCCGGCGCACTCGGCCTTCGGCGGCTACAAGTCCTCCGGCATCGGGCGTGAAAACCATGCGATGATGCTGGACCACTACCAGCAGACGAAGAACCTGCTGGTCAGCTACGCCGAGACCAAGCTCGGGTTCTTCTAGGCCGCCATGGATGCCGTCCCCGCTTCCGTCCTTGCCGCCGCTCCCGCGCTGCCGGGGGAGGCCGGTTCCCGGGTGGCCCTCACGCAGCCGGCGCTTGAGCTCCTGCGCCGGCTGCGCGGGCAGCACGGCCCCCTGATGTTCCACCAGTCAGGCGGCTGCTGCGACGGGTCATCGCCCATGTGCTATCCGGCCGGAGACTTCATCACGTCCGAAGCGGACGTGCTGCTGGGGGTGTTCGACCTGGACGGCGAGGTGCTTGAATTCTGGATGTCCCGGGAACAGTTTGAGTACTGGAAACACACCCATCTGACCGTGGATGTCGTCACCGGGCGGGGCAGCGGCTTCTCCGTGGAGGCCCCGGAAGGCAAGCGCTTCCTGATCCGGTCCCGGCTGCTGGATCCCTGACCCTGCACGGCGGGCGCTGCCGGCGGTTTCCCCGGGCTGCGGGGACCCGCCGGCAGGCAGTCAATATAAGCAAGCTTTCTATTTTTTCCCGATCCCGGTATTGTGCCTCGTGAAAGGTATTCACTGGATGCTCCCAGGGGGAGCGGGAATGAGGATAACCATGATGAAGAAGGTCACTTTTCTCGTCGGCATCGGTGTTGGCTACCTCATCGGCTCGAAGGATGGACGCGAGAAGCTGATGCAGCTTTGGAATGACCCGAAGGTCCAGGACACGGTCCAGCAGGGGACCGACTGGGCCAAGGAGAAGGCTCCGGGTCTGCAGGAGAAGGCGCAGGACGCCGTCGACTCCGCCAAGGAAAGCGCCAAGGGTGCCGTCGGCCAGGCCAAGGAGAGCGTCGGCGGCTCGGGGTCCTCGAACTCCGGCTCCTCCGGCACTTCCAGCTCCTCCGGCTCGTCGAGCTCGGGCGGTGCCTCGGCCCGCCCCGCTTCGGCCACCACCCCCGGCGCCACCGGTACCCAGACGTCCGGCGGCGAGCGCCCGATGGATCCGGCACACCCGCAGCCCGAAGCCGGCCGCTAGGTTCAATGCAGCCCGCCGCCGGCTGAAGGCCGCGGCGGCCATCGGCCCGCCCCGAAAGGATCCGTCCTTTCGGGGCGGGCCTTTATGGTTTGGGTTCCGGTTCGGCGGGCCATGACGGTGGCTCCGCCGCCCGCGCCGCACCTGTACCGGGCCGCCCCGGCGGCAGACTTGCATGGTGTGCAAATTTGCACGTAGTGTAGGCGACCGTGGAACAGCCAGGAGAAGTCCCGCTCTCGCGGCGGGCCATGAACAAGACCGCCACCCGCCGCGGCATCGTCAGCGCCGTGCTGGGGCTGGTGCGCAGCCACGGCCCCGGCAACTTCACCATTGACGACGTCGCAGCGTCCGCCGGGATCTCCCGCCGCACCTTCTTCAACTACTTTCCCAGCGCCGAGGCCGCGCTCACGGTCTCCATGGATGAGTTCCTCACCGGGGTGCTGGGCTGCTTCGAAACCCGCCCGCATGACGAGCACATCGTCGATTCCATGCTGTACGCCCTGACCCGGCCGCAGGACCCCGAACAGCTCGCCGTCATGGCAGAGCTGCATGCGCTGGCGCAGGCCAACCCGGAAATGATGCGGTATGAGCTCGAAACCTGGGACCGGGCCGAACAGCGCATCGTCACCTCCGTGAAGCAGCGGCTGGGCGAGGACGCCGATCCGTTCTACATCTCCTGCCTGGTGGGCTCCGTGCTTGCCTGCGGCAGGAGCGCCTTCAAGGAATGGCAGCGCCGCAACAAGGGCGCCATCACGCCGGCATCCGTCGCGGAACTCGAAGCCCTCTTCGTTGAAGCGGTCGGCTTCCTGCGTCACGGGTTCACCCGCAGGCCCTGAGCCGCCGGCCCGGCCGGTCCGGGCCCACCCCACCAGCTTTCGCACCCGGTCCACTAACCGATACGTCCACAGTCAGAAAGAACACGATGGCTTCCCTGTTATACCGGCTTGGCAAATTCAGTTTCCGCAACAGGTGGTGGTTCCTCATCGCCTGGCTCGTCATCCTGCTGGCAGTGGGCGGTTCCTTCCTCGCCTTCAGCAAGCCGACGAGCAACAACTTCACCATTCCGGGAACCGAGAGCCAGAGCGCACTCAACGATCTCCAGGAGAAGGTGCCCTCCGCCGCCGGCGGAACCGGGACGGTCGTCTTCGAGAGCGTTTCCGACGGCGGCTTCACCGACGCTGAGCGCCGGGCAGTCAACGACACCCTGGCGGAGCTTGAAGCACAGGACTTCATGGCTTCGGTGACCAACCCCTTCACCACCGAAGAGCAGGTGGAACAGTCCCGGGCCCAGCTCGAACAGGCTTCGGCCCAGCTGGAGGCCGGAACCGCCGAGCTCGAGGCCGGACAGGCACAGTACGACGCGCAGGCAGCCCAGGCGCAGGCACAGTCGGAGCTCGCCCTCACCCAGGCCGACCAGCTGGCGGCAGCGGGGCAGGCAGCCCAGGCTGAAGCGGTGCGGGAGCAGGTCCGCCAGGGCCAGGCACAGCTGGAGTCCGCCAAGGCCCAGCTGGACACCGCCCGCGCGGAACTGGAAGCCGGACGTGAGGAGTACGAGCAGGGCAGGCGCACCCTGGACCTCGCCTCGGGCGTCAGCTTCGTCTCCGAGGACAACACCACCGCCTACGCCCCGATCCAGTTCACCGACGCTTCCTACTCCGTGACGCCCGAGCAGCGCGAGCAGGTTCAGGCCGTCGGCGCCCAGGTCGAGGACGCCGGCCTGAACGTGTACTTCAGCAAGGAGATCACCGAAGACGTCAGCGCCCTGTTCGGCCCCTCGGAGATCATCGGCGTGGCCGTGGCCGCCGTCGTCCTGCTGATCATGCTCGGCACCCTGGTGGCAGCGGGGCTGCCGCTGCTGCTGGCGCTGGTCGGCGTGATCGCCGGCGTGGGTGCCACCATGGCCCTGACCGGCGTGGTGGAGATGACCTCCGTGTCGCCGATCCTGGCCCTGATGCTCGGCCTGGCCGTCGGCATCGACTACTCGCTGTTCATCATCAACCGCCACCGCGGCCAGATCCTGGCCGGCATGGACCTGGAGGAATCGGCCGGCCGCGCCACCGGCACCAGCGGCAACGCCGTGCTCTTCGCCGGACTGACCGTGGTCATCGCGCTGGCCGCCCTGGCCGTTCCCGGCCTGCCCTTCCTCACCGTCATGGGCCTCGCCGCCGCCGGAACCGTGGCGCTGGCGATCGCCGTCGCACTCACCCTGACCCCGGCCTTCCTCGGCTTCGCCGGGCGGCGCCTGGTCTCCCGCCGCGCCTGGGCCAAGGCGGAAGCCGACGCCGCCGCCCCGGCCGCCGGCGACGACGATGCCGGCCTTCCGGCGCGGGCCGAGACCCCGCGCCGCTGGGGCCGCCTCGTCACAAACCACCCGGTGATCACCGTGATCCTGAGCGTGCTGCTGCTGGGCACCATGGCACTGCCTGCCTCGGACCTGCGCCTCGGCCTGCCCGACGGCGGCTCCGAGCCGGTGGACTCCACCGCCTACCAGGCGTACGACCTGCTGGGCGAAAAGTTCGGCGAAGGCGTCAACGGCGCGGTCATCGTGGTCGGCTACATGCCCGACGGGCTGGACGACGCCGAACGCACCGACGTGCAGCTGACCGTCGCGGAGCGGCTGAGCGAGGTCGACAACGTACGCACGGTGGTCCCGGGCGACATCAGCGAGGACGGCAGCCTCTCCGTCTTCCAGCTGGTACCTGAAGACGGACCGGCGGCGGAGAGCACCGAGGACGTGGTGCACGAGATCCGCGACCTGCACGGCGAGATCAAGGACGCCACCGGCGTCGACGTTGCGATCACCGGCATGACCGGCGTCAACATCGACCTGTCCGACCGCCTCGCCGAGGCGATGCCGATTTACCTGGCCATCGTCGTCGGGCTCTCGCTGGTCCTGCTGCTGCTCGTGTTCCGCTCGATCCTGGTGCCGCTGCTGGCCACCGGCGGGTTCCTGCTCTCACTGATGGCCAGCTTCGGAGCCGTCGTCGCCATTTACCAGTGGGGCTGGCTGGGGCCGGTCTTCGATGTGCAGAATCCCAGCGCCGTGCTGAGCTTCCTGCCGATCATCCTCACCGGCGTGCTCTTCGGGCTGGCCATGGACTACCAGATGTTCCTGGTCTCCGGGATGCGCGAGGCCTACGCCCATGGTGAGGACGCCCGCAGGGCCGTGCGCACCGGCTTCGACCACGGAGCCCGCGTGGTGACCGCGGCCGCCATCATCATGGTGTCGGTGTTTGCCGGCTTCATCTACTCGCACCTGACCATGGTGCGGCCGATCGGCTTCGCGCTGGCGTTCGGCGTGCTGCTGGACGCCTTCGTCATCCGCATGACCTTCATCCCGGCCGTCATGCACCTGCTCGGGAACAAGGCCTGGTGGCTGCCGAAGTGGCTGGACCGCATCCTGCCCGATGTCGACGTCGAGGGTGCCCGGCTGGTGACCGCTCCGAAGGCCACGGTGGAGGAGACGCCGCGGGAAGAAGCGGCCGCCGCCTCCCGCTGACCGGCGGGTCGGAGGCCACGGAAGCACGCGGCCTCCGACCAGCTGTGCAGGGAAGCGTTTTCCCACTATGCCGTGCCGGAATTTCCACACCGTCTGATCGGTTACCATCAGGTGCGCGCCGCGGAACCGCGACGGGCAGCAGAACAACGAAATGGAGTGTGAACCGCGTAAATGGCTACGGATTACGACGCACCGCGCAAAACCGATGAGGACGCGGGGCCTTCCTCCATCGAGGAGCTGAAGGCCCGCCGAAGCGACACCCAGTCGGCCGTGGTGGATGTCGACGAAGCCGATACCGCTGAAGGGTTCGAGCTTCCGGGCGCGGACCTCTCCGGCGAAGAACTCCAGGTGCGGGTGGTGCCCGCACAGACCGATGAGTTCACCTGCGCCTCCTGCTTCCTGGTGCGCCACCGCTCCCAGGTCGCGAAGGAAAAGGACGGCCTGCAGTACTGCGTCGACTGCGAAGGATAGCCCCGCTTCCAGGCGCCGCACCGGTTTCGCCGGTGCGGCGCCTTTTCCTTTGCCTAGGATGGGCGGATGGACGATAGGGGACGCACGCGGGCCGGACCCGCCCGGCCACCCGGACCCGCGCGGCCGGCCGTGAGCGCGGTGCTGCTGGCCGCGGGCGCCGGCACCCGGCTCGGAGCCGGGCCCAAGGCGCTGCTGCCGTACCGGGGGCGTGCGCTGGCGGCGGTGCTGGCGCAGGTCCTGCGTGACGCCGGCTGCTCAACGGTCGTCGTCGTGCTGGGCGCCGACGCCGGCAGGGTGGCGGCCACCGCCGCGCTGGGGGAGTACGAACTCGAGGTCAACCCGGACTGGCGGCAGGGCATGGGCAGCTCCTTCCGCCGGGGCGTCGCCCGGGCCCTCGCCGCAGACCCGGACGCAGGCGTGCTCGTGGCCCTGGCCGATCAACCCGGCCTGGCCCCCGAGCTGATCCAACGCATTGCCGATGCACACACTAAACGGCTGGCGGGCCCGTCCGCCCCGGAAGCGCCGGCCGCCGCGTCCGCCCCGGAAGCGCCGGCCGCCGCGTCCGCCGAACCGTCCCTCGCCACCGCGGCGGCCTACCGGACCTCGGACGGCCGGCTGCGCCGCGGGCACCCCGTGCTGTTCAGCCCCGCCGCTGCCCGGGCTGCCGCTGCCGGCGCATCCGGCGACGCCGGAGCCCGGGCCTGGCTGCGTGCCAACGCCACAGCGGTGCAGCTGGTGGACTGCTCGGACCTGGCGGACGGAAGGGACATCGACACCCCCGCGGACCTGCCCCTGCTGGACGGCGCACCGCCGGGAGCGGGCTGAGGTCCAGGGGCGTCTTTGCCGGGGCAGTGTTGCGGCCGCTACACTTGAGGCTTCGTAGGGGAGTATCCACCTCGTTTCCACCCGTCAGCACGTGGGGCATCGTTGCCGCGCCGGATGGAGCGGTCGACACCGATCAGTGTCGGCGGAGAGACCTATGGTCCTTCGCCGTACCTACGAAAGAGGCAGCATGACTGTTTCCCCCACAATCTGGGGCGTGACCATCGTGGTCATCCTCGGACTTTTGGCCTTCGACTACTTCTTCCACATCCGCAAGGCCCACATCCCGACCCTGAAGGAAGCGGCCATCTGGTCCGCGATCTACGTGGGGCTCGCGATCGTTTTCGGCGTCCTCGTGCTGGTCTTCGGCGGGGCAACGGCGGGCGGGGAGTACTTCGCCGGCTACATCACCGAGAAGGCCCTGTCGGTGGACAACCTGTTTGTCTTCCTGATCATCATGGCCAGCTTCCGGGTGCCCCGCGAGGACCAGCAGAAGGTCCTGCTGTTCGGTATCGTCTTCGCGCTGATCGCCCGCACCGGCTTCATCTTCCTTGGTGCGGCCCTGATCAACTCCTTCTCCTGGGTCTTCTACGCCTTCGGCCTGATCCTGCTGCTGACCGCCGGCAACCTCCTCAAGCCCGAGGACAGCGAGAAGGATGAAGCCAACAACTTCATCATCCGCATCGCCAAGCGCGTGCTGCCGACCACCGACCACTACGACGGCGACAAGCTGATGACGGTGGAGAACGGCAAGAAGGTCCTGACCCCGATGCTGCTGGTCATGGTGGCCATCGGCGGTACCGACATCCTCTTCGCCCTGGACTCCATCCCGGCAATCTTCGGCCTGACGCAGAGCACCTTCATCGTCTTCACCGCCACGGCGTTCTCGCTGATGGGCCTGCGCCAGCTGTACTTCCTGATCGACGGCCTGCTGGACCGCCTGATCTACCTCTCGTACGGACTGGCCGCCATCCTGGCCTTCATCGGCGTCAAGCTGATCCTGCACGCCCTGCACGAGAACACCCTGTGGTTCATCAACGGCGGCGAGCACGTCCAGGTCATCGAAGTCTCCACCGGGCTCTCGCTGAGCGTGATCATCGGCGTCCTGGTGGTGACCGTCATTGCGTCGCTGGTCAGCCCGGCCGGCAAGGCGCAGAACGCCGTCAACAACGCCCGCCGGCATGCCGCGGCCTACCTCGACCTGAGCTACACCTCCGATCCGGCCGAGCGGGAGCGGGTGTACAAGGCGCTGTGCGATGAGGAGACACAGATCCTGAAGATGGACATCAAGCACCGCAACAAGGTCAAGGACATCGAAGAGATCCGCGAGACCATCCGCCAGGCGCACGCCGAACACGAGCGCTACATCTCCCGGTAACCGCTTCCGGCACCGCACCCACAACAACGACGGCGCCCGGCCGGCCCATCAGGGCAGGCCGGGCGCCGTCGTTGTTTCGGCCGGGGACGTCCCGGCCGTGACGTCAGGGCCGGTTCGAGGGCAGCCGGCGGCCCTCCCGGGAGGCGGCGGAGGCAGGGGAGGTGCTGCGGCGGCCCATCGTGAGGGCGAGGCCCGCGGCGACGGATCCGAGGCCTCCGGCCAGGAGATCGCCCAGCGTGTCGTCGTAGCCGACGTTGATCCGGCTGTCGATGAAGGTGTGGCCCCACCATTCGCCGAACTCCCAGACGACGCTGAGCGCCAGGCCGACGGCGGTCACCAGCAGCACGATGACCGTCCGGAACGCCCGGACACCGTCCGCCGCGCCCTGCGGGTCCGGCACGGCGTTCAGCCTCGCCAGCAGCAGGTACCCCATGGCGGCGAGGGCTCCCGTGGCGGCCAGGTGCACGGCAATGTCCCACCAGCTGATCCTGGCGTAAAGGTCGGCCACCGAACTCCACGCGGCGCCCAGCAGGACCATCCCGCCCGCGGCGTCGAGGACGGCCGGGACCGCAAGCGCCCGAAGGACCAGCAGCCCGAGCAGGACCAGCGCGAACAAAGCGGTTTCCACCGGGCCGAACCATGCGGCGGCAGCGAGGAGGCTCCCAAGACCGAGAGCGCGGACGCCGTCGGGCACCGCGTCCCCGGGCAGCCGGGGCCGGCGGAGAAGGGCGTCGATCATGAAAACACGGTAGCCCAGATGCGCGCCCGCCAGCGCTCCGCCGCCCGTCCCGGCACCGTTTTCCGGCCAATCAGGCACATCGGCGGCAGGTGCGGGGCCGGTAGACTTCCTTGGCATGGCCGCCTCCCCGCCCACCGTTTCCGTCGTCATTCCCTGCCTGGACGACGCCGAGCTGCTGGCCGGTGCCCTGGCCTCCCTGGCCCGCCAGACACGTGCGCCGCTGGAAGTGGTCGTGGTGGACAACGGCAGCACCGACGACAGCGCCCGGGTGGCGAAGGAGGCGGGAGCCCGCGTGGTCACCGAACCCCTCCGGGGCATTCCGGCGGCCGCTGCCGCCGGGTACGACGCCGCCGCAGGGGACATCATTGCCCGCTGCGACGCCGACTGCGTGCTGCCGCCGGACTGGATCGAAAAGCTCCAAACCGCCTTCGCCGCCGATCCCGTCCTGGCGGCGATGAGCGGCCCGGGCCGGTTCCGCGGCTTTCCCCGGCCGCTGGCCCGGGCCGTGGACCGGCTCTACCTGGGTTCCTACTACCTGGCCATGGGCGCAGCCCTCGCCCACCGGCCTCTGTTCGCCTCGAACCTCGCCCTGCGGCGGGCGGTGTGGGAGCAGATCCGCACCGAAGTGCACCGGGCGGATCCCGAACAGCACGACGACGTGTGCCTGAGCTTCCACCTCGGCCAGCGGTTCCGCTGCGCCTACCGCAGCGACCTGGCGGTCGACATGGATCCCCGGGCCGTGCTCGGGGCAGCCAACCTGCGCCGCCGGTTTCGGCGGGCCTTCCATACCCTGCGCGTGCATTGGCGGGGCGGCGGGCTGCCCTGGGTGCGGTGGCAGCGCCGGCTGGCCGCCGGCCGCGCCCCCGCCTAGCCTTCGGGGTACAGCAGCGGCAGCTGCAGTGCGAGCCACGGACTGAATGCCCAGGGCGTGGCCCGCACGGCGGGCACCAGCTCCCGCGGATCCGCCCAGCGCCACTCCATGACCTCGTCGGCCGAGGGCCGGGGGTCCTGCGCGGCCACGGCGGTGTAGACCGGGCAGATCTCATGCTCGACCACCCCGGACGCGTCCACCGCCCGGTACCTGAAGTCCGGCAGCCGAAGCTCGAGCCGGTCCACCTCCAGCCCCAGCTCCTGCCGGGCGCGGCGGTGCACCGCGTCCTCCGTGGCCTCGCCCGGTCCGGGGTGGCCGCAGAACGAGTTCGTCCATACTCCGGGCCAGGTGAGCTTCGACAGGGCCCGACGGGTCACCAGGATGTCGCCGTCGGAATTAAAGACGTGCGTGGAAAACGCCAAATGGAGCGGAGTGTCCCGGGTGTGGACGGTCGCCTTGGGATGGGTGCCGATGACCTCGCCGTCGGGATTTACCAGAACCACCTGCTCTGACCGGTGTTCCATTTCTTCCCTTCGTGGTCAGCATGTTTACTCTTGTCTATGGAAATGGCTTCCCTGCCAGCACACGCGGCCGGCCACGATCTGGTCGAACGTGTCCTGGACGAATTCTTTGACCAGGCACGGGCGCGGGCAGGGAAACTCAGTCCCCGCTACCTTAGCCTGTGGGAAATCCTGCAATCCTCCGCCCGCGGAGGAAAGCGGGTGCGCCCCAGGATCCTGCTGACGGCCTACGCCGGCCTGGGCGGGAAGGACCTTGAAGCCGCCGCCCGCGCCGGCGCCGCGTTCGAGCTGCTGCACACGGCGCTGATCATCCACGACGACGTGATCGACCTGGACTTCATGCGCCGCGGCCGGCGGAATGTGGCCGGAGCCTACCGGGACCGGGCGGAAGCCGCCGGCGAGAGCGGGGACATCGCCCGGCACCGCGGGCTCTCCGCCGGCGTCATCGCCGGAGACCTGGCCCTGGTCCACGCTTTCCGCATGCTTGAGACCGTCCAGACCGATGCCGCCACCCGCTTCGCGCTGACCGAAATCCTCGAAGACGCGATGTTCGCGTCCGCCGGCGGCGAGCTCATCGACATCGACTTTTCCCTGCACCCGGCGGCTCCGCCGGTGGAGGACATCCTGCACATGGAGCGGCTCAAGACCGCGGTGTACTCGTTCGAGGCCCCGCTGCGGGCCGGCGCCGTCCTGGCCGGCGTCGACGGCGAGGTCACCGCCACGCTCGGCAAGTTCGGCCGCGACACCGGCATCGCCTACCAGGTCGTGGATGATCTGCTGGGCATCTTCGGCAGCGAAAGCGCCACCGGGAAGTCCAGCCTGTCGGACCTGCGGGAAGGCAAGCGCACCGTGCTGATCGCGCACGCCGCGCAGACCGGGGTCTGGGATGAGCTGTCGGGCCTCATCGGCGACCCGGCACTCGGGCCCCGGCAGGCCGACCGGGCACGGGAACTGCTCGAATCCTGCGGTGCCCGTGCCTTTGCCGAGGACCTCGCCGCCGAATACGCGGCCCGGGCCCGCGGCCACCTGGAGTGCCCGGCCGTCCCGGAGCCCCTCCGAGTGGTCCTCTGCGGCATCCTTGCCGACGCCGTCGAGCGGCGCCGCTGATGGCGACCGGCCTGGAGCTCTACAACCGGGTGGCCGTGCAGAGCTCCGCGGTGCTGATCCGTTCCTACTCGACGTCCTTCGGACTGGCCGCCCGGCTGCTCAGCCGATCCGTGCGGCACCACATCGAGGCGATTTACGCACTGGTCCGCCTTGCCGATGAGATCGTGGACGGCGTCGCCGCTGCCGCCGCGGTTCCGGCCGAGGAGATCGAACGGATACTCGATGCCCTGGAACTGGAAACCGAGCAGGCCATGCGCACCGGCTACAGCGTGAACCTGATCGTGCATTCCTTTGCGCTGACCGCCCGGGCCAACGGCATCGGGGACGAACTGACCCGGCCGTTCTTCCGGTCCATGCGCGCCGACCTGCGCCGGACGAAGCACACCCCGGAGACGTTCACCGACTACGTGTACGGCTCTGCGGAGGTGATCGGCCTGATGTGCCTGTGCTGCTTCCTGCAGGGCACGGCGACCACGGAGGAACAGCGCCTGGACCTGGAGGAGGGCGCGCGCCGTCTCGGAGCCGCCTTCCAGAAGGTGAACTTCCTGCGCGACCTGGCCGACGACTTTTCCGGCCTGGGCCGCAGCTACTTCCCGGGCATCGACGTGGAACGCTTCGACGAGGCGGACAAGGCGCGCCTGCTGGCCGACATCGACGCCGACCTGCGCGTCTCCGGCGCCGCCGTGCCGCACCTGCCGGCCAATTCCCGGGCCGCCGTCGCCCTGGCCCAGGAGCTGTTCACGGAACTGGCGCGCCGGCTGCGCCGCACCCCGGCGGTGGAGCTGCGCACGACCCGGGTCCGGGTGCCGAATCCGGTCAAGGCGCGGATCGCAGCCGAAGCGCTTTACGCCCACCGCCTGCGCCGCAGCCCGGGAAGGACAGCATGAAAACCGCTCCGCCGCGTACCGCCGTCGTCATCGGAGCCGGCATCACCGGACTCGCCGTGGCCGGACTGCTGGCCCGCGAGGGTCTCGACGTGACCGTCCTGGAAAAGCAGCCGGAGACCGGCGGCCGCGCCGGCACCTGGGAGGCGGAGGGCTTCCGCTTCGACACCGGCCCCTCCTGGTACCTGATGCCCGAGGTCTTCGACCACTTCTTCCGCCTGATGGGCACCAGCGCCGACGAGCAGCTGGACCTGGTCCGGCTGGATCCCGGCTACCGGGTCCTGTTCGAGGACACCCCGGAACCGGTGGACATCGCCGCAGGCCGGGAGGCGAACATCGCCTTGTTCGAGTCCCTGGAGCCCGGCGCGGGGGAGCGGCTGCGGCGCTACCTGGAGTCGGCCGAAGACGTCTACGACATGGCGAAGAAGTACTTCCTGTACACGAGCTTCGCCTCGTTCCTGCCGCTGCTGAACCGTGACGTGCTGCGCCGGGGGCCGCAGCTGGCGCAGCTGCTGCTGCAGCCGCTCAGCGCCTTCGTCGAGCGGCGCTTCCGGGACCCGCGACTGCGCCAGGTCCTCGGTTATCCCGCCGTGTTCCTGGGTTCCTCGCCCTACACCACCCCCAGCATGTACCACCTGATGAGCAAGCTGGACCTTGCCGACGGCGTGCTCTATCCGCAGGGCGGCTTCAACCGGATCACCCAGGTCATCGCCGACCTCGCCCGGAACGAAGGCGTCCGGATCGTGACCGGCGCGACGGTCACCGGCATCCGCACGAGGAAGCAGGGCCGGCGCACGGCGGCCGCCGGCGTCGACTATCTGGTGGACGGCGGCCGTCCGGCCGCCCTCGACGCCGACCTGGTGGTCTCCGCGGCGGATCTGCACCACACCGAGACCCGGCTGCTGCCCCGCGAACTGCAGACGTACCCGGAGAGCTGGTGGAAGCGCCGGATTCCCGGCCCCGGCGGGCTGCTGCTGCACCTGGGCGTGCGCGGGGAGCTGCCGCAGCTGGAGCACCACACCCTCATGTTCACCCGGGACTGGAAGGCGAACTTCGAGAAGATCTTCGGGCGGGACCCCTCGGTGCCGGATCCGGCGTCGCTGTACATCTGCCGCCCCAGCGCCACCGACCCCGACGCCGCCCCTCAGGGGCACGAGAACCTCTTCGTGCTCGTCCCGGTGCCCAGCGATCCGGGGCTCGGCCGCGGCGGCGTCGACCGGGCCGGCGATCCGCGGATCGAAGCGATGGCGGACACCGTGATCGGCCAGATCGCCAAGTGGGCTGGAATCCCGGACCTCGCCGACCGCATCACCGTACGCCGCACTGTGGGACCGCAGGACTTCGTGGAGGACCTCAACTCCTGGCAGGGGACGCTGCTGGGTCCGGCGCATGTGCTCAGGCAGAGC
Source organism: Arthrobacter saudimassiliensis (assembly GCF_059090665.1). Lineage (NCBI taxonomy): Bacteria > Bacillati > Actinomycetota > Actinomycetes > Micrococcales > Micrococcaceae > Arthrobacter > Arthrobacter saudimassiliensis. The sequence continues at coordinate 534,549 of NZ_JBNHFX010000001.1, read as the reverse complement.
GCCTTCCTCCGCGGCACCAACGCCAGCCGCAAGGTCGACGGGCTGCTCTACGCGGGCGGTTCCACGCTGCCGGGCATCGGGCTGCCGATGTGCCTGATCAGCGCCGAGCTGGTGCTCAAACGGCTGCGCGGCGACACCGGCACGGGTGCGCTGCCGGTGCCTGACACAGCCGGGACGGGCCGGGGCCGGCGCTGATGGGATTTGCCTACCTGGCGGCACTGATCGGTTCGCTCTGCTGCATGGCGCTGCTGGACCGCCGCTGGAAGCTGTTCTTCTGGCACCGGCCGGGCCGCGCCGCGCTGACGCTGGCCATCGGGCTGGCGTTCTTTGTCACCTGGGACCTCTTCGGCATCGGGCTGGACATCTTCTACCGCGGCGAAACCCCGTTCATGCTCGGCCTCGAGGTGGCCCCCGAGCTGCCGGTGGAGGAACTCTTCTTCCTCACGTTCCTGTGCTACCTGACCGTGGTGCTGTACGGGCTCTGCCTGGTGGCCCTGGAGACGCTGCGCAGCAGGCGGGGGAACGGAAACGGAACGACGGCGGCCGGCCGCGCCGGAGGAGGGCAGGCCCCATGACGTACTGGGCCCTGAACGCCGCGTTCCTTGTTCCCGCAGCCGCGGTGCTTGCGGCGGCTGTCCTGCGCCGCCGGATGCGCGGCCTCGCCCTCGCCGCAACGGCGGCCATCCTGCTGGTCCTGACCGCCGTCTTCGACAACCTGATGATCGCCGCGGGCCTCTTCGGCTACAACCCGGACCGGATCTCCGGAGCCTTCCTGGGCGCCGCGCCGCTGGAGGACTTCGCGTACTCCATTGCGGCCGTGCTGCTGCTGCCGGCCCTTTGGGCCCTGATCGGCGGGTCCCGGACCTCCCGGAGCCGGCCGGACGAACCCGGGCGGGCGGGTGCCCGCCCCGACCCTGAGCGGGCCGGCCGAGCCACGACCGCAGAACGATCGGAGAACCCGTGACCACCCCGCAGGCCGCCCGCACCCCCGGCGCAACGGCCAGGATGCTGCTTGTCTCCTCACGGCCGCTGTCCTGGGTCAACACCGCTTATCCGTTCGCCGCGGCCTACCTGCTCACCCACGGAACGATCGACGCGGCGTGGATCATCGGCACCCTCTACTTCCTCGTGCCCTACAACCTGGCCATGTACGGCATCAACGACGTCTTCGACTACGAATCCGACCTGCGTAATCCGCGCAAGGGCGGCGTCGAGGGAGCGCTGCTGGACCGGCGCTTCCATAAGGTGACCCTGGCCGCCGCCGTCGTCGCCAACGTGCCCTTCCTGGCCGCCCTGGTCCTGCTGGGCAGCCCGCTGTCCTGGCTGGTGCTGGCCGTCAGCGTCTTCGCGGTGATTGCCTACAGCGCGCCCGGGCTGCGGTTCAAGGAACGTCCGTTCCTGGACTCCGTCACCTCCAGCACGCACTTTGTCTCCCCGGCGGTGTACGGCCTGGTCCTGGCCGGAGCCGCGTTCACGCCCGGGCTCTGGGCGGTCCTGGGTGCGTTCTTCCTGTGGGGGATGGCAAGCCAGGCCTTCGGCGCCGTGCAGGACATCGTGCCGGACCGGGAAGGCGGGATCTCCTCCATCGCCACCGTCCTCGGCGCAAAGTCCGTGGTGCGCCTGGCGGCCGCCCTGTACCTGGCCGCAGGCGCGCTGATGCTGCTGACTCCGTGGCCGGCGGTCCTGGCGGGGCTGCTGGCCCTGCCGTACGTGGCAAGCCTGCTGCCCTACCTAAACCTGACGGATGCGGAGTCGGAACGGGCGAACGCCGGCTGGAAGCGCTTCCTGAAGCTGAACTTCCTCACCGGCTTCCTCGTCACGCTGATCATCATCTGGTACTGGCCCGGACGCTAGGCGCCGGCGCCAACGGTTCCAGGCAACGCAAAGGCGGCCGGCCCCCGAAGGGACCGGCCGCCTTATCCGTGCGCTGCCGGAATTACTCGGCGACGCCCACGTACTCGGCCTGCTCGTTGGCCGTGGTCTCGCCGGAGGCCAGGTTGGCGCGCAGCTTGGCGCCCAGCTCGGCGTCGACGTTGGTCCAGTACTGGATGGCGGCCTCACGGATGTGCGGGCGCTTCACGCCGCCCACGGCACCGGTGATGGTCTCCAGGAAGCGGGCCTTGGCGGCGTCGTCGAACACCTCGCGGTACAGGGTGCCGGCCTGGCCGAAGTCGCTGTCCTCGGAGTGCAGGGTCGCGGCGGAGCGCACCAGCGCGCCGTCGTTCTCCCAGGTGCCCTCGCCGGCCAGCGCCGGATCGGCCACGGGGCCGCCCAGGGTGTTCGGCGCGTAGACCGGGGCGTCGGCCGGGTTGAAGTGGTACCGGCCCTGCCCGTCCTGCGAGTAGTTGTGCACCGGTGCCTTCGGGGCGTTGACCGGCAGCTGGTTGTAGTTGGTGCCCACGCGGTACCGCTGCGCATCCGGGTAGGAGAAGATGCGGGCCATCAGCATCTTGTCCGGGGAGGCGGCGATGCCCGGAACCAGGTTCGCCGGGGACAGAGCAACCTGCTCGATCTGCGCGAAGAAGTTCTCCGGGTTGCGGTTCAGGGTGTGGGTGCCCACCTTGATCAGCGGGTAGTCCGCGTGCGGCCAGACCTTGGTGAGGTCGAACGGGTTGAAGCGGTAGGTCTTGGCATCCTCGTACGGCATGACCTGGACGAACAGGTCCCAGGAGGGGAAGTTGCCGGCTTCGATGTTCTCGTACAGGTCGCGGCGGTAGTAGTCCGCATCCGCGCCGGCGATCTTCTCGGCCTCGGCGCCGGTCATCTCGACGTTGCCCTGGTTGGAGACGAAGTGGTACTTCACCCAGAAACGCTCACCGGCGGCGTTGATCCACTGGTAGGTGTGCGAGCCGAAGCCGGGCATTTCCCGCCAGGAGCGGGGCAGGCCGCGGTCGCCCATCAGGTAGGTCACCTGGTGGGCGGATTCGGGGGAGTTGGTCCAGAAATCCCACTGCATGTCGGCGTCGCGCAGGCCCGAGCCCGGCAGGCGCTTCTGGGAGTGGATGAAGTCCGGGAACTTGATGCCGTCGCGGATGAAGAACACCGGGGTGTTGTTGCCCACGATGTCGTAGTTGCCCTCGGTGGTGTAGAAGCGAAGGGCGAAGCCGCGCACGTCGCGCCAGGTGTCGGGGGAACCCATTTCACCGGCGACGGAGGAGAAGCGCTGGACGGTCTCGGTGACGGCGCCCGGCTGGAAGACAGCGGCACGGGTGTACTTGGAGACGTCCTCGGTCACCACGAACTCGCCGAACGCGCCGCCGCCCTTGGCGTGCACGATGCGCTCCGGGATGCGCTCACGGTTGAACTGGGCCAGCTTTTCGACCAGGTAACGGTCGTGCAGGGCGATTGCGCCGTCCGCGCCGGTGGCGAGGGAGTGCGCATCGCTCGCGACCGGAGTACCGGTCTGCGTGGTGGTGAAGTTGGACATGCCTTCTCTTTCTTCTACTGGTCCATGCGGACATGGGGTGTCCGGCCGCGGAAACGGCCGGGACGAGTGATGGTGCGGTTCCGGTGCCGCGCGTCAGCCCTTGGCGGCGCAGTCGGCACAGAGGCCGCGGTAGAGCACCTCGGCGATCTGGATGCTCATTCCGTGGCTGTCCGACGGCGTCAGGCAGGGCGAGTGCCCCACTGCGCAGTCCACGTCTTCGATCTTTCCGCAGCCGGTGCATACGGCGTGGTGGTGGTTGTCGTTGACGCGGGTTTCATACCGGGCAGGGGAATTGGGCGGTTCGAACCTGCGGATCATGCCCGTGTCGGTGAGGTCCGAAAGGATCACGTAGACGGACTGCAGGCTGATGCCGGGGAGCTGGGTGCGTACGGCGGCCGCGACGTCGTCGGCCACCGCGTGCGGGGAGTGCTCGACGGCGTCGAGGACGGCGAGGCGCTGTTTCGTGACGCGCCTGCCGTGCGCACGCAGCTCGGCGGACCACCTGTCGGTGCTGCTGCCGGGTACTGCTGTCGATGCCATGGCTCCATCGTACACGCTTATTCTGACTGATTCATAATAAGGCGGACCTAACCCGGCTAGGGTGGAGGAAAGACGGAGGAGGCGGATGGTGGAGATGGCTGCGGAACCGGCTGTGCGGCGGCTGCGGGTGGGAGAGCACGACGTCGGCCTGCGCACCTCAGGCGCCCAGGGGCCCGGCGTCGTCCTGGTCCACGGCATCGGCATGTCGGGACGCTACTACGAGCGGCTGTCCCGTGAACTGGCCGAGGACCATCTGGTCCACACCGCCGAGCTGCCGGGCCACGCCAGGCTGCGGCGGCCGGGCCATGCGCTCACCATGTCCGGATATGCAGCCGTCCTGGTCGAGGCGCTGCGGCGGGCCGACGTCGGCCCGGTGCAGCTGGTGGGTCACTCGATGGGGTGCCAGGTGGTCGTCGAGGCCGCCATCCAGGCGCCGGAGCTGGTCTCCTCCCTGGTGCTGCTGGGCCCCACCGTGAATGACGCCGAGCGGTCCGCCCCGCTGCAGGCCCTGCGCCTGGGCCAGGACACGCTGCGGGAAGCTCCGGCCGTCAATCGGATCGTGTTCACCGACTACCTTCGCGCCGGGCCCCGCTGGTACTTCACCACGCTGCCGCGGATGATCCGGCACCGGCTGGAGGAGCGGCTGCCGCTGGTGGACTGCCCCGTGGCGCTGGTCCGCGGGCAGCGGGATCCGGTGGTTCCGCAGGATTGGATCGAGCGCCTGGCCCGGGCCAGGCCGGGCACGCTGGCGGGCGAGGTGCCCGGCGAGCCGCATGTGATGATGTGGCGCCGCCCGGCGGACACCGCCGGCTGGTGCCGCCGGGTGGAGGCGGAGGAGCGGCGTTGATCCGGCAGGGGCCCGCCGCGCGGGCGCTCGCCTGGGCGGCCGACTACGCCTACGTGGTGCGCTGGCAGGTCCAGGGCTTTCTGCATCGGCAGGATCCGGCGGCGTATCTGAGCCCGCCGGCGTCCGGTCCTCGCGGGCTGCCGGTGATCCTCATCCCCGGGGTCTACGAGAACTGGCAGTTCCTGCGGCCGCTGGCCGTGTACCTGTCCGCCCTGGGGCACCCGGTGCACACGGTCGCACCGCTGGGCTACAACCGCGGCCGCATCGAGGACATGGCCCGCCTGGTGGAGGCATATCTGCGGGCCCGCGACGTCCACGCCGCGGCCATCGTGGCGCACAGCAAAGGCGGGCTGGTCGGCAAGCAGGTGATGCTCGGACCCGAGGGAAGCAGGGTGCGCCGCATGGTCGCGGTGAACACGCCCTTCTCCGGCTCGGTCTACGCACGTTTCTTCCTCAGCCCCGCCATCCGGGCGTTCTCTCCGCGCGACCCGTATCTGCGCCGGCTCCAGTCGAGCCTGGCGGTGAACGAGCGGATCACCAGCGTCTATGCCTCCTTTGATCCGCACATTCCCGGCGGCAGCCGGCTCGACGGCGCGCGCAACATCGTGCTGGAGTCCTCGGGACACTTCCGCCCGATCGGCGATCCGCGTCTGCACCGCATCGTCGCGGCGGAGCTGGCGGACGCATAGCCGGCCCGTCCGAAGAGGCGCGGGCCGGGCGCGGTCCGTCGCGGGTCCGTCGCGGGAGCACAGGCGGGACCACACCGGCGCGGGCGCGCCTAGGACGCGCCCCTGGCCAGTGCCTGCTCGACGGCGGACGCGGCGCCGTCCAGGTAAGGCTCCCCGTGCCCGGTCAGCAGGGTGGGTGCGCCGGTGGCTGCAAGCCGTTCCAGCGAGGCGAGCGCCTCTGCGCTGTCCGCCGTGGCGGCTCCCGAAACAATCTGCGGACCGTGCCGGCCGGTGTACGGATCCAGCGTCACCAGGGCGTCGCCGGTGATGAGCACTCCCCGGTCCGGGAAGTGCAGCGCCACATGGCCCGCAGTGTGGCCCGGGGTGTGCAGCAGCTCCGGAGCCCCGGGCAGCGCCGCCGCTGCAGACGCGTCCAGCGAATGGACGTCGCTCACGCCGCGCACCGTCAGGGCGCCGGCCAGCGTCATCGCTCCGAGCGTGCGCAGGGCGCTCGGATGCTGGACGGGGTAGCGCAGGCGCGCGTTCTCGTGCAGATAGCGGTAGGGGTGCGCGGCGAGGCGGCGGTCCGCGTCGTGGACGAGGATGGGGGTGCGGTACTCCCGGCGCAGCTTCGCCGCCGTGCCCACGTGGTCGAAGTGCGCGTGCGTCAGGACCAGGGCGCGGACCGAGCCGGGGGAATAGCCGAGCCGGGTCAGGGCACGCACCAGATGCGGCCACATGCCCGGCAGGCCGGCGTCCACCACCATCACGCCGTCGTCGTCCTCCACGAGGTAGCTGTTGACGTACGCGTGCTCAATCCGGTGGACTCCGTCGGCAACGCTGCGCTGGAACATGGTGCCTCCTGCTCTGATGGGCGGCGGTTCTGCCCCTATCGTAAGCATGCTGGCAATCCTGCCGGGAACCCGACCCATCGCCGCCGCCTGCCGGGCAGGGCACGGGCGGAGCCCGACGCGGACATCTTTCCGGCGGCGGCCGGTGCCGGGCCCTAGACTGCTCTGGTGCCTCGACTGCTAGCCGATCTGACCCCCGTCCGGGAGAGCCTTGAGTACCGCCGGCTCTGGCTCGGCACCGCGCTGTCCGCCGTCGGCACGCAGCTGACCCTGACCGCCGTGAGCCTGGAGGTCTTCGCGCTCACCGGGTCCAGCCTCTACGTCGGCCTGCTCGGGTTCGTCGGGCTGGCGCCGCTGGTGCTGGCCGGCCTGTACGGCGGGTCCGTGGTGGATGCCTACGACCGGCGCAAAGTGGCCCTCGTTTCGGCGCTGGTGCTCTGGGGCACCACGATCGGCATCGCCGCGCAGGCCTGGCTGGGGCTGGGCAACATCTGGCTGCTCTACGCGCTGGTGGCGGTCCATGCGGCGGCCGGCGGAATCAACCATCCGGCCCGCAGCGCGATCATCCCGCACCTGGTCCGACCGGAGCTGCTGCCGGCGGCGAACGCCCTGAACATGATCACCTTCGGCCTGGCCGCGGCGGTCGGCCCGCTGGCCGCCGGTGTGCTGGTCGGGTCCGTCGGATACGGCTGGACCTACACGATCGACGTGCTCACCTTCACCGCAGCGATGAACGCGCTGTACCGGCTGCGTGCCCTGCCGCCGGAGGGGGAGGTGAACCGGGCCGGGCTGCGGTCGGTCCTGGAGGGCCTGCGCTTCCTGGGCACCAGGCCCAACGTCCGCATGACCTTCCTGGTGGACCTGGCCGCCATGGTCCTGGCCAACCCCCGTGCGCTGCTGCCCGCCGTCGGGGCGATGGTGCTCGGCGGCGGTGCTGAAACCGTCGGCCTGCTGCTGGCCGCCGCCGCCGTGGGTTCCGTCCTCGCCGGACTGTTCTCCGGGCCGCTCGGAGCGGTCAGGCGGCAGGGGGTTGCGGTCGCCTGGTCGATCACCGCCTGGGGCCTGACCGTGGCCGCGTTCGGCGCCGTCGTCGTCCTGGCCGGGGCGCAGGACGGCCCGGCGCATCCCGGGTGGCTCTGGGCCGCCGCCGCCTGCATGGCGGCCGGCGGCGCGGCGGACTCGGTCAGCGCCGTCTTCCGCACCACCATCCTGCAGTCGGCCACGCCGGACCATATGCGCGGACGGCTGCAGGGGGTGTTCGTCGTGGTCGTCGCGGGCGGGCCGCGGCTCGGGGACCTGGTGGCCGGGTTCGGCGCGACGGTGCTGGGGGAAGGCGGGGCGGCCGTCGCCGGAGGCCTGGCCTGCATCGGCGTCCTGCTGCTGCTCCTGCGCCTGCAGCCCGGCTTCGCGGCCTATGACGCCAGGCATCCGCTGCCCTGACCGGAACAGGGGGACGGTACAAAGCGTTGTACATGGTGGACCAATCCAACCCCCAGTTCAGACGCGGCGCCGACCGGGGTGCCGCATGGAAGGAAACGTGGCTACGTGCACCGTCATTTCAACGGCCTGAAGACCGCGGCACTGTTCGGCGTGCTCTTCGCCGTCCTGCTCATCATCGGCGGGCTGCTTTCGAGCGGCACCGGCAACTCCGCCTTCATCTGGATCTTCCTGTTGATCGGCCTGGCCACCACCGCCTACAGCTACTGGAACAGCGACAAGCTGGCCATCCGCGCCATGCACGCCGTGCCGGTCACCGAGGCCCAGGCACCGGAAATGTACCGGATCGTGCGCGAGCTCTCCGCCAAGGCCGGGCAGCCGATGCCCCGCCTGTACGTTTCGCCGACCATGGCTCCCAACGCCTTTGCGACCGGCCGGAACCCGCAGCACGCGGCGGTCTGCTGCACGCAGGGCATCCTGGCCCTGCTCAATGAGCGGGAGCTGCGCGGGGTGCTGGGCCATGAGCTGATGCATGTCTACAACCGGGACATCCTGACCTCGTCGGTGGCCGCCGCCATCGCCGGCGTCATCACCTCGCTGGGACAGTTCCTGCTCTTCTTCGGCGGCGGGGACCGGCGGAACGCGAACCCGCTCGCGGCCATCGCGATGGGCCTGCTGGCCCCCATCGCCGCCTCGATGATCCAGATGGGCATCAGCCGCACCCGTGAGTACGACGCCGACGAGGACGGCGCGAAGCTGACCGACGATCCGCTGGCCCTGGCCTCCGCGCTGCGCAAGCTCGAAACCGGCACCCAGCGGGCGCCCCTGCCCAAGGAGGACCAGCGCCTGGCCAATGTCTCGCACCTGATGATCGCGAACCCGTTCAAGGCCGGCGTCCGGGGCCTGCTCTCCACCCACCCGCCCATGGATGACCGGGTCCGCCGCCTCGAGCGGATGGCCGGCCGTCCGCTGGGCTACTAGGGGCACGGCATGCGCCTCATCCTGGTCCGCCACGGGCAGACGCCCTCGAATGTCCGCCGGCTGCTGGACACCGGTGCACCGGGTCCCGGCCTCACCGACCTCGGCCGGGAGCAGGCCCGGGCCGTGCCTGCGGCGCTCGGTGAAGAGTCCGTGGACGGCCTCTTCGCGTCCAACCTGGTGCGCACTCAGCACACCGCGGCGCCGCTCGCCCGGGAACGGGACCTGCCCGTCGAGGTCGATCCCGGGCTGCGGGAGATCAGCGCCGGCTCGCTGGAGATGCGCGGCGACGACGCAGCCATCCGGGCCTACCTGGAGACGGTGTACGCCTGGGTCAGCGGCGACCTGGCAGCGCGGATGCCCTCGGGTCCCGACGGCGCCGAGACCCTCGGCCGCTTCGATGACGCCGTCGACCGGATGCTGCGGGCCGGCCTGCGCTCGCCGGTGGTCTTCAGCCACGGAGCCATCATCCGCGCCTGGTCCGTCGCCCGGGCAGGGAACGTGGCACCGGACTTCATCACCGCGAATCCGCTGAGCAACACCGGCATCGTGGTCCTGGAGCACGGCGGTTCCGGATGGGAGCTGCTGACCTGGATGGGCGAGGCCGTCGGCGGCCGGGCGCTTCAGGACGACGGAGAGGACGGCCCCGCCGCCGAGGGCCTGGCCTCGTAGCCGGTCCGGGCGGGCCGCCTGCGGCAGCTGCAGACGACCGGGCGAACGACGACGGCGGTGCCTCCCGGGGAGGGGAGGCACCGCCGTCGCGCATCCGTTGCCGGGCCGGGACGGCCCGGCGGATCAGCGCAGGTTAACGAACTGCACATCGACCTCGAGGTCGGCGCCCTTGAGCAGGGCCATGACGGCCTGCAGGTCGTCGCGGGACTTGGAGCTGACCCGCAGCTCATCGCCCTGGATCTGGGACTTGACGCCCTTGGGGCCTTCGTCGCGGATCAGCTTGTTGATCTTCTTCGCCGCGTCCTGGGCGATGCCCTCCTTGACGGAGGCCTCGATGCGGTACTCCTTGCCCGAGGCGTAGGGCTCGCCCGCGTCGAGCGACTTCAGGGAGATGCCGCGCTTGATCAGCTTCGACTCGAAGACGTCCAGCACGGCCTTGACCCGGTCCTCGGAGTTGGCCTTCATCAGGATCTTCTCGCCGCTGAAATCGATCTCCGCACCCACGCCCTTGAAGTCGTACCGCTGCGCGATCTCCTTCTGGGCCTGGTTGAGGGCGTTGGCGACCTCCTGCTTGTCGACCTTGCTGACGACGTCGAACGATGACTCGCTTGCCATGGCTTCTCCTTCTGTGCGCGTTCTTGCCTGCCTCCAGCGTACTGGCTGGGTGCCGGCCCATCACGGCCTGCCCGTTTCACAGCCTGCGTTCAGGTTCTGTTGGGATTCGCTTAACCCTGGCGGGGCACTGTGGAGCCCGTGAGACAGAACACCGCGCCGAACCGCCGCCTCCTCGACCACCCCGCCGTTGACACCCGCCCGTTTCCCGCCCCGGCCCTTCGTCCCTTTCCGATCCTCCGCGGCGGCCTGATGCCTGCTGCCCGCCCGGCTCCCGACGCCGCGGAGCGGCTGGAGGGCATCCGCCGGGACCTGGCCAACGCCGTCGCCTGGGGCACCGTCACCGAGGAGCAGGCCGCCGATTTCTACGCCCGGCTCCAGGCCCGTATCGCCCACGGGCACTAGGGTTTCGGAGTTCGATTTCGAAACTGGAGGATTCTTCTGTAAAGTTGTCTTGCCGCGTTGTTGCGGCAGGTCTTCTCAGAAGACGTTCGGCAGATTACCCGAGCGGCCAAAGGGGGCTGACTGTAAATCAGCTGGCACAGCCTACGGGGGTTCGAATCCCTCATCTGCCACCGAACGGAAGGGCCCGGAACCACTTGGTTCCGGGCCCTTCGCCTTTTCCCCCTGCAGGCGGCCGGGGGCTTCACCGGAAAGCGAACAGCGGCAGACAGCAGGCTGACGGACCGCTAGCGTGGAGGGATGGCAACTATCGACATCACCGAGGCTAACTTCAACGAAACGGTCGAGGGCAACGACATCGTGTTCGTTGACTTCTGGGCGGACTGGTGCGGACCGTGCAAGCAGTTCGCTCCGGTCTACGACAAGGTCTCCGACGAGTACCAGGACATTGTCTTCGCGAAGGTGGATACCGAGGCCCAGCAGGGACTGGCCGCGGCAGCGGGCATCACCTCCATCCCGACCCTGATGGCCTTCCGCGAGCAGGTCCTGGTCTTCTCCCAGCCCGGTGCGCTGAACGCCACCCAGTTCAGCGGCCTCGTGGAGGCCGTCAAGGGACTGGACATGAAGGCCGTCCACGAGCAGCTGGCCGCGCAGGAGCGCGAGGCGCAGGCCGGTTCCGACGCCGCCGGGCAGTCCTAGTCCGGCCCCGGCAGCCGCACCCCAAAGACCAGGCCGGAAGCCCTCCTGAAGGAGGGCTTCCGGCTCTTTTTGTGCCTCTGGTTCCCGCCCCGTTCAAGGAGTAGTGTTCCCGACACCACGGACGACGCCGCCTGCCGGCAGGCGCCGCCACAGGGCAGGCAGGGCAGGGACGCCTTGGACCCTCTGCCGCCTGTCACCCCACGGACAGGAGCAGGAGCGCACATGAGTTCAAATCGCGGAGTAGCGTACATCGAGCCGGGCGTGGTCGAGGTGCAGGACATCGACTATCCGGCCTTCGAGCTTCGGGACGGGCCCGGGGTGCACCCGGACAACGTGGGCAGGAAGCTGCCGCACGCGGCCATCCTCAAGGTGGTCACCACCAATATCTGCGGCTCCGACCAGCACATGGTCCGCGGCCGCACCACGGCACCGCCGAACCTGGTGCTCGGGCATGAAATCACCGGCGAGGTGGTGGAGACCGGCCCGGACGTCGAGTTCATCAAGGTGGGGGACCTGGTGTCGGTGCCGTTCAACATCTCCTGCGGGCGCTGCCGCAACTGCAAGGAGCGTAAGACCGGCATCTGCCTGAACGTGAATCCCGACCGCCCGGGCAGTGCCTACGGCTACGTGGACATGGGCGGATGGGTCGGCGGGCAGGCGGAGTACGCGCTGGTTCCCTACGCGGACTGGAACCTGCTGCGCTTTCCGGACAAGGACCAGGCCATGGAGAAGATCCTGGACCTGACCATGCTCTCCGACATCTTCCCGACCGGCTACCACGGCGCCGTCACCGCGGGCACCCGGGTCGGCTCCACCGTCTACATCGCCGGTGCCGGCCCGGTGGGGCTGGCCGCCGCGGCGAGCGCCCAGCTGCTTGGCGCCGCCGTCGTGATCGTGGGAGACCTCAATGCGGACCGTCTCGCCCAGGCGCGCAGCTTCGGCTGCGAAACGGTGGATGTCTCGCAGGGGGATCCCCGGGAGCAGATCGAGCAGATCCTGGGCGTGCCGGAAGTGGACTGCGCGGTCGACGCCGTCGGTTTCGAGGCGCGCGGGCACGGAGCCGACGCCGCCCGCGAGGCCCCGGCGACGGTGCTGAACTCGCTCATGGACATCACGGCCGCCGGCGGAGCCCTGGGCATCCCCGGACTGTATGTCACCGGTGATCCCGGCGGAGTCGATGAAGCCGCCAAGGTCGGCTCGCTCTCGCTGAACCTGGGCACCGGATGGGCGAAGTCCCTGTCCTTCACCACCGGCCAGTGTCCGGTGATGAAGTACAACCGGGAGCTGATGATGGCGATCCTCAACGACAAGGTGCAGATTGCACAGGCCGTCGGTGCCACCCCCATCAGCCTCGACGACGCCCCGCAGGCCTACCGGGAGTTCGACTCCGGGGTGGCCCGGAAGTACGTGATCGATCCCAACGGCATGCTCAACGGAGCCGCGGGATGACCTGACCCGGCACGCCGGGCTCAGGCACGCACAGCAGGCACCGCCGGACACAGCCAGGGCGGCGGGAGCACATCCGCTCCCGCCGCCCTTTTCCGGTCCGGCCGCCGTTTTGGCGCCGTCGCGACCGTTCTGCCCGGCTGCCCTTCTGCCTGCCCCGCGGACGGCGGTACGCTCATTGGGCCCGAACAGCCTGGCCGACCGCCCCGGCGTCAGCCTGGGGCCCGTCCCAGGCACCCTGACGCCAGCGGACAGTCGCCCGGCCAAGGCCCAGCCGAAAGCGGGGAGCCATGGCAACTGAAAGCACATCGTTCCGACAGCAGCCAGGTCCGGCGGGAACCGCGCAAAGGCAGCAGCGCACCCGCGGCGGGGCAGGCCCCCGATGAACGGCGGCGATACCGCCTGGGTGCTGATCTGCGCCGGGCTGGTGCTGTTCATGACTCCGGGCCTGGCCCTGTTCTACGGAGGCATGGTTCCGGTCCGCAACGTGCTGACCATGATGATGCAGAACATCATTCCGCTCGGCATCATCTCCGTGACCTGGGTACTGGTGGGGTACACCCTCGCCTTCAGCAACGAAGGGGACTCCGTCTTCGGCCGGTTCGACGCCTTCGCCCTGGTCGACGTCGACACTCCCGAATTCCACACCGTCACCGCGGGCGTCACGATTCCGGCGCTCGCCTTTGTGGCGTATCAGATGATGTTCGCCGTCATCACCCCGGCCCTGCTCACCGGCGCCACCGCAGGCCGGCTGAAGTTCGCCGGCTGGACCGTGTTCCTGGCGGCCTGGTCCATCCTGGTCTATCCGCAGGTCGCGCGCTGGCTGTGGCATCCCGACGGCTGGCTGGTCCGGCTCGGCGCCCAGGACTGGGCCGGAGGGATGGTGGTGCACGCCGCCGCGGGCGCCGCCGCGATTGCCGTCCTGCTGGTCGTCGGGCGGCGCCGCGGCTGGCCGAACCCGAAGACCTCGCCCAACAACCTGCCGCTGATGCTCGCCGGGGCGGGCATCCTCTGGTTCGGGTGGTTCGGGTTCAATGCCGGCGACGGGCTGCAGGCCAACGACATCGCCGCCCAGGCGTTGATGAACACCCATATCGCCGGAGCCGCCGCCATGCTGACCTGGCTGCTGGTGGAGCGGTTCAGCAGCGGTCACTCCACCCTGGTCGGAGCCGCATCCGGCGCCATTGCCGGGCTGGCCACGATCACTCCCTGCGCCGGGTTCGTCAACACAGGCTCCGCCCTGATCATCGGCCTGATCGCCGGGTGCGTGTGCTGTTTCGCCGTCCGGGCGAAGCGGCGGCTGCATTACGACGACGCGCTCGACGTCATCGCCGTGCACTTCGTGGGCGGCGTACTCGGCTCCTTCCTCCTCGGCTTCTTTGCCGACGGCACCATCAACCCGGTCAGCGCGGACGGTGTGTTCGCGGGCGGGGGCGGGAGCCTGCTCTGGCGCCAGATGGTGGCCATCCTGTCCGTGGTGGCCTTCTCCTTCATCCTGAGCTGGATCATCGCCGCCCTGATCAGCCGCACCATGGGCCTGCGCGAACCCGGGCCCGAGCAGGACGACCTGGACCGGGTCCAGCAGGGCGCCTCCGGCTACGCCCTCAGCGGGATCCTGGCCCGGCCGACGACGAGCGGCCGCGGCGCGAAGGCCGATGACGGAGCGCAGCCGGCCGAGACAGGCGCCCCGACCTCCCCAGGTACGGGCGCCCCGGGCACGTCCGGCACCGGCGGCGGCGCCGGTGGCACGGGTGGGGGAGGCACGGTCGGCGGCGGCGCCCGGCCCGGCGCTGCCGGACACGGTGGCAGCGCGATGGACGTGCACCACCTGATCAGTGCGGTGGTCAACACCTCACGCGTCGACGGGCTGCGCGATGCACTGCTGATGGCCGGGGCGCGGTCGGTGGAGCTGACGGAGACCACCGTCTACACCGGCCGCGTCCGCACCGAGCTCTTCCGGTCCGAGAAACGGACGCTGGACTTCGATGACCGGCTGCGGGTGCAGGCCGGGGTCGACGATGAGCATGAGGAGGCGGTGGTGGCTGTCCTCAAGCGCTTCGGCGCGGAACCGCACACCATCCACCGCCTGGACGTGACCCCCTACTGAGCAGCGCGGCGGAACCGGCCCTCAGCGCCGGCGGTGGTCTTCGGGGGCGAGCTTCGGCCCGTAGGCCTGCTTCCGGAACCCGCTGAGCATCAGCATCCGCACCACCCGCTGCCGGTGCCCGCGCCAGGGTTCGAGCAGGGCCAGCATGCCGGCGTCGTCCGTCCGGCGGCCGGTGAGGGCCGCGCCCACGAACTTGGCCAGGTGGAAATCGCCCACAGAGACGGTGTCCGGAGCGCCGTGCGTGCGCTGCACGGTCTCCGCCACGGTCCACGGGCCGATGCCCGGCACCGTGCGCAGCCGGGCCTCGAGCTCCGCACCCGCGGGAGCCTCCGCCAACCGTTCCAGGCCCGACGCCGCGGCGCAGGCCCGCATGATGGTCCCGGAACGGGAGGAGTCGACGCCGGCGCGGTGCCACTCCCAGCTGGGTACCCGGCGCCAGCCGGCGGCGTCGGGCGCCACGCGCAGGTGCGCCGGCCCGGGGCCCGGGGCGGGCCGGCCGAACTTCGTCACCAGATACCGCCAGGCGGAGTAGGCCTCCATCAGGGTGACCTTCTGCTCCAGGATCACCGGCACCAGCGTGTCCAGCATCCGCCCGCAGGCCGGCAGGCGCAGCCCGGGATTGCGCCGCCGGGTCTCGGTGACCAGGCGGGGCAGCGTGGCGAGGAAGCCGGCGTCGTCGAAGCCGGACCAGTCGTCGTCGGCACCCAGCAGCCGCGGCACGCGGGCCAGGGCAGCCTCCGCTCCCGGGCCCCAGGCGGATGCGCGGATCAGCACGGGGCCGGCACCCGGCCCGGTGCGCGGGGAAGCGGGCGGGTGGGCGGCGCCGGAGGCGGCAGCGCCTGAGGAGGCAAGGACGGCCAGGCGCAGGGTCGCATCACCGTCGGCGGTGCCAAAGGCCAGCCAGGCTTCGTCCGTGCCCACAAGAGTGGTGGGGTCCCGCCGTCCGTGGGCCAGCGGCGCCAGGGAAGCACCCAGGCTGTAGGGGCCCGGCAGCTCAACGACGGCGGAGAGACCGGTCCCCGAGGCAGGCAGCGCGGACACCGGCAGGGACATGGCTTCATCCTTTCACGGGGCACCCCCGTCAAGCCGCGCCGTTCGGGTTCCGCCGGGTGTGGCGTTCGCTACCGGCGGCGGCCATTGCTACGCCGGATGCCGCCGAGGCTGACCCCGGGCAGCGCCTGCCAGTAACGTGGAGCCCATGAAGTATGCCAACACCGTCCTGGACCTGATCGGCAACACCCCGCTGGTGAAGCTCAACCACGTCACGGAGGGCATCGACGCCACCGTGCTCGTGAAGCTGGAGTACCTGAACCCGGGCGGCTCCATCAAGGACCGCATTGCCGTGAAGATGATCGAGGAGGCCGAAAAGCAGGGCAGGCTGCAGCCCGGCGGCACGGTCATCGAACCGACCAGCGGCAACACCGGCGTCGGGCTGGCCCTGGTCGCCCAGCAGAAGGGGTACAAGACCATCTTCGTGACCCCCGACAAGGTGGGCATCGAGAAGCGCGACGTGCTGCGCGCGTACGGCGCCGACGTCGTCGTCACCCCCACCGCCGTCGCCCCGGACAGCCCCGAGTCCTACTACGGCGTCTCGGACCGGCTGGTGCGGGAAACCCCCGGCGGCTTCAAGCCCGACCAGTTCTCCAATCCGGCCGCCCCGGCCAGCCACTACGAGAGCACCGGCCCGGAGATCTGGCAGGACACCGACGGGCGGATCACCCACTTCGTCGCCGGCGCCGGCACCGGCGGCACCATCACCGGCACCGGCCGGTACCTCAAGGACATCTCCGCGGACCGCGCCTCGGGTCCGGTGCGGATCATCGCCGCCGATCCCGAGGGCTCGGTCTACTCCGGCGGCACGGGACGCCCCTACTTCGTCGAGGGCGTCGGCGAGGACATGTGGCCGGACAACTACGATCCCTCCGTGCCGGATGAGGTGATCGCCGTGAACGACGCGGAGTCCTTCGCCATGACCCGCCGTCTGGCCCGCGAGGAAGGCCTGCTCGTCGGCGGCTCCTCCGGCATGGCCGTGGTGGCCGGCCTTCGCGCGGCGCGGGACCTGGGCCCGGACGACGTCATGGTGATCGTGCTGCCGGACAGCGGCCGCGGCTACATGGGCAAGATCTTCAACGACGGCTGGATGCGCTCCTACGGTTTCCTCGGCCGGGAAGAGGACGGCACCGTGGTGTCCGACGTGCTCGCCGGCGACGGCGGCGCACCGGAGCTGCCCTGGCTCAGCCCTGAGACGACCGTCCGCGACGCGATTGCCCGCCTGGCCAAGGAATCCCTGCCCGCACTGCCGGTGCTGGCGGCCGAGCCTCCCGTCCGCACCGGCGAAGTCCGCGGGGCGGTAACCGAGCGCAGCCTCACCGACAAGCTGTTCCGCGGCGAGGCGGCAGCCTCCGACCCGGTTGCGGACCACCTGGACCCCGTCCTGCCCGTGATCGGTGCCTCGGCCCCGGTGGCCGCCGCCGTCGAGGCCCTCGCCGACGCCGATGCCGTCCTGGTGATGCGCGACGGCGAGACGCTGGGAATACTGGCCCGCCGCGACCTGCTTGCCTTCCTGGGCGCCTGAGCAGGGACCGCCGAAGAGACTTCCAACCGCACCAGCCGGGAGCACCCGGAAAGGAGCACCATGACCAACGGCTTCAACACCCGCGCCATCCACGCCGGCCAGGCCCCCGACCCGAGCACCGGCGCCGTCATTCCGCCGCTGTACCAGAGCACCACGTACGCGCAGGACGGCATCGGTGGACTGCGCAACGGATACGAGTACGGCCGCGGCACCAACCCCACCCGGGATGCCCTGCAGGAACAGCTGGCTGCCCTGGAGGGCGGTGCCCACGCCTTCTCGTTCAGCTCCGGGCTCGCCGCCGAGGACGCGCTGATCCGGGCGCTGCTGGCGCCGGGCGACCACATCGTGCTCGGCAACGACGCGTACGGCGGAACCTACCGGCTGATCGACCGGGTGCTCTCGGGCTGGGGCATCACCAACGCCGCCGTCGACATGGCGGACATGGAGGCGCTCACCGCCGCCATCGGGGCCGGCAACACCAGGATGGTGTGGCTGGAGACCCCGTCGAACCCGATGATGAAGATCTCCGACATCGCCGCCGTCGCGCAGGCCGCGCACGACGCCGGTGCCTGGCTGGTCGTCGACAACACCTTTGCCTCGCCCTACCTGCAGCAGCCGCTGGCCCTGGGCGCGGACATCGTGGTGCACTCCACCACCAAGTACATCGGCGGACACTCCGACGCCGTCGGCGGCGCGGTCATCCTCAACGACGACGCCGCCGCGGAGAAGATCGGCTTCATCCAGTTCGCGGTCGGCGCGGTTTCGGCTCCGATGGAGGCCTGGCTCACCACCCGCGGCCTGAAGACCCTGGGCGTGCGCATGGACCGGCACTCCGCCAATGCCATGGCGGTGGCCCGCTGGCTGAAGGAGCACCCCGCCGTCGAGTCCGTCCTGTACCCGGGGCTGGAGGACCATCCCGGCCACGAGCTGGCCAGGGCCCAGATGAAGGACTTCGGTGGCATGGTCTCCGTGGCGTTCAAGGGCGGGGAAGCGGCGGCGCGCACCGTGGCCGAAGCGACCCGGGTGTTCACCCTGGCCGAGTCGCTGGGCGGCGTCGAGTCGCTGATGAACTACCCGTCCGAAATGACCCACGCCTCGGTCAAGGGCACCGAACTGGCCGTGCCCGAGAACCTCATCCGGCTGTCCGTGGGCATCGAAGACGTGGAGGACCTGATCGCCGACCTGGACCAGGCCCTCGGGAAGCTCCAGGCGGGCTGAGCCGGCGAACCGGTCCGTTTCGCACTGAACGGCACGGGGGGCCGGCGGGCAACCGCCGGCCCCCCGTGCCGTTTAACGGGCTCCGCCCCGGCGGCCGTCAGCGCGGGGGAAGGGGGCGGCCGCGGCGCCGCGGCGGGCGCGGGTCGGTGGTCCGCAGGTGGCGCACGCTCTCCGGCAGCCAGAGCAGCGCCGCGCAGGCCAGGAGCAGCACGCCCAGCGCGGCGAGGGATGCGCCGCGGAACAGCAGGGGAACCCCGAGAAGGACGCCGAGGCTGGTCAGGGTCTCCCGCCCGCTGCGCCGGCCGCGGCGCAGCTGCAGGGCCCCCCAGGCGGCCACCAGTCCCAGGACCAGGCTGAGGACCCCAAGGCTCATCAGTCCGGGGCCGTCGTCGCCGCCGGTGCGGGCGGACAGGATGAAGGAGATCCCGACGGCGCCCAGCAGCAGAGCGGACAGCAGCCACCCGGTGCAGGCGAAGCGGAGGGTTCGTGGCAGGGGAGGGCGCGGCGCTTTCATCTCCTCCAACCTACCCGGGCGGCGCTGTTTGCGGGCCCGGGGGTCCTCGGCAGGGAGAGCCGCCGGTAGACTGGTCGTCGCGGCCCGTCGGGCGGCACCAAAGCGAAGGCAGGAGGGCCGCGTGGCAGCAGTCGGCGGATCCCGCGGCGTGGCCATGCTTGCGCTGACCGCGGCGGCTGCCCTCTCAGCCGCCGGCCTGGTCTGGCTCGGATACCTGGCGGCACCTGCGGACGGCCTGGACTTCCGGGTCTACCTGCTGGGCGGGCAGAGCGTCATCGACGCACGGGGCGAGCTGTACACCCGCTCCATCCCCAACGGCGAGAACCCGCCGCTGATGTTCACCTATCCGCCGTTCGCCGCCCTGGTCTTCGCCCTCCTGGCGCCTTTCGGCGACTCGCTCGGCTTCCTGCTCTTCCGCATCCTTTCCTACCTCCTCACCTTCCTCGCCGCGGTCTGGCTGACCGGCTGGCTCGCGGGGCGGCGTAGCCCGCTGCAGGTGCTGGCGCATCCGTGGCTGCGACCTGCCGCAATCTTCGGCTTCGGACTGCTGGCAGCCCTCGGCCCGTGGCGCGAGACCATCGCCTTCGGGCAGATCAACATCCTGCTCTTCATGCTGATCCTCGGGGACAACCTTTCCCGCCGGCCCGGCCGGCCCACCGGGCTGCTCACCGGCATCGCCGCCGGCATCAAACTGACCCCGCTTGTCTTCGGCCTCTACTACCTGCTCCGGGGGGACTGGCGGGGGCTGCGCAACATGGCGGTCGGGTTCCTGGCCACCTTCGCCCTCGGCTTCCTGGTGCTCCCGCGCGAGTCACGCACCTACTGGGGTGAGCTGCTGCCCGAAACCGAGCGGATCGGCGGCCCCGGATACGTGGACAACCTGTCCCTGCGCGGGGCCATTGCGCACATCGCCGGTCCGGACTTTCCAGGCACCGGCGTGTGGCTCGTCCTGGCGGCGGCTGCCCTGGCGGCGGTCGCGGTCCTGATCCGCCGCGCGGACGTCGCGGGCCGGCCCATGACGGCCCTGGCGGGGACGGCGCTGCTGATGCTGCTTGTCTCCCCGGTCTCCTGGTCCCACCACTGGGTGTGGGTGGCGCTGCTGGGCGCGGTCCTGCTGCGCGACCTGATGGACCTGCCCGCCGGCCACCGGCGCCTGCGCGGCGCCGGGGCCGCCCTGCTCGCCGCAGGCGCCGTCATCTTCTACCTGTCGCCCAAGAAGACCGCGCTGCTGCTGGGCGCGCAGGACCTGGACGCCCAGCAGCCGCAGCTGTGGCTGATCGCGGCGAGCCTGGGGGTGTTCTGGGGCGTGTCCGTGCTGGCCTGGCTGCTGTGCGCCTACCAGCGCAGGCGCCGTTGGAACCGGCGGCCCGTGTACCTGCCCGGCGCCGCCGTCGAAGGGGCGCAGCCGGGAGTGCGGGAAAGCCGGTCATAAGCCGGTGCGGGCCGCGCGGCCTCGTCTAGGATGGGCCCCATGACCGCCGGAACCGTGCTGGCCGTGTGCCGCGTCCATCAGCTGCATCCCACCCGGGACACCGTGGGAGTGACCGCCATCGACAAGCGCCCGGTGGACGGCCCGGTCCAGGTCTACGACCTGGGCCTCACCGGCGACGTCCAGGTCAGCCGCCGGCATCACGGCGGCGAGACGAAGGCGGTCTACGCATACAGCCAGGCTGACGCCGACTACTGGGCCGCGGAACTGGGACGGGAGATCCCGCCGGGGCTGTTCGGCGAGAACCTGCGCCTGGCCGGCATTGACGCCTCCAACGCACTGGTGGGGGAGCGGTGGCGGATCGGCGGGGCAGTGGAACTGGAGGTCACCGGCCCGCGTACCCCCTGCCGGAACTTCCAGGATCGGATGGGGGAGCCGCGTTTCACCGCCCGGTTCACCCGCGCCGCCCGCACCGGCGCCTATCTGCGGGTGCTGAAGACCGGGCCCGTCGCCGCCGGAGACGCCGTCGAGGTCCTCTCGAAGCCCGGGCACGGCGTCAGCATCGCGCAGGTCTTCCGCGGTCCGGACGAAGACCAGATCCAGGCGCTGTTCGACGCCCAGGCCGCCGGCCTGAAGCTCGCCCCGGAGCTGGTGCGCAGCCTGCGTCGGGCGTCCCGGCGGCTTGC
Source organism: Arthrobacter saudimassiliensis (assembly GCF_059090665.1). NCBI lineage: Bacteria > Bacillati > Actinomycetota > Actinomycetes > Micrococcales > Micrococcaceae > Arthrobacter > Arthrobacter saudimassiliensis. The sequence continues at coordinate 513,441 of NZ_JBNHFX010000001.1, read as the reverse complement.
CGCCGCGCCCGGTGTGGAATCCACGGCTGAACCGGCGGGCCGGGCCTGAAGCGGGCCTGAATCGCCGGCTGTGCCCAAGCTCACCGGCCCGGTGGACCGGCTCCGGCCGTACATGGCGTACACTTGAAACATCCCCCACTCCGGTATCCCTGTTTTTCCGCCAGTACCGGCGGAGCGTTGTGTTGGGGCCCGCATCCTTTATGCGGGCAGATTCATCTCCTGGGGAAGGCCGGCAAAGAAATCGCCACACCGGCTGCGCGCACAACCCAGTGCCTTCGGCCACCAGCTGTGGCGGAAAGTCCTGCCTGGGATTGGAACAGCGCCGGACTTGCGTCCTGCAGCCACCGTGCTGCCCGGTTCCATCCCCGTGAGGAATATTCTCCGTGCCTGAGAGCATCAACGAAAACCTGCCCGAAACCGCCTCCATCGAGGCCGAGTCCGGTGCCGCCGTCGACGACGCGCAGCCGGAAGCGGACAGCACTCCCCGCTTCACCGACTTCAACCTGGACGCCCGCGTCCTGGCCGCCCTGACCGACGTCGGCTACGAGAAGCCCTCGCCGATCCAGGCCGCCACCATTCCGGTGCTGCTCGAAGGCCGCGACGTCGTCGGCCTGGCCCAGACCGGCACCGGCAAGACCGCCGCCTTCGCCGTTCCGGCCCTGTCCCGCCTGGCCGAACTGGCCGAGGTCAACGGCCCCAGCCGCGACACCCAGGTCCTGGTCCTCGCCCCGACCCGCGAGCTCGCCCTGCAGGTTGCCGAAGCCTTCACCTCCTACGCCAAGCACATGGAGGACTTCACCGTCCTGCCCGTCTACGGCGGCTCCCCCTACGGCCCGCAGCTGGCCGGGCTGCGCCGCGGCGCCCAGGTCGTCGTCGGCACCCCGGGCCGCGTGATCGACCACATCGCCAAGGGTTCCCTGGACCTGTCCAACCTGCAGTACGTGGTCCTTGACGAGGCCGACGAAATGCTGCGCATGGGCTTTGCCGACGACGTCGAGCAGATCCTCTCCTCCACCCCGGACGAGAAGCAGGTGGCCCTGTTCTCGGCCACCATGCCCGGCGCCATCCGCAAGATCGCCAAGCAGTACCTGAAGAACCCGGCGGAGATCACGGTCAAGTCCTCGGTCACCACCGGGTCCAACATCCGCCAGCGCTACGTGCAGGTCATGGGCCCGCACAAGCTCGATGCGATGACCCGCATCTTCGAAGCCGAGCAGTTCGACGGCGTGATCGCCTTCGTCCGCACCAAGATGGCCACCGAGGACCTCGCCGACAAGCTCAAGGCGCGCGGCTACAAGGCCGCCGCGATCAACGGCGACATCCCGCAGGCCCAGCGTGAGCGGACCGTGGAGGCCCTGCGCGACGGCAAGATCGACATCCTGGTCGCCACCGACGTCGCCGCCCGCGGCCTCGACGTCGAGCGCATCTCCCTGGTCGTGAACTACGACATCCCGCACGACACCGAGTCCTACGTGCACCGCATCGGCCGTACCGGCCGCGCCGGCCGCACCGGCGACGCGATCCTGTTCATGACCCCGCGCGAGAAGTACCTGCTGCGGGCCATCGAGAAGGCCACCCGCCAGCCGGTGGAGCACATGCCGCTGCCGTCCGTCGACGTGGTGAACAACAAGCGCCTGGCCAAGTTCGCCGAGCGGATCACCGAGACCATCGCCTCGCAGGACCTGACGGTCTTCCGCGACCTGGTCAACAGCTACGTGGCCGACAACGCCGAGGTCACCGCCGAGGAAGTCGCTGCAGCCCTGGCCCTGATGGCGCAGAACGGCCGCCCGCTGCTGCTCGAGGAGCTGCCGCAGGCCCCGGCCCGCCAGCGTGACCGCGCCGACGGCAAGCGGGACAGCTTCAACTCCCGCGGCCCGTCCCGCAGCCTGACCGAGGGTAACGCGACCTACCGGATCGCCGTCGGCCGCCGCAACCGCGTGATGCCCGGCTCCATTGTCGGCGCCATCGCCAATGAGGGCGGCCTGTCCGCAGCCCAGATCGGCGGCATCGACATCCGCTCGGACCACAGCCTGGTGGAGCTGCCGGCCGACCTGTCCCAGGACCAGCTGCGCGCACTGTCCCGCACCCGGATCGGCGGCGAGCTGATCCACCTGGAACTGGACAAGGGACGCCGTCCCGTCCGTGACCGTGACGGCGGCGCGCCCCGCGGCGGCGGTTACAAGAAGCGCGACGGCGAGCGGTCCTTCGGCGACCGCGGCAGCGACCGTCCGCAGCGCAAGCGGTTCGACGGCGACCGCGGCGGCAACAAGTTCGCCCGCAAGCCGCGCTACCAGGACTAAGCGCCAATATATGGGAAAGGCCCCCGCCGTTTGGCGGGGGCCTTTCCCATATCCGGGGCCCGGCTCCGTTCCGGCTGGGTGGTCAGCTCCGGCCGGCAGTCCGGGGCTGCCCGGCCGCCGAACGCAGCAGCAGCACGTCCATCACCACCGCGGCCAGGTCCTTCAGGGTTGCCTCCTGCTCGCCCGTCAGGCTCCGTGCCCGCCGGTCCATGACGCACAGGGTGCCCACCGCGCGGCCCTCGGCATCCCGCAGCGGGATACCCGCGTAAAAGCCGAACCCGGGGGAGCTGCGCACCAGCTCGTCGTCGCAGGTGCGGGGATCGTTCTGCACGTCGTCGACGATGAACGGGCCGTCCTGCCTGACGGTCACCGGGCACAGGGAGGATTCAAGGGGAGCCGAGCCCCGCGTGGCTCCGGTACCGGCAATGGTCCACACCTTGTCCCGCCCCACCATGGAGACCGCTGCCACCGGCACGTTGAGCAGCCGGGCAGCGAGCGAGGTGAGCCTGTCCAGGGTGGGATCCTCGCCGCGGTCGATGACGTCGAGCTCGCCCAGCGCCTGCAGGCGGTCCTGCTCCTCCGCGGAGGCCGGGTCTTCAGCCCGCCGTCGGCCGCGGCCCGCGGACGCCATGTCCGACAACACCTCGGACGCGTCATGCGCGCTGGGACGGTCCGACGGGTCCAGGGCGGTCATTGCACCCAGCAGCTGCGCCCAATCGGGATCGAGCCAGTCGGGAATCTCGGGGGACCGGAACAGCCGGGAGAGAGCGCTTTCCAAGGCGGGGCCGGGAAAAGCCCGCTCGCCTGTCAGGCACTGCAGCAGCACCAGGCCCAGCGAATACACGTCGCTCTGCGGGCCGGCCGTTTCCCCGCGGGCCTGCTCGGGGCTCATGAACCCTGCGGTGCCGGTGAACGGGCCCTTTTGGGGGTGCGGCTCACCGGCCAGCTGAGCCACACCGAAATCGGTGAGCTTGGCCCGGAGCCGGGACTCGTCGTCGCGGTAGTCGAAAAGCAGGATGTTGGCCGGCTTGATGTCCCGATGCACGATCGAGCTGCGGTGCATGTAGTCCAGTCCGATGGCCAGGTCATAGCCGAGGAACGCCACCTGCCGGCTCGGCAGGCGCCCCTGGGACAGCCGGCGGCTCAGATCCGGGCCGTGCACCAGCTCCATGGCCAGCCACACGATGGAGGTGCCTGAAGGGGAAATATCGGTTCCGGCATCGAACAGCGTGATGAGGCTGTGATGGCTCAATCGGGCCAAAACCTTGGCCTCCGCCTCATCGCTGCGTCGCTGCTCCTCCGTGCGGGCGGTGGAGGCAATGAGCTTGACGGCGACCTCGCGGTCCAGGAATTCATCGACGGCCCGGTGCACCGCACCCATGGACCCTGAACCGATGCGCCCCACCAGCCGATATCGTCCGCCCAGGACGGTGCCGGCCCCCATGTGCCTTGGCATCTGTGCCCCACACTCCCGTCATTCCCGACCCCGTCCGGGGCTCGGCGGGGACGCTGTTGTCCCCCTTTACGGAGTTTACGCCGTGCGGCTTCCTGCGGAGGCGGGAAAACGCCCGCTGACAAGGAGATATAGTGTGTTCCGTCACATCACGCGGGATTTGGCTGCTTCGATTCGCGCAGCGGGAAAACTGCTGGTAGAGTCTTATGTCGTTGCCCCGGTAGGGGGCGATGCCCCGATAGCTCAGTGGTAGAGCGCCATCTTGGTAAGATGGAGGTCCCGGGATCGATTCCCGGTCGGGGCTCTCAAGAGAGCGCCCGCGTGGCCAAGGATGCAGACACAGCATAGGCCTTGCGCGCGGGTTTTCCTCATTCTTGGCGGTGTAGCTCAGTTGGTTAGAGCGCACGACTCATAATCGTGAGGTCGGGAGATCGAGCCTCCCCACCGCTACGGACAAACCCCCGGGAAACCGGGGGTTTTTTCGTTAAGGCACGCGTCTGGACCGGCCACCTGCAGCCATGGGTGCAGCCATGACTCCGGCCAACCCCCGATCCGCCCCCGCCGGCGGTTTTTCGGTAGTGTGGGAAGGTCGTTAATCGCCTGGGGGAGCGTAGGGGGCGTGCGGCATGCATCTGCATGCGTGCGCCCCGCGTCCAGCCAATCGCCGAATCCCCGGAACGAAAGACACAGACATGCGCGAGACCAGCCCCGAGTACGATGCTGCCCACGAGCCGCTGACCAGGCGCCGCCGACGTGAGGCGGAAGGGTCGGAGGGAGCGGATTTCAGTCCCCGGGAGGACCTGGCCGCCGCCGAACATCCGGCCGACGAGCAATCGTGGGCTGCGCCCGCCTTTGCCTTCGCAGACACCCCCGATGCCCTCGGCCTCTACAGCGGAATCGGAGGACAGGCGGATCACGCACCTGCCGCCGGCCCGTCCGTCACCGCGCCGGTGCCCCCTCGACAGCCCCCGGCCGCCGCGATGCCCGGTGCCGCTGACCGGCCTGGCCCGTCGGCCGCCCCGGTGGCTGCTGACCGGCCCGAACCGCCGGCCGGACGGGTGCAGGCCCCTGAATGGACGGATCTGCAGCAGGGGTGGTCGGAGACCGCCGTCGCTGAGCTGCCGGCGACCCGACGCGAAGCCCGCCGTCGCGCCTCCTTCCTCGACACCCATGCCCCCACGCCGCCCGCGGCCCGCGGCCTTCGCGGTGTGCTGGCCGGGCTGGGGCTGAAGCTCGGCCCCTCGCAGGCGGAGCTGGAGGAGCGGCACGACACCTCGGTCGTCAGCAGGCACTGGCCCGGACCGCGCACCATCTCCGTCGTCAACGGCAAGGGCGGCGCGAACAAGACGCCCACCACCGTGATGCTGGCCGCGGTGTTCGCCCGCAACGGCGGCGGTCCCGTGCTCGCCTGGGACAACAACGAAACCCGGGGCACCCTGGGCTGGCGCACCGAACAGGGCCCGCACGATTCCACCGTCATGGACCTGCTGCCGCAGACCGGGGAGCTGCTCTCGCCGTCGGCCCAGTCCGCGCTGCTGGCCCGGTTCGTGCACCATCAGATCGAGGACAAGTTCGACGTCCTGCGCTCGAAGCCCGATGTTCTGGCCTCCGAGCAGAAAATCACTGCGGCGGACTTCGACGCCCTCCACGAAGTGGCCTCGAAGTACTTCCGGCTGAACATCATCGACTCCGGAAACGACGAAAGCGCCGAACGGTGGCTGCGGATGATCGACCACACCGATCAGCTGGTCATCGCCACGACCACCATGGAGGAGCATGCCGAGGCCGGGGCGCTCCTGCTCGAGGCGCTGCAGGCCAGGGGCGGGCACTACGCGATGCTCGCGGAGCAGTCCGTGGTCATCGTCAGCCAGGCGGACCGGAACGGGGGCACCGCGCAGGCCGACGCCGTCGCCGCAGGATTCGGTCCGCTGGCGCGTGCGGCAGTGACCATCCCGTATGACCCGGCGCTGCGCAAGGGGCAGATCCGATGGTCCGGCCTCCATCCGCGCACCCGCCGGGCCTGGCTTGCCGCAGCGGCGGCCGTCGCAGAGGGCCTGTAGCCTCCCGGCAGCCTGAGCACCACCGCGGACGAAGGGCCTGCAGGAAGACATCAGCTTGCTTACTATTGGTGTTTTTTCCTAGGGTAGGGAGCGGAAGGGGCCGCAGCGGCCCCGGCCGCCCCACCGGGCGGCACCCATCTTGGAACGGAGGAAAACATGGCTAAGCATGATATTTCCGGCAAGAAGGTCGCCTTCCTGCTCACTGACGGCGTGGAGCAGGTCGAACTCACCAGCCCCTGGGAGGCCGTGAAGGACGCCGGCGGACAGCCCGTCCTGGTCTCGCCCAAGGAGGGCACCGTCCAGGGCTTCGAAGGCACCGAGAAGGGCGACACCTTCACCGTCGATCTCCAGGTCTCCGCCGCGGACGCCTCCGACTTCGACGCCCTGGTGCTGCCCGGCGGCGTCGTCAACGCCGACTACCTCCGCGTGGACAAGGACGCCCAGGCCTTCGCCCGCGCCTTCTTCGAACAGCACAAGCCGGTGGCCTCCATCTGCCACGGCCCCTGGCTGCTCATCGACGCCGACGTGGTCAAGGGCCGCGACCTCACCTCTTACCACACGCTCGCCACCGACCTGAAGAACGCCGGTGCCAACTGGAGCGACGAGGAAGTGGTCGTGGACGCCGGGTTCGTCACCAGCCGCAACCCTGATGACCTGCCGGCCTTCAACGACAAGCTCCTCGAGGAGATCGCCGAAGGCGAGCATGAGGCCCAGCACGCCTGATCAGGCCCGGGACCAAGGCGGGGTAGCGTGGAAAGCGCTGCCCCGCTTTTCTCTGCCCGCCCCGCCGGGGCGCCGGGGCCGCCGGAACAGGGAACATCAATGGCCGAGCATGCTGCCGGCGCAGGACCGGAATCCGCAGGTGCCCCCGCTGCCGGGGCCGGCGGACACGGCACCGACCGCCGTTTCCTTTGCTCCGGGCCGATCTGGCGGTCGGGCCGGCCGGTGCTGGCACTGCATACGCCCGACGGGCAGCCGGCTCCGCTGTCCCTTGCACCGGAGAGCACCCTTGGCTGGCGGGTGCTGGCGGAGGACACCCGCTGGTGCCTGGGCTGGTGGTCCGTTACTGACGCCGACCACCGGCGCCATCACCCCTGTCCCGCCCAGCGTCCCGCAGCGGGCGGTTACGCCTGCGCCGAGTGCTCCGGCCGTGACGAGGTCCGCCCGCAGCACGACAGCCACCGCAGCGGGCGCATGGGCGCCGGCCTGCGGCGCTATTTGGCCCAGCCGCACTGGCTCTACGTGGCAACCTTCGCCGGCGGCATAACCAAGATCGGCACCGCTTCCGACACCAGCCGGCACCACCGGCTGGTTGAGCAGGGAGCCCTGCACGCACGGTACGTCGCCCGCGCCCATGACGGGTTGGTGGTCCGGGTCCTGGAGGATGCGGTCAGCGCCGCCCTCGGGCTGCCGCAGGCGGTGCGCTCCGCCGTGAAGACGGCCGCCCTGGCCGCGCTCCTGGCCCCGCCCGGCCCGCCCGCAGCCGCTGGGCGGGACGGGCCGGCGGCGGCCGACGACGCCCTGGCCCGGATCAACGCGCAGGCCGCCGAACAGGTGCGGTCCGTCCTCGCGGACGTCGCCGTGGACGGTTTCGCCGTGGTGGACCGGCGCTGGGAAAGGCCGCAGGCCTTTGCTCAGTTCCTGGCCCGGCTGCCGGCTCCGGCCTATCCGCTGAACCCGGCCGCGGGGGAGCACGGCGTGCAGGTGCTGGCGGTGCTCGGTCCGACGCTGCTCGCCGCCGTACCGCCGACCGGGGAGAGGTTCGTCATGGACCTGGCCCGACTTAAGGGCAGGCGGCTGCAGCTGGGCCGGTTCACCGCCGCCCTGCCGGCCCGGCAGCCCACCCTCTTCGAGGCACCCGGGCTTTGAAACCCGCCGTCGGGGTACCGGTAAGCTGAAACCATGCTCAACACCCCATGGGAAGCCGGTTCGCCGCTGTACCGGAAAATCGTGATCGCCGCGCTGATCCTCTCCGGAGCCGGCGTGCTGCTGGTGGTCCTCGGAGCATTCACCGGCTCCCAGGCCCTGATGTACACGGCGTTGCCGTTCATCGTGCTCGGCATGGCCGCGCACCTGGGCGGCCTCGCCGTCCGGGCCCGCGACGCCCGCCGGCGGGTTGGAGCGCTGACCAAGGACGCACCGAAGAAGGGCCGGCCATGAGCATCAACCCCGAGCTGCAGGGACGCAGCTACCCGGCCATCGGGCCGTACCAGGTCTCCCGCGAGAAGATCCGCGAGTTCGCCCACGCCGTGCAGGCCGCCCACCCCGCCCACTTCGACCCCGCTGAGGCGGCCAGTCTCGGTTACGCCGACGTCGTGGCACCGCCCACATTCGCGGTGCTGATCGCCCAGCAGGCCGACGCCGAACTGGTCCGGGACCCGGACGCGGGCATCGACTTCAGCCGGGTGGTGCACGCCGACCAGCGGTTCACGCACCATCGGCCGATCGTCGCCGGCGACGACATCTTCGCCGAACTCCACGTGGACGGCGTGCGTGCCATGGGCGGCGGCGCGTTGATCACCACCCGCGCCGAACTGTCCGACGCCGCCGGGCAGCGCGTGGCCACCACGGTTTCATCCATCCTCGTCCGCGGAGAGGGGCAGTAAGCCATGGCACCCGCACTCGACACCCTGACCGTCGGGGACAGCATCGGCAGCCGGACGGTCTCCGTCTCCCGCGCCGACCTCGTCCGCTACGCCGGCGCATCCGGCGACTTCAACCCGATCCACTGGCATGAGGGCTTCGCCCGCTCCGTGGAGCTGCCCGGCGTGATCGCGCACGGCATGTTCACCATGGGCGCCGCCGTCCAGCTGGTCACCGACTGGGCGCAGGACCCGGGCGCCGTCGTCGACTACCAGACACGCTTCACCCGCCCGGTGGTCGTTGCCGACACCCCCTCGGATCCATCCGCTCCGGGCGCGCAGATCGAGGTCGGCGGGACGGTCGGAGCGCTCGACGCCGAGGCCGGCACCGCCCGCATCGACCTCACAGTCACCTTCGAGGGCCAGAAGGTCCTGATGAAGTCGCAGGCCCTGGTCCGCCTCCCGTGAGCACCGGTACGTCCCTGAAGCTGTCCGGGCTGACCACCTCACGGGTGGGCGGCCCTGCCCGCCGCTGGTTCGAGGCCGAGACGGAGGAGGAGCTGATCGTCGCGGTCCGCGCCGCCGACGAGGCAGGCGAACCGCTGCTGGTGATCGGCGGCGGGTCCAACCTGGTCATCTCGGACGAGGGGTTCGACGGCGCCGTCGTCCACATTGCCACCCGCGGCCGTGAACTGCGCGAACAGGGCGGGAACGCGGCCGTCCTGCATGCGCAGGCCGGCGAACCGTGGGACGCGCTGGTCGCCTACACCCTGTCCGAGGGCTGGGCCGGGCTAGAGGCGCTCTCCGGCATTCCCGGCCTGGCCGGTGCCACCCCCGTGCAGAACGTGGGCGCCTACGGCGCCGACGTCTCCCAGAGCATCACCGAGGTCCGGGCCTGGGACCGGCAGGAACGCCGCATCACCGTTTTCTCCAACGCCGACCTGGCCTTCGGCTACCGCACGTCGCTGCTCAAGCGCACCACCACCGACGGAACCCCGCGGTATGTGGTGCTCAGCGTTGATTTCCAGCTGCACCGCGGCCCGCTGGGAGCGGCGGTGCGGTACGCCGAACTGGCCCGCGTGCTGGGAGTGGAGCCCGGGCAGCCGGCACCGGCCGACGACATCCGCCAGGCGGTGCTCGAGCTCCGGGCCGGAAAGGGCATGGTGCTGGACGCCCGGGACCCTGACACCTGGAGCACCGGCTCCTTCTTCACCAACCCCATCGTTGACGCTGCGGAGGCGGCCGCCCTGCCCGCGGACGCGCCCCGCTGGCCCGCCGCCGATGGCCAGGTCAAGCTCAGCGCCGCCTGGCTGATCGACCGGGCCGGCTTCGGCAAGGGTTTCGGCCTGCCCGGAACGGCGGGGGAGCAGCTGGCCGGCGGCCGCGCGTCTCTGTCCACCCGGCACACCCTCGCCGTGACCAACCGGGGCACCGCCACGGCCCGGGACCTGCTGGCCGTGGCCGGGGCCGTAGCCGACGGCGTGGAGGAAGCCTTCGGGATCAGGCTGCACCCCGAACCGCTGCTCATCGGCTGCTCGCTGCCTGCGCGCAGCTGACCCACGCCGTGCCCGGCATGGGTTCATCTGGGCCCCGCTCCCGCCTGCGCTGCGGTCCCGCCTGAGGTCTGTCGTGGGGCGGCGGTCCGGGTCGGGAATCCTCAGGTCAGGCCCGGGATCCTCAGCGGGCGCGGCCGCCGTGCCGAGCTGCTGCCGACCGGCGTCGGCGGCTGAGCCATCCTGAAGCGACGGCTCCCGCAAAGACAATCAATCCGGACAGCAGTGCAGGCAGCAGCCGGCTTCCTTCAGGGCTGGCGACCAGCCAGGCTGAGGTTCCGGCCAGGGCCAGCAGGCCTGCGGCGATGAGCAGAATCGTTGCCTTCACATCGTCCCCCGGGTACGCGTTCAGCAGGTGCCGGAGGGTCCGGCTCCTGCCGGCAGTCTATGCGACACGGTTGCTGTCCCGGAGAACCCTTCACCGTCGGCAGGGAAAGCGAAAGCCCGCCGCTGCTGTGCAGCGACGGGCTTTGGCATTGAGACGCCAGATGAAACCGACCTACAGGGTTCCGGTCGCGATCCGCAGCATGCGGCGCAGCGGCTCGGCGGCGCCCCAGAGCAGCTGGTCACCGATGGTGAAGGCGCTGATGTACTCCGGGCCCATCTCGAGCTTGCGGATGCGGCCCACGGGGATGTCCAAGGTGCCCGTGACGGCCACCGGGGTCAGCTGCTCCATGGTCGCCTCCTTGGTGTTCGGCACGACCTTGGCCCACTGGTTGTCGGCGTCGATGATCCGCTCGATCTCCGCGACGGACAGGTCCTCGGTGAGCTTGAGGGTCAGCGCCTGGGAATGCGAGCGCATGGCACCGATCCGCACGCACAGCCCGTCAAAGGGGATCCGGGTGTCGGAGCCGCGGCCGAGGATCTTGTTGGTCTCGGCTCCGCCCTTCCATTCCTCCTTGGACTGCCCGTTGCCCAGGTCCGCGTCAATCCACGGGATGACGGAACCGGCCAGCGGCACGCCGAACTGGGAGGAGTCCATGCCGGGATCCTTCTGCTGCGCCAGCACCGCCCGGTCGATTTCGAGGATGGCCGACGCCGGATCCGCCAGGTTCGCGGCCACGGCCGAGTTAAGCGACCCGAACTGGTTGAGCAGCTCGCGCATGTGCCGGGCGCCGCCGCCGGACGCGGCCTGGTAGGTCATGGAGGTGCCCCACTCGACCAGGCCGTTGCGGAACAGGCCGCCCAGGCCCATCAGCATGCAGGAGACGGTGCAGTTGCCGCCCACGAAGTTCTTGACTCCGGCGGCGAGGCCGGCGTCGATCACGTCGCGGTTGACCGGATCCAGCACGATGATGGCGCTGTCGTCCATCCGCAGCGTGGAGGCGGCATCGATCCACAGCCCGTCCCAGCCGGCATCGCGCAGCTTCGGGAACACCTCGGCGGTGTAGTCACCGCCCTGGGCGGTGACGATGATCGGCAGCTTCGCCAGCGTCTCGATGTCATAGGCGTCCTGCAGCGGGCCCGCGCCGTCGGCGAAGGCCGGAGCGGCGCCGCCGGCGTTGGAGGTGGAGAAGAACACCGGGTTGATCCGGTCAAAGTCGCCTTCGTCCTGCATGCGCTGCATGAGGACGGAGCCGACCATGCCCCGCCAGCCGACGAAGCCTGCGGTGGGCACGGAGGAAGCTGCAGAAGTCATGCGGACCATTCTAGGCCAGCGGCCCGCATCCGGTCTGTCGGTTACGTCTCTGTACGCTGCGGGCAGAGGGTCGGCGGCGGACCGGCAGAGGTTCCGCCGGCCCGGCCGGCCTGCCTATTCGGCGGCGTCCTGCCCGGCCCTGGTCCACAGGGCGAACCGGTAGTTCAGGCCGTTCGCGGAGGTGTGCCAGCCGCTGGCGGGATTGACACCGACGAAAGTCCAGTCCGGGCCCAGCCGCGGGGCGAAGGTGTCCCCCTCAGCGGTCGTGTCGATGACGGTGACGACGGCGACGTGCGCCAGCGCTGCCGTCTCTTCAAAGAGGGCGGACCCTCCGATGAGCCAGATCTCGTCGCCGCCCGGGCTCTGCCAGGCGGTGTCCAGCGCCTTGTCCACGGAATCGACGACGACGGCCCGGCCGTCCAGTTCCGTCCCCAGGGCAGGGGAGGACGAGACCACGATGTTGGTCCGCCCCGGCAGCGGGCGGTACTGCTCCGGGAAGGACTCCCAGGTGCGCCGGCCCATGATGACGGGGTGGCCCTCGGTCACGGCCTTGAAGTGGGCGAGGTCCTCGGGCAGGTGCCAGGGCATGCCGCCGCCGGCTCCGATGACGCCGTCGGCCGTCTGCGCCCAGATCATGCCGATGACGGGGCTGGGTACCGGCTCACCCTCGCGGGCGAGGGCGTCGGCCAGGGTGAAGTCGTCTGCCTGGTCCCCGGCGGGCACGGGAAAGAAACGTGTGGGTTCAGTGGGCACGGATAGTCCTTTCAGACCGCGATCGGGGCCTTGATGCCGGGGTGGTGCCGGTAGTTGAGGACCTCGAAGTCCTCCAGCCGGTAGTCGAAGATGCTCTCCGGGCGCCGGGCCAGGCGCAGCTGCGGGTACGGGAACGGCTCCCGCGTCAGCTGCTCGTGGACCTGGTCCATGTGGTTGTCGTAGATGTGCACGTCGCCGCCGGTCCACACGAACTCGCCGGGCTCCAGACCGGTCTGCTGGGCCACCATCAGGGTGAGCAGGGCGTAGGAGGCGATGTTGAACGGCACGCCGAGGAACAGATCGGCGGAGCGCTGGTAGAGCTGGCAGGAGAGCCGCCCGTCGGCGACGTAGAACTGGAACATGGCGTGGCACGGCGGCAGCGCCATGTTGTCCACTTCGGCCGGGTTCCAGGCGGTGACGATGTGCCGGCGCGAGTCCGGGTTGCTGCGGATGCCGTCGATGAGCTTGGCGATCTGGTCGATCTGCCCGCCGTCGGGGGTGGGCCAGGAGCGCCACTGCACACCGTAGACGGGGCCCAGCTCGCCGTCGTCGTCGGCCCACTCGTCCCAGATGCTCACGCCGCGCTCCTGCAGCCACCGGACGTTGGAGTCTCCGCGCAGGAACCAGAGCAGCTCCAGGGCCACGGACTTGAAGTGCACGCGCTTGGTGGTGATCAGCGGAAAGGACTCCGCGAGGTCAAAGCGCATCTGCCGGCCGAACACGCTGCGGGTGCCGGTGCCGGTGCGGTCGGACTTCTGCGTTCCGTTCGCCAACACGTCGCGCAGCAGGTCTTCGTACGGGGTAGGAATGCTCACCCGGACAGTCTAGTTCAGGAAGCTGGAGGGCTGCCGGGGGCCTGCCCGTCGGGCACGGCGGTCCCCGGGCCGGCCGGTCATGGCGCCTCCGGCGAAGGCGTCAGGGGGCGGGTGCCCTGCGGGCCCAGCGCCCGCCGGAACATGGCCAGCAGCGTTTCGTCGGGAACCTCGAGCGCCCGGCCGAGCTGCGCCGCCGCCGCAATGGCAGCCTCCAGGTCCGCCGTGGGCGGCTTCGTGTCCGCAGGCACCGCGGTCACCACCGTGCCGCGGCGGCGCATGGCGGCCACGACGCCCTCGGCTTCCAGCTCCCGGTACGCCCGGCCCACAGTGCCGGGGGCCACACCCAGATCGGCGGCCAGCATCCGGATGGTCGGCAGGCGGTCGCCGGGCCGGAGAACCCCGGCGGCTGCGAGCTGCACCACCTGCAGCCGGATCTGCTCGTACGGGGGGATGGGGGAAGCGAGGTTGATGCTGATGCGGGCACTCACGGAACCGCCCCCGGCCTGCCCGCCGGCGGCGCCGGTGCCGCGGGCCGCCCCTCGAAATGGGACGGGCCGAAGGGGCGGAACACGATCACCAGCGTCACGAGGAAAAGCACGGTGGCACCGCTTCCCAGAGCCTGGAGCAAAGGATCGAGCCATTCCAGCAGTGGAGGAAGCCGCGCGTCGTCGGCGTACATCGACTCCTGCTGGTTGCCCAGCATGGCCAGCAGGATCCCCAGCGCGCCAACGTTCACTGCGGCCGCGGTGCGTGCCAGCCGGCTCAGGGCCACCCGGCGCAGGCGGGCGGCGGTCAGTGGCGCGTCATGAAGGATCGGCCGCCGTTCCTCGATGCGACGGCAGAGCAGGCACAGCAGCGGGACGAGGACGACGGTAAGGACCAGGATGGTCGTGGCGGAAGGATCCTGGAAGCCGTGGATCGCTCCGGGCCGGCCGAGGGGGGAATAGTACTGTTCACGGGCGGCACGCACGTGCGGTTCAAGGAGCACAGCGGCGCAGGCCAGGCCGAGTACGGCGACGCCTGCCGCCGCCGTAATCCATGACAGCCACCGCGGCGGAGCCGTGAACGAACGCTCCGCTGCCTGTGGGTCGCGGTGCCCGGCACCGGGACCTGCGCCCTGTGCCCAGGCCCCGCCGGCTGCCGGTGTCCCGGCCGGCGGGTCTGCCGCCGCGTGCCCTGCGCCGGCCAACCTGCCGAGGCGGAGGGCGCCCGTGAGCCATCCTGCCAGGTAGGCGCCGGCAGCCGCGCCGGGTACCGCAGCCCAGGAGGCAGCACGGTCCGGTCCAAGTGCGACCACCGCGATCACGGCAACGTAAGCCAGGGCCGGGCCGATGACTCCCGTAGTCAGGCTGATCTGCACAGCCCGGACGGCCGTGGGCGTCTGCTCCGCCGGCCCGAAACCCTGCGCCGCGGAACCGTTCGCGGGCTGCCCGGGTGCCTGGCCGGATCCGGTTCCGTGGCCAGCGCCGGCCAGGGGCACGGCGGGGGCGCGGCGGAGCAGCAGGATCCCGGCCAGCGGGGTCAGGATCAGGGCGAGGCCCGCCATGACCCCGGAGAACACCGGGACGCCTGTTTCCGCAGCGGGCCACGGGTAGTTCGAGTAGAAGACGCCTGCGTTCCAGAGCAGCAGGAGGCACAGCAGGGACCCCACCCGAAGTGCGCGGTGGGCGGACGCCCGCCGCAGGGCTTCGTCCACATCCTCCGCTGCGCCGGGAACGGTTCCCCGGACGGCGATGAGTTTCAACAGGGCCGCCGTTCCGATGACGGTGAGCACCAGCCACGGCCCCCAGCCGATCAGCAGCAGCGGTTTCGGCCCGGCGGGCGGCAGGAACGCCGTCAGCAGCAGGAACACCAGGTCCACGGCGGCCAGGAGGGCGAACACCACGCCCATGTAACGAGGGACGTACCCTGCCGCGCTCCGGCGCCGGAGTCCGGCGGAACGCACGGATCCCCTGGGCCGGGGCCAGGTGACCTCACCGACGGCAAGGATGGCCAGGGCGGTTATGACAGGGACGCCCAGCTGGAGCAGGGACGAGTTCCAGCTGAAGTGGCCGTTGAACCACAAGGCCGGGAAGCCCGGGCCGCCGGACTGCAGGCCGGGCACCAACATCTGGAGCCAGCCTGCAGCCACCAGGCCGGCGAGTCCGATCCGACGGCTGTACCGATCGGCTGCTGACGCTACGGCAGCCGCATCAGTTCCGGCACGCGGCCGCACGGCCGCGACGGTCACGGCGAGCACGGCGGCCCAGAACAGCGCGCCCAGCACCGTGGCGAAGAATGTCGGCATCGGCCCCCCAGCCTCTGAAGCAACGGCAATGTATCAATGTGTCAATCATTTGCCACAAACGAGGGGAGGTCAAGGGGGTGATGCCGCCGGCGGGCCGCCGGGGCCCGGACGGGTCTACAGGGCGCCGCCTGCAGCTTCCGGTGCTCCCGGGTCCTCGCCGCCGTCGCCCACGGCCTCGCGGGCCATGAAGTTTTCCAGGTCAAAGAGGTTCTCGGCCCGGCGCGCCACCGTCAGCAGCGTGCTCATCGAGGCCACCTCCTCCACCTGCTCCTTCAGGAACCACAGCATGAACTGTTCGCCCAGGGCGTCGCCTTCGGCGCGGGCGGCGGCAAACAGGGCCTCGATCTGGGAGGTCACCTGCTTCTCCTGCTCCAAAGCCATGGCGATCGGCTCCACGACGTCGCCGAAGTCGTTGCGGACCTCCGGGATGCCCGGAATGCGCACGGGCAGGTCCCGGTCCAGCATGTACTGGACCAGCATCATCGCGTGGTTGCGTTCCTCCACGGACTGGCGGTAGAAGTGGCGGGCCAGTTGGGGAAGGTCCTGCCCGTCGAAATACACCGCCATGGCGGCATACTGCTGGGAGGCGGCGAATTCGTTGCCGATCTGGGCGTCAAGAAGGTCATTAAAGGAGCTCATGGCTTCACCCTAGGCAGCGGCCGCGTCCAGCGAAAGGACGGATAGGCTTCGCTAAGCTCAGTCGTCGAAGGCCCTGTACTGCTCCAGGGAGAGGACCGTGGACGGGTCCCGCCGGCTGACCTGGCAGATCACTGCCTCACCGGGCGCCAGATACGGGTCCTTCTTCGGCAGCCCTTCGGCCATGTCCGCGGGCATGTGCCCGGCCAGGACCTCGAAGACCAGCGGCAGCACCGGCCGGTGGGTACACAGCACCACCGGCTTGCCCTTGTCGAACAGGGACTCGACGGCGGCACGGGCCTTGCCCGGTTTGCGCCGGGCATTGTGCTCGGTCACCGCGTCCACGGTCTTGAACCGCGGGTTCTCGGACTTCACGTAGGGGCGCACCGTCTGCACGCAGCGCACCCACGGGCTGGTCAGCACCCGCCCGGGCCGCCATGCCAGCAGCAGCCGCGACACGGCCTTGGCCTGGCGCAGCCCGGTTGCCACCAGCGGCCGGTCGCCCTCGGCCCGTGACCAGGCGGAACGCGGCTTGGCCTTGGCGTGGCGCACGATGATCAGCGGAAAGGTGTCCAGCCGGCCGGCGTCGAACGCCCGGACTAGGGCGTCCAGCGGTTCCCGGTCGGTCGGGTTCGTCAGCAGGGTCCGGGCGCTGCCCGGATCCTGCCACCGTGCCTCATCGACTTCCCTGCCGTCCGGTTCGGGCCGTCCGCGCTCAACCTTGGCCGCCCAGTAGTGCACCACCTTCAGCCCGGAGCCCACGAGGTAACGGGTCGAGGGCAGGGGAACGCCCAGCCGGATCTGCAGGCCCACTTCCTCGCTGACCTCCCGCACGGCGCACTCGGGGGTGGTCTCACCGGCGTCGAGCTTGCCCTTCGGCCAGGACCAGTCGTCGTACCGGGGGCGGTGGATGAGCAGCACCTGCAGCGCCCCGTCCCGGATACGCCAGCACAGCGCACCCGCAGCCACGACCTTCGGCTCCCCGCCGAGGGGCTCCGGGCCGGCTGCGGGCACGGGAGCCAGCGGGACGTCGTCCGCGGCCGCGGGGGCGGCGGTGCCCGGTTCCGGCTGCTGCCGGGGTTCGACGGTCACCGGCGGCTTCCGGTGCGCTGCCGGGAATGCTGGGCCAGCAGCCAGGACTGGACGTCGCTGAGCGGAGTGCCGTCGGGGTCCTTGTGGTGCCGGGTCCAGATGCCCTTCTCGTCCAGGTGCCAGCTGGAGGTGCCCGGATCCAGGTACCGGTCCATCAGCTCGATCAGCTCGTCGATGTCCTCCTTCGCGCGCAGCTGCACCAGCGCCTCCACCCGGCGGTCCAGGTTGCGGTGCATCATGTCCGCGGAGCCGATGTACACCACCGGATCCCCGCCGTTCGCAAAGGCGAAGACCCGTGAGTGCTCCAGGAACCGGCCGAGGATGGAGCGTACGGTGATGTTCTCGCTCAGCCCGGGCACGCCGGGACGCACCGAGCAGATGCCGCGGACGATGACGTCCACCTTTACCCCGGCCTGGGAAGCTCGGTAGAGGGAATCGATGATCGCCTCATCGACCATGGAGTTGACCTTGATGATCACCCGCGCGTCGAGGCCGGCCTTCCGGTTCGCGATCTCGCGCTCGATCCGGTCGATGAGCCCGGAGCGGACGGAGCGCGGTGCCACCAGCAGGCGCTTGAACGTCGACTTCGGCGCGTAGCCGGAAAGCTGGTTGAACAGCTTCGTCAGGTCCTCGCCGACCTGCTCGTTGGCGGTCAGCAGGCCCAGGTCCTCGTAGTACCGGGCCGTGCGGGGGTGGTAGTTGCCGGTGCCGATGTGGCAGTAGCGGCGCAGCCCGTCCACTTCCTGGCGCACCACCAGGGAGAGCTTGCAGTGCGTCTTGAGGCCCACGATGCCGTAGACCACGTGCACGCCGGCCTGCTCCAGCTTCCGCGCCCAGGAAATGTTGGCCTGCTCGTCGAAGCGCGCCTTGATCTCCACCAGGGCCAGGACCTGCTTGCCGGACTCCGCGGCGTCGATCAGCGCATCGACGATGGGGGAGTCGCCGGAGGTGCGGTAGAGGGTCTGCTTGATGGCCTGCACGCGGGGGTCCGCGGCGGCCTGCTCCAGGAACGCCTGCACCGACGTCGAGAACGAATCGTAGGGATGGTGCAGCAGGATGTCGCGGCGGCGCATCGCGGCGAACACGTTTGCCGGCTTCGAGGTTTCGGATTCCTTCAGGTGCGTGCTGGTGTGCGGCACGTGCTTGGGATAGTGCAGGTCCGCCCGGTCGATGTCGCTGATCCGGGAGAGCCCGCGCAGGTCCAGCGGCGCCGGCAGCGCGTAGACCTCGTCCTCCTCCACGCCGAGCTCACGGACCAGCAGCTCGCGGATGCTCGGGTTGATGTCGGTGGTGACCTCCAGGCGCACGGGCGGGCCGAAGCGGCGCCGCAGCAGCTCCTTCTCGAGGGCCTGCAGGAGGTTCTCGGCGTCGTCCTCCTCCACCTCCAGGTCCTCGTTGCGGGTCACCCGGAAGGTGTGGTGTTCGACGACGTCCATGCCGGGGAAGAGCTGGTCGAGGTGCTCGGCGATCACGTCCTCCAGCGGAATGAACCGCGCGGTGCGCCCGGCCACGTTGCCGGCCCGGGCGCCGTCGACCGACACCAGCCGGGGCAGCTGGTCCGGCACCTTGACCCGGGCGAAGAACTCCTTGCCGCTGACCGGGTTGCGCACCACCACGGCCAGGTTCAGCGAGAGCCCGGAGATATAGGGGAACGGGTGGGCCGGATCCACTGCGAGCGGCGTCAGGATGGGGAAGACCTTGGAGGCGAACTGCCGGTGCAGATACGCCTTGGACGCGTCGTCGAGCTCGTCCCAGCTGACCAGGTAGATCTGCTCACGGGCCAGGGCGGGGCGGATCTGCTTGGCGAAGACGTCGGCGTGCCGCTGCTGCAGCCGGTAGCCGGCCTCCATGATCTCCTCCAGCTGTTCCACCGGGCTCAGCCCGGCGGCGGAGGGAACGGCCAGCCCAGTGGCGATGCGCCGCTTCAGCCCGGCAACCCGCACCATAAAGAACTCGTCCAGGTTGGACGCGAAGATCGACAGGAAGTTGACCCGCTCCAGCAGGTAGAGGTCCGGATCCTCGGCGAGCTCGAGCACCCGGGCGTTGAAATGCAGCCAGCTGATCTCGCGGTCGAGGAACCGCTCGGGGGTGATGTCCCCGCTGGGCAGCAGGGCCGGCCCGAAGTCGGGCAGGTCGATGCGGTCCTGGGTGGCACGCGGCGCTGACATCGCATCGGCCGAGCCGAAGCCCGACCGCGCGTCGGCGGCGATATCGGAGTCCATCTTTTCTCCTGACTGCTGGCGGCATGGCCGGCACGGCCCGGGGCGCGGAGGCCCGGGCCGTGCGGCCCTCACCTCAACATTACAAGCGACGCGGTTCGGTGGACGGTTACTGCTTCGCGTACATCACGTCGACGTCCCAGCGCACGAACCCGAGGCGGCGGTAGAGGGCGACGGCGGGCGCGTTGTCGGCGTCCACGTACAGCATGATCGACTCCAGTCCCGCCCGGTGCAGGTGGTCGATCCCGGCCAGCGTCAGCGCCTTTCCGAGCCCTGTGCCCTGAGCATCGGGCACCACTCCCACCACGTACACCTCGCCGACGTCGGGATGTCCGGCGGAGCCTGCGTGCACCTTGGTCCAGTGGAAGCCGAGCAGCGCGCCGTCGTCCTCCCGCACGGCCAGCAGGAAGCCGGCCGGGTCGAACCAGTCCTCGGCCATGCGGGCATCCAGGTCCGCACGGGTGAGGCTGCCCTGCTCCGGGTGGTGCGCGAATGCCGCGGCGTTGGCGGCCAGCCAGGCCTCCTCGTCGCGGCCGGGCTCGAAGGCGCGCAGGGCCGTCCCGGGCGGCAGGACCGGCGCGGGCAGCGGTTCCGTCAGGGAGGACCGGGTCAGGCGCATCTTCCACAGTTCGCGGACCGGAGTGTAGCCGAACCGTGCGGCCAGCTGTCCTGCCGCTTCATGGTTTCCGTGGGACCAGGCCTGGGGGGCCGCCCCGGTCGCCAGCACGGCCGAGGCGAGTGCGGTTCCGGCGCCCTTGCTCCGGTAGGCCGGGTGCACGGCCAGCTCCGCCACGGCCGGGCCGTCCCCGCCGGGGACGAGGACGGCGGCGCCGGCCAAAGGCGCACCGGAGGGCCGTCCGCCGTCGTCGGGACGGCAGACGAACAGGTGCCCATGGAAGTCGGGGGAGCGCAGGTCCAGCAGGGTCTGCTCGGAGAAGGGCGGGTTTCCGTCCGCCTCCCGGGAATCCTCCGCCAGCCGAAGTACCTCCTGCAGGAGCTCGGGTGCGGGCGCTCCGGCGGATTCCTCCACGGGCCAGTTGGTCAGATCATTGGTGGCAGTCGGCTCGCTCATTGCAGCAGCCTAGCGCGGGCGGCGTCGGAGGCGACAGGCCGCCGGGCAGCGGCGGGATCAGCCCTTGGCGTCGCGGCCTGCGCTGCTCACGGGATCCTCCGTCAGGCGCGGCCGGGCGAACCGGTAGCCGACGTTGCGCACGGTGCCGATCAGGTTCTCGTGGTCCGGGCCCAGCTTGGCGCGCAGCCGCCGCACGTGGACGTCCACCGTGCGCGTGCCGCCGTAGTAGTCATAGCCCCAGACCTCGTGCAGCAGCTGGTCCCGGGTGAAGACCCTGCCCGGGTGCTGGGCCAGGTACTTCAGGAGCTCGAACTCCTTGTAGGTGAGGTTCAGGGCCGTGCCGTTGACGCGGGCCGTGTACGAGGCCTCGTCAATGACGACGCCGGAGGCATGGATCTCGGTACCGGTGTCGCTGGCGGCGGCGGTGGCACGGGCGATGAGCAGCCGCAGCCGGGCTTCCAGCTCCGCGGGGCCGGCGCTGTCAAGGATCACGTCGTCGGCCTGCCAGTTCGCCGCCACGGCCGCCATGCCGCCTTCGGTGAGCACCAGCATCAGCGGGGTGCTCAGGCCGGTGGCCTTGAGCAGCTGGGTGAGGGAACGCGCCCCGACGAGGTCGCGGCGTGCATCGACGAGGACGGCGTCGCAGGGATCGGTATCCAGCAGCGCAGTGGGTTCCGCGGGCACCACGTGCACCTGGTGGTTGAGCAGTTCCAGGGCGGGCAGGACTTCGACGGACGGGCCGGAACCGTTGGTCAAGAGCAGTATGTGCGACATAGGTCCTCCAAGAGTCGGGGCGCACATCGTCGGGCACTGTCTGAGCCCGGTCCTCGCCGGCCTGAGAGTGGTTGAAAGTATACCCACGCCGGGTCGGATGCCCCGTAGCTTTCGACCCATCCGCGTCATAAGGCAGGATGGCTAGGGTGAAATACTGGAGCCTGGCACTGGGGACGGCCGCTGCCCTCGTCGCGGTCGTTGCCGCATCCTTCTGGAATGAATGGGCGGTGGCAGGCGTCAGCGCCGCCGCCGCGGCCGCCGTCGGGCTGGCCTGGCCGCATCTGCTCGACATTCCCGCCCGGAAGAGCCAGGGCGCCGCCCTGGCCCTCGTCGGAGTCGGTTCCGTCGCCGGGGCGGCCTTCGCCCCGCCCACCTCGCTGATGTCCTGGATGCCGGCCGCCGCCGCCGTGGGAGTCGGCGCGATCTTCCTGATCCAGCTGCTGCGCGGCACCGGACAGGCGCACCGGCTGGAATCGACCATCGGCGCCGTTTCCGGGGCCCTCGTCGTTGTCCTGGGCTCCGGCTGGGTCGCCCTGGACCGGCTGCCGCACCTGGCCGACGGCGAACCGCTGGCCGCGGTGGCCGGCGCCGCCGGAGCGCTGGTGGCCCTCGCGGCGGCCATGATCCCCCTTCCGGACCGGATGCTGGCTCCGCTGGGGGTGCTGGCCGGGGCCATCGCCTCCGGGCTGGCCGCGGTCCTGCTGGATTCCTCCGTACTGCTGCCCTGCGCCGTTCTCGGCGCCGTGAGCGCAGCCGTCATCATGGCGGTGCGCCGGCTGGTGCTTTCCCGGGACGAGGCCCTGAACCTGGGCGGCAAGGTGGCCGTCGCGCTCGGACCGGTGCTGGTGCTGGGTGCGGGCACCTACTTCCTGAGCCGGCTGCTGCTGCCCTGACCATGCACTCCCGGGACCGCCCCGGGACCTGCACTCTCCTGCGGGCGCGTGTCACAGGCAACGGGTCCGCTCCAACTCCACGCTAGGATGTAGGCATGTCGCTTCTTGCTCTCGAAATCTTCTTCATCGTCCTGCTGGGTCTCGCCGGCCTGGGTATGGCCGGCTTCGCCGGGCTCGTCATCTCCCGGCTGTACAAGGGACAGAAGTAACCTTCTTCCCCTGCGCCCCGCCTGCGGGCCGGACAACCGCATAACGGCGCCTGCGCGGCGCGAACGACCGAAGGGACGGATCAGCAATGCCCATGGAAATCCCCACCGATCTGACGCCCGAACTGGTTCCCCTGTCCTGGCTGCTGGGCACCTGGGAGGGTGCCGGGCGCCTGGGCGAAGGCGAAGCCGACTCCGAGCACTTCGGACAGCGGGTGACGTTCAGCCAGAACGGGCTGCCGTACCTGCAGTACACCGCCGAAAGCTGGCTCACCGACGAGGAAGGCACCTTCCTGCGTCCGCTGGCCGTGGAGACCGGGTTCTGGGCGCTGGACCGTCCGCTCAACGAGGCCGACGCCGGCCCGGGCCTGGTGCCCGGAGACATCGTCCCGGCGCTGCGCAGCGCCGACGAGGTCGAAGCCCTGCGCAACGACAACGGCGGGTTCGACATCACCGCCACGATCGTGCACCCCGGCGGCATCGCGGAGCTGTATTACGGGCAGATCAAGGGCCCGCAGATCCAGCTCACCACCGACCTGGTGATGCGTGGGCAGAACTCCAAGGAGTATTCGGCTGCGACGCGCATCTTCGGGCTGGTCAACGGCGACCTCTACTGGCGCTGGGACACCGCCGCCGAAGGCGAGTCCCTGAAGGCGCACGCCTCCGCCATCCTGAAGAAGCAGGCCTGAGTCGGGATTACCCGGACGCACCGGAGCGTTGGACCTGTTATGACGTACTCCAGCCCCCTGCTTTCCCGCCCCGGCGCCGTTGAGGCCTCCGGCCCCGACGCCGGCGTCGCGGCCCACTACGGCCGCCCCCTGCCCGAACAGCGTGCCCTTGCCGCGGGGCAGGCCGTGGTCGACCTGTCCCACCTCGGTGTGGTGACCGTGGCCGGTCCGGATCGGCTCAGCTGGCTGCATACGCTGTCCTCCCAGCAGCTCACCGGCCTGGCCCCCGGCACCTCCACCGAACTGCTGCTGCTCAGCGTCCAGGGCCGCATCGATTACCAGGCGCGGGTGCTCGACGACGGCGAGCGGACGTGGCTGATCGTCGAACCGGACCTCGCGGCGCCGCTTGCGGCGTGGCTGGAGTCCATGAAGTTCATGCTCCGCGTGGAGGTCGCCGATGTGTCGGCCCGGTGGGCCGTCCTGGGCAGCACCGTTCAGGTGCCAGCCTGGTCGGACGAGCTGATGTGGACGGATCCCTGGCCCCGGGTCGCTCCGGGCGGCTGGGCCTACACTGCGGTGGCGGAGGAATCCCATCCCGGCCACGAGCGCAGCTGGCACGAGTATCTGGTGCCGGCGGACAGGCTGGAGAGCTCGGTGGAGGCCGCCGGGCTTCCGCTGGCCGGCAGCATGGCCGCGGAGGCGCTGCGGATCGCCGCGTGGCGGCCCCGGCAGGGACTCGACACCGATGAAAAGACCATTCCGCACGAGCTGGACCTGCTCCGCACGGCGGTCCATCTGTCCAAGGGCTGTTACAAGGGACAGGAGACCGTGGCCCGCGTCCACAACCTCGGCCACCCGCCGCGGCGGCTGGTGTTCCTGCAGCTGGACGGTTCGCTGCACACCCTTCCCGCCGCTGGCAGCGAGGTCGTGGCCGGCGAGCGCACCGTCGGCCGGGTGACCAGCGCCGCCCAGCATTACGAGATGGGCGCCGTGGCGCTGGCCGTGGTCAAGCGGTCCACCGATCCGACGGCCACGCTCCAGGTGCGTGACGGTGAGGAGATCTACGCCGCCGCCCAGGAACTGATTGTCGCTCCCGACGCCGGACAGGTGGTCGGGCGCCCCGCCGGGCTGCTGCGCGGGGTCCGCACGCCGCGCTGACCGTCGTGCGAAACTGGTAAGCGCAGGGACAGCAGCCCGCCCGGACGGGCGGCACGCGGAAACCGCCGCCGGAACGGCGCGGTGAGGAGAGGACCGATCAATGAGTGAGCATCCGGACACCGGGGCCCGGGTCCCCGCCGGCGGCCCGAACGAAGATGAGCAGATGCTGGAGCTGGCGGCACGCCTGTTCGACGCCGCACGCGCCGGCCATGCCTCCGTTCTGGTGCCCTACCTCGACGCCGGCGTTCCGGTGAACCTCACCAGCTCGACCGGTGACACCCTGCTGATGCTCGCCGCGTACCATGGCCATGCGCCGCTGGTGGAGCTGCTGCTGCGCCGCGGCGCCGATCCGGACACCCTCAACGACCGGGGCCAGTCGCCCCTGGCCGGAGCGGTGTTCAAGGGGTACTCGGAGGTCGTGGAGGTCCTGGTTGCCGCCGGCGCGGACCCCGACGCCGGCACGCCCTCCGCCCGCGAGGCGGCGGCGTTCTTCAACCGCCCGGACCTGGCGGCCCTGCTGGGCGCCGGCCCGGCGGAGCAGGCCTAGGCTGCCGGCAGGGCGACCGAGGCGCGCAGACCGGCCGCTATGAATCCGCTGCTCACGGCCGTGCGGGCGGCGCCCACATTTCCGGATTCCACCCGCCACTGAGGGATCAGGCCCGCCGCCATGGCATCCTCCACAGCCACCGCGCTGATGTAGCTGCCCAGTCCGCGGCGGCGTACGGCCGGCGCCGTCAGGACGGACATGTCCGCCAGGATCCCCTCGCTGAGCGAATAGCCGGCCCCGGACAGGACCCGTTCCTCCCCGGCGGAGTCATCGACCAGGGCGAACACCGAGTCCCGCGCGCTCAGTCCGGCCTCGGAAACGTCGTCGGGCGGGCAGAGCCGCTCAAGCGCGCTCACCAGCAGGGGATCCTCGCCCACCGCGTAGTCCTCGGCGGGGAACAGGGTGGGAAACGTATCTGCGAAGTACAGCAGCTCGGTGCCCAGCGCCCGCCCGCCCACGTCGTGCGAAAGCCGCATGAGGGTGGAGCCGCGGGTCAGTTCCGACAGCGATTTGGACCGGACGTACTCGGCGGCCCACTCCGGCCCGCAGAACACCTCCCGCCCGAACAGACGGACGAAGGAAAGCCGGCGCGGTTCGGCGGTGACGTGGTAGATGCGCTCGTTCGCGTCGGCATCAGCGAGGGCACCGTCATCGAGGCCGAGGCCCCGGGACCATGCCAGCTGGATGATGGCGATTGTTCCCGGATCAAGATCCATAGGTGCCAACCTACACCCGCAGGCTGTCCGTCACGGGAAACCCACAGGGTGCGCGGCCTACCCGAAGAGGATCGCGGCTTCCTCGTAGCGGGACTGCGGAACCCGCTTGAGGTTGCCCAATGCCTTCTCAAAGCCGACGTTGACGATGTTGGTACCGCTCAGCGAAACCATGGTGCCCCACAGCCCCTGCATCACCGAATCCACCGAGGCCATGCCCAGCCTGGTCGCGAGCACCCGGTCGTACGCGGTGGGTACCCCGCCGCGCTGGATGTGCCCCAGCACGGTGGCGCGGGTCTCGATGCCGGTCCGGGCTTCGATCTCCGGCGCCAGCAGCTCGCCGATGCCGCCAAGCCGCGGGCGGCCGAAGCTGTCCAGGCCGCGCTCGGAGTGCGGGGTTTCCATGTCGGTGGTGACGAAGCCCTCCGCCACGACCACCAGCGGCGCGCGGCCACGGGCCCAGGCCTCATTCACCCACTGCGCGACCTGGTCCAGGCTCGCGGGATGCTCGGGAATGAGGATGGCGTGTGCACCGGCCGCCATGCCGGAATGCAGGGCAATCCAGCCCACGTGGCGGCCCATCACCTCGGCCACCATGCAGCGGTGGTGGGATTCGCCGGTGGTGCGCAGCCGGTCGCAGGCCTCGGTGGCGATCTGCACGGCGGTGTCGAAGCCGAAGGTGTAATCGGTGGCGTCGAGGTCGTTGTCCACCGTCTTGGGCACGCCGACGATCTGCAGTCCGGCGTCGGTCAGGCGCTGGGCGGCCGCGAGCGTGCCTTCACCGCCGATCGCGATGATCGCATCGATGCCCAGCCGGTCCAGGGTGGCCTTGATGTTCTCCGGCCCGCCGTTGGGGCCTTCAAAGGGGTTGGTGCGTGAAGTGCCCAGGATGGTGCCGCCCTGCTTCGAGATGCCGCGGACCATCTGGCGGGGCAGATCCATGACATCGCCGTCGACGACGCCCCGCCAGCCGTCGCGGAACCCGACGAACTCGACGCCGTCATACTCCTTGATGCCTTTGAGCACCGCGCCGCGGATCACCGCGTTGAGGCCGGGGCAGTCGCCGCCGCTGGTCAGAATCCCGATCTTCATGCTGCACACCCCTGCTGTCGTAAGCGCCGGACTTCCCGCCATTCTAGCCACGGGAACGGCGGGAAGGACTCAGGCGGCGCCGGTACGACTGATCCGGAGCCTAATGGCCCGGGCCGGGGCGCGTCGTGCGGCCCACGATGCTTTCCAGGAGGATCCGGCCGTCGTACCGGGGCAGCAGCAGCCAGGCCACCAGGTACGTTCCCACTCCGATGAACGGCAGCAGGAAGCTGAGCAGCACACCGACCCGGACCAGGGACACATCCCATCTGAAGTAGGCGGCGATGCCGGCGCAGATCCCGCCGAGCCAGCCGCGGCCGCGGCGGATGGGGGAGCGGCGGAGGAAATTGAAGAAGCTGTCCATGGAGGCGAAGTTCCTAACTGCGGCCGCAGCCGCGTTCGTCGTGACGGTTCCGGGCCGGGCGGCCGCGGTCCGGTGTGCTGCGGAGCATCAGCTCCGGCGGTTCACAGCTGTCAACAGCCCGCCGACCACCAGTGCGGTACCCGCACCGATGGTCAGGCCCAACGCCACCAGCCCGGCGTCCAGCTGCACATCGGCCACCCGCACGGCCAGCAGGAGGGAAGCCAGGGAGATCAGGACCAGGCCCCAGACTATTGTGCCCACGCGCATCGGCCGGCGCTCCCGGGCAGGCCCGTTCCCGGGCTGCAGTCCGCCGCTTTCGGTTCCGGCACCCGGCACGTGCTCCGGATCGGGGAGGAAGCCCCCGCTGTTCATGCTGCTCATCGGTTGATCCCGCTTTCATTCGTGGTGACCAGGACGTTGCTGACGATGCCCTGGACTTCAATGACCAGCCGGCTGCCCTCTTCGTCGGCATTGAGCCGCTTCTCCTCGCCGCCGGTCCAGATGCCGGCGGAGGTCTGCTGCGAGCCGCCCTCTTCAAGGGACACGTTTCCGAGCACCATCTCCGAGCGGACGCTCACCGGCACGTCGTCGGGCACGAGGATGGCCACGTCGCCGGCCGCAACGGACACCGGCACTGTGACCGTGCCGTCCCGCAGCTCGTCCGACAGGCCGGTGAGGTCCAGGTTGCCCTGCGCTGCGGCCACGGTGTAGCCGTCGGCGGCCCTGCCGGCGGAGTCCACGGTCCAGGTCGACTGGTTGGCCACCACGACATTTGAGTGGAGCAGGTTTCCGCCTGCGGCCGCGGCGCCGACCAGGGCCAGGACCGCGAGCGCTCCGGACGGGCCTGAGGACCGCCCGAGGCAGCCCAGCGCGACGATCCCCAGGCCCAGGACCCCGGCTGCCGCCGCGAGGGCGGTGGCAGCCGGCTCCTCAAGCATCAGCGAGCCGGTGTAATCCAGGGCGAGCAGGACGCCTGCCGTCAGCAGGGCGGACCCGAGCAGGAGCATGGTCCAGCCCGCCGGAGGCGTGGACGAGCAGGTTTCCGAAGCGGGCTCGCTCGCCGCCGGACCATAGGCTGCTCCCCAGCCGTCGCGACCGTTCCGGGTGCCGGCGTCACCTGCGGCCCCGTAACCGTAGTCCGCCGCCCCGTAGCCGGCGGCTACGTCCGGGCCGGCCGGACCGGCGTCGGCGGCGGAAGCGGAGGTCCCGGTGGAAACCCCGGGCAGGGCCTGGCCGGCATCGGAGGCATCCGGGTCGGTTCTCCCGTGCTGGTCCCTGTGCCCGCCCTCGGAGGCCGCGGAGCCGTTCACAGGCGGGTCACCGTCGGCTTCGCCTGGACGGCGGTTCCGGGTGGAGAGCCAGTACACCAGCACAATGACGCCGGCGATCCAGAAGACCCCCCAGTAGGCGCCGGACAGCCAGCCGTCCCGGGCCCAGAAGGAGATCCCCGGACCACCCAGGCCCAGCACCGAGAAGACGAGGGCACCGGTCATGCCTGCGCTCCAGCGGCCGGCGGCCGCCTCCTCGACCTGGATGCGTCCGTCCGGTTCGGGAAGCAGGGCCCAGGCCACGCCGTAGGCCAGCAGCCCGACGCCGAAGAGTCCGAACACGATGAACAGCCCGCGGACCAGTGCGGGATCAAGGCCGGTCCGGACGGCGATGCCCTCGGCGACGCCGGCGATCCACCGGTTCTCCGAGCGCACGACGCCGAGCCCGCGCAGCCAGGCGAAGAAGGCGCCGGCCGGCGGCCGGCCCGGGGAACCGGCGGGGCGGCCGCCTGCCGGGGAGGGGGAGTCGTGGGTGCCGGCTGCTCCCGGCACGGAGGATTCGTTCATGGATACCAGTCAACCGGGCGCAGGTGTCCGCCGCATCGGGGATGTCCCTGAGACCGTCCCTGAACCTGCCCTGAACGTTCGACAAAGAACCGAAGTGACCCCGCTCCGGGGCGCGGCGCGTGCTTGGATGGAGACGTGAAAGCTCCCCTCGTCCGTCCTTCGCGCGCCCCCGTGGCCGGAGTCTGCGCCGGGTTGGCCGCCCATCTCGGCTGGGAGCCGGGCCTGGTGCGCGCAGGCATGGCGGCGCTGACCCTGGCCGGCGGCGCCGGCGCGGTCCTGTACGCCTGGCTGTGGGTGAGCGTTCCGACGGCCGAGGAGTCGGCCGCCGGCGCCGGCCGCAACCCGCGCAGCGTGGCGGAGAACTTCGCCCGTTATCTCCAGCAGGCCGGCAGCGGATCGGCGGGCCGCCGGGTGGCGGCCCTGGGGAACCGGGATGTCCTGATCGGAGCGGCGCTGCTGCTGCTGGCCGGGGCCGTTATCGCCCAGCGCTTCGGGGCAGGCATCGACCTGGGCATGCTGATCCCGGTCGCGGCGGTTGCGGGCGGCGCGGTGCTCGCCTGGTCCCAGCTTGATGCCACCCGCCGGGCGGAACTGGTCCAGGGCGTCGGCGCCAACCGGGCCGCGGGACTCGTCCGGCTGCTCCTCGGACTGTTGCTGGCCATCTTCGGCCTGCTGCTGATAGTGGCCGGCTCGATGACCTGGGACGTGCTGGCGGCGGGCATGCTGGCCTCCCTGGCCGTGGTCGCCGGGGCGGCCCTGGTGCTGGCTCCGTGGGCCGTTAAGTACTGGCGGGAGCTGCAGCGGGAACGGTCCGGGCGCATCCGCGAGGCGGAACGGGCGGAAATCGCCGCGCATCTGCATGATTCCGTGCTGCAGACCCTTGCCCTGATCCAGAACCGGGCCGGCTTGGAGGCCGAGGTGACCCGGCTGGCCCGCGCGCAGGAACGTGAACTGCGGCAATGGCTGTACGCGGACCGCAGCCGCACCGCAGGACGGCTGGCCGACGTCCTGGGCACCATCGCGGCCGAGGTCGAAGACGCGTACGGGCACCCGGTGGAAGTGGTGGCCGTGGGGGAGGAAGCGCCCGGCACCGACACCGGTGCGCTGGCCCAGGCCGCCCGTGCCGCCCTGCTCAACGCCGCGCAGCACGCGGGCGGCCCGATCTCCGTCTACCTGGAGTGCGGGCCGGAGACGCTGGAGGTCTTCATCCGGGACCGGGGCACCGGGTTCGATCCGGACACCGTCCCGGAGGACCGCCTCGGCGTCAGGGAATCGATCGTGGGCCGGATGCGGCGCCATGGCGGCCAGGCGAGGATCAGGAGCGGGGCGGAAGGCACCGAGGTCCATCTCAGCCAGCCGGTCACGGTCCCGCCGACGGACCCCGCACAGGACCAGCCGCCGTCGGGCCCGGGACAGGGCCGGCGGCCGGCACCCGACGGCAGGACGGCCGCAGGGCGGCCTGCGGCAGGCGGATTTCGAACCGGTACGACGACGGAGGACAAGTGAACACGGGGGAACCGATCAGCGTGGTGGTCGTCGACGACCATGCCATTTTCCGCTCCGGCCTGCGGGCGGACCTGGACGGGCGGGTCCGGGTGGTGGATGAGGCGGACACCGTTGAGTCGGCGGTCGCGGCCATCCGCACCGCCCGGCCCCGGGTGGTGCTGCTGGATGTGCATCTGCCCGGCGGATCGGGCGGCGGCGGCGCCGAGGTGATCGCTGCCTGCTCCGACCTCCTGCCCGCCACCCGATTCCTGGCGCTCAGCGTGTCCGATGCGGCGGAGGACGTCGTCACGGTCATCCGCGCCGGCGCCCGCGGCTACGTGACCAAGACCGTGTCCGGAGCCGAGATCTCCGATGCCGTGGCCAGGGTCGCGGAGGGCGACGCCGTTTTTTCGCCGCGGCTGGCGGGCTTCGTGCTCGATGCCTTCGGCACCGCCCCTGCCCCCGCGGCCGCCGATGAGCTGGACCGGCTCTCGGCCCGCGAGCTGGAAGTGATGCGGCTGATCGCCCGGGGCTACAGCTACAAGGAGACCGCCAAGGAACTGTTCATCTCCGTCAAGACGGTCGAAACGCATGTCTCCGCCGTCCTGCGCAAGCTCCAGCTCTCTTCGCGGCACGAGCTCACCCGATGGGCGGCCGCCCGGCGGCTGCTCTGACCCGGGCCGGGCCTGCCCTCCGGGGCCTTTCCCCGGAGGGCAGGCAGCACAAAGCCCCGGTCCGCCTCAACGGCCGGGGCTTTGTGCTGCTGCGGGGATGTTCGGGGCTGCGGGACTACCGGCCGCGGCCGAGGTAGTCCTGCAGCCGCTGCATGCCCGTCGCCAGGTCGTCGTCGCCGAGGGCGTAGGACAGGCGCAGGAAACCGGACGGGCCGAACGCCTCACCCGGTACGACGGCGACCTCCGCCTCGTCCAGGATCAGCGCCGCCAGTTCGGCCGAGGTCTGCGGGCGCACCGGGCCCGCAGCGGCCGGAAACTCCCGGCCGAGCAGCCCGCGCACGTCGGGATAGGCGTAGAACGCGCCCTGCGGAACGGGGCAGTCCACGCCGTCGATGCTGTTCAGGGCCGTCACCATCGCCCGGCGCCGGCGGTCGAAGGCGAGCTTCATCTCCTCCACCTCGGCCAGCGGCCCGGACACGGCTGCCAGCGCCGCCATCTGGGACACGTTGGAGACATTCGAGGACAGGTGAGACTGCAGGTTGGTCGCAGCCTTGACGACGTCGTTCGCGGCGATCATCCAACCGACCCGCCAGCCGGTCATTGCATACGTCTTGGCGACGCCGTTGAGCACCACGACCTTGTCGCCCAGCTCGGGGGAGCGGGTGGCGATGGAGGTGAACGGCACGCCGTCATACGTCAGATGCTCGTAGATCTCGTCGGTGATCACCCACAGCCCGTGGTCCGCGGCCCACATGCCGATCTCGGCAACCTGGTCGGGAGGATAGACGGCACCGGTGGGGTTCGAGGGGGAGACGAACAGCAGGACCTTGGTGCGGTCGGTGCGCGCCTGGTCAAGCTGCTCCACGGTGACCATGTAGCCCTGCTCCGGACCGGCGAAGACCTCGACGGGAACGCCGCCGGCCAGCCGGATGGCCTCCGGGTAAGTGGTCCAGTACGGAGTGGGCACGAGGACCTCGTCACCCGGATCCAGGAGCGTCGCGAAGGCTTCGTAGACGGCCTGCTTGCCTCCGTTGGTGACCAGCACCTGCGCCGGATCCACCTCGTAGCCGGAGTCCCGGCGGGTCTTTTCGGCAATGGCCTGCTTCAGCTCCGGCAGGCCTCCGGCGGGGGAGTACCGATGGAAGCGGGCTTCCCGGGCGGCCGCCACGGCCGCCTCCACGATGTAGCCGGGGGTGGGGAAATCCGGCTCTCCCGCTCCGAAGCCGATCACGGGGCGCCCCGCGGCCTTCAGCGCCTTGGCCTTGGCGTCCACGGCCAAAGTGGCGGATTCGGTGATGGCGGCGATGCGCTGTGAGATGCGCCCGGTGGATGGCATTGCGTTCCCGTCTGTGCTGGAGCAGGTGCTTGGTGGTGCGGTTCCGGACAGGCGGTCCGGGCCGGTTCCAGCTTAGGTCTGTGCGGCGGCGCACACCACTCGCAGGGCGGGCGGCGCTGCCCCCGGACGCCACAAACCGGCGCCTGCCGGGAGGCCGGTTCGACGTGGCGGGAAAAAGTGCGTAAAGTGGATGAGCGGTGCGAAAAGACATCCACTGACCTGTGCCCGCAGGACAGGCGAAACCGGGGTAATCCGCCCGGTTCGCCGAACGGCAGGTGCAGGCGGTAGAGTGGTTTCCTCCAAAGGGTAGTGGCGCAATTGGTAGCGCAGCGGTCTCCAAAACCGCAGGTTGCAGGTTCGAGTCCTGTCTGCCCTGCGCACGGCTGTCGACGAGGCAGCATTCGCAGTCCAACATGCAGCAGCAGTCATCAGCGCTCGTGCTGGGGCTGTGAACCGACACAGAGTGAGGCGGAAGGTGACCGAAACGGCTGCCAGCAGCTCGAAGGGGCGCCCCTCCAGAGAGCCCGGGAAGCGGGGCTTCTTCGCGTCGATCGCACTCTTCCTGCGCCAGGTCATCGCTGAACTGAAGAAGGTCGTTACGCCGACCCGCGCGGAACTGCTGCGGTACACGCTCGTCGTCCTGGCCTTCGTGGTCGTCATGATGCTCATCGTGACGGCACTGGACTTTGTCTTTGGCACGGGGGCTCTGTGGATCTTCGGCTCGGGCGGCGGCGAAAGCTAGCCGACCCTGTCCGCCAGGCCCGGAGAGACGCCCGAGGCCCTGAGCTGGTGACAAATTCGGAGCTCTGAAGCAGAAAGCAGGAATCTACGTGTCCGAGCAGGAACTCGAAGCACAGACGAACGAGGGCCACGCCGGCCTTGACGCCGAGCCCGAGGTGGCCGCTGCCATCGACGAGGCCGCCGCAGGCGACACCGCCGAGGAGACCGTCGTCGACGCGACCGGCGAGGACGCCGAGGGCCAGGCCGACGCCGGCGAACCGGACGAGGGTGAGGACACCGCCGAGGCGGCCGCCGAGCCCGAGGAAGAGGATCCCGCCGTCGCCTTCAAGGCGAAGCTCCGCCGCCAGGAGGGTGACTGGTATGTCATCCACTCCTACGCCGGCTACGAAAACCGCGTGAAGGCCAACCTCGAGACCCGCATCCAGACCCTGGACATGGAAGAGCAGATCTTCGAAATCCAGGTCCCGATGGAGGAAGTCGTCGAGATCAAGAACACCACGCGCAAGATCGTGAACCGGGTGCGCATCCCGGGTTACGTCCTGGTCCGCATGGAGCTCACCGACGAGTCCTGGGGCGTCGTCCGCCACACGCCCGGCGTCACCGGCTTCGTGGGCAACGCCCACAACCCGGTCCCGCTGAGCCTCAACGAGGTGTTCTCCATGCTGGAGCACACCATCGCCAAGCCGAAGGCCGAGGCAGGCAAGGCCGCCGCGAAGGCCCAGGCCAGCGCCGTGACCGTAGACTTCGAGGTCGGCGAGTCCGTCACCGTCAACGACGGACCGTTCGAGACCCTCCCCGCTACGATCTCGGAGATCAAGCCGGAGTCCCAGCAGCTGGTGGTCCTCGTGACCATCTTCGAGCGTGAGACCCCGGTGACCCTGTCCTTCAGCCAGGTCACCAAGATCCAGTAGTCGAAGACTTCGCCGCCCGAGGGAGTGCTTTACCCGCGGGCGGCGTTCGGCCGCCGCGCCACGGCGGCCACCAACCCGGCCGGACGCTCCTGTCCTCCGGGAACAAAATGAAGAGAAGGACCCTTTCATGGCCCCCAAGAAAAAGGTCACCGGCCTCATCAAGCTGCAGATCCAGGCAGGCGCCGCCAACCCGGCTCCTCCGATCGGTCCTGCGCTTGGCCAGCACGGTGTCAACATCATGGAGTTCTGCAAGGCGTACAACGCCGCCACGGAATCCCAGCGCGGAAACGTCATCCCGGTGGAGATCACGGTCTACGAGGACCGTTCGTTCACCTTCATCACCAAGACCCCGCCGGCCGCTGAGCTGATCAAGAAGGCTGCGGGCGTTGCGAAGGGCTCCGCCACTCCGCACACCGTCAAGGTCGCCAAGCTGACCCAGGCGCAGGTCGACGAGATCGCCGCCACCAAGATGGAAGATCTGAACGCCAACGATGTCCAGGCCGCGGCCAAGATCATCGCCGGCACCGCCCGTTCCATGGGCATCACCGTCGAGGGCTAATACCCCTCCGCCGCTTCCGCGGCAACCGTCCGCCTCCAAGCGGACACCAACCGAAACGCCGCCGCAGGGCGGCACGTGGCAGGGCCCGGCGCGGTCCGACAGACCACAACTGCACAAGGAGAAAAAGCAGATGGCAAAGCGCAGCAAAGCATATGAAGCGGCTGTGGCCAAGATCGATGCGGACAAGCTGTACGCACCGGTTGAGGCCGTAGCCCTGGCGAAGGAAACCAACCCTTCGAAGACCGACGCCACCGTCGAGGTCGCCTTCCGCCTGGGCGTCGACCCCCGCAAGGCCGACCAGATGATCCGCGGCACGGTCAACCTGCCCAACGGCACCGGCAAGACCGCCCGCGTCCTGGTCTTCGCCACCGGCGAGAAGGCTGAAGCGGCCCTGGCCGCCGGCGCCGACTTCGTGGGCTCCGACGACATGATCGAGAAGGTCGCCGCCGGCTGGACCGACTTCGACGCCGCCGTCGCCACCCCGGACATGATGGGCAAGGTCGGCCGCCTGGGCCGCGTGCTCGGCCCGCGTAACCTGATGCCGAACCCGAAGACCGGCACGGTGACCCCCAACGTCGCCAAGGCTGTCTCCGACATCAAGGGCGGCAAGATCGACTTCCGCGTCGACAAGCACTCGAACCTGCACTTCATCATCGGCAAGACCTCGTTCGACGCCCAGAAGCTGGCCGAGAACTACGCTGCCGCCCTGGAGGAAGTGCTCCGCCTGAAGCCGTCCGCGGCCAAGGGACGCTACATCCAGAAGGCCACCGTGACCACCACCTTCGGCCCCGGCATCGCCGTGGACCCGAGCGTGACCAAGGTCCTCGCCGACGCTTAGTCCGGCTGCCGGGTCCTGCATCCGGCTCCGCCAGAAGGCGGCCGCAGCATTTGCTGCGGCCGCCTTTTTGCTGCCCCGGGCTCCCTGGGGCAGGATGTGGGCCATGACACAGCTTCCCATCGCCGTCGAGGCCCTGCGCATCCCGGCGTCCCTGGACGACGCCGGCCCGGCCGCCGCGGATTTCGCTGCGGCCGTCGCGCTGGTCAATGAGTCGATGCGGCATCTGTGGGGCAGCAGCGACTTCGATGAGTCGGTGCGGACACAGCTGGCAGCGCACCGGCCGAGCCCCATGCGGCGGCGCCTGCTCCTGGCGGCGCGCCGCGGGGACGCCATCGTGGGGATCGCGACGGCACGGCTGCCGCTGCTGGACAACACCCGGTCGGCCTACGTGCACGTCACCGTGGCCCCGCGGGCCCGCCGGTCCGGGGTGGGCCGCAGGCTCTATGCCGCCATGGAGCAGGCGGTGGCGGCCGAGGGCAGGACCACGCTCCTGGCGGAGACCGAGCACCCCGGCCGGCAGCCCGTCCCGGGAGGAGGGCCGGCCCCTGCGGCCGGAGCCGCCGCACCTGCTGACGCCGCCGCGGGCCTGACGCCCGGAAGTGCGGCAGGATCCGTTCCCCGGGACGCGGCAACGGGCTTCGCGCTGGCCGCCGGGTTCAGTCTCGAGCAGGTGGAACGTGTCAGCAGGCTGGACCTGGCCGGCGGCCGGCCGGCACGCGCACAGCTGGAAGCCGCGGTCGCCGAAGCAGGGTCCGACTATGCCGTGGAGTTCTGGCAGGGCGCCTGCCCCGAGGAAACCGTTGCCGGTTACGCCTATTTGAAGCAGCGGATGAGCACCGACGCTCCGATGGCCGACCTGGACCTGGAGGAGGAACGCTGGGATGCGGCCCGGGTCCGGGAGGCGGAGCGCAGAATCGCGGCGATGGGCGCCCGCGAGCTGGTCAGCGCGGTCCGGCACCTGGCGTCGGGAACGCTGGTGGGACACACGGTGCTGATGGTCTTTGACGCCGTCCCGGCCGCCGCCTTCCAGGACGACACACTGGTGCTGCGCGGGCACCGCGGCCACCGGCTGGGCACCGTGCTCAAGGCAGCCAACCTGCTGCGCCTGTACGGGGAACTCCCGGCCGTGGAGCGGATCTGGACCTGGAACGCCGTCGAGAACCGGCATATGCTGGACATCAACGAAGCGCTCGGTTTCCGGGCTGTCGGTGCCTCCGGGGAATGGCAGAAGGTGCTCCGCCGCTGACCCGGACCCGGCCCGCCGGTGGGCGGATCCGTCCCGGACCCGGCGGATTTGTCCCGCGAGAGGATCTCCCGTAGTCTGGATCTACCAAAGACCGTCGGTCGATGCTGTTCACACCCCCTTCGCAAAAGCCAGCCTGGCCGCTGCGCGGGAAACACGGGATGGACAGGATCCGAAAGTCCCCGCACCGGGGCGGCCTGCGCAGGTGAACGAAGGAAGCTTTCCGGCATGCCGTGCATGCCCTCCGGCGCCCCGTGCATCTGCCCGGGGCGTTTCTTATGTTCGGGACCCGATCCACCGGCACCAATTCCCCGGAAGGAGGGTTATGGCAACGCCAACCAAGGTGTCAGCCGTCGAGGAAATCGCCAGCGATTTCAAGGACTCGACCGCTGCTGTCCTAACCGAATACCGCGGGCTCTCCGTTGCACAGCTCAAGGAGCTGCGTCGTTCGCTCGGCCAGGACACCAAGTACTCGGTCGTGAAGAACACCCTGACCGGCATTGCAGCCAAGGAAGCCGGCATCGACGCGTTCGACGGCCAGCTGTCCGGCCCCACTGCAATTGCCTTCATCAAGGGTGACGCAGTTGCTGCCGCCAAGAGCCTCACGGACTTTGCCAAGGCAAACCCGCAGCTGATCATCAAGACCGGTCTCTTCGAGGGCAAGGCCCTCGACGCCACCGGTGTTGCCGAACTGGCTGCGCTCGAGTCCCGCGAGTTCCAGCTCGCCCGGGTGGCCGGTGTCCTCAAGGCACCGATGTCCGCTCTGGCCCGCACCATGGACGCTCTGCGCCTGAAGCTCGAGGAAGAGGGCGGCGCCGCCGCTGCTCCCGCTGCGGAAGAGGCCCCGGCCGCCGCAGAAGAAGCTCCGGCTGCCGAAGCCGCCACCGAAGAGTAAGAACTCTTCTTTTCAAACTCCCGGTGCTGAGCACCACTTACTAGGAAGGACGCCACACCATGGCGAAGCTCACCAACGAAGAGCTCCTCGAAGCTTTCAAGGAAATGACCATCATCGAGCTCTCCGACTTCGTTAAGGTCTTCGAGGAGACCTTCGACGTCACCGCTGCCGCCGTTGCCGTTGCCGGCCCGGCCGCCGGTGGCGGAGATGCCGCTGCCGCTGAGGAGAAGTCCGAGTTCGACGTCATCCTCGAAGCCGCCGGCGACAAGAAGATCGCCGTCATCAAGGAGGTCCGCGCGCTGACCTCCCTGGGTCTGAAGGAAGCCAAGGACCTGGTCGACTCCGCTCCGAAGGCCGTGCTGGAAGGCGCGAACAAGGAGACTGCCGACAAGGCCAAGGAGGCCCTCGAGGCCGCCGGCGCCACCGTCACCCTCAAGTAGTTTCCTGCCGGTCAGCCGGCAGCTGCTTACGGAAAGACCCCGCTCCCGATGGGAGCGGGGTCTTTCCCGCTTAACCTTTCGTCAACCCGCCTACGCCGGAGCCGGGTCGGTGATGTCCGTGACCACGGCGTCCAGGGCCCGCAGCAGGTCATCAGCGGCCACGAACAGGTTCACGCCGTGGGCGCCCGCTCCCATCGAGACGCGGCGTCCGCGCACCCGTTCGTCGGCGTATACCGGCCAGGTGCGGCTGCTGCCCAGGGGAGTGATGGTGCCACGCTCATATCCGGTCGCCTCGAGCGCGAGCGCGGGTGAAGGCATCGACAGCTTGTTGACGCCGACGGCGGCGCGCAGCTTCGGCCAGGAGATCTGCCGGTCCCCGGGGACCAGGGCAAACAGGTACTCACCCTCGCTGCGGCGTACCACCAGCGACTTCACGACATCGGCGGCTGTGATGCCAAGCAGCGCGGCGGCTTCCGGCAGGCTCGCCGCCGGCGGCCGGACGGTGAACTCGACGTCGAGCCCGGCGTCGTGGACGGCACGGACCACCCTCGGGTCCGCCGCCGGCGGGGTGTCCGGCACGTGCGCGGCCGCCCCGGGCATCGAAGTCACCGGAGCGCCTGGAGCGCCCGAAGGCTCCTTGCCGGAAGCCTCCGCGCCGCCCGGTGCCCGGCCGTCGGGGATGCTCACTCTCCGTCGCGGTAGAGCAGCAGCGCCTCACCCTGGCCGCCGCCGCCGCAGAGCGAGACGCCGGCGCGGCCCGAACCGCGCCGGAACAGTTCGTGCGCGGCATGGAGGGCAAGGCGGGCACCGGAGGCGCCGATCGGATGGCCCAGCGCAATGGCGCCGCCATGGATGTTGCACCGGTCCAGGTCGATGCCCAGTTCGTTCAGGGACTGCACGGCCACCGCGCCGAAGGCCTCGTTGATCTCAATGAAATCGAGGTCGGACGTCGTCCAGCCTGCGCGCTCCAGCGCCTGGAACAGTGCGTTGGACGGCTGTGAGTGGAGCGTGTTGTCGGGCCCGGCAACCTGGCCCGGGAGACCGACGGAGGCGAGGACCTGCAGGCCGTGCGCGTCGGCGTATTCCCGGGTCGCCAGCACCAGTGCGCTGGCACCGTCGGACAGGGGTGAGGAGTTGCCGGCCGTGATCGTGCCCTCCGGATCGAAGGCGGGGCGCAGGGAAGCCAGCGTATCCACCGTGGTGTTCGGCCGGACGCCCTCGTCGGTGGAGAGCACCAGCGGCTCGCCGCGGCGCTGCGGCACGGTCAGGGGCACGATCTCGACGTCGAAGACTCCCGCGGCCGCGGCGGCGGCGGCGCGCTGATGCGACGCGGCGGCCACCTCGTCCTGTTCCAGCCGCTTGATCGCGAGCCGGGTGTTGCCGCGCTCGGTGGAGACGCCCATGGAGTCGCCGTCGAACGCATCCGTGAGGCCGTCATGCGCCACGGAGTCGAGCACCGAGATGTTGCCGTAGTTCCAGCCCTGGCGCGACCCGGGGAGCAGGTGCGGGCCCCGGGTCATGGACTCCTGGCCGCCGGCGACCACGACCGTGGCCTCGCCGCCGCGGATCAGGCGGGCGGCGTCGATCACCGCAGCCAGCCCGGAAAGGCAGACCTTGTTGACCGTCACGGCGGGCACGTTCCAGCCGATGCCCGCAGCCAGGGAGGCCTGCCGGGCCGGATTCTGCCCGCAGCCGGCCTGCACCACATGGCCCATGATGACGGAATCGACGTCGGCGGCCGGAACCCCGGCACGCTCCAGGGCGCCGGCAATCGCGAAGGAACCCAGCTCGACGGCGGTGAAGGCAGCGAGCTGCCCCTTCAGCCGGCCCTGCGGGGTGCGTGCCCCGCCGACGATGACGACTTCAGGCGTCGCGGGTCCTGTGCCATGCGGGGGATTACTCATGTGCGTCGAATCACTTTCGTCGTCGAAACGGATGCTGCCCCTTAGAGTACAGGCGCGCCCGACGCTGGGGGAGTGCTTTCCCGGAGGGTGGGCGACGCCGGATGGGGCCGATCAGGGCGGGCGACGGCGGGCGGCGGCGGTGGGAAGTGCGCCCGGTTTCGCGGCCGGGCGGTCCGCCGGCCGGGTTATCCCCGGAAAACACCGGAAATGAGGCGCCCGCGCGGAATCTGGGGTACTCTGTCTGTTGTCCGGTGCGTCAGCGGTGCGTCCGGCAGGTCGGTGCAAGCCGGCAGTTCGAAGCGAACATCCCGCAGCTCCCCGGCAGCGCGCCGCGGCAGTACTGTCCTTCCCGGTCACCGTCCGGGACCGGCTCCTTGCAGAGGGAAGCCCGGAGACAGGAACCCGGCGCAGCGACGAGGTTGAGCGCACCGGGATCGCGGGACCGGGTAGACTTCTGTGCCCGAAAAGCCTATAGTAGGTATTTGCTTCCCTCTGTTAACCTTCAGCCTTCATATAGCGGTGGGCTTTGTTCCGCCGGTCCGTTGCCGGCCGGCGCCATGCGTGCGGACTCTGTCCGCAGCGGGCAGGGGGAGAAGCGCGAAACACGCCTGAAGGTCTGTGGAAGGATCCCTCTTGGTCGCCTCGAGCACCTCTAATATTTCAACCGCTAGCAATGCCGGGAACATCGGCTCCCGGATTTCATTCGCCAAGATTCATGAACCGCTGGACGTTCCCAATCTTCTGGCCCTGCAGACGGACAGCTTCGACTGGCTCGTCGGCAACGAGCGCTGGAAGGCGCGGGTTGCCAAGGCCCAGGAAACCGGTGAGCAGGGTGTCGCCACCACCTCCGGACTCGCTGACATCTTCGAGGAAATCTCCCCGATCGAAGACTTCCAGGGCACCATGTCCCTGAGCTTCTCGGAGCCGGAGTTCGCCGATCCGAAGTACACGATGGCCGAGTGCAAGGACCGCGACGCGACCTATTCCGCCCCGCTGTACGTCAAGGCCGAGTTCATGAACAACAACACGGGCGAGATCAAGCAGCAGACCGTGTTCATGGGCGACTTCCCGCTGATGACCGACAAGGGCACCTTCGTCATCAACGGCACCGAGCGCGTCGTCGTGTCGCAGCTGGTGCGTTCCCCGGGCGCCTACTTCGAGCGCGCCGCGGACAAGACCAGCGACAAGGACATCTACACCGCGAAGATCATTCCTTCCCGCGGTGCCTGGTTCGAGCTGGAGATCGACAAGCGCGACCAGGTCGGCGTCCGCCTCGACCGCAAGCGCAAGCAGTCCGTCACCGTGCTGCTCAAGGCACTGGGCTGGACCGAGGGCCAGATCCTGGAGACCTTCGGCGAGTACGACTCCATCCGCGCCACGCTGGAGAAGGACACCACCGAAACCCGCGAGGATGCCCTGCTGGACATCTACCGCAAGCTGCGCCCGGGAGAGCCGCCGACGGTCGAGGCCGCGCAGGCGCTGCTGGAGAACCTCTACTTCAACCCGAAGCGCTACGACCTGGCCAAGGTCGGCCGGTACAAGATCAACCGCAAGCTCGGCGTCGACAAGCCGATCGACGCTCCCGAGTCCTCGGTGCTCGACACCGACGACATCGTCGCGATGATCAAGTTCCTGGTCGCGCTGCACGCCGGTGAGAAGACCATCCCGGGCAAGCGTGACGGCGAGGACGTCGAA
The DNA here is from genome assembly GCF_059090665.1 of Arthrobacter saudimassiliensis. Taxonomy (NCBI): domain Bacteria; kingdom Bacillati; phylum Actinomycetota; class Actinomycetes; order Micrococcales; family Micrococcaceae; genus Arthrobacter; species Arthrobacter saudimassiliensis. The sequence goes on along the minus strand of NZ_JBNHFX010000001.1, from coordinate 472,012 downwards.
ATCCGCGTCGAGGTCGACGACATCGACCACTTCGGCAACCGCCGCATCCGCGCCGTGGGCGAGCTGATCGAGAACCAGATCCGCACCGGCCTGAGCCGCATGGAGCGCGTGGTCCGCGAACGCATGACCACCCAGGACGTCGAGGCCATCACGCCGCAGACCCTGATCAACATCCGCCCGGTCGTGGCCGCGATCAAGGAGTTCTTCGGAACCTCCCAGCTCTCGCAGTTCATGGACCAGAACAACCCGCTGGCCGGGCTGACGCACAAGCGCCGCCTGTCCGCGCTGGGCCCGGGCGGCCTGTCCCGTGACCGCGCCGGCATGGAGGTCCGTGACGTCCACCCGTCGCACTACGGCCGCATGTGCCCCATCGAAACCCCTGAAGGCCCGAACATCGGCCTGATCGGTTCGCTGGCCTCCTACGGCCGGATCAACGCGTTCGGCTTCATCGAGACCCCGTACCGCAAGGTCGTCGACGGCGTCGTCACCGATCAGGTGGACTACCTGACCGCCGACGACGAGGTGGAGCGCACCATCGCCCAGGCGAACGCCCCGCTGCGCGCCGACAACCACTTCGAAGAGGACCTGGTCCTCGTCCGTGCCCGCGGCGGATCCGGCGAGCCTGTGCTCGTCGAGCCCAACGAGGTCGAGTACATGGACGTCTCCCCGCGCCAGATGGTGTCGGTGGCGACCGCCCTGATCCCGTTCCTCGAGCATGACGACGCCAACCGCGCCCTCATGGGTGCGAACATGCAGCGCCAGGCCGTGCCGCTGCTCCGTTCCGAGCGTCCCGTGGTGGGCACCGGCATGGAGAAGTACGCCGCGGTCGACGCCGGTGACTCCGTCGTGGCCGCCAAGCCCGGCGTCGTCACCGAGGTCTCCGCCGACCTGGTGACCGTGCTGAACGACGACGGCACCGAGACCAGCTACCCGATCATGAAGTTCGCGCGCTCCAACCAGGGCAACGCGTACAACCAGCGGGTGCTCGTCTCCGAGGGCCAGCGCGTCGAGGTGAACAGCATCATCGCCGACGGTCCCTCCACCGACCAGGGCGAACTGGCGCTGGGCAAGAACCTGCTCGTCGCGTTCATGTCCTGGGAAGGCCACAACTACGAGGATGCGATCATCCTCTCCCAGCGCATGGTCTCCGACGACGTCCTCACCTCGATCCACATCGAGGAGCACGAGGTCGACGCCCGCGACACCAAGCTGGGCGCCGAGGAAATCACCCGCGACATCCCCAACGTGTCCGAGGAGGTGCTCTCGCAGCTCGACGAGCGCGGCATCATCCACATCGGCGCCGAGGTTGAAGCCGGCGACATCCTGGTCGGCCGCGTCACCCCGAAGGGCGAAACGGAACTGACCCCGGAGGAGCGCCTGCTGCGCGCGATCTTCGGCGAGAAGTCCCGCGAAGTCCGCGACACCTCCCTGAAGGTTCCCCACGGCGAGTCCGGAACCGTCATCGGCGTGCGCATCTTCGACCGTGACAACGACGACGAGCTGCCCCCGGGCGTGAACCAGCTGGTGCGCGTCTACGTCGCCCACAAGCGCAAGATCACTGACGGCGACAAGCTGGCCGGCCGCCACGGCAACAAGGGCGTCATCTCGAAGATCCTCCCGATCGAGGACATGCCCTTCCTGGAAGACGGCACCCCCGTCGACGTCGTCCTGAACCCGCTGGGTGTTCCGGGCCGCATGAACGTCGGCCAGGTCCTGGAGATCCACCTGGGCTGGGCCGCCAAGCAGGGCTGGAAGATCGAGGGCGACCCCGAGTGGGCCCGCGCGCTGACCAACCTGCCGCGCGAAACCGGTCCGACCACCGTCGCTACCCCGGTCTTCGACGGCGCCAGCGAGCACGAGATCACGGGCCTGCTGGATTCGACCAACGTGACCCGCGACGGGGACCGCCTGATCGACGCCTCCGGCAAGGCACGCCTGTTCGACGGCCGCTCCGGCCAGCCGTTCCCGGAGCCGGTCTCCGTGGGCTACATGTACATCCTGAAGCTCCACCACCTGGTGGACGACAAGATCCATGCCCGCTCCACCGGCCCGTACTCGATGATCACTCAGCAGCCGCTGGGCGGTAAGGCGCAGTTCGGCGGCCAGCGCTTCGGTGAAATGGAAGTCTGGGCCCTGGAGGCGTACGGCGCCGCCTACACCCTGCAGGAACTGCTCACCATCAAGTCCGATGACATCCACGGCCGCGTCAAGGTCTACGAGGCCATCGTCAAGGGCGAGAACATCCCGGAGCCGGGCGTTCCGGAATCGTTCAAGGTGCTCATCAAGGAAATGCAGTCGCTGTGCCTGAACGTCGAGGTCCTCTCGACCGAAGGCAACACGATTGAAATGCGTGACTCGGATGAAGAAGTCTTCCGGGCCGCGGAGGAACTGGGCATCGATCTGTCCCGCGCAGAGCCCAGCTCCGTCGAAGAGGTTTAGCAGGAACGGCAGGCCCGGGCCGAACGCCCGGGCCTGCCACCGGCCCCGGAGGGGCTTGGAGGAAGGCGGCTTTAATATTTCCCGCGAGCTCTGCGAGCGCGGAAATTTCGTTGCCGCCGTTCCAAGCCCCGCAGGGGCCGCCCGAACCCTCTTCCGCACCCGAGACATTCAGATTTAGAGAACAAGAGAGAACAGGGACCCATGTCCAACGATTCCACGTTCGGCCTCATGCGCATCGGCCTGGCCACTGCGGACGAAATCCGCAACTGGTCTTACGGCGAGGTGAAGAAGCCCGAGACCATCAACTACCGCACCCTGAAGCCGGAGAAGGACGGTCTTTTCTGCGAAAAAATCTTCGGCCCCTCCCGCGACTGGGAATGCTACTGCGGCAAGTACAAGCGTGTCCGCTTCAAGGGCATCATCTGTGAGCGCTGCGGCGTCGAGGTCACCCGCGCCAAGGTCCGCCGCGAGCGGATGGGCCACATCGAGCTCGCTGCTCCCGTCACGCACATCTGGTACTTCAAGGGCGTGCCGTCGCGCCTGGGCTACCTGCTGGACCTGGCCCCGAAGGACCTGGAGAAGGTCATCTACTTCGCGGCCTACATGATCACCGGCGTCGACGAGGAGAACCGCCACGCCGAGCTGCCGAACCTGCAGGCCGAGCACGACCTGGAGCGCAAGCAGCTGGTTGACCAGCGCGACGCCGACATCGCCGCGATCGCCCGCGACCTTGAGGACGAGCTTGCCCGCCTCGAGGGCGAAGGCGCCAAGGCAGCCGACAAGAAGAAGGCCCGCGACTCCGCTGACCGCCAGATGGCCAAGGTCCGCCGCGACGCCGACGCCAACATCGAGCGCCTCGAGCAGGTCTGGGACCGCTTCAAGAACCTCAAGGTCGGCGACCTCGAGGGCGATGAGGGCCTGTACCGCGAACTGCGGGACCGCTACGGCCTGTACTTCGACGGTGCCATGGGCGCCGAGGCCATCAAGAAGCGCCTGGAGGACTTCGACCTGCAGGCCGAGGCCGACTCGCTGCGCGAGATCATCCAGAACGGCAAGGGCCAGCGCAAGACCCGCGCGCTGAAGCGCCTGAAGGTCGTCAACGCGTTCCTGACCACCACCAACAGCCCGCTGGGCATGGTGCTCGACGCCGTTCCGGTGATCCCGCCGGAACTGCGCCCGATGGTCCAGCTCGACGGCGGCCGCTTCGCGACCTCCGACCTGAACGACCTGTACCGCCGCGTCATCAACCGCAACAACCGCCTGAAGCGCCTGCTGGATCTCGGTGCCCCCGAGATCATCGTGAACAACGAAAAGCGCATGCTGCAGGAAGCCGTTGACTCGCTGTTCGACAACGGCCGCCGCGGCCGTCCGGTCACCGGGCCGGGCAACCGTCCGCTGAAGTCGCTGTCCGACATGCTCAAGGGCAAGCAGGGCCGCTTCCGCCAGAACCTGCTGGGCAAGCGCGTCGACTACTCGGGCCGTTCGGTCATCGTCGTCGGCCCGCAGCTGAAGCTGCACCAGTGCGGCCTGCCGAAGCAGATGGCGCTGGAGCTGTTCAAGCCGTTCGTGATGAAGCGCCTGGTTGACCTCAACCACGCCCAGAACATCAAGAGCGCCAAGCGCATGGTCGAGCGTTTCCGCCCGCAGGTCTGGGACGTGCTGGAAGAGATCATCACCGAACACCCGGTGCTGCTCAACCGTGCACCCACCCTGCACCGCCTGGGCATCCAGGCGTTCGAGCCGCAGCTGGTCGAAGGCAAGGCCCTTCAGCTGCACCCGCTCGTCTGCGGCGCGTTCAACGCCGACTTCGACGGTGACCAGATGGCTGTGCACCTGCCGCTGAGCCCCGAGGCCCAGGCCGAGGCCCGCATCCTGATGCTGTCCTCGAACAACATCCTGAAGCCCTCGGACGGCCGTCCGGTGACCCTGCCCTCGCAGGATATGATCATCGGCCTGCACCACCTCACCACCAAGCGCGAGGGTGCAGCCGGCGAAGGCCGCGTCTTCACCTCCCCGGCCGAGGCCATGATGGCCTTCGACCTGGGCGAGCTGGACCTGAACGCCGTCGTGAAGATGCGGATCGAAGGCTTCGTGCCCAGCGCGGACCAGCCCGCTCCGGAGGGCTGGACCGAGGGTGAGCCGGCGCTGATCGAGACCTCCCTCGGGCAGGTCATCTTCAACCAGACCCTGCCCGTGGACTACCCGTGGGTGGAGAAGGTTGCCGACAAGGGCCAGCTCTCCGCGATCGTCAACGACCTGGCCGAGCGCTACCCGAAGGTCGTCACCGCGGCAACGCTGGACAACCTGAAGGACGCCGGCTTCTACTGGGCCACCCGCTCCGGCGTGACCGTGGCCATCTCCGATATCGCCGCCCCGATCGACAAGCCCGCCATCATGGCCGGCTACGAGACGCAGGCCGCGAAGGTGGAGAGCCAGTACGGCAAGGGCCTGATCGCTGAAGACGAGCGCCGCCAGGAGCTCATCGACATCTGGAACAAGGCGACCAACGAGGTTGCCGCGGCCATGCGCGCCAACATGCCCACGGGCAACAACATCAACCGCATGGTCTCCTCCGGTGCACGAGGCAACTGGCTGCAGGTCCGGCAGATCGCCGGTATCCGCGGCCTGGTGGCCAACCCGAAGGGCGAGATCATCCCGCGTCCGATCAAGTCCTCCTACCGTGAGGGCCTGTCGGTCCTGGAGTACTTCATCGCCACCCACGGTGCCCGTAAGGGCCTGGCCGATACCGCTCTGCGTACCGCCAACTCGGGTTACCTGACCCGTCGTCTGGTGGACGTCTCGCAGGACGTCATCGTCCGTGAAGAGGACTGCGGCACCGAGCGCGGCCTGAACGTCACCATCGCGGTGCCGGACGCCAACGGCGAGCTGCAGCTGCACGAAGAGGTCGAGAACTCGGCCTACGCCCGGACGCTGGCGGCCGACGTCGTCGACGCCTCGGGCACCGTGCTGGCCAAGGCGGGCGACGATGTCGGAGATGTGCTGATCGGCAAGCTGTTCGAGGCCGGCATCACCGACATCAAGATCCGCTCCGTGCTGACCTGCGAGTCCGCCGTCGGAACCTGCGCCCTGTGCTACGGCCGTTCGCTGGCCACCGGCAAGACGGTGGACATCGGCGAGGCCGTGGGCATCATCGCCGCGCAGTCCATCGGCGAGCCCGGTACCCAGCTGACCATGCGTACCTTCCACACCGGCGGCATCGCCTCCGCGGAAGACATCACCCAGGGTCTGCCCCGTATCCAGGAGCTCTTCGAAGCCCGTACCCCGAAGGGTGTGGCTCCGATTTCGGAGGTCGCCGGACGGGTCACCATCGAGGAGACCGATCGCCAGCTGCGCGTCATCATCACTCCCGATGACGGCTCCGAGGAGATCGCCTACCCGGTCCTGCGCCGTGCCCGCCTCCTGGTCGCCGACGGAGACCACGTCGAGGTCGGCCAGCAGCTGGTCACCGGTGCGGTGGATCCGAAGCAGATCCTGCGCATCCTCGGCCCGCGCAAGGCCCAGGAGTTCCTGGTGGACGAGGTGCAGCGCGTGTACCGCAGCCAGGGCGTCGGCATCCACGACAAGCACGTGGAGGTCATTGTCCGGCAGATGCTGCGCCGCGTGACCGTGATCGAGTCCGGTGACTCCGAGCTGCTTCCGGGCGAGCTCGCCGAGCGCCGCCGGTTCGAGAGCGAGAACCGCCGCGTGGTGTCCGAGGGTCTGCGGCCGGCTTCCGGCCGTCCCGAGCTCATGGGCATCACCAAGGCCTCGCTGGCGACCGAGTCCTGGCTCTCCGCGGCCTCCTTCCAGGAGACCACCCGGGTCCTCACCCAGGCAGCGATGGAAGGCAAGTCCGACCCGCTGCTGGGCCTGAAGGAGAACGTGATCATCGGCAAGCTGATCCCGGCCGGCACCGGCCTGCCGCGGTACACCGAGGTCACGGTCGAACCGACCGAGGAAGCGAAGGCCAGCCTGTTCACCGGCCCGAGCGCCTTCAGCGACTTCGACTACGCCGGAGTCGACGGCGGCCTCAGCCCCGAGTTCCACGCCATCCCGCTGGATGACTACGACATGGGCAGCGAGTTCCGCTAAGGAAGCCCGCGGCTGACGGAAGGACCCCTCCTTTTCGAAGGAGGGGTCCTTCCCTGTTTAAGCCGTCGTCGACCGGGTCTGAACGAAAAGCACATGAGCGCCGTCGCCCGGCACGGCGCCGCACAGCCGGCGTGACCGGGATCAGGCCTGTGCCAAAGTAAAGGCATGGCCAATTCACCGTCCGGGGAGTCGATGACCACCCGGATCGTCCGGATCATCAGCGCCTTCGACGCAGGCCATCCCGCCCTGCCGGTGGCCGCGCTGGCCCGCCGCGCGGGCCTGCCGCTGTCCACGGCGCATCGGCTGGTGCGGGAGCTGACCGGCCACCAGCTGCTGCAGCGCGACGCGGACGGGCAGGTGCGCCTGGGCCTGCGGCTCTGGGAACTGGCCAACCGCAGCTCCGCAGCCGCGGACCTGAAGCAGGTGGCCCAGCCCTTCATGGAGGACATCCAGGCGGTGGTGCGCCAGCACACCCAGCTGTCCGTGCTGCAGGACGGCGAGGTGCTGTTCATCGAGCGGCTCTCCAGCCGCGGGTCGGTGCTCAACCAGGCGAAGGTGGCCGGGCGGCTGCCGGTGCACATTTCATCCTCGGGCATGGTCCTGATGGCCCATTCGCCCCGCCACGTCCAGGAGGCCTATCTGCAGCGCAGCGCGGAGCAGCCCGATCCGTTCCCCGCCGCCGAGGACCTGCGGCGGCAGTGGGGAGAGATCCGGCGCAGCGGCTTTGCAGCCCTGCCCGGGACGGTGATCGCCGAGACCACGGGAATCGCGGTTCCGGTCTTTGGGCGCCAGGGCAGCGCGGCGGCGGCGCTTGGGGTGGTGGTGCCGACCGGGCGCGAGAACATCGCCGCCACGGTTCCGGCACTCATGACCGCCGCGCGGGGCATTTCGCGGGCCCTGGGGGTGCATGCGGGCACGGCCGGGCCCCACCATGCCGGCCAGGTCGCCTTCCCGCCTCAGCCATCGTCATGAGGCCTGCGTCATCTCATTGAATGAGAATCGCCTGTGTGTGCGGCTGTGCAGCCCATCACACTGGAGGCAGACCTTTCCCCTCTTTAAAGGAGTTCACGCATGGGCGAGAAGCGCACCGTCCTCAGGACCAAAGTCGGTATCGTGGGCGGCGGACCCGCCGGCCTGATGCTCTCCCACCTGCTCGGCCGGGCCGGCATCGAGAGCATCGTCGTGGAAAAGCGCGACCATGAGACCATCCGCACCACCCACCGCGCCGGCATCCTCGAGCACGGCTCGGTCCGCATGCTCACCGAGGGCGGCGTCAGCGACCGCGTGCTCCGGGACGGGTACCGGCACGACGGCATCGATCTGCGCTTCGGCGGTGAAAGCCACCGGGTGGACTTCCAGGAGCTGGTGGGCGAGTCGGTCTGGCTGTACCCGCAGAACGAGGTCTTCGTCGACCTTGCCGCGGCCCGGGAGCGCGACGGCGGCGACGTGCGGTACGCCGTCACCGGTACCGAAGTGCTGGACCAGGCCACGGACCGTCCCAAGATCCGCTTCACCGACGCCGACGGCGCGGACTACGAGGTCCACTGCGACATCCTCGTCGGCGCCGACGGGTCGCAGGGCATCTGCCGCCGCTCGATTCCCGCCGATGTGCGCAACGACCACTTCATCGAATACCCGTTCGCCTGGTTCGGCATCCTGACCGAAGCTCCGCCGAGCGCCCCCGAGCTGATCTACGCCAACTCCGAGCACGGCTTCGCGCTGATCAGCCAGCGCAGCGACACGGTGCAGCGGATGTACTTCCAGTCCGATCCGAACGAGAACCCGGACGACTGGAGCGAGGATCGGATCTGGGATGAGCTGCAGCGCCGGGTCGACGGACCGGACGGCTTCGAACTCAAGCGCGGCCCGATCTTCGACAAGACCGTGCTCAGGTTCCGCAGCTACGTCTGTGAGCCGATGCGCTACGGCAACATGTTCCTGGCCGGCGACGCCGGGCACACCGTGCCGCCGACCGGCGCCAAGGGCCTGAACCTCGCCCTGGCCGACGTGTCCGTGCTCTTCCAGGCGATCGAGTCCTTCTACGCCTCCGGCTCCCGGGACCTTCTGGAGGGCTACAGCGACAAGGCCCTGCAGCGTGTGTGGCGCGCCCAGAACTTCTCCTACTGGATGACCTCCATGCTCCACACGCGCCCCGACGCCTCCGCCTTCGAGCGCCGCCGTGCGCTCGGCGAGCTGAGCGGCGTCGTCGCCTCCCGGCACGGACAGGCCTACCTCGCGGAGGCCTACACCGGCTGGCCGCACGCCTGACCGGAGCGGCAGCAGCCTTGTAACCTTTGATGTTCGCTTAGTGAACATCTGTACTCAAAGTGAACGCGGGTGTACTGTTAGGGAACCCGCCTGGAACCCGGCAGGACGCGACGAAGCGTCCGAAGAGGAAAGGAAGCACCACCATGGAGAACGACCCCATGGACGTCAGCGGCGAGATGGCCGATGACCTGTTCCGGAACAGCCACGTCGTGGAGGGACCGGACTCGGCCCAGGCCTCCCAGGACGAGATTTCCGCGGAGATCGGCCAGCTGCACTCGGCCTACCGCAAGGGCGTGGAGGACGGCGCGGCGGAGGAGACCCAGCCGCGGCTGGACTTCCGGCCCTACCGCAGCTCCATCCTGCGCCACCCCACCAAGGACCCGCACCACACCGACCCCGAGACCATCGAGCTGTGGTCTCCGGCCTTCGGACACCAGGACGTGCATCCGCTGGAAGCGGACCTCACCATCCAGCACAACGGCGAACCGCTGGGTGAGCGCATCATCGTGCGCGGGCGGGTGCTCGACGGCGACGGCCGCCCGGTCAGCGGCCAGCTGATCGAGGTCTGGCAGGCCAACTCCGCCGGCCGCTACATCCACAAGCGCGACCAGCACCCGGCTCCGATCGATCCGAACTTCACCGGCGTGGGCCGCGCCATCACCGGCGCGGACGGCTCCTACGAGTTCACCACGATCAAGCCCGGGCCCTACCCGTGGAAGAACCACTACAACGCCTGGCGTCCGGCGCACATCCACTTCTCGCTGTTCGGCACCGACTTCACCCAGCGGATGATCACCCAGATGTACTTCCCGGGCGATCCGCTCTTCGCCCTGGACCCGATCTACCAGTCGATCACCGATCAGAAGGCGCGCGACCGCCTCGTGGCCACGTACGACCACAACATCACCTCGCATGAGTGGGCCACCGGCTACAACTGGGACATCGTGCTCACCGGCAGCAACCGCACCTGGATGGAAGAAGAGGACGCAGAGTAATGAGCGAAAAACTCGTCGCCACCCCGGGCCAGACGATCGGCCCCTTCTACGGATACGCGCTGCCCTTCGACAAGGGCGGTGAGCTGCTCGCTCCGGGCCTGCCCGGCGCCATCCGGCTCCAGGGCACCGTCCGCGACGGCGCCGGCGACGTCGTCCCCGACGCCCTGCTGGAAATCTGGCAGCCGGACGCCGAGGGCAACATCCCGCAGCGCACCGGTTCGCTGGTCCGTGACGGCTACACCTTCACCGGCTGGGGCCGGGTTCCGGTGGACAACACCGGAAACTACACCTTCACCACGGTGAACCCGGGCCCGGTCCGCGAGGGCGCCGCCCCGTTCATTTCGCTGCTCGTCTTTGCCCGCGGCCTGCTCAACAAGCTGCACACGCGCATCTACCTGCCCGAGGACGAGGCGGCCCTGGCCGCCGACCCGCTGCTGTCCTCGCTGCCCGAGGAACGCCGCCGCACCCTGATCGCCACCCGTGAAGCCGACGGCGGCCTGCGGTTCGACATCTTCCTCCAGGGGGAGAACGAGACCGTCTTCCTGGCCTACCCGGGAGCCTGAGCATGGCGCCCGCCGAGAGCGCAGACCACGGATTGCTGTCCCCGGCCTGGGCCGGAACCGAGGCAGCCGCCCTGACGTCCGACGTCCGGGTCCTGCAGGCGATGCTCGACGTCGAGCGCACCTGGCTGCAGGTCCTGGCCTCGGCGGGCCTGATCGACTCCGGAATACCGGAGCAGGCCGCCGACGCCTTCCGGGCCGAAAGCTACGATGTCGCCGACATCGCGGCCCGCGCCCAGGGCGGCGGCAATCCGGTGATCCCGATGCTGGCGGACCTGCGGGCCCTGCTGCGGCGCGGGTCCCCGGCAGCCGCGGCGGCCGTGCACCGGGCCGCCACCAGCCAGGACATCCTCGACACCGCACTGATGGTGATGTCGGCGCAGGCCCTGGACGCGCTGCAGTCCGACGTCGCCCGGGCCGCCGACGCCCTCGCCGCGCTGGCGCGGGAACACGCCGCCACGCTCAGCGTCGCCCGCACCCTGACGCAGCACTCGCTGCCCTCCACGTTCGGCCTCAAGGCCGCGCAGTGGCTGCACGGGCTCGGCCAGGCCGCCGAGGCCCTGGCCGCCGCACGCGCTGAGCTGCCCCTGCAGTGGGGCGGTGCCTCCGGCACCATGGCGGCCCTGCGCAGCACGGTCGACGCCGCCGCGGGGAACGGCCGGCCGGTCCCCGGGCCGCTCGAGCTGGCCGATGACCTGGCGTCCCGGCTGGGCCTCGCCGCCCCCGCCGCCCCCTGGCAGACCAACCGGCTGCCCGTCACCCGCCTGGGCGGGGCCCTGCAGGAGCTGCTGGCAGCGGCCGGCCGCATCGCCAACGACGTCCTGCTGCTCAGCCGACCCGAGGTGGGGGAGGTGTCGGAGCCGCGCGCCGCCGGACGCGGCGGCAGCTCCGCCATGCCGCAGAAGCAGAACCCGGTGCTGTCCGTGCTGATCCGCAGCGCCGCTCTGGCTGGCCCCGGATACGGCGCCCAGCTGCAGCTGGCAGCCGCCGCAGCCGACGACGAACGCCCGTCCGGATCCTGGCACGTGGAGTGGCAGGCGCTGCGCTCCCTCCTGCGCCTGGCCGGGGGAGCAGCCGCCAAGCTGGCCGAACTGGCCGAGGGGCTCGAAGTGGACCGCGCCCGGATCGCCTCCAACCTGGCCGCGGCCGGCCCGCTGGTCGTCAGCGAGAAACTGATGCTCACCGTCGCGCCGCTGCTCGACGACGGCACCCCCGGCCGCGGCAAGGCCCTCATCCAGGACGCCGTGAACCGCTCCCTGGCCGGCGAGGGCGCCTTCGCGCAGCTGCTGCGTAAGGCCGTGCCCGCCGACGTGCTCTCCGACGACGAGCTCGAAGGCGTGCTGGATCCGGCCAACTACACAGGCGAAGCGCATGCCCTCATCGAGCGCATCGTCGCCGCCTACCCCGGAAGGAAGGACCACGCATGAGCGTGCCGCAGATCAAGGCCACCCGCCTCGCCGACGGCGGCCCGGCCGCCCCCGTCGTCATCGCCGGACCGTCGCTGGGCACCTCCGCCGCGGCCCTCTGGTCCCGGGCCGCCGCCGGCATGGCCGGCTTCACCGTCATCGGCTGGGACCTGCCCGGCCACGGCGCCTCTCCGGCTGCCGATGAGGGCTTCACCATGGCCGAGCTGGCCGAGGCCGTCGCCGGCTTCGTCCGCGCCGCCCGCGGGGCCGGCGACATCGCCGCCGACGTTCCCCTCCACTACGCCGGCGTGTCGATCGGCGGGGCAGTCGGCCTGCAGCTGGGTGTGGACCACCCCGACCTGTTCGACTCCCTGGCCATCATCTGCTCCGGTGCGAAAATCGGCGAAGCGGATGCCTGGCGGGAGCGCGCCGCCACCGTCGGCGGCCAGGGCACCCCGGCGGTGCTGGTCGGTTCGGCGCAGCGCTGGTTCGCCCCCGGATTCATTGAACGGGAGCCCGAGGCCTCCGCCCGCCTCCTGCACAGCCTGCAGGACGCCGACCGCTTCTCCTACGCCTTCTGCTGCGAAGCGCTGGCGGACTTCGACGTCCGCGGCCGGCTGCCGCAGATCACCGTCCCCGTGCTGGCCCTGGCCGGCGCCGAGGACCAGGCCACACCGCCGCCGTCGTCCACGTTCATTGCCGGGAACGTGGCCGCCGGCCGCGCCGTCGTCGTTGCCGACGCCGCGCACCTGGTGCCGGCCGAGAAGCCCGCCGAAGCCGCCCGGCTGCTTTCCGACTTCTTCAACGCCACCGAAGGGATCCCAACACCGTGACCGAGAACCCCGAAGCAGCCAAGACCCAGCAGCAGGTCTACGACGAGGGGATGACCGTGCGCCGCGAGGTGCTCGGCGACGCGCACGTGGACCGCGCCAACGCCGGCAAGGACGGCTTCACCGAGGACTTCCAGGACATGATCACCCGGTACGCCTGGGGCACCATCTGGACCCGCCCCGGACTGCCGCGCACCATGCGCAGCGCGATCACCCTGACCGCCCTCATCGCCCACGGGCACCTTGAGGAACTGGCCATGCACGTCCGCGCGGCGCTGCGCAACGGGCTGACCCGGGACGAGATCAAGGAAGTCCTGCTGCAGTCGGCCATCTACTGCTCGGTGCCCTCGGCCAACTCCGCCTTCAAGGTCGCCCAGCGGGTTTTCGCCGAGATCGACGCCGACGCCGCCGCCGCTGCCGAATCCGACGGCCGCGCCGCCGGCTGATCCTTCCCGGTCTCCGACCCCCGACATTCCGTGCGCCGGCAGGCGCAGCACATTCTGTAAGGAGCAAGGTGAACCAGGCCTACATCTACGACGCGGTACGCACCCCCTTCGGCCGCTTCGGCGGCGCCCTCGCCTCCGTGCGTCCCGACGACCTCGCCGCCCAGGTGGTGCGCGCCAGCGTCGACCGGGCCCCGGGGCTCGATCCCGTACGCGTTGACGAAGTGGTCTTCGGCAACGCCAACGGCGCCGGCGAGGAGAACCGCAACGTGGCCCGCATGGCGACGCTGCTGGCCGGGCTGCCCGTCTCGGTGCCCGGCACCACCGTCAACCGCCTGTGCGGATCCTCCCTCGACGCGGCAATCATCGCCTCGCGGCAGATCAACACCGGCGAAGCGGACCTGATGCTGGTCGGCGGCGTCGAATCCATGAGCCGCGCCCCCTGGGTGCTGCCCAAGACCGAAAAGCCCTACCCGGCGGGCGACCAGACCCTGGCCTCCACCACGCTGGGCTGGCGCCTGGTCAATCCGAAGATGCCCGCCGAGTGGACCGTCTCCCTCGGTGAAGCCACCGAACAGCTGCGCGAGAGGCACGGCATCACGCGTGAACGGCAGGACGAGTTCGCCGCCCGCTCCCATGAACTGGCCGCCAAGGCATGGGACGAAGGCCGGTACGCGGACCTGACGATCACCGTCGACGGCATTGCCCTGGACCGGGACGAGAGCATCCGGCCCGGCTCCACCGTGGAAAAGCTGGCCACGCTGAAGACGGTCTTCCGCCCCGTTTCGGACCAGCCCTCCGGCGGCACCGTCACGGCCGGCAACGCCTCGCCGCTGAACGACGGAGCCTCCGCCGCCTGGCTGGGCAGCGAAGCCGCCGAGGAGATCCTCGGCCTGGCGCCGCTGGCGCGGATCGCCGGACGCGGCGCGGCCGCCAACGAACCGCAGTTCTTCGGCTACGCGCCGGTGGAAGCCGCCAACCTCGCCCTCAAGCGGGCCGGCATCGGCTGGGGCGACGTCGGCGCCGTCGAGCTGAACGAGGCCTTCGCTGCCCAGTCGCTGGCCTGCCTGGACGCCTGGGACATCGACCCGGAGATCGTCAACGCCTGGGGCGGCGCCGTGGCCATCGGCCATCCTCTGGGCGCATCGGGCACCCGTATCCTCGGCACGCTCGCCCGCCGCCTGCAGACCACCGGCGAACGCTGGGGCGTGGCCGCCATCTGCATCGGCGTCGGCCAGGGCCTGGCCGTCGTCCTCGAAAACACCCGGACCCGGTAGGAGAGATCACGTGCTGAACATCGTCCAGGACGCCGACGAAGCCGTCGCGTCCATCCACGACGGGGCCACCGTCATGATCGGCGGCTTCGGCCGCGCCGGCCAGCCGGTGGAACTCATCGAGGCGCTGCTGCGCCGGGGGGCCACCGACCTGACGGTCGTAAACAACAACGCCGGCAACGGCGAGGAGGGACTGGCAGCGCTCATCGGTGCCGGCCGGGTGAAGAAGATCATCTGCTCCTTCCCCCGCCAGTCCGACTCGCACATCTTTGACGCGAAGTACCGCGCCGGCGAGATCGAGCTCGAACTGGTGCCCCAGGGAAACCTGGCTGAGCGCATCCGTGCCGCTGGCGCCGGCATCGGCGGATTCTTCACCCCCACCGCCTACGGCACCCCGCTGGCTGAAGGCAAGGAGACCAGGATCATCGACGGCCGCGGCTACGTCTTCGAAACCCCGCTCCACGCCGACTTCGCACTCGTCAAGGCGCTGAAGGCCGACACCGCCGGCAACCTGCTCTACCGCAAGACAGCCCGGAACTTCGGGCCGATCATGGCCGCCGCGGCGAAGAACGCCATCGTGCAGGTCAAGGACATCGTCGAACTCGGCGGCATCGACCCCGAAACGGTGGCCACCCCCGGCATCTACGTCAACACGCTCGTGAAGGTGGCCTCGGAGAAGGCACCGGCAGCGGCATGAGCAACGGAAACGGAACCCCGACAGTGACTGAAACCAGCACCGCCGCAGGCGAACGCCTCGGCCGCAACGAACTGGCCGAACTGGTGGCCCGGGACATCGCGCCCGGCTCCTTCGTCAACCTGGGCATCGGACAGCCCACCCTGGTCTCGAACTACCTCCAGGCGGAGCAGAACGTCACCCTGCATACCGAAAACGGCATGCTGGGGATGGGCCGTGAGGCCCGCGGCGAGGAAATCGACGGGGACCTGATCAACGCGGGCAAGATCCCGGTCACGGAAAACCCGGGTGCCTCCTACTTCCACCACGCCGACTCCTTCGCCATCATGCGCGGCGGGCACCTTGACGTCTGCGTGCTGGGAGCCTTCCAGGTCTCCGCGGCCGGTGACCTGGCGAACTGGCACACCGGCGCGCCCGACGCGATCCCCGCCGTCGGGGGAGCGATGGACCTGGCGACCGGCGCCAAGGAGGTCTACGTGATGATGTCCCTGTTCACCAAGGACGGCACGGCCAAGCTGGTTCCCGAGTGCACCTATCCGCTGACGGGGCTGGGGTGCGTGACGCGCGTCTACACTAATGAGGCGGTGTTCCTCATCACCGCAGACGGCGTCCGGGTCCGGGAGACCTTCGGCATGTCCTTCGATGAGCTCGCCGAGCGCATGGACGTGCCGCTGCTGCCGCCGTCCGCAGGCTAGCCCGTCCTGGGCAGATCACAAGGGAGAGCAGTGCGGGAACTCATGGCTGACGGGGCCGACGCCAAAGCCGGGCCGGTGGAAAGCGCAGCGGTGCCCGCTCCCGCAAGCGACCACTTTGTCCAGTCGCTTGCCCGCGGGCTCTCCGTGATCCGGGCCTTCGACGCCGAACACGTAAGCATGAGCCTCAGCGAGGTGGCCCGGCGGACCGGCCTCACCCGGGCCACGGCGCGGCGCTTCCTGCTCACGCTCACCGAGCTGGGCTACGTGCGGACCGACGGACGGAGCTTCGAGCTGACCGCCCTGGTGCTGCAGCTGGGCTACGCCTACCTTTCCGGGCAGAGCCTGCCCCAGCTTGCCCAGCCGCTGCTGGAGGACCTGTCCCGCGAGATCCACGAATCAACCTCCGCGTCGATCCTTGACGGCAACGAGATCGTCTACGTGGCGCGGATCCATACGCGGCGGCTGATGACGGTCGGCATCGCCGTGGGCACCCGCTTTCCGGCGTATGCCACCTCGATGGGCCGGGTGCTGCTGGCCGGCCTGCCGGAGGAGAAGCTCGAACGGTACATCGCCGACGTCGAACTGGCGCCGCTGACCGAGCGCACCATCACCGATGCCGTGCAGCTCCGGGCGGAGATCGCCAGGGTCCGGGAGCGCGGCTGGGCGGTGGTCGACCAGGAACTGGAAATCGGCCTCCGATCGGTGGCGGTGCCGATCTTCAGCCCCTCCGGGGACGTCGTGGCTGCGCTGAACACCTCCATGCAGGCGACCATGGGCCTGGATGCCCCCGGCCTGGACGAGGCGGCGGACCGGGTGCTGCCGCGCCTGCTGGCGGCGTCGGCTAAGATTACTGCGGCCCTGGCGGCCCGGTCCTGAGGCGGCCCGATCCTGAGCAGGGCGTGACGTTGGTCTCCCGGTCACCCCTCGGCGCGGATGCATGGTAGACTGAAAGCCAATTGTTTGTGTGGCAGTGGATGAAGGCCGCTTGGGAACCTCCGGGTTCACAGGCGGGGCCTGTTTCCGGGTTGCGGGGTTCTTGCGCAACGGATGCCACACTTTTGCACGCCTACGGTCGCTTTCGGCGCGAGTTCCGGAACTTTTCGGGGCAATGCGGCAATGGAACGCCTCCCCGGTTGCCCGGCAGCGGGGCGGGGCAAGCAGAGATTTATCTCGAGAAAAAACGGAGAACTAACCAGTGCCTACAATTCAGCAGCTGGTCCGAAAGGGCCGCTCACCCAAGGTCGCCAAGACCAAGGCTCCCGCGCTCAAGGGCTCCCCGATGCGCCGTGGCGTCTGCACCCGTGTCTACACCACCACCCCCAAGAAGCCGAACTCCGCGCTGCGCAAGGTTGCCCGTGTCCGCCTCAACGGCGGCGTGGAAGTCACCGCGTACATCCCCGGCGTCGGTCACAACCTGCAGGAACACTCCATCGTGCTGGTGCGCGGCGGCCGTGTGAAGGACCTGCCCGGTGTCCGCTACAAGATCGTCCGTGGTGCCCTTGACACCCAGGGTGTGAAGAACCGCAAGCAGGCTCGCAGCCGCTACGGCGCGAAGATGGAGAAGAAGTAATATGCCCCGCAAGGGTCCGGCCCCCAAGCGGCCGCTCGTACAGGATCCCGTTTACGGCTCCCCGCTGGTCACTCAGCTGATCAACAAGGTGCTCGTCGACGGCAAGAAGTCCACCGCTGAGCGCATCGTTTACGGTGCCCTCGCCGGTGCCCAGGAGAAGACCGGGCAGGACCCGGTTGCCGCCCTGAAGAAGGCCATGGACAACATCAAGCCGAGCCTTGAGGTCAAGTCCCGCCGCGTCGGCGGCGCCACCTACCAGGTTCCGGTTGAGGTCAAGCCGGGCCGTTCCACCGCGCTGGCGCTGCGCTGGCTGGTCGGTTACGCCAAGGCCCGTCGCGAGAAGACGATGACCGAGCGTCTGCGCAACGAAATCCTCGACGCCTCCAACGGTCTTGGTGCTGCTGTGAAGCGCCGCGAGGACACCCACAAGATGGCTGAGTCCAACAAGGCCTTCGCCCACTACCGCTGGTAATAAGCCTGGCAGTGGACGTTTGATTCGGATGGCCCTGCTGCCCGCCTCGGGCGGGCAGCAGGGCCACAACCGGATCAGCGCCCGGCAGGCCAACCAAAAAAGGGAGAAACCGTGGCACTGGACGTGCTTACCGACCTGAACAAGGTCCGCAACATCGGCATCATGGCGCACATCGATGCCGGCAAGACCACCACTACCGAGCGCATCCTGTTCTACACGGGCGTCAACCACAAGATCGGTGAGACCCACGACGGTGCGTCCACGATGGACTGGATGGCGCAGGAGCAGGAGCGGGGTATCACCATCACCTCCGCAGCCACCACCTGCTACTGGGACAACAACCAGATCAACATCATCGACACCCCGGGCCACGTCGACTTCACCGTCGAGGTCGAGCGCTCCCTGCGCGTGCTCGACGGCGCCGTCGCGGTGTTCGATGGCAAGGAAGGCGTGGAGCCGCAGTCCGAGACTGTGTGGCGCCAGGCTGACAAGTACAACGTCCCGCGTATCTGCTTCGTCAACAAGATGGACAAGCTGGGCGCTGACTTCTACTTCACCGTCGACACCATCATCAACCGCCTGGGCGCCAAGCCGCTGGTCCTCCAGCTGCCGATCGGCTCCGAGAGCGAGTTCGAGGGCGTCGTCGACCTGCTCGAAATGCGTGCGCTCACCTGGCGCGGCGACGCCAAGGGCGACGTCACCATGGGTGCAAAGTACGAAGTCGAGCCGATTCCCGCAGACCTGCAGGAAAAGGCCGAAGAGTACCGCGCCATGCTCGTCGAGACCGTGGCCGAGGCCAGCGAAGAGCTGATGGAGAAGTACCTGGAGGGTGAGGAGCTCACCCTCGAGGAACTGAAGGCCGGCATCCGCAAGCTGACCGTCAACTCCGAGGTCTACCCGGTGCTGTGCGGCTCCGCGTTCAAGAACCGCGGCGTGCAGCCGATGCTTGACGCCGTCGTCGCCTACCTGCCGAGCCCGCTGGACGTTCCGAACATCAAGGGCCACGACGTCCGCGACGAAGAGGTCATCCTCGAGCGCAGCGCCGACGCCGATGCCCCGTTCTCCGCCCTGGCGTTCAAGGTCGTGACCCACCCGTTCTTCGGGCGTCTGACCTACATCCGCGTCTACTCCGGCAAGGCTGCCTCCGGTGCGCAGGTCATGAACTCGACCAAGCAGAAGAAGGAGCGCATCGGAAAGCTCTTCCAGATGCACGCCAACAAGGAGAACCCGGTGGAGGAAATCACCACCGGTCACATCTACGCGGCGATCGGCCTGAAGGACACCACCACCGGTGACACCCTGTGCGATCCGGCGAACCCCATCGTCCTCGAGTCGATGAGCTTCCCGGAGCCGGTTATCCGCGTGGCCATCGAGCCGAAGACCAAGGGTGACCAGGAGAAGCTCTCCGTGGCCATCCAGAAGCTCTCGGAAGAGGATCCGACGTTCACCGTCGAACTCGACGAGGACACCGGCCAGACCATCATCGCCGGCATGGGCGAGCTCCACCTGGACATCCTGGTGGACCGCATGCGCCGCGAGTTCAAGGTCGAAGCCAACGTGGGCAAGCCGCAGGTCGCGTACCGCGAGACCATCCGCCGTACGGTGGACAAGTACGACTACACCCACAAGAAGCAGACCGGTGGTTCCGGCCAGTTCGCAAAGGTGCAGATCGCACTGGCGCCGCTGGACACCTCCGAGGGCACCTTCTACGAGTTCGAGAACAAGGTCACCGGTGGCCGCGTTCCGCGCGAGTACATCCCCTCGGTGGATCAGGGCATCCAGTCGGCTCTGTCCGACGGCGTGCTCGCCGGTTACCCGGTGGTCGGCATCAAGGCGACGCTGCTTGACGGCGCCTACCACGACGTCGACTCCTCGGAAATGGCGTTCAAGATCGCCGGCCGCCAGGCCTTCAAGGAAGCTGCCCGCATGGCCAGCCCCGTGCTGCTTGAGCCCATGATGGATGTCGAAGTCCGTACTCCGGAGGAGTACATGGGCGAGGTCATCGGCGACATCAACTCCCGCCGTGGCCAGATGCAGTCCATGGAGGACGCTTCCGGCGTGAAGGTCATCCGTGCGCTGGTCCCGCTGTCCGGCATGTTCGGCTACATCGGCGACCTGCGGTCCAAGACCCAGGGCCGTGCGGTGTACTCCATGCAGTTCAGCACCTACGCGGAGGTCCCGAAGGCTGTCGCCGACGAGATCATCCAGAAGACGCGCGGCGAGTAGTAAAACCTCGGCGGCGGTTCCCGCGGACCGCCGCCGCGTGCAGCCGGTTCCGGCCTTCGGGCCGGGACCGGCGGCACAGCCAGACTGAGGCGGCCCAGCCAGGCTGCTGGCAGCCGGCAATTTCAAATAAACATCAGCCCCCGAGTAGACTTACATCAGTTTCAGCTGCGAAAAGCGTGGCTGGAGACCGAGTCTTCTAACCTTTCTAGGAGGAACCCGTGGCGAAGGCAAAGTTCGAGCGGACTAAGCCGCACGTCAACATCGGCACCATCGGTCACGTTGACCATGGCAAGACGACGCTGACCGCTGCCATTTCCAAGGTGCTTGCTGACAAGTACCCCGACCTGAACGAGCAGCGCGACTTCGCGGCCATCGACTCCGCTCCGGAAGAGCGCCAGCGCGGCATTACCATCAACATCTCGCACATCGAGTACCAGACCGAGAAGCGCCACTACGCGCACGTTGATGCTCCCGGCCACGCCGACTACATCAAGAACATGATCACCGGTGCCGCCCAGATGGACGGCGCGATCCTCGTGGTTGCCGCTACCGACGGCCCGATGGCTCAGACCCGTGAGCACGTTCTGCTGGCCCGCCAGGTTGGTGTTCCCTACCTGCTGGTCGCGCTGAACAAGTCCGACATGGTTGAGGACGAGGAACTCCTCGACCTCGTGGAGATGGAAGTCCGTGAGCTGCTCAGCTCCCAGGACTTCGACGGCGACAACGCTCCCGTCGTGCGCGTCTCCGGCCTGAAGGCTCTGGAAGGCGACCCCAAGTGGGTTGCTTCCGTCGAGGAGCTCATGGAAGCCGTTGACAACAACGTCCCGGACCCCGTCCGCGACAAGGACAAGCCGTTCCTGATGCCGATCGAGGACGTCTTCACGATCACCGGTCGTGGCACCGTCGTCACCGGCCGCGCCGAGCGCGGTACCCTGGCCATCAACTCCGAGGTCGAGATCGTCGGCATCCGTCCGGTCCAGAAGACCACGGTTACCGGCATCGAGATGTTCCACAAGCAGCTCGACGAGGCCTGGGCCGGCGAGAACTGTGGCCTGCTGCTCCGCGGCATCAAGCGCGAAGACGTCGAGCGTGGCCAGGTTGTGGTGAAGCCGGGTTCCATCACCCCGCACACCAACTTCGAGGCCAACGTCTACATCCTGTCCAAGGATGAAGGCGGCCGCCACAACCCGTTCTACTCGAACTACCGCCCGCAGTTCTACTTCCGCACCACCGACGTGACCGGCGTCATCACCCTCCCCGAGGGCACTGAAATGGTCATGCCGGGCGATAACACTGAGATGACCGTTGAGCTCATCCAGCCCATCGCCATGGAAGAGGGCCTCGGCTTCGCGATCCGTGAAGGCGGCCGCACCGTTGGTTCGGGCCGTGTCACCAAGATCATCAAGTAATTTGATGTATCTGTAGGAACACCGGATAACGGTTTTCCCGGAAGGCTCCCGCTGCTTCGTGCAGCGGGAGCCTTCCGCCTTTAAGGGCCAACCTGTGCCTGCCGGTTCAGGTGCGGCACCCTGGTCCGGGGCACCTGAACCGGTTGTGCACAGCCCGGGCGGCGGACGCGTAACAGAGCGGACCCCGGGCCTAGGATGGGGGCGTCGGTTCACCTGAAGAGAGCAGAGTCACATGGGGGTAGTCCTGTTCCTTGCCGCGCTTGGCGGAGTTTTCGCGCTGGGCATGGCCGCCGGCCGCTCGCGTGCACGGCGCGAGGCCCGGGGAGCGCTGCCGACCGCAGCCCGCGCCTATGACGAAGGCTTCCACGCCGGATACCAGGCGGCAAGGCAGGACCCTGCCGTCCGGGGACCACAGCCGCCTGCCGCTCCCGGTCCCGCGGCCTCCCGGCCTGCTGCCCCCGTACCCGGACCGTCGGCCACGGGCCCGCGGGTCCCGTCGCTGCTGCCGCCGTCCGCGGCTCCGGGGGAGAGGATGCCTGGCGGGCAGTTTCCGCCTGTCGGCCGGCCTGAACCCCTGCCCAATTACCCTGCCGGTCAGGCACAGGCTCCGGACCCGGCACAGGCCCAGGGCCCGGCGCAGGCCCCGCTACCGCCACAGGCTGCGGTACCGCCCCAGCCGCCGATCCCGGCAGCGCCATCGGTTCCGGCGCCGTCTCCACGCGACTTCCTGTTCGGACCCGGACAGCCGGCCGTCGGCCAGCAGGAGCACGAGCCTTCTCCGGAAGAGCTTCAGGCCCGGAAACGGCGCCGCGACCTGCGCAACATCAACATCACCCTCTATACGGCCAGCCTGCTCCTCGTTGCGGCTGCGGGACTTTTCATCGGCACGGCGGTCCCGGAGCCCGCACGTTTTGGTGGCGTGCTGCTGGCCACGGCGCTGTTCTACGCTGCGGGCCTGCTGGTCCATGCCCGCAGCAGGCGGCTGCGGCCGGCCGCGACGGCATTCACCGGCACCGGTCTTGCCCTGATTCCGGTGACCGGGGTCGCCCTCTACAGCTTTGTGGTTCCCGACGGGCCGGCGGCGTGGCTGCTGACCTCCGCCGCGGGGACGGTGGCGTTCGCCTATGCGGCTGCCAAACTCGACAGCCGGGTGGTTGCCTACCTTGGCGTCACGTTCCTGCTGTCCACCGGGCTCGCATTCGGCGCGGCACTGCGCGGCGGCCTGATCTGGTATTTCCTGCTCACCGTTGTCCTTGCCACGCTCATCAGCCTCGCCGCGGTCCGTCGACCCCGGTGGGTCCATCGGCTCTATCTTGAGGCGTTCGTGGCCTCCCACCGCTTCCTGGTGCCGGCGGTGGCCGTGGGCGTGGTCCTGACCGCCGGAGAAACCGGCAGGTGGCCCTTTGCCCTGGTCTTCCTGTCCTTCGCCGCCTACTACGCGGTGCAGCTTGCTACGGGCCCGCGCGCAGAGCACCGCATCAACGGGTATGCGCTGAGGGCCGCGCTGACGGTCACCGCCTCGGCGCTGGCCTATGCCGCCACCGCCGAACCGCCTGCAGCGGCCGCCGCCGTCGTCGCCGCGTCGGCAGGGCAGCTGCTCCTGGTGCTTCGCAGCCCTGAAAGCTATCCCGGGTCAGCAGTTCCCTTCCCCGCCCGATGGCACGGCACGGCGCCGGCCAGCCAGGCTGGCGGGAAGGTTCCGGGGGCCGCGGTGCGCGCCGACGCCGGGGTGCTGCTTACCGTCTCGGTCCTCGCTCTGGTCATGCTGGCAGCCTGGACGGCAGGGGACGCACAGCCGTGGTTCGTTCCCGTGTTCGTAGTCTGCGCCGGACTGCTGCAGGGCATCTTCCTCGCCGCCGGGAAACTCGGCAGGGCATTCGAACGCACCGCCCTGGCAGCGCCGCTGGTGGCGCTGATGCCCAGGCTGGCTGCGCCCGACACCGGCACGCTGTGGGGCGGGATCTGTGCATTGTCGGTGCTGTGCGCCTGGTACGCAGCCGAAGCCATCCGCACACAGGCTGCGGAGGCTGCCCCCGTCCTGCTCGCACGTGCAGCAGGCGTGCTCCTGGCACCGCTCACGGTCCTTGCGCTGCTGGAGCCGTCACCGGAAGCGGCAGACTATGCCCTGGGCGCAGGTTCCGCCGCGGCGTTGGCTGCCCTGCTGACGACGTCCGGCCGAGTCGCCGCCGGACGCAGGGAGCACCATGCCGCCCCGGCGGCCGCGGCGGCGGGGGCTCTCGCCGCAGTGCTGGCGGCTTCCGTCCGGGCGGCGGAGTACCCGCAGACCACGGTCAGCGGCGTGCTCCTGTGGGTTCTGGCCGGCGCGGGCATCGTTGCATCCCTCCTGCTGACCGTACGGCGGGGAACCGACGGCGCCAGGCAGCTGCGGATCGTCGGAGCGGTCCTGGCGCCGGCCGGGCTCGCTGCCGCGGCGCTGCTCGGCGGCGGGCTGCTGGGCTGGGGCGGCTACGCGCTGCTGACTGCGGCCGGCCTTTTCTACGCTGCCGTCATGGCGGTGCGAGCCGGGGAGGCGGAGCAGCGCAGCGTCTACCTGCTGATGTCCCAGCTGCTGCTCGCACTGACGGTCGTGCTCGCCGCCGGCTGGCGGCACGCCGAACCAGGAGAGCTTTACCTCGCAGGGGCGCTGACGCTTTTCCTCGCGCAGGGGGCCCGGGCGGATCTCGACACCACCGGGCGGTTCGGGCTGCCGGAGCCTCCCCGCTGGGCCAGCGCGGGGGTGCTTCTGCTGGTCGCCGCCGTTGGCGTCTTTGACGGCCGGGTGGGGGAGCAGCACGCCGCCGCGCTGGCGGTCCTGGCCGTGGGCACTCCGGTCGCGTGGGGCATGTTCGCGCGCCTGAGGCAGGGGCGGGGCTCGGGCGCGTGGACCGACGCCGACCTGTATATCTTCAGCGCAGCCGGCGGCCTCGCCCTGCTGCTGCCCGTGCTGGGGCAGTCCATCGACCGGAACGTCACGCTGGCCCTTATCTGGGCCTGGCTCGCCGGGAACACTGCGGTGGCGGGGTCCTGTCGGTCGCGGATGCCGGAACTGCTGGCCCCCGCCGGGTTCATCTGGTCAGCCCTGGCCGGCATGGGCGTGCTGGGGGTCCGCGGATACCTGCTGCTGTCCGTCGCCGCCCTGCTCTGGTTCGGCTGGCGCGGCCTTGGGGCAGGTCCGCTTCGGGGCGTCCAGCTGCTGGCCGCCCAGGCCCTGGCGGCGGTCACGGCGGGACTGGCCGCATCGGAGGCCGGCGGCGGTCCGGGGACGGTGTTCATTGCCACGGCTGCTGTCACGGCGGCCCTGCACCTGGGACGTGAGCTGTTCTTCTCCCGCCTGGCCGCCTTGGGGGCTGCGCAGACCGCCCGCTGGGTGATGCTGCTGCTGCTCCTGGTTCTGCCGCTGGTCTTCAGCGCCGTCCCGGGGGCCGGGGCAGCGGATCTGCGGGTGCTGGTTTTCCTCGCGGCGGGCGCGGCAGCAGCGACGCAGCTGAGCGCCGCCGTCCGCGTGGCCGGGATGCTTCGGACGTCGGAAGCCGGCGCTCCGGATGCACCGTCGGCCAGCGGGCACGGCGCCGGGTCCGGACCGCGCAGGGTATCCACGGGCACCGGGGACGTGTATACCGCTGCGGCGGCCGCAGCGGCGGGCTGGGCGGCGGTCGGCACGGACCGCTGGTTCCGCTTTGAGGACTCAGGCCCTTCTTTGGCCCTGTTGTGGGGTGTGCTTGCCGCGGGAACGCTGACCGCCGCTCTGCTCTGGCGGTCTGCGGAGCCGGCCAACGGAGACGGGGCGGTGCCCGGCCGCCCCGCCCGGCCAGCCGGCTCTGCCCGTGGCGTTGGCGGTTCGGACGCCGAGCCGCGGCCCGGAGGGGGCTCCGCCTTCCCCGACGGCACCGGCGAAGCAACAGGGCACGGCCCGGGAGGATCCTTCCGGAGCCTTGCCGCGGCATGGGGAACATCGATGGGAGCCGCCGGGTTCCCTGCCGCCGCCGCAGGCGGAGCCGGCCTCCTGGGACTGCGCGGCTATGAACTGCTGGTCGGAGCAGCGCTCGGTTACTGCCTGGCATACATCGTGGCTTCCGGGCCCCGCTTCCGGTCCCTGCATGGCCTTGGCGTGCAGGGGCTCACGGTCCTGCTGGCCGGGCTGGCGGCCGCCGACCTTGTGGGCGCCGAAGCCGGTGCCGGCGGGGACAGTGGAGCGGTGTGGCTCGGTGTCGCCGCCCTGGCTGCGGTGCTGCAGGTCCTGCGCGTAGTCCTCCACCCGCGGCTCCGATCCGCGCATCTGGCCGCCGCCGGCGTCGGGCATGCGGCGGAGTATGCGACCTACGTACTCCTGGCAGCGCTGCCGCTTGTCTACCAGGCCGCCGCTGCCGGGCAGGCACGCCGCGACACGACAGCGGCCTTGATCCTGTTCCTGGTCCTGACGGCTGGAGTCGGGGCGCTGCGCGGCAGGAGCGTCGGCGGACTGGTCACAGCACTGGCAGCGGCCCCGGCCGTACCCCTGCTGCTGGCCGGATTCCCGGACCTGGCGGATTCCGATCTGCTGCCGAAACCCGTCCCGGGGTGGGCGGCCGCGCTCCTTTTGGCCGGACTGACTGCCGCGGTGCTGCGCGGACACGTGGTGTGCGGCGGATTGCGAGGGGCGGGCGCTGCGCCCGGTGCCGCCGCAGGGTCCGCGCATGCCCCCGGATCTGGGGCAGCTTATCTGGCTGCGGCCTGCCTTTATCCCCTCCTCACCGTGCTGCCGGCACTCCGTGACGCCGACCCGCTGCCGGTGGCGATCGGTGCGGGCACCGCGGCTGCCGTGCTGCTGACGGCGTCCTTCACCGCACGGCGGCCGTGGCTGGCAGCAGGATTCGTCGCCGCTGTCTGCTGCTGCGCGGCGGCGTTCTTCGCCTGGTTCCGGACCGACCTGCTTCAGGCACGGGTCCAGCCGGACGCGGCCCTGCTGTGGCAGGCATGGATTGCCGCCCTGGTCCTCGCCGCCGCACGCCTGCTGCTGTCGCTGCGGGACGACCAGCCTGCGAACGCGCTGCGCGCGCGGATTACCGGAGCCGCCGGCGCGCCCCTGCTGGCCGCCGCCGGCATCGCGGCCATGGCCGGCTACGGCAGCAGCGCCGTGGTCGGGTCCTTCACCCTGCTGGTCGCACTGATGGCAGCAGTGGCCGAGGTGCCGTCCCACCGCCGCGAAGCCGCGGCGGAGGCCGCCCTGTTCCCGGGAGCGCTCGCCGTCGAGCGGATCCTCTGGTTCTTCCTGGGTGTCGATTGGTTCTGGTCCCTCCAATACTGGGTGCTTATCCTCGCACTGCTCGCGGCCTGGGAACTCCGCCGCGGCAGGGACAGGCGGGGGAGCGGCTTCCTTGTCGCGGCCGGCGCCATCCTGTCCTCCGCAGGGCTCGTCACCGTGGTGGACGGGGATACGGACAGGCAGCTGTGGGCGCTGCTGGGGCATGCCGGGCTGCTCGTCTTCGGCCTGCTGAATGCGCGGCGCCTGTTCGCGGTCTGGGGCGCGGCCGGCATTGCGCTGGCCGTCCTGTGGTACCTGCGCGGCTACACCTTCGTGCTGCTGGCGCTGCTGGCGGTGGCACTGATCGCCCTGGCGGTGTGGCGGCTGGTGCGGGTGCGAAGCGACGGACCAGACGAGCCGGGCAGTAGTGGCGATGACGGTCCGCTCCCGCCCCCGCCCGCCCCGGGACAGAGCCCGCTGGCTGCGCCTGATGCGGGGACGCACGGGTCCGGCTCATGGTCCCCGCCCCAGGAGTACCAGGGTGAATCGAGGACGTACCAGGGTGAATCGAGGGCTCCGTGGCACCCGCCGGCGCAAACGGGACAGCCCGGGCGAGGTTCGTTCGCTGCCCCCGACCCAGCCGGTGCCCCTGACCGAGCCGGTGCCCCTGACCGAGTCGGTGCCCCTGACCTGGGCGGTGCCCCTGACCCAGCCGCTGCCCCTGACCTGGGCGGTGCCCCGGGCCTGGGTGATGCCTCCGACCAAGGCGCCCCGGACCGAGGGAATGTCCCCGGCCGAGGGAACGGGGCCGGCCAGGGGAGCGCGCCTGGCCAGGGCGGCGCGTTCGGACCGTGGGCGCCCCCGGGGGAGGGGAGCAGTGGAGGGCGGCGGAGCTGACGGTGCGCCGGATCCACGGCGGTTCCGGTTCCGGTAGGCTCGCTGCATGGAATTGTTGATAGTCCTTGGCGCCGCGGCCGCGGTCGCCGGCGGCACGGTCTGGGTGCGCCGGAACTTCCGCAGCGAGATCGACCGTGCCAAGCGCATCAGGCGCGCCAGGCGCGGCGACGGCAGGTAGGCAGCACAAGGCGTGCCGGCCGCGCGACCGCCCTGGTGGCCCGCACGGCAACGCAGCACCGGACCGTTCCGCTGCACTGGACCGCTCGGCAACGCTGGGCTGCCGCCGTGCTGCACGGGGCCGCCGGCCCGCAACCCGTAGCGCCGGCACGGCCCGCACCACAGTTCGATCCGGCTCGGCGGCTGCGCTAGACTGGACAGCGCGCCGCATCCTGTGCGGCGCGGGAAAAACTGCACCCGTCAACGACGGTGCACATATCAACGGGACACTTCTTCGGCCCGGTGCCCAACGGCACCGAACCGGGCGGGCGGAGAGGCCGATTGGCCATCCGTGCCGGTTTCTGGCACACTGGAGAAGTTGTTCAAGCGCTTTTGTGCCCGCACGTGCCCTCAGATCGACTTCGGATGCACGTGATGAGATCTAGTCCCGGCCGGGATAATGCCCGGCGCAGGGTCGGGTCCTTCAGGGGAAGAGCCCAAATATAACCCGCCCCCATTCTTGCCGGGCGCCGGTTTCGGACCGGCGACACGCCCGAGCGCGGGGGTCGGAGCCTCGGCAGGGTGAGGAACCCGGATTTATCCGGATTCAGTCTGTCGGAGGGGTGCCGGGTCCGCCAGGACGCCGGGCACGACAACTGTACAGAGCAAGACTCGAAGAAAGAGGCACGACGCCATGGCGGGACAAAAAATCCGCATCCGGCTGAAGTCGTACGACCACGAGGTCATCGACGTATCAGCCCGGAAGATCGTTGAGACGGTCACGCGTGCAGGCGCAACGGTGGTAGGCCCGGTGCCGCTGCCCACGGAGAAGAACGTTTACGTTGTCATCCGTTCGCCGCACAAGTACAAGGACAGCCGCGAGCACTTCGAAATGCGCACGCACAAGCGTCTGATCGACATTATTGACCCCACGCCGAAGGCCGTTGACTCGCTGATGCGTCTTGACCTGCCCGCAGACGTGAACATCGAAATCAAGCTGTAGGGGAGGAGAGGATACATATGTCTACTTCGCTTACACGCCAGGTCAAGGGCCTGCTGGGCACCAAGCTGGGCATGACCCAGGTCTGGGACGAGAACAACAAGCTCATCCCGGTCACCGTGGTCCAGGCTGACTCCAACGTCATCACCCAGCTGCGCAACGCAGACAAGGACGGCTACACCGCCGTGCAGATCGGCTACGGCCAGATCGACCCGCGCAAGGTGACCAAGCCGCTCGCCGGCCACTTCGAAAAGGCAGGCGTGACCCCGCGCCGCCACGTCGTTGAGCTGCGCACCGCTGACGCCGACTCCTACGAGCTGGGCCAGGAACTCTCCGTTGAGATGTTCGAGGCCGGCCAGAAGGTCGACGTCGTCGGTACCTCCAAGGGCAAGGGCTTCGCCGGTGTCATGAAGCGTCACGGCTTCTCCGGCGTCGGTGCCTCCCACGGTGCCCACAAGAACCACCGCAAGCCCGGCTCCATCGGCGGTGCCTCCACCCCCGGCCGCGTCTTCAAGGGTCTTCGGATGGCCGGCCGCATGGGCGCCGTCCGTCACACCACCATGAACCTCACGGTTCACGGTGTGGATGCCGAGAAGTCGCTGCTGCTGATCAAGGGCGCCGTCCCCGGTGCCCGCGGCCAGGTCGTCCTCGTACGCAGCGCCGTGAAGGGAGCTTAGTCTCATGGCAAACGTAACCACTGTCGAATTCCCCGCGGAGATCTTCGACGTCCAGACCAACGTCCCGCTGCTGCACCAGGTTGTCGTGGCCCAGCTGGCCGCTGCACGCCAGGGCACGCACAAGACCAAGACCCGCGCCGAGGTTTCGGGCGCCGGCCGCAAGCCCTTCAAGCAGAAGGGCACCGGCCGTGCACGCCAGGGCTCCATCCGGGCCCCGCACATGACCGGCGGCGGCGTCGTCCATGGTCCCGTGCCGCGTGATTACAGCCAGCGCACCCCCAAGAAGATGAAGGCCGCCGCCCTGCGCGGAGCCCTCTCGGACCGGGCACGCAACGGCCGTATCCACGTCCTCGAGTCCCTGGTCTCCGGCGAGAAGCCGTCCACCAAGGATGCACTGGGCGCCCTGCGCTCGGTTTCCGACCGCAAGAACCTGCTCGTTGTCATCGAGCGCGCCAACGACGTTGCCGCACTGTCCGTGCGCAACCTCGCCGAGGTCCACGTGATCTATGTAGATCAGCTGAACACCTACGACGTGCTTGTTTCCGACGATGTGGTCTTCACCAAGGCTGCCTACGACGAGTTCGTCGGCAAGAACACTGTCAAGGAGGACGCCAAGTGAGCGCGACCACCGGCAAGGATCCGCGCGACGTCGTCATTGCACCCGTCGTCTCGGAAAAGAGCTACGGCCTGATCGACGAAGGTAAGTACACCTTCCTGGTCGACCCCCGCTCGAACAAGACCGAGATCAAGCTGGCCGTGGAGAAGATTTTCTCCGTCAAGGTCGACTCGATCAACACCATCAACCGTGCAGGGAAGCGCAAGCGGACCAAGTTCGGATGGGGACAGCGCAAGAACACCAAGCGCGCGATTGTCACCCTGAAGGAAGGCACGATCGACATCTTCGGCGGTCCGCTCAGCTAGGGCGGAGACCACTTTAACGAGGAATAAATAATGGGAATCCGTAAGTACAAGCCGACTACCCCGGGCCGTCGCGGCTCGAGCGTAGCCGACTTCATTGAAATCACGCGGTCGACGCCGGAGAAGTCCCTGGTGCGTCCGCTGCCCAAGAGCGGCGGCCGGAACAACACCGGTAAGATCACGACCCGTCACAAGGGCGGTGGCCACAAGCGCCAGTACCGCGTGATCGACTTCCGCCGGCATGACAAGGACGGCGTTGCCGCCCGCGTCGCCGAGATCGAATACGATCCGAACCGCACCGCGCGCATTGCGCTGCTGCACTACGTTGATGGCACCAAGCGTTACATCCTGGCTCCGAGCAAGCTCAAGCAGGGCGACCAGATTGAGGCCGGTGCAGGCGCCGACATCAAGCCGGGCAACAACCTGCCGCTGCGCAACATCCCGCTGGGTACCGTGATCCACGCTGTGGAGCTGCGTCCGGGCGGCGGTGCCAAGATGGCCCGCTCCGCCGGCGCCTCCGTGCAGCTGGTCGCCAAGGAAGGCCGCTTCGCGCAGCTTCGCCTGCCCTCGGGTGAAATCCGCAACGTGGACATCCGCTGCCGCGCCACCGTTGGAGAGGTCGGCAACGCCGAGCAGTCCAACATCAACTGGGGCAAGGCCGGCCGTATGCGCTGGAAGGGCGTCCGCCCGACCGTCCGTGGCGTTGCCATGAACCCGGTCGACCACCCGCACGGTGGTGGTGAAGGCAAGACCTCCGGTGGCCGTCACCCGGTCAACCCGAACGGCAAGCCCGAAGGCCGCACCCGGCGCCCCAATAAAGAGAGCGACAAGCTTATTGTGCGTCGCCGTCGTTCCGGCAAGAACAAGCGATAGGAGCCTGGGAACATGCCACGCAGCCTGAAGAAAGGCCCCTTCGTCGACCAGCACCTCTTCGTGAAGGTGCAGGCCGAAAATGAGAAGGGCACCAAGAACGTCATCAAGACGTGGTCCCGTCGCTCGATGATCGTCCCCGACATGATCGGGCACACGATTGCCGTGCATGACGGACGCAAGCACATTCCGGTGTTTGTCACCGAGTCGATGGTCGGGCACAAGCTCGGCGAGTTCGCTCTGACGCGGACCTTCCGCGGCCATGTGAAGGACGACCGCAAGGGCAAGCGCCGCTAGGCGCCGCTCTTTCGGCAGAAGACGAGAGAAGGAAAGCAATGGAAGCCAAGGCAATTGCGCGCCATATCCGCGTAACGCCTATGAAGGCCCGGCGCGTCGTCAACCTTGTTCGTGGCAAGCAGGCGAATGAGGCTCTGGCAATTCTGAAGTTTGCCCCGCAGGCAGCTTCGGAGCCGGTCTACAAGGTGGTCGCGTCGGCCATGGCCAACGCCCGGGTCCTCGCGGACCGCGACGGCGTGGCCTTCGACGAGTCCGACCTCTACATCAGCGAGGCATTCGTTGACGAGGGTCCGACCATGAAGCGGTTCCAGCCGCGTGCTCAGGGCCGCGCGTACCGCATCAACAAGCGCACCAGCCACGTCACCGTGGTTGTTGCCACCCCCCAGAACGAGGAGGAACGCTAAGTGGGACAGAAGGTAAACCCGCACGGGTTCCGACTCGGCATCACCACGGACCACGTCTCGCACTGGTTCGCCGACAGCAACAAGCCGGGCCAGCGCTACAAGGACTTCGTCCGCGAAGACGTGAAGATCCGCCAGCTCATGTCCACGGGCATGGACCGCGCCGGCATCGCCAAGGTTGAGATCGAGCGCACCCGCGACCGTGTCCGCGTGGACATCCACACGGCACGTCCGGGCATCGTCATCGGCCGCCGCGGCGCCGAGGCCGACCGCATCCGCGGCGAGCTCGAGAAGCTCACCGGCAAGCAGGTCCAGCTGAACATCCTCGAGGTCCGCAACCCGGAAATCGAAGCCCAGCTGGTCGCCCAGGGTGTTGCAGAGCAGCTTTCCTCCCGCGTGGCCTTCCGCCGCGCGATGAAGAAGGCCATCCAGTCCGCGCAGCGCGCCGGCGCCAAGGGTATCCGTATCCAGTGCTCCGGCCGCCTCGGCGGCGCCGAAATGAGCCGTTCCGAGTTCTACCGCGAAGGCCGTGTGCCCCTGCACACCCTGCGTGCGAACATCGACTACGGCTTCTTCGAGGCGAAGACCACCTTCGGCCGCATCGGCGTGAAGGTCTGGATCTACAAGGGCGACATCACGTCCAAGGAACTGGCTGCCCAGCAGGCCGCCGCCCCGTCCCGCGGCCGCACCGGCGACCGTCCGGGCCGCAGCGGCGGTGGCGAGCGTCGCCGTCGCAACGACCGCGGTGACCGTGCCGGAGCGCCTGCCGCAGAGGCTTCGGCCGCTGCGCCTGCCGCAGAAGGAGGACAGGCTTAAATGCTTATCCCACGTCGAGTCAAGTACCGCAAGCAGCACCACCCGGGTCGTTCCGGCGCTGCGACCGGCGGCACCCAGGTCAGCTTCGGTGAGTGGGGCATCCAGGCCCTGACCCCTGCCTACGTCACGAACCGGCAGATCGAAGCGGCCCGTATCGCCATGACCCGTCACATCAAGCGTGGCGGCAAGGTCTGGATCAACATCTACCCGGACCGTCCGCTGACCAAGAAGCCTGCCGAAACCCGTATGGGTTCCGGTAAGGGTTCGCCGGAGTGGTGGGTTGCAAACGTCAAGCCGGGGCGGGTTCTCTTCGAACTCTCCGGCGTCAATGAAGAGGTAGCTCGCGAGGCCCTGCGCCTGGCAATCCACAAGCTGCCGCTGAAGGCACGCATCGTGCGTCGCGAGGGTGGTGAATAGTCATGGCAGTTGGATCCAAGGATCTGGCCGTTGAGCAGCTGGATGGTTTCGATCGGGACCGTCTCGTGGAGGAACTCCGCAAGGCCAAGGAGGAACTGTTCAACCTCCGCTTCCAGTCGGCCACCGGCCAGCTGGAAAGCCACGGGCGCCTGAAGGCCGTCAAGCGCGACATCGCCCGCATCTACACGGTGCTGCGCGAGCGCGAGCTCGGCATTCGTCCCGAGGTTGCCGCCCCCGTCGAGGAGGCAGCGACCGAGAAGGCTTCGAAGAAGTCCAAGAAGAAGGCCGCCGAGTCCGAAGCTCCCGCGGAGGATGATGCCAAGTGAGCGAAAACATGAATGAGGCAGCAGTGACCACTGACGCAAACGGCGCCGATACCCGCGGGTACCGGAAGACCGCACGCGGCTACGTCGTCTCCGACAAGATGGACAAGACCATCGTCGTCGAGGTCGAGGACCGCGTGAAGCACGCGCTGTACGGCAAGGTTATCCGCCGCACCGAGAAGCGGAAGGCGCACGACGAGCAGAACTCTGCCGGCGTCGGCGACCTCGTGCTGATCGCCGAGACCCGGCCGCTGTCCGCCACCAAGCGGTGGCGCCTGGTCGAGATCATCGAGAAGGCCAAGTAACCAAGCAGTACCAGGACCGGCCGGCCCGCCGCCGGATCCGCTGCGGGGAGCCCCGCTCCCCGCAGCGGACGAAGGCGGCACCGTCCACACCGCGTCAGGGCCCCGGCCGCGAACTCATCCGTGATTTCGCTTCCGGGGCCCTTTCGCGGTACACTTGAAATCTTGTCTGTGCGGTGCGGAAGTGTGCCCAGTTTAGGGTGCCGGGCTTCCTCACCGCCGCTACGACAAAAGCCCGATAATCTTGTTCAGCCTTCCTTCCCGTGCCCGCGTGCCGGCAGATGGCTGAGTACCAGTATTACGGGGTCCACCCATATCCGTTCCGCAAGGCTCAGCAATGAGAACCGGCGCGACGACAGGAGTAATAAGTGATTCAGCAGGAGTCGCGACTGAAGGTCGCCGACAACACGGGGGCCAAGGAAATCTTGACCATCCGCGTTCTCGGTGGTTCCGGCCGTCGCTACGCAGGCATTGGCGACACCATCGTTGCCACCGTCAAGGATGCAATCCCGGGCGGCAACGTCAAGAAGGGCGACGTGGTCAAGGCCGTCATCGTCCGCACGAAGAAGGAACGCCGCCGCCAGGACGGTTCCTACATCAAGTTCGATGAGAACGCAGCAGTGATCCTGAAGAACGACGGCGACCCCCGCGGTACCCGTATCTTCGGCCCGGTCGGCCGCGAGCTTCGTGACAAGAAGTTCATGAAGATCATTTCGCTGGCTCCGGAGGTGCTGTAGTCCATGGCAAAGATCAAGAAGGGTGACCTGGTTCAGGTCATCACCGGCGCAAAGGCTGAGCGCGGCGGCGACCGCGGCAAGCAGGGCAAGGTCCTGAAGGTCTTCCCGGAGACCAACCGCGTGCTGGTCGAAGGCATCAACCGGATCACCAAGCACACCAAGGTGGGCCAGTCCTCCCGCGGGTCCAAGACCGGCGGCATCGAGGTCATGGAAGCCCCCATCCACGTCTCCAACGTCGCGATCGTCGACCCCGAGACCAAGAAGCCGACCCGCGTCGGCTACCGCATCGAGACCCAGACCCGCGAGGACGGCACCGAGCGTACCGTCCGGATCCGCGTCTCCAAGGCCACCGGGAAGGACATCTAATGACTGAGACTGTCACCAGGACCGTTCCCCGTCTGAAGGCCCGCTACGCTGCGGAAATCAAGCAGGCGCTGCAGGACGAGTTCAACTACGCGAACGTCAACCAGGTTCCGCGCCTGGTCAAGGTCGTCGTGAACATGGGCGTCGGCGACGCCGCCAAGGACTCCAAGCTGATCGACGGCGCCGTCCGCGACCTGACCCAGATCACGGGCCAGAAGCCGCAGATCACCAAGGCCCGCAAGTCGATCGCGCAGTTCAAGCTGCGTGAAGGCATGCCGATCGGTGCGCACGCAACTCTGCGCGGCGACCGCATGTGGGAGTTCGTCGACCGCCTGGTCACCCTGGCCCTGCCCCGTATCCGCGACTTCCGCGGCCTGAACGGCAAGCAGTTCGACGGCAACGGCAACTACACGTTCGGCCTGACCGAACAGTCGATGTTCCACGAGATCGACCAGGACAAGATCGATCGCGTGCGGGGCATGGACATCACCGTGGTTACCACCGCCAAGACCGATGACGAGGGCCGCGCCCTGCTGCGCAACCTCGGCTTCCCGTTCAAATCCGAAGATTAATTACTACGTATCAGGTCTGAAGGACCACCCCCGGCACATACCGGGGCAGTCCCGCAGGAAACCGATACGAGGGAGGGCCAGAGCCCAATGACTATGACAGATCCTGTCGCAGACATGCTTACGCGTCTGCGCAATGCAAACTCGGCATACCACGATTCCGTGTCCATGCCTTACAGCAAGCTCAAGGCACGCGTTGCCGACATCCTCAAGGCCGAAGGCTACATCGCCGGCTGGAAGGAAGAAGAGGGAGAGGGCGGCTTCAAGAAGCTGACCCTGGACCTCAAGTTCGGTCCGAACCGTGAGCGCTCCATCGCAGGTGTCCGCCGCATCTCCAAGCCCGGCCTGCGCGTCTACGCCAAGTCCACCAACCTGCCGCACGTGCTGGGTGGCCTGGGCATCGCAATCCTGTCGACGTCGTCAGGTCTCCTGACCGACCGCCAGGCCGCCAAGAAGGGTGTGGGTGGGGAAGTCCTCGCCTACGTCTGGTAGCAGGGAAGGGGAAAGAAAAATGTCACGTATTGGACGTCTGCCCATCCCGGTTCCTGCCGGAGTCGATATCGCCATCAACGGCAACGTTGTGACCGTCAAGGGCGCCAAGGGCGAGCTGAGCCACACTGTGCCCAGCCCGATCACGGTTTCCCAGGAAGACGGCACGCTTACCGTTGCCCGCCCGAACGACGAGCGCGAATCCCGCTCCCTCCACGGCCTGACCCGCACCCTGATCGCCAACATGATCACTGGTGTGACCGAAGGCTTCAAGAAGGACCTGGAGATCGTCGGTACCGGTTACCGCGTGCTGGCCAAGGGTTCGGACCTCGAGTTCGCCCTGGGTTACAGCCACCCGGTCAACGTGAAGGCCCCCGAGGGCATCACCCTGACCGTCAACGGCCCCACCAAGATCACGGTGTCCGGCATCGACAAGCAGCTGGTCGGCGAGGTTTCCGCCAACATCCGCAAGCTGCGCAAGCCCGACCCGTACAAGGGCAAGGGCATCCGTTACGCCGGCGAGATTGTCCGCCGCAAGGTCGGAAAGGCTGGTAAGTAATCATGGCGATCAGCATCAACAAGAAGCGGACCAACAAGAGCAAGTCCGCAGCCCGTACCCGGCGCCAGCTGCGTATCCGCAAGCGTATTGCGGGTACCCCGGCACGTCCGCGCCTGGTCGTGAACCGTTCCGCACGCCACATCTTCGTCCAGGTTGTCGACGACACCAAGGGCGTCACCGTGGCCTCCGCCTCCACCATGGAAGCGGACCTGCGGGCCATGGAGGCCGACAAGACCGCGAAGGCACGCCGCGTCGGCGAGCTCGTGGCCGAGCGCTCCAAGGCTGCCGGCATTGAAGCGGTCGTCTTCGACCGTGGCGGCAACCGCTACCACGGCCGCATCGCGGCTGTTGCAGACGGCGCACGTGAAGGTGGGCTGGCACTGTGACCGAGGTTAACAAGGAAAAGGAAAATCAGGTGACTGAAGCTACAGCTGCTGAGGCAACTGAGTCCAAGGACGCCGCAGCCCCCAGCACCGATGACCGCCGCGGCGGTCGCCGGGACGGCCAGCGCAACGAGCGCGGCGGCCGTGGTGACCGCGGCGGCCGTGGCGGCCGTGACGGCGGACGCGGCGATGACAAGGACAAGTTCATCGAGCGTGTCGTGACCATCAACCGCGTCGCCAAGGTCGTCAAGGGCGGTCGTCGCTTCAGCTTCACCGCCCTGGTGGTTGTCGGCGACGGCAACGGCCTGGTCGGCGTCGGCTACGGCAAGGCCAAGGAAGTTCCCTCGGCCATCGCCAAGGCCGTGGAAGAGGCCAAGAAGTCCTTCTTCCGCGTCCCGCGCATCGGCAGCACCATCCCGCACCTGGTGCAGGGTGAGGCAGCCGCCGGCGTCGTGCTCCTGCGTCCGGCTTCCCCGGGTACCGGTGTTATCGCCGGCGGTCCGGTCCGCGCCATCCTCGAGTGCGCCGGTATCCACGACGTTCTGTCCAAGTCGCTGGGTTCCTCCAACGCGATCAACATCGTGCAGGCCACGGTTGCCGCGCTGAAGGGCCTCGAAGAGCCGCAGGCCGTGGCTGCCCGCCGCGGACTGCCGCTGGACGAGGTTGCCTCGGCGGCGATGATTCGCAACATGCAGAAGGCTGGTGCCTGATGACTACTCCCAAGCGCGTTGCCGTCAGCTCGGCACAGCTGCACATCACTCAGATCAAGTCCGCCATTGGCGGCAAGCAGAACCAGCGCGACACGCTGCGTTCACTGGGCCTGAAGCACATCGGCGACTCCGTCGTCCGTACCGCGGATGCAGTGACCGTCGGCATGATCTCCACGGTTCCGCACCTCGTGAAGGTTGAGGAGGCGAAGTAACATGGCCGAACAGAACGAACAGCAGAAGACGCTGAAGGTCCACCACCTGCGCCCGGCTCCCGGCTCGCGCACGGCGAAGACCCGTGTCGGCCGTGGTGAAGGCTCCAAGGGCAAGACCGCAGGCCGCGGTACCAAGGGCACCGCAGCGCGGTACCAGGTCAAGGCCGGCTTCGCGGGCGGGCAGCTGCCGCTGCACATGCGCCTGCCGAAGCTGCGCGGCTTCAAGAACCCGTTCAAGGTGACCTACCAGGTGGTGAACCTGGACCGCATCTCGGAGCTCTTCCCCGAGGGCGGCCAGGTCACCGTCGAGGCCCTGGCCGAGAAGGGTGCGGTCCGCCGCAACCAGCCGGTCAAGGTTCTGGGCACGGGCGACATCACGGTCAAGGTTGAGGTTACGGCCAACGCCTTCTCCGCAAGCGCGGTCGAGAAGATCGCTGCCGCCGGCGGGTCCACGACCACCCTGTAGCAGCCTTGGCAGACGGCATCCGGGGCGCCCGCCGCGCACTGCGCGGCGGGCAGCCCCCGGAAGCCGGCGCCGAAGCGTCAACGCTGAACTCCCGGCAGGACCCGAACGGGCCCGGCCGGGAGTTCAGCGCGTTAAGGCACCAATCCGGCGGGCGGCCCGTTAACGCAACAGGCAGCCACACCGGTTAGACTCTCACTGTCACCAGTCCGATCGGACTATTTCTTACCTCAGGAGGACGCTTGCTCAGCGCTATTGGCCGGGCCTTCCGGACGCCAGATCTGCGACGCAAGCTGTTGTTTACGCTGGGAATCATCACCCTTTACCGGATGGGTACGTTTATCCCGGCGCCGGGCGTCGACTACGGCAATGTTCAGCAGTGCCTCGCACTCGGCGCCACCACCGGCGGCCTGTACGAGTTCGTTAACCTCTTCAGCGGCGGCGCACTGCTCCAGGTGTCGGTCTTTGCGCTGGGCATCATGCCCTACATCACCGCGAGCATCATCGTGCAGCTGTTGCGCGTGGTGATTCCCCGGTTCCAGGCCCTGCATGAGGAAGGCCAGCAGGGCCAGGCCAGGCTGACGCAGTACACCCGGTACCTGACGATCGCACTGGGCCTGCTGAACGCGACGACCGTGGTGTCGCTGGCCCGCTCGGGCGCGCTGTTCAACAACCAGTGCTCGCTGGACATCATCCCGGACGACAGCCTGATCACGATCCTGCTGATCATCATCACGCTCACCGCCGGCACCGGCCTGATCATGTGGATGGGCGAGCTGGTCACTGAGAAGGGCGTCGGCAACGGCATCTCGCTGCTGATCTTCACCTCCATCGCCGCCTCCTTCCCGAGCTCCCTCGGCGCGATCCTGACCTCCCAGGGGTGGACCGTCTTCCTCGGCGTGCTGGCGATCGGCGTCCTCGTCGTCGCCCTGGTCATTTTCGTCGAGCAGTCCCAGCGCCGTGTTCCCGTGCAGTACGCGAAGCGCATGATCGGCCGCCGCACCGTGGGCGGTACGAACACCTACATTCCGATCAAGGTGAACATGGCCGGCGTGATCCCCGTCATCTTCGCCTCCTCGATGCTCTACCTGCCGGCGCTGGTGGCCCAGTTCAACACCCCCGCCGACGGCACCCCGCCGGAATGGGTCGTGTGGATCAACAACTACTTCGTCACCGGCGACCACCCGCTCTACATGGCGGTGTACTTCCTGCTCATTGTCTTCTTCACCTACTTCTACGTCTCCATCACCTTCAACCCGGAGGAAGTCTCGGAGAACATGAAGAAGTACGGCGGCTTCATCCCGGGCATCCGGGCCGGCCGTCCCACCGCCGAATACCTGCAGTACGTGCTGTCCCGCATTACCCTGCCCGGCGCTCTCTACCTGGGCATTG
Source organism: Arthrobacter saudimassiliensis (assembly GCF_059090665.1). NCBI lineage: Bacteria > Bacillati > Actinomycetota > Actinomycetes > Micrococcales > Micrococcaceae > Arthrobacter > Arthrobacter saudimassiliensis. The sequence goes on along the minus strand of NZ_JBNHFX010000001.1, from coordinate 432,467 downwards.
TTGCCCTCATCCCGCTGATCGCCCTGGTGCTCGTCGGAGCCAACCAGAACTTCCCGTTCGGCGGGACCTCGATCCTCATCATGGTTGGTGTGGGCCTCGAGACGGTCAAACAAATCGACGCACAGCTTCAGCAGCGTCACTACGAAGGGTTACTGCGATGACACGCCTGCTTATTATTGGACCTCCCGGCGCCGGCAAAGGCACTCAGGCCGCCAGGATCTCCGAGCGGCTCGGAGTCAGCGCGATCTCCACCGGCGACATTTTCCGGCACAACGTGAAGGAACTGACCCCGCTGGGCCTGGAGGCCAAGAAGTACATCGACGCCGGCAACTTCGTGCCGGACTCGGTCACCAACAACATGGTCCGTGACCGGCTGGCCAACGACGACGTCGTCGACGGCTTCCTGCTGGACGGCTACCCCCGCACCACCGCCCAGGTGGAGGAGCTGGACCGCATCCTCGCGGAGAGCGGGCAGAAGCTGGACGCCGTCCTCCAGCTGACCGCGGACGATGAGGAGCTCGTGCAGCGCCTGCTGCGCCGGGCCGAGATCGAAGGCCGCGCCGACGACAACGAAGACGTCATCCGCCACCGGCTGGACCTGTACAAGAAGGAGACGGCCGACGTCGTCGCCCGCTACCAGGACCGCGGCATCGTCACCCAGGTGGACGGGCTCGGAGACATCGACGAGGTCACCGAGCGCATCATGGCCGCGCTCAGCGACCTCCGGTAACCGCGAGGTGCTGCGCGCTCCGGCGCGCAGCACCTCAACCAGCTCAGCTCGACAGTAAGCAGGAGAAATTTGGGCCAGCCCAAAATCCAGTACAAGACCAACGCACAGATGCGCACCATGCGGGAGGCGGGGCTCGTGCTGAGCCGCGCCCTCGACGCCGCCTGCGCGGCAGCGGTTCCCGGTGCACGGACCCGCGACCTCGACGCAGTGTTTGCCGGCGTCCTCAGGGAGGCCGGCGCCACCTCGAACTTCCTCGGTTATCACGGCTTTCCGGCGACGATCTGCACCTCGGTGAACGAAGAGGTCGTGCACGGCATCCCGGGGGACAAGGCCCTGGCGGACGGAGACATCATCTCCATTGACGGCGGCGCCGTCGTGGACGGCTGGCATGCCGATTCCGCGCGGACCGTCATCGTGGGAGAGGCGGACCCGGCCGACCGGCGCCTCTCCGACGTCACCGAAGAGGCGATGTGGCGCGGCATCGCCGCTGCGGCGAAGGGCCGCTTCGTAGGGGACATCGGGAACGCCATCGACGATTACGTCTCCGGCATGCCGGGGGAGAAGCTGGGCATCCTCGAGGACTATGTCGGTCACGGCATCGGCTCGGAGATGCACCAGGCACCGGACGTGCTGAACTACCGCACCGGCCACCGCGGCCCGAAGCTGAAGCCCGGCATGTGCCTGGCGATCGAACCGATGCTGGTGCGCGGCGACATCGAGACCGCGGTGCTGGAGGACGAATGGACCGTCATCACCGTGGACGGCAGCCGCTCCTGCCAGTGGGAGCACTCGGTGGCGATCCACGAGAAGGGGATCTGGGTGCTGACCGCGCCCGACGGCGGAGCGTCGCGGCTTGAACCCCTCGGCGTGACGCCGGTGCCGATCCCGTAGCGGGACGCCGCCCGTCTGGGGGCCGGAAACGGATTGACGGAAAACCCGGATCGCCATCGGCGTCCGGGTTTTCCGCGTTCCAGGGCCGGCGGTGTGACGGCAGGGTCGGCAGATGCGGACGGCGGCGGGCCGTGCCCGGACCGGCTGCCGGGCCGCTGCCGGCGGAGATTTAACTTTCCCGGGCCCTTGGAGTACAGTTATCTGTTGGTTGTCTCTACACCCGTGCCCAATTTCCACCTCGGTGGGGGCCGGGTCGGGGACCATCAAACCCGAAAACCGTCCTCCCCGCCAAACGGAGGACACAGACGTTAGCGGAGGATATGGCCAAGAAAGACGGCGTCATTGAGATTGAGGGCTCGGTCAACGAAGCCCTGCCCAACGCGATGTTCCGCGTTGAGCTGGCGAACGGGCACATTGTGCTTGCCCACATCTCGGGAAAGATGCGTCAACACTACATTCGCATCCTCCCCGGAGACCGCGTTGTAGTGGAGCTTAGCCCTTACGACCTCACCCGAGGTCGCATCGTTTACCGCTACAAGTAAATCCTGCAACCACGCAAAGGAACGCCATGAAGGTTCAGCCGAGCGTCAAGCAGATCTGCGATAAGTGCAAGGTGATCCGCCGTAACGGGCGGGTCATGGTGATCTGCGAGAACCCGCGCCACAAGCAGCGCCAGGGCTAAGAACCCGCTGATCCGGGAGCTTCGGCTCCGGTCAACGGGTCCCGTAAGGGACGCCCACGCGTAGTAATCGAATAACAGGCAGTGCAGCGTCGGTACGCGTGACGCACACCCCCGGTACGGAGGCCGGGGACCTGGCGACAGGGAATGCACTGCTCCAGACCTCCGGAGCAACAAGAGGAGAACCGCCATATGGCACGTCTCGCCGGCGTAGACATTCCCCGCGAAAAGCGGGTAGTGATCGCGCTTACCTACATCTACGGCGTGGGCAAGACCCGTGCAGAGCAGACCCTCGCGGAAACCGGCATCAGCCCGGACACCCGCGTCAAGGATCTCACTGACGCTGAGCTCGTTCAGCTGCGTGACTACATTGAGGGCAACTTCAAGGTCGAGGGTGACCTCCGCCGTGAGGTGGCCGCCGACATCCGCCGCAAGGTGGAGATCGGCAGCTACCAGGGCATCCGCCACCGCCGCGGCATGCCCGTGCACGGCCAGCGCACGAAGACCAACGCCCGTACCCGCAAGGGTCCGAAGCGCACCGTTGCCGGTAAGAAGAAGGCCGGCCGCTAACAGCGGCTGACGCCGGGCCCTTCCGGGGCCACCCAAAAACCAAACTCTTTGTAGGAGAAGTAATGCCCCCTAAGACTCGTGGAGCGGTGCGCAAGCCGCGTCGCAAGGATAAGAAGAATGTTGCGCTGGGCCAGGCGCACATCAAGAGCACGTTCAACAACACCATTGTTTCCATCACGGACCCGTCCGGCGACGTCATCGCCTGGGCTTCCTCCGGTGAGGTTGGATTCAAGGGTTCGCGCAAGTCGACTCCGTTCGCCGCTCAGATGGCTGCCGAGACCGCTGCGAAGCGTGCACAGGAGCACGGCGTCCGCAAGGTCGACGTCTTCGTGAAGGGTCCGGGCTCCGGCCGCGAGACCGCCATCCGTTCGCTGCAGGCCACCGGCCTGGAGGTCGGGTCCATCCAGGATGTGACCCCGAGCGCGCACAACGGCTGCCGTCCCCCGAAGCGCCGCCGCGTCTAATCGGCTTTCCGGCTGACCGGTCCGGACGAACCACCCTGGTGCCGCTGCCGCCTTTGGCGGCCGCGGCACCGGTGGGTGGATCCTCCAGGAGGCCGGCGACGGGATCCAGCCGTCCAAGACGCCCGCGGGAGACCCCGTCGTCGTCGTTTCCACCAATTGTGCTGCGTCATATAGCGGACGCTCGCTGAAAGGAAATGCAAGTGCTCATTGCACAGCGCCCCACCCTCACTGAAGAAGTCGTAGCCGACAACCGGTCCCGGTTCATCATCGAACCGCTGGAGCCCGGCTTCGGCTACACCCTCGGCAACTCGCTCCGCCGCACGCTGCTGTCCTCCATTCCCGGTGCTGCGGTAACCAGCATCCGGATCGACGGCGTGCTGCACGAGTTCACCACGGTCCCCGGTGTGAAGGAGGATGTCACTGAGATCATCCTGAACATCAAGAACCTGTCGGTGTCCTCCGAGCACGACGAGCCCGTGGTCGCCTACCTGCGCAAGCAGGGCCCCGGCGTCGTCACCGCTGCGGACATCGCTCCGCCGGCCGGTGTCGAATTCCACAACCCGGATCTGCACATCGCCACCCTGAACTCGAAGGGCAAGTTCGAGCTCGAACTGACCATCGAGCGCGGGCGCGGCTACGTTTCCGCGGCCCAGAACAAGTCCGGCGACCAGGAGATCGGCCGCATCCCGGTCGACTCCATCTACTCGCCGGTGCTGAAGGTGACCTTCCGCGTGGAGGCCACCCGTGTCGAGCAGCGCACCGACTTCGACCGCCTGATCGTCGACGTCGAAACCAAGGATGCCATTGCCCCGCGCGACGCCGTCGCGTCCGCAGGCACCACCCTGGTTGAGCTGTTCGGACTGGCCCGCGAACTGAACACCGCAGCCGAGGGCATCGAGATCGGCCCCAGCCCCACCGACGCCGCGCTTGCGGCCGACATGGCGCTGCCGATCGAGGACCTCGAGCTGACCGTGCGTTCCTACAACTGCCTCAAGCGTGAGGGCATCCACACCGTGGGTGAACTCGTCGCCCGCTCCGAGGCTGACCTGATGGACATCCGCAACTTTGGCGCGAAGTCCATCGACGAGGTGAAGGCGAAGCTGGTTGAACTGGGCCTGTCCCTGAAGGATTCCCCTCCCGGGTTCGACCTGGCAGCCCGTGCCGCAGCCATTGACGAGGACGAGACCGAGTTCTCGGACGACGAGCTCTAACTAGCAAATTTCTGCCGGCCCGGCTTTCTCCAGAGCCGTCGGCACCGTTTGAGGAGAAAATGTAATGCCTACACCCACCAAGGGTAAGCGCCTCGGAGGCAGCCCGGCCCACCAGCGCCTGATGCTGGCGAACCTGGCTTCGCAGCTGTTCGAGCACAAGCGGATCACCACCACGGTGACCAAGGCCAAGCGCCTGAGCCCGTACGCCGAGCGCCTGATCACCTTCGCCAAGCGCGGAGACCTGGCTGCCCGCCGCCGCGTGCTGACCATGATCACCGACAAGGGGATCGTGCACGAGCTGTTCACCGAGATCGCTCCGGCCGTCGCCAACCGCGAAGGCGGCTACACCCGCATCACCAAGATCGGCAACCGCCAGGGCGACAACGCGCCCATGGCCGTGATCGAACTGGTGCTGGAGCCGGTTTCCGCCAAGCAGGCCGTGGTCGCCGAGGCTTCGGCCGCCGCTGCCGCCGCCGCTCCGGCCGCTGAATCGGCCGAGTCCGCTGATTCCCCCGAGTCGGCTGACTCGCCGGAGTCCGCAGACAGCGCCGATTCGGCTGAGTCTGCTGACGAGGCGCCGGAGACCGCGCAGGCCGACGTCGAGGCCCAGCAGGCCGCGCAGGAGTCCGCTGCTGCCGCTGCCACCGAGGCTGCAGTCGACAACGCGCCGAACGCGCAGCCGGACCCCCGTCAGTCCTAGCCTCCCGCGCTGCATGTCGGCATCCCGGTGCCGGCACGCGTAGCATGGAAGACATGACGATCGAAGGACCCGCCGCTCCCCATGGGGACGGCGGGTCTCTTCGTATCCGGCTTGACCTGGCCTACGACGGCGCCGCATTCTCAGGGTGGGCCGCTCAGCCGGGCCTGCGGACCGTCCAGGGTACCCTCGAGGACTCACTTGCCGTACTGCTCCGCCGGCCCGTGCGCCTCACCGTAGCCGGACGCACGGATGCCGGTGTCCACGCGCGCGGACAGGTGGCGCACCTGGACCTGGCACCCGAAGAGTGGGAAGGCCTGACGCGGGGGCACGAGCTCGAACCCGAACAGGCTATGCTTCGCAGGCTGCGCGGGGTGCTGAACCGGGAGCTCACCATGCCGCTGCGGGAGTCCGGCATGCCCCGGCGCATGGCCGAAGCCATGGCCGGAGCGATCCATGTGTTCTCCGCCCGCCCGGCCCCGGCTGGATTCGACGCCCGGTTCTCCGCCCTGTGGCGGCGCTACAGCTACCGGATTGCCGACCGGCTGCAGGACCAGGACCCGCTGACCCGCGGCATCACGCTCTGGCACCGCAGGGAACTGGACGTGGACCGCATGAACGAAGGCGCCGCCGCCGTGCTGGGCGTCCACGACTTTCTGTCCTTCTGCAAGCCGCGCCTCGGCGCCACCACCATCCGCGAGCTGCAGGCCTTCGCCTTCGCCCGCGGAGCCGACGGAGTGATCACCGCATCGCTCCGCGCAGACGCCTTCTGCCACAGCATGGTCCGCTCGCTGATCGGCGCAGCGCTCAGGGTCGGATCGGGGGAGCGCGCCCCGGCGTGGCTGGCCGAGAGGCTCTTTGCCCAGGTCCGCGACTCGAAGTCACTGCTGGCTCCGCCCCATCCGCTGGTGCTGGAAGAGGTGCGGTACCCCGACGACGAGGGCCTGCGGGCCCGTGCCGACCGCACCCGCGCGCTGCGCGACAGCGCGGCGCTGTCCGGGCCCTTTTGACCTGGCCGGGCCGAGCGGCTATCGTTTATAGTCGTTGTGCGTGTCCTACCTCGATAGGTCTATGCCCACGGGAGCGGCTTAAGTTGCAGAGCCACCTGGCCCCGGGGAATAGTCGAGAAACTTTGGACCACTGGTACGAGCAGTCCTCACCTGACACTCCGGTAGCGCATAGATGAAGCTGCGAAGCACATGGCTTGCCATGTGCAGCCACCTAAGAAGAAGAAACGAAGGCAAAAAACGTGCGTACGTACACCCCGAAGCCCGGCGACATCAACCGCCAGTGGCACGTCATTGACGCCACCGACGTTGTCCTGGGTCGTCTTGCCAGCCAGACCGCAACACTGCTGCGCGGAAAGCACAAGCCGACCTTTGCTCCCCACATGGACATGGGCGATTTCGTCATCATCATCAACGCAGAGAAGGTCGCCCTGACCGGCGCCAAGCTCGAGCAGAAGCGCGCTTACCGCCACTCCGGTTTCCCGGGCGGTCTCTCCTCCGTCAACTATGCCGAGCTGCTCGCGAAGAACCCGGTTCGCGCCGTCGAGAAGGCGATCCGCGGCATGCTCCCCAAGAACTCCCTGGCTGCCCAGCAGATGGGCAAGCTGAAGGTCTACGCAGGTGCCGAGCACCCGCACGCTGCCCAGCAGCCGAAGACCTTCGAAATCACCCAGGTCGCTCAGTAGTTCCGGCCCGTTAGCTAAGAAAAGAATTCAAGGAGAATCGTGGCTCAGAACGAAGAGCTCAATGAAAGCACCGAGGAGCTCACCAGCTACACCTCGGAAACCCCGGCGGAGTCCACTGTGGCTGTTGCCGAGCGTCCCGCGCTGACCGTTGCCGGTTCCGCCGTTGGCCGCCGCAAGGAAGCCATCGCCCGCGTGCGCGTTGTTCCCGGCTCCGGCCAGTGGAACATCAACGGCCGCGAGCTGTCGGACTACTTCCCGAACAAGCTGCACCAGCAGGAAGTCGCCGAGCCCTTCAAGGTCCTGGAGCTTGAAGGCGCCTACGACGTCATCGCCCGCATCCACGGCGGCGGCCCCTCCGGCCAGGCCGGTGCGCTGCGCCTGGGCATTGCCCGCTCGCTGAACGAGATCGACCGCGAGAACAACCGCCCGACCCTGAAGAAGGCCGGCTTCCTGACTCGTGACGCCCGCGTCATCGAGCGCAAGAAGGCAGGCCTCAAGAAGGCCCGCAAGGCTCCGCAGTACTCCAAGCGCTAATTCAGCGCTTCCCTGGTCCCGCCCGCTGGCGCGTTCGGGACCAGGGCCCCGCGCGCTGAATTGGCGCTTGGCTCCACAAGCGCCCTTCGGCGCCGCACAGCAACAGCCCCCGCTGCAGAGCGGGGGCTGTTGCTGTTTAAGACGCTGTCCGTCCGGTGGGCACGTGGCCGGCCGTCCCCGCACAGCGGCCTTGCCCTCCGCTTCGGGTTGCCACCCTCCACTTCGCAGCGTTCCCCTCCGTATTGTCCGTAGCCTCCGCTTCAGGCCGGAGGAAGTGAAACGAAGTGGAGGTAATCCGAACCGGAGGTACATGAGGTACATACAGACACAGGTGCCGGATTCAGCGCGCCCCGACTGCCCTGATGCCCTGCGCGGGAGGGAAATCACCTGCCCCGCGGGCCCGCTGCGGGCCTTCGATTTCACGATCGGGGGTATACCGGTGGCAGAATAGCCCGGTAAGCCTGCCGCCTGCGGCCCCTCATTGAGGTGAAAAAGCGTGTCTTAGGATTGTGTGCGATGAGCAGATTGTTTGGAACAGACGGCGTGCGGGGCCTCGCGAACGGCCTGATTACCGCGGAGGTGGCGCTCAGCCTGGCCCAGGCCGCCGCCGTCGTCCTCGGCCACCGGCGCTCCGACGGCCGCCGCCCCACCGCCGTCGTCGCACGCGATCCGCGCATCAGCGGAGACTTTATCTCGGCAGCGGTGGAAGCCGGGCTCGCCAGCTCGGGCGTCGACGTCCACGACGCCGGAGTGCTGCCCACCCCGGCTGCCGCCTTCCTGGTGGCGGACCTCGGCGCCGACTTCGGCGTGATGATCTCCGCCAGCCACAACGCCGCCCCGGACAACGGCATCAAGTTCCTGGCCCGCGGCGGCCAGAAGCTCGACGACGCCCTCGAGGACGAAATTGAACTCGAGATGAGCCAGCCGTCGCTGCGTCCCACCGGCGCCGAGGTAGGCCGCATCAACCGCTTCGCGGACGCCGAAGACCGCTACGTGCTCCATCTGCTGCAGACCCTGCCGAACCGGCTCGACGGCCTCAAGGTGGTCCTGGACTGCGCGCACGGCGCCGCCAGCGGCTGCTCACCGCAGGTCTTCGCCGACGCCGGCGCCCAGGTCGTGGTGATCGGCGCCGATCCGGACGGCATCAACATCAACGACGGGTACGGCTCCACGCACCTGGGCCCGCTCCAGGCCGCCGTGGTGGAACACGGAGCGGACCTGGGCATCGCCCACGACGGCGACGCCGACCGCTGCCTGGCCGTCGACCACGAGGGCAACGTGGTGGACGGCGACCAGATCATGGCCATCATGGCCACCGCCTTCAAGGCCGCCGGAAAGCTGAAGGACGACGCCCTCGTCGCCACCGTCATGAGCAACCTGGGCCTCAAGCTCGCCCTGCGCGAAGCCGGCATTTCGCTGCGGGAAACCGCCGTCGGAGACCGGTACGTGCTCGAGGCGATGCGCGAAGGCGGCTACAGCCTCGGCGGCGAGCAGTCCGGCCACGTCATCTTCTCGGAGTACGCCACCACGGGCGACGGCGTCCTGACCGGACTCCAGCTGGCAGCCCAGGTCGCCCGCACCGGCCGGCCGCTGAAGCAGCTGGCCACCGTGATGAACAAGCTGCCGCAGGTCCTCATCAACGTGCGCGGCGTCGACAAGGCCGGCGTCAGCACCAATGAGGCCGTCAGCCGAGCAGTGGAAGCCGCGCAGGCGCAGCTGGGGGAGACCGGGCGCGTCCTGCTCCGCCCCTCCGGAACCGAGCCCGTGGTCCGCGTGATGGTTGAGGCCGCGGACATGGACACGGCGTCGGCCGTCGCAGGCCGGCTGGCCGAAACGGTGGAGACCCACCTGTCGCTGAAGCCCACCGAAGGCGCCGCGGTCTAAGCGGACCCCTTCCGCTCCGCAGGCGTACCGGCCGGGCGGCCCGGAGGTTTCGGGCGGTACCGGCCGGCAGCCTAGGTCTTGCGCAGGAGCATCCTGGTCACCGAATGGTTCGCGTCCTTGGACAGGACCAGCTGCGCCCGTCCCCGGGTGGGCAGCACATTGGTGACAAGGTTCGGCTCGTTGATCCGCTTCCAGATCCCCAGCGCCGTTTCGCGCGCTTCCTCGTCGCTCAGATCGGCGTAGCGGTGGAAGTACGACGCCGGATCGGCGAAGGCACCGCTGCGCAGCTTCTGGAACCTGCGCACGTACCATTCCTCTATGTAGGAGGTGCGGGCGTCCACATAGATCGAGAAGTCGAAGAAGTCGCTCAGGGCGAGACCGGCGCGCCCGTCGGCGCGGACCCGGGCCGGGGCCAGCACGTTCAGCCCCTCCACAATGAGGACGTCGGGGCGGCGCACGACGATCTCCTCGCCGGGAACAATGTCGTAGGTCAGGTGCGAGTACCTGGGGGCGCGGACCTCGTCGGCCCCGCTCTTGACCGCGCTCACGAAGCGCAGCAGCGCCCGGCGGTCGTAGGACTCCGGAAAGCCCTTGCGCTGCATCAGGCCACGGCGCTCCAGCTCGGCGTTGGGGTAGAGGAAACCGTCGGTGGTGACCAGCTCGACGTTGGGGGTTTCCGGCCAGCGCCGCAGCATCTCCCGCAGCACGCGCGCCGTCGTGGACTTCCCGACAGCCACCGAGCCGGCGACGCCGATCACGAACGGCGTGCGGCTGGTCTTCTCGCCCAGGAAGGTGGTGGTGGCATTGTGCAGTTCGCCGGCCGCCGCGACGTAAAGGTTCAGCAGGCGGGAGAGCGGCAGGTAGACCTCGCGGATCTCCTCGAGGCTGAGCTCGTCGCCGATGCCCCGCAGCCGGACAATGTCCTCCTGGCTCAGCGGGGACTTGATCTCGTTCGCAAGCCGCGCCCAGGTGCTCCTGTCGAGCTCGACAAAGGGTGTGAAGTTGCCCTCAGACCCGTTGGACGGCAGCGGCCGGGGCAATGGTTCACTCACTCTGTGCATTCTGCCCTGCCGGGCCCGTCAATCCCAAACACGCGTCAAACATATCGGGAGCACAGGAAACGCTGCGGTTGTGACCCCTCGGGCCTGCCGTGCACGGGGGCGGGCGCGGCTGCCGGTACGCTTAGGGCTATGTGTGGAATTGTTGGATATACCGGCCGCCCCGGCGCGGCAGCGGAGCTGCGCGAAGCCGGCTCCCACAGTGCCCTCGACGTCGTCATGGAGGGGCTGCGGCGGCTTGAATACCGCGGCTATGACTCCGCCGGCGTCGCCGTCCTGACCGAAGACGGCGTCCAGAGCCGCAAGAAGTCCGGCAAGCTGGCGAACCTGGCGGCGGTCCTGGAAGCGGACCCGCTGCCCGCAGCGGCCACCGGCATCGGCCACACCCGCTGGGCCACCCACGGCGGCCCGACCGACGAGAACGCCCACCCGCACCTGGCCGACGGCGGACGCCTGGCCGTGATCCACAACGGCATCATCGAGAACTTCGCCGAGATCAAGGCGGAGCTGCTGCAGGCCGGCGCGGAGTTCCTCAGCGAAACCGACACCGAAGTTGCAGCCGTGCTGCTCGGCACCCTCTTCCGCGGCGAGGCCGGGGGAGACCTGCGCCGGGCCATGCAGCTGGCCTGCCAGCGCCTCGAGGGTGCCTTCACCCTCCTCGCCGTCCACGCCGACGCCCCGGACATGGTCGTCGCCGCCCGCCGGAACTCGCCGCTCGTCGTCGGGCTCGGCGAGAACGAGAACTTCCTCGGCTCCGATGTTTCCGGCTTTATCGACTTCACCCGGCGCGCCGTCGAGCTCGGCCAGGACCAGATCGTCACCATCACCCCCGAGACGATGGACATCACCGACTTCTTCGGCGAGCCCGCCGAAGGCACCGAGTTCGAGGTGAACTGGGATGCCAAGGCTGCGGAAAAGGGCGGCTACGGCTCCTTCATGGAGAAGGAGATCAACGACCAGCCGCAGGCCGTGGGCGACACCCTGCTCGGCCGTTCCGACTCCGAGGGACGCCTCACGCTCGATGAGCTGCGCGTCGATCCCGAGGCGCTGAAGTCGATCAATAAGATCATGGTCCTTGCCTGCGGCACCTCCGCCTACGCCGGCCAGGTCGCCAAGTACACCATCGAGCACTGGTGCAGGATCCCGGTCGAGGTCGAGCTCAGCCACGAGTTCCGCTACCGCGACCCGATCGTGGACGCCAACACGCTGATCGTGGCCATCAGCCAGTCCGGCGAAACCATGGACACCCTGATGGCGGTCCGATACGCCAAGGAGCAGGGCGCGAAGGTCCTGGCCATCTGCAACACGCACGGCTCCACCATTCCGCGCGAATCCGATGCGGTGCTCTACACCCACGCCGGCCCGGAAATTGCCGTGGCCTCCACCAAGGCGTTCCTGGCGCAGATCACCGCCGCCTACCTGCTCGGCCTGTACCTGGCCCAGCTGCGCGGCAACAAGTTCCAGGGCGAAATCAAGGACATCCTGGCGGACCTTGCCGCCATCCCCGGCAAGATCCAGCAGGTCCTCGACGGCTCCGGCCAGGTCCGCGAACTCGCCGAAATGATGGCCGACACCCGCTCGGTGCTGTTCCTGGGCCGCCACGTGGGCTTCCCGATCGCCATGGAGGGCGCGCTGAAGCTCAAGGAGCTCGCGTACATCCACGCCGAGGGCTTCGCCGCCGGCGAGCTCAAGCACGGCCCGATCGCCCTGATCGAGGAGGGGCAGCCGGTGTTCGTGGTGGTCCCGTCCCCGCGCGGCCGGAACTCGCTGCACGCCAAGGTCGTCTCCAACATCCAGGAGATCCGCGCCCGCGGCGCCCGCACCATTGTGATCGCCGAAGAGGGCGACGATGCCGTCAAGGACTACGCGGAGCATGTGTTCTACGTGCCGGAGGCCGCGCCGCTGCTCGCGCCGCTGCTCACCGTCGTCCCGCTGCAGATCTTCGCCTGCGCGCTCGCCACGGCGAAGGGATACGACGTCGACCAGCCGCGCAACCTGGCCAAGTCCGTCACCGTCGAGTAGCCCGGTGATCGTCGGGATCGGCGTCGACGTCGTCGACGTGCCGCGGTTCGGCCGCCAGCTGGAACGCACGCCCGGGCTGCGCGCCCGGCTGTTCACCCCCGCGGAGCGGGAGCTGAACCTGCGTTCCCTGGCGGCCAGGTTCGCCGCGAAGGAAGCGGTCGCGAAGGCGCTCGGCGCGCCGGCCGGGATGAACTGGCAGGACTGCCAGATCGGCATCGACAGCGCCGGCGCCCCCTTCGTGCAGGCCAGCGGAACCGTCGCTGCGGCCGCGGAGGAGCGCGGCGTGCGGCGCTGGCACCTCTCGCTCAGCCACGACGGCGACGTCGCCACCGCGATGGTGGTCGCCGAAGACTGAACCGGGGGACAGGACTAGGCTGGTCGGCATGATCAGCGCCTACTCCGGAACCGCCGTCCGTGCCGCCGAGGAGCCGCTGCTGCGCCGCGGCCTGGGGCCCGAACTGATGCAGCGGGCAGCCTACGGCCTCTACGCAGCCGCCGCCCGGCAGCTGCGCCGCGGAGGTCGGATCTACGGTTCGCGCGTCGTCATCCTGGCCGGAGTCGGCAACAACGGCGGAGACGCACTGTATGCCGGTGCCCGGCTGGCTGCCCGCGGCGCCTCAGTGACCGCGCTGCTCTTCGCGGACCGCGCCCATCCCGAAGCGTTGGCGGAGCTGGTCCGGTGTGGCGGCACCGTTCGGACCGTTACGGATGCACGGAGCGCCGCCGGGCTCTGCCGTGCCGCCGACCTGGTGGTCGACGGACTTCTAGGCACCGGAGGCAGGGGCGGGCTTCGCGGGCCGGCGGCCGAGCTCGCAGAGGCCCTCGTTCCGGCCCGCGAGACCCCGGGGCAGGGTCCCTTTCTCCTGGCCGCGGACCTTCCCAGCGGCATCGACGCAGACACCGGAGCCGCTGCGGGCCCGCATGTCCGGGCCGATGCCACCGTGACCTTCGGCGCGTGGAAGACCGGGCTGATGGCCGGCCCCGGTGCCGCCGCGGCCGGAAGCGTCGAGTGCGTCGACATCGGCCTCGGCCCGCATCGGGGGGAGCCGGAGCTGCGCCGGCTGGAAGCCGCCGACGTCGCCGCGGCCATCTACCGGCCCCGCGCCACGGACCACAAGTACACCCGCGGCGTCCTCGGTGTCGCCGCAGGCTCGGCCACTTATCCCGGAGCCGCCGTGCTGGCCGTCGGCGCCGCCCTGGCCACCGGCGTCGGGATGGTCCGCTACCTCGGCGCGCCCGACGTCGCCCGGCTGATCAACATCGCGCACCCTGAGGCGGTCTGCAGCCGGGACCGCGTGGAGGAGACCCACGTCCAGGCCTGGCTGGCCGGCCCGGGCGCCGGCACCGACGAGGAGCAGCGCCTGCGCGCCCGCGCAGCCATGGCCACGGACCTGCCCGCCGCCATCGACGCCGATGCGCTCTCCGAGGTGCATCCGGGCCTGGGCGCGGAGACCATACTCACCCCGCACGCCGGGGAACTTGCCCGCCTGCTCGGCGCCCTGGGCGAGCCGGTGGACCGTGCCCGGGTCGAGGCGGATCCGCTGTCCTGGGCCCGGCGGGCGGCCCGGCTGACCGGAGCCACCGTGCTGCTGAAAGGCTGGGCCACCCTCGCGGTCGGCCCGGACGGCACCGCCTACAGCCAGGCCGAGGCCACCGCCGGGCTCGCCGCCGCCGGCAGCGGGGACACCCTCGCAGGCATCCTCGGAGCCCTGCTGGCCACCGATCACACCGCGCCGGACCAACGGGCTCCGGGCCACTACGCCCGCATGGCCGCGGCCGCCGCCAGCCTGCACGGGCTGGCGGGATCCCGGGCCGCCGAGCGGGGTCCCGTGGAGCCGTCGAAACTGCCGGCGGAGATCCGTTCGGTGGTGGGCGAGCTCACCACCGGGGGCGTCTCCGGCCGGGGTAAGGTGTGAAACTAAGCAGGCATACTAAGTTTGTCCTGCACACCACCGACGTCAGGAGCACAGATGGAAGTTTGGCCGGGTGACGCCTATCCTTTGGGCGCGACGTACGACGGGCACGGCACCAACTTCGCCCTCTACAGCGAGGTTGCCGAATCAGTAACCCTCTGCCTGTTCGACGACGACGGCAAGGAGGAGCGGATCCGCCTGCACGAGGTCGACGGCTACGTCTGGCACTGCTACCTGCCCAACGTCATTCCGGGGCAGAAGTACGGCTTCCGGGTGGACGGGCCCTACGACCCCGCCAATGGCTGCCGGTGCAACCCGAACAAGCTGCTGCTGGACCCCTACGCCAAGGCCGTCTCCGGGGAAATCGACTGGGACCAGGCCCTGTTCGGCTACAACTTCGGCGACGAGGATTCCCGCAACGACGAGGACTCCGCGGCCCACATGATGCTCGGCGTCGTCGTCAATCCCTTCTTCGACTGGGACGGAGACCGGCTGCCGCGCATTCCGTACCACAAGTCCGTCATTTACGAGGCCCACGTCAAGGGCCTGACCATGCTGCACCCCGAGGTCCCCGAGGCCGAGCGCGGCACCTACGCCGGCATCGCCCACCCGGCCGTCATTGAACACCTGCAGAAACTCGGCGTCACGGCCATCGAACTGATGCCCGTGCACCAGTTCGTCAACGACTCCACGCTGCAGGAGAAGGGCCTGTCCAATTACTGGGGCTACAACACCATCGGCTTCTTCGCCCCGCACAACAAGTACAGCGCCACCGGCGACGCCGGACAGCAGGTGCAGGAGTTCAAGGCCATGGTCCGCGCCCTGCACCGGGCCGGAATCGAAGTGATCCTCGACGTGGTCTACAACCACACCGCCGAGGGCAACCACCTGGGCCCGACCCTGTCCTTCCGCGGCATCGACAACAAGTCCTACTACCGCCTGGTCGAGGACGACCAGCGGTACTACATGGACTACACCGGCACCGGAAACTCGCTGAACGTGCGGACCCCGCATTCGCTGCAGCTGATCATGGACTCGCTGCGCTACTGGGTCACCGAAATGCACGTGGACGGGTTCCGGTTCGATCTCGCCTCGACCCTGGCCCGCGAGTTCTACGACGTCGACCGGCTCTCCAGCTTCTTCGAACTCGTCCAGCAGGATCCGGTGGTTTCCCAGGTCAAGCTGATCGCCGAGCCCTGGGACATCGGCCCCGGCGGCTACCAGGTCGGCAACTTCCCGCCCCTGTGGACGGAATGGAACGGCAAGTTCCGCGACACCGTGCGGGACTTCTGGCGCGGCGAGCCCTCCACCCTGGGCGAGTTCGCCTCCCGAATCACCGGCTCCGCGGACCTCTACGAGTCCTCCGCCCGCCGCCCGGTCGCGTCGATCAACTTCGTCACCGCGCACGACGGGTTCACCCTGCGTGACCTGGTGTCCTACAACGAGAAGCACAACGAGGCCAACGGCGAGGACAACAACGACGGCGAGTCCCACAACCGCTCCTGGAACTGCGGCGTCGAGGGCCCCACCGACGACCCGACGGTCCTCTCGCTGCGGGCCCGGCAGCAGCGGAACTTCCTCGCCACCCTGCTCCTGTCCCAGGGCGTGCCCATGCTGCTGCACGGCGATGAACTCGGCCGCACCCAGCAGGGCAACAACAACACGTACGCCCAGGACTCCGAGCTCACCTGGGTCAACTGGGACGCCATGGACACCCCGCTGGTGGAATTCACCGCCGCCGTGAACCGGCTGCGCGCCGAGCACCCCACCTTCCGCCGCCGGCGTTTCTTCGACGGCCGTCCGGTGCGCCGCGGTGAAGGCGAAGTCCTGCCGGACATCGCCTGGCTGCGCGAGGACGGAACCCCCATGGAACCGGAGGACTGGGACGCCCAGCTCAGCCGCTCCCTCGGCGTCTTCCTCAACGGCCAGGGCATCCCCGGCCGCGACGAGCGCGGCCAGCGGATCGTCGACGCGAACTTCCTGCTCTACTTCAACGCCGACGACAACACGGTGAAGTTCACCGTGCCGGGCAAGGAATACGGACCGCTGTGGGACCGGGTCATCGACACGGCCGGCGGGTATGAGACCGAGGAGACGGTCGCCCCGGATGAGCCGCTGAACGTTGCCGCCAAGTCGCTGGTCATCCTCCGGGCCCATCCCGAGGAGGAAGAGGACCACGACCACTCAGTGGCCGCGTCCCTCGCCGTCCTCGCGGCGGCGGATGAAGCCGCAGCTGCGGACGCCGCCGGGGAAGAGGGAGAGGCGTGAGGGCACCGGTCTCCACCTACCGCCTGCAGATCACGCCGTCCTTCACCCTCCACGACGCCGCCGCCCTGGTGCCGTACCTGGCGGACCTCGGCGCGGACTGGATCTACCTGTCGCCGATCCTGACCGCGGAGCCCGGCTCCGACCACGGCTACGACGTCGTTGACCCGTCGGCCGTCGACCCCGCCCGCGGCGGAGCCGAGGGACTGCGCGCCCTGTCCGAGGCCGCGCACGCAGCAGGGCTGGGCGTGCTGGTGGACATCGTGCCCAACCACATGGGCGTGGCGACGCCGCGCGCCAACACGTGGTGGTGGTCGCTGCTGCGGGAGGGACGCCGGTCGCCCTATGCCGCCGCCTTCGACGTCGACTGGGACGCGGCCGACGGCAGGATCCGCCTGCCCGTGCTCGGCGACGGAGAGGATGAGCTGGAGAACCTCCAGCTCATCGACGGCACGCTGCGCTACTACGACCACGTCTTTCCGGTCGCAGAGGGAACCGCCGACGACGGCGCCGACGCGGGCGAGGTGCACGGCCGCCAGCACTACGAGCTGGTCAGCTGGCGGCGGGCCGACAGCGAACTGAACTACCGGCGGTTCTTCGGCGTCAACACGCTCGCCGGCATCCGCGTGGAGGAGCCCGAGGTCTTCGACCAGGCGCATGCCGAGGTCCGCCGCTGGTTCGAAGCCGGGCTGGTGGACGGGCTGCGGATCGACCATCCCGACGGACTCGCCGATCCCGGCGGCTACCTTGAGCAGCTGCAGAAGCTCACCGGAGGCGCCTACGTCCTGGTGGAGAAGATCCTCGAACCCGGCGAGGCCCTGCCGGCCGGCTGGGAAACGGCGGGAACCACCGGGTATGACGCCCTGGCCGCCGTCGACCGCCTTTTCGTCGATCCCGCCGCGGAACAGGCACTGACCGCCGTCGCACCCGCCCGGGACTACCGCCGGATGATCCACGACACCAAGCGCGCCATCGCCGACGGGATGCTGAACTCGGAAGTGCAGCGACTGGTTCGCCTGCTGCCGGCGGACACCGGCCTCGACCCGGCAACCGCTGCGGACGCGCTCGCCGAGCTGCTCGCCTGCTTCCCGGTCTACCGCAGCTACCTGCCCGACGGCGCCGGGCACCTTGCCGAGGCTTTGGACCGGGCCATGGTGCACCGCCCGGACCTGGCCGCGGCGCTGGAGGTCCTGCACCCGCTGCTGAACCCCGCTCTCGAAGGACACACCGGGCCGCTTCCGGAGCTGCCCGTCCGATTCCAGCAGACCAGCGGCATGGTCATGGCCAAGGGCGTGGAGGACACCGCGTTCTACCGGTACAGCCGGCTGGTCTCCCTGAACGAGGTCGGCGCCGATCCGTCCGTGTTCGCCCTGGACCCCCTCGACCTGCACCTGGAGCTGCTCCGGCGGCAGCGCGAGCGTCCGGCGGCGATGACCACGCTCACCACGCATGACACCAAGCGCAGCGAGGACACCCGCGCCCGGATCCACGTCCTGTCCGAACTGCCCGGCGACTGGGCCGCCGCCTTCGCCCGGCTGCAGGAGGCGGCGCCGATCCCCGACGCTCCCTTCGCCAACCTGCTCTGGCAGTCGCTGCTGGGAGCCTGGCCGCTTTCACGCGAACGTGCCCACGCCTATGCGGAGAAAGCCGCACGGGAGGCCGGCAGCTCCACCACCTGGACCGACGTCAACCAGGCATTCGAAGACGCCATGCACGCCGCCGTCGACGCCGCTTTCGATGATCCGCGGGTCCGCGGCGAACTCGAACGCCTGGACGCGGGGATCACCGCCGCCGGCTGGTCCAACTCCCTGTCCGCGAAGCTGCTGCAGCTGGCGATGCCGGGTGTGCCCGACGTCTACCAGGGCACCGAGTACTGGGACCGCTCGCTGGTGGACCCGGACAACCGGCGCCCGGTGGACTACGCGGAGCGGGCCCGCGACCTCGCCGCCCTGGCGCACGCTGCGGCCCCGGCGCCCGGCCCCGACGGGCGGGCCAAGCTGCTGCTGACTTCCCGGGTCCTCCAGCTGCGCCGGGCCAGGCCCGAACTGTTCAGCGGCTACGCCGCCGTGCCGGCCCGGGGTCCGGCCGCCGGCCACGTCTTCGCCTTCGACCGCGGCGGCGCGGTCGCCGCCGTCACCCGGCTGCCGATCGGCCTGGCGGCAGCGGGCGGCTGGGGCGACACCGTGCTGCAGCTGCCGGCCGGCAGCTGGCGCGAGGTGGTGACGGGCGCACTGCACGAGTCCGACGGGACCATCGCCGTGCAGGACCTGTTCAGCACCTATCCGGCCGCTCTGCTCGTACGGGAGGACAACTGATGCGCACCGACTTCACGGTCTGGGCTCCGGACGCCGACACCATGACGCTGCTGGCCGACGGCCGCAGGCTGCCCATGAGCCGGGGCGAGGGCGGCTGGTGGCATGTCCAGCACGCCCAGCTCACCGAGGACATCGACTACGGCTACCTGATCAACGGCGCCGACACGCCGGTTCCGGACCCGCGGTCCCGGCGGCAGCCGGAGGGCGTGCACGGGCTCTCGCGCACCTTCGACCCGGCGGCCTACCAGTGGCACGACAGCGGCTGGCACTCGCCGGGACTGGACGGGCAGGCCATCTACGAGCTGCATGTGGGCACCTTCACCCCCGAGGGCACGCTGGATGCGGCAGCCGGGAAACTGCCGTACCTGCGGGACCTGGGCGTGCAGTACATCGAACTGCTGCCCGTGAACGCCTTCAACGGCACCCACAACTGGGGCTACGACGGCGTCCTCTGGTACGCGGTCCAGGAGACCTACGGCGGGCCGGAGGCCTACCAGCGGTTCGTGGACGCCGCGCACCAGGCAGGGCTGGGCGTCATCCAGGACGTCGTCTACAACCACCTCGGGCCGAGCGGCAACTATCTGCCCATGTTCGGCCCCTACCTCTCCCAGGGAAAGTCGAACACCTGGGGGGATTCGATCAACCTGGACGGACCGCTCTCCGACGAGGTCCGCCGCTACATCCTGGACAACGTGGCCATGTGGTTCCGCGACTACCATGTGGACGGGCTGCGGCTGGACGCCGTGCACGCGCTCCACGACGAACGGGCCGTGCACATCCTCGAGGAGATGGCGGCCGAAACCGACCGGCTGGCCGCGGACCTGGGCAAGCCGCTGTTCCTGATCGCCGAGTCCGACCTGAACGACCCCCGCCTGATTACCAGCCGCGACCGGGGCGGCTACGGGCTGGCCGGACAGTGGTCGGACGACTTCCATCACGCCGCCCACGCCAACCTCACGGGGGAGACCATCGGCTACTACGCCGACTTCGACTCCCTCGGCGCGCTGGCCAAGGTGCTGGAGAAGGGGTTCTACCACGACGGCACCTTCTCCTCCTTCCGGGAGCGCAGCCACGGCCGGCCGCTGGACCCGGACGCGAACACAGCCCGCCAGCTGGTGACGTTCATCCAGGACCACGACCAGGTTGGCAACCGCGCGGCCGGAGACCGGCTCAGCCCGGCGCTGGGATATGACCGCCTCGCGCTCGGCGCGGTGCTGTACCTGACCGGCCCCTTCACGCCCATGCTGTTCATGGGCGAAGAGTTCGGCGCCTCCACCCCGTGGCAGTTCTTCACCTCCCACCCGGAGCCGGAACTGGGCAGGGCCACCGCCGAGGGCCGGCTCAAGGAATTCGAAAAGATGGGCTGGGACCCGGAGGCGGTGCCCAACCCGCAGGACCCGGAGACCTTCCGCCGGTCCAAGCTCGACTGGAATGAACCGGGGCAGGGCGAGCACGCCCGGCTGCTGGATCTGTACCGCCGGCTTCTGCAGCTGCGGCGCTCCCTGCCCGAACTGACGGATCCGGACCTGCGGCACACCGGCGTCGGGTACGACGAGGATCAGGGGTGGCTGGTGGTCCGGCGGGGCGAGGTGAGGATCGTGCTCAACTTCGCCGACGCCGAACGGCTCGTGCCGGTCGAGGCCGGCGCCGGGGGACCGGGCGCCGGCGAGGTCCTGCTGGAGACCTCGCCTGCCGAAATCTCCGCCGAGGGCATCAGACTGCCGCCGCACGGGGCCGCCGTGCTGCGCCTGGCCGGCGAAGACTGAGCGCCGGAGAGCGTACGGACCGCCCTTACGGTCAGCCTCGTCGCTGCCGCCGCACCGCTGCGGCAGCGACGGCGGCCGCCGGCAGCAGGGCGGCCAGGGCGTTGCGCCGGGCCGTCCGTGACCGGCCATGCCAGCCGCCGTCGATTGAGCCGACGGCATCGGCGGCAGCGGGCTCGTAGATCGATCCCGGCGACGCCGCCGCCGGCTCCCGGCGGGACAGCTGTCCGCGGTCCACCTGCCCCGCCATGAACGCCTCCACGGGGCGCGGCATCAGCCGGTGCTGCGCAACCAGCGAACGGCCGATGAGGCCCACGACCGCCTCCGGGCGGGGGCGGCGGAGCAGGCGGACGATCTGCCGGGCGACGGCGTCGGCCGTGTATACCGGCGGCATCGCCAGGGCACGCCGTCCGCTGTAGTTGGCGCCGTGCTGGAAGAACGGCGTGTCGATGGTCGGCGGCAGGACCGTACAGACATGGATGTTCCGTGCCCGGGCCAGCCGCAGCTCCGAGCGGAGGCTGACGCCCAGCGCCCGGACCGCGGCCTTGGACATGGAGTAGGGCGCGGTGTAGGGCTGGGGCACTTCACCGACGATCGAGGCCACGTTGATCACCGTGCCGGCCCCCTGGGCGCCCATCTGTTCCAGGGCCTGCCGGCAGCCGTACACATACCCCATGACGTTGACGTCCAGGACCCGCCGAAAATCAGCCAGGGGTGTCTGCAGGAAGGGCGCGAAGGAGCCGACGGCGGCATTGTTGATCCAGACGTCGATCCGGCCGAATTCCTCCCGGGCGCGCTCGGCCAGGGCACGGACGGCGCGCTCATCGGCAACGTCGGTGGGCACGGCAAGACTTCGCACCCCGTGCCTGCGGCACTGCGCCGCCACCTCCTCCAGCGCCGCGCCGCGGCGCGCGGCCAGGACGACGTCGGCCCCGCGGGCGGCCAGGCGGAGGGCCGTGGCCCTGCCGATGCCGCCGGAGGCTCCCGTCACGACGGCGACTGATCCACGGATCTTCACGGCTGGCTCCTGTTCATGCCCGGGACGGGCGGAGAGGCGATGGCGGACGCGGGTGCGGGGCGGGCTCCGGAGCTGCGGCGCTACAGGATCGGGTTGCCGCCGGTGACGGCGATGCGTGCACCGGACATGTAGCTGCCGTCGTCGGAGGCCAGCAGGACGTAGGCCGGGGCGAGCTCGGCCGGCTGGCCGGGACGGCCCAGCGGAACGTCGGAGCCGAAGCTCTCCACCTTCTCGGGCGGCATCGTGGACGGGATCAGCGGAGTCCAGATCGGGCCCGGCGCGACGCTGTTCACCCGGATGCCGCGCTCGCCGAGCAGCTGCGCCAGGCTGGCGGAGAAGTTGGCGATGGCCGCCTTCGTGGCCGAGTACGGGGCCAGGGTGGGCACCGGGTTGTCCGAGTTGACGGAGGAGCCGCCGATGATCGAGGACCCGGGCCCCATGTGCGGCAGGGCTGCCTTGATCAGGTAGAACATCGCGTTGATGTTGACCTTGAAGGTGTATTCCCACTCCTCATCGGAGATCTCCTCCAGGGTGGGCCGGTCCATCTGGAAGGCGGCGTTGTGCACCAGCACGTCGATGCGGCCGAATTCCTGCACCGCGGTGTCGATGACCCTGCGGCACTGGGCGGCGGTGTCGAGGTCGCCGGGCACCAGGACGGCCTTCTGCCCCGCCTCCTCGACCAGGCGGGCGGTGTCGCGCGCGTCGTCGTCCTCGTTCAGGTAGGAGATCAGCACGTCGGCACCCTCACGGGCGAAGGCAATCGCCACCGCACGGCCGATGCCGCTGTCGGCGCCGGTGATCACGGCCTTCTTCCCCTTGAGCTTGCCGGAGCCGCGGTAGCTCTGCTCACCGCAGTCGGGGACCGGCTCCATTTTCGACTGGATACCGGGGACGTCCTGCTGCTGCGCCGGCTGGCTCATTGTGGTCCTTCCTGTCGGATAACGCGGTGACCCCACAAACCTAAGCAGGCTTAGTAGTTTTCGGCAAGGCGCAGGCCATTGTTCCCCGGCCCGGCGCTGCCTAGCGTCGATTGCGGCTGCACCCTTTCCCCAGGAGGAGCACATGAAATTCGTGGCATTCGAACATCAGGGCGTCCAGGGGCCGGGCGTCCTCGACGCCGAAGCGGCTGTGGTCCATCCCCTCAACCTGCCGGCCGGCGCCGATCCAAGCGTTCTGGGTGTGATCGGGCACTGGGACGCCCTGGGGCCCCGGCTGCAGGCCGGTCGGTTCGACGGGCAGGGCCTGCCGCTGGACGAGGTGACGCTGCTGGCTCCGATACCGAGGCCGCGCCGCAACATCCTGGCGATCGGACGCAACTACGTCGACCACGCGCAGGAATTCAGCGAGTCCGGCTACGACGCGACCACCGGCGGCTCCGACCAGCCGGACTCGGTTGAGGTCTTCAGCAAGGAGACCGGCACCGTCATAGGCACCGGCGCTGAGATTGATCCGCACGCCGGAGTCACCTCGGAGCTGGACTACGAGGGTGAGCTGGCCGTCATCATCGGCAGGGGCGGCACCGGCATTTCCCGGGAGGAGGCCTACGGGCACGTCTGGGGTTACACGATCATCAACGACTTCACGGCCCGGGACCTGCAGCGCAGCCATAAACAGTGGTTCCTGGGCAAGAGCCTGGACACCTTCTGCCCGATGGGTCCGTGGGCGGTGGACCGCAGCGAGAGCGGAGACGGACCGTTTGCGCTGCGCACGACGGTCAACGGGGAAGTCCGGCAGGACGCCAGCACGGCGGATCTGATCTTCGACGTGCCCACCCTGATCGAGGTCCTCAGCGCCGGCATGACCCTCGAGGCCGGTGACCTCATCGCCACCGGCACGCCGAAGGGGGTAGGCATCGGCTTCGATCCGCCGCGGTTCCTGCACCCGGGCGACACAGTGGAGATCTCCATTGACGGGCTGGGCACCCTCCGCAACACGGTCGGCGCGCCGCGCGGGAAGGAAGGCTGACACTCCGTTCCGGGCGCTGCGCAGGGGGTCACGCGCTGAGCGGGCTTCGGTGGCAGGATAGGGCCCATGACATATGTTGCTGCCGACAACCGATATGAATCCATGCCCTATCGACGGGTGGGCCGCAGCGGGCTCCAGCTGCCCGCGGTCTCCTTGGGCCTCTGGCACAACTTTGGCGACGACCGGGAGTTCGACACCCAGCGGCAGATCCTGCGCCGGGCCTTCGACCTGGGCGTCACCCACTTCGACCTGGCCAACAACTACGGACCGCCCTACGGCTCCGCCGAGACGAACTTCGGCCGGCACCTGCGCGACGATTTCCGCCCGTACCGGGACCAGCTGGTGATTTCCACGAAGGCCGGTTACGACATGTGGCCCGGGCCGTACGGCAACTGGGGCTCGCGCAAGTACCTGCTCTCCAGCCTGGACCAGTCACTGGAACGGATGGGCCTGGACTACGTCGACATCTTCTACAGCCACCGGCCGGACCCGAACACCCCGCTGGAGGAGACCATGGGTGCGCTGGACACGGCCGTGCGGTCCGGGCGGGCGCTCTACGCCGGCATCTCCTCCTACTCACCGGAAAAGACCCTGGAAGCGGCGCGGATCCTGCGCGGGTTGGGCACCCCGCTGCTGATCCACCAGCCCTCCTACTCGATGTTCAACCGCTGGGTGGAGCAGGGCGATCCCAACCTCTTCGCCGCACTGGACGAGGCGGGCGCCGGATCGATCGCGTTCTCGCCGCTGGCCCAGGGCCTGCTCACCGGCAGGTACCTGAACGGTGTGCCGGAAGGCTCCCGGGCGTCCGCCGGAAAGTCGCTGGACCCCGGCATGATCACCGATGAGAACCTCGCCCGGGTGCGTGCGCTCAACGAGATCGCCGAGTCGCGGGGCCAGACCCTGGCGCAGATGGCCATCGCCTGGGTGCTGCGCCCCCAGGCCGGCGGCGGGCAGGTCACGTCAGCGCTGATCGGGGCATCCTCGGTGCGGCAGCTGGAGGACAGCCTCGCCGCCGTGCAGAAGCTGCAGTTCAGCGACGAGGAACTGCGCCGCATCGACGAGCACGCCGTCGACGCCGGCATCAACCTGTGGGCGAAGGCCCTCGAGGCATGACCGCCGCGGCGCATCCGCAGCCGGACACTGCGCAGGTGCGCCGCGCCGTCGACGGCGACTGGCCCGGGATCTGGGCCGTGATGGAACCGATCGTCCGCGCGGGGGAGACCTACTGCTGGGACCGGGACATGGATGAGGACACCGCCCGCGGGGAATGGATGGAGCCGGCCCCCGCGGCGGTGTACGTCGCGGTGGACGGGGACGGAACGGTGGTGGGTACCGCCCTGCTGCACCCCAACCGGTCCGGACCCGGCGACCACGTGGCCAACGCCTCCTTCATGACGCACCCCGCCCACGGCGGCCGCGGCGTCGCCCGCAGGCTGGCCGGCCATGTCCTCGCCGAGGCCCGGGCCCAGGGGTACCGGGCGATGCAGTTCAATGCCGTGGTCGAGGCCAACCGGCGCGCGGTCGCGCTCTGGCAGTCGCTGGGCTTTTCCATCCTGGCCACCGTGCCCGAAGCCTTCCGGCATCCGACCCAAGGCCTCACCGGACTGCACATCATGTACCGTCCGCTCGCGCCGGAAGCGGCCGGTCCGGGCGAATAGCCCGGCGGCGGGTGGAACAATGGAGGGCGTGAACTACCTGGAAACCGCTCCCGCTTCCGAACGCCGGGCCATTGTCGACCTGGCCGCGATCCGGCACAACGTGGCCCGTTTCGCCGAGATCGCCAGCCCTGCCCGCATCATGGCGGTGGTGAAGGCCGACGCCTACGGGCACGGGGCGGTACCCGTGGCGCAGGCCGCGCTGGCCGCCGGCGCAGCCTGGCTGGGCACCGCGCACATCTCCGAGGCCCTGGAGCTGCGCAGCGCCGGCATCACCGCTCCCGTCCTCGCCTGGCTGCACACCGTCGAGAGCGACTTCTCCGCCGGCATCAGCGCGGACATTGACCTCGGCATCTCCGGATGGGAGCTGGAGTCCGTGGTGGCGGCCGCCCGCTCGCTGGAAATGCCGGCCCGGGTGCATCTGAAGATCGACACCGGACTGGGCCGCAACGGCTGCCCGCCCGACCTGTGGGAGGCCTTCGTGGGCCGCGCCCTGGCCTACCAGGAAGAGGGGCTGCTGCGCGTCGTCGGGATCTTCTCCCACTTCGCCGTGGCGGACGAACCGGACCGGCCCGAGACCGATGAACAGCTGGACGCGTTCCGCACCGCCGTCGCGGTGGCGGAGGACGCCGGGGTGGACGTGGAGGTGCGCCACATCGCCAACACCCCCGCCGTCCTGGCGCGGCCCGACACCCACTTTGACCTGGTCCGCGTGGGGCTGGGCCTCTACGGCCTGTCGCCGTTCCCGGGACAGACCTCGGCGGAACTGGGGCTGCGCCCGGCGATGACGCTGGCCACCACCGTGGCCAACTGCAAGGAGGTGCCGGCCGGCCAGGGCGTGTCCTACGGCTTCCGCTACCGGACACCGGAGGCGACCACGCTGGCGCTGATCCCGGTGGGCTACGGCGACGGCATTCCCCGCACCGCCGCCGGCGGCGTGGTCAGCATCGACGGCACCGTCCACGAAGTGGTGGGACGGATCGCCATGGACCAGATGGTCGTCGACCTGGGGGCCACCGGCATCGCCGGCACCGAACGCACCCTCATCGGCCGCGAGGCGGTGCTGTTCGGCGGGCCGGGCCATCCGAGCGTCGACGCGTGGGCCGAAGCCGCCGGCACCATCAACTACGAGATCATCACCCGGATCGGCTCACGGGTGACCCGCGTGCACATCGACAGCGAGCAGGGTGCCCGGCCGGACGCCGACGCCGCCGCCGCCGACGCCGCCGCCCCCGCACCCGAGACGGACGGTCCGCAGCAGGCCGAAGCCGACACCGCCGCGGCGGGCAACCGGTGACGGGCGGAGGGTTCCCGGCGTGGGAACGGGAGTACCGGACAGCCGGGGCGGAGGCGACGCGCGACTTCGCCGAACGCCTCGCCGGTGTCCTCGGGCGTGGAGACCTGCTCCTGCTCACCGGTGAGCTCGGCGCCGGCAAGACCACCTTCACCCAGGGGCTGGGCAGGGGACTGGGGGTGCGGCCCGGCATCATTTCACCCACCTTCGTCCTGGTCCGCCAGCACCCGAACCTCGGTGACGGCCCCGACCTGGTGCACGTCGACGCCTACCGCCTGGGATCCGAGGGGGAGATCGACGACATCGACCTCGAGTCCACCATGGACCGTGCGGTCACCGTCGTGGAGTGGGGACGCGGGCTCGTGGAGCACCTGGCCGACAGCAGGCTCGAAGTGGTCCTGCTGCGTGCCGTCGGCGGTCACGGCGTGCCCGGGGGCGGTGACGCCGCCCTGGACTTCTCCGCCGATGACGACGACGAGGAGCGGGTCATCCGGATCGCCGGCTACGGGCCGCGCTGGGAACACGCGCCGAACCTGGACTGACGGCAGCCCCCCGGGCACGGACGATCCCCGGGGCCCTCCGCGCCGTGCCGGGCCCGGAGCCAGGGGACGTAAAATAGGCACCGTGCTGATTCTCTGCCTCGATACCTCCGCCATTGCAAGCGCCGCGCTGCTGACCGGGGAGGGAGAGATCCTGGCCGAGTTCGCGACCGAGGACACCCGCAGCCATGCCGAGGTGCTCGCCCCGGCCATTCGGGACCTGCTCGCCGAAGGCGGTACCGCGCCGGCCGAGCTCGACGCGCTGGTCGTCGGCGTCGGCCCCGGCCCCTTCACCGGGCTCCGTGCGGGAATCGCCACCGCCCGCACCCTTGCGTTCGCCTGGGGCAAGCCGCTGCACGGAATGATGAGCCTGGATGCCCTGGCCTTCGACGCGGCCCTGGACGCGTGGCGCTCCGGCGTTGACGAGTTCCTGGTGGCCACCGACGCCCGCCGCCGCGAGGTCTACTGGGCCCGCTACCAGAGCACCGGCGGCACGGCCCATCTGATCGACGGCCCGCATGTGGGCGCCGCCGGCGAGCTGCCGCAGCTGCCGGCCTACGGCGCCGGTGCCGGCCTCTACGACGGGGTGCTGCCCGCCGTCCCGGCCTTCGCCTCCGCGCAGCCCACCGCCGCCGCCCTGGGCCGGGCCGCCGTCGTGCCGCTGAGCCGGGGCCTGCCGCTGCCCGACCCGGCGCCCCTGTACCTGCGTGAATCCGATGCGAAGGTTCCCGGACCGCGGAAGCGCGCGCTGTGAGTGTCTCCCTCCGCCCCATGACCACCGCGGACCTGCCGCTGGTGCACCGGCTGGAAACCGCACTGTTTCCCATCGACGCCTGGCCGCTGCAGATGTTCCGGGATGAGCTCGCCCACTCCGACACCCGCGCCTACTACGTGGCCGAGGACGGGGACGGGCGGATCATCGGCTACGCCGGGCTGATGTGCGTGCTGCCCATCGCCGACGTGCAGACTATCGCCGTCGTGCCGGAACGGGAGGGCGCCGGCGTCGGCTCGCGCCTGCTGACACTGCTCATCGAGGAAGCGCGCCGGCGGGGTGCGGCGGACGTGCTGCTCGAGGTGCGCCGCGACAACCCCCGTGCCCAGCGCCTGTACCAATGGTTCGGCTTCCGGCAGATCCACGTCCGGCCGCGCTATTACCGCGACGGCGTGGACGCGCTGATCATGCAGCTGCCGCTCCACGAGTGGCAGGGCCCGCCCGCCCGCCGCGGCGCGGACCCCTCCGACCCCCTCATCGAAAAGGACCCCTCATGAACCGCACCGAACCGCTGGTGCTCGGCATCGAATCCTCCTGCGACGAGACGGGCGTGGGCATTGTCCGGGGAGAAACGCTGCTGACCAACACGGTCTCGTCCTCCATGGAGGAGCATGTGCGGTTTGGCGGCGTGATCCCCGAGATTGCCTCGCGCGCCCACCTTGAAGCCTTCATTCCCACGCTGCAGGCCGCCCTGGACGAGGCTCAGGTGACGCTGGCGGACCTTGACGCCATCGCCGTCACCTCCGGGCCGGGGCTGTCCGGGGCGCTGATGGTGGGCGTGGCCGCCGCGAAGGCGCTCGCGGTGGCCACCGGGAAGCCGCTGTACGCCATCAACCACCTGGTCGCGCATGTGGGAGTCGGCGTGCTCGACGGCGGGGCGCTGCCGGAGAACCTCGGCGCCCTGCTGGTCTCCGGCGGGCACACCGAAATCCTGCGGGTGCGCTCGCTGTCCTCCGACGTCGAGCTGCTCGGCTCCACCATTGACGACGCCGCCGGCGAAGCCTACGACAAGGTGGCCCGCATCCTGGGCCTCGGCTACCCGGGCGGGCCGGTCATCGACAAACTGGCGCGGGAGGGGAACCCGACGGCGATCCGCTTCCCGCGCGGCCTCACCCAGCCCAAATACATGGGGACGGCGGAGCAGCCGGGACCGCACCGGTACGACTGGTCCTTCTCGGGCCTGAAGACCGCCGTCGCCCGCTGCGTGGAGCAGTACGAGGCCGCCGGCGTACCCCTGCCGGTGGCCGACATCGCCGCCTCCTTCCAGGAGGCCGTGGTCGATGTGATCACCGCGAAGGCGGTGCTCGCCTGCACCGAGCACGGCATCACGCATCTGCTGCTCGGCGGGGGAGTGGCGGCCAACTCCCGCCTGCGCGCCCTGGCGGAGGAGCGGTGCGCGGCGGCCGGCATCAAGCTGCGGGTCCCGCCGATCAGCCTGTGCACCGACAACGGCGCAATGATCGCCGCGCTGGGCGCCCAGGTGGTGATGGCCGGGGTACAGCCGAGCGACCTGGGCTTCGCGCCGGACCCGTCGCAGCCGGTGTCGCACATCAGCCTCTGAGGAATCCCGGCAGGCTCCCGGCCCGCTGGCGGGCCGGCGGGCCGGGAGGCGCTAGGCTTCGCCGCGCAGCTGCTGCACGTTGTCCCGCACGACGGCGCGCAGGTCCCCGCCGTTCGCATCGGCGGCGCGCCGCTGGCGCTGATATCCGGCGCCGCGCTCGATGATGCGCGCCACATCGGCGAGCTCCCCGGTGCAGCCGAGCTTTTCCGCGACCGGCGCCAGGCGCGGGAGGACGTCCTCGAGCAGGTGGTCGGTGACCAGCTTTTCGTTGCCCGCCGCGTCAAGGATGATGATGGCGTCCAGCCCGTACCGGGCAGCCCGCCATTTGTTCTCCTGCACGTGCCACGGCGGCATGGTGGGAATGGTGCCGCCGTTGTCCAGGATGGTGGAGAACTCATCGACCAGGCACTGGGTCAGGGCGGCGACGGCGCCGACCTCCTCCAGGGTGGCCAGGCCGTCACACACCCGCATCTCGATGGTGCCCAGGCCCGGCACGGGGCGGATGTCCCAGCGGATCTCGCTGATCGTGTCGATGACGCCGGTGGTGAACATGTCCTGCACATAGCCCTCGTACTCGGCCCAGGTGCGGAACTGGAACGGCAGCCCCGCGGTGGGCAGCTGCTGGAACATCAGCGCCCGCTGCGACGCGTAGCCGGTGTCTTCGCCGCCCCAGAACGGGGAGGAGGCGGACAGGGCCTGGAAATGCGGGAAGTAGTTGACCAGCCCGTCCAGGACCGGAAGCGCCTTGTCCCGGGAGTCCAGCCCCACGTGCACGTGCACGCCGTAAATGAGCATCTGCTGGCCCCACCACTGCGTCCGGTCGATCAGCTTCGCGTAACGTTCCTTGTCCGTGACCGGCTGGGAGCGCGGCGCCGCGAAGGGGTGCGTTCCGGCGCAGAACAGTTCAACTCCCATGGGGTCGGTGACCCGCCGGACGGCGGCCATGGAACGGGCCAGGTCCGCCTTCGCCTCGGCCACGGTGGTGCAGATCCCGGTGACCAGTTCGACGGTGTTTTCCAGCAGCTCCTGCTTCACCTGGGGATGCTCGCTGCCCGGTTCCAGGCCGGCGTCGGCGCACAGCCGCGCCAGGACCTCATCGGCCACGGAGACCAGCCCGCCGTCGGCGCGGTCCACCAGCGCCAGCTCCCATTCCACGCCCAGGGTCGACTGCGCGGACGCGGCGAACTCTATTTCCACAAATGTCTCCCGGCTGCTCGGTGGTTGGATCCGGTGACCGGTGCTGCTGTGAGCCCGGAAGAACCGGCTTCAATCCTATCGGCGGCCGGGGCGCCGCCGATCCACCTCCCCAAAGGCCGGGCAGGAGGCGGCGGCCGCCATAATGGTCAGATGCCGATCCTGAACAAAGACATGGTCCTGTGCATCTCGCTGGCAGCCCGGCCCAGCAACATCGGAACGAGGTTCCACAACTACCTGTACGAAAAGCTCGGCCTGAACTACGTCTACAAGGCCTTCGCCCCGACGGACCTGGCACAGGCCATAGCAGGTGTCCGCGGCCTGCCGATCCGGGGCTGCGCGGTGTCCATGCCGTACAAGGAGGAAGTCATTGCGCTGGTGGACCGCATGGACCCCTCCGCGCAGGCGATCGCGTCGGTCAACACCATCGTCAACGATGACGGCGTCCTGACCGCGTACAACACCGACTACCTGGCCATCGCCCGGCTGCTGGCCGAACATGACGTTCCGCCCGGCTCCTCGGTGCTGCTCCGCGGCTCCGGCGGAATGGCCAAGGCGGTGGCCGCCGCCCTGCGGGATGCCGGGTTCCGGAACGTGACCATCCTGGCCCGCAACCCGGTGACCGGGAAGGGACTCGCGGAGCAGTACGGTTTCGCCTGGGCCGCCGACGACGCCGGGCTGGCTGCCGACCTGCTGATCAACGTCACCCCGCTGGGCATGGCCGGAGCGGACGAGCATGTGCAGGCCTTCAGCGACGAGGCTGTCGCCGCCGCGGCCACGGTGTTCGACGTGGTCGCCCTGCCCGCCGAAACGCCGCTGATCAGGGCGGCACGGGCTGCGG
The DNA here is from genome assembly GCF_059090665.1 of Arthrobacter saudimassiliensis. Taxonomy (NCBI): domain Bacteria; kingdom Bacillati; phylum Actinomycetota; class Actinomycetes; order Micrococcales; family Micrococcaceae; genus Arthrobacter; species Arthrobacter saudimassiliensis. Next base: position 400,939 of record NZ_JBNHFX010000001.1, on the reverse strand, counting down.
GCAAACCGGTGATCACCGGCGCCGAGGTGATCGCGGGCCAGGCGGAGGAACAGTTCGTCCTGTATACCGGGGTCCGGCCCGCACCCGAACTCGTGCGTGAAGCCGGCGAGTTCTCGCGGGCCTGACCGCGCACGGCAGCGGGAGAACAGACAGGAACCCAACGGACAGGGAAGGCGGAGCGATGACGGACCGGGACCGGACCGATTCTGAGTGGACAGAGCTGCAGATGCAGGAGATGCGCGAGCACGTGATCCTGCGCCTGATGGGACGGCAGCCAATCTGGATGCGGCCGGACGTCATCACGTCCGACCTCGACCCGGCGGACGCCTGGCCGGAACTTTTCGCCGGCCTTTCCGAGGACGCACGGCGTGCGGTCCGCGAGGCCTACGCCGGATCCAGCCTGGCAGCGCGCAGCCTGGGGCGCCCGGCGCCCACGCGGGCCATGGTCGCTGAGCTCGCTGCCGAAGCCCAGGAGCGGGTGGCCGGAGACGACACCTGGCCCTCTCCCGGCAACCGGCGCAGATAACCGGCTCAGATAACGGCGGCAGATGACCGCCGCGGCTCCTGCTTCGGCCCTAGGCTGACGGCAGCGGCTCGACGACGATCGCGACCCGTTCCTCGCCGATCCGGGTCAGCACCAGGGTCGCCTTGTTCGGGCCCTTGGCCCCGCCGGACAGCAGCTGCCGGCGCAGCTCCTCGGGCGTCACGGACATGCCGCGCTTCTTGATGTCCAGCACCCCGATGCCTTCCTCCCGCACCCAGGCCTTCAGCGACCGCACGTTGTACGGGCGCACATGGTCGATCCGGTAGCCGCGCGCGAACGGCGAGTACATGGCTTCGGGCGCCGCGATGTAGGCGATCTGCGGATCCAGCAGGTGCCCGTCGAGGGCGCGGGCGACGTCGGCCACCAGCCCGGCGCGGATCACCGCGCCGTCCGGCTCGTACAGGAATCCCTCGGCCGGCCCGGTCTCCACGTCCTGGGCTGCGGGGTCATAGTCCACCGGGCTGGTCAGCTCGGCCGCGCCGCCGTCGCTGATGACCAGCGCGGCCCGCCGCACGCCCTCGCGCGCCAGGGTGTTGAACCACAGCGTGGCTTCGGTGACGTCGCCGTCCACCGACACCCACTGGGCCTCGCAGCCGGCCGGCAGCGATTCGTGCGGAATGCCCGGCCCCATCTTCACGCCCACCGGCATGCCTGTGTCCGCGAGCTTCTCGACGAAGGACAGCGGCGGGGAAAACGCCTCCGGGTCGAAGATCCGCCGGGTACCCGAGGACGAAGTGGACCGGCGCGCCGGATCCAGCCACACGCCGTCGAACCCCGAGACGTCGAAGCTCTCCGCATCGCCCTGGACCACTTTCGCGTTGGGCCACGGCATCAGGTTGATGGTCGCGGCCGCGGCGGTGATTTCATCGAGCTCGACGGCGGTGACCTCGCGGTCCAGGGTGGCCAGGGCCAGCGAATCGGCACCGATGCCGCAGCCCAGGTCCGCCACCTTCTGCAGGCCGGCCTGCTGGAAACGCTGGGCGTGCAGCGCGGCGACGTTCAGCCGGGTGGCCTGCTCCAGGCCGGGCGCCGTGAACAGCATGTGCTCGGCGAACGGACCGAACTTGCCCCGGGCCTTCATGCGCAGCTTCGCCTGGGTCAGCACCGCCGCCACCAGCTCGGGGGAGTGCCCGGCCCGGCGCAGGTCGGTGTTCAGCTTCAGGGACTCGGACTCCAGATAGGGGCCGAGCGAGTTGAGCAGTTCCCATCCCTCCGGGGTCAGGACATGGGCGAGGGAAGTATCGGGCATGCCTACAAGCCTAGTGGCTGCCGGAGCGGCCCGGGCGTGCGGCGGCCCTCGGACCGGGTGCCCCGGGCGCACGGGTTCGATAGGTTGGGGCCATGAGCAACCTTGCCGCTGATCCCCTTGACGTCCTGCGCCGGCGCACCAGCGCCAAGTGGCGCACCTACTCCGAGGACGTGCTGCCGCTGTTCGTGGCGGAAATGGACTTTCCGCTGGCGCCGGCGGTCAGCGCCGCGATGATCGGCCGGATCGAAGCCTCCGACGTCGGCTACGTCTCCGGCCCCGGTCCGGTGGGACCTGCCTTTGCCGGGTTCGCGGCGCGCCGGTGGGGCTGGCAGGTGGACCCGGCGGACGTGCGCACCACCACCGACGTCAGCGTCGCCATCGTCGAGGCCCTCCGGCAGGCCGTGCGCCCGGGCGGGGAAGTGGTCATCACGCCGCCGGTCTATCCGCCGTTCTTCGAACTGCCGGTCGAGGCCGGGGCCGTGGTGCGCGAGGTGCCGCTGCTTGAAGGCCCGGACGGCTGGTCGCTGGACCTGGCCGGCCTGGAGGAGGCCTTTGCCGACGACGGTGTCGAGGCGTTCCTGCTGTGCAACCCGCACAACCCGCTGGGCCTGGTGCACGACAGGCACACCCTGGCACGGGTGGCGGACCTGGCCGGGCAGTACGGCGTGCGGGTGGTCAGTGACGAGATCCACGCCCCGCTCGTGTACCGGCCGAGCGAGTTCACGCCGTTCCTCTCGGTGTCCGACGCCGCCCGTGCGGTGGGTGTGTGCGTCACCGCTGCGAGCAAGGGCTGGAACATCGCCGGGGCCAAATGTGCACTGATGATTGCCTCCGATGACCGCACCCGGCTGCTGCTGGATGCGATGCCGGCCGAGGTCGGCTTCCGGACCAGCATCCTTGGCCTGGCCGGGACCACGGCCGCCTACACCGACGCCGATCCCTGGCTGGACGATGTCCTGGCGGCCCTGGACGCGAACCGGAAGCTTCTGGCCGACCTGCTGGCCGCGGAACTGCCGCAGGTCCGGTATCGGATTCCCGACGCCGGCTACCTGGCCTGGCTGGATTTCCGCGGCCTCGGCTGGGGCGAGGACCCGGCCGGAACCGCGCTGGAGCAGGCGCAGGTGGCGCTGGAATCCGGGCTGAAGTTCGGCTCGGAAGGCACCGGGCGGGCCCGGCTCAACTTCGGCTGCTCGCCGGAGGTGCTTCAGGAGGCGCTGCGCCGGCTGGCGGCGGTCCCGGCGTCGGGAGCCTGATTCGCCGGGCGGCCGCTACGCGAAGTAGACGCCGATCCGGTTGCCCTCGATGTCCTCGATGCGGATGTCGATCTCGTAGATGTCCTGGAGCACCTCGGGCCGCATGATCTGCTCCGGCGTGCCCTGGTGCAGCAGGCGCCCGTCGGCCATGGCGATGATGTTGTCGGAGTAGCAGGACGCGAAGTTGATGTCGTGGATGACCAGCACCACCGTCTTGCCGAAGTCGTCGGCCAGGCGGCGCAGCAGGCGCATCATCTCCACCGAGTGCTTCATGTCCAGGTTGTTCAGCGGCTCGTCCAGGAGCAGGTAGTCGGTGTCCTGGGCCAGCACCATGGCAATGAAGGCGCGCTGGCGCTGGCCGCCGGACAGCTCGTCGACGAACTTGTCGGCCAGCGCGGTCAGGTCCAGGTACTCCATGGCCCGCTCGATGTGGGCCTTGTCCTCGGCCGTCGGCCGGCCGCCGTTGTGCGGGTAGCGGCCGAAACCGACCAGGTCCCGCACGGTCAGGCGCACGGTCAGCTGGTTGTCCTGGCGCAGGATGGCCATGCGCCGGGCCAGGTCGCGCCCGGGAGTGGCGACGACGTCGAGCCCGTCCACGGAGACCGATCCGGCATCCAGCGGCAGCAGGCGGCTGATCATGGACAGCAGCGTGGACTTGCCGGCCCCGTTGGGGCCGATGATCGAGGTGATGCCGCCGTCGGCGATGGAGCAGGTGACCGCGTCCACCACGGTCTGCGTTCCATACCGCTTGGTAACGCCGGAGACCTGGATCATTTGATGGAGCCTTTCAGCAGCAGGAGGATGAAGACGATTCCTCCGACGAATTCGATGATGATGCTGAGCGCGGTGTCGAAGGAGAACACCTGCTCGAGGACCAGCTGGCCGCCGACGAGGGCGATGATGCCCAGGAAGACGGCGATGGGCAGGACGGCGGCGTGCCGGAAGCGGGAGCACAGCTGGTAGGCCAGCGAGGCGATCAGCAGGCCGAAGAACGTGATCGGCCCGACCAGTGCGGTGGACACGGCCACCAGCACCGAGCAGATCAGCAGTGTCCTGGTGACGGCGCTGCGGTGTTCCACGCCCAGGTTGATGGCTGTTTCACGGCCCAGCGAAAGGACGTCGAACTGGTGGCGCATCCGCCAGGCGACCACGGACACGGCGGCGACGGCCACGATCGAGACGCCCAGCAGGGTGGGGTTGACCCGGTTGAAGCTGGCGAAGAACAGGTCCTGCAGGATGATGAACTCGCTGGGATCGATCAGCCGCTGCAGCAGCGAGTTGAATCCCCGGAACATGGTGCCGAAGACGATGCCCACCAGCAGCATCAGGTGCAGGCTGCGCCCGCCGCCGGTGAACAGCCAGCGGTAGAGCAGGAACGAGAAGCCGACCATGAGGGCGATCTCGAGGAGGAAGCGGACGGACTCGGGGGCGGCGAGCAGCGCCTGCCCGCCGAGGGCGAAGACGAGGACCGTCTGGATCAGCAGGTACAGGGCGTCGAAGCCCATGATCGACGGTGTCAGGATCCGGTTGCCGGTCACGGTCTGGAACAGCACGGTGGACACGGCCACGGCATAGGCCACCAGGATCATGGTTCCGACCTTGATCGCGCGACGCGGCAGGACATAGCCGAGGTTGCCGCGCAGGTCGATGGTCATGAACAGCAGCACCAGGACGGCGGCGGCGATGCCGAGGATGAGGATCCAGGTCCGCGGGGAGACGGAGCGGACGGGCCGGCGCCGGGACGCGGTCATGGCCTGGGGCAGCGGAGAAACCGCCGAGTCGGGGGAGGGCTTAGCCACGGGCGGAGCGCTTTCGCAGGAGCAGGTACAGGAACAGGGCGCTGCCCAGGGCGGAGACGATCACGCCCACCGGAATTTCGTAGGGGAAGCGGATGGTGCGGCTGATGATGTCGCAGAGCAGCACGAACCCGGCGCCGAAAACGGCGACCCAGGGCACGGCGCGGCGCACATTGTCACCGATCATCAGGGACACGAGGTTCGGCACGATCAGGCCGAGGAAGGGAATGGAACCGACCGACACGACGACGACGGCGCTGATCAGGGACACGATGACCAGGCCCAGGCGCATCACCTGGTTGTAGTTCAGGCCGAGGTTGGTGGTGAACTCCTGGCCCATGCCGGCCACCGTGAAGCGGTTGGCGGCCAGGTACCCGACGAGGGTCAGCGCGGCGACGATCCAGAGCAGTTCGTAGCGCCCGCGCAGCACCCCGGAGAAGTCACCGACGGTCCAGCTGTTGAGGGTCTGCAGCAGGTCCCAGCGGTAGGCGAAGAAGGTGGTAACCGCGGCGATCACGCCGCCGAGCATGATGCCGACGAGGGGCACCAGCAGGGTGTTGCGCAGCGGGATCCGGCGCAGCACGAGCAGGAACAGGGCGGTGCCGGCCATGGCGAAGACGGAAGCGACGCCCATCTTGAGGAACAGGGACGCACCGGGAAGCAGCACCGTGACGACCAGGATGCCCAGGGACGCCGACTCCACCGTGCCCACGGTCGAGGGCTCCACGAACTTGTTGCGGGCCATCAGCTGCATGATCAGCCCGGCCACGCTCAGCGCCATGCCCGCCAGCACCACGGCCAGGGTCCGGGGGAGGCGGGAGATCCAGAACATGTCCCACGCATGGGCGTCCCCGGCGAGCAACGCGCCCAGCGAGACGTCGGAGACGCCGATGAACATGCTGGCAACGGCCAGCGCCAGGACGGCGAGCCCGGACACGGCAAGGGCCCCGGCCTGGGTAAAGCGGCGGGGCCTGGGCGGTTCTCCGGCCGGTGCCGGAGTCGGGGGAGCGGTGAGCGCTGCGGTCATGTCACGATCCGTGGGAAGTGCCGCGGTTCCGGCCCGGCGGGGCCGGAACCGCGGGAGCGGGGGTGCTAGGAAATGGCTTCCAGGATGGTGTCGACCTGGGACTGCACGTTGTTCAGCCCGTAGCCGACCAGGTACCAGCTGGAGGAATCCAGCATGGTGATCTTCCCGTTCTTCGCGGCGTTGGTGCCCTTGACCAGCTCGTTGTCGAGCACGGCGGATGCTGCCTCGCCGGCCTGGCCGACGGCTGCGTCGCGGTCGATCACGAACAGGTGGTCCGGGTTGGTGTCGGCAATGTACTCGAAGGCCACAGCCTCGCCGTGCTTGCCGTCCGAGGCGATGTCGGCAGCGGTCTGGACGCCCAGCACGTCGTGGATCAGGCCGAAGCGGGAGCCGGCGCCGTAGGCGGTCATTTCGCCGCCGCTGGTCATCACGATCAGGCCGGTTCCGGCGTCGGCAGCTGCGGCCTTGGTCTCCTCGACGGACTCGTCCAGGGCGGCCAGGGCCTCGGCGGCTTCCTCTTCCTTATCGAAGATCTGGCCGAGGATCTCGGTGTTTTCCTCGAAGGAGGCCCACGGGTCCTCATTGGAGACGCTGAGGTTGATGGTCGGGGCGATCTTGCTGAGCTCCTCGTAGGAGTCGGCGACGCGGCCGGACATGATGATCAGGTCCGGAGCGCCGGCGCTGATGGCCTCGAAGTCCGGCTCCTTCATGCTGCCGATCTTCTCGTATTCCTCGCCGTCGTACTTGGACAGGCTTCCGGGGAAGTTGGCTGCGGGAACGCCGTCCACCTCGACGCCGAGCGCGTCCAGGGTGTCCAGGGCGCCCAGGTCGAAGGCGTAGACGGTCTCGGGGTTCACGGGAACCTCGGTGGTGCCCTGCTCGTGCTCGACGGAGATGGTCGACGGCGCTGTCGACGGTGCCTCGGCGGACGCGCTCTCGGTGGAGCAGGCGCTCAGGGCCAGCAGGGACACGAGGGCGATGCCGGCCAGCAGGCGGGACTTGGCGATCATGGGGGCTCCGTGGATCTCAGGGTGACTTACCGGCGGTGCGGAGAATAGGTCACGCAAATGTTTGCTAATTGGTGCGCGCAGTTGAAAGCTACATGGGTTAGGCAAGGCTAAGCAACTTCCAGTCCCACTCTGTGACACCGGCGTCTTCCGGCTTGACGGGCCAGGTTGAATATGCGCTCCAGAGGGGTGCCGCCGTTGCTGGCACTCTGCTTGACCGAGTGCTAACCAGTGCATAAAGTCTCAACTAGCACTCCCGCTGTGCGGGTGCTAATTCCGTAAGGGAAGCGCCAACCGGCACCGCGACGACGGCCAGCGCCAACTTTCGGTCCACAGTCCGTTAGCAGAACTACGCAAAGGAGAGCCCGAGTGTCGGTCTCTATCAAGCCCCTTGAGGATCGTATTGTTGTCCGTCCGCTCGAAGCCGAGCAGACCACCGCTTCCGGCCTGGTGATCCCGGATACCGCGAAGGAGAAGCCCCAGGAGGGGCAGGTCGTCGCGGTTGGACCGGGCCGTGTCGATGACAACGGCAACCGCGTCCCCGTCGATGTTGCCGAGGGCGACGTCGTCATCTACTCCAAGTACGGCGGAACCGAGGTCAAGCACGGCGGCGAGGAGTACCTCATCCTCTCCGCCCGCGACGTCCTCGCTGTCGTCACCAAGTAGTTCCACGGGAGAACCCCGGCCCGATGCGGCCGGGGTTTTCTGACGCAGTTCTCGGAAGGGACACATATGTCTAAGCAGTTGGAGTTCAACGACTCCGCCCGGCGCTCTCTGGAAGCCGGCGTCGACAAGCTGGCCAACACCGTCAAGGTGACCCTGGGCCCGCGCGGCCGCAATGTGGTGCTCGCCAAGACCTGGGGCGCCCCCACCATCACCAATGACGGCGTGACCATCGCCCGCGAGGTGGAGCTGGAGGATCCGTACGAGAACCTCGGCGCCCAGCTGGCGAAGGAAGTCGCCACGAAGACCAACGACGTCGCCGGCGACGGCACCACCACCGCCACCGTCCTCGCCCAGGCCCTGGTCAAGGAAGGCCTGCGCAACGTGGCCGCCGGCGCCGCCCCGGGCGCGCTGAAGCGCGGCATCGAGGTGTCCGTGGACGCCGTCGCCAACCGCCTGCTGGAGAACGCCAAGGCCGTCGAAGGCAACCAGGTTGCCCACGTCGCGGCCATCTCCGCGCAGAGCATGGAGATCGGCGAACTGCTGGCCCAGGCCTTCGAGAAGGTCGGCCAGGAAGGCGTCATCACCATCGAGGAATCCTCCTCGACTCAGACCGACCTGGTCGTCACCGAGGGCATGCAGTTCGACAAGGGCTACCTGTCCCCGCACTTCGTCACCGACCCGGAGCGCCAGGAAGCCGTCCTCGAGGACGCGCTCATCCTCATCAACTCCGGCAAGATCTCCTCCGTGGCGGAGTTCCTGCCGCTGCTGGAGAAGGTACTGCAGGCCGGCAAGCCGCTGTTCATCATCGCCGAGGACGTCGACGGCGAAGCGCTGTCCACCCTCGTGGTCAACAAGCTGCGCGGCACCCTGAACGTCGTGGCCGTCAAGGCCCCGGGCTTCGGTGACCGCCGCAAGGCCATGATGCAGGACATCGCCGTGCTGACCGGCGCCCAGGTCGTGTCCCCGGACCTCGGCCTGAAGCTGGACGCCGTCGGCCTTGAGGTGCTGGGCTCCGCCCGCCGCGTGACCGTCACCAAGGACACCACCACCATCGTCGACGGCGCCGGCTCCGAAGCCGACGTCGCCGAGCGGGTGGCCCAGATCCGCGCCGAGGTGGAGCGCACCGACTCCGACTGGGACCGCGAGAAGCTGCAGGAACGCCTGGCCAAGCTCTCCGGCGGCGTCGGCGTCATCCGCGTGGGTGCCGCCACCGAGGTGGAGCTGAAGGAAAAGAAGCACCGCATCGAAGATGCCGTGTCCTCCACCCGCGCCGCCCTTGAAGAGGGCATCGTCGCCGGCGGCGGTTCCGCCCTGGTGCACGCCGCCAAGGCCCTCGACACCGATCCGGAGGTGGCCAAGCTGGAAGGCGACGCCGCCACCGCCGTCGGCCTGGTCCGCCGCGCGCTGGCTCAGCCGCTGCGCTGGATCGCCGAGAACGCCGGGGCCGAAGGCATGGTCGTGGTCTCCAAGGTCGGCGACCTGGAGGTCAACAACGGCTTCAACGCCGCGACCGGCGAATACGGCAACATGATCGACGCCGGCGTCATCGACCCGGTGAAGGTCACCCGCTCGGCGCTGCGCAACGCGGCTTCGATCGCAGCCCTGGTGCTGACCACCGAAGCCCTCGTTGTGGAGAAGCCCTCCGACGACGCGGACGATCACGGTCACCAGCACTAAGCAGCACCGCTGAAGAGGAAGTCCCCGTCCGGCAGTCGCCGGGCGGGGACTTTTTCGTCCTCAGGCCGCCGGTCCCGGTGCCTGTGACGGCGCTCTCGTTCCCTCCGCGCCGGCGGCCGATTTGCACCGCGCCGATAAACTCGTGAGGTTGTCCACCGACCGAAAGGGACTCCTCCGTGTCCGCATCCCGGCTCCAGGCGCCAGCCCGGCCTGCCTCCGGCAACCCCAACGCGGCACCCCGCAGCGTGTACCGACCGGAGGTACAGGGCCTGCGGGCCCTGGCCGTCGTGCTGGTGGTGCTCTACCACGTCTGGCTCGGCCGGGTTTCCGGCGGGGTGGACATTTTCCTGCTGATCTCCGCCTTCCTGCTCACCGGTTCCTTCGCCCGCCGGCTTGAAGCCGGCCGCCCGCTGGAGCTGGCCCGGTACTGGGCCCGCGCCTTCAAGCGCCTGGTTCCGGCAGCCGGCCTGGTCCTGCTGGCGGTGCTGGCGGGTGCGGCGATGCTGCTGCCGGTCAGCACCTGGAGCAGCCTGTTCCGGCAGGGCTGGGCATCACTGCTGTACGTCCAGAACTGGGTCCTGGCCAACAGCGCCGTCGATTACTACGAACGCGACAACAGCACCGCCAGCCCGCTGCAGCACTTCTGGTCCCTGTCGGTCCAGGGCCAGGTCTTTGTCCTGTGGCCGCTGCTGTTCGCCGCGGCGGCGTTCGCCGTGCGCCGGTTCGGGCTGCGCCCGCGGCCGCTGCTGGTTGCGGTGTTCGGAGCCGTGTTTGCCGCCTCGCTCGCCTTCTCCGTCCAGCAGACGGCGACCAACCAGGCCTACGCCTACTTCGACACCCGGACCCGACTCTGGGAATTCGCGCTGGGTTCACTCCTGGCGCTGCTGCTGCCGTATCTGCGCCTGCCGGCCGCCGTGCGCGGCGCCATGGGGTGGATCGGCCTGGCCGCGATGCTCAGCTGCGGCCTGATCCTGCAGGTCCAGCAGCAGTTCCCGGGATGGATCGCCCTATGGCCCCTGCTGGCCGCCGCCCTGATCATTGCCGCAGGACACACGGGGCTGCGCTGGGGAGCCGATCGGCTCCTGGCCTGGGCCCCGCTGGTGAAGCTGGGGGACAACTCCTATGCGCTGTACCTGTGGCACTGGCCGCTGCTGGTGTTCTGGCTCGCCTGGAGCAACCAGCCGAGGGCGGGGCTGGCGGACGGCGCGGTGGTCATCGCGGCCTCACTGGTGCTGGCCCTGCTGACCACCCGGCTGGTGGAGCGACCGCTGCGCGGCTGGCACTGGTCCGAGGCCACCACCCGGCGCAGCGCCGTCGTCACCGCCGCGTGCGCCGCCCTCGTGGCCCTGCCGCTGGCCGGGGCCCAGGCGAAGGCCCACGCCGACGCGCGGCAGCTGCAGCAGCAGAGCATCGCGGACAATCCCGGAGCCCGGGTGCTGGACCCGGACTTCGAACACGCCGGCTCCACGCAGGCCCTGGTCAAGCCCGCGGCGGCCAACCTGGACAGCGAATGGGCCCGCTTCGACGGCCCCTGCCCCGCGGACATCGCCCCCGCGGAGGGCTCCGTGCTCGACGGGCACTGCCAGCAGATCGGCACCGCCGAGGGTGCCGAAAAGACCATCCTGGTCCTGGGCGACTCGCACGCCATGCAGTGGTCCGCCGCGCTGCGGCCCGCGGCGCTGGCCAACGACTGGCACGTCGTCACCATCCTGAAGATGGGATGCCGCTACGGCGCCGAGGACCCGGAACGCTCCGCGGAGTGCAACGCGCACAACGCGGCGGCCCGGGACTATGTGCTCGAACGCAGGCCCGACGCCGTGTACACGGTGGCATCGGTCACCCGCGAATCCAGTCCGGACGAGATCCTGGCCGGCGGCTACGAGGACGGCGTCCGCCCGTTCGCCGAGGCGGGAATCACGGTCCTGGCGATGCGGGACAACCCGCGGTTCGAGTTCGACATGTTCAAGTGCCTTGAAGCGAACGACCTCGACGTCCAGGCCTGCCGGGTGCCGCGCAGCGGGCTGCTCGCCGCGGTGTCGCCGCTTGAGGGCCTGCCCGGGCGGATTCCCGGCGTCAGGGTGCTCGACATGACCGACCAGCTCTGCACGGCGGAGGAGTGCCCCGGCATCATCGGCAACGTCGCCGTCTACATGGACCACGACCACGTCACCCGCACGTATGCCGAGAGCACCGCCGAAGTGTTCGCCGAACGGGTCCGCGCCGCCACCGGCTGGGAGGCGGAAGCGCCGGAAGCCGTCCTGCCGGATTCCCTGCAGGAATAGGGAGGGCCGCCGGATCGTTCTAGGATGGAAAGAAGCCCGTTTATAACGGCCACATCCCCTCCCGGTCCGTCGCGAAAGAGGCGCAGCTTTGTCCCAGCAGTCCCCAGAACACGACCCGTTCGGCTTCGTCGGCCTGACCTATGACGACGTCCTCCTGCTGCCCGGCTTCACGGACGTCATTCCGTCCGAAGCGGACACCAGCTCCCGGCTGACCCGGCGCATCACCGTCCAGACCCCGCTGATCTCCGCGGCCATGGACACCGTCACCGAGTCCCGGATGGCCATCGCCATGGCCCGCCAGGGCGGCCTGGGCGTGATCCACCGCAACCTGTCCATCGAGGACCAGGCCGAGCACGTGGACCGCGTCAAGCGCAGCGAATCCGGCATGATCACCAACCCGGTGACCGTCTCCCCGGACGCCACCCTGCAGGAACTGGACGACCTCTGCGCCCACTTCCGCGTCTCCGGGCTCCCGGTCACCGACGACCAGAAGCGCCTGCTGGGCATCGTCACCAACCGCGACACCCGCTTCATCCCGCGCTCCGACTATCCGCTGCGCAAGGTCGCCGAAGTGATGACCCCGATGCCGCTGATCACCGGACGGGTCGGCATCACGCCCGAAGAGACCATGGAGCTGCTGGACAAGCACCGCATCGAGAAGCTGCCGCTGGTCGATGACGCCGGCCGGCTGCAGGGCCTGATCACGGTCAAGGACTTCGACAAGGCCGAGCAGTATCCGCTCGCCACCAAGGACGACGAGGGCCGCCTGCGCGTCGGTGCCGCCGTCGGCTTCTTCGGAGACGGGTACGAGCGGGCGATGGCCCTGGTCGAGGCCGGCGTGGACGTGCTGGTCGTGGACACCGCCAACGGCCACAGCTCCGGCGTGCTGGACATGATCGCCCGGCTCAAGAAGGATCCTGCCGCCGCCCACGTCGACGTCATCGGCGGGCAGGCGGCGACCCGCGACGGCGCCCAGGCGCTGATCGACGCCGGCGCCGACGCCATCAAGGTCGGCGTGGGCCCCGGCTCGATCTGCACCACCCGCGTGGTCGCCGGCGTCGGCGTACCCCAGGTGACCGCCATCTACGAAGCGGCGCGCGCCGCGATTCCGGCCGGCGTGCCGGTCATCGCCGACGGCGGCCTGCAGTACTCCGGAGACATCGGCAAGGCCATCGTCGCCGGCGCCGACACCGTGATGCTCGGTTCCCTGCTCGCCGGCTCCGCCGAGAGCCCCGGCGAACTGGTGCTGGTGCAGGGCAAGCAGTTCAAGGCGTACCGCGGCATGGGCTCCCTGGGCGCCATGCAGACCCGCGGCCGGAACACCTCCTACTCCAAGGACCGCTACTTCCAGGCCGACGTGCCCAGCGACGAAAAGCTGATTCCCGAGGGCATCGAAGGCCAGGTGCCCTACCGCGGCCCGCTGTCCGCCGTCGCGCACCAGCTGGTCGGCGGCCTGCGCCAGACCATGTTCTACACCGGCGCGCACACGATCCCCGAGCTGAAGGCCAAGGGCAAGTTCGTCCGGATCACCTCCGCCGGCCTGCGCGAGTCGCACCCGCACGACATCACCATGACCGTGGAGGCGCCGAACTACGGCACCAAGCGCTCCTAGCGCCCGCATCTGAGCGCATCGAACTCTGAGCGAATCGAAGGCGCCGCCCGCACTGCGGGCGGCGCCTTCGCGGCACTAAGAGCCTCGTCCTGTGAGCGTGGACGCGCTTTCCCGGCGGGCGGACAGGTGACTGGGATAACCTAGAGGCGTGAGTACTGAGATTGAGATCGGCCGTGGCAAGCGCGGGCGCAGAGCCTTTTCCCTGGACGACGTTGCGATCGTCCCCTCCCGCCGGACCCGCGACCCGCAGGACGTGTCCATCGACTGGCAGATCGACGCCTACCGCTTCGACATGCCGGTCATCGGCGCGCCGATGGACTCGGTCATGTCCCCGGCCACCGCGATCGCGCTGGGCCGCCTCGGCGGGCTCGGCGTGCTCAACCTCGAGGGCCTCTGGACCCGGTACGAGGACCCCCAGCCGGTCCTCGACGAAATTGCGCAGCTGAAGGGGGACAACTTCAACCCCCAGGCCACCCGCCGGCTCCAGGAAATCTACGCCGCGCCCATCCAGGCCGAGCTGATCACCTCCCGGCTCGCCGAGATCCGCGAAGCCGGCGTCACCGTGGCCGGCTCCCTCACCCCGCAGCGCACCCAGGAGTTCTACAAGACCGTCCTGGCCGCCGGCGTCGACGTCTTCGTCATCCGCGGCACCACGGTCTCGGCCGAGCACGTGTCCAAGAACGTGGAGCCGCTGAACCTCAAGCAGTTCATCTACGAACTCGATGTCCCGGTCATCGTTGGCGGCGCCGCCGGCTACACCCCGGCCCTGCACCTGATGCGCACCGGCGCCGCCGGCGTGCTGGTCGGCTTCGGCGGGGGAGCGACCACCACCACCCGCCGCGCCCTGGGCATCCACGCGCCGATGGCCACCGCCATCTCCGACATCGCCGAAGCGCGGCGGGACTACATGGACGAGTCCGGCGGCCGCTACGTCCACGTCATTGCCGACGGCGGCATGGGCACCAGCGGCGACATCATCAAGGCCATCGCCATGGGCGCCGACGCCGTGATGCTCGGCTCCGCGCTGGCCCGCGCAGACGAGGCCCCCGGCCACGGCTGGCACTGGGGCCAGGAAGCCCACCACAGCGAGCTGCCGCGCGGCGACCGGGTGCACCTGGACACCGTCGGACCCCTGAAGGAAGTCCTCTGGGGGCCCTCGCACCACACCAACGGAACGTCGAACCTGATGGGCGCGCTGCGGCGCGCCATGGCCACCACCGGCTACTCGGACCTGAAGGCCTTCCAGCGTATCGAGGTCCTGGTCTCGCCCTATCTGTACAGCAGTTGATTTCCTACAGTTGACGCACCGGCGTCAGACCGAGGGGTCCGGACCACCCGTGCCGGAGCCGAAGGAGGAAGCCTTGACCAGTACCACAGATGCACTGAGCCCGGCCTACCGCGAGGAGGCGATGGCCCGGCTGCGGGCCACGGCTGAACCCGGAAACGCCCTGGATGTCCTCATCGTCGGCGGCGGCGTCGTCGGCGCCGGCGCCGCCCTGGACGCCGTGACCCGCGGGCTGAACGTGGGGATGGTCGAGGCGAGGGACTGGGCCTCCGGCACCTCCTCCCGCTCGTCCAAGCTGATCCACGGCGGCCTGCGCTACCTGGAGATGCTCGACTTCGCCCTCGTGCAGGAGGCGCTGAAGGAACGCGGCCTGCTGCTGCAGCGGATCGCCCCGCACCTGGTCAAGCCGGTCCCGTTCCTGTACCCGCTGACCCGCCGGTTCGTGGAGCGGCCCTACGTCGGGGCGGGAATCATGCTCTACGACACCATGGGCATCACCTCCGGCAACGCCCGCGGCGTCCCCGGGCACAAGCACCTCAGCCGGCGCGGGACGCTGCGGGCGGCGCCCAGCCTCAAGGACGACGCCATGGTCGGCTCGATCCGCTACTACGACGGCCAGGTCGACGACGCGCGGTACGTCGCGACCATGGTGCGCACCGCCGCCCACTACGGGACCGCCGCGGTCAACCGGCTCGCCGTCGTGGACTTCCTGCGCGAGGGCGAACGGGTGGTCGGCGCCCGGGTGCGGGAGACCGAAACCGGCGAGGAATTCGACATCTTCGCCAAACAGGTGGTCAACGCCACCGGTGTGTGGACCGACGAGACCCAGGCCATGGTCACCGACCGCGGCCAGCTGAAGGTCCGCGCCTCCAAGGGCGTGCACCTGGTGGTGCCGCGCGACCGGTTCCAGTCCACGGTGGGACTGATCCTGAGGACCGAGAAGTCGGTGCTGTTCGTCATCCCCTGGGGGCGGCACTGGATCATCGGCACCACCGACACCGACTGGAACCTCGACAAGGCCCACCCCGCCGCCACCTCCGCGGACATCGACTACATCCTCGAGCACGTGAACCTGGTGCTGAAGACGCCGCTCACCCGGGAGGACGTCGAGGGCGTCTACGCCGGCCTGCGGCCGCTGCTCGCCGGGGAGAACGACTCCACCGCCAAGCTCTCCCGCGAACACGTGGTGGCGCACCCGGTGCCGGGACTCGTCGTCGTCGCCGGCGGCAAGTGGACCACCTACCGGGTGATGGCCAAGGACGCCGTGGACGAGGCCGCCCGGGCGATGGACGAGCGGGTTCCGGAAAGCTGCACCCAGACCATCCCGCTGCTGGGGGCCACCGGGTACAAGGCGGCCTGGAACCGCCGGCACCGGCTTGCCGAGGAGTACGGGGTGCACGTGGCCCGCGTGGAGCACCTGCTGAACCGTTACGGGTCCCTGGCCGTGGAGGTCCTGGACCTCATCCGCGCCGACCCCGCGCTGGGGGAGCCGCTGCCCGGCGCCGACGACTACCTGGGGGCCGAGGTGGTCTACGCAACCACGCATGAGGGCGCCCGGCACGTCGAGGACGTGCTGGCCCGCCGCACCCGGATCTCGATTGAATCCTGGGACCGCGGCGTCGCCGCCGCACCCGTGGTGGCAGGGCTGATGGCTCCGGTGCTGGGCTGGGACGAGGCCAGGATCGAGAACGAGACCCTGCACTACCTGGCCCGGGTCGAGGCCGAGCGGCGCAGCCAGGAACAGCCCGACGACAAGTCCGCGGACGCCGCCCGGCTGGCCGCCGAGGACATCGTTCCCACGGTCTGACCGGTGCGGATGGACAGCGGGCTGCAGCTGGGGGCAGGCGACACGGTGCTCACCGAGCCCGGATTCGTGCTGCTGGACATGGTGGCCGCGGACCGGTACGACGCCGCGGCGCAGCTGGCCGAACTGCTCTACCGCGGCGGCCGGCTGCGCAGCCTGCCCGAATTCCTCGAGCAGGTCCAGGCCCGGGAACACCAGCTGGCCACGGGCCTGCCGGGCGGAATCGGGCTGCCGCATGCGCGCAGCGACCAGGTCACGGCCGCCTCCATCGCCGTCGGTGTGACGAAGTACGGGCACAGCCTCGACTTCGGGGCCGCCGACGGACCGGCCACCGTGGTGCTGCTCATCGCCACCCCGGCCGGATCGTTCTCCGAGCACCTGGAGGTGCTGGCGACGCTGGCGCGGTCCCTGTACCGGCCCGCGTTCCGGGAGTCGCTGCGCCGGGCGCAGGACGCCGGAGTGATCGCGGAGCTGATCAACTCCTCCGTGGTCTTCTTCGACCATTGACCGCCCATTGGGTTTTCTACAAGGGTTCGAAGTACGGTTAATCCCGTGCTGAGAACTGCTTTGAAGCCGCGCTGGATCGCCGCGCTCGTCTTCGCCCTCGCCCTGTCGTGGGTGTTCGTGCTGCTGAGCCAGTGGCAGTTCTCCACCGCGGAAAGCGAGCCGCCGCCGCCCGCCGCGGACACCGAAAACGTCCGTCCCCTGACCGAGGTCTTCACCCCCGCCACCGACCTGATGGGTACGGAGGCGGACCGGATGGTCACCTTCACCGGCGCCTTCGACGACGGCCGCACCGTGCTGGTCGAGGAGCGCCTGCAGGGCGACAAGACCGGATGGTGGGTCGTGACGCCGATGTCGGTGGACGGTGCGCCGGGCGGGGAATGGATTCCGGTGGTCCGCGGCTGGATTCCCGACCCGCAGGATGCCGAGCCGGCCCCCGAAGGGGAAGTGACCGTCGTCGGGCGCCTGCTGCCCCCCGAAGCGCCCGAGCCGCGGCAGCCCGACGGCGGCGACACCGTGCCCACGCTCTCCCCGGCGGAACTGGCGAACCGGTGGGACCTGCCGCTGTACGCCGCGTTCGTGCCCGCCCATGAAACCCTGGACGCCGCCGGCGCACCCGTCGACACCGGCGCCATGGAGGCCGTGGTGATCGGCCCGCAGCCGCAGGAGACCAGCATCAACTGGATGAACGTCTTCTACGCCGTCGAATGGGTTATTTTCGCCGGCTTCTCGGTCTTCCTCTGGTGGCGGCTCGTGGCCGACGACCACCGCCGCGCCCTTGAGGACGCGGAGGACGAGGAAGACTGGGACGACGTGGACGACCCGGCGGACGGGCAGGAGCGGGCAGGCAACGAGACCCGCGAACCGGGGGAAGAACCGGTGTCGGACCCCTCGCCGGCCCGAGAACCCTGACCCCGCCCCGCCATCCGCCCGAAGGAACAGTGAGGAACGCAGTGACCGATCAAGCCCCCGCCCGCAAACCCCGGCCCAAGAAGCGCCGGTTCGGCGGCACCCACGCCCAGATCCGCTCCGCCCTGGGCTTTTACAAGGTCTTCTCCTACGTCACCGGCATCTTCCTGCTGCTGCTGGTCATCGAGATGATCATGAAGTACGCACTGGAGATCCCGGCGCCGATGATCGGCTCCCTGAACCTCTACACCGGAGTCCTGATCGCCCACGGCTGGCTCTACGTGGTCTACCTGATCGCCGACTTCCGGCTCTGGCAGCTGATGCGCTGGCCGTTCTCGAAGTTCGTCCTGATCGCGCTCGGCGGCGTTGTGCCCTTCCTGTCCTTCATCGTGGAGGCCCGGATCCACAAGCAGGTCCTGGCCGAGCTCGAAGCGCATCCCGAGGCCGCTTCCCGCTACTGAACCTCCGGCCCGTGCGTCCTGCCCGGAGGCGGGCAGGACGCGATGTGCCAGCGGGGGCGGGCGCCGACTATCCTTGGAACCGTGACTGATTCCGCCCCCACCGATCCCATCGAAGAGCGGCCCGTGCTCGTGGTGGACTACGGCGCCCAGTACGCGCAGCTGATTGCCCGGCGCGTGCGGGAAGCCGATGTCTACTCCGAAGTCGTGCCGCACACCTATTCCACCGAGCAGCTGCTGGAGAAGAACCCGGCTGCCATCATCCTTTCCGGCGGGCCTTCCAGCGTCTACGCCGAAGACGCCCCGCAGGTGGACGGCAAGCTGTTCGAGGCAGGGGTGCCGGTCTTCGGCATCTGCTACGGCTTCCAGGCCATGGCCGCGGCCCTTGGCGGCAAGGTCGCCAAAACCGGCCTGCGCGAATACGGCTCCACCGACGCGATGGTCGCCGGCGACGCCCGCTCCATCCTCGAAGGCACCCCCGAGCACCAGAACACCTGGATGAGCCACGGTGACAGCGTGCAGGAGGCCCCGGAGGGCTTCGAAGTCCTGGCCAGCACGGCCGGCGCCCCGGTGGCAGCGTTCGCCAATGAGGAAAAGAAGCTCTACGGAGTGCAGTGGCACCCCGAGGTCAAGCACTCCGCCTACGGGCAGCAGGTGCTGGAGAACTTCCTGTTCAAGGGCGCCAAGCTGGACCGCAGCTGGACCACCGGCAACATCGTCGAGGAACAGGTCGAGCGGATCCGCGCCCAGGTGGGCTCCTCCCGGGTCATCTGCGGGCTGTCCGGCGGCGTTGACTCCGCCGTCGCCGCCGCGCTGGTGCAGCGCGCCGTCGGCGACCAGCTGACCTGCGTGTTCGTCGACCACGGCCTGCTGCGCGAAGGTGAGGCCGAGCAGGTCGAGCGCGACTTCGTCGCCGCCACCGGCGTCAACCTCTACGTCGCCAACGAGCAGGAGCGCTTCCTCTCCGCCCTGGCCGGGGTCACTGATCCGGAGACCAAGCGCAAGATCATCGGGCGCGAATTCATCCGTTCCTTCGAGGAAGCCGAACGGGCGATCATGTCCCAAGCCGAAGCTGAGGGCGAGCCGATCCGCTTCCTGGTCCAGGGCACGCTCTACCCCGACGTCGTCGAATCCGGCGGGGGCGAGGGCGCAGCCAACATCAAGAGCCACCACAACGTGGGCGGGCTGCCCGAGGACATGCAGTTCGAACTCGTCGAACCGCTGCGCCTGCTGTTCAAGGACGAGGTGCGCGCCGTCGGCCGCGAGCTCGGCCTGCCGGCCGAAATCGTCGGCCGCCAGCCGTTCCCCGGCCCGGGCCTGGGCATCCGCATCATCGGCGAGGTGACCCGCGAGCGGCTGGACCTGCTGCGCCGGGCCGACGCCATCGCCCGCGCCGAACTGACCGCCGCCGGCCTGGACGACGACGTCTGGCAGATGCCCGTCGTCCTGCTCGCCGACGTGCGCAGCGTGGGCGTCCAGGGTGACGGCCGGACCTACGGCCACCCGATCGTGCTCCGCCCCGTCTCCAGCGAAGACGCGATGACCGCGGACTGGTCGCGGCTGCCGTATGACCTGCTGGCCCGCATCTCCAATCGGATCACCAACGAAGTGGACGGCGTGAACCGCGTGGTGCTGGACGTGACCAGCAAGCCGCCGGGAACCATCGAATGGGAGTAAAAGCGGGAAACTGAGCACAGTTTCTCCTGCGGGGGACGGCCGATCCGGCCGCCCCCCGCGTTGCTTCCCCGCCCAGGCCAGGGGAAGCGATAGCGTTAAACCCATGCCAATCTGGTCGAGATCGTCGCGCGCAAGTGCAGAAAAGAGGGCAGGAGTGCCTGAGGAGAACACCGGGGACGCTGCGTCTGACTTCCTGCTGCCCTGGCTGGCACAGCTGGGACACCCCAGCGGACCGGATACCCTGCTGCGGTTCGTGCCCTCGCCCAGCAACAGCATCGACCTCACCCACGCGCACCCGTCGGGGCTGGCACAGCTGCTCGCCGGCCGGCGGACCCGCCTCTCGACCCTGCTGCGGGACCCGGAACAGTACCGGGCCGCGATGCGCGCCGCCCGGCTGCTGCGCGCGAAGATCTACGAGCTCGGCACCGACCGGGGGATCGACGTCGGCTACATGGCCGCCGGAACGGCCTCCTGGCGCTACGCCGCCGACGACGCGCTCCGGCCCGAATCGCTGACCGCTCCGGTGCTGCTGACGCCCGTCTCCCTGACCGTGCACGCTTCCCAGGACGACTACGAGTTCCAGCTGACCGGCAAGGCCATGCTCAACCCGGCCTTCGTCCGCCACCTCCACCGCGAGCAGGGCTTGGACATCGACGCCGGCAACCTGGCCCGGCTGGCCTACAGCACCGCACGGTTCGATCCGCATCCGGTGCTCGAGCGGCTGCGCACGCTGACCGAGGGCGTGCGGAGCATCAACATCGAACACAAGCTGCTGGTCTCCACCTTCGCCGACCTCGCCGACCCGGCCGACGACCCCGCCCTGAACCCCGCACATCCCGTGCTCCGCGCACTGATCGACACCGCCACCGGGTCCGCCGGCGAGCCCGCCCAGGCCCGCGTGCCCGACCTGCCGCCGCTGGATGAACGCGATCCGGCCGATGAGCTGCTGATCCTCGATGCCGACCCGGCCCAGCAGGAGGTCCTGGACCTGGTGGCCGACGGACAGTCGCTCGTGGTCTCCGCCCCGCCCGGAACCGGGCAGACCCAGACCGCGCTGAACGCCGTCGCCCGGCTGGTGGCCGACGGCAAATCCGTGCTCCTCGTCGCCGAACGCCGTGGCACGCTGAACCAGTTCGTCCAGCAGCTGGACTCCCTGCAGCTGGGTTCCCTGGTGCTGCAGCTCGGCGGCGGACTCAGCGAGGAGCAGCTGAAGGACCAGCTGGTGCGCGCCGTCGTCCGGAACGAGAAGGCCACCGAACCGAACCTGGCCAGCCTGCACAAGGTGCTCACCGAGAACCGCCACCAGCTGCGCGACCACGTCAAGTCGCTGCACAACGTGCGCCGCCGGTGGGGCTGCTCCCCGTACCAGGCCATGCAGTCCCTTGCCGAGCTGACCAGCATGAACCCCGCTCCGGCAACCACCGTGCGGCTGAAGCGCAGCGTCCTGGACAGCATCACCGACCGCACCGAACTCACCGGACGGCTGCGCCGGGCCGCCGAGCTGGGCAGTTTCAGCCGGGCAGCCACCACCAGCCCCTGGTTCGGCGCGAAGCTGCTCAACCGCAAGGAGACCGAGGAGGCGCACCGCCTGGCGCTCTCCCTCGCCGAGGAGCTGCCGCAGCTGCGGGCCAAGGTGCAGGAGGTGGCCGGGCATTCACAGATCCGCCTCGGCGAGACGTTCGCGCAGTGGGGCGAGCAGCTGGAGCTGCTGGTCGCCGTGCGTGAAAGCCTGGACAAGTTCACCGCCGACATCTTCGACCGCCCGGTCACCGACCTGATTTCGGCGACGGCCTCCTCATCGTGGCGCCGGGAACACGGCGTCGACATGACCTCGATGACCCGCTCGCGGCTGCGCCGGGTGGCCAAGGAGTACATCCGCCCCGGCGTCCACATCTCCGACCTGCACGCCTCACTGGTCCAGGTCCAGCAGCAGCGCGCCACCTGGGCCCGCTACGCGACGACCCAGCGGCACCCCTCGGTCCCCACGGGACTGGCGGACCTTAACGCCGACTACCGCCGCATCAAGGCAGAGCTGGACCAGCTGACCGGAATTCTTTCCGGCACCCCGGACCGGCCCGACCTCGCCGGCCTGCCCCTCGACGACCTGGAGAAGCGCCTGACCGCCCTCTCGGACGACCGGCAGACGCTTGAAACCCTGCCGGAGCGGACCCTGCTGCTCGATGAGATGCGGGCCCAGGGGCTCGGCGAACTGCTCGATGACCTCGAGGCCCGGGAAGTGCCGGCACGGCAGGTCGGCTATGAGCTGGAACTGGCCTGGTGGCAGTCCGCGCTCGAGGCCATGATCAGCGGCGATGACTACCTCGCCATGTCCGACGGCGACAGCCTGCGCCGGCTGGAGGCCGAGTACCGGCTCGCGGACAACGCCCACATCGCCTCCGGCGCCGGACGCCTGCGCTGGGACCTGGCCCGCCGCTGGCAGGACGCCCTGGACGCCGACCCCTCGGCCGCCGGCGAGCTCCGCCGGATGCTCAAGGAAGGGCCGCTGACGCTCTCCGGGCTGGCCGCACTGCCGGAGGCGTTGGTGTCCTCGCTCATTCCGGTCTGGGCGATCAGCCCGCACCTGGTGCCGCGCGTGGTTCCGGCCGACCGGACCTTTGACGCCGTCATCGTCCTTGACGCCGAGTCCACCAGCCTGCCGGCCGCAGTCCCCGCCCTGGCCCGGGCGGAACAGGTGGTCGCCTTCGGCGACGGCGAGCTCGGCGCCCCGGTTCCCTTCACCATCGGGGTGGACAGCCCCCAGCCCGGCCCCGGCAGCGACGACACCAGCGTCTTCGAGGCCCTCGCCGGGGTGCTGCCCGTGCGCCGGCTCACCACCGTCTACCGGGCCGTGGACCGCGCCCTGGTGGAAATGATCGGCGGCGAGTTCTACGGCGGACGGCTGAGCATGATTCCGCGCGGCAGCGAAGTCACCGCAGGTGACCGCGGCGTCGTCGTGGAGTACCTGCCCGACGGCACCGGCATGCCCAGCGCCGACCATGAGGGAGTCGAATCCGTCGCCGCCGAGGTGAACCGCGTGGTTGACCTGGTCTTCGACCACGTGCGGCGCCGTCCGCACCAGTCGCTGGCCGTCATCACCGCCACCCCGCGGCATGCGGCCCGGGTCGCCGAAGCGATCCGGCTGCAGATGGCCAACTTCCCCTGGTCCTCCTCGTTCTTCTCCCCGGGCCCGGAATCCTTCCGGGTGGTACCCGTGGAACGGGCGGCAGGCATGGTCCGGGACTGCGTCATCTTCTCGCTGGGATTCGGGCGCACCCCGCACGGCCGGGCCCTGCACAGCTTCGGTCCGCTGTCCGCGCCGAACGGCCGCGGCCTGTTCGTCACCGCGATGAGCCGGGCGCGGAACCGCCTGCATGTGCTTACCTGCTTCCGCCCGGAGGACCTGGACCGCAGCCGGCTCGGGTTCGGAGCCCTGGACTTCTACGAGCTGATCAGCCGCGAACTCGACCGCCCCGAAGGGATCAGGCCCGAGCCGCCCACCGGGCGCAGCCGCATCACCGAGGACGACCCGCTCGTGGCGGACCTGGTCGAGCGGCTGCGCGCCCGCGGGGCGAGCGTCTGGGACCACTACGGTGAAATCGACATCGTGGCCACCACGGACCAGGCGGGGGAGGACGCAGTTCCGCTTGCCATTGAGTCCGACGGCACCGACCGCTACCGCCGGATGACCGTGCGCGAGCGCAGCCGCCTGCGGCCGCAGATGCTGGAGCGCCAGGGCTGGCGTTACCTGCCGCTGTGGACCATTGAAGTGTTCTCCGATCCGGCGGCCTGCGCCGACCTCGTGGGCAGCTACCTTGGCCTCGGTCCGGCTCCGGACGCAGCCGGCTGGCAGGCCGGGCCTGCCGCGGCGGGTCAGCCCGCTGCGGACCGGGCTGCCGCAGCCGCCGGTAACGCCAAGGACGGCAACGTGCAGGGCACCGCCGCGGCGGATGCGGACGCCTCCGCCAACGGTGTCGCCGCGCCGGGCGCCGGAACTGCGGGCGGTTTCGTATCCGTTGTTCCCCATGGCAGCACCAGGTTCCGGGTACGGGGAACCAGGGACACGGGGGAGACAGCCGCCCCGGACCGGCAGGAAGAGGAACATGAGGGACAGCAGGCAGGCTCCAAGTAACGGCCACTCCGGCTCCCCGGCCCGGCAGCAGCCGGCCGGGGCGGCCGCGCCGGAGAACGCAGTGCCCGAGAATGCGGAGCCCAGGAATCCAGTGGTCGAGAACCCTGCGGCGCCGGACCTGTCCGTTCAGGGCGCGGCGCCCGTGGAGCCGCGGCGCCGCCGTGGCCATCGACGCGTCAGCACCGGCGGTTCGGGCGCCCCGCCCGGTGCCGCATTCAACCTCAAGGCCGCCGAAGACGAGCCCGCTGCCTGGGGCGACAAGGGCGAGGACCGCGAATCCTGGCTCAAGGCCCAGCGCCCGCCGCACTGGGGCTGAACGCGGACACCGGGAGCAGAGCCGGGCTGCCGCCGGTGGCGTCATGGCCTACCCGCCTCCCGTGAGCACCAGGGACAGGCCGCCCTCCCGGGAAGCCGAGGAGAGCTCGGCGGCCTGAGGCCCCGGAACAGCGAGCACCACGAGGCCTTCGTCAGCTTCGCCCCAGGGGCCGCCGGTCAGGCCCGCGGAGGACCCCTCCGCCCCGCCGGTCCACAGCACGGGCAGCCCCCGCCCGATGGTCCGGGTCCCGGGCTCGGCGGCGAAGCCCGGCTCCCCGCTTACCACCACGTCCACCAGCTCCCCGGGGTGCAGGAGCCGGACGGCGGCGGGGTCCTCCGGCCGAACCGTGACGGCGGCAGTGCCCGGCGGTGAGCCCTGAAGGAGCCCGGGGCCCAGCAGCACGGTTTCGGACAGCGGCATTCCGGCGGGAAGGGGATGGGCCAGCCGCCGTCCCGTGACGGAGGCCGGATCGGTGACGGCACCGGGCGGGACGGCTTCGGCCGGGATCCGCAGGGCATCAAGCTGGGTCGGCTCGAGCAGGCTGCCCGCCGCGAGGTCCTGGCGGGCGGTTACGACGGTGCTGTAGTCCTGGCCTGCAGGAACCAGGGACTGGACAGTTACGCCCGCAGCAAGGCAGAAAAACAGGGCAGCGGCGCGACGGCGGTTCCGCAGCAGGAACCGGTGCAGGCGCCCCCGCGGGGCCGTACCGGAGACGGTATGCGCGGAGGGGCCGGCTGCAGGGCGGGAGGAACCGAAAACAACCATGCCGCGAGCCTGCCGGGGCCCGCGGCATGGAGGAAGCGGCCGGTGATGGTCCGGGGACGGTGCCCCGGGCAGGGCTGCTTGTGGAGGAGCGGAGGTATCAGCTGCCGGAGGCGGAGGCCGCCGCGGGCGCAGGAGAGGACTTGGCTTCCGTGGAACCGGACCCTGACGGGGCGCCGGCCCCGGAGGATGCGCCGGCGGACGAAGCGGTGCTGTCAGACGTGGCAGCGGGGAGGGAGCTCTTGCCCTCGCGGGAATCCGTCCGGTAGAAGCCGGAACCCTTGAAGACCACGCCCACGCTGTTGAACTTCTTGCGCAGGGTGCCGCCGCATTCGGGGCACTCGGTCAGGGAGCTGTCGGAGAACGACTGCTGGATGTCAAAGGCGTGGCCGCAGTCCTTGCAGGCGTATGCGTAGGTAGGCACTGTTTTCCTCCTGGATGCGAATCAGGACGTCCCTCGGGCCGCCGCCCTGCGGCACCCGTTGGCACTCGTGGGCTTCGAGTGCTAACTATACACCCGGCGCGCGCCCAGTTCCCGCCAGCCCGACGGCGTCAGGGCCGCCGCGACCGGGGCATCCAGCCCCGTGACAGGGAAGCTTCCCGGGGCAAGGACCTCGTGGTCGTAGAGCACTGTGGCCACCGGAACAGCCGGCGGCAGGGACGCCAGGAACCGGTCGTAGTAGCCGCCGCCCTTGCCGAGCCGTCCTCCGGCGGTGTCCACGGCCAGGCCCGGGGTCAGCACGGCGGCCAGCGGCAGCTGCTCGGCGGGGACGCCGGGCACCTGCGGCTCCGCAACGGCGGCGTACCGGCTCCGGCCGATCGGTGTTCCCGGCTGCCAGGGGGCCCAGCTCAGCCGATAGCCGGGTTCACAGATCGGCACCACGACGCGGAGTCCGCCGGCATGCAGGGCCTGCAGCAGCGGCAGCGTGGGCGGCTCCGATCCCACGGAGAGGTAGGCAGCGACCGTTCCGCCTTCCGGGACGAGTTCCGCGATGGCTGCCGCCCCGCCGTCGGCCAGCGCCCGGCCGGCGGCTGCCTTTTCGTCGGCACTGAGGGCGCGACGTCGGAGCAGCAGTTCGGCGCGGACCTGATCCTTGGAGTGCATAGGGCCATTCTGCCCGCCGGGCAGGATTTTTTGGTCCAAACAAAGGGAATCTATGTACGCTTACGCTCATGACTTCTCGACCTGTGAACAAAGCCGTCATCCCGGTAGCCGGTCTGGGCACCCGCTTCCTGCCCGCCACGAAGGCCATGCCCAAGGAGATGCTGCCGGTGGTTGACAAGCCGGCCATCCAGTACGTGGTCGAGGAGGCCGTCAACTCCGGAATGCCGGACATCCTGATGATCACCGGCCGGAACAAGCGCTCCCTCGAGGATCACTTCGACCGGGTCCCGTTCATCGAGCAGACCCTCGAAGACAAGGGCGACACGGACAAGCTCGCCATGGTCCGTGCCTCCTCCGACCTGGGCGAAATCCACTACCTTCGCCAGGGCGATCCCAAGGGCCTGGGCCACGCCGTGCTGCGCGCCCGCCAGCACGTCGGCAACGAACCGTTCGCGGTGCTGCTCGGTGATGACCTGATTGACGCCCGCGAGGACCTGCTCGAGCGGATGGTCGAGGTGCAGGCCCGCACCGGCGGCTCCGTCATCGCCCTGATCGAGGTCGATCCGGAACAGATCAGCTCCTACGGCTGCGCGGACATCTCCGTGGTCGAAGGCGAGGACTACGTCCGCGTCAACAAGCTGGTGGAAAAGCCAGCCGCCGACGAGGCGCCGTCGAACCTCGCCGTCATCGGCCGCTACGTCCTGCACCCCGCCGTGTTCGATGTGCTGGAGGAGACCGGCCCGGGCCGCGGCGGTGAAATCCAGCTCACCGACGCGCTCCAGACGCTCGCCGCTGCCGAAGGGGAGGGGGCCGGCGTGTACGGCGTCGTCTTCCGCGGCCGTCGCTACGACACCGGTGACAAGCTCAGCTACCTCAAGGCCGTGGTCACCCTGGCCTCCGAGCGCGAGGATCTGGGCCCCGAGCTGCGCGAGTGGCTCAAGGACTTCACCGCCGACGCCGAAGCCTAGCGCCGTGGGGTGGCCCGGCCTGCGGTCGCTGACGCTGGAGCACGGTGACGTGCTGCTGCGCCCGATCCGCTACCGCGACCGCTCCGAATGGACACAGCTGCGGGCACGCAACGCCGCCTGGCTGGGGCCGTGGGATGCCACGGATCCCCGGCCGGGCGGCATCGCGCCCAGCTACGGGCAGATGGTGCAGGCGCTGCGCGCGCAGGCACGGGAGCACACGGGCCTGCCCCTGGTCATCACCGAACGGCAGGCCGGGCCCGGCGCACGTCCGGCGCTCGTCGGCCAGCTCAACGTTTCGTCGATCGTCTGGGGTTCGGCCCGCACGGCCACCCTGGGTTACTGGGTGGACCGGGACCGGGCCGGCCGCGGGATCGTCCCCACCGCCGTCGCCCTCGCCACCGACTACTGTTTCGGGGAGCTGGGCCTGCACCGGATGGAGATCAACATCCGGCCGGAGAACGGCCCCAGCCTCCGCGTGGTGCAGAAGCTGGGCTTCCGTGACGAGGGCCTGCGGCAGCGTTTCCTGCACATCAACGGCCGCTGGTGCGATCACCGCTCCTTCGCGCTCACCGCCGAGGAGGTTCCCGAGGGCCTGCTGTCCCGCCTGCAGGCCGGATCCGGAGCGGGCTGATCGCGACACACCGCAGCGAATGCGGACCCGGCCCCGGCTTAGCTCATACGGTCATAGTGTGGATTTTTCCCTGAACAGCTCGCTGGTCCTGGCGCTTGCCGTGGGCCTTTGGCTGCTCTGGGTGGCTCCTTACCTGCTCGGCGGCCGGTCCTCAGCCTCCGGGAGTTCCGTCGACGGTGCACGCAGGCCGACGGCGCCTCGGCGCCCGGACGTTCACCATCGCATCGTCCCGCCTACTCAACCCGCACCGCCACGGTCCTCCCAGGGGAACACCATGAACCACGCCTCCGAACGCAGCGGACAGACCACCCGCCCCTCCAACGCCGCACCCGTCCTGCGCATCCGCTACGGCCGCCTGGCCCTGGCGCTTGCCGGTCTCGCGGCACTCGTGGCGGTGCCCGTCACGGTAGTCCTCCTCGCGGCCGGGGCGGCGCCCTGGTGGGCTCCGGCGGCAGCAGCCGGGCTCCTGGCCGCCGACGTCGCGGCCCTGCGCCTGCTCGCGGTCCGGGACCGCCGGCGACGTGTGCAGCGGGCGTTCCGCCATGCCATGGCCGCCCAGCCGCCGGCCGCCCCCGCCGCGGCGCCGGAACCGGCCCCGATGCCGGCAGCCGAGCCGGCAGAGCCGTTCGACGCCGAGCTGCATGAGGAACCGCAGGTCCCCAGGCTCTCCGCCGAGGAGCTGCGTGCCGCCGCGCTTGCCGAAGCGGTCCGAACCGGCACCCTGGCCCCGCGTCCGGCCGAAACGCCGTGGCAGCCGGTCGAGCTGCCCCGTCCCACCTACGTCGACGCGCCCCTGGCCGAGCGGCCGGAACCGGCACCGCTGAACCTGCCCGAGGAACCCCGCCCCGCCGCCCGTACCAGCCTCCGCGCGCCCGCAGCAGCCGGCGGGACCGCCTCCACCGACCTGCCCGGCTCCGGGAACCGGCAGGAGCCGTCCCCGATGACGGGCATCCTGAACCTCGACGACGTCCTCCAGCGCCGCCGCGCCTGACCCGGGGCTGCACCCCCCCCCCGTGGAGGACGCGTCGGGCCCAGGCCGCGAGGCCGCCCTGGTCGAGCTGCTGCAGGCACCGGAAATGGAGCCTGCGCTGGTGCAGCTGCTGCGTCCGCTGCGGCTGCGGCTTCAGGACTGGCGGCACCTGCGCACGCATCATCGGCCCCGTGCCGGTGCGAGTGCCGTCTACCGCCTGCAGGCACAGGCCCGCGACGGTCAGCAGCTGACCCTCCATGCCGTTGCCGCCACCGCCGCCCCGGAGACGCCGGGAACCACCACGGCGCGCGTGGCCGGCACGCAGCTGCGGCTGTGGCTGCATCCCCGTGACCCGCGGCTGCCGGACCTGCCCTGGGCCACCAGCGCGGCGGCGGTGGGCCGGGACCTGTTCGACGGCGCCCTGCCGGCACTGGAGACCCTTGCCTACCGGCCGCTGCGCCGGGCCGTGATCCGCGCCTCCGACGCCGGCCGGGTCCGCTACCTCAAAGTGCTCCCGCCCCCGGCCGCGGCCGCCCTGCGCACCAGGCACGTGCTGCTGCAGGAGGCCGGGCTGCCCGTCCCGGCGCTGGTCGAAGGAGCCCCGCCGGCCACCGTCGCCGCCGACCAGGCGCCCGGGAACCCCATGGTCCGCCCGCTGCTCACGGGATCCGGCCTGGACCCGCTGCAGCTGCCGGCCCTGCTCGACCGGCTGCCCGCCGGGGTGCTGAAGCTGCGGGCCCGCCCGGCCTGGAGCGAGCGCGTGCTCGACTATGCCCGCGCCGCATCGGTGGCCCTGCCCGAGGCGCAGGCCCGCATCCGTGCCCTGGCGGAGGCCGCCGCACGCCGGGCGGCTGCCGCCGACGTCGGTCCCGTGGTTCCGGTCCACGGAGACTTCCATCCCGGCAACCTCCTGATCGGGCAGGGGCAGGTGACCGGCCTCCTGGATCTCGACGCCGTCGGGCCCGGACACCGGGTGGATGACCTGGCCTGCTTCCTGGGGCACGCTGCGGTCCTGGCCGCCGTGAACCCGCACCGCCCTGAGGCAGCGGCCGAGACGGCCCGTTTCCGGTCCGCGTTTGAGAGCGTGGTCGACCCGGAGGCACTCGCGGCCCGCGCCGCCGCCGTCGCGCTCACCCTGGTGGCGGGAGCCCGCGGGCGCGCCTTCCGGCCCCGTGCGCGCGAGGCGGAACTGCGGCTGGCCGCCGCTGAGGCGCTGCTGGACCGGAGGCTGCCGGGGGAGCCCTGAGCCGCGGCCCACGTAGGGTGGAACCCATGCATGAACCTCGCTTTGGCGCAGCCGTCGATGACGCCGTCGGCCTGGACATCGGCGGGAGCAAGACCCACGCCGTGCTCATCCGCGGCGGCCGGGTTGTCGCCGAGGCCGTTGCCGGCAGCGCCACCGTCCAGAACGTCACCGTCGCCGACGCCGCCGACGCCCTCGGCGACGTGTTCGGCCAGCTGGGAGCAGGCCATGTGGCACGCGTGGTGGCCGGCGCCGGCGGCATCGACACCCCGGAGGACGCCGCCGCGCTGACCGCGCTGATCCGGCGCGCCGCACCCGGAGCCCGGGTCGACGCCGTCCACGACACCCGCCTCATCCTCGCCGCCGGCCGGGCCTCCGCAGGCATCGCCGTTATCGCCGGCACCGGTTCCGCGGCGTGGGGCGTGAACGCCGACGGCGCCCAGGCACGCAGCGGCGGCTGGGGGTATCTGCTCGGTGATGAGGGAAGCGCCTACTGGACGGCCCGCGAGGCGGTCCGGCACACCCTGCACCGGCACGACCTCGGCCTGCCCATGGACAGCCTGGGCGAGGCTCTGTTGCAGGGCTGCGGGGCGCAGCGGCCCGAGCAGCTGATCGCGCTCTTCCACTCCGCTGCGGGCCGGCGCTGGTGGGCTGCACGCGCGCCCCTGGTGTTCGACGCCGCTGCGGCAGGCAGCACCGCGGCCGCACGCATCGTGGAACGTGTGGCCGACGACCTCACGGAGCTGGCGGCCGACGTCGCCGGGCGGCTGGGGCTGCCCGGCCCGGTGGTGGTCGGCGGCGGGCTGGGCGTCCATCAGCCGCTGCTGCAGGACCAGCTGCGCAGCCGGATGGCCCGCCGCGGGCTGGAGCAGGTGCGTTTCCTGGACCGGGACCCGGTGCACGGGGTGCTGTTCCTCCTCGGCCTGGAACCGGAGGCCGCGGCATGAGCGGCGACTTCGATGTCCGGGTGGGCGCCTACGCGGTCATCGTGCGCGAAGGGCGCATCCTGCTGGCGCACTGGAACCAGGGCGGGCACAGCGGCTGGACCCTGCCCGGCGGCGGCCTGGAGCTGCTGGAGGACGCACCCGCCGCCGCCGTGCGGGAGGTCTTCGAGGAGACCGGCTACCACGTCCGGCTGGGCGGCCTGCTGGGCGTGGACAGCCACTTCATTCCTCCGGAGCGACGGATGCACGGCACCCGGACGCTGCACGCCCTGCGGGTCATCTACCGGGCCGAGATCGTCGGCGGCAGCCTCACGGTGGAGGCCGACGGCACCACCGACGGAGCCGCCTGGTTCGACTTGGCCGATGTGCCCGCGCTGGACACCGTCAGCCTGGTCGACGCAGGGCTTCGGCTGCATGCCGCCGGTCCGGTTGACCGTTGAGCGGCACGGCGGGTGATCCCGGGCATGTGCTGGACGGGGTATTGCCCGTGAAATACGTTAAACGCAGGCCGGGCACCGGCCTGCCCGCACGTCCCGCCACCGAGAGGGTCCTGCCATGACCGCCCCGAGCCCCGCCGGGACCCCGGAGCCGATGATCCGGTTCCGCGGCGTCACCAAGACCTATTCCGGCTCCGCCGCCCCCGCCGTCGAGAACCTCACCCTGGACGTGCCCCGCGGCAGCATCACCGTCTTCGTCGGTCCGTCGGGCTGCGGCAAGACCACCTCGCTGCGCATGATCAACCGGATGGTCGAGCCCAGCAGCGGGACCATCACGGTGGACGGGCAGGACGTCACCGCCGTCCCGGCGGCCACCCTGCGCCGTTCCATGGGGTACGTCATGCAGTCCTCCGGCCTGCTGCCGCACCGCACGGTCCTGGACAACATCGGCACCGTGCCCCGCCTCAACGGCGCCTCCCGCTCCGCCGCCCGGCAGCGGGCCGCGGAGCTGCTGGCCACCGTGGGGCTCGACGCCGACCTGGGCCGGCGTTACCCCGCCCAGCTCTCCGGCGGCCAGCAGCAGCGGGTGGGCGTCGCACGGGCGCTCGCAGCCGATCCGCCGGTGCTGCTCATGGACGAACCGTTCAGCGCCGTCGACCCGGTGGTCCGCGCCGAACTGCAGGAGGAGCTGCTGCGCCTGCAGCGCGAACTCGCCAAGACCATCGTGTTCGTCACCCACGACATCGACGAGGCCACGCTGCTGGGCGACCGCGTGGCGGTCTTCGCCGAGGGCGGCCGGCTGGCCCAGTACGCCCCGCCGGAGGAACTGCTGCGGGCCCCGCGCGATGAGTTCGTGGCCGCGTTCGTGGGCCGGGACCGCGGGTTCCGGCACCTGTCCTTCCAGGACGGCGACGCCGTCCGGCTGCACGAGGTCCAGACCCTCGACCCGGCCCAGCTCGCCGACCCGCGGGTCGCGGTGCACGACGGCTGGGCCCTGGCGGTCGACGCCGACCGCCGTCCGCTGGGCTGGGTACCTGCGGCGGCCCGCGGGCAGGTCACCGCGCCGGAGCAGCTGGTGCCCGGCGGATCCATCTACCCGGTGGGGGAGAGCCTGCGCCGGGCCCTCGACGCGGCCCTGTCCTCGCCGTCGGGCCTCGGCGTGGCGGTGGACCCGGCGGGCGCCGTCGTCGGCTGTGTCCGGCCCGCCGAGGTGCTGGAGCTGATCGAGCGGGCGCGGATGCGCCGCGGCCGGGCCCGGCACGGGACGGCGGTCTGACATGCAGTGGGCGCTGGAGAACTCCGACATGCTGCTGCGCCTGACCGGCCTGCACCTGTTCCAAGCCGTGGTGCCGCTGGTCCTGGGCGTGCTGATCGCGGTGCCCCTGGCCTGGCTCGCGCGCAGCCGCCGCAGCGTGGGCGGGGCGCTCATGGCCGGCTCGGCGATCATGTACACCGTGCCCTCGCTGGCGCTGTTCGTGCTGCTGCCGGTGCTGCTGGGCACGAAGATCCTGGACATCACCAACGTGATCGTCGCCCTGACCCTGTACGCGGTGGCGCTGCTGGTCCGCTCCACCGTCGACGCGCTGAACTCCGTAGACAACGACGTCCGGCAGGCGGCCACCGCCATGGGATACCGGCCGCTGCGCCGCTTCCTCGCCGTGGATCTGCCGCTGTCGCTGCCGGTGCTGATCGCCGGCCTGCGGGTGATCTCGGTCAGCAACATGTCGCTGGTCAGCGTCGGTTCGCTGCTGGGCATTGAAAGCCTGGGCCGGCTGTTCATGGACGGACTGTTCCGCAGCTTCCCGACCGAGATCGCCGTGGGCATCGTGCTGATCCTGGCCCTGGCCCTGCTGCTGGACCTGCTGCTGGTCGGCCTGCAGCGGCTGCTCACCCCGTGGACGCGACTGGGCCGGGCCGGCACCGCGACCCTGGCGGCCCGGGTCCGGGCGGGAGCGGCCTGATGGACTACTCAAGCAGCAACGTCCTCGTGCAGATGACCGAGTGGCTCACCGCAGCCGAGAACTGGACGGGCGACCGGGGCAT
The DNA here is from genome assembly GCF_059090665.1 of Arthrobacter saudimassiliensis. Classification (NCBI taxonomy): domain Bacteria; kingdom Bacillati; phylum Actinomycetota; class Actinomycetes; order Micrococcales; family Micrococcaceae; genus Arthrobacter; species Arthrobacter saudimassiliensis. Next base: position 367,641 of record NZ_JBNHFX010000001.1, on the reverse strand, counting down.
CCCCGCCCGGATCGCCGAACACCTGGGCTACTCCGCGCTCGCCGTGCTGCTGGCCGCCGTCGTCGCCGTGCCGCTGGGACTGTACGTGGGGCACACCGGCCGCGGGCGGGTACTGATCATTTCCGGGGCCGGGCTGCTGCGCGCCCTGCCCACGCTCGGCCTGGTGTTCCTGTTCGTGCTGCTGTGGGGCCTGGGCCTCATGCCGCCCGTCTGGGCGCTGGTGCTGCTGGCCATCCCGCCGCTGCTGACCGGTGTCTACGCCGGAATCTCCTCGGTGGACCCCCAACTGGTGGATGCCGCCCGGGCCATGGGCATGACGGAGCTGCAGATCCTCTTCCGGGTCGAACTGCCCAACGGGCTGCGCGTCATCATGGGCGGAGTGCGGGCGGCGGCCCTGCAGGTCACCGCCACGGTGGCGGTGGTGGCCTTCATCAGCCTCGGCGGCCTGGGCGTCTTCCTGGTCGAAGGAACCCAGCTGCGCGACAACGGCCGCCTCTTCGGCGGCGCCCTGCTGATCGCGGCGACCGCCGTCGCCGTCGACGCCGTGCTGGCCCTGGGCCAGCGCCTGACCCTGTCACCCGGCCTGCGGACCCCACGCCGGACCCCGACCCCGTCCGCTACCCCCGCGGCCGGCTTCCAAGGAGGAAACCCATGAACAACCCCTTCCACCGGCGCAGCAGCCGCACACGGCTTCGTGCCGGCCTCGGTGCCACGGGCGTGCTCACCGCCGCCGCGCTGGTCCTGTCCGGCTGCGGCGCCAACGACGACCCCCAGGCCGAGGAGAGCACCACCTCCGCACCCGCGTCCGGCGAGCTGGTGGTCGGTTCCGCGGACTTCCCGGAAAGCCAGGTCATCGCGGAGATCTACGCCGGGGCCCTGAACAGCGCCGGGCTCACCGCGAGCACCCGGCCCAACATCGGCTCCCGGGAGATCTACTACCGGGCACTCGAGGACGGCTCGGTGCAGATCCTGCCCGAATACAGCGGCAACCTGCTGCTCTTCGCGGATCCGGAAGCCACGGCTGAATCCGCCGGTGAGATCATGGACGCCCTGCCCGAGGCGCTGGAGCAGGAGTCCCCGGAGGCGAACATCGCCGTCCTGGAACCGGCCGAGGCCGAGAGCAAGGACGCCATGGTCGTCACCCAGGCGACGGCCGAGAAGTACGGGCTGGAGAGCATCGAGGACATGGCCGAGGTCTGCGACCAGCTCACCATCGGTGCCCCCACCACCTTCCAGGAACGTGCCTACGGGCTGCCCGGGCTGCTGGAGAAGTACGGGTGCGAGCCCGCAGGGTTCGAAGCCATCAACGACGGCGGCGGCGAGGCGACGCTGCAGGCGCTGCTGACCGACCGGATCCAGGTGGCGGACATCTACACCACCACCCCGTCGATCGAGGAGAACGGCCTGGTGGTCCTTGAGGACCCGGAGAACAACTTCATCGCCCAGCAGGTGCTTCCGCTGGTGAACCTCGACGCGGTGAACGACCAGGCCCGCGAGGTGCTCAACAACGTGTCCTCCATGCTCACCACCGAGGACCTGATCGAGCTGAACCAGGCCGTCAGCGGGGACCGCAAGGAAGATCCGAAGACCGCCGCCGAGCGCTGGCTGAAGGAAAAGGGCCTGATGGAGTAGGGGACACCCTTTCACCGCATCCGGGCTGCCCGGCCGAACGCAGCCCGGCCGCCCGGCCCGGCGGACGCCGTAACCGCGTCCGCCGGGCTGGGGCTTTCGGAAAGCGCTGTGGCATCCTAAGGAAATGGCAGAATTCAAGCAGTCCCAGAAGCTCCACAACGTGCTGTACGACATCCGTGGACCGCTGCTGGACGCAGCCCAGCAGATGGAGGCTGCCGGCCACCGCATCCTGAAGCTGAACATCGGCAACCCCGCGCCGTTCGGCTTCGAAGCGCCCGAGGCGATCCTCGTGGACATGATGCGCCACCTGCCCAAGGCCCAGGGCTACAGCGATTCCCGCGGCATCTTCTCCGCCCGCACCGCCGTCGTGCAGTACTACCAAAGCCGCGGCATCCAGAACATCGACGTCGACGACGTCTACCTCGGCAACGGCGTCAGCGAACTGATCACCATGTCCATGCAGGCGCTGCTGGACAACGGGGACGAGATCCTCGTCCCCGCCCCGGACTATCCGCTGTGGACCGCGTCCGTGTCCCTGGCCGGCGGCACCGCCGTGCACTACCTCTGCGACGAGGACAACCACTGGTGGCCGGACCTTGAGGACATGGCCTCGAAGATCACCGACCGCACCAAGGGCATCGTCCTGATCAACCCGAACAACCCCACCGGTGCGGTGTACCCGGAGAGCGTGCTGCGCCGGATCGTGGACCTGGCCCGCGAACGGGACCTGATCATCTTCGCCGACGAGATCTACGAAAAGATCCTCTACGACGAGGCGGTGCACGTGAACGCCGCCGCCATCACCGGCGACGATGTGCTCTGCCTGACCTTCAGCGGCCTGTCCAAGGCCTACCGGATCGCCGGCTACCGCAGCGGCTGGATGGCGATTTCCGGGCCCAAGCGGCAGGCAGCGAACTACATCGAGGGCATCAACCTGCTGGCCAACATGCGCCTGTGCGCCAACGTGCCGGCGCAGCACGCCATCCAGACCGCGCTCGGCGGCTACCAGAGCATCAACGACCTGATCCTGCCCGGGGGCCGGCTGAGGGCGCAGCGGGACATGGCGCACAAGCTGCTCAACGACATTCCGGGCGTCAGCTGCGAGCTGGCCCAGGGCGCGCTTTACCTGTTCCCGAAGCTGGATCCCGAGGTCTATCCGATCAAGGACGACGAGCAGTTCGCGCTCGAGCTGCTCCGCCAGCAGAAGATCCTCGTCTCGGTGGGCACCGCGTTCAACTGGATCCGTCCGGACCACTTCCGCATGGTGACCCTGCCGAGCGTGGAGGACATCGAAGAGGCGATCGGCCGCCTGGCCGAGTTCCTCTCCACCTACAAGCCCTGACGGCAGGCTCTCTTCACGCACACGGCGGCGGTACCCTTCGGGGTGCCGCCGCCGTGTGCATGCAGGCCGGGGGAAGGCTACTCGGCGGTGCGCTCACGGGCGGCGTCGAGCCGGCGGCGGGCACCCTCCAGCCAGGACTCGCAGCGGTTGGCGAGCTGCTCACCGCGCTCCCAGAGGGCCAGGGACTCTTCGAGGCTGGCACCGCCGGTCTCCAGGCGGGTGACCACGGTGACGAGCTCGTCGCGGGCCTGCTCGTAGCTCATCGCTTCGATGTCGGCGGGCAGGGCGGGGGTTTCATTCATGGCGGGTTCCTGTCGTGACGGGTGGGAAATCAGTTGCCGCGGGCGACGGCGCCGAACTCGCCCTCGGCCACGCGGATGCGCAGCTCGGCCTCGCCGGGCACGGCGTCCGCCTGCCGGACGACGCTGCCGTCGGCAAGCTGGACGACGGCGTAGCCGCGGTCGAGGGTTTTCTGCGGTGAGAGGGCCCGGACCTGGGCCCGCAGATGGTTGATCCGGTCGGCGTCGCGCCGGATCTCCGCAGTCATGGCAGTGGTGGCCCGTCCGCGCAGCCGCTCAATGTCGTCGGCGCGGGCCTGGATGGTGACGTGCGGGGAGGCCAGCACCGGGCGGGAGCGGATGTGCTGCAGCCGTTCGCGCTCGCGTCCGACCAGGACGTCGAGGATGCGCCGCATCTGCGCCCGGGCGTGGCCGATCCGCTGCAGCTCCTCGCCGACGTCGGGCACCACGCGCTTGGCGGCGTCGGTGGGGGTGGAGGCCCGCAGGTCCGCCACGTAGTCCAGCAGCGGGCGGTCCGCCTCGTGTCCGATGGCGCTGACCACCGGGGTGGAGGCCGCTGACACGGCGCGGATAAGGTCTTCGTTGCTGAACGGCAGCAGGTCCTCCAGCGAGCCGCCGCCGCGGGCGATGACAATGACGTCGACCTCGGCCATCGCGTCCAGCTCGGCCAGGGCCCGGCTCACCTCGGCGACGGCGCTGACGCCCTGCACGGCCACCTCGCGGACCTCGAAGGCCACGGCCGGCCAGCGCAGCGCGGCGTTGCGTATCACGTCCTTCATCGCATCGGAGTTGCGGCCGGTGATCAGCCCGATCCGGCCCGGCAGCAGCGGCAGCGGCAGCTTCCGGGAATCGTCGAACAGGCCCTCGGCCGCCAGGGCCTGGCGCAGCCGTTCGATCCGGGCGAGCAGGTCGCCCAGGCCCACGGGGCGGATATCGCGGGTCTGCATGGACAGCCGGCCGGTCTTCATCCAGAAGTCCGGCTTGATGCAGGCCACCACGCGGGCGCCGCGCTCCAAGGGCAGTTCCAGCCGGTTCATCACCGTGCTCCACACGGTCAGCGACAGCGATACCTCGGCGTCGACGTCGCGCAGCGTGATGTAGCTGGCGTTGGCCCGCCGGTTCAGCTCAATGACCTGCCCCTCCACCCAGGCCGCGGGGGCCCGGTCCAGGTAGGACTTGAGGTTCCGGGAGAGCAGGGCCAGCGGCCAGGGGTTGTCCGGCGACGTTTCCGCCGCCGTCGCGGGAAGGGTGGTCCGCTGCGGTGCTGCCGCGGCGTCGACACCGATCTCCTCGTCGTACATGCGTCTGCTCCTCAGTTCCGGCCTGCAGTTCCGGCCTGGTTCTCCCGCTCCGGTCCGATGCGCCGGAGTCGGGGCCCGTTGCGCCGGTGTTCGGGCCCGGCGGCCCCGGGTGGGCCTCGTTAATGTCTACCAGCTGCCACCCCCGCCGGCGGCATCTTCCGCGCCCGTTGTGGAGGGGCGCACACAGGCCGGCGCCCGCGTGCGGCAGACTGGGAAACCAGGTGCCGCCGAACCCGGCGGAGGAGCGACACAGATGGGAGTGTGAATGCGCGCGCTGCTTTCGGGGCTGCTGGTGCTGGCCTCGCTGGTGCTGGGAACCGCGGCGTTCTCCGCCGCATGGCTGGAGCGGAACGTGGTGGCGGCCGAGGGGTTCGCCGAGCTGGGCGAGCCGCTCGGCCGTGACCCCGGCTTCCAGGCCGAACTCCGCCAGGCGCTGGCTCAGCAGGCAGCGGACTCCGCGAACGTGCCGGGACCGCTGGCCGGGCTGGTGGCTCCGGCCGTGGAGCGGGTGCTGCAGGGACTGCAGGAAGCGCCCGGCTACGGTGAGGCCTGGACCGGATCCCTGGCAGCCTCGCATCAGCGGACCTTCTCCGCCGACGACGCCGGCCCTGCCCCGGCGGTGCTGGACCTGTCCCCGCTCGCCCGGCTGGCGACGGAGCGGATCGGCGAGGACCTCGGCGTCCCGCTGCCGGAGCCCGGAGACGTGGTGGTCGACGTCGGCCCCGCCACGGACTGGCCGGCCCGCATCGCGGCGCTCGCCGGCGCCTGGCCCGCGCTCGCCGTCGGCGCCGGCCTGGCCGCGCTGCTGGCCCTGGCGGTGGCCCGACGCCGCGCGGCTGCGCTGGCCTGGCTGGGGGCCGGCGTCGTGGTGGTTGGAGCGGTGCTCTGGTTTGCGGCCGGCGCGGTCCCGTCGCTGGCGGCCGATCAGGCCGGGGCCAGCCCGGTGGCGTCCGCCTTCGCCGCGGGGCTTGCCGAGCAGGCCGCGGCGTCGGTGCACGGCTGGCTGATTCCTGCCCTGCTCGGCGGCGGCATCCTGCTGGTGCTCGGGCTGCTGGGCATGGCGCTGGCCCCGCGGCGCCGCTGAGCGCGGAAGCCGGTGCGCTCTGAGCGGAAGAACACATCCCCGTTCGACCCGCCCCCGTGCCCAGCCGATAGCATAGGGACCATGACCAGCACAGCAGTCTCCGTGCCCATGCCCACCGTCCCGAGGCGCCGACGCAGCCCCGAGGATGTGGCTGCGGCTGCCCCCGTGGCCGGCCCGCGCCGGGTCCTGCTGGCAGCACCGCGCGGTTACTGCGCGGGCGTGGACCGTGCCGTGATTGCCGTGGAGAAGGCGCTGGAGGCCTACGGCCCGCCGGTGTACGTGCGCAAGCAGATCGTGCACAACCTCCACGTGGTGCAGACCCTGGAGGAGAAGGGCGCGATCTTCGTCGAGGAGACCGAGGAGGTGCCCGAGGGCGCCCTGGTCGTTTTCTCCGCGCACGGGGTTTCGCCCGCCGTCGTGCAGTCCGCCGAGGACCGCGGGCTGCGCACCATCGACGCGACCTGCCCGCTGGTGACCAAGGTGCACCGCGAGGCCGTGCGCTTTGCCCGCGACGACTTCGACATCCTGCTGATCGGCCACGAGGGCCACGAGGAGGTCGAGGGTACCTACGGCGAGGCCCCCGAGCACATGCAGATCGTCAACGGGCCCGAAGACGTGGACAAGGTCACCGTGCGGGATCCGGAGAAGGTCATCTGGCTCTCGCAGACCACCCTGTCCGTGGACGAGACCATGCTTACGGTCAACAAGCTGCGCGAGCGCTTCCCGTCGCTGCAGGATCCGCCCAGCGATGACATCTGCTATGCGACCTCCAACCGGCAGACCGCGGTGAAGAAGATCGCCCCGCAGGCGGACCTGGTCATCGTTGTCGGCTCCTCCAACTCCTCCAACTCGGTGCGCCTGGTCGAGGTTGCCTTGGAATACGGCGCGAAGGCGGCGTACCGGGTGGACTTCGCCAACCAAGTGGACGAGTCCTGGTTCGAGGGCGTGGCCACCGTGGGCGTCACCTCCGGTGCGTCCGTGCCGGAGAACCTGGTCCAGGACGTGATGCGCCTGCTCGCCGAGTACGGCTACGGCGACGTCGAGGAAGTGGTCACCGCGCAGGAGGACATCATGTTCTCGCTGCCCAAGGAACTGCGCGCCACGCTGAAGGCGATGGGGGACAACTCCCGCGGCCTCGGCGGCCGGCGCAGCAATGTCAGCTAAGCCCTGAACCAAGCGCCCGACGGCGGCTCCTCCGGCATCCGGCCGGGCGGGCCGCCGTCGTGCTTTTAGGCTGTGGCGGCACCGCCGGTATCATTGGCTAACGTGGCTCTTACTATCGGCATCGTCGGCCTGCCCAACGTCGGCAAATCAACCCTGTTCAACGCGCTGACCCGGAACAACGTGCTCGCGGCGAACTATCCGTTCGCGACGATCGAGCCGAATGTCGGCGTCGTGTCGCTGCCGGATCCGCGGCTGGCCAAGCTGGCGGAGATCTTCGGCTCCGCCCGCATCCTGCCGGCCACCGTGTCCTTCGTGGACATCGCCGGCATCGTGAAGGGCGCCTCCGAGGGGGAGGGGCTGGGCAACCAGTTCCTGGCCAACATCCGCGAGGCCGAGGCGATCGCCCAGGTCATCCGCGTCTTCGATGATCCCGACGTCGTCCATGTGGACGGCAAGGTCGATCCGCGCTCCGACATGGAGACCATCAACACCGAGCTGATCCTCGCCGACCTGCAGACGCTGGAGAAGGCCATTCCGCGCGTCGAGAAGGAAGTGAAGATCAAGAAGCGCGACGCCGCGCAGCTGGCCGCCATGCAGGCCGCGCAGGCCGTGCTGGAGCGCGGTGACACGATCTTCGCCTCGCTGGAGAAGGACAAGCTGGACATGGACCAGCTGCGCGAGCTGAGCCTGCTCACCGCCAAGCCGTTCATCTACGTGTTCAACGTCGATGACGCTGTGCTGGGCAACCCGGACCGCCAGGCCGAGCTGCGCGAACTGGTCGCTCCCGCCGACTGCATCTTCCTGGACGCCAAGCTCGAAGCCGACCTCGTGGAGCTGGACGAGGAAGAAGCGCGCGAGATGCTGGAGATGAACGGGCAGACCGAATCCGGCCTGGACCAGCTGGCCCGGGTCGGCTTCCACACCCTGGGCCTGCAGACCTACCTCACCGCCGGCCCCAAGGAAACACGCGCCTGGACCATCCGCCAGGGCGCAACCGCCCCGGAGGCTGCCGGCGTCATCCACTCCGACTTCCAGCGCGGCTTCATCAAGGCCGAGGTCGTCTCCTTCGACGACCTGGTCGATGCCGGCTCCATGGCGGAGGCCAAGTCCCGCGGCAAGGTACGGATCGAAGGCAAGGACTACGTGATGGCTGACGGCGACGTGGTGGAGTTTAGGTTTAACGTCTAGTTCAATCCCTTGATGCAGTTGGAAATGCCGCCCTACGTGAAAACGTATTAGGGCGGCATTTCTTGTAGGTGGAGCGAGGGGTTTATTGTCCAGCCCTCGTAGATTTCGTTCGTTGCCGCCCTTGGGTCTTGAAAAAATGGGCGACACAGGCGTCGGTTTGGTGCGTGAGAGCGTCGATAAGAGTCCTGCAGCGATTTCCCGCTAGGGACTTGTCTGTTTGCCTAAATAGACAGAGTTAGTTGTGGCCTATATTTACTCGGTCAGTAGGCACGAAACAGGTCACGGTGGAAGCAAGGTCATTGACAAGGGTCGAATAGTGAATTGCTGCCGCTTGGTATTTATCACAAATCGAGCGAGGCGAACGGCGGCGCTTACGACGAGGGCGCGGCTGTCGATAAGTCTGCGTAGGCGACACTGCCGACACAGCCCTCTAAACGCGGTCTGGGGCGGTGAGGCATTGACCATTATTCTTACGAAAGGCAGCACAATCACAAAAATGGACCAGCGCCAACGGCAGGGTCGGCAACGCGATCCGCGCTGCTGTTCTACGGCCGGTGCTGGAGGGAATCCTCAACGCAGGCTGAAACGACAAGGCGAGACGGCCCCAGCGACATCATCGTGAGCCGCCTTATAAAATCACCGCGGTATGGCGTCCATCGGCTCGTAGCGGACGGTGGGTTCGAGGAAGACAAAGGAGCTCCACAATGGCAGACCCGTTTAGGGTTGCGGACTATTTTTCGCAGGTTATCAAGCGCGGCCAGTTGGAAGCGGTGACCTTCAAGGACTCTTCCATATACGTGGCGGTGACTCGAGAGCAGCTCGCCGCAGGTTCCTTGAGCGTTGAGGATACCGCGACACTGTTCTCCCACCACAAGGAGGAGGTACACGGCCTCCGCCCTGCGCCGAAAGGTACACCCAGCGCCGAGCAAACCGCTGCGACAGAGCCGCTCCAGGACGCGCCAATCTCTGTGGTGGTATCACTGGTTTCGCAGTCGGCCGAGAACGGGACAGCACAAAACGGCCTCCTGCTGTTAGAGGGAAAGTTGTTCCGAGATGGCCGGCTGGAGCCGGAACTCAAAACGGCGTCTTCTCCGTGGATACCGGCGGAACGCCTGGAATCCCCTTCGATTACCGGGGAAAAGCTAACAATTGGATCCCTGAGTGACTATTGGAAGTATGCACGTTCGGTGCTCGGAGCCGGCATCTCCCAGACAGTGTCCTTTGCTGATGCGATGAAGCTGGCGACACGGTTGTTTGAGGACGTCGCGGGGGACACCGTTGAGCAATTCGCAGCGAAGCATGGTCCGGGCGAAGGTGCGATCCAGTACGAGCTGGGCTATGTCCAGAACGCCGACCGGATTAATGCCGCGGGTTGGCTTCTGAAGGTCTACGACTTCCTCAGCAGGCAAAAGAAGATGCCTGCGCCGGTGGAGCGGCTGTCCAAGGGGTGGGGGAGCGGGAAGCTTCACGAGACAGAAATACATGCGGGTGAGGGGCTTTACGCGGCCGCACTGAACTCATGCGGGTCGATGAGCGACGGATTTCCACTGACGGATTCGCAGCGCCGTGCGGTGCATGCGTTCCTCGACGGGGCCGGCAGCGAGGTCACTGCCGTCAGCGGCCCGCCCGGCACTGGCAAGACGACGATGCTGCAGGCAGTCGTGGCTAACCTCATGACACGCCGGGCGCTGGAACAGGGGGCGCCGCCTGTCATCGTGGGTACGTCCACCAACAATCAGGCCGTCACCAACATCATCTCCTCGTTCGATTCCGTCACGAAGGCCGAGCCCGGTCCGCTGGACTTCCGTTGGTTGCCGCAGGAGGAGAACGGCCACGCCCGTGCCGGAAAATCGCTGCAGTCACTGGCGGTCTACTGCCCCCCGCAGAAGAAACTAACCGACGCGAAAAAGAAGTTCCTGGTCGAGCAAAAGGATAAGAGCCAGACGTACTCCGTTTACAGCAGCGACGCCTACATTGCGGAGGCGAAAGATTGCTTCGCGATGAGCTTCCATGCCTATTTCGGCGAAATCACTGACATCCCCGAGTTGCCGCAGCTGATTCATAATGCGCTGATAAAGCTGGACGAGTATCGCATCAACCTGATCGAGACCATGTCGTCCCAGGGGCAGTCAGACGATTACGTCTCCCTGTGCAACGAGGTGGAGACATCTCCTCTTCTCCGAGCGATCAGCCACGTGACGGAGTTGAAGTACTGCACCAGCCTGGAACAGCTCGATCAAAAGCTCGACGTGACCCTGCGGTATGCGGAGTTCTGGTTGGCTGTGCACTATTTCGAGGCGCAATGGCTCCTCGCCGACTTCATCAAACAAGACGACCGGCGGCAGACTAACCGGGGCGTCATGGAGCGCTACTGGCGGCAAGCTGCGGCCCTCACGCCTTGCTTCGTGATGACCATCTATCAGGTGCCAAAGTACTTCGAGCTCTATATGGGCCCAAGAGAGCCCAGCCATTTCGACGTCGGCCGCATTGACCTGCTCATCGTTGACGAGGCGGGCCAGGTGGATACCCCACTTGGCTTTCCGGTTTTCGCGCTGGCGAAACGTGCTCTTGTTGTAGGCGATGAGAAGCAGCTGGCACCGATATGGTCCATCGATGAACAGACGGACAGCGAAGTGGCGCAGGGTGCAGGCATTCCCCTGCGGGAGTGGTCAGAGGACCTGCGGGAACATGGTCTGACGTGCTCGGCAAAGTCAAGCCTGATGCGCGCGGCGAGCCACGCCTCGAGTTGGAACTATGGCACGGGGTCTCCGGGGCTGTTCCTCGCGGAGCATTTCCGGTGCCATCCGGACATCATCGGATTCTGCAACACTCTGCTGTACGACGGGATGCTGCAGGCTAAACGTCCTTCCAGCTCCTCGAAACTCGACGGTGAGTCCGTCGCTTTCCAGTGGACCGATGTGCCGGGATCACATGATTCCCGGCAGGGATCCAGCCGCAAGAACCAGAACGAAGCGGAGGCTATCGCTGCATGGATCGTGGAGAACTACGCGCACTACTTTGACATTTACTCGTCCACTGAGCCCGATGCGAACAAGCGGGTAAGTGAGGATGCCCTGATCGGCGTCGTGACTCCGTTTAGCGCCCAAGCCCGGCTGATCACAGAGGAACTCAGGAAAGCGGGGGAGGCAGCGGACGCCTCGGCCGATCTGCCGGACCAGCTGTGGAAGAAAGTCACAGTGGGTACCGCGCACCGCCTGCAAGGGGCGGAGCGCCCAATTGTCCTGTTCTCCGCTGTGTACGGGCAGGACAGCGACCAAGCAACGTTCGTCGACCAGTACCCTGAGCTGATGAACGTTGCCGTCTCCCGTGCGAAGGACCTCTTTATCGTTTTCGCTGCGGCGAACCGATGGGACAACGGAAAAGTGTTTGGCCTGATGTCCAGGTTTGCGCAACGGTCAACTGCGGTCCTCGCCCGTCGCGAAAACGCCGTTGTCGGTATGGGAGTCGGCGTCGAAGCAGGGCGGGCTGCTTCGCACCATGTCGCCATTGCTGCAGGGCCCGCACCCACCGCAGGGCTGACCATATCGGCGGAGCCCGGTGCCGCTGCGGCATCCTTGAGCGTCGTTCTCAAGGCGTGGCGCGACGCAGGCGAGCTGCGGGCAGAGGATGCCGGCTTGAAAACCCCAGCCCTCAACGCCCGGCTTAGTGAGGCAGGGGTCCTCGACGGGGAGCCAGGCGCATGGAAGCCCTCGAAACTGGCTCGGACGCTGGGCGTGGTGGTTGAACTGCGACGAAACGCCCGGGGTGAGCAGTATGAGTCCACCGAATACACGCCGCAGATGCAGGAGTTGTTGCTTTCGCTTTACCGTGACGGGAAACTCTGAGCGCGTCGACCGGCCAGGGGGCCCAACTTTTGTATCAGGAAAGCACTCCCACACATCGATCCGCGGCCGGAGGGTTGGAGCCTGAGGCCGCTTGGCAAAACCACATCCGACCGCATCGGACCTGAAAAGTCGGGCGGCGTCAGCCCGCCGGCGAGGAGAGTGGAAGGCGAAGGGAGCAGCCGTGATCGAGATCCTCAACCACCTCGTCGACGAGATCGAACAGTGTCTGGGCGAGGGTCCGGGCGACGGCGTCGACATCGATGCGCTCGCCGCAGCGGCCGGCACCACCGGCTACCACCTGCGTCGGATGTTCTCGTCCCTGGCCGGCATGCCAATCTCCGAGTACGTACGACGGCGGCGCATGACGCTTGCCGCGGCCGACGTCATCGGCGGCGGGGACCTGCTCACCATCGCCGTGCGCTACGGATACGGCTCGACCGAAGCCTTCGGGCGCGCATTCCGGGCCGTGCACGGCGTGAGCCACGGCGACGTCCGCCGGCTCGGCGGCCCCCTTCACAGCCAACCATTGCTCAGGTTCCGCCTGACCGTCGAAGGGAGCACACCCATGGATGCCCGCATCATCAACCGCCCCGCCTTCCGCCTGATCGGCCACGCCGCCCGCGTGCCCCTTATCCACGAGGGAATCAACCCGCACATCCAGCAGCTCATCGCCTCTCTGCCCGCCTCCGAGCACGACCGCCTCAAGCAGCTCAGCAACGCCGAGCCGTCGGGCCTGCTCCAGGTCAGCGCCGACGTCGACCCCGACTACGCTGAAGGCAGCGAACTGACGTACCTGCACGGCGTGGCGGTCGACGCCGACGCTCCGGTGCCGCCCGACCTGGACGTCATCGCCGTGGACGCGGGGGAGTGGGTGGTCTTCCGGACCGACGGCCCGCACCCAGCCGCACTGCAGGAGGCCTACGCGCGATCCGCCACGGAGTGGTTCCCGTCGAATCCGTTCCGGCTCCGCCCCGGGCCGTCGATCGTTTCGGTGCTCGACCATGCCCCGGACTTCACGACGGCGACCTGCGAGCTCTGGTTTCCGATCGATCGTGCCTGAGTGGAATCGCGGGAGCCTCCGCTAGCCGGCGCGGGTCCAGGCCAGGTACGCCTCCGCCAGCTGGGCCCGCACCTCCGGGGCCGCCTCACGGATGGGCGCCGCCTGAGGCCGGGTGATGGTGGCCAGGGCCACGATCACGTCCAGGCCGCGCAGGCCGCGCCGCACCGCCTTGCCGTCCTGAAGCACCGCCAGCAGCCCATCGAGGGCGTCCAGGGCCGGCTGCTGAATCCTGGCAAGCGGCGAGACTCCATCCGATCCGCCACCCCGGTCCACGTTCGAATCGGACCGCGCCTGCAGGCCGAGGCCGTCCGTCAGCGCCCCCAGCTCCAGGTCCAGCAGCCGGCCCAGCAGGGTTTCCCAGGCCGCCGCCGGATCCTCGACGGCCTCCGCCTGCGCCGCCGCGACGGCGTCGAGGATCTGTTGCACCATGTCGTCCACCACAGCCGCAACCAGGTCCTCACGGCTCGGGAAGTTGCGGTACAACGTCGCGATGCCGACACCGCTCGCGGCGGCAATCGCCTCCAGGGCAACGTCACCGCCGCGCTCGGCAAAAATGTGCCGGGCCTGGGTGATGATCGCCTCCCGGCGTCGCGCGGCGTCCGCCCTCATGCTGGCTCCCTTCGGTTCCCCCAAGTGTAACCGGAGAGTTTTCATCCGGTAGTATGTGGAGGAATTTCCTCCGCTAAACCTGAAAGCTCGCATGTCTGCTCCCAGCATCACCCCCGGTACCCCACCATCGACCCCGGCGCCCTCCGGCCCGGCCAGGCCCTCCCGAGGAAAGCCGGTGGTCATCTGGGCCGGCCTCACCGTCGGGTTGTCCGTGATCCTCCTTGCTCTGCTGATGTTGTTCATCTCGCCCTCCCTGCTTTCCGGCCCCCGGGACCTGCAGGTCGGGATCGTGGGCCCAACGGAGGCGACGGACAGGGCAGCCCAGCTGCTCGACGACCAGGCCCCCGGCGCGTTCGAGGCGAGCACGTACACGGACTCCGCAGAACTGCAGCAGGCCATCGAAGACCGTGACATCGTCGGCGGCTTCGACCTGTCCGGACCGGACCTGTCCGTCTATGTGGCCAGCGCCGGCTCCACCGCCATCTCCGGGGCCGTAAGCAACGCCGGTGCCGTGCTTGCCGGCAGCAGCGGAGCCCAGGCCCAGGTCGTCGACGTCGTGCCGCTGCCGGCGGATGATCCCACCGGCGTCGGCATCGGCGGCCTCGCGTTCCCGCTTGTGTTCGGCGGCATCGTGCCGGCCGTCGCCTTCAGTTCCATGCTCGCCGGCCGGCGCGGCTGGATCCTCGCCGGACTGCTCGGGTTCTCCGCCGCCGGCGGGCTCGTCGTTGCGGCCGTCCTGAAGTTCGTCTTTGGCAGCATCGACGGCCCGGTCCTGCCGGTGGCGGCTGGCGTGGGGCTTGGCATCGCCGCGCTGGCCCTGCCGCTTGCCGGGCTCAAGGAAGTCTTCGGCACCAAGGGCTTCACCGTGGCCGCCATGTCCATGATGTTCGTCGGCAACCCGTTCGCCGGGATCGCCGCCGGCGCCCAGTGGCTGCCCGCAGGCGTGGCGGTCATTGGCCAGCTGCTCCCGCCGGGCGCGGCGGGCACGCTCGTCCGTGCCGTGGCCTACTTCGACGGCGCCGGCGGCCTCGCAGCCGGAATCACCCTCGGCGGATGGGCTCTCCTTGGCCTGCTGCTGTGGTTCATCGCGCCCCGACTCAAGGGCGCGGCACAGGAACCGGCACGGTAGCCCGGGCCGCCGGGACGGCTAGCTGCTGACGCCGACGGCCTGGCCGACCGTCGCGTCGTCGGCCAGCGCCTGCAGCATGAACGCGGCAAGGTCGCGGCGCGGAATGGAACCGCCCAGCTTCCCGCCGTCGCCCACCACATGGGCCCGCCAGGAGCCGGTCGGCTCCTTGTCGTTGAGGCCGGTGGGCCGGACGATGGTCCAGTCCAGGCCGGAGCCGGTCACCGCGGCCTCCTGCTCGTTGTGGTCGGCCAGCGGCTTCGCCAGCACGGCCTTGGTGATGAACCCCAGCGGGCCGGGCAGCTGAGAGCCGGAATCTCCGGCGCCGAGGGAGGACTGCACCAGGAGCCGGCGGACTCCCTGCTCCTGCATCGCCGTGATCACCGCCCGCGTGACGGCGGCCCGCTGGTGGGCCACGCCCTTGGCGCCGCCCACGGTGACGACGACGGCGTCGGCTCCGGCGACGGCGCGCGACGCCGCGGCGGGGTCGGTTGCGTCACCGACGACTGCCTGAACGCCTTCCGGAGCGCGTCCGCTGCGGGACAGGACGGTGACTTCATGCCCGGCGGCCACCGCCAGCGAGGCCAGCTGCGCGCCGGTGCCCTGGGAGCCGCCGACAATGGTGATCTTCACGGAGCCTCGTTTTCTGGCAGGGGCCGGTTGCGCGTCCATTCTATCGACGGGCGGCCCGGGAGGGCGGGTTCCGCAGGGGGCCGAGGCCGGCCGGGGCCTAGCTGTCGTCCTGCCCGTTGTCCCGGACGTACCGGTCTCCGAAGCGCCGCGGAGAGAACTCGACCGTCCACCCTGGGCCGCGGCGCCCGGCCTCCATCAGCTTCATCTCCCGCTCGGCCACCAGTTCATCGAAGGTCCGCGATATCTGCGTCTCGAGCTCCTCCGCCTGGCGCAGCACGACGGCGCGCACGTCCTCGGGCAGCTCCGGCGCCGCCGCCCGTACCTCCCGGATCAGGGACCGTGCCGCCGCTGCGGCTTCCCGGTGCTGCAGATAGGCTTCCCACATCCCGTGCTCGGCCGCGTGGAAGGCCTCCCCGGCCTCCCGCAGCGCGGCCGCGCTGTCCACCCCGTCGCCGCTGCCGGCCCGAACGGCAGGTGAGCCGCCCGGGAGCCCTGGAGCCGCAGCGCGGCGCCGATCGTCCCGCCGAAAAAGTCCCATGCCAGACAGGATAGGAGGCCTGCCCCTGAACCCGGTCATCAAGACGCTCGCCTTTCGCCTTGCCGCCCACCTGCCCCGAGGGCGCAGGGCGCTGGTGGCCGTTGACGGCGTCGACGGCAGCGGCAAGACCACCTTCTCCGCAGCGCTGGCCCCGGCGCTCGCCGCTGCGGCGACAGGCACCGCAGGACGCCGTCGTCCTGGTGGAGGGGATGTTCCTGCACCGCGACGGCCTGCACGGCCGCTGGAACTTCTCGGTCTTCCTGGACGTGCCCTTCACCGAGACGGCGCGCCGGATGGCACTGCGCGACGGCACGCACCCGGGGCCTTGGCGGGGAGGAGCCGCAGCTTTCCACTCGGCGCCGACCCGTTGTCTAATGCTGGAAGTCCAACGCAAGGAGACCGATGATCCGGGCCCGTTTGTCCACCACGCTCGCCGCCGCAGGCACGGCAGCTGTCCTGCTGCTGGCCGGATGCAGCGATCCGGAGCCCGACGCCGGCCCCGCGCCCGAGCCGTCGCCCACCCTCGGAGGTTCCGTCGCCGTCGCCGAGGCCAACGACTTCACCTCCTTTAACCCGCAGTCAGTGTCCGGCAACAACGTGGCCAACGCCCGGATCGCCTACGCCACGCACTCCGGCTTCAACTATGTGGACAACAACCTGGACATCGTGAAGCTGGAGGACTTCGGGCGGTACGAAAAGACCTCCGACGACCCGCTGACCGTCAAGTACACCGTCAACGAGGGCGTGCAGTGGTCTGACGGCGAACCCGTCGACGCCGACGACATGATGCTCGCCTGGGCGGCCTTCTCCGGCTGGTTCGACGACGGCGGCACCCGGTACTTCGACTTCGCCGGATCCACCGAGGCCCTGGCCGCCACGGACCTGCCGGAAATCAGCGACGACAACCGCAGCATCACCCTGACCTGGTCCGAGCCCTACGCCGACTGGGAGACCGCGTTCGGTTCGCTCACCGACTGGGGCGGCATCGGCATGCCGGCGCACATCGTCGCGCGCGAAGCCGGGCTCGCCGACGACGAGGCCCTGACCCGGCTGATCCGCGAAACGCCGCGGGGGAGCGGGGAGGACGAGGAGCTGCGCGCCGTCGCCGATTTCTGGAATACCGGCTTCAGCGCCGACACGCTGCCCGCGGATCCCTCGCTGTACCTCTCCAACGGCCCGTTCATCGTGCAGTCCATGGCCGACGACGGCACGCTCACCCTGGTGCGCAACGACGACTACGACTGGGGCCCGGAACCGGCACTGGACGAAATCACCGTCCACTTCATTGCGGATCCGGCCGCCCAGGTGGAGGCGCTGCGCAGCGGCGAGGTGGACATCGTCTCCCCGCTGCCGGACAGCGGAACGGTGAGCGCCCTGCAGGCTCTGGACAACGTGACCGTGCAGCAGGGATACCAGCTCAGCTACGACCACCTGGACCTGAAGTTCAACGGCGTGTTCGCGGACCGCAGCGTGCGGGAGGCGTTCCTGCTGACCGTGCCGCGCACCGCGATCGTCGAGGCCGTGCTGGGCGGGCTCGACCCCGCCGCCCGCCCCCTGGACTCACAGGTGTTCCTGCCCGACCAGCCCGGCTACGAGGCCGCCGCCGCTGAGAACGGCTCCGACGAATTCGCTGAACCGGATCTGGACCGGGCCCGCGGGCTGCTCGACGGTGACACCCCCGAGGTGCGCATCCTGTACAACGCCGACAACCCGAACCGGGCCGAGGCCTTCCGGCTCATCGCCGGCTCCGCGGCGGAGGCCGGCTTCCAGGTGGTCGACGGCGGGCTGCCGGGGGACCGGTGGGCCCAGGCCCTGGAGGAGGGGGACTACGACGCCGCGCTCTTCGGCTGGACCTCCACCGGCGTCGGCACCGCCGCGGTCGCGCAGGTCTTCGGCAGCGGCTCGCCGTCGAACTACAACGGTTTCTCCAGCGCCGCCGCCGACGGGCTGATGGACGAGCTGCGGCTGACCGGCGACGCCGAGGAGCAGGAAGCGCTGCAGATCGAGATCGATGCGCTGATCTGGGAGGCACGCTACGGGCTCCCGCTGTTCCAGATGCCGGGCGTCGACGCCTTCGCCGACACCGTGCGGAACGTGGAGTACATGCCGAATGAGCTGGGGCCGTGGTGGAACCTCTGGAATTGGAACGTGTCGTCCTGATCTCATTTCGGGCTCCTGGGGAACCCCGTCCAGAGCCCGATGCGTTCGTCAAGAGTGCCGTAACAGGGCGTCACTTGGCGCTTTGTCGATGGAGTAGGCCGAATCGTTATGAGCATGCCCCGGTGGCTATAATTCCTAGCAAGGGGGCGCATAGTCTACGGGTTGGGCGGGTTCCCGGGAAGAGCCCATGCCAAAACATGCACCTCCCCGGGTCGCACGGGTCAGTCCCGAGGCTTATGCTTGTGTGCTTGTGAGTCGGCTCACCCCAGAAGGGCAGCCGAATTGGCCGGTTTTCAGACGCCGGCACCTACAGAATCTAGGAGGCGGAATGCGCTTCACACGCACTTCCAAACTGCTCAGCGTCGCGGCAGTGACCGCTCTGGCCCTGAGCGCCTGCGGCGGCGGCGGCGACGCTGAATCCGGCGCGGAGAACACCGCCGGGGGCGGCGCCATCATCACCGCCAACGGCACCGAGCCGCAGAACCCCCTGCTGCCCGCCAACACCAACGAGGTTGGCGGCGGCCGCATCATGGACCTGCTCTTCGAGGGCCTCGTGAGCTATGACGCCAACGGCGCCACGGTCAACGAACTGGCCGAGTCCATCGAGACCGAAGACTCGCAGACCTACACGATCAAGATCAAGGAAGGCCAGACCTTCACCAACGGCGAGGCGGTTACCGCCGAGTCCTTCGTGAACGCCTGGAACTTCGGCGCAGCCGCCAAGAACGCTCAGCTGAACTCCTACTTCTTCGAGCCGATCCAGGGCTACGAGGAGGTCAGCGCGGAGGGCGCCACCGTCGAGACCATGAGCGGCCTGGAGGTTGTCGATGAGACCACCTTCAAGGTCACCCTGAACCAGCCGGAGTCCGACTTCCCGCTGCGCCTGGGCTACACCGCCTACTTCCCGCTGCCCTCCGAGGCGCTGGAGGATCCGGCTGCCTTCGGTGAAAGCCCGGTCGGCAACGGCCCGTACATGCTCGCCGAGGAAGACGCCTGGCAGCACGAGGTCCAGATCGACCTGGTCGCCAACCCCGACTACGAGGGCACCCGCGAGCCGCAGAACGACGGCGTGACCTTCAAGTTCTACTCCTCCTTCGATTCCGCCTACGCGGATCTGCTGGCGGACAACCTGGACATCCTGGACACCATGCCCAACAGCGCGCTCCAGACGTTCAAGACCGACCTGGGCGAGGGCCGCTACTCCGAGAAGGCGTACGCGGGCAACCAGACCCTGACCCTGCCGACCTACATGGAGGAGTTCTCCGGCGAAGCCGGACAGCTGCGCCGCCAGGCCATCTCCATGGCGATCAACCGGGACGAGATCACCGATGTGATCTTCCAGGGCTCGCGCGAGCCGGCCGTTGACTTCACCGCTCCGGTGATCGACGGCTTCAGCGAGGAGATCCCCGGCAACGAGGTCCTCGAGTACAACCCGGAAAAGGCGAAGGAGCTGTGGGAGCAGGCCGAGGCCATCTCCCCGTGGCCCGCTGACCAGGCCCTGACCATCGGCTACAACGCCGACGCGAACCACAAGGAGTGGGTCGACGCCGTCGCCAACAGCCTGAAGAACACCCTGGGCATCAACGCCGAAGGCAAGCCGTACGCCACCTTCAAGGAGCTGCGCGCCGACGCCACCGCCAAGACCCTGACCGGCGCCATCCGCACCGGCTGGCAGGCGGACTACCCGTCGCTGTACAACTTCCTCGGCCCGATCTACGGCACCGGCGCCGGCTCGAACGACGCAGTCTACGAGAACCCCGAGTTCGACCAGCTGCTCAAGGACGGCCTGGCCGCCGGCACCCCCGAAGAGGGCGCCAAGGTCATGAACCAGGCGCAGGAAATCCTGCTGCAGGACCTGCCCGTGGTGCCGCTGTGGTACCAGGTGGCGCAGTCCGGCTGGAGCAGCGCCGTGGACAACGTGGAGACCGGCTGGAACGGCGTGCCGATCTACTACAACGTCACCAAGTAACCAGTTTCCATTTCGACGCGACCGGGGCCCGGCCAGGCGGCCGGGCCCCGGCCTGCATCAGGGTTTGACCCAAGAAATACAGGTTTGCAAATGCCAACAACGCACCCCCCCAAGCAGCCAGGAGGCCACCCCTAATGGCGCGCTATGTCCTCCGTCGCTTCCTGCAGATGATTCCGGTCTTCTTTGGGGCGACCTTCCTCGTCTACTTCCTGGTGTTCTCCCTCCCCGGAGACCCCATCGCGGCGCTGTTCGGTGACAAGCCTGTCAACGAAGCGGTCGCCGCCCAGCTGCGGGCCCAGTACAACCTGGACCAGCCGTTCATCGTGCAGTACCTGCTGTTCCTGAAGAACCTGGTCACCTTCGACCTCGGCACCGACTTCTCCGGCCGTCCCCTGGCGGATGTGCTCGCCCAGATCTTCCCCGTCACCGTCCGCCTGGCCGTGCTGGCCCTGCTGTTCGAAGCCGTCTTCGGCATCGTCTTCGGCCTGATCGCCGGCCTGCGCAAGGGCAAGTGGTTCGACGCCACCGTCCTGGTCGCCTCGCTGATCGTGATCGCAATCCCGGTCTTCGTCCTGGGCTTCCTGCTGCAGTTCGTCTTCGGCGTTCAATTGGCCTGGACCTCACCAACCGTCGGCGGAGACGCGAGCTGGGGCAACCTGATACTTCCGGCCTCCGTGCTCGGCCTGGCCTCGTTCGCCTATGTGCTGCGCCTGACGCGCACCTCCGTGATCGAGAACATGAACGCGGACTATGTCCGCACGGCCACCGCGAAGGGCCTGTCCCGCCCGCGCGTGGTCACCGTCCACATCCTCCGCAACTCCCTGATTCCGGTGGTCACCTTCCTCGGCGCCGACCTCGGCGCCCTGATGGGCGGCGCGATCGTCACCGAAGGCATCTTCAATGTCCCCGGCGTCGGCCAGAAGCTGTACCAGGCCGTCGTCCGCGGTGAGGGACCGACCATCGTTGCCATCGTGAGCGTGCTGGTCCTGGTCTACGTGATCGCGAACCTGCTCGTGGACCTCCTGTACGCCTGGCTTGATCCGAGGATCCGTTATGCATAAAGACACCGCCCCCTCCGACATCGAACACTTCGTGGCGCCGCTGGACGAGACTCCCGTCTCGGCCACTGACAGCGTCAAGGAGGACTCCCAGCCCCTGAGCCTGTGGGCCGAGGCCTGGCGGAACCTGCGCCGGCAGCCGCTGTTCATCATCTCCGCGGTCCTGATCCTGCTGGTGATTGCCGTAGCGGCGTTCCCCAACCTGTTCTCGTCCATCGACCCGTCCTCCGAGCAGTGCCTGCTCGCCAACTCCAACGGCGGCGCAGTCTCCGGGCATCCGCTCGGCTTCACCAACCAGGGCTGCGATGTGTACGCCCGCATCATCTACGGCGCCCGTGCCTCGGTCACCGTCGGGCTGCTGACCACCATCTGCGTGGTCATCCTCGGCGGCATCCTCGGCGCCCTCGCCGGCTACTACGGCGGCTGGCTGGACGCCGTCATCGCCCGCCTGGGCGACATCTTCTTCGCCCTGCCGCTGATCCTCGGCGCGATCATCATCATGCAGCTGCCGGCCTTCCGGGAGAACCGCAACGTGTGGACGGTCGTGGTCACCCTGGTGATCTTCGGCTGGCCGCAGATCGCCCGCATCACCCGCGGCGCCGTCATCTCGGTGCGCAACGCCGACTTCGTGGTGGCTTCCCAGGCACTCGGCGTCTCGCGCTTCAAGGCCCTGCTCAAGCACGTGATCCCGAACGCCATGGCGCCGGTGATCGTCATCGCCACGATCTCGCTGGGTACCTTCATCGTGGCCGAGGCCACCCTGTCGTTCCTGGGCATCGGCCTGCCGCCGAGCGTCATGTCCTGGGGCAATGACATCTCCTCCGCCCAGCCCTACCTCCGGGTCAACCCGGCGGCACTGCTGTGGCCGGCCGCGGCCCTGTCCCTGACCGTGCTGAGCTTCATCATGCTCGGCGACGCCGTCCGTGACGCCCTCGATCCGAAAGCGCGGAAACGATGACCGAAGCAAAGCAGGCAGCCGCTCCGCTGCTGGAAATCCGGGACCTGGCGATCACCTTCGCCACCTCCGGCGGCGACGTCAAAGCCGTCAAGAATGCCCACCTGTCCGTCATGCCGGGCGAGACCGTGGCGATCGTGGGGGAGTCCGGCTCGGGCAAGTCCACGACCGCCCTCGCGGCAATCGGCCTGCTGCCCGCCAACGGCAAGGTCAGCGGCGGGCAGATCCTGTTCGACGGCGAGGACATCACCAACGCCAGCGCCAAGCGGATCGTCGAGCTGCGCGGCAGCTCGATCGGCATGGTGCCGCAGGACCCGATGTCCAACCTGAACCCGGTCTGGAAGATCGGTTTCCAGGTCAAGGAGACGCTGCGCGCCAACGGGCTGCCGCACGCCCCCGCCGACGTGGCCAAGGTCCTGTCCCAGGCCGGGCTGCCCGACGCCGAGTCCCGTGCCCGCCAGTACCCGCACGAGTTCTCCGGCGGCATGCGCCAGCGCGCCCTGATCGCCATCGGCCTGTCCTGCCGCCCGCGCCTGCTCATCGCCGATGAGCCGACGTCGGCGCTGGACGTGACCGTGCAGCGGCAGATCCTGGACCACCTGGAGACGCTGACCACCGAGCTGGGCACCGCCGTGCTGCTGATCACCCACGACCTGGGCCTGGCCGCCGAGCGCGCCCAGAAGGTGGTGGTGATGTACAAGGGCCAGGTGGTGGAGTCCGGCCCGGCGCTGGAGATCCTCACCAACCCCCAGCATCCCTACACCCGCAAGCTGGTCGAATCCGCGCCGTCGCTGGCGTCCAAGCGGATCGACACGGCCAAGGCGATGGGCATCGAGTCCGAGGAACTGCTCACCTCCGAGGTGGATGCGGCGAAGGCCGACGATGTCATCGAGGTGCGGAACCTGACCAAGGTCTTCAAGCTCCGCAAGGGCCTGGGCCGGTCGGTGGACTTCACCGCCGTCGACGACGTTTCCTTCAGCATCAAGCGCGGGACGACGACGGCGGTGGTCGGCGAGTCCGGTTCCGGCAAGTCCACGGTGGCCCGGATGGTCTTGAACCTGGAAACGCCCACCTCGGGCAGCATCCTGTTCAACGGCACGGACATGACGACGCTGGACAAGAAGCGGCTGTTCGAGTTCCGCCGCCGGGTCCAGCCGATCTTCCAGGACCCGTACGGCTCGCTGGATCCGATGTACAACATCTTCCGCACCATCGAGGAGCCGCTGCGCGTCCACGGCATCGGCGACGCCAAGAGCCGGGAGAAGAAGGTCCGGGAGCTGCTCGACCAGGTGGCGCTGCCGTCGTCGGCCATGCGCCGGTTCCCGAACGAGCTGTCCGGCGGCCAGCGCCAGCGCGTGGCGATTGCGCGCGCCCTGGCCCTGGATCCGGAGGTCGTGATCTGTGACGAGGCGGTCTCCGCCCTCGACGTGCTGGTGCAGGCCCAGATCCTGAACCTGCTCGCCGAGCTGCAGGCCGAGCTGGGCCTGAGCTACCTGTTCATCACCCACGACCTGGCCGTGGTGCGGCAGATCGCGGACAACGTCTGCGTGATGCAGAAGGGCCGCGTGGTCGAGACCGGCACGACGGACGACGTGTTCGACGCCCCGCAGCAGGGGTACACCAAGGCGCTGCTGGCCGCCATTCCCGGCGCCGGCCTGATGCTGCCGCCCGAGGTGGCCTAGCCGCTGGAAGTAAAAGCCGGACGCTGACGGGCGTCGTTGCGGGCGCGGAGGAGACCGAGTACGGTAGCCTCCGCGCCCTCGGCATATCCGCCGTCGGGTGGCTCCGTTAGGTGCGCTGGACGCTGGGTACTACAATGGCAGGGTGCCTGCTGACGGCGGGTACCGGCGGGCAGCTGTGCCGGCCGCCGCGCAGGGCACCATGGCGCAGGCGCCGCAGCTGGCAGCGGTCACGGCATATGGCCGGGCCGCCCGGCGCCTTTCGAATGAACCTCTAGGAATTGAGTCCTCACGCATGTCAGAAACCAACACGGCTGTTAACAGCGCGGTGCGAAGCGATCTTCGCAACGTCGCGATCGTGGCCCACGTCGACCACGGCAAGACGACGCTCGTCGACGCGATGCTGAAACAGACCAACTCGTTCGCCGCCCACGGCGAGGTCGAAGAACGCGTGATGGACTCCGGGGACCTCGAACGCGAAAAGGGGATTACGATCCTCGCCAAGAACACCACGGTGTTCTACAACGGCCCCGCCTCCAACGGCGAGACCATCACCATCAACGTCATCGACACCCCCGGCCACGCCGACTTCGGCGGTGAGGTCGAGCGCGGCCTGTCGATGGTCGACGGCGTCGTCCTGCTCGTGGACGCCTCCGAGGGTCCGCTGCCGCAGACCCGCTTCGTGCTGCGCAAGGCGCTGGCGGCCAAGCTGCCCGTGGTGCTGCTGGTCAACAAGACCGACCGCCCCGACGCCCGCATTGACGAAGTCGTCGGCGAAGCCATGGACCTGCTGCTGGGCCTGGCCAGCGACCTGGCCGACGAGGTGCCGGACCTGGACCTGGATTCGGTCCTCAACGTGCCGGTCGTCTACGCCGCCGCCCGTGTCGGTGCAGCCTCGCTGGAGCAGCCGGCCGACGGCTCCGCGCCGGCCAACGACAACCTGGAGCCGCTGTTCCAGACCATCATCGAGCACATCCCGGCGCCGACCTACGACCCGAACGGGGTTCTGCAGGCGCACGTGACCAACCTTGATGCCTCGCCGTTCCTGGGCCGCCTGGCCCTGCTGCGTATCTTCAACGGCACGCTGCGCAAGGGCCAGCAGGTCGCCTGGGCCCGCCACGACGGGACCATGAAGACGGTCAAGATCACCGAGCTGCTGGCCACCAAGGCCCTTGAGCGCGTGCCGGCCGAGTCCGCCGGACCGGGCGAGATCGTCGCCGTCGCCGGCATCGAGGACATCACCATCGGTGAGACCCTGACCGACATCGATGATCCGCGGCCGCTGCCGCTGATTACCGTGGACGATCCCGCGATCTCCATGACCATCGGCATCAACACCTCGCCGCTGGCCGGCAAGGTCAAGGGCGCCAAGGTCACTGCCCGGCAGGTCAAGGACCGCCTGGACAAGGAACTGATCGGCAACGTGTCCCTGCGCGTGCTGCCTACCGAGCGTCCCGATGCGTGGGAGGTGCAGGGCCGCGGCGAGCTGGCGCTGGCCATCCTCGTCGAGCAGATGCGCCGCGAAGGCTTCGAGCTGACCGTCGGCAAGCCGCAGGTGGTCACCAAGACCATCGACGGCAAGCTGCACGAGCCGATCGAGCAGATGACCATCGACGTACCCGAGGAATACCTCGGCGCGGTCACCCAGCTGATGGCGGCCCGCAAGGGCCGGATGACCAACATGTCCAACCACGGCACCGGCTGGGTGCGCATGGAGTTCACCGTTCCGGCGCGTGGCCTCATCGGCTTCCGGACCCGGTTCCTGACGGAAACCCGCGGTTCCGGCATCGCGTCCTCCTACGCCGGCGGCTACGAGCCGTGGGCCGGCCCGATCGAGTACCGCACCAACGGCTCGATGGTCGCGGACCGCGCCGGCGTCGTCACCCCCTTCGCCATGATCAACCTGCAGGAGCGCGGTTCCTTCTTCGTGGAGCCGACCTCCGAGGTTTACGAGGGCATGATCGTGGGCGAGAACTCGCGCGCCGACGATATGGACGTGAACATCACCAAGGAAAAGAAGCTCACCAACATGCGTGCGGCTTCCTCGGACAGCTTCGAGAACCTCACCCCGCCGCGCAAGCTCACGCTTGAGGAGTCCCTCGAGTTTGCCCGCGAGGACGAGTGCGTCGAGGTCACTCCGGAGGCCATCCGCATCCGCAAGGTTGTGCTTGACGCCAACGAGCGCCTGAAGGCTGCTCGGGCCCGGGCGAAGGCATAACAACGGCCATGGAGCAGAACAGCCGGGAGGGCACGCTGCGGCGGGCCCTCCCGGTCTCCGTGCTGTTGGGGCTGGTGGCTGCGGTGATCGGGACTGCGCTGCACGGCAGGATCCTCTACCAGGAGGACGGGATGTCCGGGCTGCCGCTCGGTGCGTTCGCCGCCCTGGTGCTGAGCGGTGCCGCTGCGGTGTTTGCCGGGGTGCTCTACCGGCGGCCCGTGATGAGCGCTGTGACCGGTGCGGTGACGTACCTTGTCCTGGGCGCGTTCTCCATGGACATTCTCGGCGGTCCGCTGATCGTCACCGGCACTTCTTCCGACCAGACGCTTCCGATTACGGTGGCCGGGCAGATCTGGCTCTTCGGCCAGGCAGCGGCGACGCTGGCTGCCGTGGTGATCAGCGTGATGGTCCTGGGCCGCCAGCGCCGGGCTGACGCCCGCAACACCGCCGCGGCGGGCCATGCGGTCCAGTGGCCACCGGCGGGCGGTCATCCGGCCCAGGAGCATCCGACTCCCTAAACGCCGACCGGTGTGAGGCAACTCCGACCGGTGTGACGCCGCTGCCGCCACTTGTCAGTGACCGGCCAGCTGAACCGTCGAGTCCTTCGGGACCCGGCGGTTCAGCTGTTTAAGGGGCATCGGGCGCACCCGATTCAGCTTGTACAGCCGCTGGTTATGGTGTTCCGACACCTCTAGCCGGGCAGTGCGGGCGGTGTGGAGGTGTAGGTGTGTCCGGTCGGGGTCGTGATGAGCGTTTCGTGGGGGCTGGGCGTCGAAGGGCCGGGTGGGGCGGTGGGTTCGGATGCCGACTGTCCGATGGGTGCCGCCTGATCGGGTGGTTCCGCGCGGGGCGGGGTTCGGTGGGTGGGGGTTGTGGTGGTGGTCGTGACGGTGGTTGTGGTGGTCCAGCCGGGTGCCTGTTTGGCGTAGTTGCAGTTTTCGCAGAGGCCCTGGCCGTTGAACGCTGCAGTGCTGCCGCCTCGTGCGTGGGGTGTCGCGTGGTCGATGTGGCGGATGGGTGCCCCGCACCAGGGGGTGCGGCAGTGCTGATCGCGGGTGGTGATGAAGCGGGCAAGACCGGGTGGAAAGGCGCGGGCGCGGGAGTCCATGGCGATCAGTTCCCCGGTCCCGGGGGCGGTGTAGAGCCGACGCAGGGTCAGGTCCGGGGGCCGCTGCCCCGGCGCCGCCTGCCCCGAACCTGCGCCTGCACCGAGGCCTGTCCCCATGCCTGTACCGGCGCCTGTTCCGGCGCAGGCACCGGTATCCGTCCCTGCGCCGGTGAGGGCGCGGTTGATGAGGTCTCGGGCCCAGGGGGCGGGTACGGTGTCGTATCCGTGCAGCAGGGCCGGTTCGTTGTTTCCGTGGAGCAGGGTGCGGTCGGTGATGACCAGCTGCACTTCCAGCCGGGGCGGTTGAGCCGGGTCGCGGCCGGTGATGCGTTCGATGAGCGTGTCCGCCATGACCTGGCCCCGGCTGCGAGGCTGTCCGCCGGCACCCGCCGAGCCGCCCGCACCGGTACCGGCGGCGCCTGTTGTGCGGGCGGTGTCGGCGGCCCGGGAGAGAGCGGCGTAGACGGCGACGCCTTGGGCGACGGGCAGCAGGGCGGTGAGCCAGCACATGGTGTCCGGTGCCGGGCGCAGGGAGACGTAGCGTTCGGCCTCGGCTTTGCGTGACCGGTTCACCACCGATCGCGGGTCCAGCCGGTAGGTGTGGCGGCGCAGCTGCCCGATGAGCTGCCGGTCTCCGAGGCGTTCGATCTCGTCCAGGTTCCCGGCGACCAGGCGGTCCACCTCGGCCCGGTCAGCGGGATCGAGGCAGGCGGTCTCGCGGGCGATCAGCGTGGCCCGCCACTCACTGATCCGCCCCGCAGCCAGCCCGGCGAGCGTGCAGGGCAGCTCCTTGACCAGGGCTTTGGCCAATCCGAGGTGCCGTCCGCCGCGGGCGGGGCAGTCCCGGCGTGCCAGCGCGACCTGCGCTCCCACGCCCCGGCCCAGCTGACCGCGCGGGACCCCTGCTGCTTCCTGCGCCCGCCGCTGCGAGATATCCAGCCGAACCGTTGCCAGCGCCTGTCCGGCGGCGGCGGAGGCCTTCAAGTCCTCCAGTCCGCGCAGCACATCCACCAGCACCACGTCAGGAACCGAGACCCGGCCCAGCACCTCGATCAGCTCCGCCACCGCGGTTCCGGCCGCCCCCACCAACTCCGCAACCTTCGACGGCACCCCAACACCCGGACCGACCGAGTCGCCCCGGCCCACACCCTGGGACGGCAGCCACGAGGAGTCGCCCCCGCCCCCAACCCCGGCCCCGGAGCCGGTACCAGCACCCGTGATGGAACCGCCACCTGCACCCCTACCGGAGCCAGCAGGGGCAGGGCTCAAGGGGCTTTCGGTACCGGCCCCGGTACCGGCGCTGATACTGGCCGATGAGGCCGCCCGCATACTGTTTCCCTCGAACATGTGTTCGAATCTATGTTCCCAAAATGAGGGTCACAAGGGCAGTGGAAAGCGCTCGGTAGGTAGCCGACTGCGCGTTCCAGGTAAGTCACCGGCAGGTGCTCATCAGGCTCTCCACAGTCCCGATCCGAGACGGAAGGGCGGGGCCTATCCGGCCGAGCGGGGACGACGGCGGGGAAGTGGCGGAGGAACTCTCCGGGCCGCCGCAACCGCTGCCATCGGAATGACCACCTCACCACGGCGGGTGGCGATGGTGGTGCTGTCGCCATCTGCATGGGTCAACTGGCCCACGGCATCCGTGAACCCGCCTTCGATGCGGTACCTGACGACGACCCGGGAGCCGGCAGGAAGAGACAACAGCAGCTCCCGGGCGACGCTTCCTCCCATGGGCCGGAAGCTGTCAGAACCAGGCACGTCGTTCGCCCCGTCGCCGTCCGCCCCAACGCCGCGGACCGCCCCACCCTCGCCTTCGGCAGGCCAATCATCTTGAGTCTCAGGCACCGGACCATGGTACGCCCGCGGGTCCGGGCTGGGAGATAATGGGTCCTGACCACTAACGTGGGAGATGGGCGCCCCGTCCGGGCGATCGCAGATCAGGAAGGCAAGGGCAGTGACGTACGTAATTGCGCAGCCATGCGTGGATGTCAAAGACAAGGCATGTATCGAGGAATGCCCGGTCGACTGCATCTACGAGGGTGAACGCTCCCTCTA
Source organism: Arthrobacter saudimassiliensis (assembly GCF_059090665.1). Classification (NCBI taxonomy): domain Bacteria; kingdom Bacillati; phylum Actinomycetota; class Actinomycetes; order Micrococcales; family Micrococcaceae; genus Arthrobacter; species Arthrobacter saudimassiliensis. The sequence continues at coordinate 338,618 of NZ_JBNHFX010000001.1, read as the reverse complement.
CATCCACCCCGACGAGTGCGTCGACTGCGGCGCCTGTGAACCGGTCTGCCCCGTCGAAGCCATCTACTACGAGGACGACGTGCCCGAGGAGTGGGCCGACTACTACAAGGCCAACGTCGAGTTCTTCGATGACCTGGGTTCGCCCGGTGGAGCGGCCAAGGTCGGCAACACGCACAAGGACCACCCGATCATCGCCGTCCTGCCGCCGCAGAACCAGGACGGATGAGCGCCTCTGAGGCCCCGGGCTTCGGCCTGGACCTGCCCGAGTACCCCTGGGAGGCCATGGCGCCGTACGCCCGCCGGGCCGCGGAGCACCCCGACGGGGCGGTCAACCTGTCCATCGGCACCCCGGTGGACCCGACGCCGGAGCCCATCCGGGCGGCGCTCACTGCAGCCGCCGACGCTCCCGGCTACCCGACGACGCACGGCACCGCCGCCCTCCGGGAAGCGATCGCCGGCTGGTATGCCCGGCGCCGCGGCACCCCCGGCCTGGACCCTGCGGACATCCTGCCCACTGTCGGGTCCAAGGAGCTGGTCGCCTGGCTGCCGCTGCTGCTGGGACTGGGCCCGGGCGACGTCGTCGTCCGCCCGGTCGTCGCCTACCCCACCTATGACATCGGCGCCCGGCTCGCCGGCGCCGAGGCCGTCGCGGCCGACAGCCTCGACGACCTGGACCCCGCAGTCCGCGCCCGCGTGCGCCTGGTCTGGGTGAACTCGCCCGCCAACCCCACCGGAGCGGTCCGCAGCGCCGAATCGCTGCGCGCCCTGGTGGACTCGGCGCGCGCCCAGGGCGCCGTCGTCGCCTCCGATGAGTGCTATGCCGAACTCGGCTGGGGCGAGTGGGACGAGTCCCGCGGCGGGCCGCGTGTCCCCGGCGTGCTGGAACCCGCGGTCAGCGGCGGGGACCTGTCCCTGCTGTTGTCGGTGTACTCGCTCAGCAAGCAGTCCAACCTCGCCGGCTACCGGGCCGCCTTCACCGCCGGCGACGGCGCGCTGATCGCCTCCCTGGTGAACAGCCGCAAGCACGCCGGAATGATTGTCCCGGCCCCCGTGCAGGCTGCCATGCAGGCCGCGCTCGACGACGACGCGCACGTGCAGACGCAGAAGGACCTGTACCGGGCACGCCGAGAGATCCTGGTGCCCGCGCTGGAGGCTTTCGGCCTGCGGATCTCCGACTCCGAGGCCGGCCTGTACCTGTGGACCACCGCCGGTGAGGACACCTGGACCACCATCAAGCGGCTCGCCGAGCTGGGCATCGTCGCCGGGCCCGGCGTCTTCTACGGAGAGGCAGGGGCAGGTTACGTCCGCATCGCCCTCACCGCGGACGACGACGGCGTGGCCGCCGCAGCCCGCCGGCTCACCAACGCATCAGGCAGCTGAACGCCATGTTGCGCTTGGACAACAACCCGGCCGCTGATTAGTGGCCTGCGCTACTAAGCAGGTAGCGTTTTATCGAAACAGTTGGAGCGGAAACCGGTCTGCCGCCCGCCCGAGCGGGAACAGCGGCAGGGGTCCGTACACTCCAGAAGGAGACATAATTGACTGAGCGAGCAAGCGCGCGGCTTCTCTATGGGGAGGGCCCGGAGGACGGACTCGAGCTTCCCCGGATCGCCGCCGCCGAGGGCAATGACGGCCTGGACGTTTCCAAGCTGCTGAAGCAGACCGGCACCGTCACCTACGACCCCGGCTTCATGAACACGGCCGCGACGTCGTCGGCGATCACCTACATTGACGGCGACGAGGGAATCCTGCGCTACCGCGGCTACCCGATCGAGCAGCTGGCCAAGCACTCGAACTTCCTCGAGGTGTCCTACCTGCTGATCTACGGGGAACTGCCCACCGCCGCGGAACTGGAGTCGTTCGACCAGCGGATCCGCCGCCACACCCTGCTGCACGAGGACCTGAAGGGCTTCTTCGGCGGGTTCCCGCGCGACGCGCATCCGATGCCGGTGCTCTCCTCCGCGGTCAGCGCCCTGTCCACGTTCTACCAGGACGCACTGGATCCGTTCGATGAGGAGCAGGTGGAGCTGTCCACCATCCGCCTGATGGCGAAGCTGCCCGTCATCGCCGCCTACGCGCACAAGAAGAGCATCGGCCAGCCGCTGCTCTACCCGGACAACTCGCTGAACCTCGTCGAGAACTTCATGCGCCTGTCCTTCGGCTTCCCGGCCGAGCCGTATGAGATCGACCCCGAGCTGGTCAAGGCCCTGGACCTGCTGCTGATCCTGCACGCAGACCACGAGCAGAACTGCTCGACCTCGACCGTGCGCCTGGTCGGCAGCGCCAACGCGAACCTGTTCGCCTCCGTCTCCGCCGGCATCAACGCCCTCTTCGGCCCCGCCCACGGCGGCGCGAACGAAGCGGTGCTGAAGATGCTGCGCCAGATCCAGGCCGAGGGCATCAAGCCCGAGGACTACATGGAGAAGGTCAAGAACAAGGAGGACGGCGTCCGCCTCATGGGCTTCGGCCACCGGGTCTACAAGAACTACGACCCGCGCGCCAAGATCGTGAAGGCCACCGCGCACGACGTGCTGGCCAAGCTCGGCGGCAACGACGAACTGCTGGACATTGCCATGCGCCTGGAGGAGAAGGCCCTGGCCGACGATTACTTCATCGAGCGCAAGCTGTACCCGAACGTCGACTTCTACACGGGCCTGATCTACAAGGCCATGGGCTTCCCGGAGAAGATGTTCACGGTCCTCTTCGCCATCGGCCGCCTGCCGGGCTGGATCGCCCAGTGGCGCGAAATGATGAAGGACCCGCAGACGAAGATCGGCCGTCCGCGCCAGCTCTACATCGGTGCCCCGGCCCGCGACTACCCGCTCGGCTAAGAGCCCGGCGTCGGCCGGTTCACCGGCCCGCCACACGGAAAGGACCCCCGGACAGTGTCCGGGGGTCCTTTCCGTATCTGCGGCAGCCGTGCCGCGCGGCGCCGGGTGCACGCACCCGGGCCGACGCCGGCCGGCTAGGCGCCCGCGTAGCCCTGGGGGTTCTGTTCCTGCCAGCGCCAGTGGTCGCGGCACATGTCGTCGAGGCTGTGCTTGGCGCTCCAGCCCAGGTCACGCTGCGCGGCGGTCGCGTCGGCGTAGCTGACGGCGGCGTCGCCCGGCCGGCGATCGGTGAACTCATAGGGGATCTCCTGCCCGGCGGCCTTGGAGAACGCCGCCAGCACCTCCAGCACCGATGAGCCGTTGCCGGTGCCCAGGTTCCACCGGTACACCCCGGCCTGGCCGCTGACGTAGTCGAGGGCGGCCAGATGCCCGGCCGCGAGGTCCACCACGTGGATGTAGTCGCGCACGCCGGTGCCGTCCGGGGTGGAGTAGTCGTTTCCGAAGACCATGACTTTCTCCCGGCGTCCGACGGCGACCTGCGCGACGAACGGCAGCAGGTTGTTCGGCACGCCCGTGGGGTCTTCGCCGATACGGCCGGACTCGTGGGCGCCCACCGGGTTGAAGTAGCGCAGCAGGGCCACGCGCCAGCGGCCGTCGGCGGTGCCGAGGTCGGAGAGGATGTCCTCGATCTGCTCCTTGGTGCGCCCGTACGGGTTCACCGCGTCCATGGGCATGTCCTCGGTCAGCGGGACCTGCTCCGAGGCGCCGTAAACGGTGGCGGAGGAGCTGAAGACGATGGTGCGGACATCGTGGCGGTCCATGCACTGCAGCAGGTTCAGCGTGCCGACCACGTTGTTGGTGTAGTAGTAGAGCGGCTTGGCGACCGACTCGCCCACGGCCTTGAGCCCGGCGAAGTGGATGACGGCCTCGGGCCGGGACTGGGCAAAGGAGGCTTCGAGCGCCTGCTCATCCAGAAGGTCGGCCTTGATGAAAACCAGGGACCGCCCGGAAAGCTCCTGGACCCGCCGCAGAGACTCCTCGCTGGAGTTGGCCAGATTGTCCAGGACGGTCACGTCGTGCCCGGCCTCCAGGAGCGCCAGGGTCGTGTGGGAGCCGATGTACCCGGCGCCGCCGGTGACTAGAATTCGCATGGTTTCAGCGTAACCGACCCGCCGCCGTCGTCGCCGCTGTCAGCGCCGCCCCCGGCCCGGCTGCCGCCGCCGGACCCCCGGGACCGGGGCTACTGCCCGGGCTCGGGGGCGGCGACCCCCGCCACGGCGATGGCCACCTCCGAGGCGGAGGCGTCCGTCGGTTCCCAGGTGCCCGCGCCGCGCCGCCACTGCTGTCCGTCAAAGGACACGGACTCGATGGACAGGGCCGCGGCGTTGGCGACCGCCCACTGCGCAACGGACCAGCCGAAGGCTCCCTCGGCCTCCACCAGCAGCACGGAGCCGAACACTTCCGCGGTCACCGGACCGTAGGCCGCCGTCGCCGCATCAAGGACGGCATCGGGATTGCCGACGGCGGCGGCCGGGCCGAGCACGCAGCTCAACGCCGCGGGGGAGTGGCCGGTCAGGGCGGAGGCGAAGGCCCTGCCCTCGGACTCGTGGTCCGCATACGCGTCGGGATAGGCGGAGCGCTGGACCTCCTGCGCGGCGACCGTGATCGGCAGTTCCGTGTAACCGGGAACCTCCACGAGCGCGTTGTAGAAGGCGTTGGCGGCGTAGTACGGGTCCATCACCTGCTCGGGGGTGCCCCAGCCGCTGGAGGGACGCTGCTGAAACAGGCCGCGCGAATCGGGGCCCGCCTGGTCCCCGTAGTCCAGGTTCCGCAGCGAGGATTCCTGGATCGCGGTGGCTATGGCGATCGACGCCGCCCGTGGGGGCAGGCCGCGCTGGACTGAGACGGCCGCGATCAGCGCCGCATATTCGGTCTGCGCGGGGGAGAAGGACCAGCCGGCGCCGTCGACGGTGGCGGTGCACCGCTCGCGTACCGGGACCGCGCGGTCCCGGCCTTCGCCCAGCGAGGCCAGGGCCCAGACGCCGGCCGTGACCAGCGCCAGCACCAGGGCGCCGACGAGCAGGCGGCGGCGCCGAAACACCGCTGCCTGCCCGCCGGCCATTGCCCGGTACCGGATCCGTGCCTAGTTGGCGTGCAGGTCGGCGTTGAGCTCGACGGTGCGCCCGTTGCGCGGCAGGGCCTGGACCGTGCCGGTGGAGGAGTCGCGGCGGAAGAGCAGGTTCGGCACGCCGGAGAGCTCCACGGCCTTCACGGTGCGCGGCTCGCCCTCCGGGTCCATAACCGTGACCCGGGTCCCGGCGGTCACATAGAGTCCGGCCTCGACCACGCAGTCGTCGCCGATGCTGATCCCGACGCCGGAGTTGGCGCCCAGGAGCACACGCTCGCCGATGCGGATCTTTTCCTTGCCGCCGCCGGAGAGGGTGCCCATGATGGAGGCGCCGCCGCCGACGTCGCTGCCGTCACCGACGACCACGCCGGCGGAGATGCGGCCTTCGACCATGGAGGTGCCCAGGGTGCCGGCGTTGAAGTTGACGAAGCCCTCGTGCATGACCGTGGTGCCCTCGGCGAGGTGGGCACCGAGCCGGACACGGTCGGCGTCGGCAATCCGCACACCGGTGGGCAGCACGTAATCGACCATGCGGGGGAACTTGTCCACGCCGTAGACGGTCACGGGGCCGCGGGAGCGCAGGTGCAGGCGGACGGCGTCGAAGCTCTCCGGCAGGCAGGGACCGTAGTTGGTCCACACGATGTTCGGCAGCTTGGCGAAGATGCCGTCGAGGTTCACGGTGTTGGGCTGGACGAGGCGGGCGGAGAGCAGGTGCAGGCGCAGGTAGGCGTCGGAGGTGTCGGCCGGGGCGGCGTCAAGGTCGATCTCGGTGTCGACCACGGTGCAGTGGACGCCGCGGATACCGTCTGCGAGGGACGCGGCGGCGGCCTCCAGCTCGTCGCGGAAGGCAGAGTCGACGTCGAGGGCGCCGAGCGCCGGGCGCGGGTACCAGGTGTCGAGCACGGTGCCGTCGGCCGCAACGGTGGCCAGGCCAAGCCCGGACGCGGTGCGGGAGGGGGAGGCGGTAGAGGTGCTAAAAGTCATGGGCTCCACTTTACCGAGCGGTACTGTGGGACGGTGCGCACATTACCTCCCGCCCTCGACCTGACCGCCGATCCGGCCCTGCTGACCGCTGCGCTGGTGGACATTGAAAGCGTTTCCGGCAACGAAAAAGCCGTGGCCGACGCCGTCGAGGCGGCGCTGCGCTCCCTGCCGCACCTGAGCGTGGTGCGCGACGGCGACTCGATCATTGCCCGCACGGAACTGGGGCGGGCCGAACGCGTCCTGCTGGCCGGACACCTCGACACGGTGCCGCTGCCCACGGTCCCCGGCTCGCGCGGCACGGTTCCCTCGCAGTGGGACGGCGACGTGCTCTACGGGCGGGGCACGGTGGATATGAAGGGCGGCGTCGCCGTGCAGCTGGCGCTCGCCGCTGAGCTGGCCGCACCCAGCCGCGACGTCACCTACGTCTTCTACGACCACGAGGAGGTCCAGGCCTCCCTGAGCGGACTGGGCCGGCTGGCCCGCCGCTGGCCCGAGCTGCTGGAGGCCGACTTCGCGATCCTGCTCGAACCGACGAACGGAACCGTCGAGGGCGGCTGCAACGGCACCATGCGTTTCCACGCCTCCACGACCGGCCGCGCGGCGCACTCCGCCCGCGCCTGGATGGGGGAGAACGCCATCCACGCCGCAGCGGAGATTTTGGTCCGGCTGCGCGACCACGAGCCGGCCACCGTCACCGTGGACGGCCTGGAGTACCGCGAGTCCCTGAACGCGGTGAAGATCATGGGCGGAACCGCCGGCAACGTCATCCCGGACTCGGCGACCGTGGAAATCAACTACCGGTTCGCCCCGGATAAGGACATCGCCGCCGCTGAAGCCTATGTGCGCAACCTGCTCGAGGGGTTCGACCTGGTCCGCACCGACGCCGCCTCCGGCGCCCGGCCGGGACTGCAGCACCCGGCCGCCGCCAGCTTTGTGGCTGCCGTTGGCGCCGAGCCGAAGCCCAAGTACGGATGGACCGACGTCGCCCGCTTCAGCGAAATGGGCATCCCGGCGGTGAACTTCGGGCCCGGCGACGCGCTGCTGGCGCACACCGACAACGAGCACGTGCACGCCGACGCCGTGCGGGCCTGCCACGCAGCGCTGCGCACCTGGCTGGGCTAGGCAGCCTCCAGACCGGAAGCGCCGGAAACCACGAAGAGGGAGGACAGGCTGTGCCTGTCCTCCCTCTTCGTGCATCCATTCCGGTCGGGTTACCGTGCCGGAGCCGGAACGCCTTCCGGATCCACGGCGGCGTCGGCGGCCAGGGCCTTGCCTGCGCGGGCGCCGAGGCGGCGGGAGAGCCGCTGGGCCGCGAAGGTGAGCAGCGCGTTGAGCAGGATGAAGATCGCCGCGGTGACCAGCAGTGCGGGCAGGATGTTGCCTTCACCCGAGGCCAGGCGGCGGGCGTAGGCCAGCAGATCGGTATAGCCGATGAAGGTGCCCAGCGCGGAGTCCTTCAGGATCACCACGAACTGGCTGAGCAGGGCCGGCAGCATGGCTACCAGCGCCTGCGGCACTTCAATGCTGCGCAGCGACTGGCCGCGGGTCATGCCGATGGCCAGGCCGGCCTCGCGCTGGCCCTTGGGCAGGCCGAAGACGCCCGAACGCACGAGCTCGGCGATCACCGAGCCGTTGTAGAGCGTAAGCGCCAGCACGACGGCGGTGAACGGCACGTTCTCCGGGTCCAGCGGGGTGGACTTGGAGAGGAACTGATAGAAGAAGATCATCATCAGCAGCACCGGAACGGCGCGGAAGAACTCGACCACGAGCCCGCAGATCCAGGCCACGGGCCGGAACGTGGACAGCCGGCCCAGACCGAAGAGCAGCCCGAACACGATGGACGTGACGATCGCCAGGGCGGCTGCCTTCAGCGTGTCCAGCAGGCCCGGCAGCATGAAGTACTGCCAGGTATGCCATTCAAGGAAAGGCGTCCACTTCGCGGCATCGAACTGCCCCTTGTCGGCCAGTCCGTTGACGGCCAGGCCAATGACGGCAAGCACGAGCAGGACGCCGAGGATGTTGCCGGCCATAATCCGCCGCCGGGCTTTCGGGCCCGGAGCATCGAACAGGACACGTGAGCTCATCGGGCCACCGCCAGCTTCTTCGAGGCCCACGTGGTGAGCAGGCCGATGGGAATCACGATGAGCACGAAACCGATCGCGAAGGTCAGGAAGATCTGCGTCATCAGGTCGGGCCGGAACTCGATCATGGTCTTCATCAGCCCGGAGGCCTCCGCCACCGACGCGGTCGCCGCGACCGTGGTGTTCTTGGCCAAGGCAATCAGGACGTTGCCCAGCGGGGCGATGGCACCGCGGAACGCCTGCGGCAGGATGATCAGGCGGGCGGCCGGCAGGAAGCCCAAGCCGATCGACCTGGCCGCCTCAGCCTGGCCCAGAGGCACGGTGTTGACGCCGCTGCGGATGGCCTCACAGACGAAGGCCGCGTGGTAGATGGACAGCGACAGAACCGCAAGACGGAAGAAGTTCGCATCGAAGTCGCTGGAGAGATTGACCTGAAGCTGCGACCAGAGCGCCAGCGTGCCGAAGACCATGATGATCGTCAGCGGGGTGTTGCGGAAAATGTTCACGTAGGCCGCGCCGAACCACTGCAGGCTCGCGATGGGCGAAATACGCATCAGCGCCAGGACGGTGCCCAGCAGCAGGGACCACAGGGCGGCCCAGAACGTCAGGCGGATGTTGACCCAGAAGGCCCCGACGACGTCGTAGTTCTCGAACAGCTCGAGGAAACCTTCCATATGTCACCTCTTCCATAGGGTGAATCGGAGTGCAGGGCAGGGCACACGGCCCTGCCCTGCACTGCCGCCGAAATGCCGGCGGCTTGTGGAGCGAAGCGGAAACCTACGCGCAGGCGTCCATGGTGGGCGGGTTCATCTCGGCGTTGAAGGTGTAGTCGGCACCCTCGGTGTTCTTCTTGATGGCCTCTTCCCAGGCGCCCTCCTCGATCATCTTCTCGATCGCGGCGTTGATGTCCTCGCACTTCACGATGCTGTCGGTTTTCTGGATACCGACGCCGTAGTTCTCCTCGGAGAAGGGGTTGCCCACGACCTTGAACTGGCCCTTGTTCGCGGCGGTGGATGCCAGGCCGGCGAGGATGATGTCATCCGTGGTCACGGCGTCGATCTGACCGCCCTGCATGGCGGTCACGCACTCGGCGTAGGACGGCTGCTCCACGAGGTTGGCTTCCGAGGCCAACGTGTCCTTGATCTTCTGGGCAGAGGTCGAACCGGTGACCGAGCACAGGGTCTTGCCGTTCAGGTCCTCGGGGCCCTTGATGTCGTCGTTGTCGGCGCGGACCAGGAGGTCCTGGCCGGCAACGAAGTACGGTCCGGCGAAGGCGACCTTCTCCTTACGGGAGTCGGTGATCGAGTAGGTCGCGAAGATCATGTCGACCTGGTCGTTCTCCAGCATGTTCTCGCGCTGTGCGGAGGGGGTCTCGATCCACTCGATGTCGCTGTAGCCCAGCTCATTGGCCACGTAGGTGGCGACGTCGACGTCGAAGCCGCTCTTGGAGCCGCCCTCGTCGAAGCCCAGGCCCGGCTGGTCGAACTTGATGCCGATCCGGATGCTCTCGCCTCCGGCGCCCTCGGAGCCCTCGGCATTGCTGCCGGAGTCGCCGCCGCAGGCGGAAAGGGTCAGGGCGGCTGCGGCAGCCATGGCGGCCGCGGCGTAACGGGTCTTGCGCATGTTGTCTCCTTGCTTTCGGCCGGCCCGTGCGGACCGGCCTTGCCTCAAGGGGTTGCCCCCCAATGTGTGAACCTGCAGCTCCGCCGGGACGGCGGCGGATCAGTGGGCGAGGATCTTGCCGAGGAAGTCCTTCGCCCGCTCGCTCTTCGGGTTCGTGAAGAACTCTTCGGGTGCGGCCTGCTCCACGATCTGCCCGTCGGCCATGAAGATGACCCGGTCGGCGGCCTTCCGGGCAAAGCCCATCTCGTGGGTGACGACGATCATCGTCATGCCCTCCTTGGCCAGCTCGACCATCGTGTCCAGGACCTCGTTGATCATTTCCGGGTCCAGGGCGCTGGTGGGCTCGTCGAACAGCATGACCTTCGGCTTCATGGCCAGGGCGCGGGCGATGGCGACGCGCTGCTGCTGGCCGCCGGACAGCTGGGCCGGCAGCTTTTCGGCCTGGTTGTCGACGCCCACCCGCTTCAGCAGGGCCATCGCCTGCTCCTTCGCCTCGGCCGGCTTGGCCTTCTTCACCTTGACCGGGCCGAGCGAGACGTTCTCGAGGATCGTCTTGTGCGCGAACAGGTTGAAGGACTGGAACACCATGCCGACGTCGGCGCGGAGCTTGGCCAGCGCGCGGCCCTCGGCCGGAAGTTCCTTGCCGTCGATGAGGATCTCGCCGTCGTCGATGGTCTCCAGGCGGTTGATCGCCCGGCACAGCGTGGACTTGCCGGACCCGGACGGACCGATGACGACGACGACTTCACCCCGGGCGACCTCGAGGTTGATGTCCCGCAGCACATGCAGGTCGCCGAAGTGCTTGTTGACGTTCTTCAGCGAGACAAGGGGCGCATTGGGCGCGGACGTGGGTGTGTCACTGCTCATACGAGCAATCTAGTGGACGCGGGTACAAGTGCGGCGCAAATCACTTTCGGGTCGGAAAATCGTGACGCAAGAGAAACCAAAGCGGGGCCGCGACGGACCGGGCGCCGGCGCCTCCGGCAGTGGGGCGGCCCACAGGCAGCCGTTAGCCTAGGGGCATGGCGATAAGTAACGAAGACCGGCCGACCCGTGACCAGGCGCGGCGGCGGGGACCGGTGGAACTGCGGCGCCGCGAGGCGCGCGCTCCGCAGTCCGACCGGTTCCTGCTCGACTCCCAGGACGGCGGAGGGTTCACCCATACCGACCCCTGGCGGGTCCTGCGGATCCAGAGTGAATTCGTTGAAGGCTTCGGCACCCTCTCCGAGCTGGGGCCCGCGGTCAGCGTCTTCGGTTCGGCCCGCACCCAGCCGGGATCCCGCTGGTACCGCATGGGCGAGGAGGTGGGGCGCCTGCTGGCCGAGGCCGGCCTGGCGGTCATCACCGGCGGCGGGCCGGGATCCATGGAGGCCGCCAACAAGGGCGCCGTCACCGGCGGCGGCACCTCGGTGGGGCTGGGCATCGAACTGCCGTTCGAGACCGGCCTGAATGAATGGGTGGACCTGGGCATCAACTTCCGTTACTTCTTCGTCCGGAAGACGATGTTCGTCAAGTACGCCCAGGGCTTCATCGTGCTGCCGGGCGGCTTCGGCACGCTGGACGAGCTGTTTGAAGCCATGACGCTGGTCCAGACCCAGAAGGTCACCAGCTTTCCGATCGTGCTGATGGGCAGTTCCTTCTGGGGTCCGCTGCTCGACTGGGTGCGCAACACCCTGGAGGCCGAGGGGATGGTGTCTGCCTCCGACCTGTCCCTGCTGCACCTGGTGGATGATCCCGCCGAAGCGGTGCGGATCATCCTCGAGGACAGCGCCGGGCACCAGTCGCCCTGACCTCCGGGTGCGCTTCAGGGGCGCCCGTGCCGATCTGGCACGATGGTCCGGTGACCTTCTTCCTGCTCTTTGCCGCAGTCATCGTTGCCGGCGCGGTTGCCGTGCTGGCCGCGGGCCCGCGCCGCGCAGGTGGGGAACCCGGGCCTGCGTCCCGGTCCCGGGCCCTCCGGCGGGACGCCGTGCCGGCGCTCGCCGAACCGGATCCGCGGCTGCCGGCCGTCCTGCTGCCCGAACATCCGCAGGCCGCCGACGTCGCCGACCTCCGGTTCTCCGTGGCATTCCGCGGCTACCGGATGGACCAGGTGGACGAAGTGCTCACCCGGCTGGCGGCAGCGCTCGCCGAGCGTGACGAGCTGATCACCCGGCTGGGCGGGAACCCCGGCACCCGCTTCGACAGGCATGGCACCGGCCGGCCCCTTCCCGGCGGGCAGGAGCAGGGATGAGCGACGCCGTTCCCGGCCCCGACGGGCTGCCGCGCTGTCCATGGGCGGCCGGCCCCGAGGACTACACCGCCTACCACGACACGGAATGGGGCCGGGAGGTGCACGGCGAGGCGGCGCTGTTCGAACGGCTGAGCCTTGAGGGTTTCCAGGCCGGACTGAGCTGGCTGACGATCCTGCGCAAGCGCGGGGCTTTCCGGGCGGCCTTCGCCGGATTCGATCCGGCCGCCGTCGCCGCTTTCACCGCCGCAGACGTCGAACGGCTGATGAACGACCCCGGGATCGTGCGCAACCGCGCCAAGATCGAAGCGGTGATCGGCAACGCGCGGGCCCTGCTGGCCCTGCCGGCGGGGGAGACCCTGGCCGGGCTGCTGCAGGCCCACCGCCCGCCTGCCCGGGCAGCCGCCCCGGCCCTGGCGGAGATTCCGGCCAGCACTCCCGAATCCACCGCCCTGGCGCGGGACCTGCGCCGGCGCGGCTTCCGGTTCGTCGGGCCCACGACCGCCTACGCGATGATGCAGGCCACCGGTTACGTCAACGACCACGTCGCCGGATGCTGGGTGCGCGATGCCGGCTGAGGCACCGACCCCGGTCCATCGGCTGCTGGGCGGCGGCGTCCGTGCCGCGTCGGCGGCGTTCCTCCGCCTGCCCTGGTACGTCCAGGTCCTGGCCCTGTGGGCCGGCGCGCGTGCCTTCTCCGCTGCGGTCTTCCTCGCCGTCGCGGCCCGGCAGGGCGAGAACCCGTGGTGGGGTCCCTCGCCCGGGTACCTGGAGTTCGTCGATATCTGGGACAGCGAGTGGTACCGGCGCATCCACGACGGCGGGTACCCCTCGGCGGTGCCGCGGGCTGCCGACGGCACCGCCATGGAGAACGAATGGGCCTTCTACGCCCTGTTCCCGCTCGTGGTGCGGCTGGTCACCTCCCTGGGGCTGGGGTGGTCCGCCGCCGGCGCGCTGGTGGCGACGGCCTGCGGTTTCGGAGCGGCGCTGCTGATCTACCGGCTCTTCCGGCTGCGGGCCGGCCACGGCGACGCGCTGTGGGGCACCGCTCTGGTGGCGGTGCTGCCCGTTTCGCCCATCCTCCAGGTGCCCTATGCGGAGTCCCTGAACCTGCTGCTGCTGGCCGCCGCCCTCTACCTGCTGGTCGGCGGACGGTACCTGGCGGCATTGCCGGTCGTGGCCCTGATGTGCCTGTCCCGCCCGGTCGGCGTGCCGTTCGCGGCGGCCGTCGGTATCTTCTTCGCGGTCCGGTGGCTGCGCCGCGGGCGTACGCCTTTTCCCTGGCCTCAGGCCTGGCGGCTGGGGCTGCTCGCCGTCTTCTCCTGCGCCGCGGCGCTGGCCTGGCCGTTGCTTGCCTGGCTGGGGACGGGAGACCTGCTGGCCTACACCGACACCGAGGCCGCCTGGCGGGGCGGGAACCTCGTCCCGTTCCGGCCCTGGCTGGACATGGCGGGGCTGCTCTTCGGCGGCGCCGGGCCGGCCGTGCTGGGGCTGCTGGTGGTGCTCGGTGCGCTGGCGTTCACCAGCGCACCGGTCCGCCGGCTGGGCCCGGAGCTCGCCCTGTTCTGCGCCTGCTACGCCCTCTACCTGTTCGTGTTCCTGAACCCGCAGACCAGCACCTTCCGGCTGCTGCTGCCGCTCTTTCCGCTGGCGCTGGCAGCGGTCACGCTCAGTTCCTCCCGGGCCTACCGCTGGAGCCTGGTCGGGGCCTGCCTCGCCCTGCAGGTGGTGTGGGTGACCTGGCTGTGGCGCTTCACCGCGCTCCCCGGAGGCGGCGACTATCCGCCCTGATCCGGGACCGAAAGGGCGGTACGGCAGGCCGGTGAACTGTGGCCTGCGACACACCAGATTTCGCCCGGCACGGTGATGTACGGAATAATGGAGACAATCGCCGTGCTCAGAGCGCGGCGGCAGAAGATAACGGGTGACTCGGGGGAGCACCTTGAAAGGGGAACTTCGAACATGGCCGCGATGAAACCGCGTACGGGTGACGGACCGATGGAGGTCACCAAAGAAGGGCGCAGCCTGATCCTGCGCGTGCCCATCGACGGCGGCGGACGGCTGGTGGTCGAGCTGAACGCCGAGGAGGCCGGCAAGCTGAAGGAATGCCTGCTGGGGGTTACCGGTTAGGCAGGCCCGGAACATGCAGCGCAGGACGAAGGGAACCCCGGCCCGGGGCGCGGGAGGATCAGCGCGCCGGGCCGGCGAAGCCGCATTGGCCGAAGTGACGGTGCTGCCCAGCCTGCACCCGTCCCGCCGCGGCCCGATGAGCGGCAGCGGCCTGGAGCCGCTCCCTGCCGAGGACGTGGATGTCCTCGCGGTCGCCGTCGCCCCCTCACCGGATCCGGAGCATGAGGAGGACGGCGACGGCGCCGCTGCGCGCCCCGTGCCCGAACCCCGCCTGGGCGCCGTGGAGGCGGCGGTGCGCTACGGCGCCGACGCCGCTGCCCGCGCCCTCGCCGCGGGCATGTCGGGCCGGGCCGGAGAGCTGCTGGTGATTGAGCCGCCCCGGGGCAGAGAGGACCTGCCCGCCCGCCTGTTCCTGGTCGGGGCGGGGGACGAAAGCCCCGCGGCCCTGCGCCGCGCCGGAGCTGCGCTGGCCCGCGCCACGCTCGGCGCCCGCCGGATCCGCACCACCGTGGTCGACGGACTGGAGCCGGACCGGCAGCGGGCGTTCCTGGAGGGCTTCCAGCTCGGCGGCTACCGGGTTCCCTCGGCCGCTGCGGCGGCCGGCCCGGAGATCGCTGAACGGCTCGAGGTCACCGGACTGGACCCGGACGCCGCGACGCGCGCGCACGCCACGGCGCGGGCCGTGTGGCTGGCCCGCGACCTGACGAACACCCCGCCGAATACCGCCACGCCGGCATGGCTGGCCGAACAGGCGGAAGCCGTGGGCCGGGCAGCCGGCCTGGAGACCGAGGTCCTGGGCCCCGAGGAGCTGGCCGAACGTGGCTTCGGCGGCCTGCTGGCCGTGGGCTCGGGCTCCGTCCATCCGCCCCGGCTCGCGCGCCTGAGCTACCGCCCGCAGCACGCCGACGGCACCGAACCGCCCCACCTGGTGCTGGTCGGCAAGGGCATCAGCTTTGATTCCGGCGGCCTCTCGCTGAAGCCCCGCGACTCCATGATGAGCATGAAGACCGACATGGCCGGCGCCGCCGTCGCGCTGGCGGTGGTGCAGGCCGCCGCCGCCCTGAGGCTCCCGGTCCGGATCACCTCGGTGCTCGCACTGGCCGAGAACCTGCCCGGCGCCGACGCGTACCGGCCCGGCGACGTCGTCCGCACCTTCGACGGGACCACGGTCGAAATCGGGAACACCGACGCCGAGGGACGGATCGTCCTCGCCGATGCGCTGGCCTGGGCCGCGCAGGAACTGGAACCGGACCTGCTGGTGGACATCGCCACGCTGACCGGGGCCGCGCAGCTGGGCCTGGGGAACCGGTACGGCGCGCTGTTCGGCAGCGAAAGCCATGTGCTTGACGCCCTCGTGGAAGCCGGGGAACGCTCCGGTGAACCGCTGTGGCCGCTGCCGCTGGTGCCCGAATACGCGGCAGTGCTCGACTCCGCCGTGGCCGACACCGGCCACGTCGCCCCGCCCGGAGCGAAGGTCGGCGGAGGCGCGATCATCGCCGCGCTGTTCCTGCAGAAGTTCACCGGCGGGGCGCCGTGGGCCCATCTGGACATCGCCGGCCCGGCGCGGGCCGGCGCGGACCACGCCGAGAACCCCAAGGGGGCCACGGGCTTCGGCACCCGGGTGCTGCTGTCGTACCTCGAGACCCTTAGCGGTGGACTGCTGCAGGGCCAGGGGCAGGGGAGCGGGGCGGACTGAGTCAGGCGGTCTTGACCGCAAGCAGCAGCCCGTCACCGGTGGGCAGCAGCGCGGTGACCAGCCGGTCGTCCTCACGCACGGCCCGCCCCACCTGGCGCATCACAGTGGTCGAGGCCTCCCGCACCGCGGGCTCGGCGACCCGGCCGTGGTCCAGCGCGTCATTGACCACGAGCAGGCCGCCGCGCTTGAGCAGCCGCACGCCCTGGTCCACGTAACGCGGGAAGTTCGGCTTGTCGGCGTCGATGAACACCATGTCGTACGCGCCGTCGGTCAGCCTGGGCAGCACGTCCGCCGCGCGCCCGGAGATGGTCCGGGTCCGGTTGCCCGGAACGCCGGCCTCGGCATAGGCCTCCCGTGCCGCCCGCAGGTGGTCGACGTCGACGTCGATCGTGGTCAGCACCGAGTGGGGGCCCAGCCCGCGAAGCAGGCACACTCCGGACACCCCGGCCCCCGTGCCGACCTCCACCACGGTCTGCGCCTTGGAGGCTGCGGCCAGGACGGTCAGCGCCGCACCCGTGCCGGTGGTCACCGGCGCTACGCCGAACTCGTGGGAACGTTCCCGGGCGCGCAGCAGGACCTCATCCTCGACAGGCAGGGCCTCCGTGTAGGACCAGCTGGTCTGCTTATCGGCGCGCATCATCTTCACTTTCAGGCCGTTCGGGAGGATCGGGGACGGTACAAAGTACAGCTCCAAGCTTACGGTGCGCGGACGCTCCCGGCCGCGCCGACGCACGAGGCCCCCGGAAGTCCTTGCCTTGAAAGGTCGGGCATGCTAACAGGCAACTCCCAGATTGTTGGGCCACCATGGACGGAGGAATTCTGACGTAAGAGCATCCGGGTTCGAGGGAGGACGATTGTGACTGTCACGCCTTCAGCGGGAGCCGTGCCGGGCACGGACCCGGACTGGGTGCGCCCTACCTGGGAGGAAGTCGTCCAGAGGCACAGCTCCAAGGTCTACCGGCTTGCCTACCGCCTCACCGGGAACCGCCAGGACGCGGAGGACCTGACCCAGGAGGTCTTCGTGCGGGTGTTCCGCTCGCTGGACCGGTTCCAGCCCGGGACCCTCGACGGCTGGCTGCACCGCATCACCACCAACCTCTTCCTGGACCAGGCCCGGCGCCGCAGCCGGATCCGCTTCGACGGCATGAGCGAAGATGCCGAAGCGCGGCTGCCCAGCCAGGGCCCCGGCCCGGAGCGCAGCTTCGAATTCAACAATCTCGACGTCGACATCCAGCGTGCGCTGGAGGAACTGCCCCCGGACTTCCGCGCCGCCGTCGTGCTCTGCGACCTTGAAGGCCTGTCCTATGACGAGGTGGCCCGCGCCCTCGGCGTGAAGCTGGGCACCGTCCGTTCACGCATCCACCGCGGCCGGAGCATGCTCAAGGACAAGCTGGCACACCGGGACCCGCAGCGGCGCTCCGCGGGGACCCGGCTGGCCCTGCCCCGGATCGCGGGAGCGAACTGACCCCATGCGCCATCCCACGCGAGACCTTCGCGCGTTCGTGGACGACGGGCTTCCGGACGGACGCCGGCGAGCCGTCTCCCGGCACTTGGAGCAGTGCCCGTCCTGCCGCGCCGAGGTCGCCGAGGAACGACGGCTGCGCAGCAGGCTGCGTGCCCTGAAGGTCCCGTCCCCGGCCGCGGGATTGTCGGAAGGACTTCCCCTCGCCGCCCCCGAGGCCCAGCCCCGCCAGGCTGCGGTCTCCGCGCGCGGAGCCCTCGTCGTCGCAGCGGGCCTGGGGCTCGCCGGAGCGGCGGTGATCGGCGGGGCCTACGCGGTGGGCAACAACGTGGGCGACGTCGCCGAAGGCCAGCGGGCCGGACTGACGGCAGGCTGGGCGCAGGCCAGCACCCAGGACGAACTGGGCCCGGAGGGGCTGCAGGCGCTGCGGGCCAGCGGCTGGACCTGCCCGGAGCTGGAGGGACTGGACCTGGAACTCGTTTCCGCGAAGGCTGTGGAGGTGGCCGGCCAGCCCGCCGTCGAACTGGAGCTGGAGGGCTGGGGCGAACGGATCACGGTCTATGAGCAGCGGCCCGGGGCCCGCGGAGCAGGCGACGAAGCCGCCGTCAACGCGGTCAGCGGACGTGCCGTGGGAGAGGACGGGTTCGTGCCTGATCCCGATTCGGTCGGGGCCCAGGTGTGGGAGCATCCCGAGCAGCCGGGGCTGGTGGTCCTGGCCTCATCCAACGTCACCTACACCCTGAAATCGTCCCTCCCGGTCCGCAGCCTGCCCGAGGCCGTGCAGGAACTGTCCCTCACCGAATCGGCACGGCTGGTCCCGGCGAGCGGGGCGGAACAGGACGCCCTGGTCCGGATCCTGCGGGGGCTGCGCCTGTTCAGCGAACCGGGCGCTCCGTGAGTGCCGGCGCCGCACCGGCGGGCAACTGGCAGCGCCGCGGAAGAAAGCGATAACCTGCAACAGTGTTAGGAATCAACCCCGGGGAGTTCCTCATCCTTGCCGTGCTGGCGGTGGCGATCCTCGGCCCCGAACGCCTGCCGGAGTACGCCTCCCAGCTGGCGCGCCTGGTGCGTGAACTGCGCCGGATGGCCACAGGCGCGCGCGAGCAGCTGCGCGAACAGGTCGGCCCGGAGATCGACGAGGTCGACTGGCGCAAGCTCGACCCGCGGCAGTACGATCCCCGACGCATCATCAAGGAAGCCCTGCTGGACGATGTCGAAGACGCCATCCGGCCGGCTGCGTCTCCGCTGCGCCCGGCCACCCGGACCGCCGTTGCCGGTGCTGCCGCCGCGCCGGCCGCCGCAGCGACGGCGTCGGCGGCCATGGCGCCGGTGCGGCGCATCGAGCGCCTGGAACCCGGCACACCGGCCCCGTTCGACACCGAGGCCACCTGATTTTCCGTTCGGCCCCGCCCGAGACCTGCCGAAGCCGACAGGTCGTGGACGACATAGCCGCCGATCACGCAAAGGAGCGGTCCTCCACCGAGATGGAGGACCGCTCCTTTGCCTTTTCAGGCTGCGGGACCCGTGGGCTACTGCTCCTGGCCCGGCAGGCCCTCATATGCGACGTTGCCGCTGTCCAGGTTTTCATCGACCAGTTCCGGCAGGCGCTCGAGGAAGGCCTCGCGGTCGGTCACCACGTTCTTGAGTGCGTCGCCGACGTTCTCGGAGGTGATGGCAGGCATGATGTACGTCTGGTCCGGGTCAACGTCCTCGCCCCGGGCGAGCCGGGCGGCGACGGCCAGGCCGGCGGCCATCTGCACGGTCCCGTGCTGCAGGGAGGTGCCGATAAAGTCACCGTTTTCGACGGCGCGCAGGCCGTCTTCGATGCCATCGATGCCGACGATCGGCACGTCGGTGATGCCGGCTTCCTTCAGCGCCTGCAGGGCGCCGAGGCCCATGTCGTCGTTCTGGGAGATGACGCCGTCGATCTCGCTGCCGAAGGCGGAGATCCAGTTCTTCATCTTGTTCACCGCTTCATCGCGCTTCCAGTTGGCGGTGTCCTTGGCCAGGACGGTGATGCCCGGGTTCTCGGCGAGGACCTGGTCGATCCCGGCGCCGCGGTCGATCTCGCCGGAGCCGCCGAGCGGACCCTGCAGGATGACGACGTTGCCTTCGCCGCCGAGCGCGTCGACCATCATCTGCGCCTCCTGGGCGCCGGCCGCGACGTCGTCGGGCTGGACGCTGCCGTCCAGGGCCTCGTTCTTCAGCGAGGCGTTGACGTCCACGAACGGAATGCCGGCGGCCTGGGCGGCGGCGACCTGCGGTTCCAGCGATCCGGCCTGGACCGGGTTCACCAGGATGGCGTCCACGCCCTGGTTGATGAACTGGTCGACCTGGTTGGCCTGCGTGTTCACGTCCAGCGAGGCGGAGTTCCACAGCACCTCGATGTTGTTGGCTTCGGCGTAGGCGTCAATGCCTTCCTTGCCCTGGGTGACGAACGAGGACATGTCGTAGACGCTGACGCCGATGGTGATGGTGTCGCCGTCGCCGGTCGCCGCGGGGTCGCCGGCGCCGCAGCCGCTGAGGGCCAGGGCGCCGACGGCGGCCATGGCGGCGGCGGAAAGGAACCGGGAGCTGATTCGAGTCATCTTTGATTCTCCTTAATGGGGGGTTTGGTGGTGCGACGCGGCCGGGCGCGGCTATTTTTCCCGCCGCTTGTTGGCCCAGACATCGACCGCCACCGCGGCGACGATCAGCACGCCCTTGATGACGTCCTGCCAGTAGGCGGGGACGATCAGCAGGTCGAGGCCGTTGTTGAGGGTCTGGATGAGCAGCAGGCCGAGCGCGGTTCCCCAGACGGTGCCGCGTCCGCCGAGGAGGCTGGCCCCGCCGATCACGACGGCGGCGATCGCGTCGAGTTCGTAGCCGGCACCGAGGTTGGGGGCTCCGGAGATGACGCGGGAGGCCAGCATCAGGCCGGAGATGCCGGCGAGGACACCGCTGATGGTGTAGACGCTGAACAGGGTTCGGCGGGTCTTGATGCCGGCGATTTCCGCCGCCAGCCGGTTGCCGCCGACCGCGTAGACGCGCATGCCGTAGGCGGTGCGCTTCATGAGGACGGCGAAGCCGATGATGCAGATGATCATCAGCAGCACCGGAATCTTCAGGCCGAGGACCTCGGTGTTCGCAAAGGAGCCGAATCCGGCGGGCAGGCCGTTGATGGGCGCACCGTCGCCGATGACGTAGGCAGCGCCGGAGGCGAGGGTCAGCATGCCCAGGGTGGCGATGAAGGGCGGGACGTTGATCCAGCTGACCACGATGCCGTTGATGGCTCCGGCCACGAAGCCGACGAGCACGGCGACCACCAGGGCCAGCCAGAGCTGGTCCGGGTAGTTCTTCGCGGTGAGGGCGGAGGCCATGGCGCTGGCGGCGATGACCGAACCCACGGAGAGGTCGATGCCGCCGGTGAGGATCACCAGGGTCTGGCCCAGGGCGATGAGCGCGAAGGGCGCGGCGGCAATGAGGATGGTGACCATATTGTCCGTGGTGCCGAAGCGGGCGCTGCGGTAGAGGAAGAAGGCGATGACGAACAGCATCACCACCACCATCGCGTTGCGGATCAGCAGGTTCTGCACCCAGGGCCAGCTCAGGCCGGCGCGGGGGGAGGCTTCGGCCGTCGCCGCCGGGGCCGTCCGGGTTGAATTAGGAGTGGGCATTGCTCTGTTCCTTCACGGAGGTGGTTTCTTGGCCGGATGCATGTCGGAAGATCCGGTCCTGTACGGAGGGGTCCATCAGCTCGGCGCGTGAGAGTTCGGCGGCGACCGTGCCTTCGCGCATGACCAGCGCACGGTGGGACAGGGAGAGGATTTCCGGCATGTCGCTCGATGCCATGATCACGGCCATGCCCTGCCCGGCCAGTTCGACGATGATTCGGTAGATCTCGTTGCGGGCGCCGACGTCGACGCCGCGGGTGGGCTCATCGAGCAGCAGCACGTCGACGGGACCGGTCAGCCAGCGGCCAAGGACGACCTTCTGCTGGTTGCCGCCGGAAAGGGTCTCCATGGACTGGTTCAGGTTCCGGCTGCGCAGCCGCAGGGAGGCCATGACTTTCTCCACGGCCGCGGTGCGTCCGCCGCTGACCCAGCCGCCGGAGCTGAAGGCGCGCAGGCGGGGGAGGGTGGCGTTGTCCAGGATGCTCATGGACAGCACGCCGCCGGCGCCCTTGCGGTCCTCCGGCACCAGCGCCATGCCGCCTGCAATGGCCGCAGCGGGTTCGTTGCGTCGGACCCGGCGTCCGTTCAAGAGGATGTCCCCGCCGTTGGTCCGGCGCATACCGAAGATGCCTTCCAGCAGTTCGGTGCGTCCGGCGCCGACCAGCCCGGCCAGGCCCAGGATTTCCCCCCGGTGCACGGTCAGGCTCAGCGGCGGCCGGTCCTGGACCACCAGGTCGCGGAGCTCAAGCACGGGGGCGGTGCCGGCGTCGGGCAGGTCGGGGAACAGGTCCTCGAGCTCACGCCCGATCATGGCGTGCACGATGCCGTCGTCGGTAATGTCCGAAATGTGCCGGTCCTCGACCAGGGATCCGTCGCGCAGGACGATGACCCGGTCCGCCATGGCCCGGATCTCCTCCATCTTGTGGGTGGTGAAGAGGATCGCCACGCCCTGCCCGCGCAGGGACCGCACGACGTCCGCGAGCCGGGCGACCTCGCGCTCGGCGATCGCGCTGGTCGGCTCGTCCAGCAGCAGGACCCGGGCGCCGCGGCTGGTGGCCTTGATGATCTCGATGATCTGCCTGATGCCGACCGGCAGCAGGCCCATGCGGGTGGACGGATCGATATCCAGGCCGAAGCCCTGCAGCCGTGCCCTGGCCTCGGCGGCCATCGCCCGGCGGTTGAGCAGGCCGAACGGGTGGCGCAGCTCCCGGCCCAGGAACAGGTTCTCGTAGACCGTCATCTCCGGAATGGAGGCGAGTTCCTGGGGCACGATCGCCACGCCGTGACGATGTGCCGCGGCGGTGTTGCCGGCGGGCAGCTCCTCGCCGTCGACACTGACCGTCCCCCGGTCGGGGCGGTACTGGCCGGCGGCGATCTTCATCAGGGTGGACTTGCCGGCACCGTTTTCGCCGGCCAGCGCGGTGACGGTTCCCGGTTCGAGGACCAGGCTGATGTCGCGCAGCACCGGCACCCCGCCGAAGGCCTTGCTGATGCCGGAGCAGGCCAGGACGCCGGAGCCCGCCGGTGTGGTGGTTTCGAACTGTCCCATGTCAGGACCCCGGCGTCACGATGGTCTTGAGGCTGGTGGAGCGGGTGGACGCGGTCAGCGCCTCCTCCACGTCCGCCAGGCCGTAGCGGCCGGTAACCAGCGAATCCAGGTCCACCCGGCCGGTGCGGACCAGCTCGATCGCGGTGGGCCAGGTGTTGGCATAGCGGAAGACCCCGGTGAGGGTGATCTCGTTGTTCTGGATCACCGGGATGGGCAGGGCGATCTCGTCGGCGCCCATGCCGACCAGCACCACGGTGCCGCCGGGACGCACCGAGCGCAGTCCGGAGAGCACGGCCGGGGTGGCGCCGGAAGCGTCGATGAAGCAGTCGACGCCGAGGTCCAGGGCGGCCGGGTCCTCCCGGATCGGGTTGACCGTGCGGGTGGTGCCGAAGCGGACGGACTGCTCCAGCCGCGCGTCGTCGACGTCGGAGACGATGATCTCGGTGGCGCCGAAGGCCCGGGCCACCTGGGCGGCGATGATGCCGATGGGGCCCGCGCCCGCGATCAGGACCCTGGACCCGGCGGTGATGCCGCCCTTCTGCGCGGCGGCGATGCCGACCGAGAGCGGCTCCATCAGGGCCGCGGCGTCGTCGCTGACCTCATCGGGCACGGCGAAGGCGAAGTGCGACTGGATCTTCACGTACTCGGCGAAGGCGCCGTCGACCGGCGGGGTCGCATAGAAGCGCATGTGCGGATCCAGGTTGTACCGGCCCGAAAGGCTCTCGGCGGAGGTGGGGTCCGGGTGCTGCGGCTCGATCGAGACCCGCTGGCCCACGCGGTCCGGGCTCACCCGGTCACCGACGGCGACGATGGTGCCGCCGGCCTCGTGGCCGAGGATCAGGGGCTGCTCCACGACGAAGTCGCCGATCCGCCCCTCCGCAAAGTAGTGCACGTCCGAACCGCAGACGCCCACGGAGGCGACCTTGATCAGTACCTCATCGGGCTCGAGCTCCGGAACGGGCCGTTCCTCGATCGCCAGCTTGCGCTTCTCCAGCAGGACGCTGGCCCGCATCACGGCGGGTAATCCTGTCGTCATTGTCATCGACTCCCTCGCTGGCCCGCGGCGGCGGCACCTCTGTGTGCGCGCCGTGCCGTCGGGCCTGTCCGAGTATTACCCAAGACACAACATGTGTGCAAAACTATTGCTCATATGAGCACAACGAACCGGTAGACTTCCATCCGGTGGAAATCGGCATGGAGGAGGACGGCAGTGGGGGAAGGCACGATCGGGCCGGACGGCCTGGTCCAGATGGCGCATGTGGCGCACCGCCACTACGTTGAGGGGCGGACCCGCATCGAGATCGCGGAGGAGCTGGGCGTCAGCCGGTTCAAGGTGGGCCGGCTGCTGGACGAAGCGGCGCGGGCCGGCGTCGTCCGGTTCGTGATCTCCACCCCCGGCCCGCTGGACCTGGAACTGTCCCTCGAGCTGCGGCGCAGGTTCGGGCTGCGCCGCGCCCTGGCGGTCCGCACGCCCACCGAAAATCCGGAGACGGTGCAGGAGCACCTGGGCCGCAGCGCGGCTGAACTGCTGGAGGAGATCGCGACCGAGGGCGACGTCGTCGGCCTCACCGCCGGGCGGACGCTGACGGCGGTCGCCCGCTCCCTGCGGCACCTGCCGGGGTGCGAAGTCGTCCAGCTGGCAGGGGTGGCCGGTCCCATCCAGGAAACCGGCGTCGAAGTCATCCGCCGCGTGAGCACCGTGGCCGGAGGCACCCCCTGGTCGATCTACGCCCCGCTGGTCGTCTCCGACGCCGCCACCGCACGTGCCCTGCGCCGGCAGAACGACGTCCAGCGCACCTATGAGCAGTTCGGCCGGGTGACCCTGGCGCTGGTGGCGGTCGGCAGCTGGAACCCGCCGGACTCGCAGATGTACGACAACGCCGCCATCACCCCTGAAGCGCGCAGCCGGCTGCTGGCCTCCGGGGCCGTCGCGGAGGTGTGCTCGACCGTGCTCGACGCCGACGGCCGCGTCCTGCCGGACATCGAGGACCGCTGCATTGCCGTCAGCACCGAGCAGCTGAGGAAGATCCCCGAAGTCATTGCCGTGGCCGGCGGCTCGAAGAAGATCGCCGCCGTCCGCGCCGCCCTCGCGTCAGGGCTCGTCACCTCGCTGGTGACCGACGCCGCACTTGCCCGCCGACTCCTTGGAGCCTCCGAATGACCCGTACCGTGGTGGCCGGGGTCGACTCGTCGACCCAGAGCTGCAAAATCGTCCGCGTCGACGCCGAAACCGGCGAAGTCCTGTCCAAGACCGTCGCGCCGCACCCCGACGGCACCGCCGTGGACCCGGAGCGCTGGTGGGACGCCTTCAGGCAGGCCGGCGGCGAAGACCTCGACGACGCGGCCGCGGTCTCGGTCTCGGCACAGCAGCACGGCATGGTCGCCCTCGACGGGGCCGGGGTGCCCGTGCACGAGGCCCTGCTGTGGAACGACGTGCGCAGCGCCGCGCAGGCCGAACGCCTCCGCAGGGAGATCGGTCCCGACAACTGGGCCCGCGAGGTCGGCGTCGTCCCGGTGTCCTCGTTTACCATCACCAAGCTGGCCTGGCTGGCCGAGGTCCGGCCGGAACCCGCCGCACGGGTGCGGCAGGTCCTGCTGCCGCATGACTGGCTGACGTGGCGGCTGACCGGCCGTGCCGACACTCCGGTGACCGATCGCAGCGACGCCTCGGGAACCGGGTACTGGTCGGTACCGGAAGGCCGCTACCGCGAGGACCTCCTGGCGCATGCCTTCGGCAGGGTGCCGGAGCTTCCGGTGGTGCTGGACTCCGCCGCGGCGGCCGGGCGCACCCGGGCCGGCGCGCTGGTGGCCGCCGGCTGCGGCGACAACGCCGGAGCGGCGCTGGGCCTGGGGCTGCAGCCGGGGGAGGTGGCGGTGTCGATCGGCACCAGCGGCACCGTTTTTGCCTCCACGGACCGGATGGTCACGGATCCCTCCGGCATGGTTGCAGGATTCGCCGACGCCAGCGGACGGAACCTGCCCCTGCTGGCGACCATCAACGGGGCCCGGATCCTCGCCTCGACCGCCGAGCTGCTGGGCGTGGACCTGGACGAGCTGGACCGGCTGGCGGCCTCGGCGGAGCCTGACGCGGGCGGGCTGACGATGATTCCGTACTTCGACGGCGAACGTACGCCGAACCTGCCCCACGCCAGGGCCAGCCTCACCGGCATGTCGCGGGCCAACATGAGCCGGGCGAACATGGCCCGGGCAGCGGTGCTGGGGCTGCTGTGCCACCTGGCCGAGGCCCTCGACGTGCTTCGGGCGCAGGGCATTCCCACCCGCCGGGTGCTGCTGATCGGCGGCGGGGCGCGTTCCCTGACCCTGCGATCGGCCGCCGCCGACATCTTCCAGACCGAGGTCGTGGTGCCGGTGCCGGGCGAGTATGTCGCCCTGGGCGCGGCCCGGCAGGCCGCCTGGGCGCTGGCCGGCACCGATGCTCCGCCCACCTGGCAGCGCAGGGTGGAGTCGGCTTTCGCGCCGGACCCATCGGCGGATTGGGCGCAGCAGGTCCGTGCCGACTACCGTGCTGCCCGCGCCGGGTTCTACGGAGCCTGATGCGTCCTGGCTATGACGCCGTCCTGTTCGACCTGGACGGCACCCTGATCGACTCGACACCGGCGACGGAACAGGCCTGGGCCCGCTGGGCGGAGGAGGAGGGCCTTGGCGGCGGCTACCGGCATGCCGGGCACGGCCTTGCGGCCCGGGACGTTGTCCGGGCCGCCCTACCCGCCGACCGTACGGCGGCGGCGCTGGCCCGCATCAACGAGCTGGAGGTCGCCATGACCGACGGCATCTCGCCGAAGGAGGGTGCGCCTGCGCGGCTCGAGGAGCTGCCTGCCGGCCGGTGGGCCATCGTGACCTCCTGCAGCCGTCGGCTGGCCTTGGCCCGGCTCGCCGCTGCAGGGCTGTCGGCACCTGCGGTGCTGGTGACCGCCGACGACGTGGGCGCGGGGAAGCCGGCGCCGGACGGCTACCGCCTCGCGGCCCGGCGGATGGGCCTCGACCCGACCCGGTGCCTGGCTGTCGAGGACACTCCCGTGGGCGTCACCGCGGCGGCAGCCGCCGAGTGCACGGTGCTGGGCGTGGCCGGCACCGTCCCGGCGGACGAGCTGGCGGCCGCGGACCTCGTCTGCGGATCCCTGGCCCAGGTGCGGTTCCGGCTCCAGGAGGATGGGGTGCATCTCCGCCAGACCGGAACCGTCCGTCCGGTCAACTGGGCGTGACGCCCAGGTTCAGGCCCGCGAGGCCGCGCGGACGGCGCGCCAGCTGATCGGCGATCCGCCGCAGCTCCGCCCCCGCGGCGGAATCCTCCTCCAGCACCGCGGGCGAGCCGGCGTCGCCGCCCTCCCGCAGCCGCACATCCAGCGGAATGCTGCCCAGCAGGGGCACCTCGGTGCCCAGCGCGGACGTCAGGCGGGCCGCCACCTGTTCGCCGCCGCCGGAACCGAACAGCTCCATCCGCTGCCCGTCGGGCAGCTGCAGCCAGGACATGTTCTCGATGACGCCGGAGACCTTCTGCCCGGTCTGCGCGGCCACGGTGCCGGCCCGCTCGGCCACCTCGGCGGCCGCGGCCTGCGGGGTGGTGACGACAAGGATCTCCGAGCCCGGCAGCAGCTGCGCCACGGAAATCGCGATGTCGCCGGTGCCCGGGGGCAGGTCCAGGAACAGCACGTCGAGGTCGCCGAAGAACACGTCGGTGAGGAACTGCTCCAGCGCCCGGTGCAGCATCGGCCCGCGCCAGGCGACCGGCTGGTTCTCGGGCAGGAACATGCCGATGGAAATGGTCTTGACCCCGTAGGCCACCGGGGGCAGGATCATCTCGTCCACCCGGGTGGGCGGCTGCGTGATGCCCATCAGGCCGGGTACGGAGAAACCGTGCACGTCCGCGTCCACGATGCCCACGCGCAGCCCCATCCGGGACAGCGCCACCGCCAGGTTCACGGTCACGCTGGACTTGCCGACGCCGCCCTTTCCGCTGGCCACCGCGTAGACGCGGGTGAGCGAACCGGGCCGGTTGAATGGCACTCCGCGCTCGGCGCCGGGCCCGCGCAGCTGCTCCTTGAGCCGGTTCCGCTGCTCGGGCGTCATGACGTCCATCTCCACCCGGACGCCCGTGATGCCGGGAACCCCGGCGACGGCGGCTTCGACGTCACCGGTGATGGTGCCGCGCAGCGGACATCCCGCCACGGTGAGCAGCACGCCGACGACGGCGGTGCCGTCGGCTTCGACGGCAACCTCCCGGACCATGCCCAGGTCGGTGATCGGCCGGCGCAGCTCCGGATCCAGCACTGCGCCGAGCGCCCGGAGGACGGCGTCCTCGGCCGCGCTCATCGGCTGCCTTCCCGGCCGCGGGAACGCCGGCCGCCGTCGTCGCGCCCCTCGGCCTCGAGCAGTTCCTCCAGCAGGCCGCGGATCTCGGAGCGTACGTAGTCGCGGGTGGCGACCTCGCGCAGCGCGATCCGCAGCTCGGCGATCTCCCGGGTCAGGTATTCCGTGTCCAGCAGGTTCCGCTCGGCCCGCTCGCGGTCCTGGCGCATGGCGACCCGGTCGCGGTCGTCCTGCCGGTTCTGGGCCAGCAGCAGCAGCGGCGCCGCGTAGGAGGCCTGCAGCGAGAGCATGAGGGTCAGCAGCGTGAAGCCAAGGGCCACCGAGTCGAAGCGCAGGGGTTCGGGGCCCCACGTGTTCCAGAGCAGCCAGACCACGCAGAACACGGTCATCCAGACCAGGAACTGCGGGGTGCCCATGAAGCGGGCGAACTTCTCCGTCGCCTGTCCGAAGGCATCCGGGTTGGGGGAAAGCCTCGGCATCCAGCGGGTGCGGGCGGTGCGGGGCGTGTCCAGGCCCCGCGCGACGGACTTTCTCTTCTCAGCCATTGGTCCTTCCCTGCGGTCCCGCCGGAGCATCATCGGCGGCCCGCCAGTCATCGGGCAGCAGGTGGTCCAGGACGTCGTCGACGGTCACCGCGCCGACCAGGCGGCCGCCGTCGTTCACCACCGGGAGCGAATTGAGGTTGTAGGTGGCCAGCATGCGCGAAACCTCGCTGATGCTGGCCTTGTCGTTCACTGCCTCGAGGTCGGTGTCGAGCATGTTGCCCAGGGCCTCCGGGGGAGCGGCGCGCAGCAGCTGCTGGATATGCACCACGCCGAGGTAGCGGCCGGTGGGCGTCTCCAGCGGGGGCCGGCAGACAAAGATGGAGGAGGCCAGGGCCGGAGTCAGCTCCTCCCGGCGCACGTGGGCCAGCGCCTCCGCAACGGTCGCCTCGGGAGGCAGGATCACCGGCACGGGAGTCATCAGCGAGCCGGCGGTGTCCTCCTCGTAGGAGAGCAGGCGGCGGACGTCGCGGGCGTCCTCCGGCTCCATCAGCTGGAGCAGCTCCTCCTTCTGCTCCTCTGGCAGTTCGTTGAGCAGGTCCGCGGCGTCGTCAGGGTCCATTTCCTCGAGCACGTCGGCGGCGCGCTCGACGTCGAGGGCCTGCAGGATCTGCACCTGGTCGTCGTCGGGCAGCTCCTGGAGCACATCGGCCAGGCGTTCGTCCTGCAGCTCGGCGGCGACTTCGATGCGGCGCTTGCCGCTCATCTCGTGCAGCGCCTCGGCGAAGTCGGCGGGCTTGAGGTCGTCGTGCTGGGCGACGAAGGCGGTGGCTGCCTGCGGGCCGGTGAGGTCCCAGTGCCAGGCGTCCTCCCAATCGATGATCAGCTCCTCGCCGCGGCGGCGGCCGCGCAGCAGCCGGGGCCCGTCCTGCAGCCGGCGCACGAAGAGCGCGGAGACCTGCCAGTCGCCGGCACGGTTCTGCTCAATGGCGATGTCCTCGATCGCCGCTTCGCCGCTGCCGTCCTTGAGCACGACCCTGCGGTCAAAGAGCTCGGCGACGACGAGGGTCTCCGCGCCGCGCTGCTCGAACCGGCGCAGGTTGACC
Organism: Arthrobacter saudimassiliensis; assembly: GCF_059090665.1. NCBI lineage: Bacteria > Bacillati > Actinomycetota > Actinomycetes > Micrococcales > Micrococcaceae > Arthrobacter > Arthrobacter saudimassiliensis. The sequence continues at coordinate 309,335 of NZ_JBNHFX010000001.1, read as the reverse complement.
AGCCCGGTGCAGATGATCTGTCCGGGATCCATGCTGGTGATCCGGGTGATGGGCACGAAGACCCGTTTGCGGCCCGGAACCTCGACGACGATTCCCACCGCCTGCGGACGGCGGCCGGGGCCGCGGTCCAGCACCACGGCGTCGCGCAGCCGGCCCAGGCGGTCTCCGAGCGGGTCGAAGACGTCCAGGCCCAGCAGGCGGGCAACGAAGACGCGGGTCGGATTTGAGCTCACCCTATTAGGCTACTTTGCAGGCACCTCCAACGCCGTATCGCGGTCCCCGGGCACCGGGCGCGCGTTCACTGCCAGCGATCGCGGCCCCCGCCCGGGGCCGAAGTGCGAAAGAATGGACAAATGTCGAACCTATTTGCCGCCGGAAGTCCCCGCGACCAGGGCCGCAGCCTGCCGCGCGGAGAGGTTGTCGGCCGCTACACCGCCTACCTGGACGCCCAAAAGGCGGTGGACTACCTCGCGGACAGCAAGTTCGCCGTGCAGAACGTCTCCATCGTCGGCAACGACCTGAAGACCGTGGAACGGGTGACCGGCCGGCTCAGCTATCCCCGGGTCGCGCTGTCGAGCGCGCTCACCGGCGCCTGGTTCGGCCTGTTCGTGGGCCTGGTCCTTTCCCTCTTCGGCGGTGCCCCCGCCCTCGGATCGCTGGGCCCGACCATCGCGCTCGGCGCGGTGTTCTGGCTGCTGTTCGGAGTGATCGGCTACGCCCTGCAGCGCGGACGCCGGGACTTCACCTCCACCAGCCAGGTGATCGCCACCAGCTACGACGTCATCGTCGCCCCCGAGGCCGCCGGGGAGGCACGGCGGCTGCTGGCGCAGCTGCCGATGGTCGGGCAGGCCGGCCATCCGGCGCCGCCGGGCCAGCCGCCGCACCAGCAGCCGGGCCAGCCGCCGTACGGCCAGCCGGGGTACGGCCAGGGCCAGCCGGGCCAGCCGCCGTACGGGCAGCCGGGCCAGCCGCAGTACGGGCAGCCCGCCCAGCCCGGACCCGCACCGCAGGGACAGCCGCAGGCTCCGGAACGTCCTGCCGGATGGCAGGATCCCTACGCAGCCTCCGGCCAGGGCGCACACGCTGCAGGCCCTGCCGAGGCGCCGGCGCCCGCCGCCGGTGAAACCCGCAGGGGCCGGTTCCCCGACCTGCCCGACGGCCGTCCGCGGTACGGCGTGCGCCTCGACGCGCAGGGCCGTCCCATCGGGCCGAACAGCGGGCAGCAGGCTGCCGCAGGTGCTCCGCAGGGAACCGTCGACGATGCGTCCATGGGCGATGCGGCCGCGGATGCCTCCCGGGGCAGCGCCGCTGCGGACAGCGGACAGGGACGGTCCGACGTGGCCTCCTCGCGGGAGTACCCGCAGGACAGCCGCGCGGAGCAGCAGGCGCCCGAGGCCGGATCCCCGGAGGACAGCGGCGCGCAGCAGCGCTGACCGGGGGCCGAAGCTCTGAGCGCCCAGCTCCCGGAGCATAAAGGAGGGCCGCACCCCACGGGGTGCGGCCCTCCTTTCATTTGGCGGCGCTGGCCCGACGAGCCCCCTACTGGTCGGCGGCGTAGATCCCGGCCATCCAGTCCTCGACCTCGTCCGGAGTGCGGGGGAGGGCGGAGCTGAGGTTCACGGGACCGTCGGCGGTGATCAGCACGTCGTCCTCGATCCGGACGCCGATGCCCCGGTATTCCTCGGGAACGGTGAGGTCCTCGTCCTTGAAGTACAGTCCCGGTTCGATGGTGAACACCATTCCCTCGGTGATCGTGCCGTCCAGGTACAGGTCCCGCCGCGCCTGGGCGCAGTCATGCACGTCCAGGCCGAGGTGGTGGCTGGTGCCGTGCGGCATCCACCGGCGGTGCTGCTGGCCGGCATCGGACAGGGCCTCCTCCAGCGGTACCGGCAGCACGCCCCACTCGGCGAGACGCTCCGCCAGGACGCGGACCGCCGCGGCGTGCACGTCGCGGAACTTGGCACCCGGGACGGCTGCGGCGAAACCGGCGTCGGCGGCGTCGAGCACGGCCTGGTAGACCCGGCGCTGCACCTCGGTGTACCTGCCGTCGACCGGCAGGGTGCGGGTGATGTCGGCGGTGTACAGGCTCTCGGCCTCGACTCCCGCGTCCAGCAGCAGCAGCTCCCCGGCGCGGACCTGGCCGTTGTTCCGGATCCAGTGCAGCACGGTGGCGTTGTTGCCGGCGGCGGCGATGGTGTCGTAGCCGAGGTCGTTGCCTTCCTCGCGGGCCCGGGCGAAGAAGACGCCTTCGACCACGCGTTCGCCGCGCGGGTGGGTGATCGCGCGCGGCAGGGCCTTCACGACCTCGGTGAAGCCGTTGACGGTGGCCGCCACGGCCTCGCGCATCTGCTCGATCTCCCACTCGTCCTTCACCAGCCGCAGCTCGGACAGCGCTTCGGCCAGCTCGTCGTCACGGGCGTCGAACACGCCGAGGTCCAGGTTCTCGGGGTCGGGGGCGGTGTTGTATCGGACGGTGTCCACCAGGGCGTCCACCATCTCGTCCACCTTGCGCAGCAGGCGCACGGAGATCCCCCCGAAGGCCGGTTCGCCGACGTTGCCGGCGATGGCGGTCTCGGCCTCGTCCAGGTGCCGGGTGGGGAGGTCCAGCAGGGCGCTGACCTCCGCCAGGTTCAGCCGGTCGCCGATCCAGAAGGAACCGTAGCGGGCGTTGGAGTAGAACTCCTCGCTGTCGGTGCCAGCCAGCGGACGGAAGTAGAGGGTGGCGGCGTGGTTGCCGCCGTCGTCGCCCGTACCCTCGGCCACCGGCTCCAGCACCAGCACGGCGTCCGGCTCATGGTCCAGGCCGAGGCCGGTCATGTGCGCAAAGCCGGAGTGCGGGCGGAACCGGTAGTCGGTGTCGTTCGAGCGGACCTTCAGCGGGCCGGCGGGGATCACGAGACGCTCGCCGGGGAAGCGGCGGGAGAGCGCGAGCCGGCGCTGCCGGGCGTAGCCGGCGACGGCGGCCTGCGGCGGCAGCTCGGCGCTGCGCTCGGCCCAGCCGGAGGCCATGAACTCCTTGAAGGCCTCGGAGGAGGGGCGCTGGGAACGGTTGTTCACGCGGTCGCCCAGCGGCTGCCCCTCGGACAAGTCTTCGGTCTCGGCGGCGGTCGACGGCAGGGAAGTGGCTTCGTTGTTCACGCCTCCCATGCTCTCACCGGCCTGCGGCGCGGACAAACACCCGGGAGTCGGCAGGACGCGTAGATTGGGAGGGTGAACATCGATTTGCACACGCATTCCACGGTGTCCGACGGCACTGAATCCCCGGCCGACGTCGTCCGGGCAGCTGCACGGGCCGGCCTGTCCGCACTGGCGCTGACGGACCACGACTCCACCGCCGGCTGGGCCGAGGCCGCCGACGCCGCCGGACGGGAGGAGCTCACCCTCATACCCGGGATGGAAATCTCCTGCCGCACCGCCGAGGGCATCAGCGTGCACCTGCTCTCCTACCTCCACGATCCGGAGCATCCGGGACTGCTCGAAGAGATCGCCCGGTCCCGCGCAGCCCGCGAGACCCGGGCCGAAGTTATGGTCCGCCGGCTCGCCGAGGACTTTCCGATCGACTGGGAGCTGGTACAGGAACACGTGGCTCCCGGCGCCACGATCGGGCGGCCGCACATCGCCGACGCGCTGGTGAGCGCAGGAGTGGTGCCGAGCCGCTCGGCGGCGTTCGCCGGAATCCTCACCGCCCGCTCCCGGTATTTCGTTGCCCACTATGCGCCCGACCCGGCGCGGGCGGTGGAACTGGTGCGCGCCGCGGGCGGCGTGCCGGTCTTCGCCCATCCGGTGGCGACGGCGCGCGGCCGGGTGGTCGGTGAGCGCACCTACCGGGACATGATCGACGCCGGCCTGCTGGGCGTCGAGGTGGACCACCGCGACAACCCGGAGGAGGGCCGGGCCTTCCTCCGCACCCTGGCCCGCGAGCATTCGCTGCTGGTCACCGGATCAAGTGACTACCACGGCACCGGAAAGCCCAACCGCCTGGGCGAGAACACCACGGCCCCGGCCGTCCTGGAACGGATCCTGGAACTGGGGACGGGAAGCCGTCCCGTCCTGCCCTGAGGCGGACCCGTCCTGCCTAACCGGCAGGCAGAGCCTCCGGCAGGGGCGGGCGTGCGTCCCAGTCGACGACGTCGGCCTTGCCGGCCAGCCTGGCGGCCATGACCTCCACGGCCGCCGGATTCGAGTCGACCAGCACGAAGCGGCGGTCCATCTTTGCGGCCACCGCGCCCAGGGTCCCGGAGCCGGCGAAAAAGTCCAGCACCCAGTCACCCGGCCGGCTGCTGGCCGCTACCGCCCGGCGGATCAGGCCCTCGGGCTTCTGGGTCGGGTAGCCGGTCTTCTCCCGCCCGGTGGGGGAGACGATGGTGTGCCACCAGACGTCGGTGGGCAGCTTGCCGAGCGCCGCCTTCTCCGGGGTCACCAGGCCGGGGGCCATATACGGCTCCCGGTCCACCTCGCTGTTGTCGAAGTGGTAGCGGTCGGGGTTCTTGACATACACGAGGATGTTGTCGTGTTTGGCCGGCCACCGGTTCTTGGCCCGGCCGCCGTAGTCGTAGGCCCAAATGACCTCGTTCAGGAAACAGTCCCGGCCGAAGAGGGCATCAAGCATGACCTTCACGTAGTGCACTTCACGGTAGTCAAGGTGCACGTACAACGTGCCGTCCTCGGCCAGCAGCCGCCACGCTTCGGCCAGCCGGGGCTCCAGGAAGGCCCAGTAGTCCTCGAAGGCGTCGTCGTACTTGGTGAGCAGGCCTTTGACCGTGGAGTAGCTGCGGCCCTTGAAGCCGGTGCGGTCACCCGTACCGTCGACGCTGCGGACCATGGTGGTCTGCTGGCGGCGCTGGACCCGCCCCGTGTTGAAGGGCGGGTCCACGTAGATCAGCGTGAAGGCACCGTCGGGCAGGCTCGGCAGGAAGTCCGCGTTGTCGGCGTGGACCACGAGCGAGCCGCCGTCGGGATCGAAAAGCGTTCCGCCCATGGGCCGGATCGGCTACTCGCCGGCGGGACGCTGCTGCACCACTTCGCCGTTGCGGCGGCGGGTGCGGCTGCGGCGGCGGCGGGAACGCTCAGTGCGGGCCTCGTCGGAGGCTGCGGGTGCCTCGGCGGGAGCGCCTTCGGCGGCGTCGGCGGCTGCGGCGCGCGGGGCACGCTCGGTCCGCTCGCTGCGGCGTCCGCCGCGGTCACGGTCGCCGCCGCGTCCGCCGCGGTCACGGTCGCCGCCGCGTCCGCCGCGGTCACGGTCGCCGCCGCGTCCGCCGCGGTCACGATCGCCGCCGCGGGAGCGGGACTTGCCCGTCTCGCCCAGGTCCTCGATGCGCTCGGCGTCGATGCCGGCCAGCTTGCGCTTGGCGCGCGGCAGCCTGCCCTTGGTGCCGGCCGGGATGTCCAGGTCACTGAACAGGTGCGGCGAGGAGGAGTAGGTTTCCACCGGCTCGGGCTGGTCCATGCCCAGGGCCTTGTTGATCAGGCCCCAGCGGGGCACGTCTTCCCAGTCGACGAACGTGACGGCGGTACCCTTGTTGCCGGCGCGGCCGGTGCGGCCCACACGGTGCAGGTAGGTCTTTTCGTCTTCCGGGCACTGGTAGTTGATGACATGGGTGACGTCGTCGACGTCGATGCCGCGGGCGGCGACGTCGGTGGCGACCAGGACGTCGACCTTCTCGTTGCGGAAGGCGCGCATGGCCTGCTCGCGGGCGCCCTGGCCGAGGTCGCCGTGCAGCGCGGCGGCGGCGAAGCCCCGGTCCACGAGTTCCTCGGTGACCTTGGCGGCGGTGCGCTTGGTCTTGGTGAAGATGATGGTGCGGCCGCGTCCGGTGGCCTGCAGCAGGCGGGCCACCACTTCGATCTTGTCGAGGTGGTGGGCGCGGTAGACGACCTGGCGGATGTCCTTCTTGGTCAGCCCCTCGTCCAGCGGGTCGGCTGCACGGATGTGAGTCGGCTTGGTCATGTAGCGGCGGGCCATGGCCACGACCGGGCCGGGCATGGTGGCCGAGAAGAGCAGCGTCTGGCGGACCGCCGGAATGGCGCCCATCAGGGTTTCGACGTCGGGCAGGAAGCCGAGGTCGAGCATCTCGTCGGCTTCGTCCAGGACTACGATGCGCACGTTCTTCAGGCTCAGGTGGCGCTTCTGGTAGAGGTCGATGAGCCGACCCGGGGTGCCGACAACGATCTCGACGCCGGACTGGAGGGCCTCGATCTGCGGTTCGTAGGCGCGGCCGCCGTAGATGGTCGCGATGCGGGTGCCCTTGCGGCGCGACGCGGTCTCCAGGTCGCCCGCGACCTGGACGGCCAGCTCACGGGTGGGGGCCACGATCAGGGCCTGCGGAGCGCCGGGCTGCGGCAGCTGGTCCCAGCCGGCCTCGCCGGGGGAGATGACCCGCTGCAGGGCGGGGATGCCGAAGCCGAGGGTCTTGCCGGTGCCGGTCTTGGCCTGGCCGATGATGTCATGGCCGTCCAGGGCAACGGGAAGCGTCATGGCCTGGATCGGGAAGGGGTGCAGGATGCCTGCGTCGGCGAGGGAACCGACGATGTCGTCCCGGACTCCGTAGTCCGCGAACGTTGCCTCGGGGGCGACGGCCTCGTCGGCGGCGGCGAGGGTCTCCGTGACGTCAACCTGGTCATCGCTGTCCTCGGCGTGCAGGAGGCCGTCACCTTCAAGCTGGGAAATTTCAGTGTTCAATTACATACCGTTCCGTAAGGCGCCGGGGTCTCACGCTGGGCGACGGCCGGGGGCCGGGTCAGAGCGGACAACGCGCGGGCGCATCCAGTGGAAGCCGATCGCGGGCTAACAACTGCGGGCCGCGCGCCGGTGGCGGCGGCCGGAAAATCAAGATCGCGTAGGTATTGCGGGTCGGGGCGGCGTACGTGCCGGCATGGGCCGGAATCGCTGCCGCCGCCGTTCCTTATCCATGGGGATTAAAGAATCTGACGACCGGGCATCCGTGTACTACATCGCCAGTCTACCCGGTGCCCTCCCGGCCCGCGAAAAGCAGCGGTTCTTGGGCGCGCCCGGCCCGAATCGGTAGGGTGGGATGCCGGTGCAGTCGAGCGTTACGGGGAGATCATCATGGCAGCAGGCGCCCGCCGCCGTGTCCGCCGCGGTGCCCGCCGCCGCCACCTGCCGCTGCTGGCGGCCGCCGTCCTCGCCGCGCCGGTGCTGGCCCCTCTTTCGCCGTGGCAGCCGCCCACACATCCGACGCCGCCGCAGCCGGTGCTGCGCACCGTCCTGCCCAGGGACCAGCCCGTGACGTCGCGGCCGATCGTCGCCGCTCCGCCGGAGGGAACGGACGCTCAGGCGTGGCACGCCCTCATGGAGTTCCGCCGGGTCCAGGCCGCGGCGGGCAGTCCGCTGGGCGCGCCGACGTCGGACATCTCCTGCCCCGCCTCCCTGGGGGCCTGCTACCAGCGCTTCCGCGGAAAGGTGGTGCTCTGGCACGGCCCCACCGGCGCACGGGCGCTTCGGCCGGAGGTGTTCGAGCTGTGGAGCCGGCGGGGAGTCGAGAAGCTCGGCTACCCGGTCTCCAGCGAATACCCGGCGGGAGAGGACCGGCGCACCGACTTCCAGCGCGGGGCACTGGTGTGGGTGCCGCGGCTGCAGCGGGTCATGGAGTTCAATCCCGGGGTGGAACAGGCCGCTGTGGTGGTGGGGGATTCCCAGGCAGGGGACCGGACCTGGATGGGGCGCGGGCTCTCGCGGCTGGGCTACACCCCCATCGTTCGCGGCGCCGGCGGAACCGGCTACCTCAACTCCTACGCCGGCATCGACCGCTATGAAACGGCCCTCGACAGCGGGCAGTGGCTGCTGCCCGCGGGCAACCCGCCGGTGGTCGTCCTCGAGGGCGGCGGAAACGACACCGCCTACCCGGACGCCGCCATCGCCCAGGCCGCCCGCACCATGGTCCGGGACCTGCGGCAGATCTACCCGTCGTCGAAGCTGGTCATGGTGGGGGTCATCGGAGACGGCAAGGGGCGCCGGGCCGCGGTGGACCGGCTGCTCTCCCGCGTCGCCGCGGAGGAAGGCGTGCCGTTCATCAGCCCGCAGGACTGGTGGAAGCGCCACAAGCTCAAGCTTGAGGACGGGCGGCACCTGAGCGATTCGGGCCACGCGGCGGCGGCGCCGGTGTTCGCCCGCGAACTCTCAGCCGTGCTGGGCGGCTGAACCGGCGGTCAGGGCCGGCGGGGGCGGAGTCAGAGGCGCAGTGCCCGGTCGAGGTCGGCCGCGTCGCGGCGGGCGCGCCGGGGGCCGGTGACGACGGCGGCTGCGACGGCGGCGAGGGCGCCCGCGGCTATGGACACCGTCCAGGTGAGCCAGTGCAGCTCGGGATGCGAGCCCAGGCCGGCGATCCGGAGCACGACCCAGCACAGGCAGCAGGCGGCCAGCGAGACGCCGGGAGCCAGGAGCACGCCGTAACGGCTGCGGCGCCGGTCCGCGCCCCAAACGGCGAAGCCCGCCGCAAGTGCGGCGGGCACCATGACGATGAGTTCAACCACACCGTTCAAGGCTGTCGTCCGTTCAGAGGGCCCCGAAGCCGACGCGGCGGACTTCCTCGGCACCGATCTCCACGTAGCCGATGACGCCGGCGGGCACCAGGATCAGCCGGCCCTTCTCGTCCTTGAGGCGCAGCTCAGTGGAGTTGTTCATGGCCGCGGCCACGAGGTCGGCGACCTCGTCGGCGCTCTGCCCGGACTCGAACGCGATCTCGCGGCCGACGTTCTGGATGCCGATCTTTACTTCCACGTGGTGCCTCCTAGTAATGCTGACAAAGCAGATGCTGGTTCGAAATCTACCCTAGGTTTCCTTCGGGAAACGGCTGATTCCGCGCCAAGCTAAACGGTAGACCAGCTCGCTGGCGGCCTCGATGTCGAGGTCCCCGCCGGTTTCCAGCCAGTAGCGGGCGCTGACCTGGGCCATGCCGGCCAGGGCGCGCCCCAGCAGCTTGGCCTCGGCAGGCGGGAGCTTGGTGTCCTCGGCGATGACGCCGGCGATGCTGTTCGCGAAGCGGGCGTTGAAGGCCTCGATCCTGGCGCTGACTTCCTGGTCGCTGGTCAGGTCGGACTCGAACACCAGCCGGTGGCCCTGGCTGTCCTGCGCGACGAAGCGGAAGTAGGCGCGCATGGTCTCCCGCACCCGCTCCCGGTTGTCGGTGGTGGAGGTCAGGGCCGTGGTGAGGAACCGGGTCAGCGTTTCAAGGTGGTCCTCCAGCAGGGCGAGGTAAAGCTCCCGCTTGCCGGGGAAGTGCTGGTACAGCACCGGCTTGCTGACCCGGGCCGTGTCGGCGATGTCGTCCATGGCTGCTCCATGGAAGCCGTTGCTGACGAAGACTTCCTGGGCGGCGCGCATCAGCTGCCGGCGTCGCTCCTCGCGCGGCAGGCGGGTGGTCCTGCCGGCTGGCTGGTTGCTCACGGGTGGTGCTACCTCGTCTCCTGGTGCGGGCGCCCGGCGCCCGCGGCATAAAAGACCAGTCTACCTGCGGCGGCTTTTCCGGACAGCGTGCCCGACACGGCGGCAGCGCCTAGATTGGTTCTCATGACTACCGTTGCCGCCCCGGATCTGCCCGCTCTGGTCGCCCCCGGGCCCGAGCTCACCCGCGAGGAGACCGTCCGCTACTCCCGGCACCTGATCCTGCCGGGGTTCGGGGTGCAGGCGCAGCGCCGGCTGAAAAACAGCAGGGTCCTGGTGATCGGCGCCGGCGGACTGGGCTCGCCGATCCTGCTGTATCTGGCCGCCGCCGGAGTCGGCCGGATCGGCATTGTCGACGACGACACGGTCGAGGAGTCGAACCTGCAGCGCCAGGTGGTGCACGGCATGGCGGATGTGGGGCGCACCAAGGCGGAGTCCGCGCGCGCGGCCGTCCTTGAGCTGAATCCGCTGGTCCAGGTCGACCTCCATCCGGTGCGGCTGGGAGCGGACAACGCCCTGGACATCCTCGCCGGCTACGACCTGGTCCTGGACGGGGCGGACAACTTCGCCACCCGCTACCTGGTCAGCGACGCCGCGGAAATCCTGGGCGTGCCGTGTGTCTGGGGATCGATCCTCCGGTTTGACGGACAGGTCAGCGTCTTCTGGTCCGGGCACGGGCCCACCTACCGGGACCTGTACCCGCAGGCGCCGCCCCCCGGCGAGGTGCCCTCCTGCGCCGAGGGAGGGGTGCTTGGGGTGCTCTGCGCCCAGATCGGATCGGTCATGGCCAACGAGGCGATCAAGCTGATCACCGGCACCGGAACCACCCTGCTGGGCCGGCTGCTGGTGTTCGATGCGCTGGAGATGAGCTGGCGGGAAATCCGGGTGCGGCGGGATCCGGCCAGGACCCCGGTGACGGAGCTGGCGGACTACGACGCCTTCTGCGGCATCCGGCCGCAGCCGGCGGCGGAACTGCCGGCGGTGAGCGTGGAGCAGCTGGAGGCGCTGCTGGCCGACCGGGCCGCCGGGCGCACGGACTTCGACCTGCTGGATGTACGGGAACCGGACGAACGCGCCATTGTCCGCATCGACGGTGCGACGCCGGCGCCGCGGGCGACGCTGCTCTCGGGCCGGTTCCAGCCGGCCAGGGACCGCCGCATCTACGTGCACTGCAAGTCAGGGGCACGCTCGGCGGAGGTGGTGCGGCACCTGCTGGAGCAGGGCTACGGGCAGGTGTGGAACGTCAGCGGCGGCATCCTGGACTGGGTGCGGCGGATCGAACCTGAAAAGCCCGTCTACTAGCCGGCGTCCGGGCCGTACCCGTCGGCCAGGCGGCGCCTAGGCCGTGCGCGGCTCCGCGGCCGGGTCATCGCCGGCCGGGGCGTGCTCGACGGATCCGCGGGCGGGCGCGGGGGCGTCCTCGCCCACCGTGATGCCGTACAGGGCCTCGAGGGCGCGGACGTAGTCGTCCTGGCGGCCTTCGGCGGCCAGTTCACGTGCCCGGACCGCGGGCACGTGCAGCAGCTGCTTCACCATGCGGCGCATCGCGAATTCGACTTCCTGGGCGGCGCCGGTGCACCCGTGCTGGGCGCGGACCTTCTCCAGCTCCGAGTCGAGGACGTCCAGGGTGTGCCGGCGCAGGGCGACGATCGCGCCGCTCAGTTCGCGGCTGAGCTGGACCTGGTTGAAGTTGCGGGCCGCCTCGGTGACGATCTCGCCGGCCTGCTTCAGGGACTCGGCCTGCTCGGCCGGTGCGGCAAGCCGCACGGACTCGAGGGTGATGAGGTCGACGCCGTCCAGTTCGCGGACCGCCGGATCGAAGTCGTGCGTCAGGGCGAGGTCGATGATGACCAGCGGGCGGTCGGCTCCGGCGCGCACCCGGCGCACGTCGTCCACGCCCACCGGCGCGTCGCTGCCGCTGCAGCCGACCACGACGTCCGCGGCGGCGAGGGCGGCTCCGAGGCCGGCGCGGGACAGCGGGGTGCCGCCGCGGGTCGCGGTGAAGGACTCCGCCCGGCCGGAGGAGGACCACACCGAGACATCGGTGCAGCCGCGCTCCTTGAGCAGGGCCATGGTGGCGCCGGCGTAGGCGCCGGTGCCGAAGACCACGACCTTCTTGGCCGACCAGTCAGGCTCCAGCGACAGGTCGGTGGCCAGGTCCAGTGCGACGGAGACGATGGACAGGCCGCGGCTGCCGAGCGAGGTCAGCGCGCCCACGTCCTTGGCGGTGCGTGAGGCGGTCTGGAACAGCCTGGTCAGGGTGCCGCTGGCGGTGCCCTTCTCCTGGGCCTCGATCAGCGCCCGGCGGACCTGCCCGGCGATCTCACGCTCGCCGACGACGGCGGAGTCCAGGCCGGCGCCGACGGCAAACAGGTGCTTGGGGACGTCCTCGCCCGTGTTGGTGGTGAAGCAGCGGGAGACCGTCTCCTTGGGCAGCCCGGAGCGGGCGCTGATTTCGCCCACGACGGCGGCGCGCGCCGCCTCGGCGTCGTCGTCGGAACGCGTCTCGCAGTAGATCTCGTAGCGGTTGCAGGTGGCCAGGACGACTGCCCCGGAAACCAGCTGGCCGCTGGAATCGAGCAGCGCAGCCGGGACCTCGGAGGCGCCCGCGCTGAGCCGGGCGACGGTTTCCAGGTCGACGTCGGAATGAGTCGCAGTCAGGGAAAGAAGAGCCACAATGGCTTAATACTAGCCATCGAAGCGTCCATCGACGGCATCGGGGGCGTCGTCGACGGGTGATTTGGGACGCATCCGTGCCGTCCCGGCCCGCAGGAGGGCGGCAGCCGGCCGCGCTGGGTATGAGTAGGCTGTGGGCGGAAGTGACGGAACCGACCCGAGAGCACCAGGTGGCCCCCAGTGGCACAACGCAAGACCAACCGCAGGAACCGGCAGGGCGAGCAGACCCGTACGCAGCTCCTGGAGGAGACCATGCGCCTGGCTGCGGACCACGGCTACGAGGGCACCAAGCTGTCCATGGTGCGGCGCGCGACCGGGCTGTCCGCCAGCTCCATTTACTGGCATTTTTCGGATAAGGACCAGCTCATCGCCGCCGCGCTGGAACATGCATTCCGGGTCCAGTCCGAATCCACGCCGAACTGGCTGGATTCCCCCGCACGGCAGCCGCGGTGCGAGGACCTGTTCAACAAGCTCCTGGCCTTCCCCTCGACGGAAAGCGAGATGGATTACTGGCGCTTCGGCCTGCAGCTGGCCGTCGTCCGCCCGCCGGAGGAGTCACCTGCCCGGGCGCGTTTCCTGGAGATCCGCAGGCAGAGCGTCGGATGGCTCGGCCGGTGGTGGGAGCGGGGATTCCCCGAGGACATGGACCAGAGCCGGGACGCCGCGCTGCTCATGGGACATTTCACCGTCGCGCTCCGGGACGGTGCGATCATTCGGGACGGTGCGATCATCCGGCGGCACGGTCAGCGGCCGCTCGACCAGCGCCGGGTGGCCTGGCTGCTCGCCTGCTGCCTCGACGCGGCGGAGATCCGCCTGAAGGAACTGGCCCGGACCGTGCGGCTTGACCGTGTCCCGCCGCCTGCGCCGGCGCAGCGGGAAATGGGGGAGGGCCAGGGGCCGCGGGAGGCTTTCCTCCGGGCCGCCGAGGAAGCCGTCGCCGAATACGGATACGGGGGTGTCACCGTTGCCAGGGTCTGCGAAAAGGCCGGGCTGCCGCCCAGCTCGCTGTACTGGTCCTTCAAGGACAAGGACGAGCTGATCAGCACCGTGGTGGCGGGGGCCTGCCGGCGCTGGGACGCAGCCCGCCCGACGCTGGCCCCCCGCCCCGAGGACGGGGACTGGTCCAAGGTGCTGGCCGTCCAGCTGCTGCGCACCATGGACAACCTGGCGGCTGAATCCGGAGTCCTGCGGCTGGGCCTGCTGCTCCTTCTGCAGCGGGCCGCCGTCGCCGAGGCCGACCGGCGGAACCTCGAGGCGGTCCTGCAGGACATGCAGGCCATGACCGCGCAGTGGTTCCGGACCGTGCTGTCCCCGGCCCTGGACGACGACGCTCGTGCCGAGCTGGCCGACTACCTTGCGGAGTGCCTGTTCATCCTTTTGGAGGGCCTGCTGCTGAGCCGCCAGATCGGCGAACGCCAGTGGGACCCGGAACTGCTGGCCGATCTTATGGGCACTGCCCTCTACGGGGCCGCGCTGCAGGCCGAACGCAGCTGCGCCGTCCCGGCCGACAGCGGAGCTGCGGCCGGGACGGCGGTCCCGAACGGCTAAGGCGGCCTAGGCCGGCTGCGATCCGCTGCCCGTGAGCTGCTCGACCGCCGCGGCGGCCTGCAGGAGGCGATCGGCCCACTGCCGCACCCGGTCCGCCGGGGCCCCGGCCGGAAGGTCGGAGATGCGCAGCACGAGCCGCACCTTCCCGTCCGTGTCACGCACCGGCGCGAGGATCGAGTCGGCGTCGTAGCTCCGCCCGTCCTCCAGGGACACCGGTGCGTAGCTGCTCGAGGTGCGCGAAATGATCTCCCGGATGCGCCGCTCCTGGGCGGGCGTGTAGCAGCCTGAGGAATACTCGCGCAGCGCCTCGTACACCTCCTCATCCGGGTAGCCGCCGCGCATGGTCATCGACCAGCCGCGGGCACGGACCGCGGCAAGGCGGTCCCGGTACTCCCCGGGCGTGCATTCGTCGCTCGGCATGGCCCGGGTGAGCCACCGCTCGATGGCCTCCGGCTCCTCCCACGCCAGGCACAGCTCGCCCATGGGCGGCATCAGGGGAATCCGCTCGCCGATCCGGGCTTCGGCTCCGGCGCCGGCGGCGGCCACGATCACCGCCATCTGGTCGCCGATCATCGCCATCGCAGTGCACTCCACCCCCAGCTCCCCGGCCAGCCGGTCCATCTCGGTGCGGCTGCGCTCGGCCAGCCGTACGCCGGAGATCAGGTCGGCGTCGAACGGAGCGCTCAGCGACATCGGCGCGAACCGGCCGTAGCCGCCCTGGAAGAACAGCAGGGGAGCCACGGGACGGCAGACCTCCAGCTGGTGCACGGCTCCGATGACGATGTGATGGTCGCCGGCGTCGTTGATCGACTCGAAGGTGCAGTCGATGAAGGCGACGCTGTCCTCGAGCACCGGCGCGCCGGACGGGGAGGGCCGCCAGGAGACACCGGCGAACTTGTCCTCCTCCCGCCCGGCGAACCGCCGGCACACGTCCTCCTGGTCCGCCGCGAGGACGTTCACGCAGAAGGAGCCCGCCGTCCGCAGCTTGGCGAAGGTCCGGGAGGCGACGGTGGGCAGGAAGGCCACCAGGGGCGGATCCAGGGACACGGAGGTAAAGGAGCCGACGATCATCCCGACGGGCGCGCCGTCGTCGGCGATGCCGGTGATCAGGACCACCCCGGTCGGGAAGTGGCCGAGCACGTTGCGGAAAACCATCGGGTCGCTGCTGCCTGCGGCGCGTTCGCCGGCGCTGACTGCGGTCATTGCGTTTCCTTTCGCCTGCATTTCGGTGCGCTCAGCGCCGGGCGGCCAGGTCCAGCGCCACGTCGACGATCATGTCCTCCTGGCCGCCGACCATCCGCCGGCTGCCCAGTTCCATGAGGATGTCGGTGGTGGGGACGCCGTATCGGCTGCTGGCCTTCTCCGCGTGGCGGAGGAAGCTCGAATAGACGCCCGCGTAGCCCAGCGAGAGGGTCTCGCGGTCCACGCGGACCGGGCGGTCCTGCAGCGGACGGACCAGGTCGTCCGCGGCGTCCATCAGGGCCGGCAGGCTGCAGCCGTGCTCGAAGCCGAACTTGTCGGCTGCGGCTATGAAAGCCTCCAGCGGTGCGTTCCCGGCGCCGGCGCCCATGCCCGCCAGCGAGGCATCGACCCGCACGGCGCCGTGTTCGACGGCGGTGATCGAGTTCGCGATGCTGAGCGAGAGGTTCTCGTGCGCGTGGATGCCGATCTGGGTCTCGGGGTCCAGGACCTGGCGGAACGCGTCGACCCGTTCGGCGACGCCGGGCATCGTCAGCGCTCCGCCCGAATCGACCACGTAGACGCAGGTGGCGCCGTAGGACTCCATCAGCTTCGCCTGCTGCGCCAGCTCAGCCGGCGGATTCATATGCGACATCATCAGGAAGCCCACCGTGTCCATGCCCAGTTCCCGGGCCGCGGCAATGTGCTGGGCGGAGACGTCCGCCTCCGTGCAGTGCGTGGCCACACGCACCACCGAGGCTCCGGCGCTGTGGGCGTCCTTCAGGTGGGAGATGGTGGCGATGCCGGGCAGCGCCAGGGTGGCGACCCGGGCCTGCTTGACGGCGCCGGCGACGGCGGAAATCCACTCGAGGTCCGTGTGCGCGCCGAAACCGTAGACGCACGAGGACCCGTTGATGCCGTCGCCGTGGGCAACCTCGATCGAGGCGACGCCGGCGGCGTCGAGCGCCGTGGCGATCTGCACGGCCTGGTCGACGGTGTACTGGTGCCGGATGGCGTGCATGCCGTCCCGCAGGGTGACGTCCGAAATGTAGAGCTTGTCCACGCTTATGCCTCCTGCATCGCCGGTGCGGCGGAAAAGTCGGGAACCCCGGCCTCTTCGGCCCAGCGCTCGGCCGTGGCCATGGCGGCGGAGGTCATGATGTCCAGGTTTCCCGCGTAGGCGGGGAGGTAGTGCGCGGCGCCGGTGACTTCGAGCATCACGGTCACGCGGGTGCCGCTGAAGCTGCCGGATCCGGGCATGTGCAGGGGATTCCCTGCTCCGAAGGTCTCGAACTGCACGGCCTGCTTGAGCTTGTAGCCGGGGACGTACTGCTGCACCTTCGCGGCCATCGCCAGGATGGAGGCCTCGATGGCGGAGTGGTCCGGGGTTCCCTCCACCAGTGCATAGACGGTGTTGCGCATCAGCATGGGCGGTTCCGCCGGGTTCATGATGATGATGGCCTTGCCCTCGGCGGCACCGCCCACGTGGACCAGGGCCTCGGACGTGGTCTCGGTGAACTCGTCGATGTTGGCGCGGGTACCGGGCCCCGCGGACCGCGAGGATACGGAGGAGACGATCTCCGCGTAGCGGACGGGAGCCACCTGGGACACGGCTGCGACCATGGGAACCGTGGCCTGGCCGCCGCAGGTGACCATGTTCAGGTTCCGCTCCTCGAGGTGGTCCTCCAGGTTGACGACCGGAATGCAGTACGGGCCCACGGCCGCCGGCGTCAGGTCCAGGACCCGGACGCCGGTATCCTTCAGCAGTTCCCAGTTGGTCAGGTGCGCCGAAGCGCTGGTGGCGTCGAAGACGACCTTGATGTCCTTGAAGTTCGGCAGGGCGAGCAGGCCCTGCACGCCCTCGGCCGTGGTGGGAATGCCCATGCCGGCGGCACGTCGAAGCCCTTCGGACCCGGGCTCGATGCCCACCATGGCGCCCATTTCCAGGCGGCCTGATCCGCGCAGGACCTTGATCATCAGGTCCGTCCCGATGTTGCCCGGGCCGATAATGGCCACCGGCCAGCGTGCATCCGTTTCCACTACTTCTCCTCTAGATTGATACGAACCTGGCCCAGTCCCTGGATGGTCGCGGCTGCGCTTGAGCCGGGCAGGAAGTCGACCATGGGGCCGAGGGCCCCGGTCATCAGGATTTCGCCGGCGCGCAGGGGCCTTTCCAGCTCCGCCATGCGCTTCACCAGCCACAGTCCCGCGCGGTAGGGATGGCCCAGGCAGGCCGCCCCGGAGCCGACGGATGCGACCCGGCCGTCGACCTCGACGACCATGCCGGCCGAGGCCAGGTCCACGGCGGAGGGCAGGACCGGGCGGGTGCCCGTCACGATCCGCCCGCAGGACGCATTGTCGGCAATGGTGTCCAGGATCGATATGTCCCAGTTGCGGATCCGTGAACCGACGATCTCGATGGCAGGCAGCAGGCAGTCCACCGCCGCCATCAGCTCGGGGAGGGTGGTGTCCGGCCGCGGCAGGTCCTTCTTGAGGACCAGGGCCACCTCGGCCTCGATCCGCGGCTGCAGCACGTCCCCTGCGGCCATGGTGTCGCCGTCGCTCAGGCACATGTCGGCGAACAGGACTCCGAAGTCCGGCTGGTCCACGCCCATCTGCGCCTGCACGGCCTTGGAGGTCAGGCCGATCTTCCGCCCGACCACTCGCCGTCCTTCGGCGATCCACGCGTCTTCGTTCACCCGTTGGACCTCATATGCGGCGGCAATGCCGCCGTCGGCCAGCTCCGCCCGAAGGGGCTCGATGGGCACGCCGTCGCGTTCCGCGCGGCGCAGCCGTTCGGCAAGCTGAGGGATATCGGGGGCGCCGGCCGGCGCCCTCTCGGCGGTTGCTGTCATGGATCCTCCCGAAGTGAGGCTCCAGTATGTCCCGGCCGGAAGTCGGCCGGGACGGCAGTCCCGGAGAGCGGGATGCGCTCCTGCGCGTGCCTCTGGCGCAGCGCTGTAGCGATGTGTACAGTGAAGCCCAGCGTGGCGCAGATCACATGCCACGTCCCCCCGCTGAAGTCACAGGAAGTACCTGGAGGTTCAATGGTGAATATCTCCTTTCCGCCGCAGCCGCGTCGCGGAATCGACCCCAAAGGATGGTGCCGATGAGCGCCGTCGCCGCCCCCGCCGTCCGTTCCCTGGCGCCCGCCGGCGGGCCGCCGCCGTCAATGGTTGCCCGCATGACCCTGATCATGGAGGCGTTCCAGCCCCGGTCGGTGGCCCTGATGCTGGATGAGATTGCGGCCAGGGCGCACCTTCCCCGCTCCACCACGCACCGGATCCTGGATCAGCTGGTCCAGATGGGGTGGCTGGAGCACACCCCGGACGGCTACTGCATGGGCTGGCGTTCGCTGCGCTACAACGGGCTGGACAACGGCAACAGCCAGATCCGGGCGGAAGCGGCCCCGGTGCTGCACAGCCTGCAGGTGCGCACCGGCATGGTCGTGCACCTGGCCGTGCTTGACGGTGCCAACGTCCATTACCTGGACAAGATCGGCGGCCCCTCCGCGGTGACTATTCCCTCGCGGGTCGGCGGAAGCGTGCCTGCGCATGCCACGGCCCTGGGCAAGGCCATCCTGGCCTGGCTGAACCCGGAAAAGGTGGACGCGCTGTTCTCCAGCGGGCTGCCCGCCGTGACGGGCCGGACCATCGGAGACATCAGCGGGCTGTACGCCGAGCTGAACCGCATCCGGCAGCGGGGCGGCGTCGCCTATGAGAGCGGGGAAAGCTTCGACGGCATCGGCTGCGTCGCGGCGGCGATCCGGGGCCGCGGGGGTCCGGTGGCAAGCATTTCCCTGGTGGGGCGGGCCACGGATCCGCTGGAACGGCTGGCACCGCTGGTCCTGGGCGCAGCCCGGCAGGTCTCCGCCGCGCTGAATCCGCGGGACAACGCGCCCGCCCTGGTGCCCTCGGCAGGATAGGCCTGCGGCACCGACCGGGCCCGGCCCGCACATAAAGGAGGGGGGTGCAGCCCGCAGGCTGCACCCCCCTCCTTCCCGGCTGTTCGGTCAGCCGGCCGGGACGGCCGCTGCCTCCCGCGGCACGAAGGCCGCAAGCGGCTCGGCTCCGGTGTGGTCATGACCCCAGTAGCTCTCCGCCGTGATCTCCTCGGCGGTGTAGTAGGACTCGTCCACCAGCATGCCCTGCGTGCCGAACTCGATGTCCCAGCCGCCCGGTGCCCGGACGTAGAAGGAGACCATCTTGTCGTTGGTGTGCCGGCCCAGCGACGCGGTGATGTTGAAGCCCATGCTCCGGACCTTGTCCAGCGCCTGGCCGACAGTGTCCAGCTCCTCGACCTCCACCATCAGGTGGACCAGGCCCGGCTCTTCGCCGTGCGGGGCCGGGCCGATGGCCAGACTGTGGTGGCGCTGGTTAATGCCAAAGAACCGGAACCGCACCGCGGGGCGCTGCGGGCCCAGGCGCACCGCACCGCGCGGCAGGAAGCCGAGCACGTCGGTGTAGAAGGAGGAGGTCTCCTCCATCAGGGTGGTCGGCAGCACGACGTGTCCCATGCCCTGGGCGCCGGTGACGAACTTCTGGGCGTATCCCGTCTTCAGGGGGCTGTGGTCCAGCCGCGGCCCGAAGAACACCTCCACGGGAGTGCCCCCGGGATCGGTGAAGGAAATAACCTGCTCGAGCCCGCGCTCGTCGTTGGCCTCCTCGTCGAGCCAGGTGACGGCGATGCCGGCGGCCTCGACGTCCCTGGCCACCGCGGCCAGCGCAAACTGGTCACGGACTTCCCAGCCGACGGCCAGGACCCGGTCGGAGTCGCCCGGCAGCACGATCAGCCGCGCTTCCCGTTCGTCCATCCGAAGGTACAGGCCGTCCGGGTTCGGGCCCACGGTTTCGGCGAAGCCGAGCCCCTCGACGGTCAGTTCCCGCCAGCGGGCAATGTGCTGGGTCTGGACCTTCAGATAGCCCAGTCCGCGGAGATGTGTCATGGTTTTCCTCGCTTTGCTGTAGGGGATGGCAGGAGATGGAGCTAGACGGCCGAGGCCAGGTTGGCCGGGGGATCGATGCCCAGCTGGGTCATGATGGCCGCGTGGTAGGTGGGCCCCGGCACGTGGATGGCGTGGACCAGGCCCATGTGCGCGTCGCGCCAGAACCGCTGCAGCGGGTTGTTCATGCGCAGCCCGTTGCCGCCGGAGCGGGACAGGATGGTGTCCACCGCCGTCGTCGCCCGCCAGGCGGCCTGGATCTGGGTCCGGCGGCCGACGGCGCGCTGCTCGAGGCTGACCTCGCGGCCGGAGGCGACGGTGTCGTAGATCCGGCTGATGTTGTCGAGCAGGGCGGCGCGGGAGGCCCGGATCTCGCCGGCGGCTTCGCTGACCGCGTACATGTTGTACGGGTCCTCGGCGCCCTTGTAGCCGTTGATCTGGATGCGGTCGCGCTGGTAGTTCAGGAAGGCGTCGAGCGCACCCTCGGCGATGCCGATGACCGCGGAGGTCAGCCCCAGCGGAAACAGGCAGTAGAAGGGCATGCGGTGGATCGGCTCGGTCTTGCCGGCCTCGCGGGCCACCCGGCCCTCGAAGAGGTCCGTCTGGTCGACCACCCGGTAGTCCGGCACGAAGACGTCCTTGATGATGACGTCCTTGCTGCCGGTGCCGCGCAGGCCGACCACGTCCCACGAATCCTCGACGATCGTGTAGTCGGCGCGGGGCACGACCACGTGCAGGGAACGGAACGGGGTCACGGGCTTGCCCTCGGCATCGCCGAGGAAAGCGCCCAGGATGACCCACTGGGCGTGGTCGGTGCCGGAGGAGAACTGCCAGTGCCCGCTGAACCGGTAACCGCCCTCGACGGGGGTCGCGACACCCATCGGCGCGTAGGGGGAGGAGATCCAGGTGTCCTCGTCGGCGCCCCAGATTTCCTCCTGCAGCTTCGGCGGCATCAGCTCCAGTTCCCAGGGGTGCACGCCCACGACGCCGGCCACCCAGCCGGCGGCCCCGTCCAGGGAGGCGATCTTCATGACCGTCTCCGCGAACTCCACGGGGTGGGCGCGCGTTCCGCCGTATTCCACCGGCGCCAGCAGCTTCATGACGCCGGAGGCGCGCAGGATGTCGACGGTGGCGTCGTTGAGCTTGCCGAGGTCTTCATTGACCTGGCCGTAGGAGCGAAGCTCTTCAGCGCGCTCGGAGAGCACGTCGGAACCTGCAGTGATAGTCATTGATCGCTTCTCGCTTCCTGATTCGGGGCCTCGGCTCGGCCGCTGGGGAAAATCTAGGCCGCTTCCCGACGGCGGGCGGCCAGGGTCCCGTTCACCGGGATCGGGCCGACGGCACCCTGCGACGGCCGCTGCATCCCGGTGATCGGGACCCGCCGGACGCCCCCGCCGCCGCGGCAATTAGGGTTCCGCGTAGACAGACGAACGCGTACCACGAGGAGCCCAGGAAATGACCACCGATCTTGGCCTTGAACCAGGCAGCCCCACAGCCTCCGGCGACGCCAAACCTGCTCTGCACGAGCTGCAGACCGCGCAGGGGACGCTCCGCTGGCACCAGGTCGGGGAAGGTCCGCCGCTGCTGTTCCTGCACGGCTCCGGCCCCGGTGTCACGGGCCTGCGGAACTTCGGGGCGGTCCTGCCGGCCTTCGCCGAACACTTCGAGTGCTTCGTGCTGGAGTTCCCCGGATTCGGCGTCAGCGACCCCGTGGACCTGCACCCCATGCAGGCCGCCGGCCGAGCCGTGACCGACCTGCTCGACAGCCTTGGCCTGGACCGCGTGGACATCATCGGCAATTCCATGGGCGGGATGGTCGCCACGCAGTTCGCCATCGCCCATCCGGAGCGGGTGCGCCGGCTGGTGACCCTGGGCGGCATGGGGCTGGGCATCTTCAGCCCCTTCCCGGCCGAGGGCATCAACCTGCTGGTGGAGTTCACCGAGGACCCCACCCGCGAGCGGCTGGTGCAGTGGCTGCGGTCCATGGTCTTTGACCAGGACCTGGTCACCGAGGAGCTGATCAACGAGCGGTGGCAGCAGGCAACGGATCCGCTGACGCTGGAAAGCGCCCGCAGGATGTACAGCCGTGAGGCCATGGCCGCCACGGCGGCCGCGACCGCCGCCCCGGAGGCGCAGCCGGCCTGGGCGCAGCTGCACCGGATCCGCGCCCGAACCCTGCTCCTGTGGGGACGCGACGACCGTGTGACCCCGCTGGACGGGGCCCTGGTGCCGCTGCGGACCATTCCCGACGTGGAACTGCACGTGTTCCCGAGATGCGGCCACTGGGCGATGATCGAGCAGAAGGACGCCTTCGAAAGCACCGTCCTGGCCTTCCTGCGCCGCCCGGAGGCTGCGCTGTGAGCGCCGTCGTCGCGCCCCTGCAGGCCCGGGTTCTCGAAGTGATCCGCGAGACCGCGGACGCCCACACTTTGGTGCTCGAACCCGCGGGCGGACGGGAGGACAGCTTCAGCTACAAGCCGGGCCAGTTCCTCACCATCCGCATCCCGAGCGACCGTCCGGGCGGGGCCGCGCGCTGCTATTCGCTGTGCAGCTCGCCCCTGCAGGACGAAAAGCTCAAGGTCACCATCAAGCGCACCCGGGACGGCTACGGCTCGAACTGGATCTGCGACAACGTGGTGGAGGGGCACGTCCTGGACGTGCTGCGGCCTGCGGGCACCTTCACCCCGCAGTCGCTGGAGTCCGACTTCCTGCTGTTCGCCGGCGGCAGCGGAGTCACCCCGGTGATGTCCATCCTCAAGTCCGCGCTCGCCGCCGGAACCGGCTCGGTGACCATGGTCTACGCGAACCGGGACGAATCGTCGGTGATCTTCCGCGAGGAACTCATCGCCCTGGGCCGTGCCTACCCTGGCCGGCTGAACGTCATCCACTGGCTGGAAACCGTGCAGGGCATTCCCGACCAGGCCGCCATCGGCGCGCTCGCCGCCCCGTACCGTGACCGGGAGGTGTTCATCTGCGGGCCCGGGCCCTTCATGGACTGCGTGGAACGTTCCCTGCAGGCCCTGGGCATGCCCCCGGAGCGGATCCACATCGAGCGTTTCGTGTCCCTGGCCGCCGACCCCTTCGCCCCGGTCGAAACCGTGGTTCCCGAGGCCGGGCCGGGCAGCTCGGTGGTGGAGGTCGACCTCGACGGAGAACAGCGCAGCGTCAACTGGCCGCAGGGCGCCAAGCTGCTGGACGTCCTGCTGGGCTCCGGGCTTGAAGCGCCGTACTCCTGCCGCGAAGGCGCCTGCAGCGCCTGCACCTGCCTGGTGCTGGAGGGCGAGGTGCGGATGGAGCGGAACGAGGTGCTGGACGCGGCCGACATCCGCGACGGGTTCATCCTGGCCTGCCAGGCCGTGCCGGTCAGTGACAAGGTCCG
This sequence comes from Arthrobacter saudimassiliensis, assembly GCF_059090665.1. NCBI lineage: Bacteria > Bacillati > Actinomycetota > Actinomycetes > Micrococcales > Micrococcaceae > Arthrobacter > Arthrobacter saudimassiliensis. The sequence continues at coordinate 286,211 of NZ_JBNHFX010000001.1, read as the reverse complement.
GATCACCTACGAGGCCTAGGAACCGCCGGGCCGGCCGGCAGAGCATATGAAAAGGCGCGGACCCCGGGGTCCGCGCCTTTTCATATGTGCCGCAGGCACAGGGGGGCGGGTAACGCAAAGAGAAGGGGGGTGGAAGGACCGGTGCGGTACCGGTCCTTCCACCCCCCCTTATATAGAGGTAAGGGAGCTACTGCTCCGGCTCATCCCGGTGGATGACCGGAAGCAGCCCCTCGGTCGAGGCCTGCCTGATGCTGGCGGCCAGCGTCTCGCAGCCGGCGAAGCGTTCGGCAGGCTCCCCGCCGGCGCAGAAGCCGGGCCGCTCGCGGCAGGCCTTCAGCGCCTCGGCGTCCCACTGAATGCTGGTCTGCTGCCAGCTGGACTTGCGGACCTGCACGACGGCGATGCACTCCCGGCACGCCAGCGGCTGCATGGGGGTGTCGATGAGCCTGGTGTCGGTTGTTGCCGCTGCCATCAGACCAGCTGCTCCGCGGGCTGCTCCGGCGCCTGCGCCGCCTGCTCGGCGGCCGCCTTCCGGAGCGCCAGCTGGTGGGCAACCTCCTTGTGCCAGCTTTCCATCGGCCGCTCGGTGTCCAGCTCGTATTCGAAGCGGTCGGTCATCTCGGGCTGGACGTCGGCGACGTCGACAAAGAACTGCTCGTACCACCGGCGGAGCTGGTAGACCGGCCCGTCCTCCTCGCAGAGCAGCGGGTTGTCGATGCGGGTCTTGCTCTTCCAGATCTCGACGTCCTGGGCGAAGCCGCGCAGCACCCACTTGGCCTGGTCCGCGGCGATCTGCTCGGCGTCCTCCTCGAGGTCCGGGCTCTTCTCGACGATGATGCCCGACATCAGGACCAGGGAGTTCTCATCAATGGGGTAGTGGCAGTTGATGAAGATGGTGTCCATCTCGAAGCGGTCGTACACATACTTCAGCTCATCGATCATGAAGGACGGCCCGTAGTAGGACGCCTCCGAGATGGTCTTCAGCATCGTCGGGGCATCCGGGTCGACGCTTTCCGGAGCCATGTCCTCCCGGATGTCGCCGTCGAAGTACTGGGTGGCGACGTGCCCCTCAAAAACGTTCTTGAAGTACGTGGGGAAGTTTCCGTGCACGTAGAAGAAGTGGGCCATGTCGACCACGTTGTCGACGACTTCCCGGGTGGAGGTGTTGACGACGATCTCGTTCCAGAACCACTTGGTCCACCCGTCGGTCATCGCGCCCCGGATCTTCGGGATCGTGACGTTCTCCGGCGGCGGGTTGCCTTCCGGGTCGTTCCAGACGAACAGCAGTCCGTCCTGGTCCAGGGTCGGCCAGGTGCTGGTGCGCGCCCGCAGCGGAACCCGGCGGGCGTACGGGATGTCCTTGCAGCGGCCGTCGCCGCCCCAGCGCCAGTCGTGGAAGGGGCAGGCGATTTCGTTGCCCTTGACGGTGCCGGTCGAAAGGTCGGCGCCCATGTGCCGGCAGTAGGCGTCAAGGACGTTGATCACGCCGTCCTGGCCGGTAAAGACCACCAGCTTCTGGCCAAACGCCTTGACCGTGTGCGGCTTGCCGTCCTTGAACTTTTCGGAAAGGCCCAGGCAGTGCCAGCCCCGGGCGAACCGGGTCGGCAGCCCGTTGTTCTCGATGTTCCTGATTTCTTCCTGCTCCGGCTCAACAATGGCCATGTAATCGTCCCTTCAGGTGCGCCTATGCGGACTGGAACGTCCTGAGCCTGAAATGTAGGCGGGCGGGGCAGGCCGCGGTGCGGCCAGTCCCAATGGCCGGGACCCGCCTACGGACCCCGGGCTGCCACGGCGGGGCGGGCCCGGATCCTGCTGGGTGGGACGGGCACCCCGGGGAACCGGCGGGCTCTGCTTGGGTGGGGCGCGTCAACGGCGGAAAGCCGGCAGCGGAACAGGGGAGAAAGCGCGATGGGCGGACAGGACACGATGGTCGGGCAGGACTGGGACAGCAGCTATGACGTGGTGGTGGTCGGCTCCGGTGCCGGGGCGATGGCCGGCGCCTTCACCGCCGCGGCCCGCGGCCTGACGACCCTCGTCGTCGAGAAGACCGACCTGCTGGGCGGCGCCTCGGCCTACTCCGGAGCCTCGTGCTGGCTCCCCGGCAGCCAGGTACAGGAGCGGGCAGGAGTCCAGGACTCCCGGGAGGACGCGGAGGCCTATCTGGTCTCGGTCCTGGGATCGGAGCAGGCCGAACGGCGCGAGGCGTTCCTGGCTACCGCTCCGGAGCTGGTGAAGGAGCTCGAGGCTGACCCGGCGCTGGAGTTTTACTGGACCGCGTTTCCCGATTACTTCCCCGGTCCCGGACGGCGGGAGCTTGGCCGGTCGATGATGCCGGTGGACCTGCCGCGGGAGGAGATCGGCCAGCTCGCATCCCTCATCCGGCCCCGGGTGGAATGCGACCGGTACGGGCGGCCTCACCCGGAAGGCCCGCTGACCGCCGGCCAGGCCCTGATCGGCCGGCTGCTGCTGGCCCTTACCCGCACCGGGAACGGAACAGTCCGTACCCGCACGGCCATGACGGATCTCCTGACCGAGGGCGGCGCCGTAACCGGCGTGCTCGTCGACACCGGGGAGGGCATGCAGCGGATCCGGGCCCGGCACGGGGTGCTCCTCGGAGCGGGAGGCTTCGAAGCCAATGCCGACATGCGCCGGGAGCACGGAACTCCGGGATCCGCGGAGTGGACGATGGCGCCTGCCGGGGCGAACGTCGGCACCGCCATCCTGGCCGCGGAACGGGCCGGCGCGGCCACCGATCTGCTGGACGAAGCGTGGTGGTGCCCGGGCGCTGCGCAGCCGGGCGGCGGGACGGCCTTCACGCTGGGCTTCCGCGGCGGGATCATCGTGGACGCCGGGGGGCGGCGCTTCGCCAACGAGTCGCTGCCCTACGACCGGATGGGCCGGGTAATGGCGGCAGCGCCCGAGGACCGGATCCCATCCTGGGTCATCTTCGACTCGCGCTTCGGCGGTCAGCTGCCCGCGATCATGCGTCCGGACAACACGGAGCCGCACGAGCACCTGGCGGCGGGTACCTGGCTGCAGGCGGACACGCTGGAGGAGCTCGCGGAGCGGACCGGTCTGCCGGCACCTGCGCTCCGGGACACCGTTGCAAGGTTCAACGGATTCGCCGGCACCGGCGTCGACGAGGACTTCCACCGCGGTGAGGACCCCTACGACCTGTTCTTCGCCGATCCCGCGCACGGACCCAACCCCGCGCTGGTGGCCCTGGAGCAGCCGCCCTATTTCGCCGCGCGGCTGGTGCTCAGCGACCTGGGGACCAAGGGTGGCCTGCGCACCGACACCGACGCACGGGTCCTGACGGCGGCCGGGAGCCCGATCCCGGGCCTCTACGCGGTGGGCAACACCACCGCGTCGTTCTCGGGCCGGGCCTACCCGGGGCCCGGCATCCCGCTGGGCTCGGCCATGGTCTTCGCCTACCGCGCCGTGCAGGACATGGCGGCGGACGCCGGCTGACCCGGGCCCGGTCCCGTGGGGTGCGGCGCGGATGCGCTGAGCGTCACACGGGACCGGGAGCGGGCCGGTTATCCATCGGCGTGAAATTTGGAGAGAATCGGAGTATGACTCTTAGCGCCACTCATCCGCTCATGGATGGCCGAACCGCCGATTCGCCCCTGATCACCGCCTACCGCGGCGGGCGCCCGTCGCGCCGGCCCGTCTGGTTCATGCGCCAGGCCGGGCGGTCGCTGCCGGAATACCGGCGGGTCCGCGAAGGCATTACCATGCTGGATTCCTGCCTGGATCCCAAGCTGGCCGCCGAGATCACCCTGCAGCCGGTGCGGCGGCACGACGTCGACGCCGGGATCTTCTTCTCCGACATCGTGATTCCGCTCCGCCTGGCCGGCGTCGACGTCGACATCGTGCCCGGCGTCGGGCCGGTGCTCGGCACACCGGTGCGGACCCTCGCCGACGTGCAGGCACTGCCCGAACTGGACGACGCCGCGCTCGAACCGATCCGGGAGGCCGTGCGGCTCACCGTCGACGAACTCGGCAGCACCCCGCTGATCGGCTTCGCCGGCGCTCCCTTCACCCTCGCCGCCTACATGGTAGAAGGCCGGCCCTCCCGGGACCACCTCGGCCCGCGGACCATGATGCACGCCGACCCCGAGGCCTGGGGTGCCCTGACGGAATGGGCCGCCGACGCCTCCGGACGGTTCCTGCGCGCCCAGGTCGAGGCCGGCGCCAGCGCCGCGCAGCTCTTCGACTCCTGGGCCGGGTCCCTGTCGGAAGCGGACTACCGCGCCCATGCCGCCCCCGCCTCGGCCCGGGCGCTGGACCACGTACGCGGACTCGGTGCGCCGCTGGTGCATTTCGGCACCGGAACCTCCGAACTGCTTCCGGCCATGCGCGACGTCGGCGTGGACGTCGTCGGCGTGGACTACCGGCTGCCGCTTGACGAGGCGGACCGGCGGCTCGGGCACTCGGTGGCGCTGCAGGGCAACATCGACCCCGCACTGCTCAGCGCCCCCTGGGAGGTCCTGGAGGCCCATGTCCGGGCGGTCCTGGCGGCGGGGGAGTCCGCCCCCGGACACGTGGTGAACCTGGGCCACGGCGTTCCCCCGGAAACAGACCCGGAGGTGCTCACCCGCGTGGTGGAGCTCATCCACTCGGTGGAGCCGTAAATGGCACCACGGTCCCTGCGCCCGGCCCGGGACGGCGGCGCCCCCGACACCGGCCGGACGGCGGTGCCCGAAGGCACTGACCCGGCCGGCCGCCGACGCGCCGTCGTCGTCGGCGGCGGCATCTCCGGGCTGCTGGCGGCCCGGGACCTCGCCCTGGGCGGCCTGGCCGTCACCGTGCTGGAAGCCGGAACCCGTTTCGGCGGAAGCGTAGGCACGCACCGGGTTGCCGGGCTCGAGCTGGACAGCGGGGCGGAGTCCTTCGCCACCCGTTCTCCCGCGGTCGCCGCCCTGCTGGAGGAACTCGGCCTCGCCGCGGACATCGTCCAGCCGGCCGCGGCGGGAGCCTGGCTCCAGCTGCCCGGCGAGGACCTGGCCGCCGCCGCCCAGCCAATGCCCGCCGGCGGCATCGTGGGCATCCCGGCCGACCCCGCCGCCCCCGAAATCGTCCGCGCCATCGGCCGGGCCGGCGCCGCGCGCGCCGCGCTGGACCGGGTGCTGCCCGCCGGTGCCGCCGCCCGCAGGCCGGGCATGAGCCTGGGCGAGCTGGTGCGCAGCCGGATGGGCGAGCAGGTGCTGCGCCGGCTGGTGTCCCCGGTGGTCTCCGGGGTGTACTCCGCAGACCCCGACGTCCTCGACGTCGACTCCGTGGCGCCCGGGCTGCGCGAGGCCCTCGCCCGCGAGGGCTCCCTGGCCGCAGCCGCCGCATCGCTGCGCAGCGCCGCTCCCGCCGGCTCCACCGTCGCGTCCCTGCGCGGGGGAATGGGCAGGCTCAGCCGGGCGCTGGAGGAACAGCTGCGCTCCGCCGGGGCCGTGCTGGAGACCGGCGTCCGCGTCGACTCCCTGGCCCGCACGGAGCAGGCCTGGGAGGTGGGAGCGGAAGGACGCCGCTGGAGCGCGGATGCCGTGGTGCTCGCCACCGACGGGCCGACCGCCGTCGACCTCCTGGCTCCGCTGCCGGGACTGCCCGCCCTGCCCGACGACGCCCGCCCGGCCCCCGGGCCCGGCGTCGCCCTGGTGACCCTGGTCCTCGACCAGCCCGCGCTCGACGCCGCGCCCCGCGGCACCGGGATGCTGGTGGCCCGCGAGGTGGAGCAGGTCGCCGCCAAGGCCCTCACGCACGCCACCGCAAAGTGGCAGTGGCTGGCCGACGAGGCAGGACCCGGCACCCATGTGCTGCGCCTGTCCTACGGGCGGGCGCTGGGGCCCGACGACCTGGCCGGCTCCGCGGACCGTGCCGCCTTCCTGCCGGACGACGAACTGTTTACCCAGGCGCTGGCCGATGCGTCCGCACTGCTGCAGGTGCCGCTCGGAGCCGACGACGTGCTGGGCTGGGACGTGGTGCGCTGGACCGGTGCGCTGCCCTCGGCCGCCGTCGGCCACAAGTCCCGCGTGGCGGCGGTTCGCGAGGCCGTCGGCGCGGTTCCCGGCCTCGAGGTGGTGGGCGCCTGGCTGGCCGGCACCGGCCTGGCCGCGGTCACCGCCGATACCCGCCGCCGGGCCGCCGGGCTGCTGGGGCAGGCCGGCACGATATGATGGCCAGTAGCTTCTACGGGACGTAGAAAACCTGTATTTCGACTTTCAACCCGACGAAACGGCAGACTGTTAGATATGAGTGAGACCCTGGGCCAGAGCACCCCCGAGACCGCGGAAGAGGAACTCTTCTACACCCTGTGGACCGTCTTCAAACGGTCGGCGGTCCCCGCCCCCGCATCCGAGGGCGCGGTCGCTGAGTTCGATGCCCTGGCGGCCGAACTCGAAGCCGGGCAGGTCACCCTGCGCGGCCTGTACGACGTCTCCGCAATGCGGTCCGACGCCGATGTCATGGTGTGGGTGCACGGCCCCCGCCCGGAGGCCCTGCAGGAGGCCATCCGCCGGATCCGCCGCAGCACCCTGTTCAGCGGAACCGAAATCGCCTGGTCCGCCATGGGCGTGCACCGCCAGGCCGAGTTCGCCAAGAGCCACAGCCCCGCCTTCAGCCGCGGCGTGCCCGCCAGCGACTGGCTGTGCGTCTACCCCTTCGTCCGCTCCTACGAGTGGTACATCCTTCCCGCCGAGGAGCGCGGCAAGATGCTCCGCGACCACGGGCTGCTGGGCCGCGACTTCCCGCAGGTGCTTTCCAACACCGTCGCCTCCTTCGCCCTGGGGGACTGGGAATGGATCCTGGGCCTGGAGGCTCCCGAGCTGGTGGACTTGGTGGACCTGATGCGCCACCTGCGCACCACCGAGGCCCGCAACCACGTCCGCGAGGAAATTCCCTTCTACACCGGCCGGCGGATCGCCGCGGCCGAAGTTGCCGAGGTGCTGAAATGACACGTGACACCGAATCCCAGGCCATCCTGGAGGCGGCCAAGGCCGACGGCCGGATGGCCCCCAAGCCGTACGACGCCGTCCTGCTGGCCTCCTTCGGCGGCCCCGAGGGGCAGGAGGACGTCATCCCGTTCCTCCGCAACGTCACCCACGGGCGCGGCATCCCCGACGAGCGCCTGGAGGAGGTGGCCACCCACTACCGCGCCAACGGCGGCATCAGCCCGATCAACGCGCAGAACCGTGCGCTCAAGGCCGCCCTCGAAGCGGAACTGGAGCGCCGCGGCATCGACCTTCCGGTCCTCTGGGGCAACCGCAACTGGGCGCCGTACATCAAGGACGTGCTGCAGGAGGCCTACGACGCCGGCCACCGCCGGATCCTGACCCTGACCACCAGCGTCTACTCCTCCTACTCCAGCTGCCGCCAGTACCGCGAGGACCTGGGCATGGCCCTGATGGAGACCGGCCTGGACGGCAAGCTGGAACTGGACAAGGTACGCCAGTACTTCGACCACCCCGGCTTCGTGGAGCCGTTCGTCGAGGGCCTGGGCGAGAGCCTGCGCAAGGTCCGCGAACAGCTGGCCGCGCGGGGCGAGGCGGACGCTCCGATCGAGGTGCTCTTCGCGACCCACTCCATTCCCACCGGCGACGCCGAGGCCTCCGGCCCCCGCGGCGTCGACTTCGAGGGCGGCAGCGCCTACGTCGCGCAGCACCTGGCCAACGCCCAGGCCATCATGGACCGCGTTCCCGAGGCCAGGGACCTGCCCTGGCAGCTGGTCTACCAGTCCCGCTCCGGCGCCCCGCACATCCCCTGGCTCGAACCGGACATCAACGACGCGCTGGCGGAGCTGCCCGGCCGCGGCATCAAGGGCACCGTCATCGTGCCGCTGGGCTTCATCAGCGACCACATGGAGGTGATCTGGGACCTCGACACCGAGGCCCTGGCCACCTGCGCGGAGCTGGGCCTGGCCGCGGACCGCACGCCCACCCCCGGCATCCACGACACGTTCGTCACCGGGCTCGTGGACCTGATCTGCGAACGCACCGAGGCGAACAACATCGCGGACCGCCCGGCCGTCACCAAGCTGGGCCCCTGGTACGACGTCTGCCCGGCGGGCTGCTGCGTGAACCGGCGCGGCGAAAAGCCGACCATCGCCGGCAAGGACTCCACCGTGGGAGCAGGCTAGTGGCACATTCGCCCGTGCTGGTCGGCACCCGCGGCAGCGCCCTGGCGGTCACGCAGACCACCACCGTGGCTGAAGCCCTCGCCGACCTCGGCGGCTTCGACGTGGAGCTGGTGCGGGTCCGCACCGAGGGCGACGTGAACCGGGCCGCGCTGTCCCAGATCGGCGGCACCGGCGTGTTCGTCGCCGCACTGCGCGACGCGCTGCTGCGCGGCGACTGCGACGTTGCCGTCCATTCCCTGAAGGACCTGCCCACCGCCGACGCCGACGGCCTCACCGTGGCCGCGGTGCCGCCGCGCGTGGACGTCCGCGACGTGCTGTGCGCCCGGGACAGGCTGACCCTGGCCCAGCTGCCCGCCGGCGCGAAGGTCGGCACCGGCTCCCCGCGCCGCGCCGCCCAGCTGCGCGCCGCCCGCCCCGACCTGGAGGTGGTGGACATCCGCGGCAACGTGGACACCCGCCTGGGCCGGGTCCGCGGGCTCGTCGAGGGCGGCCCGGGCGACCTGGACGCCGTCATCCTGGCGGCGGCGGGCCTGGCCCGGCTCGGCCGGCTCGGCGTCGTCACCGAGTACATCGACCCCGCCGTCATGCTGCCGGCGCCCGGGCAGGGCGCCCTCGCCGTGGAGAGCCGGGAGGCCGACGCCGCGGAAGGCCGGCTCAGCCGGGCCCTGGCCAGCTACGACGACGAGGCCACCCGGCTCGCCGTCACCGCCGAACGGTCCCTGCTGAACCGGCTCGAGGCCGGCTGCACCGCCCCCATCGGGGCGCTCGCGCAGCTGGGCGACCACGGCCTGACCCTGGAGGCCGTGGTCTGCAGCGACGACGGCTCCCGGGTGATGCGCCGCCATGCCTCCACGGCCCGCATCGACGAAGACGGCGCCCGCGCCCTGGGCATCCGGCTGGCCGAAGACCTGCTGGCCGCCGGCGCCGCCGAGCTGACGGACCTGCCGGCTTGAAGCCGGCGCGGAGGCGCTGACATGCCCGGACCGGATCCCCGCACCGGCCCCGGACCCGGAACCCGGCCGCTGGCCGGGCTCCGGGTCTGGCTGGGCAGGAGCCCCGACCGGGCCGCTGCAGCCGTCACCGCCCTCGAGGCCGCCGGCGCCGAGGTGCGGCTGATGCCGCTGATCGGGTTCCGGCCGGTGGCAGACCCCGCGGCCCTCCACGCCGCCGTCGACCGGCTGGCGCGCGGCGGATACACCTGGGTCGTCTTCACCAGCGTCACCACCGTGCTGTCACTGGAGCGCGTTCCGGCCGTCCGCGACGCCGGCCTGCGCGCCGTCGTCGGAACGGCACGCGTGGCCGCCGTCGGCGAGGGGACCCGGGCCGCGCTGGCTGCCCGCGGCGTTCCGGTGCATCTGGTGCCCCGGCTGCAGTCCGCCGTCGGGCTGCTGGCGGAATGGCCCGCAGACGGCGCCGCGGTGCTGCTGCCACAGTCCTCGATCGCCCGCCCGGCCCTGTACGAGGGCCTGCTGGCCCGAGGCTGCGCCGTGGACCGGGTCAGCGCGTATGACACCGTGGACTGGCCGGCGGGGGAGGAGGCGCTGGAGGAAGCCGCCGCTGCCCCGCCCGCACCGCTGGACGCCCCGGAGCAGCTGGCGGCCGAACCCGCCGACGGAGGTGCCCGCGCCGTCGTGCTCAGCTCGCCCAGCACCGCCCGCCGCTTCCTGGCCCGCTGCGCCCCGCTGCCCCCGGACCTGCTGCTGGCGGCCATCGGAGACAGCACGGCCGGCGAGCTCGCCGCCCTGGGCCGGCCCGCCGACGCCGTGGCGGCCGAACCGACACCCGCGGGAATAGCCGAGGCCCTCTCCGCCGCTATGTCCATGGACGCGCCACCCGCACCATCCACCAGTTCCCCCGATATCGGAAGGCAGAAACCGCTTTCATGAGCTTCCCCCAGCACCGTCCCCGCCGGCTGCGCACCACCCCCGCCATGCGGCGGCTGACCGCAGAGTACCGGCTGGACCCGGCCGAGCTGATCCTGCCCGCATTTGTCCGTGAGGGCCTCACCGAGCCCAACCCGCTGACCTCGATGCCCGGCGTCGTCCAGCACACCATGGACTCCCTGAAGCGGGCCGCGGCCGAGGCCGCCGAGCTGGGCGTGGGCGGCATCATGCTCTTCGGCATTCCCGCCGAACGCGACGCCGTCGGCAGCGCCGGCACCGACCCGAACGGCATCCTCAACCGCGGCATCGCCGCCGTCCGCGGGGAGGTCGGCGACGACCTCGTGGTGATGAGCGATGTCTGCCTCGACGAGTTCACCGACCACGGGCACTGCGGCGTGCTCGACGACAACGGCGTCGTCGACAACGACACCACCCTGGAGATCTACGGCCGGATGGCCGTCGAGCAGGCCCGCGCCGGCGCGCACGTGCTCGGCCCCTCCGGCATGATGGACGGCCAGATCGCCGTCATCCGCCAGGCCCTGGACGAGGCCGGCTTCCAGGACGTCTCGCTGTTCGCCTACGCGGCCAAGTACGCCTCCGCGTTCTACGGCCCGTTCCGCGAGGCCGTCGACTCCCAGCTCAAGGGCGACCGCCGCACCTACCAGATGGACGCCGCGAACCGTCGCGAGGCGATCCTGGAGGTCGAGCTGGACCTCGAGGAGGGCGCCGACATGGTCATGGTCAAGCCGGCCATGAGCTACCTCGACGTCCTGGCCGACGTCGCCGCGATGTCCCCGGTGCCGGTGGGCGCCTACCAGATCTCCGGCGAGTACGCGATGATCGAGGCCGCCGCCGCGAACGGCTGGATCGACCGCCGCCGCGCCATCGAGGAGTCCGTGCTGGGCATCAAGCGGGCCGGCGCGAACATGATTCTGACCTACTGGGCCACTGAGCTGGCAACCTGGCTGAAGGAAAGCAAGTAAATGAGCACCTCCGAAGAACTGTTCGAGTCGGCCCGGGCCCTGATGCCCGGCGGCGTGAACTCCCCGGTCCGCGCCTTCGGCTCGGTCGGCGGGACCCCGCGCTTCATGGTCTCCGCGCAGGGCCCGTACATCACCGATGCCGACGGCCGTGAGTACGTGGACCTGGTCTGCTCCTGGGGCCCGGCGCTGCTGGGCCACTCGCACCCGGCCGTGCTGGCCGCCGTGCACGAGGCGGTGGACCGCGGGCTGTCCTTCGGCGCCTCCACCCCGGCCGAGGCGCAGCTGGCCCGGCTCGTGATGGACCGGGTGCCCGGCGTCGAGCGCCTGCGCATGGTCTCCACCGGCACCGAGGCGACCATGACCGCGGTCCGCCTGGCCCGCGGCTTCACCGGCCGCAACCTGATCATCAAGTTCGCCGGCTGCTACCACGGCCACCTCGACGCCCTGCTGGCCTCCGCCGGTTCCGGCCTGGCCACCCTCGCGCTGCCCGGCTCGGCCGGCGTCACGGAGGCGGCCGCGGCCGAGACGCTGGTGCTGCCGTACAACGACGTCGCCGCCGTCGAGGCCGCGTTCGCCGAGCACGGCGAGCGGATCGCCGCCGTCATCACCGAGGCGGCCCCTGCAAACATGGGCGTCGTGACCCCGGCGGAGGGCTTCAACGCCGCACTGTCCCGGATCACCACCGCCCACGGCGCGCTGCTGATCCTCGACGAGGTCCTCACCGGCTTCCGCACCGGCCCCGCCGGTTACTGGGGCCTCACCGGTGCGCAGGAGGGCTGGACGCCGGACCTGTTCACCTTCGGCAAGGTCATCGGCGGCGGCATGCCGGTCGCCGCCCTGGGCGGCCGGGCCGAGGTCATGGACTACCTGGCGCCGCTTGGCCCCGTCTACCAGGCCGGCACCCTGTCGGGAAACCCGATCGCCATGGCCGCCGGCGTCGCGACGCTGACCGCCGCAACGCCCGAGGTCTACGCACACGTGGATGCCCGCTCCGCCGAGCTGTCCGCCGCGGTGTCCGCCGAACTGGACAAAGCCGGCGTGGACCACAGCATCCAGCGTGCCGGGAACCTGTTCTCCGTTGCCTTCGGCACCTCCGCCGCCGGCGTGCACAACTACGAGCAGGCCCAGGCCCAGGAGGCCTTCCGCTACAAGCCGTTCTTCCACGCCATGCTCGACGCCGGCGTCTACCTGCCGCCGTCGGTCTTCGAGGCCTGGTTCCTCTCCGCGGCGCACGACGACGCCGCGATGGAACGCATCTACGCGGCCCTGCCCGCGGCCGCGAAGGCCGCCGCGGCGGCCACGGCCTAGCCGCTCACTGGAGATCGCCGCCCGGAGCCCGGACGGCAGCGGGGCCGGTGCGGGGAAAACCCCTGCACCGGCCCCGCCGTCGTCTGCGGACCGTCAGGCGCTGACAGGGAACCGATCCCAGACCCGGTGCGTGGCCAGCAGTCCGGCCAGCTCGGGCACCAGCCGCTCCGGCTCTCCGATGAGGACACCGGCACTGCCCTCGGCGACGCCGGCGGCCGCCAGCACTGCCGCTCCGCTGCCCCAGGCAGCCAGCGCCTTGGCATGCCGGAACGCCTCGGTGAGCAGCAGCGGAATCCGCGGGTCGAGTGAGGGGTGGCCCGCCGGGTTGCCGGCCTTCGCATCCAGGCTGTCGACGGCGTCGGGGCCGGGGCCGCCCGCGCCTGCGACGATGACGGCGTCGAACTCGGTGGAGCGGGCCGTGAGGTAGGTCCGCTGCACCGGGATCCGGCCGCCGAGCTTTCCGCCCTTGGGGGCAACGACCAGGGGGACCATGCCAGCGGCGTCGACGGCGGCGCGCACCTGCTCGAGCGCGGCCAGGTCGGTGGCGTCATCGGCCAGGATGCCGACGATCCGCCCGGCGACGGGCCAGGCTTCCCCGACCTGCCGCAGGGCCGGGCTTGGAGCGGGGTCCTCGACCTGCACCGTCGGCTCGGGAGCCGGCAGGCCGAGGCCGGCGGCCACCTCGGCGCAGAGCCGCCCATCGATGTTCGCCAGCGCCTGCAGCTGGCGGACCTTAATGTCCTCTTCGTAGCACTTGCCGAGCTCGAAGGTGTACGCCTGGATCACGTGGTCCTGCTCCACCGGAGTCAGGGAGCGGAAGAACATCCGGGGCTGGCTGTAGTGGTCGTCGAAGGTTGCCGGGTTCTCCCGCACCTTCCGCGATCCGGCGATGGGGGCCGGCACGTCGATGAACGCGCCTGCGTCAGCGCCGGCCCTGAACGGGCAGCCGCCGTCCAGGGAATTGGGTTGATATGGCGCCACGCCGCTGTGCACCGCGTCCTGGTGGAAGCCGTCCCGGAACATGTCGTTCACGGGCGCGTGGGGCCGGTTGATCGGGATCTGGGCGAAATTGGGCCCGCCCAGCCGGGTGAGCTGGGTATCGATGTAAGAGAAGAGACGGCCCTGCAGCAGCGGGTCGTTGGTCACGTCGATGCCCGGCACCAGGTGGCCCGGATGGAACGCGACCTGCTCGGTCTCCGCGAAGAAGTTGGTCGGATTTCGGTGCAGCGTCATGGTGCCGATGATCTGAACCGGTGCCAGCTCCTCCGGCACGATCTTGGTCGGATCGAGCAGGTCGATCCCTTCGAACATCTCATCCTCGGTGTCCGGGAAGACCTGGACGCCGAGGTCCCACTGCGGGAAGGCGCCGGCCTCGATGGCGTCGGCCAGGTCCCGGCGGTGGAAGTCGGGGTCCATGCCGCCGATCATCTGGGCTTCCTCCCACACCAGCGAGTGCACGCCCAGCCGCGGCTTCCAGTGGAACTTCACGAGCGAGGTTTCGCCAGCGGCGTTGACGAGGCGGAAGGTGTGGACGCCGAAGCCCTCCATGGTCCGGTAGGAGCGGGGAATGCCGCGGTCGGACATGTTCCAGATGGCATGGTGCTGGGCTTCGGTGTGCAGGGACACGAAGTCCCAGAACGTGTCGTGGGCGCTTTGCGCCTGGGGGATCTCCCGGTCCGGGTGCGGCTTGCCGGCGTGGATCACATCGGGGAACTTGATGGCGTCCTGGATGAAGAAGACAGGAATGTTGTTGCCGACCAGGTCGTAGTTGCCCTCATCGGTGTAGAACTTCGTGCTGAAGCCGCGGGTGTCCCGCACGGTGTCGGCGGAACCGCGCGAGCCCAGGACGGTCGAAAACCGGACGAAAACAGGCGTTTCCACGCCCCGCGCCAGGAACCCGGCGCGGGTGATGCCCTCCGCGGCGCCGTTCGATGTGAAAACGCCGTGCGCGGCGGCCCCGCGGGCATGGACCACACGCTCCGGGATGCGCTCGTGGTCGAAGTGTGTGATCTTCTCCCGCAGGTGGTGATCCTGCAGCAGCACCGGTCCCCGGGGGCCGGCCTTCAGCGAATGGTCCGTGTCCCGCAGCCGGGCGCCCTGCGCCGTGGTGAGGTAGCGGCCGGACTGCGCGTTGGAGGTCTTGGGGGCACCGGTCGGCACGCCGGTGGCCGACACCGTCTCGGGGCCGTCCTGGTCCGGCTTGGGCGGCAGCGGTTCACGGGGTTCGGTGGGCTCCGCCACGCCAGGGGCCTGGGGAGCGGGCCCGCCGGGGATGGGCAGGTCGTTGGCGGATGCACTGTCAGGGCTCATGAGGGCCTCCCTTTCGTCGCCGGGCTGCGGTTGCGGCAGCCCTTCCACCAGCCTATCCGGAAAATAGTAAGGGTACTGAATGTTGGTTGGGCGGCGTGCCCGGTCCTGGAAGCCCGGAAGCGGCGCGGCACCACGAAGGGCGTCCCTCCGGAGCAACCGGGGGACGCCCTTCGTGGTGCCGGGGCCGTGCTGTCGCGGCCGCCGTCGGGGGCCTAGAAGGCCGGGCTCACGTCACCGTTGGGCCACTGCTCCGTGATGAAGTTCCGGACCTCGTCCGAGTGCAGCAGCTCCTCGAGCTTCTCCACGCGGGCGTCCGCCCCGCCCTCGTTCCAGACCAGGAAGTTGGCGTAGGGGTTCCCGTCGACCGACTCCACCATCAGCGCGTCCTCGGTCTTGAGGCCGGCCTGCAGGATGTAGTTGCCGTTGATGATGGCCAGGTCCACCGTCGGGTCCGAAAGGTCGTTGACCAGCAGCTCGGCCTGGTTCTCCACGAACTCCAGGTTCTTCGGGTTCTGCTCGTCGGTCAGGTCCAGCACCGAGGCGTCGTCGGAGACGTCCTGCAGCAGGCCGGCCTCCTCGAGGAGCATCAGCGCGCGGGCCTGGTTGGAGGGATCGTTGGTGATCGCCACGCGGGCGCCCTCGCCGATCTTTGAGATGTCGTCGTGCTTGTCCGAGAAGGCGGCGTAGGGCTCGATGTGCACGCCCTCACCGTGTTCGAACGTGTAGCCCTGGTCCTGCATCTGCGCCTCGAGGTAGGGCAGGTGCTGGAAGTAGTTGGCGTCGATCGAACCGTCCTCGAGGGCGATGTTCGGCGTCGTGTAGTCGTCGAACTCCTTGATCTCCAGGTCGAGGCCGGCGTCGGCCGCGAGGTTCTCGTCCACGAACTCCAGGATGCGGGCGTGCGGCTGCGGGCTGGCGCCCACGGTCAGCGTCGCAGGGTTCGCGGGGTCCAGGCTTTCCACGGCGCTGGAGGAGGCCGAAGAGCCTCCGCAAGCCGTCAGCGCCAAAGCCGTGGCCGCCGCAGCAGCGGCGAAGGTGAATGTCTTACGCATCGGATGCGTTCCTTTCAGGCGATCCGGGTCCGGACGGGACACGGATGATGTGCAGCTAGCGGCTACTGGCTGCAGGCCGGCCCGCCGCCGGAGGCACGCGGCCTCCGGCGGCGGCCGGAAATCTTGGTCAGACCCGGGCGTCGTCGGGGTGCGCGCTGCCCTTGGCGGCGTCCGCAGCGGGGGTGGGGACGGCGGCCGGCTCGGCCGGAGCGGTCAGGGTGCGGCGCCGTCGCCGGCTGCCCGCGGCGGACCGGTGGTCCACGCGGCGGGCGGCGAAGTCGCCGAGGAGCTGGATGATCTGCACAATGGCGACGATGACGACGATGGTCACGATCATCACGGTGCTGTCGAAGCGCTGCACGCCGTAGTTGTAGGCCAGCCGGCCCAGCCCGCCGCCGCCGATGATGCCGGCCATCGCGGAGTAGCCGACCAGGGTCACCAGCGTGGTGGTCAGCGCGGCGACCAGGCCGGGCATGGCCTCCGGGAGCAGGACCTTGCGGACCACCTGCATCTTGGTGGAGCCCATGACCAGCGCGGCGTCGATCTTGCCGCCGGCGACGTCGCGCAGCGAGGTCTCCACCAGGCGGGCGAAGAACGGAATGGTGGCGATGCTCAGGGACACCGACGCCGCCACCGGGCCGATGGAGGTTCCGGTGATGAACCGGGCCAGCGGAATCAGCGTCACCATGAGGATGGCGAACGGCACCGACCGGGTGATGTTCACGATGATGTCGGACACGATCCGGTTGGTGATACGCAGCGGCCGCAGCCCGCCGGGTGCGCTGGTGTGCAGGAAGACGCCCAGCGGCAGGCCGATGAGCAGCGTGGCGAGCCCGGACAGGCCGACCATCTGCAGCGTCTCCAGGACGGCTGTCGGAAGGGCTTCGGTGACGCCGCGGTTGGCGGCCAGTTCCTCGAAGAAGCTCATGCGGCCACCTCCACGGCCACGCCCTGGCTGCCCAGGTAGTCGACGACGGTGTCAATGTCGGTATGCCCGTCCAGCTGGATCCGCATCCGCCCGAACCGCCGTCCGGCCAGGGTCTCGATGCTCCCGGCGAGGACGTTCACATCGGTGTCGAAGCGGCGGGTCAGGCCGGAGAGCACCGGCTCGCCGGCGCTGTCTCCGGCCAGCAGCAGCTCCAGGACCGGCCCGCCGCCGTCCACCGGAGTGGGCGGCAGCGGCACCAGCGCCTTGGCCAGGGTGCCGGCGGGGTCGGCTGCGACTTCGTGCAGCGCGCCGTGCTCCACGACCCGGCCGCCCTCCAGCAGGGAGACCGAATCGCAGATCCGCTTCACCACGTTCATCTCGTGGGTGATGATCAGGACGGTCAGCTGCAGCCGGCGGGTCAGGTCCGAAATCAGGTCCAGGATGTCATCGGTGGTCCGGGGATCCAGGGCCGAGGTGGGCTCGTCGCAGAGCAGCACGTCGGGGTCCGCGGCAAGGGCGCGGGCTATGCCCACGCGCTGGCGCTGGCCGCCGGAGAGCTGGGCCGGGTAGGCCCCGGCGAAGTCCTCCAGGCCCACCAGGCGCAGCAGCTCGGCGACCCGCGGCTGGATCTGCGCCTTTTTCCAGCCGGCGAGCTCCAGCGGGTGGGCCACGTTGGCCGCGGTGGTGCGGGAATCCATCAGGTTGGCGTGCTGGAAGACCATGCCGATGCGCCGCCGGGCAGTGCGGACCTCGGCCTCGCGGACGGCGGCCAGGTCCCGTCCGTCGATGGACACCGAGCCCGACGTCGGCCGGTCCAGCAGGGTGAGGCAGCGCACCAGGGTGGACTTGCCGGCCCCGGAATGGCCGATGATGCCGTGGATGGAGCCCTTGGGCACCGACAGGCTGACGCCGTCCAGGGCGACGACGTCGCGGGCGCCCTGCCGGTAGACCTTGCGCAGGTCTCTAACTGTGATCATGGGGTCCTCAGGGTCTACGAGTTGCCGCAGCACGAATGCGGCCGAAAAGGCGCGCGGCGCCGGCCGTTCAGAGGGTGTCTGCCAATCGCGTGGCACGAGACGCGCGCAGACGCGCGCCTGGGGCGCCATCAGCGCCGAACACTCGGTCAAGTATCGCATGCGTCCAGCCGCGGCACGGAATCCGGCGTAACATGCTTGCGCTGCGGCGTCGCGGAGGGTATGGCGGCATGCCGGGTTCCGGGGGAGGAGAGCGGTGGAGCCGGCACGGGCGAGGAACCGGCGGCGGCGTGGAGCCGCGCGGCCGGGCAGGGAGCCGCGGACGCCGACGGCACGGGAGGCTGGCCTCCCGTGCCGTCGGCGTCCGGCGGGTCCGTCAGGAACGGGCCGCTGCGGGGCTGTGCCGGTTGGAGTCCGGATCGGCGGGAAGCACGCGGCGCAGCACGTCCGCCAGGGTGACGACCCCGATGAACCGGCCTTCGTCCATCACGGCGGCCAGCTGTTCGCTGGCGCTGCGGATCCGGGCCAGCGCCTCATAGACCGGAGTATCGGCCTCCAGCACGAAGGCGGGGCGGCGGAGCTCGCGGACCGGTCGGTCCTTCGGCTCCAGCAGCGTGTCACGCACGTGGAGCACTCCGGGCTCACCGCCGGAGCCGTCGGTGACGAGAATGCGCATGTGGCGCGAGCGCCGGGCGGCGTCCTGGACATCGGCTACGGTGGCGTCCTCCGGCACCGCGGTGGGCACGGCGCCGTCGGGAATCAACGACCGGACGGAGAGCTTCTCCAGCTCCAGCACTCCGGAGAGCTGGCTCCGGTAGGACGCGTCCAAGGCGCCGACGGCGGCCGAGTGCTCCACCAGGTGGCGGATGGTGTCGGCGTCCTGACCGCCGACGGCGGCCCGTTCCACGGGTGTGACGCCGCTGGCGGCCACCAGGCGGTTGGCGATCGCGTTGATCCAGCTCAGGAGGGGGCGTACCAGCCAGATGAACATCCGCGCGGGCACCCCGATCAGCTTTGCGGACCTCTCCGGGAAGGCGATGGCCCAGGACTTCGGGGCCATTTCGCCGATCACCAGGTGCAGGAAGGTGACGAACAGCAGCGACAGCGCGAACGCGGCGCCGCCGGCCGCCTGGTCCGGCAGGCCCCAGGAGAGGAACACCGGCCCGAGCCAGGCGTCCACCGCCGGCTTGGTGACGGCGCCGAGGGCGAAGGTGCAGGCGGTGATGCCCAGCTGCGCGCCGGCGAGCATCAGCGTCAGTTCGTTGATGCCCTTCAGCGCGGCCCGGGCCGAACGCTTGGTGGCGGCTTCGGCTTCCAGCCGGTGGCTGCGGGCACCGAGCAGGGCGAACTCAACGATGACGAAGAAGGCGCTGAGCGCGATCAGCGCCGTCGTGACGGCGGTGACGATCCAGGGATTGCTCATCGGGTCTCCTCCGGTGCCTTCTCGAGGCTGCTGCGCTCCGTCAGGGCCTCAGGATCCGCCGGATCCTCCACCAGCCGGACCCGCAGTTCGCTCGGAACATGGCGGGCCAGCTCCAGGACCTCGATATGCAGGGCACGGCTGACCTGACGTTCCAAGGCCAGTTCGCGCGGGTCATCGGGCAGCGGCACCACCACGGTTTCGCCGGCGGCGGGCAGTGCGCCGTGGGCGGCGATCACCAGGCCGGAGATGGTCTCGTAGTCACCGGCGGGCAGGGCATGGGCGATCTCCCGTTCCACTTCGTCGACGTGGACCTCTCCGCCCATGCGCCAGGAACGGCGATTCTCGGCCTCGATGGTGGGTGGCGGCGCGTCGTCGTGCTCATCGGTCAGCTCGCCGACCAGCTCCTCGGCCAGGTCTTCGAGGGTGAGCACGCCGGTGAAGCCGCCGTACTCGTCGATCACGCAGGCCAGCTGGTTCCGGGACCGGACCAGGCGGGTCAGGGCGTCGGGCAGGGTCATCAGGGTGGGCACCACCAGCGGGGGGCGCATGATGGCGGAGACCGGGGCGTCGTCGGGCTCCCGGCTTTCGAGCAGGTCCGCCAGCTGGACGATGCCCAGCGGCTCCTCCGTGGGGGAGACGACGGGATAACGGGTGTGCGCTGCGGCCATCAGGGCCCGGACCTCGCCGATGGTGGTCGACGGCGTCACCGTCCCCACCCGGCTGCGCGGGATCATCGCGTGCTCGACATCCTGCTCGGGGAAGTCCAGCACCCGGTCAATGAGCACGGACAGATCCTCGGGCAGGTCCCCGCTCTCGCGGGAGTCGGCCACGATGCGTTCCAGGTCCTTGGCGTTCGCGGTGGTGTCGACGTCGTGCACCGGCTGGATCCGGAACAGCCGCAGCAGCGCGTTCGCGGCCTGGTCGAAGACGGTGATCAGCCACCCGAACACGGTCAGGTAGATGGTGGTGGAGCGGGCGAGCCCGACGGCGAGCGGCTCCGGGTTGGCGATGGCCAGGTTCTTGGGATAGAGCTCCCCGAAGATCATCTGGATGACCGTGGCCAGCACCAGTGCCAGGACGGTGCCCACGGAAATCCCCACCGCGGCGGGAACGCCCGCGCCGCCGAGGAGCACGCCGAGGGACTGGCCCACGAGCGGCTCGGCCACGTATCCGACCAGCAGGCCGGTGACCGTAATGCCCAGCTGGGCGCCCGAAAGCATGAACGAGGTCCGGCGGGTGACTTTCAACGCCCGCTGCGCCGCGGCGTCGCCCGCCTCGGCGCGGGCCGCCAGGCGCACGCGGTCCACGGACATGTACGCGAATTCCTGCGCGACGAAGTAGCCGTTGGCGGCAATGATGGCAAGGATGACAAGGATGCCGAGAAGGAGGAGCAGGACCGCTTCGAGCATCAGGGCCGCACCCCCTTCCGGTTCAGGGGGTGCCCGGGCCTGGCGGCTCGGAACGGGGTCGGGGGGTCGGGAAAACTCGGACTATGGCCCGGGTCGCTGGACGACCCGGTTGTCTTGGTCGATCGGCCCATTGAGGTTCTGCACTCTCCAAAGGTCGGTGATACCGGCAGCTGGGAGCCTACCGGCGCTGGCTGAACGCCGTTTTCAGGTTTTTTTCAGGATTTTTTCGGGAAACTCTGCTGCGGCACCGGAGCGGGCTCAGGCCGGCTGCGGGGCCGAACGCAGCGGCCAGCTGCCGTCCACCACGGCCTCCGGATCCCGGCGGCGCAGGTACTCCTGGAAGCTCTCCGCCTGCCCGGCGCACCAGGCCACCTGCGCGCGGTGCAGCTCCGGGGCGGGCTCAGGCCGGCTGCGGGGCCGAACGCAGCGGCCAGCTGCCGTCCACCACGGCCTCCGGATCCCGGCGGCGCAGGTACTCCTGGAAGCTCTCCGCCTGCCCGGCGCACCAGGCCACCTGCGCGCGGTGCAGCTCCGGGGCGGGCAGGCGCAGTTCCTCGAACCGCTCAGCGAGCACGGCGGCGACCCCCAGGGTCGCCATGACGTCAGCAGCGGAGGTATGCGCGTGTTCCAGCTCCACCCCGTAATGGGCGCACAACGCGGTCAGCGTGCGCTTGCCGCGGCGGTAGCGGTCCGCCTGCTTGTCCATGACATAGGGGTCGATCACCGGCATGGGCTCGGGAGCCTGCAGCCCGTGCCGGTCGCATTCGCGGTCCAGCACGGTGAAGTCATAGCAGGCGTTGAACGCCAGGACGGGGATTCCGGCCTCGAACAGCCCGGAGAGCACAGCGGCGAGTTCCGCCGCGACCGCGCCGGGCGCCTGTCCCTCGGCCCGTGCCTGTTCGGTGCTGATGCCGTGGATGGCGGTGGCCTCGGCGGGAATCTCCACGTCCGGCGCGGCCAGCCATTCGTGCTGCTGCAGCACTTCGTTCCGGGCGTTGACCAGGACCACCGACGCGGTGACGATGTGCGCGGTCTGCGGATCCCGCCCGGTCGTTTCCAGATCGAAGGCGGCTCGGGGAAGGGTGTGCCAGCTGGTGTTCATGATTCCCCAAACTACCGGCCCGCACCGACATTCCGTGATTTTTGCGCGGCTAGGCTGGAAGCATGCGGACGGAGTACGTGGAGGCGGTGCTGGCCCTGGCCCGCCTGATTCCGCCGGGGCGGGTCCTCGCCTACGGAGACCTTGCGGAGCTGCTCGGCGTCGGCGGCCCCCGCCAGATCGGCGCCGTGTTCTCCCGCTACGGGTCCGGGTCCTCCGTGCCGTGGTGGCGGGTGCTCCGCGCCTCCGGGCAGCCGCCGCGCTGCCATGAAGGAAGGGCGGGGGAGCATTATCTCGCCGAGGGCACGCCGCTGTACCGCGGCGGGGATGATGCAGCGAACTGCCGCGTGCGGATGGATGCCGCCCGCTGGCAGCCGGACGACGCGGAGTGGGCCCGGATCGCCCGGCTCGCCCGGCAGGCCGCCGGAGACGGCGGCGGTGACAGCGGCTTCGGCGGCGACGAAGGGACCGGGCCGGACCCGAAGACCGGAACGGGCGCCGTCGACAGCAGGCCTGGCCCGAGGCGATGAAGGAAATGTCAGTACCCCGTGATGGAGTATCCGCATGAGCGTTGAACTTCGGCTGGTTCCCCCGGACACCGCCCGCGCCGTCGACGTGCAGCTGAGCCCCGACCAGGCGGCCGTGGCGGAGCTGCCCACCGGCAGCGGCCCGGTGCTGGTCCTCGGCGCGCCCGGCACGGGCAAGTCCACGGTGCTCGTGGAAACCGCGGTCCGCCGGATCGGGCGGGACGGCCTGGACCCCGCAGGTGTGCTGCTGCTGTCACCGTCCAGGCTCGCCGCGGCCGCCCTCCGCGACGCGCTCTCCGCACGCCTGCAGGGCACCCTGAGCACCTCCCCGGCCCGCACCTGGGCCTCCTACGCCTTCGACCTCATCCGCCGGGCCAAGGCCGAGGGGCGCCTGCCGCATATCCAGCGCCCGCCCCGCCTGCTGTCCGGCGCCGAGCAGGACGTCATCATCAAGGAGCTGCTGGAGGGGCACGGGCAGCACGGCGTACCGCAGCTGCCCTGGCCCGAATCCCTGGAACTGGCCCTGCCGACCCGCGGCTTCCGCCAGGAGATCCGGCAGCTTTTCGACCGGGTGATCGAGCTCGGCCTGAGCCCGGAGGAACTGGCCGAGCACGGACGGCGCCACGGGCGGCCGGACTGGACGGCCGCCGCGGCGCTTTACGCCGAGTACCGCGACGTGCTCGATATCCGCATGCCCGAGGCCTTCGACCCGGCCGGCATCATCACCAGCGCCCTGCAGATCCTGCAGCAGGACCCGGAGTTCCTGGCCGCCGAACGGGCCCGGCTGCAGCTGATCCTGGTCGATGATCTGCAGGAGGCCAACCCCGCGATCCACGACCTGCTGGCCGAGCTGGTGGGGGGAGGCGGCGGCGCTGCCTCCGACGCCGTGCTGACCGCCTGCCCCGATACCGTGGTGCAGGGCTTCCGCGGCGCCCGGCCCGACCTGGTCGGCCGGCTCTCCCACACCCTGGGCGCCGAGCCGCAGACCCTGGTCCTGCACACCTCGCACCGGCTCAAGGGCACGGTGGCTGAGGCCTGGCAGCGCACGGCCGCGCGCATCGCCGTCGCCGGCAAGCTGCCCTCCTACCGGCTGCTCGCCGACACCGTCCCGCCCGTGGACAGCGCCGACGAGGCCGGGGGAACGGACGCAGCCGGGGCACCCCCGGCAGATGGCGGCGGGCGACGGGCCGCCGCCCACGTGGTGGACTCGCCCATGCACGAACAGCGCTACATCGCCCAGCGCATCCTGCAGGCGCAGCTGCTGGACGGCCGGTCCCTGGCGGACATCGCCGTGATCGTGCGCACCGGCGGGCAGCTGTCCCGGCTGCAGCGCTACCTCGCCTCGCAGGGCATCGAAGCCACCATCCCCGTGGCCGAGAAGGCGGTGCGCGACGAAGCCGCCGTGCGGCCCCTGCTGGAAGCCTTCGCCGTCGTCCTGGATCCCGGGACGCTGACCCCCGAAGCCGCCGTCTCGCTGCTGACCAGCCGGATCGGCGGAGCAAGCCCGCTGGAGCTGCGCCGGCTGCGCCAGTCCCTGCGCCGCGAGGAGCGGCGTGCCGGCGGCGGGCGCGCCAGCGACGCGCTGCTGGTGGAGGCCCTGCTCGAGCCCGGCTCCGACAGCGGCCTCGCACTGGCCGGCCTGACCTGGGAGGCCCGCTCCGCCCAGCGCATCGGAGCCATGCTGCAGGCCGGGCGGCGCGCCGCCGAACAGCCCGGCGCCACCGCCGAAACCGTGCTCTGGGCCCTGTGGTCCACCTCGGGCCTGTCCAGGCGGTGGGCGGAGCTGGCCCTGGAAGGCGGCGCCAACGGTTCGCGCGCCGACCGCGACCTGGACGCGATGATGGCCCTGTTCCAGACCGCCGAACGGTACGTCGACCAGCTGCCCGGTTCCACGCCCGCGCAGTTCCTCGACTACCTGACCAGCTCCGAGCTGCCAATGGACACCCTGGCCGCGCGGGCGCAGCGGCGCGAGGCCGTTGAACTGCTGACACCGGCCAGCGCCGCCGGGCGCCAGTGGCCGGTGGTGATCGTGGCCGGCATCCAGGAGGGGGTCTGGCCCAACCTGCGGCTGCGCGGCGAGCTGCTGGGCAGCGGAGACCTGGTCTCCGCCGTGGAGCACGGCGACGACTTCCGCAGGCACCGCAGCCCGGTGTCCCTGATGCACGCCATCCGGCACGATGAGCTGCGCAGCTTCTCCACCGCCATTTCCCGTGCCGGCGAGGAACTGATCTGCACCGCGGTGGAGTCGGAGGACGAGCAGCCCTCCCAGTTCCTGGACCTCGTCGATCCGCTGCCGGCGCAGGCGAAGAAACGGCCCCGGACCGAGGTGGTCCGCCCGCTGACGCTGCGCTCACTGGTCGCCGAGCTGCGCGCCGCAGCCCAGCAGCCGGAGGCCGATCCCGGCGCCGCCGCGGAGGCACTCAGCCATCTGGGCACCATGCTGAACCACCCCTGGCCGGTTCCCGGAGCCCATCCGGACTCCTGGTGGGGGCTGGCCGACCTGTCCACCCGCGCCCCCGTGATTCCGCCGGACGCGGTCATTCCGGTCTCGCCGTCCAAGGTGGACGCGGTGCTGAAGTCCCCCCTGAGCTGGTTCGTCTCCGCGGCCGGCGGCGAGGCCGCCACCGATTTCGCCCGCTCGCTGGGCACGCTCGTCCACCAGCTGGCCCAGGAGATGCCCGACGCCACGGGCAGCGAGTACGCAGCGGAGCTGCAGCGCCGCTGGCCCTCGCTGGGCATGAAGGACAACTGGGAGGGCCGCAAGGACCTGGAGCGCGCCGAACGGATGGTCCGGAAACTGGCGACCTACGTCATCTCGATGCGGCAGGAGGGCCGCTCCCTCGTCGACGTCGAAAAGGACTTCGAAGTTGCCCTGCCGGTGCTGCTGGACGGCGTTGAGCGGACCGCCCTGCTGCGCGGGCAGATCGACCGGCTCGAACGCGACAGCCAGGGCCGGCTCTACATCGTGGACCTCAAGACCGGCAAATCCGCCCCGTCGAAGAAGGACCTTGAGCAGCATCCCCAGCTCGCCGCCTACCAGGAAGCCGTCCGCGAAGGCGCCCTCGACGACGACGGCGGAGCACCCGGGACGCCCGGCGGCGCAGCCCTGGTCCAGCTGGGCACCGATGCCGTCAAGGTCGCCGTGCAGGAGCAGCCGGCCCTGGCGCCCGACGCCGGCTGGGCGCGGGAGATGATCGAGCAGGCCGCGGGCCTGATGTCCGCCGCCGAGTTCGAAACCCGGCACGAGGCCGGCGGCGGCTACGGCGGCCACGGCTGCCGGCTGCCCGAAATCTGCCCGCTCTGCCCCGAAGGAAAGCAGGTCACCGAATGAGCGTCTCCCTGGCCGACGTCGCCGGCTCCGGCACCGGGGAAGGCATCCGCTACTCCGCCCACCGGCTGGCCGAGCTGCTGGCCGACCCGGGGGAGAAGGTCCTGTATCCCACTCCGGAACAGGTCCGGGTGATCGAGGCGCCGCTGGAGCCGCTGCTGGTCATCGCCGGCGCCGGGTCCGGCAAGACCAAGACGATGGCGGACCGCGTGGTCTGGCTGGTGGCCAACGGGCTGGTCGCGCCCGAGCAGATCCTCGGCGTGACCTTTACCCGCAAGGCGGCGGGGGAGCTGGCCACCCGCATCCGACAGCGGCTGGCGCTGCTGTACCGGTACCAGGACGCCGAGGCCGGCATCGACCCGGGCTCGGCCGACGCCGAGGCGCGGATGGAGCCGACGGTCTCCACCTACCACTCCTACGCCAACGGCATCGTGGGTGATTACGGGCTGCGCATCGGTGTCGAGCGGGACTCGGTGATGCTCGGCGGCGCGCAGTCATGGCAGCTGGCCAGCCAGGTCGTGGAGGCCTATGCGGGCGAGTACGAGCATTTCATCGCGGCCAAGTCCACCCTGGTCAGCGCCGTGCTGCAGATGGCCTCGGAGTGCTCCGAGCACCTGGTCTCCCCGGCGGAGGTCCGCGCCCAGCTGCAGGAGCACCTCTCCTGTGCGGCGGCGCTGCCGTACCAGTCGGGCAAGACCAAGGCGCCCACCGCGGCGGTGAAGAAGATGCTGGACCGGCTGCGCACCCGCATCACGGTCACCGAGCTGGTGGAGGCCTACCAGCAGGCCAAGGCGGACCGCCGGCAACTGGACTTCGGCGACCTGGTGGAGCTCGCCGCGCGGATCGCCGGCAGCATTCCGGAAGCCGTGCAGATGGAGCGCGCCAAGTACCGGGTGGTGCTGCTGGACGAGTTCCAGGACACCTCGCACGCCCAGATGGTGCTCTTCTCCCAGCTGTTCGGCGACGGCCGGGCGGTGACCGCCGTCGGCGACCCGCACCAGTCCATCTACGGGTTCCGCGGCGCGTCCGCCGGCCAGCTGGGCACGTTCCGGGAGAAGTTCCCGGTGGTGGCGGCCGACGGCGACCGGTCGCTGGCTCCGGTGGCCACCCTGACCACCGCCTGGCGGAACGACACCTCCATCCTCGCCGCCGCCAATGCCGTGGCCGCCCCGCTGAACGCCAAGGCCCCGTGGCTGCGCGTGCAGCGGCTGCCGCCGGTGCCGCCGCTGGCGAAGAATGAGCGTGCCGGGGTGGGCGAAGTGCTGCTGGCCCGGTACCTGAGCGAGACCAGCTTTACCGACGGCGAGGGGCCGGACGCCCCGCGGATCGCCGGCGAAGCCGAGGAGGTCGCGGACATGATCGCGCGGGTGCGCACCCGCGGGCGTTTCGACGCCGGAGAAATGCCCACCGTGGCCGTGCTCTGCCGCAGCCGGCGCCAGTTCACCGCCTTCCAGAAGGAACTTGAGGCACGCGGCGTGCCCGTGCAGGTGGTGGGACTGGGCGGGCTGCTCTCGACCCCCGAGGTGGTTGAACTGCTGGCCGTGCTGCGCGTGCTGGGCGATCCCGGCCGCTCGGACTCCATGCTGCGTATCCTGGCCGGGTCGCGCTGGCGGATCGGGCCGGCGGACCTGATGGCCCTGGCCGACTGGTCACGCCACCTGGTGCGGGTGCGGGAACGCGCCGCGACCATCCGTGAAGCCGCCGATGTCCACGTTCCCGACGAGCCGGGCGAAGCGGATGTGCTGGAGGCGGACATGGCCGAGGCCGGCAGCCTGGTCGAGGCCGTGGACTCCCTGCCCCGGGCCGAGTGGGTCTCCAACGCCGGCCGCTCGGTCTCCGAGGAGGGGCTGCGCCGCCTGGCGAGACTGCGGGACGAACTGCGGGCCCTGCGCACCTTCGTGGGCGAGGACCTCATCACGCTGATCGGCGAGGTCGAACGGCGGATCCTGCTCGACATTGAAGTGGCCGCCAAGCCCGGCGTGAACGTCCATGAAGCCCGGCGGAACCTCGACGCCTTTGCCGACGCCGCCGCGAACTTCAGCGCGTCCGCGGACCGGGTGGACCTGGTGGCGTTCCTCGCCTGGCTGGAGGCGGCCAACGAAGAGGAAAACGGCCTTCCGGTCACGCAGCTGGAAGCCAGCCGGGAAACCGTCCAGCTCCTCACCGTGCACGCGTCGAAGGGCTTGGAGTGGGACGTGGTGGCCGTGCCGGGCCTGAACCTGGGCCAGTTCCCCAGCGACAAGGACTCCCGCTGGAGTTCCGGGCACGCGGCGATCCCGTGGCACCTGCGCGGCGACGCCCCCGACCTGCCGCAGTGGGAGTGGGATCAGGAGGACCAGAAGACCTGGCTGGAGTGCGAAAAGCTGTTCGCCGACGATGCCCGCGGGCACGCCGAGCGGGAGGAACGGCGGCTGGCGTACGTGGCGTTCACCCGGGCCCGGCATCTGCTGATCTGCACCGCCAGCGCATGGGGCGGCGGACGGTCCAAACCGACCGGACCGTCCGACTACCTGGAGGCGCTGCACGGTCTGGCCGCCGACGGCGAGAACGGCTATCGGGTCCTGTCCTGGACTCCCGTGGGAGAGGAAGGCGATGCGAACCCCGCCGCCACGCGGCCCGAGACCGCCGTGTGGCCCATCGACCCGCTGGGCGGGCGGCGGGCGCCGATGGAGCAGGCCGCCGCAGCAGTCCTTGCCGCAGCGCAGGAGCAGGCGGCGCCGGCGGACTCCGGTGCGGCCGTAGCGGAAGCAGGCCGCTGGAGCCGCGAGGTCGAACTCGTCCTGGCCCGCCACCGGCCGCCGGAGTCGGTGGTCTCCGTGCAGCTGCCCGAACACATCTCGGCCTCCATGCTGGTCGACCTGCGCGAGGATCCGGAGGCCGTGACCCGGCAGCTGCGCCGGCCGGTGCCCAGGGCGCCGGGCATCGCCGCCCGCAAGGGCACGGCCTTCCATGCCTGGGTCGAGGAGTTCTTCGGCCGGGCGGGGATGCTCGACATTGACGAGCATCCGGGCGCGGCGGATGCCTACGTCGACGAGGCCTATGACCTCGAACAGATGGTCGCCACCTTCCAGGCCTCGTCGTGGGCGCAGCGCGAGCCCGCCTTTGTGGAGGTGCCCGTTGAAACCCGGGTGCAGTCCGTCGTCGTGCGCGGCCGGATCGATGCGGTGTTCCGTGACGCCGACGGCAGCTGGGACCTCATCGACTGGAAGACGGGGGCGCCGCCCTCGGGCAGGGCGCTGGAGGTCCGGGCGGTCCAGCTGGCCGTCTACCGGCTGGCCTGGTCCCGGCTGCAGGGCGTGCCGCTGAAGGACGTGCGGGCTGCGTTCTACTTCGTGGCCGCGGATAAGCTGGTACGCCCGCACAACCTGCTGGGCGAGGCCGAGCTGGAGAAGATCATCCTCGACGCGGCCGCCCGCTGACCCTGCGCAAGGGGCAACGGCACAGACGGGGCCTGGCAAGGGGCGCGGGGCGCGGGCGCGCGCCGGCCCCTGCCGGGGATCACCTGCCGGCGGCCCGGCTCGCCGCCGTGTCGCCCCCGGTCAGGGTCTCCTGGAGAGCCCGCCCGTAGATGAGGACCAGCTGCTCCCGGGGCGCGGCCAGCGTGGCCGCATCCTGGATGATCCACAGCGTGGTCATCAGGCCCTGCAGCTGAGAAGCGAAGATCCGGGCCCGCAGGTCCGCGTCGCCGGCCGACAGCCGCCCGCGGACGGGCTCGACGAACTGCGTATTCATGTCCTGCTCCAGCCGGGCCCGTACCACCGGGCTGTCCGACGCCCGGATCAGCGCCGAAAACACCCGGCGCCCGGCTCCGCCGTTCTCGAGCAGCGCCCGGACCACCCGGTAGCCCAGGTCCTCGACCTGCCCGTCCATGAGTCTGAAGCTGTCCTCTGACGGACTCAGCGCTTCCAGGAAGAGGGCTTCCTTGGATCCGAAATGGTGGTTCACCAGTGCGGGGTCCACCCCCGCGGCCGCCGCAATCTCCCGCACGCCGGTGCGGGCAAAGCCGCGGTCGCCGAACAAAGCGGCGGCGGCTGCCCGAATGGCGGCCTTGGTGGTCTCCGACTTGGACAGCCGCGCGGGCTGCCCCGGCCCGCCCACGCCCCCGCTGCTCCGGTCCATCCCCTGCATTACGAAAGCTCCTCATCCCCAAATCCCCCCAACGGGATTCGACTCCAGTCGATGATAGTTCTAGGGTCAATAATTCAACGCTGT
Organism: Arthrobacter saudimassiliensis; assembly: GCF_059090665.1. Lineage (NCBI taxonomy): Bacteria > Bacillati > Actinomycetota > Actinomycetes > Micrococcales > Micrococcaceae > Arthrobacter > Arthrobacter saudimassiliensis. The sequence goes on along the minus strand of NZ_JBNHFX010000001.1, from coordinate 256,647 downwards.
TGAATTTTGTGGGCTTCCCCGACGCCTTCGCGGCGGGGAAGCCAGGCACTACGAAAGGCAAAGATGCGGCTGGACAATGCGCAGACCCCCCACCCGGACATCGACCTCGAGGAGATCCGGCGCAAATACGCCAGGGAGCGGGACCGCCGGATCCGGCCTGACGGGCTGGGGCAGTACCGCTCCGCCGTCGGCGAGTTCGGCTACTACGCCAAGGACCCCTACACTCCGCGGTCCGAACGTGAACCGCGGACGGACCGGGTCGAAGCACTGGTGATCGGCGCCGGCTTCGGCGGGCTGCTCGCCGCCTCCCGGCTGCGGAAGGCCGGGCTCGGCTCGGTCCGGCTGATGGACGAGGCGGGCGACGTCGGCGGCACGTGGTATTGGAACCGCTACCCCGGAATCCACTGCGACATCGAGTCCTACGTCTACATGCCGCTGCTGGAGGAAGTCGGCACCATGCCGAGCAAGCGGTACGCGCCCGGTGAGGAAATCCGGCGCCATGCCGTGGCCATTGCCGAACACTACGGCCTCTACCGGGACGCGCTGTTCCAGACCCGGGCCACGGAACTGACCTGGGATGAAGCGGAGGAGGAGTGGATTGTCTGCACCGACCGGGGCGACCGGTTCCGGGCACGCTGGGTCATTTCCTCCTCGGGCACCCTGACCCAGCCCAAGCTGCCGGGCATCCCGGGCATTGAGGGCTACCGGGGCCACACCTTCCACACCAGCCGCTGGGACTACGGGTACACCGGCGGAACAGCCGACGGCGGCCTCACCGGCCTGGCCGACAAGAAGGTCGCCGTTGTGGGAACCGGCGCCACCGGCATCCAGGTCATTCCCCACGTGGCCCGCGACGCCGAGCACCTCTACGTTTTCCAGCGCACGCCGTCCACGGTCGACGTGCGCGACAACCGGCCCACGGACCCGGCCTGGGCAGCGTCTTTGAAGCCGGGCTGGCAGCGGGAACGGATGGAGAACTTCCTCGCGGTCCTGGCCGGAGAGCCGGTCGGGGAAAGCCTGGTGCAGGACGGCTGGACCGCGACCACGGACCTGCAGCGGCAGATCCTCTCCGGGGCCGTGGACAGCGGCCTCAGCAGCGGGGAGCGGCAGCTGCGGGACGAACTGGCCGACGCCGCGGTGATGAACCGGATTCGGGCCCGGGTGGATGAGGTCGTCGAGGATCCCTCGACGGCCGAGCTGCTCAAGCCCTGGTACCGGTACATGTGCAAGCGTCCCTGCTTCAGCGACGAATACCTGCAGAGCTTCAACCGGCCCAATGTCACCCTGGTCGACACCGCGGACCATGGCGGGATCACCCGGATGACCGAGCGCGGCGTCGTCGTCGGGGACACCGAGTACGAGGTGGACTGCGTCATCTTCGCCACCGGGTTCGACGTCGGCATCTCCGGGGTGATGTCCGGTTCACTGCCGGTGTACGGCCGGGACGGCCAGGCCCTGCTGCAGGCCTGGAGCCGCGGCCCGAAGACCCTGCACGGCTTCTACTCCAACGGGTTCCCGAACCTGTTCCACCTCAGCGCGCTGCAGAACGCCAACTCGGTCAATTTCGTGCACATCCTGCAGGAGCAGGCCGAACACATCGCGGCCGTCATTGCCCGGGCGGACGAGATGGGCGCGCGGACCGTGGAGCCCACGGCGGAGGCCCAGGAGGAGTGGGTCGCCACTGTGCTCGAGACCGCAGCGGACAACCGTGCCTTCCAGGCCGAGTGCACTCCCGGCTACTACAACGGCGAGGGAACCCGGGCGATCGCCGGTGCCTCGTACAGCCCCGGTCCGGTGGCCTTCCACCGGCTGCTGCGCGAATGGCGGGAAGCCGGCATGGCCGACGTATTCGGCACAGCTGAGCGCTTCGGCGGCGTGCCGGAACCCAGCGGCGCCGGTCGGCCGCGGTGAAGTCCCCGACCGTGAGCCGTGGGGTTCCGGCCCCGGGCCGCCACCGAGACGGCCGCCGGGCTGCAGCAGCGGCGGCGGCCGCCACTGCGGCGCTGGTGCTGGCCGGCTGCACGGCTGCGCCCGCCGACGACGGCGGTGACGGCGACGTCGACGGCGGCGCGGACCAGGCCTCCGGTGCCGTTCCGGCTGTGCGGACTGCGGAGCGGGCAGCGTCGGTGAGTGACGTGCATCGGGAAACCGGGATGACCCTGCTTGAGGGGCCGGTTCTCGCCGCGGGAGGCGAGCTGTATGTCACCGACGTCGCGGCGCCTGCCGGGGAGCCGAAGCTGCTGCGGGTCGACCGGGAGTCCGGGCAGAGCCGGGAGGTGTACACGGACGACGCAAGCGCACTGACCTCGGCGCAGTTCAGCCCGGCGGATGGGCGGCTCTACCTGACCGATTTCGCCGGCGGCCGGATCCTGAGCCTGCCGGCGGATGGGACCGGGCCGGCGGAGGTGTTCTTCTCCGGCGAGGTGGAGGGCAAGGTCATGCGCCCGGATGACATCGCCTTTGATGCCCGCGGCAACCTTTTCGTGACTGATTCATCCGGGTTCTCCGATCCCTACTGGGAGGCCTCGGGACGGGTGGTGCGCATCGACGGGGAAACCGGGCAGGCCACTGTGCTGGCGGAAGGCCTGCCGGCTCCGAACGGGATAGCCTTCACCCCGGACGGATCCAGGCTGTGGGTCACTCACAACACGGGCAACCGGGTGGACCTGTTCACCCTGAACGGGGACGGGACCGCGGTCGTGACCGCCCACCCCGCCATCCACGTCAGCGCCGGTGCCGCGCAGGTGGACTCCGCGGCCGTGGACTCGGCCGGGAACCTCTATCTGGGGCTGCACAACCGGCCCGCGGTGCTCGTCTACAGCGAGTTGGGCGAGCAGCTTGCGGTCATCAAGGCGCCCGAGGAGGGACTGTCCTCGGCCACGAACCTGGTGATCGAGCCGGGCGGCAGGCAGGGCTGGATGACGGTCAGCGGCGGCTCCGGCGGCTTCGTGTACTCCTTCGAGGCGCTCGCCGACGGGCTCCAGCTGCCGGACGGCGGCTGAAGCCCGTCGCCGGGCCCGGCCGGAAAGGTGCCGAAGACAGCCGATGCCGCCGTCCCGAAGGGCGGCGGCATCGGCTGCGCGGCACAGGTTCCTACGGGACCGCGCGGCGGAGGGTGCCGTAGGAGCCGACGGCGAGTACCGCCCCGACCAGCAGCAGCCAGCCGGCCAGCGCGAGCGGGGTCAGCTGGACGAACCAGGCCGCCACGTCCGGCCACGACTCGGTGTAGGTAGCCAGGGCCACCGCGCCGAGCAGGATGACGCCGAATCCGACCAGGGCGAGGACCAGCCCTGTCGTGCGCCAGCGCTTGTAGACGGTGGCGAACCAGAACCCGAACATGAACAGCAGCATCGACAGGGCGAAGTAGAGCAGGATCTGGGCGTACCAGGCCGCCTCCGCGATCCAGGGCAGGGCGAAGATGTGGCCTTCCACGCCCCAGCCGTTGGTGGCCTGCTCCGCCAGGCCCAGCAGCCAATAGAGCACGCCGAGGCCGAGCGACATCACCGAAAAGAGCCCCAGCGTGCCGGCATAGAACGATCGGCGGCTCACGCTCATCGCCTGGGAGAAGGGGAAGGTCAGGGTCAGCGCCTGGACACCGACGGCGAGGAAGTACCACAGCACCGCCTGACCGGAGAAGGCCATCCGCACCCCGCCGCCGTCGTTGGGAATGATGGCCAGAATGGCCAGGGCGAGCAGGGTGGAGCTGGCAAGGATGATGCCGGGGATGCCCAGGTAGACCCACTTGTTCAGCATCTGCATGCGGGCGACGGCGAGTGCGCGGTTCATCGCAGGACCTCCAGATCCTCGTTGCTGTCGGCGGCGTGGCCGAAGGATTCGTTGGCTTTGAGTGTGCGGCGGATGATCAGCTGCTGCAGGGATACCGGTGCCAGCTCCAGGCCCATGGCTGTCGCCCGCTCCCGGTCGTCGCCGGCCAGGGGAGCGTCGACGGTCACCGAAGCGAGGGCACCGAGGCCTTCCCGGTGCAGCACAGGGCGGCCGGCCACGAACTCTTCTACGGAGGAGGCCTTGCCGACGACAGCGAATGCGGACCCGGTGATGGCTTCCACCTCGTCATCCATGACGATGCGGCCCCGGTCGATGACGATCACGTGCTCCAGCAGATTGGCCACTTCGTCGATCAGGTGCGAGGAAAGGATGATGGTGCGCGGGTGGTCGGCGAAGTCGGTCAGCAGCCGGTCGTAGAAGAGCTGCCGCGCCACAGCGTCCAGGCCCAGGTAAGGCTCGTCGAAGAACGTCAGCTCAGCCCGCGAGGCCAGCCCGATGATGACTCCGACGGCGGAGAGCTGGCCGCGGGAGAGCTTCTTGATCCGGTGCTTTCGGGGATTCGGCAGCTGGAAGTCCTCCAGCAGGGTCCCGGCCAGGTCGGCGCTCCAGTTCGGGAAGAACAGCGCGGCGGCGTCGAGCGCGTTGCGGATGCTGAAGTCGTCCGGATATTTCTGGGACTCGCGGACGAAGCAGAGGCGGGACAACACCCGCTCGTTTTCGAACGGATGCTCCCCGAAGACCCGGACGTCGCCCGAGCTGGCGAATCCCTGGGCGGTGAGGATGGACATCAGGGTGGTCTTGCCGGCGCCGTTGCGGCCCAGCAGGCCGTAGATGCGGTTCGCCTGGATATCCAGGCTGACATTGTCCAGGGCCGTCTGGTCCCGGTAACGGCGGGTGAGGTTGCGGGTTTCTATGACGTTCATGGTGCCGGGGTCCCTTCGTTTTCAGCGGCACTGCGGTGAATGAGGTCGGCCAGCTCCCCGGGGGAGATGCCCAGCTTGCGGGCCTCGACGGCGAGGGGCTGCACGTACTGGCGGTAGAACTGTTCACGGCGCTTTTCCAGGACCGAGGCGCGGGCACCCGGGGCGACGAACATGCCGATGCCGCGGCGCTTGTAGAGAAGGCCCTCGTCCACCAGGAGGTTCACGCCCTTGGCGGCTGTGGCGGGATTGATCCGGTAGAACGCGGCGAACTCATTGGTGGAGGGGACCTGGCCCTCCTCCTGCAGCACTCCGTCCAGGATGTCCCCCTCGATCCGCTCCGCCACCTGCTGGAAGATCGGCCTGCTGTCATCGATCAAGGGGCCGGCTCCTCTCATCTGCACCAAGGTTCGTCGGTGCGGTGGTTCATTACTCAACTAATTAACCATGGAGCTATAGGAAAGGCAAGAGGGGTGCCGTAGGAAAGGCAAGAGGGAGAGGAGCAGTTTTCGACGGGTGCACGCGCAACGGGGGCTCCGAGGCAACGGGGGCTCCGGGGCAACGGGGGCTGCGGGCCGTTTGGTGCTGCGGAGGGTTCGCTGCTGCTGTCGGGCAGCGCGGTTACGGCCCTACGCGGGAATCAGGGGGCCGGCGGAGCGGCCGGTACGCGTCGCGTTCGCGGGGATCGGCGTGCCCGCAGGGGCGCGCAAAAGGCCTGGCCAACGCGGCGGAGGGAACGGCGGCGCTCCCGCGGGGGCAGGCCTCAGCGACGCTGCGGCCGGCCGGCCGCGTCCGCGGAGCCGGGCGCGCCATCAACCTCGGCTGCGGTGTCGTCTGCGTCGTCCCGGGGCCTCGTCGGCAGGGCGATGACCACCGCGTCGCCGTCGCCGGGCCGGGCATCGGTGTTCGCGGCGGCGGTGTTCTCCGAGCCGTTCTCCGAGCCGTTCTCCGAGCCGGCGTCCCCGCCGACGGCAGGAACGGCGGCGGCGTCGCGCTGATCGCCTGCGTCGCGGGCAGCGGCGGCGTCGGGTCCTTCGAGGTCATTCCCGTCATGGTTCGCGGACTGGATATCGATGGGTTCCGCGGAGACCTTCGGCGAGTTGGCCCTGGCTCCGGGGCCGGGGCCGGGGGGACGGTCGTCCGCGCGGGGCCCTTCCGGGCCGACGGTGCCGGGCTGTCCGGCCGCCTGGTCCGCGGTGCCGGCCGGAGCTGCCGTAGGGTCGGAGCCCGGCTGCGCGGGTGCAGGCGCCATGCCGGGAGCTGCGCCTCCGGCGGGGGCCGCGCCGTCGGCATCGGCCGGTCCGATGGGGGACACGGTCACCTTCGGGGCCCGTGCCGGCTCCGTCCCCGCGGCGGGCTCGACGATGCGCTGCTGGCCGGTGGCGGGTCGCCACCCGGAAGCGGACCGGGTCCTGGCCTGCTGGGCCTCCTGCACGCGCACATCGGCTTCCAGTGTGGCGAGCATGTCCGTCGCCTCGGCCACCATCTCGGCGCTGCCGACGGCAAGGCCGCGGACCATCCACTGGGCCAGCGCGAACTCGGCGGACAGCGCCGCGCGGCGGATCAGGTGCGGATCGGCGACGTCGCCGCGGGCCTGCATGTACGCCGTGTGCACCTTGGCCGTGAAGGTCTGGTCGGCGGCGGCGATCAGCCAGGCGAAGTCGTCCGCGGGGTCGCCCACCCGCAGGTCCGTCCAGCCGGTGACCGCGGAGACCCTGCCGTTGGCCACGAGCAGGTTGTCCTCATGCAGGTCCCCGTGGACCACCACCGGGCTGAACCGCCACAGCGTGACGTCCTCCAGGGCGTGCTCCCAGCGGCGCAGCAGCACCGGCGGAATCTTTCCGGTGCCTGCGGCGGCGTCCAGCTCGTTCAGGCGGCGCTGCCGGAACTCGTTGGCCGTGTAGCTGGGCAGGTCGGCGTTGTGGACGATCGACTGGGGCAGGGTGTGGATCGCGGCAATGGCCTTGCCGATGTCGGCGGCCACGGCGTCGCCGGCCGCAGCCAGGTCGTCGATTTCGCGGGCGGTCCCGGACAGGTGCGAGTAGACGCAGGTGCACAGGTCGCCGCGGCGGACGGTCCCGGCGACGTAGGGAACGGTGAACGGCAGCTCGGCCCGCACGGCCGGGACGAACGCGCGCAGGACCAGCAGCTCGGTCTCCAGGCGCATGCTGGCCTCCACATGCCGGGGGCAGCGCACCCGCCAGCGCCGGCCGGAGGCGTCGACGATCACGGCGGCGTCGAAGTCCGCGGCGTCGTCCGGGGAGCCGGCAACGCCGGTCGGAGCCAGGCCGGGAACAGCGGCGCTGGCCATTGCTGCCAATTCCATGGGGGTCCGTTTCACATCTTCAACCGTAGGGCCAGATGTGGTGCGAGTTACCGTTTCCGGCCCGGCGAGTCGCCGCAAGCGTGATCGAGAACTCACAGCCGCAGCCCGAACTACAGTGTTGGGGGAGGGGGAGACTACGGTAGAGGCATGACCAGCCCCGCCCCGGTAGCCGACGTCCCGCCCCTAGGCCTGCTGCCGCTGGCACGCACCGGCGTGGACCGCGGATCGGACCGTCGGGTGGCGCCGGACCTCTTTGAATCCATCCTCCAGGCCTCCTCCACCCGCGTGCTCTACTTGGCCGGCGGAAGGGCCCTGGTGGGCGAAGAAGGCCTGGTCCTCTCCGCGGTCGGGCCGGAGGGCTTCGGCGCCGAACCGGTTTACCTCGGCCGCACCCTGGTGGCCGGCGGCGCCCCGGCCGGAACCGACGTCGTCCTGGTGACCCTGCCCGAGCCCGACGAGGAGCTCGCGGGCGACGGCGTGCGGTGGGCCTCGGTGCGCGACGCCGCGGTCTCCCTTAGCGGACTGGACAGCGGGCTGCTCGTGGAGGCTGCCGCCGTCGCCAACTGGCACGCGGTCCACACCCACTGCCCGCGCTGCGGGAAGCCCACCGTCCCCGAGCAGGGCGGCTGGGTGCGGCGGTGTCCGGCGGACAACAGCCAGCACTTTCCCCGGACCGATCCGGCCATCATCGTTTCCATCATTGACGACGACGACCGGATCCTGCTCGGCTCCGCCGCGGCATGGCCCGGGCCGCGGTATTCCACCCTGGCCGGCTTCGTGGAACCGGGGGAGTCGCTGGAAGCGGCCGTGCTGCGGGAAGTGGAGGAGGAATCGGGCATCACGGTGGCCGAGCCGCGCTACCTGGGCTCCCAGCCCTGGCCCTTCCCCTGCTCGCTGATGCTCGGCTTCACCGCCCGCGCCGTCAACCCCGGGGCAGCGCGCGCCGACGGCGTGGAAATCGAGGACCTGCGCTGGTTCACCCGGGCGGAACTCACCGCGGCCGTCGCGGCCGGAGAGATCAGCATCCCGGGCCGCATCTCCATTGCCCGCAACCTGATCGAACGCTGGTACGGGGGCCCCATCAGCGAACCGGAGGCACCCGGCGCCGCATGAGCACAACGACACTCGAAGAACGGATCCTGGCCGGGCTCGACGATGAGCAGCGCGAGGTGGCGACCACCCTCACCGGGCCGCTGTGCGTGCTGGCCGGCGCCGGCACCGGCAAGACCCGCGCCATTACCCACCGCATGGCCTACGGGGTGCACACCGGCCTGTATACCCCGCAGCGGGTGCTGGCCGTGACCTTCACGGCCCGCGCCGCGGCGGAGATGCGCAGCCGGCTGCGCGACCTCGGCGCCGGCGGCGTCCAGGCCCGCACCTTCCACGCCGCCGCGCTCAAGCAGCTGCAGTACTTCTGGCCGCAGGCCGTCGGCGGCCCGCTGCCGGCCCTGCTGGACCACAAGGCACAGCTGATCGCCGAAGCCGCCCGCCGGCTGCGGCTGTCCACCGACCGGGCCGCGATCCGCGACGTCGCGGCGGAGATCGAATGGGCCAAGGTCTCCATGCTGACCCCGGACAGCTACGTCCGTGCCGCAGCGGGCCGGGAGGCCCCCGCGGGCTTCGACCACACCGCCGTCGCGCGCATCTTCCAGTCCTATGAGGACGTGAAGGTGGACCGCAACGTGATCGACTTCGAAGACGTCCTGCTGATCACCGTGGGCATCCTGCAGGAGGACCCGCGGGTGGCCGCCACGGTGCGGGACCAGTACCGGCACTTCGTGGTGGACGAGTACCAGGACGTCTCCCCGCTGCAGCAGCGCCTGCTGGACCTCTGGCTGGGCGAACGCAGCGAGCTGTGTGTGGTGGGCGATGCGAGCCAGACCATCTATTCGTTCACCGGTGCCACTTCAAGGCACCTGCTGGAGTTCACCCGCCGGTTCCCCGACGCGAACGTGGTGAAGCTGGTGCGCGACTACCGCTCCACCCCGCAGGTGGTGAACCTGGCGAACCGGGTCCTTGCCGCCCGCACCGCCGAAGGGCAGCGGATGCGCAACGCCCCGGCCTGGCCCACCCCGCTGGAGCTGGTCGCGCAGCGCCCGGCCGGCCCGGAGCCGACCTTCACGGAGTGCTCCGACGACGAGGCGGAGGCCGCGCAGGTGGCCGGGCGCATCAGGGAACTGATCGCCCAGGGCGTTGAGCCGGCCCAGATCGCCATCCTCTTCCGCACCAACGGCCAGTCCCAGGCATATGAGCAGGCGCTCGCCTCGGCGGGCATCGGATATCAGCTGCGCGGCGGGGAACGTTTCTTCGCCCGACGCGAGGTGCGCGACGCTGTGCTGCAGCTGCGCGCCGGCGCCCGCTCGGTGGGGAACCAGCCGGTGCCCGAAACGGTACGGGACATCCTGGCCTCGCTGGGCTACACCGAACAGGCGCCGACGGCGAGCGGCGCCGTCCGGGAGAAGTGGGAGTCCCTGGCCGCGCTGGTGGCCCTGGCCGATGAGCTGCATGCCGCGCGCACGGCCGACCCCGACTCCCTGTTCACCCTGCAGGACTTCGTCGCGGAGCTCGAGGAACGCGCAGCCGCGCAGCACGCACCCACCGTGCAGGGGGTGACCCTTGCCTCGCTGCACTCGGCCAAGGGCCTGGAATGGGATGCCGTGTTCCTGGTCGGGCTCAGCGAGGGGCTCATGCCCATCTCCTTCGCGGATACCCAGGAGGCCGTGGACGAGGAGCGCAGGCTCCTCTACGTCGGCATCACCCGGGCCCGCGAGCACCTGGCCCTGTCCTGGTCCACGTCGCGCACCCCCGGCGGGCGGGCCAGCCGCCGTCCGTCCCGGTTCCTGGACGGGCTGCGCCCGGACTCGGCGCCGGTCCGTCGGGGCGGCTCCGGCGGCCCGACGGCGGGGACCAAACGGCGGCGCTCCAGCGGGCCCGTCCGGTGCCGGTCGTGCGGGTCGCTGCTGACCACAGGGGCAGAGCGCAAGACGGGCCGGTGCGGCAACTGCCCGCCCGGCTACGACGAATCGACCTTCGAAGCACTGCGCGAATGGCGGCGCACCGAGGCGGCGGAGGCCGGGGTGCCGGCCTTCGTGGTCTTCACCGACGCTACCCTCGAGGCCATCGCCGAGGACCGTCCGGAGAACCTGACCCGGCTGGGCACGCTGCCCGGCGTCGGCCCGGCCAAACTGGAACGGTACGGCGAAGCAGTGCTGCGCATCCTGGCCGAAAACTAGCGGCCTCCGCTTCACCGGCTCAGGCGGCGCCGCGGCGCTGCAGCAGGCACAGGCAGTCCGGATGCTGCTCCAGCGGCAGGCGGCCGACCCATCCGTCCGCTGAGCGCACGCGCAGCACCGCCGCCCACGCCGCCGGACGCACCCGGGCCTCGATGAAGGCCAGGACCTGCAGGACGGCCAAACCTGCGGCCGCTCCGGACCCTGCGGCGTCCTCCGCCCCGGGCGGCCCCTCAGCGAACAGTTCCGGGTGCGCCAGACGGAGGCAGTCCAGGCACGGCGTCCGTCCGGGAACCAGCAGCGGGCCCACGTTCCACCCCTCGCTGCCGGGCCACAGGCAGAGCAGCGGGTGCGGCCCGGTCCAGGCCTCCGGGAGCCGGCCCGCCGAGAGCTGCAGGTCCAGGTGTGCCGGCGGAAGCCCGGCCGGCAGCGGCAGCACCCGCAGCGTCGGATCGGTCCGCGCGGCCAGCCGGAGCGCAGCCTGGGTCCGCGGCAGCCCGACATCCGTCAGGGCGTAGGCCCCGCCGACGTCGGCGGACGCCACCCGCGCCGGGTCCTCCAGCAGCAGGGTGCCCACTCCGGCGCCGGCCAGCAGGCGGACCGTGAGGGCTCCCGCCCGGCCCAGGCCCTGCACATGGACCACCGCATCCGCCCGGCGGCCCAGGACGAGGCCGTCACGTCCCGCGGAAGCCGGCCGGTGTCCTTCCGCGGCCAGCCGTTCGGACCGCAGCGCCGGCACCCGCGCCACGGGAACGAGGAGGCCGGCAAGGGCCCGCAGCAGCCCGGCGCACCGCTCCGGGTCAAGCCCCGCCGCCGCCCCGGCCGCCCGCTCTGTTCCGTCCGGAACCCCTGCCTCCAGCTGCGCCAGGAAGGCCAGGTCACCGGGCAGCAGTCCCTGCAGCAGAAGGCAGTCCGGCTCGGCTCCGTAACGCCGTGATCCGGGCCCCGGATCCGCAACGGTCAAGCGGGGATCGATACGCATGGCTCCTCCTCTGCCGGCGTGCCCGTGCACGCGGCTGCGGGCCATGCTGCCAGCCGGCCGGGTTCGGCCGGGACCTGTCCACAGGGTGGTCCTGTCCACAGGGTGGCCGGAGAACCGGCCGCAGCGCCTAGGGTTAAAACCATGGCTTCCCGCAGTGCCCCCGCGCAGACCGAGATCCCCTCCGTGACCCCGGGCGGCGTACCCATCGAAGTCCGCCGTTCAGCCCGGCGGAGGCGGACCGTCAGCGCCGTCTTCCGCGACGGAGCCGCGATCGTCTCCATTCCCGGCCACTTCACCCGCGCGCAGGAACGCGAGTGGGTGGAGAAGATGGTCGCCCGCCTGGAAAACCGCGCCGCGCCCGGCCAGGCCGACCCCGGGGGAGCCGACCGGCTGCTGGCCGAGCGCGCGTCCCGGCTCTCCACGACATACCTGGGCGGCCGGGCGAAGCCGTCGAGCGTGAAATGGGTGGACAACCAGAACTCCCGCTGGGGCTCTGCCACACCGGGGCGGGGCACCATCCGGCTGTCCAGCAAGCTGCAGGGCATGCCGGCGTGGGTGGTGGACTACGTCCTGCTGCACGAACTGGCGCACCTGATCGAGGCCTCGCACGGTCCCCGGTTCTGGAAGCTGCTTGAGGGCTATCCGCAGACCGAAACCGCCAAGGCGTACCTGGCGGGCGCGGCGTTCGCCAGCGCCCGCGGCCTCAGCGGAGGCATGGAGGAGGACGACGTCGCAGGCCCCGAGGCCGACGCCGCACCCGGGGGCTGACGTGAAAGGTGCCCGCCCGGGCAGTCCGGGCGGGCACCTTCAGCTGTTATCGCCGGGGTCAGGCGCGGGGGCCGTCTCCGTCCGCCTCCCGGCCGTGCTGATCAGCCGGGCCGTCGTCGTCGGAAGCGGCGCCGTCGGTGCCGGCGTCCTGTCCGGCCTGCCCCGCCTGCGCCGCGCCGTCAGCCTGCGCATCGGCATCGGCATCATCATCGGTGTCAGCCTGGGGTGCCTCGTCGTATCCGCCGGCGAGCAGCTTGGCCAGGGCGTCATCGAGCTCGCTGCCGCTGGCCTCCAGCAGTTCGCGGCGCTTGCCGTAGCCGAGCGGATCGTCGAGGTCGGCAGCCGTCGGCATCAGGTCCGGGTGCTGCCAGATCTCGTCCCGGCCGTCGATGCCGCGCTCCTCGCGGATGTGGGCCCAGAGCGCTGCAGCGTCCCGCAGCCGGCGGGGCCGCAGCTCCAGGCCGACCAGCGAGGCGAACGTGTGCTCTGCGGGGCCGCCGGAAGCACGGCGGCGGCGGATCATTTCCCGCAGCGCGGCCGACGAGGGGAGATTGGCGGTGGCGGCCGCGGTCACTTCGTCCACCCAGCCCTCGACGAGGGCCAGCATGGTCTCCAGGTTCTGCAGGGCGGTCTCCTGCGCGGGAGTCCGCTCGGGCTGGAAGACTCCGCCCGAGAGCGCCTCCTGCAGGGCCTCCGGGTTGGACGGGTCGATGTCGCGGGCCATGCCTTCGATCTTGGACATGTCGATGTGGATCCCGCGGGCGTAATTCTCGATGGCACCGAACAGATGCGAGGCCAGCCACGGGGCATGGGCGAACAGGCGGGCATGGGCAGTCTCGCGCACGGCCAGGAACAGCCGGATCTCCGCGGCGGGCACGTCCAGGCCCTCGCCGAATCCTGCGACGTTGGCCGGCAGGAGCGCCACGGTGTTCTCGGCCAGCGGCAGGCCGATGTCCGTGGAGCTGACCACCTCGCGGGACAGGGCGCCGACCGCCTGGCCCAGCTGCATGCCGAACATCGCCCCGCCCATGTTCGCGAGCATCGACGTCGCGCCGCCGAGCATGGACTTCATTTCCTCAGGCATCTGCGTGCTGATCGCATCCGACAGCGCCTGCGAGATGGAGACCGCCACCGGCTCGGAGAGCCTGCGCCAGGATCCCATCGTCGCTTCGACCCATTCCGCCCGCGACCAGGCCCGCGGCACGGCGGAGGTGGCGCCGAACTCGGTGGCCTGGTCCAGCCAGAGCCCGGCCAGGTGCAGGGCCTCCTCGACCTCGCGCTTCTGCGCTGCGCCCACCGTGGGGTCGCCCTGGGCCGCGGCGGCCTGGCGGGCGGTGTCATGGGCCAGCTTCCAGTTCACCGGGCCCTCGGAGGAGGCACTGAACATGGCCTGGACCTGCTGCAAGATCATGGCCAGGGCGTTGGGATCGTTGGGCAGCCCGGCTGCGCGCGCCAGCTCCTGCGGATCCATGCCGGCGCCGCCCTGCCCGCCGAACAGTTTTGCGAGCATCTCGGAGAACGGATCGCGGGGGGTGTCCCCGGAGTCGGATGGATTGGAGCTCATGGATACCACCGGTTCAGTCGTTGATCAGTGCCGGCTCCGGCAATCGGGAGCCGTGTTTTTCCACGTTACCGGCAGGGCCGGACGCTGTCCTGTCCCGCACCGCCCGTTCGCTGAGGGCAAAGGCCGCGGCGGTGCAGGCTGCGGCAGCCTCCTGGCGTAGCCTAGTGCAGTCAGTTCGAGGCCTTTCCGGCCTCCGCCGGAAACGAAAGCTGGATCCTTGAGCACTTCCGACACCCTGCCCGCCCGGCGCCCGGCCCGGTTCGAAGGTCCGCGCCGCCGTACGCTGCTGGTGTCCGGCCTGCTGGCCGGCGGACTGGCGCTGGCCGGCCTGCTGCTCCCGGCTCCATATGTGGTGGAGTCTCCGGGCCCGACCTTCAATACCATCGGCGAGGTGGACGGGCAGTCCCTCATCAGCATCGAGGAGGCACGCACTTATCCGGTCAGCGGCCAGCTGGACCTGACCACCGTGTACGTCACCGGTGCGCCGAACGGCGTCGGGTCCCTTGACGCGGTCGGTTCCTGGCTGAATCCGGAGTCGACGGTGCTGCCCCTCGACCTGGTCTATCCGCCCGGCACCACCGCCGAGGAAGTGGACGAGGAAAATGCGGCCGCCATGACGTCCTCGCAGGAGGCCGCCGTCGCCGCTGCGCTGCGCGAGCTGGGCATTGATTTCACGGAGGAGCTGGCGGTGGCCGGCATCGTGCCGGAGTCCGCCGCCGAAGGCCGGCTCCGCGAAGGTGACATCCTCCTGACCGTCGACGGTGAGGAAGTGGACGGGCTCGGGAACCTGCGCGAGGTGCTCAACGCCGGCGGGGGAGAGGCAGCCGAGATCACCGTCCGGCGCTCCGGCGCCGAGACGGACGTCGAGGTGGTGCCCGCCGAGGGCGAGAACGGCAACTACCAGCTCGGTGTCTTCCTGAGCACCAGCTTCGATTTCCCATTCGAGGTGTCCATCGCCCTGGAGAGCGTCGGCGGGCCCTCCGCCGGGCTCATGTTCGCCCTGGGCATCATTGACCGACTGACCGAGGAGGACCTGACCGGCGGGCGGCACTTCGCAGGAACAGGCACGATCGACTCCAGCGGCACCGTCGGGCCGATCGGCGGAATACGCCAGAAACTGACCGGAGCCGCCGATGCCGGTGCGGAGTTTTTCCTGGCCCCTGCGGGCAACTGCGGGGAGGTCCTCGAAGGGGGCGTCCCCGACGGCCTTGAGGTGGTGAAGGTGGAGGACCTCACCGGCGCCCTGGACGCCGTACGCATCCTGGGCGCCGGCGGCAGCCCGGACACCCTGCCGCGCTGCACCGATTCCTGAGTTCCCGGCGCGCCGCAGGTGGCTCCGGCACGTCCGCAGGGCCGTCTTTTCGGCCCGCACGACGGCGCCGCACCGTCCCCGGCGCCCGCCCGGACAGGCGCCCCCGTACAGCCGCGGGGAGGGGTCCGGCCGGGGAAGTGGCCCCGCAGGCAGCAAACAAGGCAGAATGGCGTTAACGGCCCCATGTACCGGCCGGCATATTAAGGTTTTCCCGGCTGCCTTCCGGCGGTCCGGGGATCCTGTGCCCGCCGTCTGCTGCCGGCGCCGCGAGCCGACGCACCGAACGATGAGGTAACAGTGACTTCCGGACCAAACGGCCCATTTTCCCGACCAGGAACCAGCTCCCCGCCCAGCGGACGGCGGCGCAGCCCGCTGATCCCCACCCTCATCGCGGTGGCAGTGCTGGTTGTTGGCTTCGTCTACTTCACCCAGATCTATACCGATGTCCTCTGGTACAACCAGATAGGCTTCCTGGAAGTCTTCGTCACGGAGAACCTGACCCGGATCGCCCTGTTCCTGGCGGCGTTCCTGATCATGGCGGCCGCGGTGTACACGAGCATCCGGGTGGCCTACCGCTCCCGGCCGGTCTATGCCCCGGACAGCTCGCTGCAGGAGAGCCTGAGCCGCTACCAGGCGCAGCTTGAGCCGATCCGCCGGATCCTGATGATCGGCATTCCCGTGGTGGTCGGCGGCTTCGCCGGCGCCGCGGCCATGAACATGTGGCAGCAGGTACTGCTGTTCATCCACCGGGTGGAGTTCGGCGAGACCGACCCGCAGTTCAACATGGACTACAGCTTCTACCTGAACACGCTGCCGTTCCTGGGCTTCCTCGTCGGCTTCCTGCTCAGCGTGGTCGTGATCAGCGGCATCGCCGGCCTGCTGACCCACTACCTCTACGGCGGCATCCGCCTGGAGGAAAAGGGCATCTTCGTCAGCCGCCCGGCACGCATCCACATCGCCGTGATCGCGGCGTCGTTCCTGGTGCTGCAGGCCGCCAACTACTGGCTGGACCGCTACGCGACGCTGCAGGACACCTCCGGCAACTGGACCGGCGCGATGTACACCGACGTCGAAGCGGTGATTCCCACCCGCACCATCCTGGCGATCGCCGCCCTGATCGTGGCCGTGCTGTTCATCCTCTCCGCCGTCATCGGCCGCTGGCGCCTGCCCATCATCGGTACCGCCATGCTCATCATCACGGCCATCGTGGCCGGCGGCGTCTACCCGTGGCTGATCCAGCAGTACCAGGTCCGTCCGTCGGAGCTGGCCCTGGAGCGGGAGTACATCCAGCGCAACATCGACCTCACGCGGGTGGCCTACGGGCTGGACGACACGGAGGTCATTCCGTACAACGCCACCACCGAGGCGGCCAGCGGCGCGCTGGCCGACGACGTCGGCACCACCGAGAACGTGCGCCTGCTGGACCCGAACGTCGTCTCCGACACCTTCCGCCAGCTGCAGCAGTTCCGCCAGTACTACCAGTTCTCCGACACCCTGAGCGTGGACCGCTACGACGTCGACGGCGACGTGCAGGACACCGTCATCGCGGTGCGTGAACTGAACATGGGCGGCGTGCCCTCCGGCTGGGTCAACGAGCACGTGAACTACACCCACGGCTACGGCGTCGTCGCGGCCCGGGGCTCGACGGTCCAGCCCGACGGCAAGCCGAGCTTCATGGAGTCCGGCATCCCCTCCAGCGGCGTGCTGGGCAACTACGAGCCCCGCATTTACTTCGGTGAGCAGTCCCCGGACTACTCGGTCGTCGGCGCCCCCGAGGGCACGGATCCGGTGGAGATCGACCGGCCGCAGACCGGCAACTCCGAGGAGGAGACGCTCTACACCTACACCGGAGACGGCGGGCCCAGCGTGGGCAACCTGTTCAACCGGCTGGCCTACGCCATCAAGTTCCAGTCCACGGAGCTGCTGCTGGCCGAGAGCATCAACGAGGAATCGCAGATCCTGTACGACCGCGACCCGCGCGAACGCGTGGAGAAGGTCGCCCCGTACCTGACCGTCGATTCCAACGCCTACCCGGCCGTCGTGGACGAGCGGGTGGTCTGGATGGTCGATGCCTACACCACCAGCGAGTACTTCCCGTACTCCACGAAGCAGGAACTGCAGTCGGCCACCACCGACTCGCTGACCCCGGGCCAGATGGCCCTGCCGCCGGAGCAGGTCAACTACATCCGCAACGCGGTCAAGGCGACCGTCGACGCCTACGACGGCACCGTCACCCTGTACGCGTGGGACGACACCGACCCGCTGCTGAAGGCCTGGCAGAAAGTCTTCCCGTCCAGCCTGAAGCCGTACAGCGAAATGTCCGCGGACCTGATCGACCACGTGCGTTACCCGGAGGACCAGTTCAAGGTCCAGCGTGAGCTGCTTGGCCGGTACCACGTGACCGATGCCGACTCGTTCTACCGCAATGACGACGCGTGGTCGGTGCCGCTGGATCCCACCCAGCCGAGCGCCAACGAGAAGCAGCCCCCGTACTACCTGTCCCTGCAGATGCCGGGCCAGGAGGAGACCACCTTCTCGCTCACCTCGACCTTCATCCCGTTCGTCGCCGAGAACAGCGAGGCCCGCAACGTCCTCTACGGCTTCCTGTCCGCGGACGGCGATGCCGGTACCGGCGCCGACGGTGAAAAGGCCGAGAACTACGGTGCGCTGCGGCTGCTCTCGCTGCCGACCGACACCGCGGTACCCGGACCGGGCCAGGCCCAGAACCGGTTCAACTCGGATCCGACGGTCTCGAACGCCCTGAACCTGCTCCGCCAGGGCGCCTCCGAGGTCATCAACGGCAACCTGCTCAGCCTCCCCGTGGGCGGCGGCATGCTGTACGTGCAGCCGGTCTACGTCCAGTCCTCCGGCGACGCGTCCTACCCGACGCTGCAGCGCGTACTGGTGAACTTCGGCGAGCGGGTCGGCTTCGCGCCCACCCTGGACGAGGCGTTGAACCAGGTCTTCGGCGGCGACTCCGGGGCCGTGACCGGCGATTCCGAGAACGCCGGCGAGGCCGGCACCGAAGCCGGCACCACGCCCGGCGGCGGCACCGGCACCGACCAGGAGGAGCTGTCCCGGGCCCTCTCCGACGCCGGCGCGGCTCTGCAGGAGGGTCAGGCGGCCCTGTCCGAGGGCGACTTCGCCGCCTACGGCGAAGCCCAGACCAAGCTGCAGGACGCCATCCGCAGGGCCACCGAGGCACAGGACCGGATCGACGGCGCCGACGGCGCCACCGCGCCGGAGACCGGTGACGGCGGCACCGACACCGGCTCCGACACCGGCGGCGACGCGGACGAGGGCTAGGACCGATTTGCGGCTTCACCCCGCGGCGGCTAAGGTAATTCAAGCGCCGCGGGGTGGAGCAGTTCGGTAGCTCGCTGGGCTCATAACCCAGAGGTCGCAAGTTCAAATCTTGCCCCCGCAACCAAGAGAAAAGGCCCCGTCCGGCATCAGCCGGACGGGGCCTTTCGCTGTCTGCGGCAGCACTTCAGTGCTGCGGCAGGCGCCGGGCGTCAGCCCTGGCCGATGGCGTTCTGGTTGGAGCCGCCGGACTTCAGGGCAGCGAGCCGGGCCTCGACCTCGCTCTGCTCGCCGAGATCCTCCAGGGACTCGAACTGGGCATCCAGGCTGGAAGCCGCCAGCTCGTTGGCGCCGCGGACACGGGCCTCTTCGCGACGGATCTTCTCCTCGAAGCGGCCGACCTCCGAGGTCGGATCCATCATGTTGATGCTCTTCATGGCGTCGTGCATCTGGTTCTGCGCCGCGGCGTTGCGGGAGCGGGCAATCAGCTCGTTGCGCTTGCTGGTCAGCTCGTTGAGCTTGCCCTTCATCTGGTCCAGGCCGGTCTTGAGCCGCTCAACAATCTCCTCCTGGGAAGCGATCGTGGGCTCGGCGCCGCGGGCCTCGTTCTCGGCGGCCATCTGGCGCTGGATCGCAACCTTGGCCAGGTTGTCGAACTTCTCGGCGTCGGCCGTGTTGCCGGCGGCACGGTACTCGTCGGCCTTCCGGGAAGCGGCGAGGGCCTTGTTGCCCCAGTTGCGGGCGTTCTGCAGGTCCTCGTTGTGGTCATCCTGCAGCATGCGCAGGTTGCCGATGGTCTGGGCGACCGCGCTCTCAGCCTCGGCAATGTTGTTGCTGTAGTCCCGGACCATCTGGTCCAGCATCTTCTGCGGATCCTCCGCGGAGTCGAGGAGGGCGTTGATGTTCGCCTTCGCCAACTGGGTAATCCGCCCGAAAATCGACTGCTTAACCATCGTTTCTGCCTTTCGCTGTGCCTCGTTGTGGGTCGAAAACTGTGGGAATGGGAAACCGCTCCGCGCTTCGGTGCCGCGGCGGGGATTTTCCGGCCGGGCCGGCTAGAAGTTGCCGCCGAAGCCGCCGAAGTCCCCGCCGCCGCCGCCGTCGCCGAAGCCGCCGAAACCTCCGCCGCCCCAGCCGCCGCCTCCTCCGCCGCGAAGGATGGAGTCGATGAGGATGCCGCCGAGGATGGCGCCGCCGAGGCCGCTGCCCCCGCCGCGGCCGCCGAACCCGCCGCCGAAGCCCCCGCCGCCGTATCCGCCGAAGCCGTCGACGTCCTGCCGCGCCATCTCGGCGGCCTGGGCCGCCATCACGTCGGCCTGCTGGGCGTAGGACAGTGCGGAGACCGGGTCGGAGGACTGCAGGGCCACGGCCTGCTGCAGGTGGCGCTCGGCCTCGGCCAGCCGGGTGCGGGCCTCGCTGCCGACCCCGCCGCGCCGGGCGCGGATGTAGTCGCTGGTGCCGGAGATCTGCGCCTGGGCGGACATCAGGGCGTGGGAGAGGGCCTCACGAGCCCGCCGTTCCTGGTCCTGGCGGTCCCGGATGCCGGCCAGGGCCGAGTCGAGCTGGCCGTTGGCCTGCTCCACGCGGCGCAGCAGGGACACCGGATCGATCCGGCCGTCCGCCGAGTCCTCCTCGACGGTCTGCAGGGCCGCCTCGACTGCGGCGATCGGGCCGGCCAGCGCCGGCTGGCCGCCACGGTCCCGCAGCGCCCGGGCCTGGGCAAGGTCCTGCCGGGCATCGGCGATGGCGGTGCGCAGCTCGTCCCGGGCGGCATCGAGGTCCCGCCCGGTCCGCTCGATGGCATCCAGCAGCAGGTTGGCCTGGTGCACGCTTTCCTCGGCGGCCCGGACGGCGACGACGGCGGCGGAGGAATCGGAGGCGGCCAGCTTTTCCTCGGCCTGCGCGGCGGCTTCGCCCACGAACTCCAGCCGCTGGGCGGCCTGGTCGGTGTTGTCGCTGATCTGGGCCAGAGCGCTGTCCGAGTACCGCGAACGCAGCTGGGCCAGGGACTCGGAGGCACGGTCCAGGCGCCGCTGGGCCTCGGCGGCCGAGGCGCGGGCCGCGTCGAGGGCCTGCGGCGCCGTGCGTTCGAGCTCGCGCAGCGAATCGAAGTCGGCCTTGTGGGCCTGCAGCGATTCGTTGACCTTCTCGCAGCGGCGGATGATGTCCTTGAGCCAGGTCCGCTGCTGCTCCTCGGTGTCGGGGATGTGGTCATCGAGCTGCTGCTGAAGCTTGAAGCTCTCCGCCATGTGCTGCTGCGCGGCGGCCAGGTCGTCCTTGAAGGTGCGCACGGCGTCGGAACCGTATTGAACCTCGGCGAAGGCCAGCTCCTGCTCGCTGGATTTGATCGCGTCGTCGGCGGCGATCAGGAGGCTTCCGGCCCGCTTGCGCAGGTCCGGGATGCTGACGCTGTCGAGGGGATCCGGGGCCTGCACCTGCCCGCGGGGCTGCGGGCCGCGGGTTACCTGCGGCTTCCCGCCCCGGCCGCGGCGGATGAACATGAAGGCGGCGACTCCGCCCAGGACGACGGCGGTGAACAGCACGAGCAGCGGCACCATGGAAGATCCTCCGGTTGAGTTGTTGCCGCTGCCTGCGCTCCGGCCCGTGCCCAGGGCTTCGGCGGCGTTCACTGCGGACTCGGCCCAGTCAGCCGATGAGGGGTCGCTGTTGCCCGTGAGGGGCTCGACGGCGGCGTTGTAAATTGCCTCCTGGCGGGCATCGTCGATGCGGCTGTCGTCGCGGACGGCGACCTGGAGGTTGCGCTGCTCCGTGGCGACCGCGACCAGCGCCTCCCGGGGGCCCATGTTCTTGGCAGTGACGACGTCCTGCGCCCACGCCTCGGCGTCGGAGGGCGAGGTGAAGGAATCGACGTACACGACGTAGAGCGTGTAGCCGCTTTCGGACTGGACCTCGGTGATGGCATCGGTTACCCGGGAGGCGTCGCCGCCGAGCACGCCGCTGTCGTCGACCACGTACTGGCCGGGCGGGATCGTCACCGGAGGCTCCGCGTGGGCGGCGGCCGCGGGCCACACCGCCGCCGCGCTCAACATCAGCACGGCCGTCAGCCGCGTGGTCCTCAACCGCATCTATCCAACCCCTGGTTCCGTATGTTCCACGTCCGGCCGATCCGGGTGCAGCGGCAGCGGAGCCGATGCGCCGCTGCGGGCCCTGTGCCCCGATTCTATGGTCCGGCCCTGAGGCCAGTCCACCACGGAAAACTGGGCGTTGCCCGGATGACGTGCACCGACGCCGGCAGTCTGGACCCCTGGGGCAACCGCGGCGCCGCCTCCTGTCCTCCCGCGCCAAGGAGGCTCCCTGCCGGTTCCCAGCAGATGTCCAGCGTTCATAGAATGGAGTCACAGGAACCCCTGCGATAGTGAGGAGGCGCCCTACGGGCGCTCCGACCTCAGAAAGGACGACCACACATGTCTGAGCATTTCGGGGGTACCGAAGGACCGCAGCGCCCGCTGCCTCCGCGTCCGCCGGCCCCGCCGTCCGGCGGCGCTTCCGCGCACGGCGCGGCGGCGGACACCGGCGTCCAGGCGGCGGAGAACGCGGCGGCCGGCGGAGCCCACGCCGCGCCGCAGGAAACGGCCCGCGGCTACGGTGGCCCGCCCTACGCGGGCACTCCGTACGGCACCGCCTACAACGGCACCGGCTCCTACGGCACCGGCCCGGCACCGGCGGACCCGTACGCCTCCGGCACCGGCAGCCCGAACCCGGGCGGCTCCGGCGCCGGATCGGCACCCTACGGCGGTTTGGGCCAGGCCCCCGGAGCAGCGCCGGCAGCTGCCGGCCGGCGACGGCACGGCACCGGAACCCTCGTCTCGGCGATGCTGATCGCCGGCCTGCTCGGCGGCGCAGTGGCCGTGGGAGCCGACGCGGTGCTGGACAACGGCGACGTCACCGCAGGCACCACCGGCCAGGAACGCTCGGTCATCGTGAACAACGAAGACAGCGTCAACGCGGTCACGGCCGCCGCCGTCAAAGCCTCGCCCAGCGTCGTCACCCTCGACGTCTCCGCCGGCGGCTCCAGCGGCACCGGTTCCGGCATCATCCTGGACACCGACGGGCACATCCTGACCAACACCCACGTGGTGACCCTCGGCGGCACGGCCGCGGACCCTTCGGTTTCCGTCCAGCTCAACGACGGGCGTGTCTTCCAGGCCACCGTGGTCGGCACCGACCCGCTCTCGGACCTGGCGGTCGTCGAGGTCGACGCCGACGGGCTGACCGCGGCCGAGCTGGGCAGCTCCGATGACCTCAATGTCGGGGACCGGGTGATCGCCATCGGTTCGCCGCTGGGCCTCGCCGGAACCGTGACCGACGGGATCGTCTCCACCCTGGACCGCACCATCAGCGTTCAGTCCTCGGCCGCCCCCGAGGACGGGTCGGACACCTCCGAGCAGGCGCCCGACGACGAGAACTGGTTCCGGTTCGCTCCGCCGGACGGTTCCAGCGAGAACCAGAGCACCGCGTCAAGCTCCATTTTCCTCAACGTGATCCAGACCGACGCCGCGATCAACCACGGCAACTCCGGCGGGGCCCTGGTCAACACGTCCGGGCAGATCATCGGCGTCAACGTGGCCATCGCCTCGGCGTCCAGCACCTCCTCCAGCGAGGAGGGCGGCAACATCGGCGTCGGCTTCTCGATTCCGATCAGCTACGCCCAGCGGGTCGCCGAGGAAATCATCGACACCGGCTCCGCCAGCCACGGGTTCCTGGGTGTGACGGTGCAGCCGGCGACGGCGAGCGACACCTCCTCGTTCACCGTGGGCGCGGAGGTCGCCGAGACCGTGCCGGACTCCCCGGGCGCCCGGGCGGGGCTGCGTCCCGGCGACGTGGTCACCGCCGTCGACGGCATTCCGGTCACCGACGCGCAGGCCCTCACGGCGGCCGTGCGCATGCAGCCCGCCGGAGCCAAGGTAAGCATCGACTACACCCGGGACGGGCAGCCGCAGACCGCCGAGGTCACCCTCGGGGACTCCGCGGACCAGTAGGGCCCGTCAGCACGCGCTGAGCCGCCCCTGCCCGCCGGAACCGGCGGGCAGGGGCGGCTCACGTGTGATTAGCTTAAACCCGGGTCCGCCGCCGGTCGGACCGCCCGCCGGACACCCCGGCCGGGAACCGCTGAGAAGGAAAGGCCGGGATGCAGCAGCCAGCCACCACCCCGCTGAACATTGTCGTCTTGGTCAAGCACGTCCCCGACGCACAGTTCGACCGCCACCTGAACGGCCCCGGCCATACCCTGGACCGGTCCGAGAGCATCCTTTCAGAGCTGGACGAGTACGCGATCGAGGCAGCCCTGCAGCTGGCCGAGGCACGCGGCGGAGAGGCCGCGGGAAACCGGGTCACCGCGCTGGCCATGGGGCCTGCTCCGGCGGCGAACGCCGTGCGCAAGGCCCTGCAGATCGGCGCCTACGCCGGCGTGCACCTCACGGACGAGGCCCTGGCCGGGTCCGACGCCGCGGCCACCTCCCTGGCGCTCGCCGCAGCGATCAGGCACCTGGGCGAGCCCGACCTCATCATCACCGGCATGTCCTCCACCGACGGTGAAACCTCGCTGGTCCCGGCCCAGCTCGCCGAACGGCTGGGCGTCGCCCAGCTGACCTTCGCCGCCGAGCTGGAGCTGGACGGCGACGTCGTGCGGGTCCGCCGCGACGGCGACTCCTTCTCCGAGCGCCTTGAGGCGCCGCTGCCCGCGCTCGTGTCCGTCACCGACCAGGCCAATGACCCCCGGTACCCCAACTTCAAGGGCATCATGGCGGCGAAGAAGAAGCCGGTGACCGTCCTGTCGCTGGCCGACATCGGGCTCGCCCCGGAGCAGGTCGGCGCCGCCGGATCCTGGACCGAGGTCGCCGCGGCCGCCCCGCGTCCGCCGCGCGGGCAGGGCACCGTCATCAGCGACACCGGTGATGCCGGCGTGCAGCTGGTCGACTTCCTCGCCGCCCAGAAGCTTCTTTAGCCCCTCCCGTCGGGCCTGCCGCAGCCGCGGCGCAGGCACCGCACCGCACCGAATAGGAGAGTCCATGGCATCCGTCCTGGTCTTTGTCGATCTTTCCTCCGCCGAGCTGACACGCGCTGCGCGGGAGCTGCTGGCCATCGCCGGCACCCTGGGCGAGCCGGTGGTCGCCTGCCCCCATCCCGTCTCCGACGCGGCAGCCGGTGCGCTGGGGCGCCTCGGCGTGGCCGAGGTGCTCGAGCCCGCCGCCGAGCTGCCTGACGTCCTGGTCGCCGCCAAGGCCGCCTTCCTCGCCGCGGCCGTGGAAGCGGCGCAGCCGGGCGCGGTGCTGCTGGGCAACTCCTTCGAAGACCGGGAGATCGCCGCCCGCGCTGCCGTCCGGCTCGGTTCCGGCGTCGTCACCGACGCCGTAGCCGTGGCCCCGGACCTGTCGGTCACGAAGTCGGTCCTGGCCGGCGCCTACACCTCCACCTGCCGGGTGCGCTCCGGGGTGCCGATCATCACCGTCAAGGCCAACAGCGCCGAGCCGGCGGAACCCGCCGACGGGGCTCCCGCGGCCCGGCGCAGCGTCGAGCCGCAGCCGGTGCCGGCCGCTGCCCGCGTCACGGAGCGCTCGGGCCGGATCTCCACCGGCCGCCCCGACCTCGCCGAAGCCCGCGTGATCGTGGCCGGTGGCCGCGGCGTCGACGGCGACTTCGGGGCTTTGGAGGAACTCGCCGACCTGCTCGGGGGAGCGGTGGGCGCCTCCCGCGCCGCCACCGATGCAGGCTGGATCGAACACTCCGCCCAGGTGGGGCAGACCGGCAAGACGGTTTCCCCGCAGCTGTATATCTCCGCCGGGATCTCCGGAGCAATCCAGCAGAAGGCCGGCATGCAGACCTCCAAGGTGATCGTGGCGGTCAATAAGGACGCCGACGCCCCGGTCTTCGAGATCGCCGATTTCGGCGTGGTCGGCGACCTGTTCAAGGTGCTGCCCCAGGCCGCCGAGGAGATCCGGAAGCGCCGCTCGTGACCGGCCCGGCCGCCGCCGTGCCGCGGCGGGTGCTGGCCTTCGCGGCCCACCCCGACGACGTCGACTTCGGCGCCGCCGGCACGGTGGCCGCCTGGGCCGCCGCCGGCGCGCAGGTGACGTACTGTGTGATGACCGCCGGCGACGCCGGCGGGTTCGAGCCGGGGGACCGGGACGCGGTGCCGGACCTGCGCAGCGCCGAGCAGCGCGCCGCCGCCGAGCTGGTCGGCGTGCATGACGTCCGGTTCCTCGGCGAGCGGGACGGCTACCTGGAGCCCAACCACCGGGTCATTTCACAGGCTGTGGCGCTGATCCGGGAGGTGCGTCCCGACGTCGTGCTCTCCATGCATCCGGAGCGCAACTGGGACCGCATCCAGGCCTCGCATCCGGACCACCTGGCCTGCGGCGAGATCGTGACCCGCGCGGTGTACCCGGCGGCGGAGAATCCCTTCGCCTATCCGGAGCTGGCGGAGTCCGGCCTGGCGGCCTGGAAGGTGCCGTGGCTGTGGTTCTACGGCGCGCCGCGGGAGCGGGAAAACCGGGCGGTCGACGTCACCGACACGGTGGAGCGGAAGCTGGCCGCCATCCGCCTGCATGCCAGCCAGCATCCGGACCTGGCACACATGGAGGCTTCGGTGCGCGGGTTCCTGCAGGACAACGCCGCCCGCCACGGGCTTCCGGCCGGCCGCAGCGCGGAGGTCTTCCACGCCGTGGGCGTCAACACCCCGGACACCATCGCCGGGTTCTGACCCCGTCCCTGCCCGAACAGACCCGGGCAGGGACCACGCCGGCGCCGGCAGGGCCGGCCAAGGTCAGGCCGGGCGGCGTCCGACGGCGAGCAGGCTGTCGGCGTTGAAGGCGAACTCCGCGCCCAGCTCACCCAGCAGCCGGGTACGCACCCGCTCCACGGCCGCCGGATCCGCCGGCAGCAGCCTCCGCAGGTCCGAGCCCAGCACCAGGGACCAGGCCAGCTCGGGGGTCAGCTGGACGGTGGCCGGAACGGACTGCACCTGGACCTCTTCCAGGCCCAGGTTCGTGAGCCAGTCCCGCAGCCGTTCCGGGGTGTTCAGCCTGCCGATCCGCTCGGCCAGCTCCCCGGCAGGGCCCGGATCGGCGCCCTCTGCGGCGCAGGCCTCGGCCAGGATCGGTCCGAAGGGAACCAGGGCGCCGTCGGCCCAGGCGCTCAGCGCGAGCGTTCCGCCCGCGCGCAGCATGGCGACCAGGCGTGCGGCTCCCGCATCGAGGTCAGCCAGCCCGTACACCGCGTAGGCCGTGAGCACCACGTCGTACGGTTCAGCGGGCTCCCACTGCATCGGGTCCGCCGCGTGCAGCCGGACCGTGTCCAGGTTCAGGGTCTGCGCCTTGGCTCCGGCAGCCTCAAGCATCGCGGCGGAGCGGTCCAGGCCGTCCACGTATCCGTCCGGGCCGGCGGTCTGTGCCGCCGGAATCGTCGCTGCGCCGGTGCCGCAGCCGACGTCGAGCACCCTGTCGCCCAGGCCCACCTCCGCCGCCGCGACGAGGGCGTTGCCGACGGGATTCCACAGCGAGGGGGCCAGCCGTTCGAAGTGTTCCGCGTCTTCGCGGAAGGCTGAGCCGGTGGGGGTCAGGGGCATGGACGCTCCTTAGAGCTTGGCGCCGGGGAAGCCGTGCTGGCGCCAGGCTTCGTAGACGGCGATCGAGGCGGAATTGGCGAGGTTCAACGAGCGCAGCGAGGGCAGCATGGGCAGGCGTACCCGCGCAGTGATGTGCGGATCGTGCTTGACCTCCTCCGGAAGGCCGACCGATTCCCGGCCGAACATCAGCACATCTCCGGGCTGGTAGGCGATGTCGGTGTAGGAGGCCTCGCCGTCGGTGGTGAAGGCGTAGACGCGTTCGGGTTCCAGCGCCTTCCACGCCGTCTCGAGGTCCGGGTGCACGTGCAGGACGGCCAGGTCATGGTAGTCGAGGCCGGCGCGGCGGAGCTTGGCGTCGCTCAGGTCGAAGCCCAGCGGCTCCACCAGGTGCAGCTCGGCGCCGGTGATGGCGGCCAGGCGGATCGCGTTGCCGGTGTTGCCCGGAATTTCAGGCGTGTGGAAGAGGATGCGGAACACTCCTCCATCCTATGCCAGCGGCGGTTTGGGTCAGCGGTCCGCAGCCTCGATCAGTGCACCCAGGACCGGCAGGCGGACGACGGCGGGCTGCGGGCCTTCGCTGAAGAAGCGGCGCAGGGCCCGGCCCAGGGTACCGGCATTGACCGGACGTACATCGGCGGGAGCGGATCGGGGAGTGCCGGCGGCCTGCGGGGGATAGTCGATCACCGGTTCAAAGGGGTTGCCCCGCGGATCGTGGAGCACCAGCCAGCCCGCGACGTTGAACTCGCCAAACCGCCCCTGCAGGGTCCGCACCGCCTCGGGCAGATGCTGCAGGCCCGGGCTCCGACCGGTGCTGCGCAGCTGGCGGCCGTCCCACCGGTAGTGCCCGGAGGAGGCCATGGCGGAGTCGATCACCGCCATCCGGTAGCCGCCGATCACCACGTGGCCGATCTCCAGCGTGCCTCCGCGGGGCCCGGTGTCGGGGATCCGGAGGCCGCTGATCAGCCGGGCGGACGGGTAATCCGGCAGCAGGACCTGCTCCAGCAGGGCGACCGTGCGCTGCTCGGCCTCCCACCGGGATCCGGCGGCGCCCATCCGCTGCAGCACGCCGGGCCGGCGGGGTTCCCCGTGCACCTGCCGGCCAGCCAGCGTCAGCGGCAGGACCGGAGGCTGCGAGGGCGAGAAATCCGGGCTGAACTGCGGTGGCCGGTTCAGCACTTCAGCCGGCGAGGCTACGGGGCCGGCGCCCGGGTGCGCTGCCGTGCCGGCGGCCCGGGCCGGGTGAGGTTCGTCTCCCGCCCCGCGGCCCAGCCGGCGGTCATACTCGGCGCGCCGCCCCGGATCCGAGAGCACCTCGTAGGCCTCGGCGGCCTGATGGAAGCGGGCGTCGCTGCCGCCCCGGTCCGGGTGGAAATCACGGGCCGCGCGGCGCCAGGCGGCCTTGATCTCGGCGGCGGTGGCGGTGGGGGCCAGCCCGAGGACGTCGTAGTGGGTCCTGCCTGACGGGCTCACGCGGGTCCTTTCCAAAAGGCGGGCTGTCCGGGCCGGTGGAAGCCTGCGGCATCGGCCCGCCGTAAAAGCTGGGTCAATTGTAGCGGCGGCCCGGGGGACAGGCGGCCATGGACTGCGGCTAGAATTGTCGGGTGCCCGTGTACCTTGACCACGCGGCGACCACGCCGATCTCGGCCTCGGCCCTCGCCGCCCTCACCCACGAACTGAGCCGCAGCGGCAATCCGTCCTCGCTGCACGGCTCGGGCCGGCGTGCCCGGATGGTGGTGGAGGAGTCCCGTGAGATCCTCGCCGCCGCGCTGGACTGCCACCCGTCCGAGGTCATCTTCACCTCCGGCGGCACCGAGGCGGACAACCTCGCGGTGAAGGGCCTCTACTGGGCCCGGCGGGCCGAGGACCCGCGGCGGGCCCGGATCCTGTGCGCGGGAATCGAGCACCACGCCGTGCTGGACACGGTCGAGTGGCTGCAGAAGCACGAAGGCGCCGAGGTCGTCTGGCTTCCCGTGGACGGCGAGGGATTCGTCGATCTCGAGGCCGTCCGCCGGGAGCTGGCCGAGCACGCCGACCGCACGGCCCTGCTCACGGTGATGTGGGCCAACAACGAGGTGGGCACCGTCCAGGACATCGCCGCCCTCGCCGGGCTCGCCGCCGGGCACGGCGTGCCGATGCACTCGGACGCCGTGCAGGCGTTCGGCGCCGTGCCCGTCTCCTTCCGCAGCTCCGGGCTGGCGACCATGGCGGTCAGCGGCCACAAGATCGGCGCGCCGGTGGGCATCGGGGCGCTCGTTGTCGGCCGCGCCGTCAAGCTCACCCCGGTGCTGCACGGCGGCGGCCAGGAGCGCGACATCCGCTCCGGCACCCTGGACACCCCGGGCACCGCCGCGTTCGCCGCCGCGGCCCGGGACGCCGTCGCCCGCCTGCCCGAGGAGGGGACCCGGCTGCGGGCGCTGCGCGACGCGCTGATCGCCGGCGTCGAGCGCGCCGCGCCGGACGCCGTGCTGCGGGGCCCGCGGGACGCCGACGGCGCCGGTACCCGGCTGCCCGGCAACGCGCACTTCACCTTCCCCGGCTGCGAGGGCGACTCGCTGCTCTTCCTGCTCGACGCCGCCGGCATTGAATCCTCCACCGGTTCGGCCTGTACGGCCGGCGTGCCGCGCCCGTCGCACGTCCTGCTGGCCATGGGGCTGAGCGAAACCGAGGCCCGCGGCGCGCAGCGGTTCAGCCTCGGGCATACATCCGGGCCCGACGACGTTGACGCACTGGTGGCCGCCCTGCCCGAAGCGCACGGGCGGGCGAAGAAGGCCGGACTTTCCGGCCAGGCAAGCAGCATCCAAACGGCAGGGACAGGTTTTACGGCATGAAGGTATTGGCAGCAATGAGCGGCGGGGTGGACTCCGCCGTCGCCGCCGCCCGGGCGGTCGACGCCGGGCACGACGTCGTCGGGGTGCACCTGGCGCTTTCCCGCATGCCGGGAACCCTGCGCACCGGCAGCCGCGGCTGCTGCACCATCGAGGACTCCAGGGACGCCTGGCGCGCCTGCGACATCCTGGGCATCCCCTACTACGTCTGGGACTTCTCCGAGCGGTTCAAGGAAGACGTCGTGGACGACTTCGTGGCCGAATACGCGGCGGGGCGCACCCCCAACCCCTGCATGCGCTGCAATGAGCGGATCAAGTTCGCCGCCCTGCTGGAAAAGGCCCTCGCCCTGGGCTTCGACGCCGTGTGCACCGGCCATTATGCCAAGGTCATCACCGACGCCGACGGCAACCCCGAGCTGCACCGGGCCGCGGACTGGGCCAAGGACCAGTCCTACGTGCTCGGCGTGCTCACCCATGAGCAGCTGCGGCACGCCATGTTCCCGCTGGCCGAGACGCCCTCCAAGGCCGAGGTCCGCGCCGAAGCGGAACGCCGCGGCCTGTCGGTGGCGAACAAGCCCGACAGCCATGACATCTGCTTCATTCCCGACGGCGACACGCGTGGCTGGCTCGAGGAACGCATCGAGATGAGCGAAGGGGAGATTGTCGGGCCCGACGGCGAGAAGCTCGGCACCCACCCCGGCGCCAACGCCTTCACCGTCGGCCAGCGCCGCGGCCTGAAGCTCGGCCGGCCCGCCGCCGACGGCAAGCCCCGCTTCGTGCTGGAGATCCGGCCCAAGGAAAACAAGGTCGTGGTCGGTCCCGAGCAGCTGCTGAACATCGACCAGATGCGCGGCATCAAGGTCTCCTGGGCGGGCCTGCCCATTGCCGCCGTGGAGACCGGCGACCGGTTCGACTGCATGGTCCAGGTCCGCGCGCACGGCGACCCGGAGGCCGCTGTGGCCTGGATGGAGCCGTCCGCGGATCCGGAGGCGCCGGCGGAGCTGGTGGTGCGGCTGACCGAACCGATGCGCGGCGTCGCGCCCGGACAGACCATGGTGCTCTACCAGGGCACCCGGGTGCTCGGGCAGGCGACCATTGACTCGGCCCGCTCGCTCGAGTGGGACCCCGCCGCCGTTTCCTGACCCGGGCGTCTCCGTCCCGGCAGCGCATCCGACGACTCCCACGTGCCGCGGGTCCTGAGGCTGTGGGGTCCTACCTCGGCGGCTGACCGATCAGCGGCGCGTCAACTGCGCAGGCCGCTGCGGCGTGTCCCCGCGCCTGTGCCCGGTCCCCCCGGCTGCGCAGCCCTCTGATGGCGTTTGAGCCTGTGCAGGAGCAGCAGCGTCGCGGCGGGCCCGACCACCGGAAGCAGGAGGCAGGCGGCAAGCAGGCCCAGCCGTTCAGGGCCGCTCACCAGCCGGCTGTACGCCAGGGCGATCACCGCATGGATCAGCAGGGCAATAATCAGGAATCCCATGCCGCCGACCAGCACCTCCCACTGCGAGGGGACCAGGGGATTGGCGCCGCTTCCCATGCCGTGCTCCTTCCGCCGAGCGGGTCCCGGCGCCGTCCGGCACCTCCCGCGTGGATGGCCCATACTCTGCCACACCACTGCGGCAGGGCGTCCCTCAACGCTCTGCCGGGCGGTCAGCCGGGGACGTCGAAGCCTGCCTCCTGCAGCCATTTGGCCTGCTCGCTGCCCGGCTCCAGGGCCCGGCCGGCGGTAAAGACGACCCGGGTGTTCTCCGGCGTCCGGATCTCCAGGTCCACGGTGTTCCAGGGCGTGGGCCGGGGCCCGGCGGTGCAGCCGGGAGCCAGCTCGCTGCAGGCCGCCGCGATGGCCTCGATCTCATCCAGCACGCAGGCGTAGCTCACGGTGGCGGCGGGCGCCTCGGCCGCAGGTACGCCCGGCACCAGGAGGGCATCCTGGAAGGCCCAGCGGCGCACGTGGGTGAGCTGCCCCGGAATGGTGAACAGGTCGATGAACCCCAGGCCGCGGGTCCAGAAATCTACGGACGCGGCCAGATCGGCGGTGGGCAGAGTGACAAACATGGGCATGCCGTAGATGCCGCGGTAGATCTCCGGAGCCGTCGCTCCGGGACCGGGCGGAGGAACCGGACTGATGGAGAAGGCGTCGAAGTTTTCGCTCATACCCGCCATTGTTCACCTTGCCGCAGCGGCAACCGCAAGCCCCGGCCGGCGTCGGCGGGCCGTAACCTGGTCCGCGGCGCCGCAGAGCAAACCCTAGACTGGAACAATGACTGATACACCCGAGGATGAGTTTGACCCGGCTGCCAGTTCGCTGACCGGCCATGTCCCCGACGAGGTCATGGCGGAACTGCTCGCCATGCGCGGCAGCATCGACAACATCGATGCCACCCTGGTGTATCTGCTGGCTGAGCGGTTCAAGGCGACCCAGCGGGTGGGCCACCTCAAGGCCGAGCACCGGCTTCCCCCGGGCGATCCAGGCCGGGAAGCGGCACAGATCGCCCGGCTCCGCAGGCTGGCCGCTGACGCCCATCTGGACCCGGCCTTCGCGGAAAAGTTCCTCAACTTCATCATCAGCGAGGTCATCCGGCACCACCAGGCGATCTCGGAGACCCGGAACGGAAACGGAAATGGCCGCGCCGACAGCTGAGTCCGCACTCCCTGAACCTGCGCCCACCACGGTCGCCGCAACCGCGGGGCCCGGCTGGCCCGGGACGGACGTCGCCGAGGCGATCCGGATCAGCCGGGGCGAACTGGGCGAGCCGCACCTGCCGTTCCTGCCCCAGCTGCCGGACCGCGGAATCGGAGCAGACGCGGTGGGCCGCACGGCCTCCCTGCTGGTGGACCTTCCCGTGGACCTGCAGCCGCACGGATGGCGCCTGGTCGACCGGCCCGGCCGCGACCTGGCCCGCGCCCAGGCGCTGCTGTCCCGCGACCTGAACACTCTCGCGGACCTGGCCGGAGAGGAAGAGCGGCCGTCCACCGGGCTGCGGCTGTCCCTGGTCGGGCCGCTGAGCCTGGCGGCCGGCCTGCACCTGCACAACGGCGAGCGGGCGCTGGCCGACGCCGGCGCCCGGCGCGAACTGGCCGAGTCGCTGGCCGCAGGCCTGGGAGCATATCTGCACCGTGCCGGCGAAGCGGTGCCGGGCGCCCGGCTGGTCCTGGCCGTGGAGGAGCCCGACGCCGAGCGGGTGCTCCGCGGACGCATTCCCACCGCCAGCGGCTACCGCACGCTCCGCGCGGTGCCGGACGCCGAGGCACGGCGCACCTGGCAGCTCATCCGCGACGCCGCGGCGGAAGCCGGGGCGGACACCGTACTGGTGCTGCCCGGCGTCGGCCGCCCCGCCGACCGCGCCGCCGCCTCCGCCGCCGACCTGGCGCTGGCCGCCGGGTACGACGGTCTCGGGCTTCCCGCCGCCGGGCTCCAGGCACGGGACTGGGAAACCGTTGCCCGGACCGTGGAGGAGGGGCGGCGGATCGAACTCGGGCTGGTTCCGCTTCCGGCCCCGGGCATGCAGGTCCGGCAGGTGACCGCCCTGGTGGACTCGGTGCTCCGGCCCTGGCGTGACGTCGGCCTGCCGCTGCGGCAGCTGCCGGCGCTGGCCCCGGTTCCGGCCGCGGAGCTCGCCTCGGCCCCGCCGGCCGTAGCCCGGTCCGTGCTGGCCCGGCTGACCCAGACGGCGTCGGCCCTCGAACAGGTCGCCGCCGACGCCTGAGCGCGCCCCGCGGGCTCAGCCCACCGCGTAGTCGAAGGCGCCGTCGTAGACGAAGACGGTGCCAAGCTGCCGTTGGCGGACCTCGGCACTGATCCGGAACCGGCCCGACGCCGCATCCCACCACTGGACGACGCGTGCCGATGCCCCCGCCGGTCCCGGCAGCGGCACCCGCACCGGTCCGAGCACCAGGACCGCGCCGAAGGAATCCATCACCAGCGCCCCGTCGGCCCCCGGCGACAGGGCGAGCCCGGTGATCAGCCGGCGCCCCGTGCCCAGCGCATCCTGCAGCCGGTCCGGGGCCACCAGGGTGGTGGTGTCCTCGAAAACGCGCGTGGCCGAGGGAAACCGGAAGGTCCGCACCGCGGTCAGCGCGGGGCGGCCGGCGGCGTCCGGATGGGCGCGGTTCTCGATGCTGAACGGCACCTGCTCGCCGTAGTCCCCGAAGAAGGCTCCGCGCAGCGGCGCCGCGCGCATGAGCGGCCGCAGGGCCGGCCGCGGGCAGCCCGCGCGGGTGAACATCCCGTTCCCCCTGCCGACGGCGCCGATCGGCAGCGAGAAGTAGTCACGGAGCTCCGGCTGCAGCCGGTCGAAGGCCGCACCGAGGACCTGGTGGTACATGCCGGTCACGCCGGCCTCCTCTCCCGCCGCCCGGCACCGCAGCCGCGGCTACAGCCTGCCTGCGGCCTTGAGCTGGATGTACATGTCGGCGAGTTTCGGCGGGAGCTCCTGCGGGGTCTCATCCACCACCTCCACACCCATGGACCGCAGCTGGGCGGTGACCGAGGCCCGGTCCAGCAGGGCGCGTTCCGCGGCGGCGGCCCGGTAGGCCTCGGCTGCGGTGCCCCGGCGTGCCCGCATCGCGTCCAGTTCAGGATCGCGCACCGAAGCCACCACCACCAGATGACGCTCCAGCAGCTGCGGCAGGAACGGCAGCAGGCCGTCCTCCACCGCACCGGAGTCCAGGGTGGTCAACAGCACCACCAGGGCACGCCGCGGCGATATCCCGTGAACGGCGGAGGGCAGCAGCGAGAAGTCCGCCTCGATCAGTTCCGGTTCCACGGGGGCCAGCGCCTCGACCATCCGGTTCAGCAGGTTGCCCTTCGCCGCGGAGTCCACCCGGGCCCGGGTCCGCCGGTCAAAGGCCAGCAGGTCCACCCGGTCTCCCGCGCCGCCGGCGAGTGCGCCCAGCAGCAGGGCCGCTTCAATGCCGGTGTCCAGCCGCGGCTCGTCCTGGATCCGGGCGGCCGCGGTGCGGGAGGTGTCCAGCACAATCACCACTCGGCGGTCACGCTCCGGACGCCAGGTGCGCACCACGGTGTCGCGGCGCCGCGCCGTCGCCCGCCAGTCGATGGAGCGCACGTCGTCGCCGCGCACGTAGTCGCGGAGCGAGTCGAACTCGGTGCCGGCGCCGCGCAGCTGCACCGTGGCGTTGCCGTCCAGCTCCCGCAGCCGGCGAAGCCGGCTGGGCAGATGGCGGCGGGAGGCAAACGGGGGCAGCACCCGCAGCAGGCCCGGAACCGGCAGGGACCGCTGCCGCGCGGCCAGGCCCAGCGGACCGAAGCTGCGCACGGTGACCGTCTCGGCGCGCAGGTCACCGCGCCGCTCCGGCACCAGCAGCGTCGCCGCCCGGCGGGCCTCCGCGGCGGGCACCGTGAGCCGGTGCACGGGATTGCGGGCGCCGGCCGAGGGCTGCCAGCCGTCCCGGAGCACTGCATGCAGGGTCCGCGCCGTCGGGTTGCGGACCACCAGCCCGGCCCGGGCCTGCCCGCCCAGGCGAACCCGGTCCAGCGGGTCCCGGGTGACGGACAGCAGGCGGGGGGAGACGGCCAGCAGCAGGTCCAGGGCCGCCGCTGCGGCCAGGAACAGCACCCAGAGCCAGATGGTCACAGCCTGCGGCCACAGGAAGACCGCCACCGTCCCGGCGGCGGCAAGGAGGACGAAACGCGCGGAGACCGCCACCGGCCTACCTCGGCACGGGCACGGTGGCCAGGATGCCGGCCAGCACGTCGTCCGCCCGTACGCCGTCCATCTGAGCCTCAGGGCTGAGCGCCACTCGGTGGCGCAGGGTGGGCAGGGTCAGCGCCTTCACATCATCGGGAGTGACGAAGCCGCGCCCGGACAGCCACGCCCACGCCCGGGAGGTGTTCAGCAGGGCGGTGGCGCCGCGGGGGGACACGCCCAGCTGGAAGGACGGGGCCGTGCGGGTGGCACGGGCCAGGTCCACAATGTAGCCAAGCACCTCCGGCGCGACGCCGACGGCGGCCACTGCCTGGCGCGCGCGGGCCAGATCGTCGGCGGAGGCCACCGCACGCACACCGGCCGCGCCCAGGTCCCGCGGGTCGAAGCCGCCGCTGTGCCGGCGGATCACTTCGATTTCGTCCTCGCGCGGGGGCAGGTCGAGGGTGAGCTTGAGCAGGAACCGGTCCAGCTGGGCCTCCGGCAGCGGGTAGGTGCCCTCGTACTCGACCGGGTTCTGCGTCGCGGCGACGATGAAGGGTTCCGGCAGCGGGCGGGAAACCCCGTCCACCGTCACCTGGCGCTCCTCCATCGCTTCGAGGAGCGAGGCCTGCGTCTTGGGCGGGGTGCGGTTGATTTCGTCCGCCAGCAGGATGTTGGTGAAGACCGGGCCTTCGCGGAAGCTGAACTCCGAGGTGCGGCCGTCGTAAATCAGTGAACCGGTGACGTCGCCGGGCATCAGGTCAGGGGTGAACTGCACCCTGCGGGTGTCCAGGGACAGGGCCGCGGAGAGGCTGCGGACCAGCAGCGTCTTGGCGACGCCCGGCACACCTTCGAGCAGGACGTGCCCCCGCGCCAGCAGCGCGATGATCAGTCCCGTCACGGCGGCGTCCTGGCCCACCACGGCCTTGGCCACCTCGGCCCGTACCTGCATCAGCGCGTGCCGGACCGGATCGGCGGGGGACTGGCCGGCAATCTGGCCCTGTGGCGCGTCAGCGGGCGGGGCGGCCGCCGAGGCAGGCTGGGCGGCCGCAGCGGGCGCCGGCTGCCGGGCCTGGCCGCCGGACCAGCCTGCGCCGGGCGGCGCTGTGGGTGGCTGGCCTCCGGGCTGCCGGGCAGGCCAGGACTGATGCGGCTGGTTCATGATCCGAGGACCTCTTCCTCTAGGTGTTGGATGGACTGTGCCCAGCGGACCAGATCGGCGTCGTCGGCCGGCAGCGGCCCGTAAAGCAGCTGCTGTACTTCGTGGACCGGGCGGTTCGATGCTGCGGCTACGGCTGCGGCCAGCTGTTGCGGACCGGCGGTGGAGTGCAGGCGCAGGAACCGGGCCAGGCGGACCTTGGTTCCGGAGCGCAGCACCTGCGCGGCGCGGTCGGCGGCGCGGCCGTCCTGGTACAGGCGGGCCCGGCCCTCGGCGGTCTCGGAGGACCGCACCAGCACCGGGAGGGGTTCAACGGCCAGCGGTCCCAGCCGGCGTCCCGCGGCAAACGCGGCGAGGGCGGCGACGATGAGCAGCCAGACCGCGACCGGCCCCACCCAGTCCGGCAGCGGCGGGGCCTGGGCGGCGTCCTCCGCGGGGAGGAAATCGGCGGCCGTGGGGGAGAACCAGACGAGGGTCGGCTCCGAGCCCAGGGTCCGCAGCACCAGGGCGGCGTTGCCGCGCGAGGCAACCGTGCTGTTGGCCAGGAGGTCGGGGTTGCCCAGCACCACTGCGGTGCCGTCGGCGGTGGCGGCGTAGCTGCCGGCTCCGGCCGGGCCGTCCGGCACCGGGAAACAGGTTACGGGTCCGCGGTAGAGCTGTCCGCCGGCGTCAATGCTCCGTGCGGCGGACGGATCGGCAGCCGCGCAGTCGGCGAGCAGCTCCTGCGGTCCGTCGCCGTCCCCGGCGGCAAGGCTTTCCGGCACCAGCCCCGCTGCGCTGATCTCCGGGGCGGCGGCCGAGAGCTGGGCGAGGTCCGGGCGCAGCAGCACCACCCGGCTGCTTCGCTCGGCCAGCGCCTGCAGCCGCTCGGCGTCGATCCATCCGTTGGGATCATGCAGCAACAGCGTCGTATCCGGCCCCGATGCCTCCAACGCCTGCTCATAGCCGGCAGGAACGCGGACGTCGACGCCGCGGGAACCGAGCACCTCGGCCACGGCCATTGCCCCCTCCGGCGACGGGTTGCCGGGCCCCAGCGGTTCGCCGCTGCTGCCGCTGCGCCCGAGCGAGCCGATGACGGCCACGATGACCAGCAGGAGCCCGAGCGCGGTCCAGAGCAGCCGTCCGCGCCGACGGGTCGCCTTTGTGGAGCCTTCGGCCCCGGCCGGGCGGGGGGTGCCGGTCTGCAGCCCGGTCATCGCGGAACCGCCGGAGACGGGCCGGCCGCGGGTGCAGCGGCGGGCGCGGCCGCCAGGAGCCGGGAGTCCAGGTCCTCCGCCCGGGCGGCATCCGCCGCCGTCGCAACGCCGGCTCCGTACCTGACCTCGTTGAAGCGCTCGGCCAGCCACCTGATGCCGGCGGCGTCCGCGGGGTAGGCCGCGCAGAGCCGGGAGGCCGCTTCGGTGGCCGTCTGCCCGGGCACGGGCTCCAGGACCACCCGTTCCTCGGCGTCGCGGATCATCGCGCGCAGGAGCTGCGTGAGCGCCTCATTCCAGTCGCTGCGGCCGGCCGCTTCACGGGCCAGGCGGCGGTGGTCCACCGCGGTCGAGGGCGCCTCGTCGTCGAAGACCGGGCGGGTTCCGGCGGGCGAGGCGTTCAGCCGGGGCCGGATCACCAGGACCACCAGCAGGAGGACCACCGCTGCGATGGCCGCGAGGACCAGCACCCCGGTGACCGGGCCGGCGGACCCCAGCCCGGTCAGCACCGTGTCCAGCCACTCGGCCAGCGCGGCAAGGGCTCGCTCGGTCAGGCCCGGCTCGGCCTCCTCGTACACCGGCCGGGACAGCTCCTGCTCCATCCAGCGTCGGGCCTCTTCCTCGTCGGGAAGCACCGGCACCCCGCGGTGGAAAACCCCGGTCAGCTCCATGGCGCCGACGGCGGCTGCGGACGGGGCCCGGGGCCGGCGGGGGCCGGGCCCGCACCCGGCACGGCATCGGGATCCGGCCGGGGGTTTTCCTGCTCGCGGAGCAGCGCCACGTCGAAGCCCTCCCGGCGGATCCTCAGGTCCACGTAGAGGAGCGAGGTGACCGAGGACTGGAAGGCATAGGCCACCGCCGCGAAGATATTCGTGACAAGCAGGGTGGCCGGCAGCACCAGGTTCAGATAGGCGGCGGGGTCTTCGCCGGCCACGGAGCCAGCCAGCAGTCCTGCCAGCAGACTGACCGGGGTCGCGACCACCGAGGTGATCACGCCGGCAATGAGGGAGGTCAGCAGCAGAATGCCGAACGTGCGCCACCAGTTTCCGGCGGTCAGACGCCAGGAGCGGCGCAGCGAGGCCAGCACGCCGCAGTCCTCCAGCACCAGAACGGCCGGAGCCAGGCACAGCTTGGTGCCGGCCCAGAGCGCGGCGACCCCGGCACCGGCGGCCAGCACCATCCCGACGAGCACTGCGCCCCAGCCCAGCGCGGGGACGCTCAGCGCCGTCAGGCCGCCGACCAGCAGCGTCGCCGCGGCCCCCGCCCCGCACCACAGCAGCAGGAGCAGCAGCAGACGCGGCAGCCTGGGTGTTCCAAGCCGCCACAGCTGGGCGAACGCCGTCCGCCGGTCCAGCGTCGCCCGGGCCACCACCAGCACCAGCAGCCCCTGGAGCAGGAAGATGCCGGCGGCGGTGACCAGGCCGATCAGGAGGCTGCCGCCCAGATACCCGCCGAGGAACGAGAAGACCTGCTCATCGCTGGGCGCCGGATCAAGCAGGACGTCGAAATCGTAGGTCGCGCTGGTGACCAGCCAGGACAGCAGGGAGACCACGGCCATGACGATGACGGCGGATCCGAAGGTGGCACCCGCGTTGCGGCGGCAGGCCTGGAAGGCCCCGTCCATCATTTCGCCGAGGCCGAGTGGGCGCAGCGGAATGATCCCGGGACGCGGGGGAGGGACATAGGCAGGTGCCGGCTGGCCCCAGGGCTGCGGCATCGGCCCGGGAGAGGGAGCGCCCCACACCGGCGGGACGGCTCCCGGCGGCTGGTTCCACGGCGGCGGGACGGCACCCGTTGGCGGGGCGCCCCACGCCGGCGGCGGAGCCCACTGCCCTGAGGGGCCGGAGCCGGGGGCACCCTGCTGCGGGGGCTGCCACTGGGGGCTGTCCTGGGACGGGGGAGTGCCCCAAGCCGGCGCTGCCGGCTGCGGCGGCACGGGCGGCACCGGCGGGTCCGCCGGTCCGCTCCGGTGCGGTTCCTCCCCGCCGTTGTGATTGTCCTGACCCATCTGTCCCCCAAGAAACGCCGTGTTGGTCCTGAACCGACTATAGTTCCTGCCGCCGACGCGGCACCCCCCAAACCGGGCGGCAGGCAACCTTCCCTTAGGATGATAGGGATGACATGGCCCGCCCGGGTCCGGGTCCAGCTGCCCGCGAGTCCGGACGCGGGCGCTTCCGCCGCGGTGCGGGAGGGCAGACCAACGGAACAGGGAGCAATGAAGGCACGCATTCTGGTCGTGGACGATGACGAGGCGCTGGCCGAGATGATCGGCATCGTCCTGCGGAACGACGGCTTCGACCCCATTTTCTGCGCGGACGGCTCCAGGGCGCTGGAGATCTTCCGCAGCTCCCGGCCCGACCTGGTCCTGCTGGACCTGATGCTGCCCGGCATCGACGGCATCGAGGTGTGCCGGCGCATCCGCGGCGAGTCCGACGTACCCATCGTGATGCTGACCGCGAAGTCCGACACCGCCGACGTCGTGCGCGGCCTTGAATCCGGTGCCGACGACTACGTGCCCAAGCCGTTCAAGCCCGCCGAACTGGTGGCCCGGGTCCGTGCCCGGCTGCGCCCCGTGGACCAGCGCTCCCCGGAAACCCTGCGGATCGGAGACGTGGAGATCGACGTCGCCGGCCATGCGGTCTCCCGGGCCGGGCAGTCGGTAGCGCTGACCCCGCTGGAATTCGACCTGCTGGTCGCCCTCGCCCGCAAGCCCTGGCAGGTCTTCACCCGCGAGATGCTCCTGGAACAGGTCTGGGGATACCGCCACGCCGCGGACACCAGGCTCGTGAACGTGCACGTGCAGCGCCTGCGCTCGAAGATTGAACGTGATCCGGAGGCCCCGGAGGTCGTGCTGACCGTCCGCGGCGTCGGCTACAAGGCCGGCCAAAGCTAGTTGGAGGCCACCGCTGCTCCGCCGTCCCGGGCACGCGCCCTGCACGCGGCGATGCTGGACCGGGTCCGCCGCGGCGGCCGGTTCCTGCAGCGGCACCTGCTGCAGCGCGTGGCCAACCGCTGGCGGCGCTCGCTGCTGTTCAAGACCGTCACCTCCACGCTGCTGCTGGTCGCCCTCGCCTGCGGCGGGGTCGGAGCGTTCCTCTCGCACCAGATCGCAGGCGCCCTCTATGAGGAACGCTTCGACCAGTACCTTGCGGAGTCCTCGGCCGACCTGATGAAGGTCAAGGAGGTCTTCCGGACCACCACGGCGACCGACCGGGAGGAAACGGACCGGCTGGTCTCCGACACGCGGTCCCTGCTGGAAGGCGAGGGCATTGACGAGCCCCGCAGCTACCTGCTCCAGCCGCTGCACCGGGATCCGTACGTCTCGCCGCAGGGCCTGAACTTCACCGCCAGCCAGATCCCCGTGGCCCTCGCGGACGCGGTCGACGCCTCCGACGCCGTCAGCGATGCCGACCGGGTGTACTGGTCGGCCCTGGAACTGCCCAGCGGCGGGCCCGGCCTGGCGTTCGGCACCAAGGTGACGCTCCCGCCGGACCGGTCCGAGTACGCCCTCTACCTGATCTACGACCTGTCCTCGATGCAGGACACCCTGGACGGCATCCACGGCATCCTGTGGATCGCCGGCGGGCTGCTGCTGGTGATCATCGGGACCATCGCCTGGATCGTGACCAAGGCCGGCGTCGGCGCGGTCAGTGACGCCGCCGTCGTATCGGAAAAGCTCGCCGCCGGCGAGCTGCAGGAACGGATGGACGTGCGGGGGGAGAACGAGGTGGCCCGCCTCGCGGCCTCGTTCAACCACATGGCGGCCACGCTGCAGGACCAGATCACCCAGCTGGCCCAGCTCTCCCGCATGCAACAGGTCTTCGTCTCCGACGTCTCCCATGAGCTGCGCACCCCGCTGACCACCGTGCGGATGGCCGCCGAGGTCCTTTACGACGCCCGCGCCGACTTCGATCCGATCAGCCGGCGGTCCGCCGAGCTGCTGTACAACCAGGTCGAGCGCTTCCAGGCGCTGCTGGCGGACCTGCTGGAAATCTCCCGGTTCGACGCCGGCGCCGCCGCCCCCGACATGGAGCCCACCGACATCGTGGGCGTGGTGCGGGACGTCATCGAGGCCACCGAGCCCCTGCTGCTCAAGGCCGGATCGGAGGTGTCGGTGGTGACCCGCGAGGAACGCTGCGTGGTGGACGCCGACCCGCGGCGCATCGAACGCATCATCCGCAACCTGGTGGTGAACGCCGCCGAGCACGGGGAAGGCCGGCCGATCAACATCGCCATCGGCGCCAACGCGGACGCCGTGGCCGTGGCCGTGCGCGACCACGGCATCGGCATGAGCGAAGAGGATGCCGGACACGTCTTCGACCGGTTCTGGCGGGCGGACCCCGCGCGGGCCCGCACCACCGGCGGGAGCGGCCTGGGCCTGTCCATCGCCCTGGAGGACGCCCGCCTGCACGGCGGCTGGCTCCAGGCCTGGGGCCGGCCCGGCGAAGGGTCCTGCTTCCGGCTGACCCTGCCCCGGCGCGAGGGCGGCACCTTCGAAATCTCGCCCGTGCCCCTGTCCCCGTATGACAGCCTGCGGGCCGGGCACCGCCAGCTGCTGCCCGGCGGTCCGGTCCGCGACGAGGAGGAACCGTCATGAGCCCTGCACGCCGTCCACGCGGCCGCCTGCTGCTGGTGCTGCTGGTGCCCCTGCTGCTGTTCGTCCAGAGCTGTTCCTCGATACCGACCGTCGGTCCCGTCGGCACCCAGACCGTGGGGGCCGGCGGAGGCAACGGCAGCGAAGGGGTGCGCATCACCCCGGCCGGCCCGGAGGACGGGGCCAGTCCGCAGGACATCATCGAGGGCTTCATCAACGCCGGGGCCGGTACGAGCGAGGACTACAGCGTCGCCCGCGAGTACCTGGCCGGGAACCTGTCGGACAGCTGGTCCGCGACGGACCGGGTGCTGGTCTACGGGGGAGACCAGCCGCAGATCATGCCGCTGCCGGAGGAGAACACCTACCAGGTGCGGATGGGCCTGGCCTTCAGCATCGACGCCGACGGCATCCGTACGGCGGCCGAACCGGGCCACATCGAGAGTTTCACCGTGCGCGTGACCGACACCGGAG
The DNA here is from genome assembly GCF_059090665.1 of Arthrobacter saudimassiliensis. Taxonomy (NCBI): domain Bacteria; kingdom Bacillati; phylum Actinomycetota; class Actinomycetes; order Micrococcales; family Micrococcaceae; genus Arthrobacter; species Arthrobacter saudimassiliensis. Next base: position 213,988 of record NZ_JBNHFX010000001.1, on the reverse strand, counting down.
ACGGCTGGCGCATCGCGGATGTGCCGAACGGGATCATGCTCAGCCAGGTGAACTTCAACCTCATCTTCACCTCCCACAACCTGTACTTCTACAGCAGCACCTATGAGTACTGGGTGCCGGACACCCGCTGGTTCGTCCAGCGCTCCGGAATGGCCACAGCCATCGTCAAGGCCCTGCTCAAGGGCCCGGCGCCGTACCTGCAGGGCGCCGTCACCAGCGCCTTCCCCTCCGGCACCACCCTGGCGCGCGACGCCGTCCCGCAGGCCAACGGGGTGGCGACCGTCGACCTCAGCGCGGATGTGCTGGAGAACGCGACCGACCTGAACCGACAGCAGATGGCGATGCAGCTGCAGCGGAACCTGAAGCTGAACAACATCAACTCGGTGGAGATGACGGCCAACCAGCGGCCGGTGGACCTCGGCAGCGAAAGCTCCCAGCTGATCCAGCCCGAAGACGGCCAGACCGTTCCCGCCACGCAGGTGGCCGTGCTGGACGGGGAAGTGGTGTTCTACGAAAATGAACAGCCGCGCTCGATCGAGGGCTTCTCCGCCGCCGGCTTCGGGCCGCAGGATCCGGCCGTCTCGCGCGGCCTGGATGCCTTCGCCTTCCTCGACGGCGCCCGCTCCACCCTGCTGGTGGGAGCCCCGAACCAGCCCGTCCGCGAGGCGGGACGCGGCGAGGCGTTCACGGCGCCCGGCATCGACCCCCATGGCTGGGCCTGGACCGCCGGCACCGTGCCCGGCGGCTCGGAGGTGATTGCCGCGCCCACCGACGGAGCCGGCAGCACCCGGATCACCGCGGACTGGCTGGCGGGGCAGACCGTGACATCCCTGCGCATCTCACGCGAGGGCGCCCGGGCCCTGCTGGTCACCCGCACCGGCGAGACGACCCGGATCTACCTGGCCGGCGTCGTGCGCTCCTCCGAGGGCGTGCCCGCCGCGCTCACCGAACCGGTGCTGCTGCGCAGCGACGACCCGGTCACCGCCGCCAAGTGGGCGGGCGAGGACACCTACGTCGCGCTCAACGACACCGGAGCCCGCTCCACGCCGCTGGTCCTGAGCACCGGATGGCGGCAGGAGGAAGGCGAGGACGGGCTCAGCACGCTGACCGGAATCAGCGGATTCAGCGTCGGCAACGGGATCAACCAGCTTTTCGTGGTGGCCTCCGATCCGGCGTGCCGGTCCGACGACGGCGGCGAGGGCGCCGTGGGCATGTGCACCATGGTCGAACCGCCGGCCGGCTGGGCCTCCACCACCCTGGTGTACGACCCCTCGTTCTCCGGCTAGCCGTCCACAGCCACCGGGCGCCCCCTGTCGCCGCGCGCGGCCGGCAGCGAGGCTGCGCCCATGCGTGAGCCCTCCCGCCGGCCCCCCGGACCCGGCCGCCGGAACATCCCAGCGCGCCTCGATGCGCTGGCGCTGACACCTGCCGGAAGAACCGCCGCGCAGGCGGCCGGTGAGCTGCTGGCGGTGCTGCTGCCCTCACCCTGCCTCGGCTGCGCCGGCCCGGAGGGTCCGCTCTGCCCGCCGTGCCGGGCCCGGCTGCGGCGCGTCACCGCTCGGCCGTTCCGTGCCGAGGGCTCAGCGGCGTCCCTCCCGGACCGGCCGGGGGAGGGCGGGGTCCTGCCGGTGCTGGCGGCCGGCCGCTACGCCGGACTGCTGGCCGTCGTCCTGCTTGGCTACAAGCAGCGCGGCCTGACGGCGCTGGGACCGGTGCTGGCCGCGGCCCTGGCAGGCGCGCTGCACCAGGCCTCGGACACGTTCGGCGGACGGGACCGGGGGCCGGATGCGGCCGGTGTGCGGGTGCCGGGGCCGCTGCTGCTGGTGCCGGTGCCGCCGTCTCCCGGTTCCTACCGCAGGCGCGGCTTCCTGCCGCTGGACCGGCTGCTGCGCGGCCTGGCCCGGCAGCGCCGCCTGCCCGCCGGCTGCCGCTATGCGCCGGTGCTGAAGATGTCCCGGGGGTCGGGCCTGCAGTCCCAGAAGCGGCTGGGCGCGGCCGCCCGCCGCCGCAACCTGCACGGCCGCATGTCGGTGCGGCCCGGAGCCGTACCGGTCGGCGGCAGCGCACTCGTCGTTGACGATGTCCTGACCACGGGGGCCACCGTGGCCGAAGCGGTCCGGGCGCTGCGGGCAGCCGGCGTCGACGTCCGCGCGGCCGTGGTGCTGGCGGCGGCAGGGGCGGCGGGCGGCCCGGAACCGGCCCCTGCGCCTACGGCGGCGGGCGGTTTCCCGGGAACGTGAATAACGGGCGAATCTCAACTAACGTGTTGGGTATGGAGGGCTTCAAGCAGAGGAGCCATCCTGCGGCAGCGGCCGCGTAGGAAACTGGCAGCGGCCGTTGTTGTGTCACCGAAACCATTGGAGGGCACCATGGAATTCATGATCAGCGGCCGCAATGTTGCCGTATCGGAGCGGTTCCGCGAGTACGCCGAAGAGAAAATCGGAAAGGTGGAGCAGCTCGGGGACAAGGTCCAGCGCGTTGATGCGCGGGTGACCAAGGATCCCAACGCCCGCGAGGCCGACAGGGCCCTCACCGTCGAGCTCACCGTCATCGGACGCGGCCCGGTGGTCCGCGCCGAAGCGCACTCTGCGGACAAGTTCGCGGCCTTCGACATTGCCTACGGCAAGCTGATGGAACGCCTCCGCCGCGCCGCCGACCGGCGGAAGGTCCACTACGGCCGGCAGACGCCGGTACCCGTGTACGCCGCCACCGCTTCCCTTGAAGCAGCGGACACCACTGCCCCGCTGTACGAGACCGCGGCCCGCGCATCCGAGGAGGCGGAGGCCGCCCAGCCGGAAGGTGACACCGAGTCGGCCGCCGGCGACTGCCCCGTCCTCATCCGCCGCAAGGTCTTCCCGGGTGCCCCCATGAGCCTTGACGACGCCGTGGACAACATGGAGCTGGTCGGCCACGACTTCTACCTCTTCGTCGATTCGGCCACCGGCGCGCCGTCGGTGGTCTACCGCCGCCGCGGCTGGACCTACGGCGTCATCACCCTTGACTCCAAGTGCGCCGAGGGCGCCGAGGAGCTGAAGGAGGAGATGCGCGGCTACCGGGAGCAGATTACCGCTCCCGCCGCCGAGGGCTGATCCGGCGCCGGCAGCGACGCCGGCACTACGATGGTCCAATGATTCCAGCCCTGAACCTCCGGCAGGCCCGCAGGATAGCCCTCGGAGCACAGGGACTGGCACGGCAGCGGCCCGCCCGCCCGGTTACCGCCGGGCGGGCGGGCCGTACCTTTGAGCAGCTTCGGCTGCTGCAGATCGACTCGATGAACGTGCTGACGCGCAGCCACTACCTGCCGCTGTTCTCCCGGCTGGGCCCGTACGACACCTCGATCCTGGACCGGATGGCCTCCCGCGGGCCGCGGCGCATGGTCGAGTACTGGGCGCATGAAGCCAGCTACGTCCGGCCCGACCTCTTCGCGGACCTGCGCGCCTGGCAGCGGCGGACCTGGCCCACCGCAGCCCGGCTCGACCCGGGACTGGTCGAGGAGGTCGCCGGCAAGATCATGGCACTGCTCGAGTCGGGCCCGCCCCTGACCTCCCGGCAGGTCAGCGCCGAACTGGGATACGGCCCGACGGCGGAGCCCGCCGGGTGGGGCTGGAACTGGAACCTCGTCAAACGCGTGCTGGAGGACCTGTTTGCCTCCGGGCAGCTGGGTGCGGCGGGCCGCACCCTCCAGTTCGAACGGCTGTACGCTCCCACCGCGGCCGTGCACCCGCTGGGCGGGGCCGCGCACGCCGAGGCCGACCCCGACGAGGCCCTGCAGCGGCTCACCGCCCACGCCGCCGAGGCGCTGGGCGTTGCCACCGCCGCGGGCCTGGCCGACTACTTCCGGCTCCCGGTCCGGGACACGGCCGGCGCCGCCGAGCGGCTCGTCCGCAGCGGGGACCTCGAGAAGGTCCGGGTGCCGGGCTGGGCGGACACGGTCTTCCTGCATCCGGGCTCGCCCCGGCCCCGCCGCGCCGTCGGGCAGGCCCTGCTCAGTCCCTTCGACTCCATGGTGTTCGAACGCAGGCGGCTCGAAGCGCTGTTCGGCTTCCGGTACCGCCTGGAGGTCTACACCCCGCCTGCAGCACGCCGTTACGGCTATTACGTGCTGCCGTTCCTGCTCGGCGAACAGTTCGCCGCCCGCGTGGACCTGAAGGCCGACCGGGCCGCCGGCGTGCTGCTGGTGCAGGCCGCCCACGCCGAGCCGGACGCCCCGGCCGGCACCGCCGTCGAGCTGGCCGGGGAACTGGCCCGGATGGCGGACTGGCTGGGCCTGGCGGGGGTTATGGTAAGACCGGCGGGAAACCTCGCCGACCCCCTCAAGCTGGCAGTTGACCGGGAATAAAACGACCTCGGGAACACCGGCGGGCCGCTGTGCGTCCCTCACGTAGACTGGGGTTCGCCAGCACGGGCAACAAGACATTGGGAGCAGATCAGGTGGCATCACTACTCGAACGAGTTCTTCGCACCGGCGACAAGAAGACACTGAAGACCCTGCGCAACTACGCCGACGCGATCAACCTGCTCGAGGACGAGTTCAAGGCAATGAGCGACGAGGAGCTGCGCGGCGAGACCGACCGCCTGCGCGCCCGGTACCAGGAGGGCGAGTCGCTCGACGACCTGCTGCCTGAAGCGTTCGCCGCCGTCCGTGAGGCCGCCTCCCGCACCCTCGGCCTGCGCCACTTCGACGTCCAGCTCATGGGCGGCGCAGCCCTGCACCTGGGCAACATCGCCGAGATGAAGACCGGTGAAGGCAAGACCCTGGTCGCCACCGCCCCCGCCTACCTGAACGCCCTGACCGGCAAGGGCGTGCACGTGGTGACCGTCAACGATTACCTGGCCGAGTACCAGTCCGACCTGATGGGGCGCGTCTACCGCTTCCTGGGCATGAGCTGCGGCTGCATCCTCTCGAACCAGGATCCGGCCGTCCGGCGCGAGCAGTACGCCGCCGACATCACCTACGGCACGAACAACGAGTTCGGCTTCGACTACCTGCGCGACAACATGGCCTGGAGCGCCAAGGAACTGGTCCAGCGCGGGCACAACTTCGCGATCGTCGACGAGGTCGACTCCATCCTGATCGACGAGGCCCGTACCCCGCTGATCATTTCCGGAGCCGCGGGCGGAGACGTCAACCGGTGGTACACCGAGTTCTCCAAGGTGGTCCAGCGCCTCGAGCGCGACCGCGACTACGAGGTCGACGAGAAGAAGCGCACCGTGGGCGTGCTGGAGCCGGGCATCGAAAAGGTCGAGGACTACCTCGGCATCAGCAACCTGTACGAGTCCTCGAACACTCCGCTGATCGGGTTCCTGAACAACGCGATCAAGGCCAAGGAACTGTTCAAGCGGGACAAGGACTACGTCGTGCTCAACGGCGAAGTCATGATCGTTGACGAACACACCGGCCGCATCCTGGCCGGCCGGCGGTACAACGAAGGCATGCACCAGGCGATCGAAGCCAAGGAAGGGGTGCAGATCAAGGCCGAGAACCAGACGCTGGCGACGGTCACGCTGCAGAACTACTTCCGGCTCTACGAGAAGCTCGCCGGCATGACCGGCACCGCCGAGACCGAGGCCGCCGAGTTCATGAGCACCTACAAGCTCGGCGTGGTGCCCATCCCGACCAACCGGCCGATGGCGCGTATCGACCAGCCGGACCTGATCTACAAGAACGAAGTCGCCAAGTTCGACGCCGTGGTCAAGGACATCGCCGAACGGCACGCGGCGGGGCAGCCGGTGCTGGTGGGTACCACCAGCGTCGAGAAGAGCGAATACCTTTCCAAGCAGCTGGCCAAGGCGGGGATCCGCCACGAGGTCCTCAACGCGAAGAACCACGCCCGTGAGGCCGCCATCGTCGCACAGGCCGGCCGTAAGGGCGCGGTCACCGTGGCCACCAACATGGCCGGCCGCGGCACCGACATCATGCTCGGCGGCAACGCCGAGTTCAATGCAGTGGCCGAGCTGGAGCGGCGCGGCCTGGACCCGGCCCAGGACCCGGAGTCCTACGAGGCGGCGTGGCCCGAGGCGCTGGAGAAGGCCCGCCAGGCGGTCGCCGCCGAGCAGCAGGAGGTCATCGAGCTGGGCGGCCTGTACGTGCTGGGCACCGAGCGCCACGAGTCCCGGCGCATCGACAACCAGCTCCGCGGCCGCTCCGGCCGCCAGGGCGATCCCGGCGAGTCCCGTTTCTACCTTTCGCTGACGGACGACCTGATGCGCCTGTTCAACTCCGGTGCGGCCGAGCGGATCATGAACAGCTCCTCCATGCCCGACGATGTGGCGCTGGAATCCAAGATGGTCTCCAAAGCCATCCAGAACGCCCAGGGCCAGGTCGAGTCCCGCAACGCAGAGCAGCGCAAGAACGTGCTGAAGTACGACGACGTCCTCAACCGCCAGCGCGAGGCGATCTACGGTGACCGCCGCCGCATCCTGGAGGGCGACGACCTGCAGGAGAAGATCGGCTTCTTCCTCGAAGACGTGATCACCTCCGTGATCGACGCCGCGACCGCCGAGGGCCACGCGGACGACTGGGACTTCGAACTGCTCTGGAAGAACCTGCGGAGCATCTACCCGGTGGGCCTGGAAGCCGACGAGATCATCGAAGAGGCCGGCGGCATCTCCAGCCTGACCCGCGAGTTCCTGAAGGAGGAGCTGCTGTCCGATGCGCGGCTGGCGTACCGGAACCGCGAGGACACTCTCGGCGCCGCGACGATGCGCGAACTCGAACGCCGGGTCGTGCTGTCCGTCATCGGGCGCAAGTGGCAGGAACACCTCTACGAGATGGACTACCTCAAGGAGGGCATCGGCCTGCGGGCGATGGCCCAGCGCGATCCGCTGGTCGAGTACCAGCGGGAGGGCTTCGTGATGTTCCAGGCCATGATGGAGGCCATCCGCGAGGAGACCATCACCACGCTGTTCAACGTCGAGGTGCAGGTGGCCGAACCGGCGCCGTCGCTGGACGGTGTCAAGGACGCCCGCGGCGTCGTCGGCGCTCCGACCATCAAGGCCGCCGGCCTGGAGGAACCCGCACGGCCCGCCAGCCTGCAGTTCACCGCCCCCGACAGCCAGGGCGGCGTGCAGACCCGCGTGGAGCGGCAGGCTCCCGCCGAAGGGACAGCCCCGGCTGCGCCCGGCCGGCGGAGCGGCAAGCCCGGGGCAGCCGGCCGGAAATCCAAGCGCCGGAAGTAGCGCTTCAGCCGATCTCCAGTTCCGTGACCTTCCAGAGGCCGCGCCGCAGCTCGATCCTCAGGGCGATGGCGCGGCCTCTGGCTTCGGTGCGGCCCGCAGGCCCTGCAGTGCCTCCGGACTGTTCGAACGCGACCACGCAGGCCTCATACTTGCCTTCAGCGACGGGGCAGACCCGGAACGATCGGATACAGACCCCGCGGCGGGCCCGGTCCCCGATTCCGGCAGCCGCGCGCCGGCGGTCCTCCGCAGCGCGGCGCCGCAGCGCCATGGAGGTGCGCAGCTGCATCCGCTCGTAGTTTTCGGGGCCGAGCCAGCGCGCCATCTGCTGGAGCGGGCGGGTGCCGGCGAGCACTTCCAGGGCAGCCTGGGCGACGCTGCGGGCGATGACGGATACGCGCTCGTCGTCGTCGGGGTCGCTCCTCCAGTTTGCCTGCCCGGGGGCGCCGTCACCGCCGGGGATCGCCGATTCCGGTGGAGGCGCCGGCGCGGGATACGGCGGCAGCAGCTGCAGGGGAGGCAGCGCCGCCGCACCCGCCGGTACGGGTTCGATGAGCGCCGGAGGCAGGGGGCGGGGAGCACCGCTGGCCTGGGCCAGCTCCTGCCTGTCTTCGGGCTGGGGAAGGGTGATGACGATGGCCATGGGATCCCTGTCCTTTTCTGGGGCGCTGCGGCTTGGGCAGCGGCCGGTCGGTTTCGGTCGAAGATGGTCTGCCGGCCCCGCGGGGTGGGGCCGGAGCGGCGAAGCAGGTCTGCAGCCCGTTTTCAGGGCCCGGGGTCCGGCGGTGGAACGGTGAGCAGCTGGCCCGGCAGCAGCAGGTCCGGGTCCGGCCCGATGACCTGCCGGTTGAGGTCGTACCAGCGGGGCCACTGGCGGGCGATTTCGACGTCGGTGGCCAGCGGCCCCAGCTGATCCGCTGCGAGGGTCCACAGGCTGTCCCCGGACCGGACCGCCACCGTGCCGATGTCGTCTGTTGCGCCGGTGCCTGACCCGGGACGGGCGAGCAGCCCCGGTGAGTCGACCGGGCGCCCCGGCTGCCACAGCAGCGTGGGTGGCTCCTGCGTGGTGCCGGTGCCCGCCTCGTCCGGACCCTGCCCGCCCCGGCGGTCGGAGGCCGCGGTTGCCGGCGCAGCGGCCGAGGAGTCCGCGGGCGCAGGCAGGGCAGCGGAAGGGGCCGCCCCGGCTAGCAGCTGCACGCCGACGACGCCGGCGGCCAGCCGGCGCAGGAAGGCCGGGCTGAACCGGGATGCTGCGTACGCACCCGTGCTCCGACCGGCGCGCATCAGAAGGGCGCCCAGGAGCCCGAGCGCGAAGCCGGCAGCCAGCCAGGCCAGCAGGCCCAGTCCCACGGCGGCGGCGGCGGTGCCTGCCAGGGCCTCCAGCGAGGCCGGAGAGCCGGTCCGCAGCGCGGCGTCGGCGGCGGGGGCAAGGAAGCGGCCGGCCAGGAAGAGCAGCGTGCCCAGGGCGGCGAGGGCTGCGGCGAGCGCCAGGTCCGCGGGGCGGATGCCCGAGGCGGGCGGGGGAGTGTGCCGTCCCATGACGCTCCTTCAGTCAGTGATCCGGTCCGGTTCGTGTACCGGACCCGGGGTGGGCCGTTCCGTATGTTGCGGTACCGTTCCGTGGATTGCGGTGTCGTGTGGTGCCGTTTGGTGTCATTTGATGTGCTTTGGTGGATGTCTACCGGGGCACGCCGGGTCCGTCTGTGGTGGTGGGGCGGGTATGTGGAAGATAGCCTTGCCCGATGCGCTGGAGTGCCTTGTTCGCGGACCTGGAATCACAGCTGGCGGCTGCCGGGCAGGCGGGCATCGAAGCGGAGGCAGCGGAGCGGACACGCAACGAATACGCTGACCTCAACCTCGTCGGGCGGCTCGGCGGCCAGCTGGGCAGGACCCTGGATGTCCGGGCCGCCGGTGTCGGCTTCTCAGGCGTCCTGCGGCACATCGGCCGCGGCTGGATCCTGCTGGAGGAGGAGGCGGGGCAGGCCCTGATCAGCCTTGCGTGCGTGGGCTGGATCGGCGGCCTGGACCGATACGCGCTGAGCGGTGGAGCCCGCCGCGCAGAGCTCGGGCTGGGCTCGGCCCTGCGGGGCCTGTCCCGGGAGCGGGCCGAGGTCGCCGTCCACCTCGACGGTGCGGCGGACGCAGGCCAGGTTCTTCGCGGCCGCCTCGAACGGGTCGGCGGTGACTTCTTCGAACTGTCAACCGCCGGAGCCGACGGCCACCGGAGTGGACTGGTGGTCCGCCTGGCCGCCGTGGCGGCGGTCCGGGCGCGCTAAGGCTCCGCCCGTTCAGGCATCGTGGCCGGCGGCTTCCCGAAGCGGAGTGCCGGAACGGCGGTATGCCTGCTCTATGAACTCCTCCAGCTTGCTCGACTCCACCCGCCACTGGCCCCGGCCGCCGATCTGGATGGCGGGCAGCTCTCCGGACCGGACGAGGGCGTAGGTCTGGGAAGACGAGATATTCAGGATCTCGCCGACGTCGGCGAGTGTGAGAAACCGCTTTTCCGCCACCATGGTGCCTTTCCCTTTGCAGCCCGGGCATGCCTCCGGCCGGGGCGCCGGGGGTCGGAGGGGCCGCGGCCGCCTGGGTCCGCTTCGCAGACCCAGTCTGGCACCCCCGGTCCGCCGCCGGGCGTTATCCACAGAAAACGATGCAGGTGTTTCTACCGTTTCCATCCCGCTGCCGGTGCCGCACAATGACCCCGTCACGGGGTCCGGCGCCCCAGGCATGTCTCGCAGGCCGCACCGCGCCCGGCGCCGGGTGCGGACCATGCAGGTAGGGAACAGGGGGAACCATGAGTGTGCAGACAGCAGCGCCCGCGGCCGGAACGTCAAGGCTGCAGAAGCCCTCGTGGAAGGACCCGAGGCTGCTGCTGGGGCTGCTGCTGGTCTGCGCGAGCGTCGCGGGGGTGACCGCCCTGGTGGCGGCCGCCGACGACACCGTGGAGGTCTATGCGGCGGGATCGGACCTGCCGGCGGGAAGCCCGGTCCGGGCACAGGACCTCCGCGCCGTCCCGGTGCGGCTGGGCGACCTCCAGCAGCACTACCTTCCCGTCACCGACGGGGTGCCGGAGGACGCGGTTGCCGGCGTGCTGCTGCGGGAAGGCGAACTGGTATCCAAGGCTTCGCTGGGGAAGGCACAGGCACTGGACCGCAAGCCGGTGGGACTGACGGTCACCGACCCCCTTCCCGCCGGCCTCGGACCGGGCTCGCGGGTGGATGTCTGGGCATCGGCGCCGGACGGGCGCAACGGTTACCTGGCGCCGGAGCAGCTGCTCGTCGCGGCGGAGGTCTTCGAGACCGAAGCGGATGCCGGCATGCTGGGCGCCGGCGGCGAGACCCGCCTCCTCGTGCTCGTCGAGGACAGCCGCATGGCCCGGCTGCTGGGGGCCATGGCGAACCAGGCCAGGCTGACCGTCGTCATGAACCCCGCAGGCAGCTGATGAGCATCCCCGTCCTCACCGCCGGCGGCGGAGCCGCCGCGCCCGTCGCCGACCTGGTGCGCCTGGACGGATCGCTGTCACTGATCCGCCACTGCGAGGAACTTCCCGAGCTGATCGCCGCCTGCCAGGCGGGCCTGGCCCGGGCCGCCGTGATCACCGACGACGGGGCCGACCTGACCGCGGCCCTTGCCGAGCGGGTGGCGGCATCCGGCGTCGCGCTCGTGGTGCTGGCCGACACCCCTGCGGCCCAGCGCCGGCTTGACGCCCTCGGGGTGCGGCACGTTCCCGCGGCTGCGGGTGCCGCTGCGCTGGCCGCCGCGGTGGCCGCCGCGGTCAGCGAGACCGTTGCCCACCCCGGGCGCTCGCTGTCCGACCCGGCAGCGGCCTTCGGCGGGCCCGGCTCGGGGCCGGAGGCACCGGCGGCGGCGGCGCCCGACGAGCCGGAGCAGCGCCCGGCCAGGACGACGGCGGTGTGGGGACCGGCGGGGGCGCCGGGCCGGACCACCGTGGCCGTGAACCTTGCTGCGGAAGCGGCCGCGGCGGGCGCGCGGGTGTTGCTGATTGACGCCGACACCTACGGCGGCAGCATCGCCGTGCATCTGGGCCTGCTGGATGAAGCGGCGGGAACCGCCCAGGGCTGCCGGCTTGCCGACCAGGGGATGCTCGACGCCGGGGCGCTGCAGCGCATCGCCGCCGAGGTGGTCCTCGGACGGACCGGGCGGTTGCTCGTGCTCACCGGAATACCGCGCGCCGACCGCTGGACCGAGGTGCGGCCGGCGGCCCTGGCCGCGCTGCTGGCCAGGGCCCGGAGCATGGTGGACGAAGTGGTCATCGACGTCGGGTTCTCCCTTGAGGCCGACGAAGAGGCCAGCTTCGACATGATGGCCCCGCGCCGCAACGGCGCGACGCTGCGGGTCCTGGAACTGGCCGACCGGATCATCGCCGTCGGCGCGGCGGACTCCGTCGGGGTGCCCCGGCTGCTGCGCGGCCTGGAGGACCTTGCCGAGGCCGTCCCCACCGCGGCGCCGCTCGTCGTCCTGAACAAGGTCCGGGCCGCCGCCGTCGGGCGCTCGCCCGAAGCACAGCTCCGCCGGACCTGGGAACGCTTCGCGCCCGGAAACATCCACGCTTTCCTGCCCTGGGATCCGGCCGCCGCCGACGCCGCGCTGCTCGCCGGGTCCACGCTGCTGGAGGCTGCCCCGGGCTCGCAGCTGCGGACTGCCGTGGCCTCGCTGGCAGGCGCCGCCGCCGGATCGCGCAGCCGGTTCCGACGGCGTTCGGCGGCAAAGTGAAGTTTTGATCACGGCGGGCTAGGCTCTGTGGGAGCGGTCCGCAACGGAGCGGGCCGGACGAAAGACAATCGCGGAGGCTGTTTACATGTCGACTGGGTCCCACACCACGGATCTCACCAGTTCGGACGCATCAGGGAACGAATTCATCGGGCATTACTACGAGCATCTTGCCCGCGAAGACGCCCAGGGCTACCCGCCCAAGGCGCTTGAGGAAAGAGCACTTCGCCACCGGCAGCTGGCCGCAGTCCGTCCCGAGGCCACCGCCTGCGTGGACATCCAGGACCAGGACGGGGCCAGCATCGTCATGATCGCCACCGACGACATGCCTTTCCTGGTGGATTCGGTCACCGCGGAACTGGTCCGGCGCAACGCCGCCATCCGGCTGGTGGTCCATCCCACCTTCCTGACCTCGCGGGACCGGGAGAGCGGACGCCTCGAAACCGTCCGGCGGGTTCCGGCGGCCACCGCCGTCTCGAGCGGGGACACCGCCGCCCTGCCCAACATTGCCGGCCTGCTCGGGGGCGTCGGCGAAACGGCGCGGATCGAGTCCTGGATCGCCGTCGAGGTGGCCCAGCTCAGCGACGACGCCCGCGCCGAACTCCTGGACGGCCTGCAGAAGGTGCTGAACGACGTCCGCGCCGCCGTGGGGGACTGGAGCGCCATGCGCGCCAAGGTCCACGAAGTCGCGGCGTCCCTGAAGACCGTCGCGGACCCCCACGGCATCGAGGACCTGCAGCAGGCGCAGGAACTGCTGGCCTGGCTCGACAACGGCAATTTCACCTTCCTCGGCTACCGCGAATACGACCTGGTCGACATTGACGGACAGGACGCCCTGCGGCCGGCGTCCGGGACCGGGCTGGGCCTGCTGCGCCGGGCGCAGTCGGAGAAGCGGGTCCAGGAACTGACCGAAGCGGGCCGGGCCAAGGCCCGCGAGCGCCGCGCCCTGGTCATCACCAAGGCGAACTCCCGGTCCACCGTCCACCGGGCCGCCTACCTCGACTACATCGGCATCAAGCGCTTCGACGCCCAGGGCAACGTCAACGGCGAGCGCCGCTTCATCGGCCTCTTCGCCACCGGCGCCTACACCGGCTCCGTCCGCAACGTGCCGATCGTGCGGGACAAGGTCCGTGCCGTCATGGCCCGCTGCGGCTTCCCGGCCGATTCCCACTCGGGCAAGGACATGCTCTCCATCCTGGAGACCTATCCGCGCGACGAGCTGTTCCAGATCGACGTCGACACGCTGCTGGAAACGGCCCGCGGCATCCTGCGCCTGCAGGAACGCCGCCGCACCCGGCTGTTCCTGCGCCCCGACGTCTACGGACGGTTCATGTCCGCCCTGGTGTTCCTGCCGCGGGACCGCTACAACACCGGAGTCCGGCTGCGCATCCAGGACGAGCTGAAGTCCACCTTCAACGCCGAGGCGATCGAATTCGAGGCGCGGCTGACCGAATCCGCGCTCGCCCGGCTGTTCTTCCGGATCCGGCTGCCCCGCGGCTCCGAGGTTCCCCAGATCGACGCCGCGGCGCTGGAGCGCCGCCTGGTGGTCGCCGCCCGCTCGTGGGCAGAGGGCATCGAGGAGGTGCTGGCGGCCCACCACGAACCCCAGGAGGCCGCACGGCTCGCCGCCCAGTGGGCCGAAGCCTTCCCGATGAGCTACCGGGTGGCGTACACGGTCGAGGACGCGCTGGAGGACCTGGGCCGGCTGGAGGCCCGCGCGGCCGGCGACGGGCCGGAACTGTCCGTCTACGTGCCCGAACCCGGTGAGGACGGCGCCCCCGGCGCCGATGCCCGCGTCAAGCTGTATCTGCTGGAGCCGCGGTCGCTGACCAGGATCCTGCCGTTCCTGGAGCACATGGGACTGGAGGTGCTGGACGAGCGGCCCTTCGAGATCGAGCGGGCGGACGGAACCCGTTTCTTCCTCTCCGATCTGGGCCTGGCCTATCCGGCAGGGATCGATCCGCGGGCCACCGGCAGCCTGCTGGCCGAGGCCTTCGCGGCCGGGCTGCAGGGCCGCAGCGAGTCGGACTCGTTTGACCGGCTCATCCTGCGGGTGGGCATGCCGTGGCGGCAGGTGGTGATCCTGCGCAGCTACGCCAAGTACATGCGCCAGATGGGCGCCACCAACTCCTACGGCTTCACCGCAGACACGCTGCTGGCCAATCCGGACGTCGCCCGCGGCCTGGTGGTCCTGTTCGATGCGCATTTCAATCCCGACCTGGCCGAGGCCGACCGCCCCGAACATCTGGAGCGGGTCCGCAGCGGGCTGGACGCCGCCCTCGAGCAGGTTCCCACCCTCGACGCCGACCGGGTGCTGCGCACGTTCCGGAACCTGATCGAGGCGACCCTGCGCACCAACTTCTACCAGGACCGCGACTACGTCTCCTTCAAGCTCAACACCACCGCGATCGACGCCGCGCCCTTCCCCCGGCCCAAGTACGAGATCTGGGTCTACTCCCCGCGGGTCGAAGGCGTGCACCTGCGGTTCGGCGAAGTCGCCCGCGGCGGCCTGCGCTGGTCGGACCGCAGGGAGGACTTCCGCACCGAGATCCTGGGCCTGGTGAAGGCCCAGACAGTGAAGAACGCCGTGATCGTTCCGACCGGCGCCAAGGGCGGTTTCTACGCCAAGGCGCTGCCGGACCCGGCAGAGGACCGTGCCGCCTGGATGGAGGAGGGCAAGGCCAGCTACCGCACCTTCATCCGCGGCCTGCTCGACATCACCGACAACCTGGTCGTGACGGACGACGGCGGCGAGGCGGTGGTGGTCCCGGACCGCGTGGTCCGGCGCGACGGCGACGACAGCTACCTGGTCGTCGCCGCGGACAAGGGCACGGCGTCGTTCTCCGATATCGCCAACGGGCTGGCGGCCGAATACGGCTTCTGGCTCGGTGACGCGTTCGCCTCCGGCGGCTCGGTCGGCTACGACCACAAGGCCATGGGCATCACCGCCCGCGGCGCCTGGGAATCGGTGAAGAAGCACTTCAGCGAGCTCGGCGTCGACACCCAGACCGAGGACTTCACCGTCGTCGGCGTGGGCGACATGAGCGGCGACGTGTTCGGCAACGGCATGCTGCTCTCCGAACACATCCGCCTGCTCGCGGCGTTCGACCACCGGCACATCTTCCTGGACCCGGACCCCGACGCCGCCGCCTCGTACGCTGAGCGGCGCCGGCTGTTCGAGCTGCCCCGTTCATCCTGGGCCGACTACGACTCGTCCCTGATCAGCGAGGGCGGAGGCGTGTACCCGCGCACCGCCAAGAGCATCCCGGTCTCCCCGCAGGTGCGCCGCGCCCTGGGCCTGCCCGAGGGCACCACCCGGCTCAGCCCGCCGGAAATGCTCCGGGCGATCCTGACCGCCGACGCCGACCTGCTCTACAACGGCGGCATCGGCACCTACGTCAAGGCCTCCACCGAGTCCCACGCCGACGTCGGGGACAAGGCCAACGACGCGATCCGCGTGGACGGACGGGACCTGCGGGTCAAGGTCGTCGGTGAGGGCGGAAACCTGGGCATGACCCAGCGCGGGCGCATTGAAGCCGCCCAGGCCGGAGTCATCCTGAACACCGACGCCATCGACAACTCCGCCGGCGTGGACTGCTCCGACCATGAGGTCAACATCAAGATCTTCGTGGACCGCATGGTCGCCGCCGGACGGCTCGATCCCACCGAACGCGCCGGGTTCCTGCACTCGATGACCGACGAAGTGGCCCGCCTGGTCCTGCAGGACAACATCGACCAGAACATGCTGCTGCTCAACGACCGCCAGCGCGTGGTGGAGTGGGCGCCCAGCCTGGGCCGGCTGATGGCCTGGCTCGAGGAGAAGGCGGACCTCGACCGCAGCCTCGAGGCGCTGCCCACCGACGAGGAGCTGCAGGAGCGGCTCTCACGCGGCCAGGGCCTGACCTCCCCGGAGCTGGCCGTGCTGGCGGCCTACGCCAAGATCGAGCTGACCCGGGCCCTGACCGCCTCGGACCTCGCCGACGATCCGTGGTTCACGTCCGCGCTGCGCCGGTACTTCCCGCGTCAGCTGGTGGAACGCTTCGGAGACCAGCTCGATACCCATCCGCTGCGCCGGGAAATCATCGCCACCATGGTGGCCAACGACATGATCAACATCGGCGGCATCACCTTCGCCTTCCGGGTCATGGAGGAGACCTCCGCCGAGGAATCGGTGATCGCCCGGGCCTTCGTGGCGCTGCGGGAGATCTACGAACTCGACGAAGTGCTCGATGCTCTGGCTGCCCTTCCGCCGGGTTTCCCCACCGAAACCTGGTCCCGCATCCACCTGGACATGCGCCGGCTGCTGGACCGTTCGGTCCGCTGGTTCGTGAACCACGTCAGCCGGGGCACCTCGATCACCGAGGACATCCAGGCCTTCAAGCCGCTCATCGATCCGCTGCGCGCCAACCTGGCGGACTACCTGCACGGGCACGACCTGGAGCGGGTGCAGCAGGCCCGCAAGCAGGCCGGGGAATGGAATCTGCCCGAGGGACTGGCCCGGTACTGGGCGGAGCAGTTCGAGAGCTTCAGCCTGCTGGACATCGCCCTCGCCAGCCGCCAGGTCGATGCGCCGGTGGGTGAGCTTGCCGCCCTCTACTACGCCGTGTACGACCGCTACGGCGTCGACGACCTGCTGGAGCGCATCACCAAGCTGCCCCGGGGCGACCGCTGGCAGGCCCTGGCCCGGGCGGCGCTGCGCGACGACCTGTACTCCACCGTCGCGGATATCACCGTGGCGGCGCTTGAGGCCAGCCGGGACGGCGGATCCACCGACCCGGGCGAGCGGCTCGCGGCGTGGGAGGAGCGCAACGCGGACCGGCTGCAGCGGGCCATCCGGATGTTCGATGAGGTCAACAGCCTCGAACGCGACGACATGGCCTCCCTGTCGGTGGCCCTGCGCCTGCTGCGCTCGATCGTGCGGCGGTAGCCGGTGGCGATCTTTACTGATCCGATCAAGGACCACGCGGACTTCGGTCCCGGAGACGCCGAGTGGCTGCACCTCCTGGTCGGGGACTGGCAGCTGGTCGCGGACCTGGCGTTCGCGGACCTGGCCCTGTGGTTCCCGCTGCCGGACGGCAGCTACGTGGCGCTGGCCCATGCCCGGCCGTCCACCTCGCACACGGTGTTCCACAGTGACTTCGTGGGCGAGCGGATCCGGTCGGACCTGCAGCCGCTGGTGGACAGGGCCTGGCGCAGCCAGACCATCGAGCGCTCCAGCGAGACCAGCTGGACCGCCGACACGGCCATGCGGGTGGAGGCGGTGCCGTTCGTCCGGAACGGGCGGACGCTCGCCGTCGTCACCTCCCACATGGACCTGTCCAGTTCGCGCATGCCGTCCCGGCTGGAGCTGACCTACCGGCAGTGTGCCTACGACCTGCTGCGGATGGGCACCCTTGGGCTGTGGCCGGACTTCGCCACCCCCAC
The DNA here is from genome assembly GCF_059090665.1 of Arthrobacter saudimassiliensis. NCBI lineage: Bacteria > Bacillati > Actinomycetota > Actinomycetes > Micrococcales > Micrococcaceae > Arthrobacter > Arthrobacter saudimassiliensis. The sequence goes on along the minus strand of NZ_JBNHFX010000001.1, from coordinate 196,657 downwards.
CGGCTCGCGCCGCGGCGCGCCGCGGGTGGGGGACGGGCTCATCCGGCTCGACGTCGACGGCGTGGTCCAGTACGCCAGTCCCAACGGCGTCTCGGCCTTCCGCCGGCTCGGTGAGGTCGAATCGCTGGAGGGCCGGCCGCTCGCCGAAATCACCACGGCCCTGCTCAAGGACCGCCGCATGGTGGACGAGACGCTGCCCCTGGTGGTGACCGGCCGGATGCCCTGGCGCACCGAGATCGAGTCCCGCGGCGTGAGCCTGTCCCTGCGGGCCATCCCGCTGCGCAACGAGAAGGAGCGGTTCGGTGCGCTGGTGCTGTGCCGGGATGTCTCCGAGCTGCGTCGGCGGGAGATGGAGCTGGTGTCCAAGGATGCCACGATCCGGGAGATCCACCACCGGGTGAAGAACAACCTGCAGACGGTGGCGGCGCTGCTTCGCATGCAGTCGCGGCGGATGGAGAGCGAGGAGGGCCGGCAGGGCCTGGCCCAGGCCATGCGGCGGGTCTCGACCATCGCCCTGGTCCACGAAACCCTCTCGCAGGGGCTGACCCAGAACGTGGATTTCGATGAACTCATCGATCGGCAGTTCCGGCTGGCGGCCGAAGTGGCTTCGCCGGGCCAGGAAGTGCGGACCGAGCGCGAAGGCAGCTTCGGCAACCTGCCCAGCGAACTGGCGACTCCGCTGGCGCTGGTCATCAACGAACTGGTGACCAATGCCGTCGAACACGGGCTTGCCGGACGGCGGAACGGGACGGTGCGGCTGAGCGCGCACCGTGACCAGGCCGGCAGCGGACGGGACCGGCTTACCGTCGCCATCTCGGATGACGGGGCGGGGCTGCCGCCGGAGCCGCGGCGCGAGGGCCTGGGCCTGCAGATCGTCCGGACCCTGGTGCAGAGCGAGCTGGACGGCACCATCGAGTGGCTCGGCCGGCGCGGCGGAGGCACCGAAGTCCGGATTGAAATGCTCATCGATCCCACCGGCCCGCGGCACTGATCCGCGCAAATGCCAACGGCACGGACCGCTGCGCGCAGCGGTCCGTGCCGTTGATGCTTTATCGGGCCGGGGCCCGCAGGTCTGTGGTGCGTATCAGGACGCGCGCCGGGCGCGGGCTGCGCGACGCTTCAGCGCGCGGCGCTCATCTTCGCTCATGCCGCCCCAGACACCGGCGTCCTGTCCGGTTTCAATCGCCCACTGCAGGCAGGTGTCGATCACGGGGCAACGGCGGCAGACGCTCTTGGCTTCCTCAATCTGAAGAAGGGCCGGACCGGTGTTGCCCACGGGGAAGAACAGCTCGGGATCCTTGTCCAGGCATGCTGCACGGCTCCGCCAATCCATGGGTATCACTTTCTCCTCTGAAAAGTTGGCTCCTAGTGTTTGTGAAAACATTCACGAGCAACTGCAAATTAAAGGGGCCGGTTGCGGCCCCTTCCCCTCTTCAAGACTGTCACGTAACAAGAACGCAAACAAGAGGTAATGAGGCGTTAATCAGCCCCTGGGCATGAGGGATGCATCACAGCGGTCAACTTGTAAGCCTCCTGACTGTCGATGCATTCCGACTATCTCCGGTAGTGTGCGAATGTGTCAAGACCCGAAGAAGCCCCCGCGGCGCGGCGGCCGGCCGCCGTCCTGTTCGTCAGCGCGGTGCTGGTGCTTGAAGCGCTGGCCCTCCTCGCAGCCGCCGGCTGGTACATCTACAACCTGCTCACCAGTGCTCCGCTGTCCTTGGGCGGAGCCATTTTCACCACCGTGCTGCTGGCGGCGGCCGGTATCTGGCTGCTGGCCGTAGGCCACTTTTTCTTCCGCGGCTACCGGTGGACCCGCGCCGCCGCCCTGGCCTGGCAGCTGTTCATGGTGGTCCTGGCCGTCACCGTGCTCCAGGCCGGACTGCTCCCGGCGGGGCTGCTGATGCTGCTGCCCGCAGCCGCCGTGATGCTGCTGGTCTTCAGCACGCCCGTGCTGAACTACACGGTCCGCCGCGGCGGCGACACCAAGGCCCCCTAGCGCCGGTCCGCTTCAGGGCGGGAGAGCGCGAACTGAGCCTGCACCGCAGCCGAGGGGCTGATCAGCCACCCCCTCCCGGGCAGAGGATCCGGGGAGGTATCGGGGCGAAACCCGAAGAGGTCCTGCTCCAGGGGCCCGGTTCCTGCCAGCAGCGCCCCGAGCGGCCGAACCCGGACGGCCGCGGCCGGCGGAACCCGTGCGGGCAGTCCCGGGCCGGGCGCGGCGGACAGAGCCACCCGTGCCCCCGCCGCGAGGAGGGCCGACAGCTGCTGCAGCTGTGCCGGAGGGAGCCTGTCGGCGTCGTCCGCGATGATCAGGACCTCCTGCCCCGCCTCAGCAGCCGCCGCCGCTGAGGCCGGCGGGTCCGCGGCATCCGCCACCAGGCAGCCGGGCAGGCGCCCGACGGATCTGCGGATGTGCTCCAGCAGGCTGCTGCGTCCGGTGCCCGCCCGTCCCAGGACCAGGAAGGCATCGCCGGCACGCAGCCGGACCATCGCCGGTTCCAGCTCGTCCCCGCTGACACCCACCGGCACCAGCAGGGTCCCGCCGACCTCGCGCGCAGCGACCGGCAGGTCGCTGGCCGCCACCATGCGGGGAAGCGGGTCAACGCGTGCCGGACGTGCGGTACCCGCCGGCAGCGGCGGGGGAGCGGGAAGCGGTACCGCGTCATCCGTCACGGCCAGCTGAGCCACGGCACCGTCCTGATCCCGTCCCGTGCCCGGCCGCGCCCGGCCCGCCCCGGAGCCCGGACGGTCCGGGAACCCGGCGGCCAGCGGAGCCTGTGCGCGCCGCACCACCGGTCCCAGGCAGTAGGCCCGCCCGGGAAGCGGGTCGGTTCCGGGCAGGGGCGGCCAGGACAGCAGGGTCTCCGGCCCGGCGCCGGCGGGCAGGAAGAACCTGTTCGGCAGGAAGCCGAAGAAACGTGACGAGGGCAGCTCCCGGCCGCCGGCAACGGCGAGGACCGTCCGGCCCGAACCGGTTCGGCGGGCAAGATCCGCCAGCAGCTCTTCCGCGTCGGCCCCGCGCAGTCCGCGCAGCGAGGACAGCCAGGCGCCCCAGCCCGATATCAGGAGCGTGGCCTCCAGCCCGGCCAGCCGGCGCAGCACCCGGACCGCGCGGGCCGGATCGTCCGGGCGTACCCGGGCGCCCACCTGCGGCGCCTGTGCAGCCCAGGCGAGGGACCCGTCGCCGTCCAGCAGGTAGGCGGGCCGGCCCGGGAACGCATGCAGATGCCCCGCCAGCAGCGCGCCCAGAGCCCCGTCGGCTCCGCTGCCGGGAAGCCCCAGCAGGGCCACGTGCCCGTCGTCCGGCCGCCAGCGCAGTTCGGCCCTCGCCTGCAGGCGGGGAAGGTCGAGCACGCCCAGGGCCACCTGCCCCGGCTCAGCTGCCACGGCGGCGGGACAGCGCTCCGGAAGCGGCTCGGCCACCGGGCGGCGGGCGGGCGGCAGGGAGAGCGCCGACGCCGCCGACGCCGCGGCCGCCACCAGCTGTTCACCGGCGGGAGCCGTCTCCCCGGGTGCCGGCGGCCTGCTGCCGGCCAGGTATTCCGCAAACGTCGCCACCGAGGACGGCGGGTCGTGCGGAAGCGCGAAGCATCCCGCCTGGAACAGCTCGGGCGGTGTCGCCCCCCGGCGCAGGTACCCCCGCCCCGGGGCCGAAGCGGGTATGCCGGCCGCGCCCGGGACGCCCAGGACATCCCGGGATTCCGCCTCGGACTGGACGCGCAGGCAGACCGCGGCGGAGACGTTGGCCCTGATCTCCGCGGACACGGCGCCCTGGGGGCGCTGGGTCGCCAGGACCAGGTGCAGCCCCAGGGACCGGCCGAGGGAGGCGATCCGCATCAGTTCGCCGAGCGCGTCCGGGACCTCCTCGCTGAGCACGCGGAACTCGTCCACGACCACGACCAGCCGCGGCAGCTCGCCGCCGTGCCCGGCCGCGTTGAAGGCAGGCAGGTCGGGGCAGCCGGCCGCTGCGAAGAGCGCTTCGCGGCGGCGCAGCTCCGCCTGGAGGGAGACGAGGGTACGGGTGGCGTTGCCTACCCCCAGGCTGGTGAGGAACCCGACGGTATGGGGCAGCCCGGCCAGCGGCGCCAGGCCGGCGCCGCCCTTGAAGTCGACGAGCAGGAAATTCACCCGGGCGGGGGAGGAATGCGCCGCCAGCCCTGCGATGAGGGCCCGCAGCAGGTCGGATTTGCCGGCCCCGGTGGTTCCCGCCACCAGCAGGTGCGGGCCGTCGTGGACCAGATCGAGGTCCACCGGCCCCTGCTCACCCACGCCCAGGCGTACGGGCAGGCCGTCGAGCGGTGCGGCCCACGCCTCCTCGAGGGCAGCCTGGTCCGTGCGGTACAGGCTGCCGAGCGGCACCGCCCCGGGCAGGGCGGCCGAGGCCCTGCCGCCGGCGCGGCTGCCGCGGGCGGCGAGGGCCCGGCAGGCCCGGTCGAAGGCCGTGGCCCCCAGCCCGTCTGCCCGCAGGGACAGCCACTGCCGGCCGTCACGGATGCGGGCGCCGTCGGGGCCCAGCTCGACCCTGGCCCCGCGCACCTCCGGCCGGCAATCCAGCACGCAGACGTCGGCGGACACGGGTCCGGGCAGGCCGGCCGCGTCAGGAGGGCATTCCGGCCCCAGGATCAGCACCTGGGGTGCCGTCGTGTCCGGGGCGGGGGCAGTATCCCGTGACGCTGCCGGGGTGCTTCCGGAACCGGGCCGAGGCAGCCGGACCCCCGGGAGGAACCGGGCCGAGGCCGCCGTCTCCGCAGGCAGGCCGAGCGCCGTGACCGCTGCCGGAACGGGGCCGGCCGCCAGCTGGAGCAAAATGCTGCGCAGCAGCGCAGTGACCTCGGCCCGGGCACCACAGACGCCCATACGGCCGGGAGCAAGGTCCAGGACAACGGGGGCATCGGCGATCAGCTGGACCGGCGGCTCCGGCGGGGCAGGGGACAGCGCAACCCGCGCCGGCTGGGCGCCGCGGCCGATCCGCACCCGCGGCCCGGTCGGCGGCAGGCCCGGTGCCGGGCGGGCGCCGTCGGGCCGGAGAGCTCCGCCGGGTGCGGGAGGGCCCTCGGGCAGCTCGGCCCGGGCAGCTTCGGCGAGGCAGCGCAGCACCAGGGCACCCGGCCCGGGCCAGGCCTGCTGCCGGCGCCGCAGGTCCCGGGCCGCCGCGTCCTGCAGCGCGCGTCGGGTACGCCGCCGCTTGAGCCTGCCGTGGACAATTCCCACGACCGCTGTCACAGCGGAAAGGGCGCTGAACACCAGAAAGAGCCAGCTGCCGGTTACCGAGGCGAGGACGACGCCCGCCGCCAGGGCCAGCGTCGCACCGACCAGAACCATGGGCCCGGCGCCGTTGCCGGAGAAGGGAACCACCAGCGGCGTCTCGACGTCGTCCGCAGCGGCCGGTTCGGGAAGGTCGGCGGAGGCCAGCAGCCGGAGCACGGAATCACCCGCCGCAAGGGCGGTTCCGGAGGCCAGCAGCCGGGCGTGCCGGCCGGCGGACCCGGCGGCGGAGCGGGGCCCGCTGACCCGGACGCTGTCCGTGGCCACGGACAGCTCCGCATGTTCCCGGGACACAGCCGGGTCGGCCACCGTCAGCCGGCGGAACCCCGACGGCGCCCGACCGATGCGGTAGCGTCCCCGTACCAGCGGCCACAGATCGCCGGCGGCCGGGCCCTCTTCGACGGCCAGGAACAGCGGGGGCAGCTCCGGCCAACGGCGGACCGGTACCGGTTCCGCAGTCCGGTGCCGGTCCGGGGAGCCGACGATCACCGAACCGGAGACCAGCGGCGGGCGCCCTGGCCGAAGCTCCTCGAGGGGGAGGCCCCCCACGGTGAAGCGTCCCTTTCCCCAACGCCGTGCCAGGGCTGCGGCCACCTCGGCTCCCGAACCTGAGCCGTTGATCACGATGTCCTGCGGACCCGGCAGGCTCCGGGGACCGCCGTCAGGGCCCGCCGGCCACCCGGGAGCGCAGACCAGCGTGGCGTGGATTTCCATGCTCCCCCTCGTCAGCGGCCCGCTTTCCGTCAGGAACAAGGTAGGTGCAGCCCGTGCCGGGGAACAGATGCCGGAGCCTCCTGTGGACAGCGGACGCCCCCGGCCGGATCAGGGCGCGTGCCCGGCCGCAGGTACACTTCAAAACGGGGAAGAACGCGTTCCCGTCGAAAGGTCTCCGTGTCACAGCAACAAACGCAGGCCCTGCCGCAGGCTGAATCCGCGGCAGGAGCCGCCTCGGGCACCCGCTTCCGTCCGGAAGTCCAGGGCCTGCGCGCCCTCGCGGTCCTGATGGTCGTGACCTACCACATCTGGTTCAACCGGGTGTCCGGCGGCGTCGACATCTTCCTGCTGATTTCGGCCTTCCTGCTCAGCCTGTCCTTCATGCGCAAGGTGGAGGCCGGCCGGCCCCTGGAACTGGGGCGGCACTGGCTGCACCGGTTCAAGCGGCTCCTGCCCGCCGTCGTCGTGGTCCTTCTGGGCACTCTCGCCGCAACCGCGCTGGTGGTCCCGCGCTACCGGTGGACCGAGATCCTCAGCCAGGCCTGGTCGTCCCTCCTCTACTACCAGAACTGGGCCCTCGCCGAGCTCAGCGTGGACTACTACGCATCGGACAACAGTGCAGCGAGCCCCCTGCAGCACTTCTGGTCCCTGTCGGTCCAGGGCCAGGTGTTTATCCTGTGGCCGCTGCTCTTCGCCGCCGCCGCGCTGCTGGCGAAATACGGCCGCATACCGTTCCGGCGGGTGGTGCTGGTGCTGTTCGGCTCCGTGTTCGTGGCTTCGCTGGCCTTCTCGGTCGCGGAGACCTATTCGAACCAGTCCTACGCGTACTTCGATACGCGCACCCGGCTCTGGGAGTTCGCTTTCGGCACGCTGCTGGCCCTCGCCCTGCCGTACCTGAAGCTCCCGCGCAGCGTGCGGATTGCGGCCGGATGGCTGGGACTCGCGGCGATGCTCTCGTGCGGCTTCCTGATCGATGTGCAGGGCGCATTCCCCGGCTTCGTGGCCCTCTGGCCCCTGATGGCCGCCGCCCTCGTCATCGCCGCAGGCCAGACCGGCAGCCGCTTCGGAGCGGACCGGCTGCTGTCCTGGCAGCCCCTGATCCGGCTCGGCGACATCTCCTACGCGCTGTACCTGTGGCACTGGCCGATTCTCGTGATCTACCTCATCTGGCGCGGCCGGACGGAGGTGGGCCTGGTCGGCGGCAGCGCCATCATCGCCCTGTCCCTCCTGCTGGCCTGGCTGACCACCAAGCTCGTGGAGAACCCGCTCCGCGCCAGCCGCTGGCTCGAGTCGAGCCGGCGCCGGTCCGCCCTGGTCATCGCCGTCTGCGTCGCGCTGGTCGCAGGACCCGTCGCCCTGTGGCAGGAGGGCCTGCGGCTGCAGGCGGAGCGGCTGGCGGCGGAGGCCGAGCGCAACAACCCCGGAGCCGCCGCACTGCTGCCCGGTTATGAGGACGTGTCCGATCCGGGGGCCGGGATTCTGCCGATGGCCGACCAGGTGTCCGAAGAGTGGCCCGACTTTCCGGTCGGCTGCCGCGACTCGGACAGGCTCGAAATCGAGTGCAATCTCGAGTCGGGAGGTGCCGGGGCGCCCCGGGTCGTTGTGGTCGGGAGTTCACATGCGGAGATCTGGACCACCAATCTGCGCAGCATGGCCCAGGATCGTGGGTGGAACCTGTCCGTGCGGTTGAAGGCGGGATGCCCGCTGACTTTTGAAGACAGCGCTACGCCGGAGTGCCGGGATTTCAATGAGGAGACGGTGGACCGTCTTCTGCGGGACCGTCCCGACCTGGTCCTTACCACCGGAAGCCGCACGGTGCTGGACGGTGCCGAGTACGTTGAGCCCTCCTGGGTCTCGACCGTCTCTGAACTGGCCGATGCCGGTATCGCCGTTGCGGCCGTCCGTGATACCCCCCGGCTGCCCGTGGATGTGCCGGGATGTGTGAGCCAGAGCCCGGAGGATCCGGACAGCTGTGGCGTCGAAGCCTTCCGCACCCTGGCCGCGGGGAACCCTGCGGAGCAGGCCCTTGACCGGCAAGGGCTGATGCACCTCGACTTCACCGATCTGCTCTGCCAGGACGGTTACTGCCCGCCGGTCATCGGCAATGTCCTGGTGTACATTGACCGCGACCACCTGACCCGGACGTATGTGGAATCCATGCGGCCTGTTTTCGAGGAACGCTTCGATTCAGCCCTTCGGCAGAGCGGCGCTGAAGCAGCCGGGCGGCTTGCTGAAGTGCCTGCGCCGTAATAGTCCGATAACCTTGACCGTCGGGCGACTGTGGGTCCCTGCGGCCCAACCGAATCAATCAGGAGAAAATGTGAACGTTGACCTCGTCGTCGTCGGATCGGGCTTCTTTGGCCTGACCGTCGCTGAGCGCGCCGCCAAGGAGCTGGACCTCAAGGTGGCCGTCCTGGACCGCCGGCATCACATCGGTGGAAACGCCTACAGCGAGAAGGAGGCGCAGACCGGAATCGAGGTCCACCGATACGGTGCGCACCTGTTCCACACCTCCAACGAGCGGGTCTGGGAGTACGTCAACCGCTTCACCGACTTCACCAGCTACGTGCACAAGGTGTACACCACGCACAAGGGCGAGGTGTACACCATGCCCATCAACCTGGGCACCATCAACCAGTTCTTCCGCTCCTCCATGGGCCCGGCCGAGGCGCGCGCCCTGATCCAGGAGCAGGCAGGCGAGCTGGCCGGCACGGATCCGGCGAACCTCAATGACAAGGGCATCCAGCTGATCGGCCGGCCCCTGTACGAGGCGTTCATCAAGTACTACACCGGCAAGCAGTGGCAGACCGATCCCAAGGACCTGCCCGCCGAGATCATCTCCCGCCTGCCCGTGCGCTACACCTACGACAACCGGTACTTCAACGACAAGTACGAAGGCCTGCCGGTGGACGGCTACACGGCATGGATCGAACGGATGGCGGACCACCCGAACATCCAGGTGCACCTGAAGACCGACTTCTTCGACGAGGGCCACGAGTTCTCCCGAAGCAAGGTCCTGGGCCAGGTGCCCGTCATCTACACCGGACCGGTGGACCGGTACTTCGACTACGCCGAAGGCGACCTGTCCTGGCGCACCATCGACCTTGACGAAGAGGTCCTGCCCATGGAGGACTTCCAGGGCTGCGCGGTGATGAACTACCCGGATGAGGACGTGCCCTACACGCGCATCCACGAGTTCCGCCACTTCCACCCGGAGCGGGACTACACCAAGGACGCCACGGTCATCATGCGCGAGTACTCCCGGTTCGCGGAGAAGGGCGACGAGCCCTACTACCCGGTCAACACCGGCGAGGACCGCCGTAAGCTGCTGGCCTACCGTGACCTGGCGAAGGGGGAGCAGTCCGTGCTCTTCGGCGGCCGGCTCGGCACCTACAAGTACCTGGACATGCACATGGCGATCGGTTCGGCACTGTCCATGTTCGACAACAAGATCAAGCCCCACTTCACCGGCGGGGCAAAGCTGCAGAGCGGAGGAGTGGACGCGTGAGCAACGCCACTGTGGAACAGGCGGTGTCGGAGGACGGCACGGAGCAGGAATATTCGACCCTGCAGCGGGTCATCCTGCCGTCGCTGAGCCAGCTGGACACCGTTCCCCTGTACATGGATACAGGCAGCGCCATGGGCGTGCAGCTCTCGACCATGAGCGGAGACGCCAAGACGGGCAACGGGGCCGCGGGCGGCGTCATGGCCGCTCCCGGCCGTGAAGTCCATGCCGAGGACTTCCTGTCCCGCCGCTCGACGTCGGTACGGCCGGGCGAGCGCATCTCCTTCGGAACATACTTCAACGCCTTTCCCGCCAGCTACTGGCGCCGCTGGACCCACCTGGAGAGCGTTCGGCTGAGCGTGCGCACCTCCGGCTCCGGTGCGGTCAGCGTCTACAAGTCCAACGCCCGCGGCGCACTCCAGCACGTCGAGACCCAGCGCGTGACCGATGCGACCACCAGCACCTTCGACCTGACGCTGAAGCCCTTCGGCGACGGCGGCTGGTACTGGTTCGACCTGGTGGCCGGCTCCGAGGACTTCGTGCTCGAGGAAGCCGAGTGGCAGGCTCCGGGCGCGCCGGTGACCGCGGGCAGCGTGACGCTGGAGATCACCACGCTGAACAAGACCGCGTTCTGCATGAACAACCTGCGCATCCTGGCCGAACATCCCGAGGCCCACCGGCACGTGCGCGAGATCATCCTGGTGGACCAGGGCACGCAGAAGGTGGCCGACGCCGAAGGCTTCGACGAGGTCTCGGCGATGCTCGGCGGCAAGCTGCGGATCATCAACCAGGACAACCTGGGCGGTTCCGGCGGCTTCGCCCGCGGCATGTACGAAGCCGTGGAAAACGGGTCGGACTACGTCCTCCTGCTCGACGACGACGTCGTGATGGAGCCGGAGAGCATCGTGCGCCTGCTGACCTTCGCGGACCGCTGCAAGACGCCCACCATCGTGGGCGGGCACATGTTCGACCTCTACAACCGCACCGTGCTGCACACCTTCGGCGAGACGGTGAACCCGTACCGCTTCCAGCCGGACCAGCCGCACGCGGAGATGACCCTGGGCCACGACTTCGTGCGCTCCAACCTGCGCCAGACCCCCTGGCTGCACCGCCGGGTGGACGTGGATTACAACGGCTGGTGGATGTGCCTCATCCCGACCGAAGTGATCCGCCAGATCGGGCTGTCCCTGCCGGTATTCATCAAGTGGGACGACGCCGAATACGGCCTGCGCGCCAAGAGCGCCGGCTTCCCGACCGTGTCGCTGCCGGGCTCCGCCGTCTGGCATGTGTCCTGGATCGACAAGGACGACCTGGTCGGCTGGCAGGCCTACTTCCACACCCGGAACCGGATGATCGCCGCCCTGATCCACAGCCCGTACGAACACGGCGGCCGGGTCGTCCGGGAGACCGGCTACATGGACGTCAAGCACCTGATCTCGATGCAGTACTACACCGCCAAGGGCCGCGTCATGGCACTGCGCGACCTCCTGCGCGGTCCGGACCACCTGCATGACCTGCTGCCGACCAAGCTGCCCGAGATCCGCGCCATGGCCAAGGAGTTCCCGGATGCCCAGGTCCAGCCTGAGCCCGAAGCCTTCCCGGCACCGGTGATGCACAAGCCGCCGCGCCGGGGCCAGGGGTTCCGGGCGCCGTCCTACGCGACCCTGATGCCCTGGGCGGCGAAGACCGTGCTGAAGCAGCTGGTCAAGCGCGTTCCGCAGACGAGCCAGGAACATCCGCAGGCCTACATTGCCCACCAGGACAACAAGTGGTGGCGGATGTCCCAGTACGACAGCGCCGTGGTGACCAACGCCGAGGGCACCGGCGCCTCGTGGTACAAGCGGGATCCCCGCCAGGTACGCGAGCTGCTGGCCGAAGCCGTGCAGCTGAACGCGGAGATCCTGCGGAACTGGCAGCGGCTCAGCGAGCAGTACCGCGCTGCCCTGCCGGAGATCACCTCGCTCGAAACCTGGCGCAGGACCTTCGAGAAGCACTCGGAAACGGGCAAGTAGATTGTCTTCCGGTGAACTGACGGTACCGGGACGGGGGCGCGGCCTCGCCGACGTCCTCCGCTCCCGGTACCTGCTCAAGCTCCTGGTCTCCAAGGAGCTCAAGGTCCGCTACCGCGGTTCGGTGCTCGGGCTGCTGTGGTCCTATGTGAAGCCCGGCGTCCAGTTCGTGGTGTTCTACATCGCGCTGGGCGTGTTCCTGGGCCTGGAGCAGAGCGACCGCAATCCCGACGGGCTGCCCAATTACGCGATCTACCTCTTCTCCGGCATCGTGCTCATCAACTTCTTCACCGAAGCACTGAGCAACGCGTCCAGGTCAATCGTCATCAACGGCGGCCTGATCAAAAAGATCTACCTGCCGCGGCAGCTGTTCCCGGTCGCATCCGTCTGGGTCTCCGGAGTGCACTTCGTGCCGCAGATCCTGATCCTGATCGTGGCCTGCCTGTTCACCGGCTGGTCGCCGTCGCTGCTGCAGCTCACGGCCGCCGTCGCCGGTTTCGTGATCGTGGCCATGCTGGCCACCGGCCTGGGCCTGCTCTTCGGCGCCGTCAACGTGTACTTCCGCGACGCCGAGAACCTGGTGGACATGCTGCTGATGATCGCCACCTGGGCCTCTCCGGTGCTGTACTCCTGGACCATGGTGCAGAAACAGCTGGGGGACACCTTCTTCCACCTGTACCAGCTGAACCCGATCACGGTCGGCGTGGAAACCTTCCACTTCGCGTTCTGGCTGCCCACCACCGATGGTGCCGAGGCCATTCCGCCGCATCTTCTCAGCCTCTGGCTCCCGGTGGGGCTGGCCGTCTCGGCCCTGGTCCTGATCCTTGGCCAGACCGTCTTCCGGCGGCTTGAAGGCCGTTTCGCCCAGGAGCTCTGAACCCGTGGCCACAGCCATCGAAGTCAAGAACGTCAGCAAGCAGTTCGTGCTGCGCCACACCCGGTCCATGAAGGAAGCCTTTGTCTGGCTCATCAAGGGACGCAAGGGTGACCTCTCGGAGAAGTTCAAGGCACTCAACGACGTCACCCTGGCCATCGAAGAGGGCGAGACGGTTGCCCTCCTCGGCCTGAACGGGTCCGGAAAGTCGACGCTGCTGAAGCACATTTCCGGGGTGATGCGTCCCGACGCCGGCAGCATCCGTACCCGGGGCCGGGTCGCCGGACTGATCGAAGTCGGAGCCGGCTTCCACCACGACCTGAGCGGACGTGACAACGTCTATCTCAACGGCGCGATCCTGGGCATGACCGAGGACGAGATCAACGAGAAGTTCGACAGCATCGTCGAGTTCTCCGAGATCGGCCAGTTCATCGACACCGAGGTGAAGTTCTACTCCTCGGGCATGTACCTGCGCCTGGCCTTCTCCGTGGCGGTGCATACCGATCCCGAGGTCTTCCTGGTCGATGAGATCCTTGCCGTCGGCGACGAGCCGTTCCAGCGCAAGTGCCTCGACAAGATCAAGGAACTCGCGGGGGAGGGCAAGACCCTGGTGGTCGTCAGCCACGACCTGGACCTGGTGTCGAGGATCTGCAAGCGCGGCGTGCTCCTGGAGCACGGCCGGCTGATCATGGACGGGCCGATCGACGACGTCGTGGCCCGGATGCGCAGTTGAGGCCCCGGCGGGCAGCAACGGTAGGAACCTCGGGAATGTGGAGCAGTGGACAGTAGTTGGATTGAGATTGCTCCGGCCGTGGGCGTTGCGTTCTGCGCGTTGCTCCTGCCCGGTTTCCTGGTCGTCCTGCCGGCGCGGGTGCCTTTCGCGACGGCGATAGGCCTCTCCGGCGCAGTCAGTGCCTCCGTGCTGGCTGTTTCGGCGGTCGTGGCGCCGTATCTGGGTTTGGGCTGGAATGTCGGCACGCTGATCCTGGGTACATTCGTGGCGGCGGTCCTCACGTTCCTCGTCCGGCTGGTCATGGGACGCTTCCTTCCTGCCCGTGCCTCTGCGCAGGCCTGGGCCGAGCGGCGGACGCCCGCCACCGAGCTGACGGCCCTCGCGGCAGCCGCGGTTGCGGGGTGCTTCATCGCCTACCGGTTCGTCCAGATGTTCCAGCAGCCCGGTTTCCTGTCGCAGACCGCGGACAACATCTTCCACCTCAACCTCGTGCGCTTCATGCAGGAGACCGACAACGCCTCGGCGCTTGCCGCAGGAGGCGTGCAGGGGACCGGGCCTGCGTTCTACCCCTCCGTCTGGCACAGCGCGGTCAACCTGGTCGCGGAGAGCGCGCAGGTTTCCATCCCCTACGCGGCGAATGCGGTCAACATCGTCATCGGCGCCGTGGTCTGGCCGCTGGGGGCGGTCTTCCTGACCCGGGTCCTGTTCGGCAGCAGGGCGATCCTCATGTTCGGTGCCGCCGTCAGCGCCTCCGCGTTCAGCGCCTATCCTTATCTGCTGCTGGACTGGGGAGTCCTCTACCCGAACTTCTATGCGATGGCGCTGGTCCTTCCCGCTCTCGCACTGGGCGTGCTGCTGGTCCGGGGGTGGCGGAAGGACCGGTCCGGAGTCGCCGTTCACGGCTGGCTGGTGCTGCTCCTCTGCCCGGGCCTTGCCATAGCGCACCCCAATGCCCTGCTGGTGCTCATGGTGGCGCTGCTCCCGTTGGTGGTGGCAGCCTGGCTCGACTGGGCGAAACCCCTCCTGGCCCGAACGACGCCGGGAGCAGGGAAGCGCGCCTTCCTTGCGGCCGGCGTGGGGGCCGCAGGGGCAGCAGCCTGGCTGGTCGTATGGATTGCGCTCCGTCCGCTGCCGGTTGCCGACTTCGCCAATACCTGGCAGCCGTACGAGAGCACGGCCCAGGCCGTGGGCGAGGTGCTGCTGACCACCCATGCCGCCAAGCCGGCCGCATGGGCGACCGCCGTCCTCGTGGCGGCCGGGGCCGTCGCACTGCTGCGGCTTCGCGAATCGCGCTGGCTGGTGGCGGGGTACGTCCTGATCGGCATACTCTTTGCCTTCGCCGCGGGCGGCGAGAACTCACCGCTGCGCACCTTCCTGACCGGCGGATGGTACGACGACCAGAACCGGCTGGCGGCCGCCGTCGCCGTCCTGGGCGTTCCTCTTGCCGCGAAGGGAGCAGCCGTCCTCGCGGACCTCGCCGCCGGGGCGCTGCGCCGGGTGCGGATCCCCGTGGCGGCGTCCGCCGCCGTAGCCGCCGTGGCCGTGCTGGGGGCCACGTTCCTGGTCAGCCAGGACACAGCCGTCCGTCCCACGGTCCAGAAAGGGATGAAGGCCTACAGCCTGGATCCCCACTCGGACATCATGTCGACGAACGAAGAGGAGCTGTTCGAGCAGATCGAGTCCATTGTTCCGGAGGGGGCAGCGGTCGCAGGCAACCCGTGGGACGGCGCCGCATGGGTGTACCTGGTCTCCGGGAGGACCGCGGTGTTCCCGCATGTGCAGTTCCCCCGCACGCCGGAGCGCGAGCTGATCGCGTCCAAGCTGCGGGACGCCGCATCGGATCCCGAGGTCTGTGAAGCGTTGGACGAACTCAACGTGGAGTACGCGGTCACCAGTGACGAGCTGATCTATCTGCCCGGCAACCCGGCCCATGAGGAGTTTGTCGGCCTGGATGACCTGGACGAGGCTCCCGGATTTGAGCGGGTCGCGCAGGTGGGCGGCGTCGAGCTCTTCCGGATCACGGCCTGCGGGTAGATCCCCAGGCCCTCGGCGCGGCGAAGGATCAGCCCGCCCGGCCGCCGCGCCGTGCGATGGCCAGCCGGTAGACCTCCCGGTACTTTTCCGCGGCGGCCCGGGGGCTGAACTCGTTTTCGGCGCGTCGGCGGACTTCCCTGGACAGGCGCACGCGTTCCGGAGCGTCGAGGGACGCAAAATCCGCCATGGCCCGGGCCAGCGCTCCGGCGTCCCGGGGCGGCACCAAGTGGTTGGGCGCGGCGACGAACCGTCCCGACTGTCCGACGTCGGTGGCTATGACCGGTACGCCGGCCGCGTTGGCTTCAACGCCCACCACCGGGAAGGTCTCCCCGTAAAGGCTGGAGATGATCAGCGCCCCGGCTTCGGCCAGCGCGCCGGAGACATTGTCCGTCGGACCGCGCAGCTGGAGCCGTCCCGCGGCGAGGGCATCGTCCAGCCCGGCGTCCCGCACCGCCTGCAGGGCGTCCGGATTCTCCGCCAGGGCACCGGGGCCGACGCAGACCAGGGTCCACCCGGGGTGATCGCCGAGGAGCGTGCGGAAGGCCTGGAAGAGCACCGGGTGGCCTTTCACCGGGTGCCAGCGGGCCAGCGAGAGGAAGACCTTCGCCCCGGGATCGTAGGCGGTCTCCGCGGGAAGCGGAGCAGTGTTGTCGATGGGTTGGGCAAGGCGCCGGTACCCGTAGCGCCGGCCGAAGTCCAGGCAGGCGTCTCCGGTGGGGACCGCGGCGTCGAACCGGAAGGAAAGCGCCCCCACGGCGCGGGCAATGGCCCGCGTCAAGGGGTGGTCCGCGGAGCTGAAGCCCTGGGTGTGGATGGTGGTGACCTTCGCCGCACCCGGAATGCGCGCGAGCAGGGTGACCAGGTCGGCATGAAACAGATGGGAGTGCACGACGTCGGGTGCGAACTGTGCGGCAGCCCGCTCAAGTGCCCGGACCATGCCCGGCAGGTTGCGGGACGACGGCGGGAAGCCCAGGTAATGGACGCGGTCGAAGGCCTTCTCGAGCCGGGCGCTCATGCTGCCGGGCCGCATCAGGACGACGAGTTCGGCGGTGTCCTCCGTCCGCCGCGCCAGGCCCTGGGTTTCCACCATCGCTTCCGCTCCGCCTATGTCGGCATCGGTCAGGACATAGAGGATCCGCACTGCAACTCCAAGGGTAGGCGGGGGAGGGGCGCCCCCGGTTCTCATGGCAGTTTACCGCCGCAGCGGCCGGCGAAGGCCAACAGCGGCGCGGGGGACGGGTGCGACGGCGCGCACACCCGGACCGGCGCCGGCCGCGGAACCCTATAGGCTTGCCGGGTGAAAATGGTTCTCCTGTTCCACGCTGCAGTGGCCACGCTCGGCGTCCTGGTGCAGGGTGTGGTCCGCTTCGTCTACACCACCTGGATCGGCAACACCTCCGATGTGATTTCGGAGGTTTCGGCGGTGCTGTCGCTGGCGGTCTACTTCTCGTTGTTCTGGCCGGCCGGTGCGGGCGTGGCCTCGACGAGGTTCATTCCCGGCGCTGCTCTGGGCGGTCCGGCCCTCGGCGGGGTCATGCGGCTGCTGAAACGGTCCTTCTGGCTGGCCTCGGCCGCCGGCGTCCTGATTTCCTACCCCATCGGCCTTTACTTCACCGGCAGCCATGCCTCCGCCGCGGCCTCCGCCCTGCTGGTCGTCACGTACGGCGCCTACACGTTTACCCGGGGCACGCTGCTGGGCCATGCCAGGGCCAACCGTGCGGCCGCCTTCGACGTGGTCGCCGCCGGTGTGTCCTTCGGCGTGCTTCTGGCGGTCACCAGCGGCGGCGCGCACTGGGCCCTGCTCCTGCCGCTCAGTGCCGGCTACGCGGTGTTCGCGGTCCTGGCGTGGCCGCGGGAGACCGGGGAGCCGCTGCCGGCCGCGGAGCGGCGGGAGGTGCTCAGCTACACCGGTTACGCGATCTTCGGGCTGGTGGCGGCCGGCGGCCTGCTGCCGGCGGTGATGCTGTTCGTGCAGACCTTCGATGTGAAGGCCAAGGCCGACCTGTTTGCCGCCGCCCTTACCCTTGCCACCCCCGCGAACATGCTGGCCCAGTCCCTGAACCAGGTCCTCGTCCAGTACTTCTCCGGCAAGCCACGCGGCCAGGCAGCCGAGACCCGCCGCCAAGCCGTGGTGCTGTTCTTCCTGAGCGCGGTCGGCTTCGCGGCCATTTTCGGGCTCATGATCGTGCTCGCCCCCTGGCTGATGGACCTGGTCTTCCCGGGCCGGTATGAAGGCGGAACGGCCACGCTCCAGCTGCTGCTCGCGGTGGTGGCGGTCTCCTCGCTCACATCGGTCCCCGGGGCCTATCTGATGGCCACGGGGCGGCAGCGGGCCTTCTCGGTCGCGTCCTTCTGCGCCACCATGGCCGGGATCGCGACCATGGCCCTGCTCTCTCCCGGCCACGGGCTCGGCGGTGCGATCGCCGGCTTCGCCGTCGGAGCTTCCGCCGCCGCGGTATCGGTCACCGTGCTCGCCTACCTGCCCCGCACGCGTGCCGGCCGGCCCGCCGCCCCGGCGGAGCCGCAGGGACGTGTGGAATAATGGCACCCGTGAGTCGAACGTGGATAGTCATACCTGTATACAACGAAGCCTCCGTCGTAGGAGACGTTGTGCGGGGCCTGCTTCCGCGTTTTCCGTACGTGGTGTGCGTCGATGACGGCTCAACGGACGGATCACAGCAGGCGGCCCGGGAGGCGGGCGCCGTCGTCGTCCAGCATCCGATCAACCTCGGACAGGGAGCAGCCCTGCAGACCGGGATCGACTACGCGCTGCAGGATCCCGAGCTCGGCTGCATCGTGACCTTCGACGCCGACGGCCAGCACCGCGTCGAGGACGCGGCGGCGATGGAGGAGCGGGTGCTCTCCGGCGAAGCGGACATCGTGCTCGGATCGCGTTTCCTGGATGACCGGACCAAGCTGAGCCCGGCCAAGAAGGTGGTGCTGCGCACGGCCGCCGTCCAGTCCAGGTGGGCCACCGGCATGAACCTGACCGATGCCCACAACGGGCTGCGGGCCTTCAACCGGCATGTCGCATCCAACATTCACCTGACCCAGAACCGGATGGCGCACGCGTCCGAACTGGTCAACCAGATCGCCGCAATGAAGCCGCGCTGGGTGGAACACCCGGTCGAGATCATCTACACCGATTACTCCAGGTCCAAGGGGCAGTCGCTGCTTAATTCCGTCAACATCCTCGCCGAACTGTTCTTTAGGTAAACCGTGATAATTGTCGTTCAGATCGTCCTCGTCCTCGCGGTAATCCTCGTCTCCCTCGTGCTGATGCGCGGCGGCAGCAACGCCCGGCACCTGGCCATCCGCCGGATCCTGCTGGGCATCTTCGCACTGGTTGCGGTGCTGTCCATCTTCTTCCCCCGGATCCTCTCCGATACCGCGTCCTTCCTGGGCATCGGACGGGGGACGGACCTGGTCCTGTACGGCGTCATTGTCTGCTTCTTTGTCTACATGGCCACCACCTATCAGCGTTTCCGGCATATGGAGACCTCGCTGACCAAGCTGGCCCGGCGGCTCGCGGTGGACGAGGCCGTCACTCCCGAGGCACACGCGGAACGTGTGCTGCGCGGGCGGGGCAACGGCGCCGACGTCGACCTCTAGCCCAGCGAAGGGACCCAGCAGCACCGTGCCGACCCCGATGTCGATCGCCTTTGTCGTGAACAACTACCCGCCGCACGTCGGCGGAGTGGAATCCCATGTCTCGTCGCTGGCCCGCAGCCTGGCCGGCCGCGGCCACCGCGTCACCGTGCTGACCCTGGCCGTGGGGCCCGACGCCGCACCGGGGAGCGGGTGGGAGGACGGCGTGGAGGTGGTGCGCCTGCCCGCCACCCCCGCCCTGGCCGACGTTTTGGCGCTGCCCCTGCCCGGTGCCGCCCGCAAGGTCCGTGCGGTCCTGCGCAGCCGCGGTGTGGACCTGGTCTCCACGCACACCCGCTTCTTCCCGATGTCCTTCATCGGTGTCCGGGCAGCCCGCGCGCTGGGACTGGCGTCCGTCCACACCGAACACGGCTCCGACCACGTGCGCGGAGTGTCCCCGCTGATCGGCCTGGCCAGCAGGATGGTGGATCAGACCCTGGGGCGCAGCGTGCTCCGACGTGCCGGCCGTGTGCTGGGCATCTCGGAGGCGGCGGCCGCCTTCGCCCGCTCGCTGTCCGGGACCGACGTCGGCACCTTCCACAACGCGATCGACACGGAACGGTTCAAGCCCGCCCCCGGAACCCTCCCGGCCCAGCGCGAAAAGCTCGTGTTCCTCGGCCGGCTGGTTCCCGGCAAGGGCTGGGACACCACGTTGGAAGCCGGCGAGGCCGTGCTGGCCAAGCGCAGCGGGGTGGAACTGCACTTCATCGGCGACGGACCGCAGCGCAGCGACCTGGACGCAGCCGTGGCGGCGTCGCCGCACCGCGAACGCATCTTTGTGCATGGCTTCCTGTCGCCGGAGCAGATCCGCCCCCTCATCACGGGCGCCGTCCTGCTCAACCCCACCGTGCTGGCGGAGGGGTTCCAGACAACGTTGCTGGAGGCGGTGGCCGCCGGCGCGGCTGTGGCCAGTACGCCGGTGGCGGCGGCATCCTATCTGCAGCGCCAGGGCGCCCCGGTGCTGACCGTTGACGCAGCGGACATCGAAGCCTGGACGGTCGCGGTCCTGGACCTGCTGGACGCCCCGCCGTCCATGCCGGAGTCCATGCTGCTGCACAGCATGGACTGGCAGGGCCGCACCGATGAGTTCCTGGCGATAGCCGAGGAACTGACCCGCTGCTGACCCGTGCGGAACGGGGACGGGTTCCGCTGTCCGTGTTCGCCCGCCGGCCTGCGCCGGCTGCTGCCCGGACCCGGCCTGTGTACAGCACTTCAGAAAGCCTCTGCACAACGCTTGGGAAAGACGGAAGCGGTGTTCCGAAAGGAACACCGCTTCCGTCTTTCCCGCCGGCGGCCCGGCCGCGCGCTAGAGGCTGCCGGCTCCGGCGGCCGGGCGGTAGCCCTCGCTCTTCAGGCCGGTGCCCGGGTAATGCCAGGTGGCTCCGTCCGGCGTCACGGCGAGCAGGTCCCCGATCCGGTCGCCGGTGGTGTCACCGGTGCCGAGCAGATGGGCGAAGGAATTCCAGGCCGAGCCTGCCGCTTCCGGCGCAGCCAGCGTGCCGCGTCCGGTACCGCGGTACAGCAGCAGGGTTCCCGCCGGGTCGCGGGCGAGGAGGTCCCTGGTGCCGTTGCCGTCGAAATCGCCGGGTGCGGTGAGGCCGAGGCCGGCCCAGCCCCCGGTGCCGATCCGCACGGCCCGTCCGTAGCCCTCGTTGCTGCCGGAGACCTTCCCGGTGCCGTCATAGCGCCAGAGGGTGCCGTCCACGTGGCGGGCGATCAGGTCGGCCCTGCCGTCGCCGGTGAGGTCGCCGGTGCCGAGCAGCTGGGAGTAGATGTTCCATCCGCGGCCGATCCGCACGGCGGCGCGGTAGCCTTCATTCCCGCTTCCCACCTTGCCGGTGCCGGCGTAGAACCACAGGCCGCCGTCGGGCGCACGGGCAATGAGGTCGGCCCGGCCGTCGCCGTTGAAGTCGCCGGGGCTGAGCACCTCGGCGTACATGTTCCAGCCGGAGCCGATCCGCACCGGGTCGGCGTGCCGGCCGTTGCCGGTGCCGCGGTGGAACCAGAGGGTTCCGTCCGGACGGACGCTCAGCAGGTCGGGGCGCTTGTCGGAGTTGAAGTCGCTGACGCTGATGACGGACGCGCCGCGGACGATGCCCCGGGACGCGCTGGGGGTTCCGGCCTTGTACCCTTCGGAGATCGTGCCGGTGCCCGCGTAGAAGGTGAGCGCCCGGTTCGACGCGCGTCCGACGAGGTCCGGCCTGCCGTCGCGGTCGAAATCGGCTCCGCCATGGATCTCGGTAAAGATGTTCCAGCCCTGTCCGATCCAGGGACCCGGCGCGAAGCCGCCCCGGCCGTCGCCCTTCAGCAGCCGCAGCCGGCCGTCGCCGACCCGGACCAGCACGTCGTTGCGCTTGTCGCCGTCGAAGTCCCGGACACCCACCATCTGGGTGTACTCGTTCCATCCCGAGCCGATCTGGCGGGAGGAGCCGTGGCCGCCGTTGCCGGCGCCGGAGTAGAGCAGGACCCGCCCGTCGCGGGTCCGGGCCAGCAGGTCCGCCCTGCCGTTGCCGTCGACATCGCCCGTGCCGATGACCGCGTTGAACGCCTCCCAGCCCTGAGTGCCGATCTTGCGGGCCGGCTTGTAGCCTTCCTGCTTGGCGCCGGTGTTCACGACGCCCGTGCCGGAGTACAGCCACAGGCTGCCGTCAATGTGCCGCGCGAGGAAGTCGTTGCGGCCGTCGCCGTCGTAGTCGCCCGTGCCGATGAACAGGTTGTAGATGTTCCAGCCCTGCCCGATCCGTACCGGCGTCCCGAACCGGCCGTTGCCGGTGCCGGGGGAGAGCCACAGGGTGCCGTCGTTCCGGCGGGCCACCAGGTCGCCCACGCCGTCGCCGTTGAGGTCTCCGGGGGAGAAGACGCGGTGGGCGCGGTCCGGGACCTGGTTGCGGACGAACCAGGACAGCTCGTCGTAGCTGCCCTTGAAGACGTTGGAGTCTCCGGGGAAGGGCCCCGTTGAGCTGTACTGCCAGACCGTGTAGTCGCCCCAGCCTGCGGGCATGGTTCCCGCTCCCGCGGTGCTGTAGCGCGCGATGTGCAGGGGATGGTCGGCAAAGGCCGTGGAGTTGCCGGTGCACCTGTTCCACCAGTCAGCGGTGGTGTAGATCATGGGCACCCGCCCGGTGCGGGCCTTGACGGTGTTCGAGAAGTCCCGGATCCAGGAGACCATCTGCGCCGGCGTGAAGTTGTAGCAGGTGTTCCCGTACCGGGGGTACGGGTTGTATTCAATGTCCAGCAGGGGCGGCAGCGTGCGGCCGTCCGCCGTCCAGCCGCCGCCGTTGTTGATGAAGTAGTTCGCCTGGGCGGCGCCGGAGGACCCCGCGGTGGGGATCGCGAAGTGATAGGCGCCGCGGAACATGCCGGCGCTGGAGGCGCCGTTGTACTGGCCATTGAACAGCGGGTTGCGGTAGGAGTCGCCCTCCGTGGCCTTGACGTAGGCGAACCGCGAGCCGGCGTTGTACTCCCGGACCCAGTCGACCGAGGGCTGGTGGCTGCTGACGTCCATGCCCTGCACGCCGAAATTGGGCCGCCAGGTGGCCAGCGGCTCCGCCACGGACCGGGCTGCACCGCCGTCGGCAGCGCTGTACGGCGTCGCGACGCCGTCGATGAGGGTCTGGGCGAGGTCGAGCTCGGCATCCGTCGGCTCCTGGGGATCGCCGGTCTCGCGCAGCCGGTCCAGGCCCTGGCCCATGCGCGCGCCGTGCTCCCGGGCCAGTTCATCCGCAAGGCGCTGTTCGTCGGCCGCGGTGTCCTCAGCTTCGTCGCCTTCGGGGTCTTCACCGGCGGCGGGCGGTTCGGTCGGTGCGGGGGATGCGGGCGCGGCCGGCGCCGGCTCCCGGCTCCCGGCGGTTTCACCGACGTCGGGGACGGGCTGCTGCACATCGGGGGCAGCCGGCTGGGTGGTGGCCGCGACGTCGGGGAGAACGCTCTGGGCCGCGCCGTCCTGGGGCGTAGGAGCGGTTTCCTGCGCGACGGCGGGCAGGGTTCCGGCGATGAGCGTTCCGGCCAGCAGCAGGCCGCCGGCCGTTTTGAGTCCCCAAGTGTTCACAGTGTCTCCAGAGCGTTAGTGATAAAGCTCGACTGACGTTACCCGAGAGGCGCTTGGGGTAAAGGAGAAGCGCGCTAAACAAGGGGGACTCGGAACGGAATCGTAATCCCGCCGTCGGCACCGGCCCGCCTTCCACGGCCGGCCCCGGCACAAGGTGCTCAGGTGCCGGGCTGTGGTGTGCCGCCGGCTGCGGCGGGTCCGAACCCGAAGGCGTAGCGGACCAGGCCGAGGCCCGCCCCCACCCCGGCCGTCGAACGGGGCTGTCCGCGCAGCAGCGTGAGTGCATGCAGCCGTGAGGTCCAGTGCAGGCGGGCCGCCCGCTCGGCGCGCGGCCAGCCGAGCTCGTGGAAACGGCGCGCCTGCTCGGCGAAGAAACTGCCCTCCTCGTGGAAACGGCGCCCGTCGACGGCGCGTTTGGAGGAGTCGGACTCGGCGTGCCGGCGGTACTGGAACGCCACGGCGGGCTCCAGCAGCAGCTGGTGGCCTTCCGCCACCAGGTCCATGAGCAGCGCCAGGTCCTGCACGACGTCGTACTCGGGGCGGAAACCAATTCCCCGGACAATGTCCGTCCGCCACGCGAGGGAGGGAAAGTAGTGCCAGCCGGCATGCATCAGGCTAGCCGCGAGCCGCTCGCCCCCGAGCAGGCGGCGGGTCCGCGCGCGGGGCCGGACGACCGTCTTGATCCGGTCGGTCAGCGGATTCCAGACCTTCCCGTCGCCGTCGATGACCTCGACGCCGGGCTGCACGGCGACGGCCTCGGGGAAGCGTTCCAGCGCCGCGTGGACCAGGGAGAGGTAGCCCGGAAGCATCCGGTCATCGGAGCCCATCATGACGAAGTACGGCGCCGTGGCCTGGGTCAGGGCCAGCTGGAAGTTGGCGTTGGAGCCGATGTTCCGCCCGTTGACCTGGTACTCGATCCGGGGATCGTTCAGCCCCTGCAGCCACGGCGCGGGGTCTCCGTGCGGATAGGCGTCATTGATCACCAGCAGCCGCCAGTCCTCATGCGTCTGGCCCAGGACGCTGCGCACCGCGTCCTGCAGGAGCGGGATGCTGCCGTAGTACGGAAGGAGCACGTCGACGGTGGTCATCAGGGGCCTCTTTCGCTGGTTCCTGTTCGCTGGGGTCCTGTCGCGCGCCGCCCGTGACGACAGCCGCCGAGACCGGAAGCACCGCGACCATACGCCGGGACGGCGGAGGCCACAACAGAAACCGGCATGTTCTGTTGGCGATGTTCCGGTTGGGTCCTGACCGCTTTCGATGGGCGGGCACCGCCGCTCCGGAAAGCGGCGGTGCCCGCCCGCGCGGCCGACGGAGTATCGTGCTCGCATGTCAGAGGAGCATCCGGCGGCGACGCGAAGCGCCGGCAGGGCCATTGGTCTGCGCGGTGCATCGGGAGTCGGCACGGCTGCGCTGTTCTCCGCATTCTCCGGGTTCGTCGTGCTGTTCATCGCGGCACGCGTGCTCACGCCTGCCGAAAACTCCGAGTTCCTCGCCTTCTGGGGCGCCCTGTTCGCGGTCGTGGGAATCCTGTACGGCGTCATAGCGGAAACCACCCGGGCGGTCGGCAGCACAGTGGTGGCAGGGGCCGCCGGGGGCGGGCAGCAGGAGGGCGCGCCGGTGCTCGGCGCGGCACTGATCACCGGGACGGCGCTCGCGGCAGCGGTGGCAGCGGTCGGCTTTCCGACCGCACAGACGGTCTTCGGTCCGCACGGGCCGGCCATCGTGGCGCTGCTGTGCGGGTCCTGCATCGTCTACGCCGTGCATGCAGCGCTCGCCGGGGCCCTGCAGGGCCGGGGGGACTGGAATCCGTACACGAAGCTCGTGGGACTGGAGGCGCTGCTGCGGCTTGCCGCCGTCTGCGTGGCAGCTTTGGCGGGAGGAGCGCTGTTTGGGTTGGAGGCGGCCAGCCTGGCAGCCCTGGCGGCAGCCCCGCTGCTGCTGATTGGTTCCCGCGGCGCCCGGCGGGCTGCCCGCGCCCGGGCCGATGTGCCCTTGCGTGCCCTGCTCCGGCAGACCGGCCATGCCCTGGTCTCGGCCGCGTCCTCAGCCGCACTGGTCGTGTCGTTTCCGCTCCTGGTCAAGCTCACGACACCCGCCGCGGACTACGAGCTCGCTGCGCCGCTGCTGCTGGCCATCTCGTTGACCCGGGCCCCGATCATGCTTCCGCTGCAGGCGTTCCAGGGGGTGGCGCTGACCGCCGTGCTGCGGGCACGGGACCAGGGAGCGGGGGCGATCCGCAAACCGGTGGGCATCGTCCTTGCCGCCGGCGTGCTGGGAGCCGTCCCGGCCTGGCTGGCGGGGCCGTGGCTGATGACCTTCTTCGGCCCTGACTACCGCGTATCCGGCTGGGTTCTGGCGGCACTGACTCTCGATGCTGCGCTGATTGCCCTGCTGACCCTGTCCGGCACGGCCCTGCTGGCCCTGGGGCGGCACAGGACCTACGCCCTGGGCTGGGCGCTGGCCACGGTGGTGGCGGTCGGGTTCCTCCTGCTGCCCGGCAGTACGGAGCTGCGGTGCATCCTGAGCCTCACGGTCGGACCGGCGGCCGGCGCACTCTTACACTTTGCCGTTCTGGCCCGCCGGGGACGGCCCGCAGCATAGTGCACAGCGGCAGCGCAACGGCCTGATCCACAGCCGCAGATGCCACCCTCGCGCACGGGCATCCTTTGCCCTACCCTCTGGTCCTGCAGCGGCCGGACGGCTTTTTGGCCGCCGTGGCAAGACAGGCGTAGGCAGATATCGGGGGACACGGGGGATGGGCGCATGGATGCCGTCGGGATAGTCGAGGGGGAGGTCCGCGAGCTGATCCGGACGCGCGGGCTGGACCCTCAGCGGCAGCCGGCGGAAGTCCGGCGGCTGGTGGACGAGGCACTGAGGGACTACGACGAGCGCTCGCTGCTGGGGCGGCTGCCGCCCCTGGGACAGCTGGAGCAGGTGCGCAGGAGGGTACTGGACTCCGTGGCGGGGTTCGGCCCGCTGCAGCCCCTGCTCGATGATCCCGACGTGGAGGAGATCTGGATCAACGCCCCGGCTGAGGTCTATGCCGCCCGGGGCGGGCGGGCCGAGTTGACGCCGCTGACCCTCACGGCCGAGCAGGTCCGGGACATCGTCGAACGGATGCTCAAGAGCTCCGGGCGGCGGCTGGACCTCTCCACCCCGTTCGTCGACGCCGCCCTGCCCGACGGCTCGCGCCTGCACGTCGCCATTCCGGACATCACCCGCCGCCACTGGGCCGTGAACATCCGCAAGTTCATCGCCCGGGCCAGCCGCCTCGAGCACCTCGTGGAACTGGGCACGCTCACCCCACAGGCCGCCAGGTTCCTGTCCGCGGCGGTCGCCGCCGGCCTGAACATCCTGGTATCCGGGGCCACCCAGGCCGGCAAGACCACCCTGCTTAACTGTCTGGGAGCCGCGGTGGGGCCCGGGGAGCGGGTGATCACCGTCGAGGAGATCTTCGAGCTGCAGCTGCCGGTCCGCGACGTCGTGGGCCTGCAGTGCCGCCAGCCAAACCTGGACGGGGTGGGGGAGGTCCCCCTGCGGCGGCTGGTCAAGGAGGCCCTGCGGATGCGTCCGGACCGGATGATCGTCGGTGAGGTGCGTGAGGCCGAAAGCCTGGACATGCTGATCGCCCTGAATTCCGGACTGCCGGGCATGTGCAGCATCCACGCGAACAGTGCCCGGGACGCCGTGATGAAGCTGTGCACGCTTCCCCTGCTGGCGGGCGAGAACATCTCCAGTGCCTTTGTGCTGCCCACGGTGGCCGGCAGCATCGACCTCGTAGTGCACTGCATGCGCCTGCCTTCCGGCCACCGCACCGTCACCGAGATCCTGGCGCTGGGCGGACGCGTCGAGAACGGGGTGATTGAAGCCGGTTCCGTGTTCCGGACCATTGACGGCCGCCTGCAGGTCACCGCGGCGTCCTTTCCCGCTCCGGAAAAGTTCGCCCGGGCCGGATACGACGTCGGCGCGCTGCTGGAGGCTGCATGAGCGCGGCGGCCGGGCTTGGGCTCGGCCTCGGACTGTTCCTGCTGTGGTGGTCCTGCTGGGCGGCCCCGGCGATCGCACGCGAGCACCGCCCCGGCCGCCTTGCGGTGATGATCACCCAGTCCGGCATTGAACGGCTGACGCCGGGCGGGCTGATCTGGGCCTGCTGTGCGGCAGCCGTGCTCATGTTCCTGGTGTTCCTTGCCGTCACGGCATCCATCCCGGTGGCCGCCTGCTTCGCGCTCTTCGGGGCCGCGCTGCCGCCGGCGCTCGTCAACTGGCAGGCCTCCCGCCGCCGCGGCCAGCGTGAGCAGCTGTGGCCCGAAGCGGTGGACCACCTTCGATCCGCCATCCGCGCCGGGCTGCCGCTGCCCGAAGCGCTGGGAGAACTGGGCAGCACCGGTCCGGAGGACCTGCGGGGCCCCTTTCGGGAGTTCGCGGCCGACTACCGGGCCGGAGGACAGTTCTTTCCCGCGCTGGACAACCTTAAGGAGAGGCTGTCCGACCCCGTGGCGGACCGGATCATCGAGGCCCTGAAAGTGACCCGGGATGTCGGCGGCTCGGACCTGGGCCGCCTGCTGGGAACCCTGTCGACCTTCCTGCGCGAGAACGCACGCACCCGCAGCGAGCTGCTCGCCCGGCAGTCCTGGACGATCAACGCCGCCCGGCTGGCCGTGGCGGCCCCGTGGATCGTGCTGGTCCTGCTGTCCAGCCAGCCGGCGGCAGCAGCCTCCTACAGCACTCCCGCCGGGGCCGCGGTACTGGCGTTCGGTCTGGTGGTCTCCGTGGTGTGCTACCGCCTGATGCTGCGCATCGGTGCGCTGCCGCAGGACGAGCGGGTCCTGCGGTGACGCCGCTGCAGAGCACCACCTCACTGCTCGGGCTGCTGCTGGGCGCCGGTCTCTGCCTGGTTGGGGCACGGCTGCCGTTCCTGCGGAGGACCGAGTTCGCCGAGCGGATATCGGCGCATATCCGTCCGGCGGCGGGGAGGTCCCGACTCCTGCCGGCAGCCCGGGACCTCACGCCGTTCGGGCCGCTGGAGCGGGTGCTGCGCCCGGTGCTGCGTGATTTGGTCCTGCGCCTGAACCGGATCAGCCCGGCCGGCAAACCGCTCGGCATGCGGCTGCAGCGCGCGGGGCTGCGGCAGGGAGTGCTCGACTTCCGTGCCGAGCAGGTCCTCTGGGCCGGGCTCGGCCTGGTCGTGGGCGGGGCAGCCGCCGTCGTGCTGGCCGGAGCCGGCCATATCGGGGTGACGGCGGTCCTGGTGCTGACCGCGGCGGGGGCGGTCCTTGGCTACCTCTTTCGGGATTACCTGCTCGGGGTACGGATCCGTCGCCGGGAAGCCAAGATGCTGGCGGAGTTTCCCGCCCTGGCGGAAATGATGGCGCTTTCCGTCGGCGCCGGTGAGAGCGTGGCCGCCGCCCTGGAGCGGATCGCCCGGACCGCGCGGGGAGAGCTCGCAGGAGAGTTCAGGGAGGTCGTGGTCCAGACCCGGTCGGGGGTGCCGCTGATCCAGGCGCTGCGCGGTTTTTCGGACCGGCTGCAGCTGGACCCGCTGGCCAGGTTCGTCGACGGGGTGTGCGTGGCGATGGAACGGGGCACTCCGCTGGGTGATGTGCTCCGTGCGCAGGCCCAGGACGTACGCGACCTCGCCAAGCGCGAACTGATGGAGGCCGCCGGTCGCAAGGAGATCGCGATGATGGTCCCCCTGGTCTTCGGGGTGCTGCCGCTGACAGTGCTTTTCGCGGTCTTCCCGGGGCTGGCGCTGCTCAGGCTGGGTTTTTGAGGTGCTACACAAACAACGATCGAGGGGAGGCCTGCGATGGGCCGGATGAAAAGGGCGATGGCGGTACCGGGAGAGCTGGCGGCCGTCGCATGGCTGCGGCTGCTGGCGGCGGCACGGCCGAAGGACAGCGAGCGCGGCGACGTTCCCGGCTGGGTCATGGTGACGCTCATGTCAGCGGTGCTGGTCGTCGCGCTGATCGCGGTGGCACAGCCGCTGCTGAAGGACCTGTTCGAAACGGCGATCCAGCGCGTCCAGAATGCCCAATGACCGGCCGTCTCCATCAGCACGCCGCGACACGCACGACCGGGGCTCCGCGGTCGCCGATTTCGCGATGGTTGCCGCACTGCTGACCCTGGTTTTCGCGGCGGTCCTGCAGCTGGCCCTGGCGATGCACGTGCGCAACACCCTGGTGGACGCCGCGTCCTCCGGCGCCCGCTACGGCGCCCTGGCTGACCGAACGCCCGAGGACGGGGCACAGCGCACGCGGGACCTGATCGGTTCGACCCTCGGCGAAGGCTACAGCCGCGGAGTCAGCTACGACGAGCACTACTCAGAAGGGCAGCGGCTGCTGCAGATCCGCGTCCAGGCGCCCCTGCCGGTGGCCGGACTGCTGGGACCGGACAGGGTCCTGGAGGTGACCGGGCATGCGCTGTGGCCTGCGACGGCGCCGTAGCCGGCCCGCCGACCGCCGCCGGGAGCACAGCGGGGAGGCAGGCAGCGCGGCCGTGGAGTTCGTTTTCCTCGGCGTGCTGCTGCTGGTGCCGGTGGTCTATCTGGTGCTTGCCGTGGGATCGATCCAGGGTGCGTCGTACGCAGCTGCCGGTGCCGCGGAACACGCGGCGCGGTCCTACGCCGCTGCGGCCGGTCCCGAGGAGGGCGAGTCGGCAGGACGGCAGGCAGCGGCGGTCACGCTGGCGGACTTCGGCTTCGGGGTCGCCGCACCGGAGGTCTCCTTCAGCTGCGCCGACGCCGCCTGCCTGGAAGCCGGAGGCTACGTGACGGCAAGGATCGCTTTCCAGGTTCCGCTGCCGCTGATCGGTGCGCTGCCCGGAATGGAACAGGGGCCGGTGGAGGTTTCCGCGACGTCGACCCAGCGGGTGGAGAAGTACAGATGACCGGGCTGCGGTACGGCCGCCGGAGGCGCGGCAGCAGCGGCGGGATGGACGGGCCTGCGGCGACGCCGGCCGTCGGATCCCGCCGGCGCGGCGTCGGCGTGGGCGAGGAGGGGCAGGTGACGGTGCTGGCGCTGGGCTACGCCGTGCTTGCGCTGCTGGTCGTTGCCGTGGTCCTTGGGGTCTCGGCGGTCTACCTCGAGCACAAGCGGCTGCTGTCGCTGGCTGACGCGGCCGCGGTGGCCGCAGCCGGGTCTTTTACGCTGACCCAGGAAGCGTCGGGTGCCGCCGGACCGGGCGTGCGCCTGCAGTCGGAACGTGTGCAGGCCGCCGCCCGCGAACACCTGGCCAGGTCCCCGGAAGCTGAACGCTTCAGCGACCTGTCCCTCGGGCCCGGCACCGGCTCACCGGACGGACGGACCGCGGTGGTGGAGCTGTCCGCCGTCGCCCACCCGCCGGTGGTGAACTTCCTGGTTCCCGCCGGGATCCCCATCGAGGCGGTCAGCGATGCCCGCGCCCGCCTGACGCGCTAGCCGCGCCCGGCTGACCACGCCGGCCCGGCCGTCGCACCGGCCGATCGCTCCGACATCGACGGCGGTGCCCGCAGACACCGTACCCGGCGGGTGGAAGACTGGCGGCAGGGCGGACCAACCGCTTACCTGCAGGGCAGCAAACGCCGATAGGACCGGGAGAAGCCATCACCCGTCACACCTGCCAGGAGAGGAATATGAGCCGCTTGCCCGCAGCCGTGCTGCCGTTCCTGCTGGGGGCGGTCGCAGCGGGAGTCGGCTACGACCTCGGCACCTACAGCGACGGCCGCGCAGCCGTCGACGCCCTGTACCGGGACATGGGCGAAGGCTCCGGTCCGCTCGGCGACCCTGTCGAGGGCACCCGGTGCAGCAAGGGCATCCACGGCTGCGTCCGCGGGTTTGAGCACGGGTTCATCGCCTGGACCGCGGACACCGGCGCCCAGCCGGTCCAGGGCGCCATCGGTGCCGAATGGGGTGCCGGAGGCACGCGGGGCCTGCTCGGCCTGCCGCTCGCCCCCGAAACCTGCGGGGACGGCGCATGCAGCCAGCAGTTCCAGCGGGGCCGGATCTCCTGGAACGCGGCGGACGGAACCAGGGTCGCCCGGGCGATCGACGATCCGGCGGACGTCCGGGTGGTGGTGAACAAGCAGCGCCCGCTGGTGCCCGCCGACTGGGCTCCCGGCGACCTGGGCGCCGTGGACGGCCAGCCCCTGCGCGTCGAGGCGGCGCAGGCACTGCAGCGGCTGATCGACGACGCCGCAGCCGAAGGCGTGCCGATCCGGGCGATCAGCGGCTACCGCCCGCAGCATGTGCAGGACGGGCTGTACCGCAGGTACACCGCGCTCTACGGCCAGGCCACGGCAGACGCCATTTCGGCCCGGCCCGGGCACAGCGAACACCAGACCGGGCTCGCCGTCGACATCGGCAACCCCGACGGCGCCTGTGCCCTGCAGGCCTGTTTCGACCAGACCCCTGCAGGGCAGTGGGCCGCCGCCAACGCCCACCGCTACGGGTTCCTGATCCGGTATCCGGCGGGTGCGGAACCGGTGACCGGCTACGCCTACGAGCCCTGGCACCTGCGCTACGTCGGGATACAGCTGGCCGGGGACGTCAGGGCCTCCGGCGCCGCCACCCTCGAGGAATACCTGGGCCTGCCCGCAGCGCCGGGGTACTGACATCTCCCACCGGCGCAGGGGTGCCGCTCAGCGGCCCAGGACCGTGCGCGCCCTGCGCCAGAGGCCGGCGGGGCTGCCCGCACCGCTGTCCGCCTCGGCGTCGGCCGCGCTCCGCCGGGAGTACAGGGCGTCCGCCTCGGCGCGCTTGTCGGCGGTGAGGGCCGCCAGGTTGCCTGCCAGCGGTCCGCGCCGGACCGGCATGCGCAGCGGCCCGCCGTCCTCGAGGGTCCATCCGCTGCCGATCGCCGTCAGGGAACCGTGCTTGACGTCGTAGTAGCCCGGACGCACGCTCAGGGCGATGCCCCGCGCGCCGGCCGCGGCGGCCAGCAGGTGCAGGTGGAACCGTGTGGTGATCCACTGCTGGTTCGGACCCACGGGCAGCCCGTGCCGCCAGACGTGGGAGAAGGGCAGGAACCGATCCTCCGGTATCAGGTCGGCCAGCTGCTCGTACGCGGCGTAATCGACGCCGGGAATGGCCTCCAGGTACCGGACGTCCTTCCCGTCGTCGACGGCCTGTTGAATCATCGGCCGCACGGTGCCGATGATCTCCTCCATCCGGCCCGGAGCGGCCAGGTCGGACTGGATGCAGACCATCAGCCCGCTCGGGGCGCCGGGAGCAGCAGCGGCCACCGCGTCGGAGGCCGCCAGGAAGGCATCGTCGAGGCGGGCGGGAATGCCGAATGTTTCGGCGCTTTGGCGGTCACGGGCGGCGGCGTAATCGAAGCCCTCGAACAGGGTGCCGGGATCCCCGGCCCCCTCGGCCACCGGCAGGAGCCCCTGACCGGTCGCGTACAGCCGGGCTCCCGACACGCTGCGCACGGCCTTCATCGCGGCAACCAGCCCCAGATGCTGCGGCCAGATGCCGTTGATGTACCCGCCGCCGATCAGGTGGAGGGAAGACGCTTCACGGACCTGCATCAGCCCGAGGTCGTAGCGCGGGGATCCGAAGTTCCGGACCAGGGTGCCGATGCGGTCCGCGGCCTCATCGAGGGGCAGCGAGCTGTGCTCGCCCATCAGCCGCCACAGCGTGTTGGTCACGCGCAGACGGGGATGGAGCCCGGCAAAGAGGTGCTGGGCGCTGCCGGGATCGGGGCTGTCCAGCCAGACATCGGTGTCCGGATCCACCTCGGCCAGGTACCGCAGCCACGCTGCTGCAATGAATTCGTCACCGAAATTCGGGTACCCGGCAGAGCCGATCAAGTAGTGCGGGCGAGTATCCATCCAGCCAGACTAACCCGCATCCGGCCGTCGGAACGGCCAACGCCCGGGCACAGGGAATCAGGACGCTTTGGCCTGCCTGCGGGCGGCCGGATAGTGGCCCCAGCCGCCGTGATCAATGTCGACGATCTGCCCGTCTTCGCCGTAACAGAAGGTCACCGGTTCGCCGAACTGCTCACAGCCCTCATCCGGGCACTTGTCGATGAGCTGCCCGGAATACTCGTCCGCGAAGGTGCGCTCCCACTCGTCCACCTTGCCCATCGCCCAGCCGTCGCCGGCCTCGGCCAGGTCCTGCAGCTCCTCCAGGGAGTAACGCCGGCCCGGCTCGGGATGCCGCACGTCGCCGTTGTGTGTGTTGGTGCCTGCCGTCATCGCTGCACTGACTCCTCACGCTTGTTGCTGACGCCCACTAATCTACTCCCGGGCGCCGACACCCCCTGCCTCCGGGCCCGGCGCGTCGGCGGCCGCCGGACCGGGCCCGCGGCTTCACCCCGCCACCGGACGAAGGCGATGGCGTAGTCTGGAGGAACCATGGCAGAAATCGATTTTTCCGCGGAGATCCGCGCCCTGCGTTCCACCTACTCGTCCATTGAGGAGGTCTCCAACGTCGAGGCCATCCGTGAGGACATCGAAGAGCTGAGCGAGATGGCCGGCGTCCCGGACCTGTGGGACGACCCCGCGGCCGCGCAGAAGATCACCTCCAAGCTTTCCCACCGCCAAAGCGAGCTGGAGCGGCTGGAAAAGCTGGCGGCGCGCATTGACGACCTCGAGGTGCTCGTGGAGCTGGCACAGGACGAAGCCGACGAGGACAGCCGCGCCGAAGCTGCGGCCGAACTCGAGTCCCTGCGGAAGGCCCTGACCCAGCTCGAAGTGGTGACCCTGCTCTCCGGCGACTACGACGAGCGCGAGGCCGTCGTCACGATCCGTGCCGGCGCCGGCGGCGTGGACGCCGCCGACTTCGCCGAAATGCTGCTGCGCATGTACCTGCGCTGGGCCGAACGCCACGGCTACCCGACCCAGGTCCTGGACACCTCCTACGCCGAAGAGGCCGGACTGAAGTCGGCGACCTTCGAGGTCAAGGCGCCCTACGCGTACGGCACCCTCGCCGTCGAGGCCGGCACCCACCGCCTGGTGCGGATCAGTCCCTTCGACAACCAGGGCCGCCGCCAGACGTCCTTCGCCGCGGTCGAGGTCATTCCGCTGATCGAGGCCACCGACCACATCGACATCCCCGACAACGAGATCCGGGTGGACGTCTTCCGTTCCTCCGGCCCGGGCGGCCAGTCCGTGAACACCACCGACTCGGCGGTGCGCCTGACCCACATCCCCACCGGCGTCGTGGTCTCCATGCAGAACGAGAAGTCGCAGCTGCAGAACCGCGCCGCCGCGATGCGCGTGCTGCAGTCCCGCCTGCTGCTGCTGAAGAAGGAGCAGGAGGACGCCGAGAAGAAGGCGTTCGCCGGCGACGTCAAGGCCTCCTGGGGCGACCAGATGCGCTCCTACGTGCTGAATCCCTACCAGATGGTCAAGGACCTGCGGACCGAACACGAGGTCGGCAACACCTCCGCCGTGTTCGACGGTGAAATCGACGACTTCATCGACGCCGGCATCCGCTGGCGCGCCCACGGCAGCATCCCCGCCGCAAAGTAGCGCGGGGCCCCGCTCCCGCTCCAGTTGCCGTGCCGGCTGAACCGGCGGGCCTTCCGCTCCGGGCCGGCGATCCGTGCTAGGAATGCGCCACAGGCCGGCCGCGGATGCGAACCGCTTTCCGCCGCTGCCGGCGCCGCGCGGCGAAGGGAGCAGTCCGATGACTCAGGACAGGCTGGCGGGCCTCCGGGTGCTGGTCACCGGGGGAGCGGGAGGCATCGGTGCGGCCTGCGTCCGTGCCTTCGCGGAGCAGGGCGCGGCGGTCACCGTGGCCGACGTCGACGGCGACGCCGCGGGGAAGGTCGCCGACGACGCAGGCGGCACCGCCTGGACGGTGGACCTGACGGACACCGGGGCGCTGGAGCAGCTGCAGCTCGACACCGACGTGCTGGTCAACAACGCCGGCATCCAGCGGGTGGCCCCCATCGAGGAGTTCGACCCCGGGGCGTTCCGGCTGATCCACCGGCTGATGGTCGAGGCGCCCTTCCTCCTGATCCGCGCCGCCCTGCCCGGCATGTACGCGCGCGGTTTCGGCCGCATCATCAACATCTCCAGCGTGCACGGGCTGCGGGCCTCGGCCAACAAGTCGGCGTACGTCAGCGCCAAGCACGCCCTCGAGGGGCTGTCCAAGGTCTGTGCCCTGGAGGGCGCAGCCCACGGCGTCACGTCCAACTGCATCAGCCCGGCCTATGTCCGCACGCCCCTGGTTGAAGGGCAGATCGCGGATCAGGCGCGGCTCCACGGCATTGCGGAGGAGGAGGTGCTGGCGCGCATCATGCTGGCGGAGCAGGCGGTCAAGCGCCTGGTCGAGCCCGACGAGGTCGCCGCCCTCGCGGTCTGGCTCGCGGGCCCGGACGCCGGGATGGCCACCGGAGCGTCGTACCCGCTCGACGGCGGCTGGAGCAGCCGGTGACCGCCGGTCCCGTTCGGCGACACACGCAGCCGAACGCGACGGATTCTCCTGCGGTGCCGATATAGTCGACTAGCCGGTGCCCCATATCCCGACCCAGGCCCGTGCCCCGGCCGCAGAAGATGGGCACAAAGAGCCATGATCACATTTGACAACGTAACCAAGGTCTATGACCGTACCTCGCGTCCGGCGCTGAGCAACGTGAACCTGGAGGTCGATCGGGGCGAGTTCGTCTTCCTGGTCGGTGCCTCCGGCTCCGGCAAATCGACCTTCATCCGCCTCGTGCTCAAGGAAGAGCACGCAACCCGCGGCACGGTCTACGTGGCCGGCGCCAACGTGGCGCGCATTCCCGGCTGGCGGGTGCCGCGCCTGCGCCGCAACATCGGCGTCGTGTTCCAGGATTTCCGGCTGCTGCCCAACAAGACGGTCTTCCAGAACGTGGCCTTCGCCATGCAGGTGATCGGCCGCAGCCGCGCCGTCATCCGGGATTCCGTCCCCGAAGTGCTCAAGACCGTGGGCCTGGAAGGCAAGGATGGCCGGCTGCCGCATGAGCTGTCCGGCGGCGAGCAGCAGCGCGTGGCAATTGCCCGCGCGATCGTGAACCGCCCGGGCATCCTGCTGGCCGACGAACCGACCGGAAACCTCGATCCCGCCACGTCGCTGGGCATCATGAAGGTCCTGGACCGGATCAACCAGAACGGCACCACCGTGGTGATGGCCACCCACGACGACGACATCGTCAACGCCATGCGCAAGCGCGTGGTGGAGCTGCGCTCCGGCAAGGTGGTCCGCGACGAGCGTGAAGGGATCTATCTGGGTGAGCCGCCGGCCGCCGACGCCGCCGCCGAGACGGCCGCGGCCGGCGATCCCGGCAGGCCCGCAGACGACGGCGGTGCCGTCACCGGTAAGGGGAACACGGAATGAGACTTGCCTTTGTCCTGGGGGAGATCGGCTCCGGCATCAGGCGCAACCTCTCGATGGTCGTCTCGGTGGTCCTGGTGACCTTCGTGTCGCTGACCTTCGTGGGGGCCGCGGCGATGCTGCAGATGCAGATCGGCCAGATGAAGGGTTACTGGTACGACCGGGTGCAGGTTGCGGTCTTCCTGTGCGTGGACGAATACTCCTCGCCCAACTGCTCGGGCGGCGCCGTGACCGACGAACAGCGCGAGGCGATCGAGGAACGCCTGACCTCCCCGGCCTTCGCGGAGTACGTCGACACGGTGCACTACGAGGACCAGCAGACGGCGCTGGGCCACTTCCAGGACCAGTTCGCGAACTCACCCATCGTGGACCAGGTCACGGCCGAACAGCTGCCCGAGTCCTTCCGGGTCGGCCTGGTGGACCCGGAGAAGTACGAGGTCATCAACGAAGCCTTCTCCTCGATGCCCGGCGTCGATGAGGTCAGCGACCAGCGTGAACTGCTGGAGAAGGTCTTCTCCGTGATGAACGGCGCCTCGGTGGTGGCCGTCCTGCTGGCCGCCGTAATGCTCGTCTGCGCCATCCTCCTGGTGGCCACCACCATCCGCCTCTCCGCCTTCAGCCGCCGCCGGGAAACCGGCATCATGCGCCTGGTCGGCGCCTCGAAGGCCGTGATCCAGCTGCCGTTCGTCCTGGAGGGCGTCATTGCCGCGGTGATCGGGGCGCTGCTCGCATCGGTTACCCTATGGGGACTGGCCCGGTTCGGCATCACCCGGCTGGCCGAGATGTATCCCGACACCGCGTTCATCTCGGCGCAGCAGGTGCTGCTGCTCAGCCCTGCACTACTTCTTCTCGGCGCGCTGCTTGCGGGGGTATCCTCGCTCTTGACGCTCCGGCGGTACCTCAAGGTGTAGGCGGATGCAGCCACGAATTTGCGGTACACAGAAACATCGAATGAACACTATTGGGGAGCCGTTGGTATGCAGGTAGCTGCTGGTAAGCGCCGGAGCGCGCGGATGCTCGTGGCGTGGCTTGCCGCTGCCCTGGCACTGGCACTGGTGATGCCCTTCAGCGGCACCGCCGAGGCGGACGAGCTGGATCAGCGCAAGGCGGAGCTCGACGCCGCCCAGCAGCAGGTGCAGGCCGAGTATGAATACCTCGACGCCGACATCGCCCGGACCGTTGCCGAGCTGTCGCTGCTGCGCGGCCAGCTGCCGGCCCGCCAGGAGGCCCTGACCGCTGCCGAAGGGCGCGTCGACGTCGCCGCAGCCAAGGTGGCGGACCTCCGCGACCGGCTGGCGCTTGCCCAGGAGACCCGCAACTCGCTCACCGCCCAGATCGAGCGGGACGCCCAGGCCATGACCGAGGCCGAGCGCAAGGTGGGGCAGATTGCCAGCCAGGCGTACAAGAACGGCGGCATGCCGTCCAGCCTCTCCCTGATGCTGGGAGCCGACGGCGCCGAGAGCCTCAGCGGCTCCATGGGCCTTGCCGAACACGCACTGCGGAACCAGAATGCCGCCCTGGCTCGACTGTCCGAGCAGAACGCCACCAACGTGAACTCCGAGGCCCGGCTGGCCGCGGTCGAAGAGGAAATCACCGACCTGGAGAACCAGGCCACCGCCGCGCTGGAGGCCGAGGAGGCAGCACGCAGCGAGGCGGCAGCCGAGAAGGAGAAGCTTGACGGGCTCATCGGCGAGACCGAAACGCTGAACAACCAGCTGGAGGAGCAGAAGCCGGCCATCCAGGCCAAGCTCAGCAATATTCAGGCCCAGCAGCAGCAGGTCACCAACGACATTGCCGAGCGGCAGCGGCGCCAGCTTGAAGAGGCCCGGCGCGCCGCCGAGGAAGCCGCCCGCCGCGCGGCCGAGGAAGCCGCCCGCAACGGCCAGGGCGGCGTCGCCCCGCAGGCGCCGGTGGCTCCGTCCGCACCGAGCGCCTTCGGCCTGCGCCACCCCGTCAACGCTCCGATCTCGTCCGGGTTCGGCTGGCGGGCCACACCGGCGGGCACCATCGATTTCCTGGGCAGCGGAGGCTATCTGCACTCCGGCATCGACTACGGCGCCCGCTGCGGCACCCCCGTCTACGCTCCGGCAGCCGGCGACGTCTGGCGGGCGGACCAGGGCGGCGGGGAAATGATCGGCACGGGCAACCGGGTGGTCCTGAACCACGGGGTCATCGGCACCAACGTCCTGGCCACGAACTACTACCACCTGAGCAGCTTCACGGTCTCGGTGGGACAGTACGTGCAGGCCGGACAGCTGATCGGCTACGTGGGCACCACCGGTAACTCCACCGGCTGCCACCTGCACTTCGAGACCATGCTCAACGGCAGCCTCGTCGATCCGATGGGCCTGCTCTAGCCGCGCCGCCGCACGGCCGCGTCCGGGCCCGGGGGAGGGCAGGGCCTACAATGGAGAGTCCTGCACCCCGGAGATAAAGGAGCGTTTCCGTGCCCAAGGAAAGTGGCCGGAAGGTCGTTGCGACCAACCGCAAGGCCCGGCACAACTACGAAATCCTTGACACCTATGAGGCGGGGATGGTGCTGATGGGCACCGAGGTCAAGTCGCTGCGGGAAGGCCGGGCGTCCCTGGTGGACGGCTTCGGGACGTTCTACAACGACGAGCTGTGGCTGGAAGCGGCCTACATACCCGAATACCTCAACGGCAGCTGGACCAACCACGCCGCCCGCCGCCGCCGGAAGCTGCTGCTGCATCGGGAGCAGCTGGAAAAGATCGCGCAGAAGACACGGGAGACCGGCTTCACCATTGTGCCGCTGCAGCTCTATTTCGTGGACGGACGCGCCAAGGTGGAGATCGCCGTCGCCCGCGGCAAGCGGGACTACGACAAGCGGCAGGCCCTGCGCGAGCGGCAGGACAACCGGGAGGCGCAGCGCGCGATGCGGGAGAAGAACCTCGGATGAGCGGTACCTTCTGGGAGCCCCAGGAAGAGGAAGAGACCGAGGCAAAGACCCGCATCCCGCTGTGGTGCTGGCCGGTCATCGTCCTCGACCTGCTGCTCGTGCTGGCCCTGGCCCCGGTCGCGATCCTCGTCGTCGTGCCTTTCTTCGCCGTGTACTGGATCGCGCTGGCACAGTTCGTCGTCTGGATTTCGCCGCTCCTGGTGGCCCTGAACGTCGCCCAGTTCGCCTGGGCATTCCGGCGCCGGCAGGCGGGAATCACCGGCCTGTCCATCCTGGGCGTGCTGATGGCCGTGGTCGCCTGGATCCTGGTGCTGGCCTGGCAGGCGCCGGTGGTCGTCTTCGGAGTCCAGCTGTAGCCGCCGGGAATACCCTCCGACCGGCGTAGGTTATACTGGGTGTCCGCGCTTCGGCGCGGCGCAGCCGGGAAACCGGCCGCGGTTGGCAACTGAATACGGGGATGATCGGTTTCGACGATGTTTGTCGCGACAGGGGAAGCGGGCCGAGGATGCAGAGTTATCTCGTAAACGCTCTCTGCAAACCAATAAGTGCCGAATCCAAGCGCACTGACTTCGCTCTCGCTGCCTAAGCAGCGGGCATAGTCCGTCAGCCCGGGGATGCTCTCGCCCCGGATCCTGGCGTCATTTAGAGAGCCACTGCTGGACACCTTCGCCGTCGGGGTGTCCGGGACTCTTAGACGGCTGGGCCCGGATCAGCCACTCGTTCGCGAAGATGGCTGGGGCCAAGAAAATCCGACGCGGACTGCGCCCGGAGAAGCCCTGACAACACGACATCGGACGGGGGTTCGATTCCCCCCATCTCCACGAGAAAGGCCCCGGATTTCCGGGGCCTTTTCCGTGCCCGGGAACAGGGCCCGAGGTCGCCGCGGCAGCCGTGACATTTGTCTCCCGGGGCGCCCCTGCCGCCTCCCGCGGGCCCGGGCGGCGGGGAAGCAGCCGTCGGCTTGGTAAGCTGGTAGCCGGCCAGCCGCGGACCCGCCGGGCTTCGACGGGAGCCATCCGGCCCGCTGCTGCTGCCCCTTTCCACCGCACCCACCACCACTGTTCAGCTGCTCCGTTTCCGACTGCCCGCGAGGCGGGGGACGGCTCCTGAGACGTGCCCGGGATCCGGCGGCGGGAAGAACCGCACCACCGTAGGAGACCCCCCACCCCCATGCACACCGCCACCGTTTCCTCCCCCCGCGACGAGCTCTGGAACCGCCGCTACGAGCCGAACGTAGCCGCAGTCAACGAACTCTGCGATGCGCTGAAGGAGCTCAAGCCGGGCTCCGAAGTGCCCTACGTCGATCCGATGCATGACATCGACGAATGCCGGATCATCAGCCTGTTCTCCAACAACGGCGGCGAGCCGGACCCCTCCGGCTTCATCACCCCGGGCCCGGGCGAGGCGGCGACCCGCCTGCTCGGCGTGCACTGGAAAGCCGGTCTGCACCCCCGGTACGTCATGCCCTGGAACACCTACCCGTGGTTCCTGCCGGGCCAGGACGATGCCAAGCTCACCAAGGAGCAGGTCGCCGAGGGACTGAAACCGCTGCTGCGCCTGCTGGCCATCGTGCCGCGCGCCTCGGCCATCGTCGCCCACGGCGCGGAGGCTCAGCGCCTGGCCGCCGCCTTCCTGAAGACCGAGAACCGGATGATCTACCGCCGCAGCCTGAAGGTTTACAAGGTCCGTTCCCTGGTGGGGCGTTCCTTTGGCACGACGCCGGAACGGCAGGAGATCTCGCTGGCGGAAATGAGCCTGGCCTACAAGGACGCGATGGCCCGTACGGGCATCAGCGGCAGGTAGCCGGCACACGCGGAAGGAGGGCACGGACCACAGGTCCGTGCCCTCCTTCGTCGTTCCGGGCCTACTCCGCGAAGGCGGCCCGCAGGTTCTGCTCCTGGTCCTTCGAGAGGTTGGTGTAGATCAGGCTGGCCCCCGTGTAGCCCTTGAACGCGTCGGCCACCCGGTCCTCCACCGCGTCGGAGGACAGCACGAACAGCGCCGAGGTGCCGGGGGTGACCTCCTGGCGGACCTGCTTGATGAAGTTGTCGTCGATGCCGACGTCGACCATCGAACCGGTCATCGCACCGATCGCGGCGCCCACCGCGGCGCCGATCAGCGGGATGAAGAAGATCAGGCCGAACAGCAGGCCCCAGAATCCGCCGCCCAGGGCGCCGGCCCCGACCGTGTTGTGTTCCTGGACGGTCTTGGGCTTCTTCCGGCCCTCGGGCCAGGTGACAATGGCCTCGTCCTGCACGTTGATCAGGCCCTGCGACTGCAGGCTGGCAAGGGTCTGGGTGGCCTTCTCCGCCTCACCTGCATCCGAGAATTTCCAAACGGTCAATGTTGCCATAGGAAGACTCCAAACGATTCGGGATCCAGGCGCACACCCTCTGTCCCGTCCGGGGATTCGGGCCGGCCTGGCGGGTATCGACCACAGTAGTGACGGGGCCGTGCCCGGAACAAGACACAAGGCGCGGAGCCGGCCGTCCGGCGGCAAACCGGTCCCTTTCCGCCCCTGCGCCGCCTAGACTCGCAGGACACCGCCCCGCGCCGCGGGCACCGGGCCGAAAGGATGCGGCATGTTGGATACGGCTCCCGCCTGGTGGACCCGGGCCGTCGTCTACCAGATCTATCCGCGCAGCTTCGCGGATTCCACGGGCGACGGCGTGGGCGACATCGGCGGAATCATCTCCCGCCTGGACCACCTCGCCGACCTGGGGGTGGACGTCATCTGGCTCTCACCGATCCATGAGTCCCCGGGACACGACAACGGGTACGACATCAGCAACTACCGGCGCATCGATGCGGTCTTCGGCACGGCCGAGGAGTTCGATGAGCTGCTGCACCAGGTTCACCGGCGCGGCATGAAGCTGATCATGGACCTGGTCGTGAACCACACCTCGGACCGGCACTCCGCGTTCGTCACCTCCGCCTCCTCCCGGGACAACCCCTCCCGGGACTCCTACTACTGGCGCGATGCGCGGCCCGGCTTCGATCCGGGGGAGCCGGGGGCCGAGCCGAACAACTGGGGTTCCTTCTTCGGCGGTCCGGCCTGGAGCTACCACCGGCCCACGGGGCAGTACTACCTGCACCTGTTCACCCCGCAGCAGCCGGACCTGAACTGGGACTCCTCCCGGGTGCGGCAAAGCGTGTACGAAATGATGAACTGGTGGCTGGACCGCGGCGTCGACGGGTTCCGGATGGACGTCATCAACTTCATCTCCAAGGATCCCCGCCTCCCGGACGGGCCGGTGGAACCGGGCAGCGCGTACGGCGACGGGGGCCCCTGGTTCACCAACGGCCCGCGGATCCACGAGTTCCTGCAGGAGATGCGCCGCACCGCGTTCTCACACCGTGAAGGCGAGTTCCTGACGGTGGGCGAGACGCCGGGGGCAACCGTGGAGCAGGCCCTGCTCTACACCGATGCCGCGCGGGGCGAGCTGGACATGGTGTTCCAGTTCGAGCACGTGCAGCTGGACCACGAGCCGGGCTCGAAGTGGGAATACCGGGAACTGGACCTGCGGGACCTGAAGACGTCCTGGAACCGCTGGCAGCGGGGGCTGGCGGACAGGGGCTGGAACAGCCTGTACCTGAGCAACCACGACCAGCCCCGGCAGGTGTCCAGGGTCGGCGACGACGGCCGGTACCGCTACGAGTCGGCGACCCTGTGGGCCACGCTGCTGCACCTCCAGCGCGGCACGCCCTACATCTACCAGGGCGAGGAAATCGGCATGACCAGCGCCGGATTCACCGACATCGGCCAGTACCGTGACATCGAGTCGCTGAACTATCACCGCGACGCGCTGGCACGGGGCCTGCCGGAGGCGGACGTGCTGCGGTCCCTGCGCCGGATGAGCCGGGACAACGCCCGCACTCCCATGCAGTGGGACGCCGGCCCCAATGCCGGCTTCTCGGACGCGGAGCCCTGGATCAGCGTCAACCCGAACCATGCGGAGATCAACGTCGAAGCGGACCGCGCATCGGAGCGCTCCATCTTCCGCTGGTACCAGCGGCTGATCCGGATGAGGCACGAATCGCCGCTGATTGCCCTGGGCAGCTGCCACATGCTCCACGGCGACCATCCCCGGCTGTACGCCTTC
Source organism: Arthrobacter saudimassiliensis (assembly GCF_059090665.1). Taxonomy (NCBI): domain Bacteria; kingdom Bacillati; phylum Actinomycetota; class Actinomycetes; order Micrococcales; family Micrococcaceae; genus Arthrobacter; species Arthrobacter saudimassiliensis. The sequence continues at coordinate 153,521 of NZ_JBNHFX010000001.1, read as the reverse complement.
GAGCGGCTGCTGGGGCAGGAACGGCTGCAGGTGACGGCCAACGTCTCCGCCGATGACCTGGCCCTGCCCCCGGACCTGGCGCACGGCAGGACAGTGATGGACAACTACGACGACGGCGCGGACCCGCTTCTCCTGCGCCCGTGGCAGGTGCGCGTCAGCGCCTCCTGAGGCTAGTCCTCGGCGGTCACCGAGGACCGGTAGAGCTCGAGCAGGGCGGGCGTGCCGCCGTCGGCCATGGCGCGCCGCTGGCGTTCGGAGCCGGTGCCCTGGCTGCGCAGCTGGCGGAGCCCGGCCCGCACCCACTCGGTGTCGCCCTCGGCCTCCAGCGCCGGGCCGATGTACTCCAGCAGGGCCTCGACCCGGTCCCAGGCCGGCACCAGCCGCGCGGTGACCGGATCCACCAGGTTCGAGGTGAGCCCTTCACGGGCGGCCTGCCACATCGCGGCGTCGAGCAGCTCCTCGTCCGGCACGGCGTAGCCGGCCCCGCGCCGGGCCTGCTCGACGGCGGTGCTGACCAGCCCGCGGATCAGGCCGCCCAGCAGCACCGAATCCCGGGCCTGCAGCTGCCCGTCGCCGGCCCGCACCTCGATGGTCGGGTAGGCGTCCGAGAGGCGGGCCATCCAGGTCAGCACGCCGCGGTCGATGATGGCGGCCGTGTCCACCAGGCGCTGGATGCGCCGCTCATAGTCGGCGGCGTCGCGGAACACCGGCGGGCAGCCCTGCACCGGCCAGCGCCGGTAGTGGACCACACGCCAGCTGCCGAAGCCGCTGTCGCGGCCGAGCCAGAACGGGGAGTTGCAGCTGAGCGCCACCACCAGGGGCAGCCACTCCCGGATCCGGTTCAGGGCCTGGACGCCGGTCTCCTTGTCCGGGATGGAGACGTGCACGTGCAGTCCGTTGACGAACTGGTCACCGACAATGCCCGGCGCGCTCTGCTGCAGCTCGCGGTAGCGCTCCTTATCGGTCAGTTCGGGGTAGTGTTCCTCGACGCGGGGAGCGGTGGCCGTCCCCGCCGCCACGACGCCGGCCTTTTCCGCAGCGGCCGCCAGCTGCGTCCGGAAGTTGAGCAGGTACTCTTCGGCTTCGGTCAGGGTGGAGCAGACCGGGGTCGCGGTCTCGATCTGGCAGCTGAGCAGCTCACGCTGCACTTCGTTGTCCGTCACCCGGGGCGAGTCGTGGAGATAGCCGGCCACCTCATCGGCCTTGTGGGAGGGCAGCCCGGTCCGCGGATCGAGCAGCAGGTATTCCTCTTCGATACCCAGCGTGGCCATGGAGCTCCTTAGGACAGCCAGGCGTGCCCGGCAGCTGATCGTTACCTCTACGAGACTAGACACGTCCCCGGCCCGCGCGCCAAACGGAGCGCGGCGCCGGACGCCGCGAACACCGGTGCGATGTTCCGCTCAGCGTGCCGTGAGGGCGGCGGCAAACAGGCCGGCGACGCCGCGGGCTCCGCCGTTAGCCGCGGCTCGGCGCTGGCGGCGGGCGCCCGGCCCGTGGGCGAGCAGCCTGGCCAGGCCGTCCCGCACGTAGGGCAGGTCGCCGCTGGCCTCCAGCGCCGGGGAGACAAATCTCATCAGCTCCTGCAGCTGATCCTGTGCGCTGCGCAGGCCCGCGGGCGGCGTCCCGTGGCCCAGCAGGTTCCCGTCGAGCCCGTATCGTGCGGCCTGCCACAGCCCGACGTCGAGCAGTTCCGGATCCGCCGGGTCAGCATCGGCAGGTTGACCGGCCAGGGTGGACACGAGCGCGCGGATGAGGGCGGCCAGCAGCACCGAGTCCGCGGCCTCGAGCTGGGCGTCCGCCACCCGCACCTCCACCGTGGGCAGGTGCCCGGACAGCCGTGCCGCCCAGCCGACGTGGCCCGCGTCGAGGACGACGTCGGTGGCCAGCAGGGCGGCCAGGCGGCGCGAGTAATCGGCGGCGTCGGCGAACAGCGGCGGGCAGCCCTGCACGGACCAGCGCCGGTAGTGGACCAGCCGCCAGCTCGAGAAGCGGCTGTCCCGGCCGCGCCAGAACGGCGAGTTGGCCGCGAGTGCGGCGAGGGTGCCCAGCCAGGGCCGAAGCCCGTTCAGCACCCGCACGCCCTCCTCGGGGTCCGCGACGGCGACGTGCACATGGGTGCCGTTCACGTACTGCTCCATGCCCACGCCGCCGGTCATCTCGCCCATCAGCCGGTAGCGGGGCACATCCGTCACATCGGCGGGGGAGCCGGAGATGCGGGGCGCGGCGCCGGTAACCGCAACGGCCTGGCCGGCCGCGGCCGCTGCGGCCGCGATCCGGACGCGGAACTCCAGCAGATCGGCGGCCGCCTCCTCCACGGTGGTGCAGATCCCGGTGGCGTGCTCCACCTGGCAGGTCAGCAGTTCCGGCTGGCCGGATGCGCCCGGCGCTGCGCGGGCAATGACCTCTCCGGCCTTCCTGCCGGGCAGCCCGGTGGCGGGATCAATGAGGAGGAACTCCTCTTCTATGCCGAAAGTACGCACGGGTCCCTCCGGGGAAGGCGTCAGCGGTCGGACCAGTCTAGGGGCGCCGGTCGTGCGGCGGGAGGCCGGGCGGCTGTTACCGGGCCGCGGACAACCAGTCGCCCGCCAGCCATCCGCCGGCACAGGCCCCCGCGCCGAGCACCACGTTCAGGACCAGGTTCAGCACCGCCGCCAGGTGCCTGTCCCCGTTCCAGAGCAGCACCGACGCGACGGCCCATGAGCTGAAAGTCGTCAGGCCGCCGGCCAGGCCCGCAGCGACGGCGGCGTAGGCCGGGGCGCTCAGTCCGCCGTCCTGCAGCAGGGCGTAGGCGGCGCCGATGAGTGCGCTGCCGGCCACATTGACGAGCAGCGTGCCCACGGGCAGGGCTGCCCACGGACGGGTTCCGGCGCGGCGGAGCACGAGCGTGTCGAGCCCGAAGCGGACCAGTGCGCCGAGCATGCCGCCCGCCGCCACCGCCAGGGCCGCGAGGACGTTCATGTCCCGGCCCTGGAGTTCCGGCCCTGCCGCAGGCCCAGGAACAGGCCCGCGGCGGCGGCCCCGAGGCCCAGCAGCAGGGAAGCGGCCAGGTAGGCAGCGGCTTCAGCTGCGCTGCCGGCGGCCGTCAGGCGTTCAAGGCTCAGGGCCAAAGCGGAGAAGGTGCTGAACCCGCCCAGCAGGCCGGGGCCCAGCCCCGCCCGCACCCAGTCCGGTACCGGCCGGGTGCTCCAGCGGCCGGTGAGCCAGCCCAGGGCCAGGGAGGCGGCGGCGTTGACCCAGAGGACCACCAGGTCGAAACCGGCGGCGGGCTGGGGAAAGGCCAGGCCGAGCAGGTATCGGGCTTCGGCGCCCACCGCCCCGCCGATGGCGACGGCGGCCCAGACACGCGGCGCCGGGAGCGCCGCCCGCTCCGGTCCGGCAGTCACTGCACAGGCCCGGACCGCCGGCGTGCCCGCCACGACAGGGTGAGGTAGGGCAGCTCCAGCACGGTGTCGGGCTGGTGGCCCAGATGCTCGTACAGGTACCAGTCCAGGTTGGCGTGCATCCGCCGGCGGCCGGCCTCACCTGCCGTGCGGTACCAGGAACGGGACTGTGCGAGAGCCGGCAGCTCGTCGGCCCGCAGCGGCTGCGACCAGGACACCGAGGACTGCGCCTGCAGGACGAACTCGGGGCCGACCTGCGGCCGGAAACCGGGACGCAGCACATCGCCGGCGTGGCTGATCCGGGCAAACCGGTGCACCCATGGCACCGAGACGTCCAGCTGGTTCCAGACCAGGCCGAGGATTCCGTCCGGGCGCAGGATCCGGGCGAACTCGGTGCTGGCGGCCAGCGGGTCGCACCAGTGCCAGGCCTGCGCCACGGTGACCGCGTCGAGGCTGCCGGCGGGAAGGCCGGTGTGTTCCGCGGTGCCCTGGTGGACGGGAACCTGCGGAAGCGCCTGCCGCAGCTGTTCCAGCATGTCGGCGCTGGGGTCAACCGCCGCGACGCGGAAGCCGGCCTCGGCGAGCACCCGGGTGTACTTGCCCGTTCCCGCCCCGACGTCGGCCACCGTCCGCACCGCGGACCCGTGCACCTGGCAGCCCTCGAACAGCCAGTCCACCGCTTCGGCCGGGTAGCCGGGCCGCACGCGCTCATAGTGGCTGCCGCCGGCGCCGTACCCCTCGGCCAGCTGGCGGCGGCGTTCCTCGCTGAGCCGGGGACCTGTGAGGGCCACGGTCAGAGCAGGTCCACGAGGTCCGGGTTCAGGCGGCTGAGGACCTCGCCGTGCAGGATGCCGTTGGTGGCCAGCGCATTGCCGCCGAACGGGCCGTCCTCGCCTTCCAGCGAGGAGAAGCGGCCGCCGGACTCCGTGATGATGGGTACCAGCGCCGCCATGTCGTAGAGGTTCAGCTCCGGCTCGCAGGCAATGTCCACGGAGCCTTCGGCCACCATGCAGTAGGACCAGAAGTCCCCGTAGGCCCGGGTCCGCCACACGGCTTCGGTGAGGTCCAGGAACTCCTCGAGGTTCCCCCGCTCCTTCCATCCGCCGAGGCTGGAGTAGGACAGGGACGCGTCCCCGAGGCGGTTCACGCTGGAGACCGCCAGCCGCGTGGCGGAGGCCAGCGAACGGCCCATGTAGGCGCCGGTGCCCTTCGCCGCCCACCAGCGCTTGCCCAGGGCGGGGGCGCTGACGACGCCGACCACCGGTTCGCCGTCGTCGACCAGCGCGATCAGGGTGGCCCAGACCGGCACGCCGCGGACAAAGTTCTTGGTGCCGTCGATCGGATCGATGATCCAGCGGCGCGGCCCGCCGCCGATGGAACCGAACTCCTCGCCGAGCACGGCATCGCGCGGCCGGGCCCGGGAAAGCTGGCCCCGGATCGCCTCCTCGGCCGCCTTGTCGGCGTCGGTGACGGGCGTCAGGTCCGGCTTCGTCTCCACACGCAGGTCCAGCGCCCGGAAGCGGGACATGGTCTGGTCATCGACCGAATCCGCCATCACGTGGGCCAGGCGCAGGTCGTCGGTGTAGTTCTTTGCTGCAGGCATACTCCCCAACCTATCCTGTGGGCCCGTTCAAGCCGACGTTTGACGTGCGGGTGCGCGGCTAGGTGGTGCCCAGTTCCTTGGCGGACGCCCGCCCCTCGGTCCGGTCGCTGGTGCCCATCAGCCGGCGCAGCGAGGCGAGCCGGGCGGGGCCGGCCTCGCCTGCGGCCCCCGAGGCCACCCAGGCGTCGAGGCCGCAGCCCGGCGCCCCGTCGTCGTGCCGGCAGCCGCGCTCGCAGTCCGCGGTGCCCGGTTCCAGATCCGGGAAGGCCCGCAGGATCCGGTCAGGGTCGATGTGGGCCAGCCCGAAGGAGCGGATGCCCGGGGTGTCGATAATCCAGCTTCCGGGCGGGGCGTCGCGCAGCTTCAGGGCCAGCGCGGAGGACGAGGTGTGCCGGCCGCGGCCCGTGACGGCGTTGACGCCGCCGGTGGCCCGGTTGGCCCCGGTGAGGGCGTTGACCAGGGTGGACTTGCCGACGCCGGAGGGGCCGAGCAGGACGCTCACCTTTCCGGCCAGGTGGCCGCGCAGCTGCTCCACCGCGCCGCCGCGCAGGCGCGCGGAAAGGCCCTCGGCGGACTCGGCGTCGACGCCGTCCTCGGCCGTGCCGCTGACCAGCACGGTGAGGTCGAGGTGGGCGTAGTTGGCGAGCAGATCGGCGGGATCCTGCAGGTCGGCCTTGGTCACGCACAGCAGCGGCTCGATGCCGGCGTCGTAGGCGGCCACCAGCGCCCGGTCGATGAAGCCGGTGCGGGGCTCGGGATTGGCGGCGGCCACCACGATCACCAGCTGGTCCGCGTTGGCGACGACCACGCGCTCGACCGGATCGGTGTCATCGGCGCTGCGGCGCAGCACGGTGGCCCGCTCCTCGACGCGCACCAGCCGGGCCAGGCTGTCCGGGGCGCCGGATACGTCCCCGACCAGGCCCACCATGTCTCCGGCGACGACGGGGGTGCGGCGCAGCTCGCGGGCCCGGGCGGCAACGACGATGCGCTCTTCGGGGGTGTCTTCGGCGACGACGGCGGTGTAGCGCCCGCGGTCGACGGTCACCACGCGGCCCAGGACGGCGTCTTCGTGGGCGGGACGTTCCTTGGTGCGGGGCCTGGAGCCCTTCTTGTTCGGCCGGATCCGCACATCGGATTCGTCCCAGCCGCTGGTTCCGCGTCCCATCAGCGCACCTGCCCGCCGTCGGCATCCCCGCCGGCCGTCCGGGCGGAGACCAGGGACTCCCAGAGCGAAGGGAACTCGGGCAGGGTCTTGGCGGTGGCCGCGATGTCCTCCACCTGCACGCCGGGAACGGCAAGGCCGAGGATCGCGCCCGCGGTGGCCATCCGGTGGTCCGCATAGGTATGGAAGATGCCGCCGTGCAGCGGGGCGGGACGGATCAGCAGCCCGTCGGCGGTTTCCTCCACGTCACCGCCGAGGCCGTTGATCTCCGCGGTGAGGGCGGCGAGGCGGTCCGTCTCGTGGCCGCGCAGGTGCGCGATGCCGGTCAGCCGCGACGGCGAATCGGCCAGTGCGCACAGCGCGGCGACGGTGGGGGCCAGTTCGCCGGTGTCGGCCAGGTCCACCCCGTGGAGTTCCCCGGTGCCGGATACCGTGAGGGCTCCGTCAGCCCAGGACGTTTCGGCGCCGAACAGCGGCAGGATCTGCCGCCAGCGGTCGCCGATCTGGGTGGAGGCCTGCGGCCATCCCGTGATCGTGACGGTCCCGCCGGTGACCACCGCGGCGGCAAGGAACGGGCCGGCGTTGGACAGATCCGGCTCCACGAGGACGTCGAAGGACCGCACCGGCCCGGGGGAGACCCGCCATTCGTTCGGCACCGAGTCATCCACCTGCACGCCCACCGAACGCAGCACCTCGACCGTCATGCCGATGTGCTCCATGCTGGGCACCCCGGAGCCGCGGTGCACCAGGTGCAGTCCGCTGCGGAAACGGGGGGCGGCCAGCAGCAGGGCGGAGACGAACTGGGAGGAGGCGCCGGCGTCGATCTCCAGCCGCCCGCCTTCGACGGCGCCGGTGCCGTGCACCGTGAACGGCAGGGCAGCGCGGCCCTCGTCGTCGACCCGGACGCCGAGGCCGCGCAGGGCCTGCACCGTGGTGCCCATCGGGCGGATGCGGGCGTGCGGGTCGCCGTCGAACCTGGTCTGCCCGGCGCGCAGGGCCGCCAGCACTGGCACGAACCGCATCACCGTCCCGGCCAGGCCGCAGTCCACTGCGGCGGGGACGCCGCTTCCGGAGCCGGCCGGGGCGGCCGTGACGAGCAGGTCCGGACCGTACGCTCCTGATCCTGCCGTTTCCCGGACATCGGCGCCCAGGGCACGCAGCGCCTGGACCATCAGCGCCGAATCGCGTGAATGCAGCGGCGCCCGCAGCCGGCAGGGACCGTCTGCGAGTGCGGCCAGCACCAGGTAGCGGTTGGTCAGGGACTTCGACCCGGGAACGCTGAGCGTACCGGTGACGGGGGAGCCTGCGGTGAAGGGGGCGGGCCAGGCGGCCGGGGCGGTGGAACGGACCATGTCAGGCAGCGAGCCCGCTCACGGTGGAACGGATGGCCTTGTCCGCGGCCTTGACCCGGCGGCGGGCCGTCCGGTTGACGCGGCGGGCCGTCCGGCCGGTGCTGTGGGTGGCGGAGGACAGGCTGCGGCGGGTGTCGTCGGCGAGCTTCCCGGTCCGCCAGGCCAGGCCGGGCCGGCCGGAGGTGTCGACGGCGGCAAGGAGCACTGCACCCAGCATCGACAGGTTGCGCAGCAGGGCGGAGCGGCGCGAGGCCTTCTCCTCATCGGTCCCGGCCGGGGCGGCGCGGTGGTCCAGCCAGGTGTCGAGGGCCCAGGTGGAGGCCAGCACCGTGGCGGCGAGGCGGGGCAGGCGGCCGGCGCCGAGCAGGATCCCGGCCCCGATCTGGGCTCCGGCGGCGGTACGGGTGACGGCGCGGCTGCGGCCGGCGAGGGCCTCGTCCGTTTCGTTGGCACCCTGGGCGGCGGCAAGCAGGGGCTGCAGCTGCTCCGCGGTGGCGTCGACGCTGCGCAGGCGTCGGGCGCCGTCGGCGACGAACCCTGCGGCAAGCAGCGGGCGGGCGGCGAAACGGACTATCGACATGATGCCTCCTTCTGACGGCAGCCTTGAGGCTGCCGGGCCGGTCCGCCGTAGCGGAGTGTTCCTCCTAGTCTGGCATTTACTGTCGGCGGAGGCACTTCACCGGCCCGCGTCGGTGCGCTCGGACACGGGGGCGTGGAATACCCGGAGGTCCTGCCGTGTTGTGCAGAGATGTCCGGGGCCCGCAACGGTCCGCCGGTACGAGATGGAGGAAGATGACCCCGCCTGCCGCCACCGCTTTGACCGCCGACCCGGCGGCCGACGCCGCCGTCCGCCTGAACCTGCCCGGCCGCCGCTCTCCCGGGAACCGCCGGTCCGGACCCGTAGACTGGAACGTGATGAAGACTCACGTGCCGGAAGGCAGCCAGGAAGTGGACAAAAGCCAGGTGGAGGCGCCCTTGGATGTGGCGGAGGAGTCCGAGGCGGAACGGAAGCTGCGCTTCGAGCGGGACGCCATGCAGTATGTCGACCAGCTGTACTCGGCCGCCATGCGCATGGCACGCAACCCCTCCGACGCAGAGGACCTGGTGCAGGAGGCCTACACCAAGGCCTTCTCGGCCTTCCACCAGTACAAGCCGGGAACGAACCTGAAGGCCTGGCTCTACCGGATCCTCACCAACACCTACATCAACCTGTACCGGAAACGGCAGCGGGAGCCGCAGCAGGCCCACTCGGACGGAGTCGAGGACTGGCAGCTGGCCCGCGCGGCGGAGCACACTCCCGCCGGCCTGCGCTCGGCTGAGGCGGTGGCCCTCGACCATCTGCCGGACTCCGACGTCAAGAACGCCCTGCAGTCCATTCCGGAGGACTTCCGCCTGGCGGTGTATTTCTCCGATGTGGAGGGCTTCGCGTACAAGGAGATCTCCGAAATCATGAACACGCCCATCGGGACGGTCATGTCCCGGCTCCACCGCGGCCGGCGGATGCTGCGTGAGCTGCTGGCGGAGTACGCGCAGGAGCGCGGCATCCGCGGCAAGGCTGACAGCCCGCAGGGCGGGAAAACCCAGACAACGAAACAGGGGAAGACGCTATGAGCGATTGCCAGAGACTGGGCGATTGCGACGACGCCCGCATTGAGCGGCTGTACGAATACCTCGACGGGGCGCTGTCCCATGAGGACCTGGTCGAGATCAAGGAGCACCTTGAAGGCTGTACCGAGTGCGCCCGGGAGCACGACCTGGAGTGCGTGATCCGTTCGGTGGTGAAGCGTTCCTGCACCGAGGCCGCTCCCCAGACCCTGAAGGCCGGCATCCTGGCCCGGATCAACCAGATCCAGGCGGCCGCCGACCACTGAGCCGCGGCTCAGACAGCAAAAGGCCCCCGCACCGAAGTGCGGGGGCCTTTTTCGCGTCTCAGGTGTTGGGACGCTTGCCGTGGTTTGCGCCGCCGCGCTTACGGTCACGACGCTTGCGTGCACGCTTGCTCATGGCTGCCTCCTTCGCTCTTGATCACACTCTGCCCTCCAGTCTCCCACAGGGAGTCCGCCGCCGCCTAACGCACGCGCGTCCGACGTCGCGGGCCGGTCAGGAACCCGCCGAGAGCAGGGCCAGGCGCTGCTCCCGCCGGTAGGCCTGTTCCTGCGGATCCGGTACCGGCGCGGCCGCCAGCAGGCGCCGGGTGTACGGGTCCTGCGGGTACTTCAGGACCTGCTCGGTGGAACCCTGCTCCACCATCCTGCCCTTCTTGAGCACCGCGATGTGGCTGGCCAGGATCTCCACGACCGCCAGGTCGTGGCTGACGAACAGGCACGCGAACCCGTACTGCTGCTGCAGGTCCTGCAGCAGCTGCAGCACCCGGGCCTGCACCGACACGTCGAGGGCCGACGTCGGCTCATCCGCCACCAGCAGCGAGGGCCGCAGCGACAGCGCCCGGGCAATGCCGACGCGCTGGCGCTGGCCGCCGGAGAGCTCGTGCGGATACCGGTTGCGGAAGCTGACCGGCAGGTGCACGTCCTCCAGCAGCTGGGCGACCTTGGCGTCCAGATCCCGCCGGGAGGGCTTCTCGTGCAGGTACAGCGGCTCGCCGATGCTCTCGCCGATGGACAGGCGCGGATTGAGGGAGGCCGCGGGGTCCTGGAAGACGATGGCGAAGCTGCGCCGCAGCGGCTTCAGCTCCTTCGCCTTCAAACCGGTGATTTCGGTGCCGTTGATGCGGATGCTGCCTGCAGAGGTCTTCAGCAGGCCGGTGACGGCGCGCGCGATGGTCGACTTGCCGGAGCCGGATTCGCCCACCAGGCCCATGACCTCGCCCGGGTTGATGGTGAAGGTGATGTCGTGGGCGGCCTTGAACGGGGGCTGGCGGAAGCGGCCGGGGTACTCGATGTCCACGCCCGCCAGGGCCAGGGCCGGCACCACGTCCGACGCCGGCTCGTTGATCCGCTCGGACTCGGCCAGCAGCTCCCGGGGAGCCTCGGCCACCTGCAGCGACCCGTCGTCCTCGACCTCGACGGAGGCGAGGACCCCGCCGACCTTCGAGCCGAGGTGGGGAACCGCGGCCAGCAGCTGGCGCGTGTAGGGCTCGCGCGGGTTGGCGAACAGCTCCGTGGTGGGAGCCGTCTCGACGATGCGCCCCTTTTCCATCACGACCACGTGGTCGGCCAGGTCCGCGACCACGCCCATGTCGTGGGTGATCAGGAGGATGGCGCTGTTCAGCCGTTTGTTGAGCCTGCGCAGCAGCTCCAGCACCTCGGCCTGCACGGTGACGTCCAGGGCCGTGGTCGGCTCATCGGCAATCAGCAGGATCGGATCGTTGGCAATCGCGATGGCGATCATCGCGCGCTGGCGCTGGCCGCCGGAGAACTGATGCGGATAGTGGTCGAACTTCTCCTCCGGGTCGGGCATCTCCACCATGCGGAGCAGTTCGATCGCGCGTTCCTTCGCCTGGGCCGGCGTCGCGTTGGTGTGCTGCTCGATGATCTCGGAAATCTGGTCACCGACCGTCAGCACCGGGTTCAACGCCGTCATGGGCTCCTGGAAGATCATGGCGATGTCGTTGCCGCGGATCCGGCGCAGCGTGGACTGGGGCACGCCGATGAGCTCCCGGCCCTGCAGCTTCGCGCTGCCGGTGGACCGCCCGTTGCGGGGGAGCAGGCCCAGCAGCGCCATGGAGGACATGCTCTTGCCCGAACCGGACTCGCCCACGATGGCCAGGACCTCGCCGGGGTGGACGGCGTAGGTGACGTCCTCGGCGGCCATGACCCATTCGTTGTCGACGTTGAACTCCACGCCGAGGCCGTTCACGGAGAGGATGGGCGCGCCGTCGGCCGCGGGGGCGCCGGCGTCGGAGTAGACGGGGGAGGCGCTCATTGCTTGATCCTTGTCTGTCGGGGGTCGAACGCGTCGCGCAGGCCGTCGCCGATGAAGTTCACGGCGAGGGCGATGGTCACGATGAACAGGCCGGGCCAGAGGAACAGCCACGGACGGGTGGTCATCGCGGAGCGGTTCTCGTTGATCAGCCGGCCCAGCGAGGTGTCCGGCGGCTGCACGCCGAGGCCCAGGAAGCTCAGGGAGGTCTCGAGCAGGATGGCGCTGGAGATGGCGAGGGTGGCAAAGACGATGATCACGCCGATGGTGTTCGGCAGGATGTGCTTGAAGATGATCCGTGCGGACCCGGCGCCCACCGACTTGGCGGCCTCCACGAACTCCTTTTCCCGCAGGGACAGGAACTCGCCGCGGACCAGCCGGGCCAGCGAGGTCCAGCTGATCAGGCCGAGGAAGATCGCGAAGACGACGATGCCGTACCGGGAGACCATAGCGGCCAGCACGGCCGCCACGACCAGCAGCGGAATGGTGATGACGACGTCGGTGAGGCGCATCAGCACCGCTTCGGTGAAGCCGCGGAAGTAGCCGGCGACGGCTCCGATGATGGTGCCCACGATCGTGGAGACGATCCCGACCATGAAGGCGATGATCAGCGAGATCTGCGTTCCGCGCATGGTCATGGCGAAGTAGTCGCGGCCCAGGGTGTCCTGGCCGAACGGGTGGTCGCCCAGGCCGGTCCAGGAAAGGGTGGGCCCGCCTTCGGCGATCGGCATCACTTCCGAGAAGTTGTACTTCCACCAGCCCGGGATCGGGCCGATGCCGATGGTGGTGAAGGAAAGCAGCATGACGAACAGGAGCATCGCCATGCCGACGAGGGCGCCCTTGTGGCGCAGGAACCGCTCGAGGACCAGGCGCCCCTGGCTCTTGGCCGCGGTGGGTGCGGGGCCTCCGGCGGGGGCGACGGCGTCGGGCCGGGTGCCGGCCTGGCCGGCCTCCGGACCGCTGTTCTGCAGGACCATGGCTGCGGCCTCGGGATTACCTCCGACGCTGCCCGGCTGTGCCCGTGACGGGCTGGTGTTTTCAGTCATTTCTTCCGCCTGCTAGTTCAGGGTGATGCGCGGATCGAGGAAGGCGTAGGCGATGTCGGCGAGCATGTTGAACAGCACCGCCGCCGCGCCCGTCACCAGGAAGAACGCCATGATCACGTTCGGGTCGACATTGTTCAGGCCGTTGACGAACAGGCTGCCCATGCCGTTCCAGCCGAACACGTTTTCGGTGACGACGGCACCGCCGAGGACGGCGGCGAAGTCCACCGCAACCAGGGTGGTGATGGGAATCAGGGCGTTCCGGAAGGCGTGCTTGACCACCACCGTCCGCTCACTGAGGCCCTTGGCCCGCGCGGTGCGGATGTAGTCCTGGTTCATGACGTCCAGCTGGCTGGCCCGGGTGTAGCGGGTGTACAGGGCGAACGAGATCAGGGTCAGGGCCACGGTCGGCAGCGCCAGGTAGAGCACGTAGTCCAGGTTGATCTCCCAGAAGGTGCCCTTCAGGTTCGGCGTCTCGGAACCGGTGGTCGGAATGGGCCGGCCGCCGTTCTTGCGGGACAGCGAGCTGTAGGCCGACAGCAGATGGTCCAGGAAAATGAAGAACCCGGTTCCCAGGCCGGCGACGATGCTTACCCGCCGCGCGAGCCGGGCGTAGGGCCCGCCCAGCAGGTGTCCGATCAGCATCGACACGCCGATCGTGAGGGCTGCGAGGGCGGCGATAATCAGCCAGTTCGGGTCCTCGAGCAGGCCCATGGTCAGGAAGTAGGCGGCGAAGCCCACCCCCACGGTCACCAGCGCGGATCGAAGCACCTCGCGCCGGCGCAGGCCGGAGAACAGGCTGACCGCGGCGAGGGCGAGTCCCAGGGAGCTGAGGAGCACGCCGACCGGTCCCAGCCCCGGGTCCCGGAACCAGTTGGTGGTCAGCAGGATCAGCAGGATGGCGGCCGTGGCCACCGTCGCGACGCCGAACACCATGAGGCGGCGGCGGCGGTCGCCGCCGACGATCACCGTCCAGATAACGCCCGCGACCACGCCGACCAAAAGTATCTGCAGATAGGACATCTGCGGATTCCCGAGCCAGGTGTTCAGGTCGATGGCGAGGTACTGCTTGAGGAGGGTGGAGAGCCAGAAGACCGGCATCGAGAAGAGCAGGAAGGCCAGGAAGGTCACCGAGTAGTCGAAGGTGCTGTACTGGCGGAGGGCGGTGACCATGCCGGTGATGACGCCGAGCAGGATCGCGATGATCGTGGCCACGACCACGAGGCGGAAGGTCGCGCCCATGGCGTTGACCAGCTGCGGCAGGACCGGATTGCTGGAGCGGTCCAGGCCGAGCGTGCACTGCGCTCCGCCGGGCACGACGCACCGCCCGATCTCCTGCAGCCAGAGCAGGTAGCGGATGTGGACGGGCTCGTCGAGGTTCATGGCGGCCGTACGGGCCGCGATGCGCGACTCACGGTCGCTGCTTTGCAGTTCAATGAGGTCGTGCAGGGGGTCGCCGGAGTTGACGGCGAGGACGAACATGAGGGCCGTTGCGGCCAGCAGGATGAAGAACGAGGTCACCGTTCTTCTGAGGATGAAGAAGAACACCGGAAGGCTCCTAGGGAATGGTGCAGATCCGCGCCGGGGGTGTGCGCGGGAAACGGGAATGGGCAGACCCGAATGGCCTGCCCATCCCCGCTTTGCTGGATCAGCTGCCCGGAAAGGCTAGCCGTTGCTCTTGGTCCACTCGTAGGCATTCCAGGTGATGCCGGTCTGGGTGGGGTTGTACTCCACGCCCTCCATGTTGGAGTTGTAGGCCACCAGGCCCGGGTTGGCGTACAGGACGACGTTGTACATGTCGGCCCAGAGGGCTTCCTCCATGCCCTTCTTCAGCTCAACGGCCTCGGAGGCGTCCGTCAGGGTCACGACCTCGCCCCAGAGCCGGTCAACTTCCTCGTTGCTGAAATCGCCGTAGTTCTGGACACCTTCGGAGATGTAGATAGACTCGCCGCTCGCGACCAGGCCGGAGCCGGCCCAGGCGAACAGTGCCGCGTCCCAGGCGCCCGGCTCATCGAGCTTGGACGTCCACTCGGCGTCCGGCTGCGCGATGATGTTGAACCCGGCCTGGTCGCAGGAGTTCTTGATCAGCGCGGTGATGTCGGCGCGGACCTGGCTGGAGGCGGAGAACATCAGGCGCACGTCCACCGGCGCGGTCTTGCCGGCCTCTTCGAGCAGGGCCTTGGCGCCCTCGACATCGACGTCCTTGTACTCGGCGGCCGTCGGCACGGCTGCCAGGACCTCGTCGTACTCGGGGCTGGACGGCTGGAACTCGCGCAGGTCCATCACGACGCCCTCGGGGTCGACGGGCTTGAGGAACTTGTCGACGATCTCCTGGCGCGGGGTGCACTTGGCGAAGGCCTGGCGAACGGCCAGGTCCTCAAACACGGCGCCCGGGCGCTGGTCGAAGTCGATGTGGCTGAAGGTCATCTGGCTGCCGACCTCAAGTTCGACGCCGTCAATGGCCTCGAGCTGGGTCTTGGTGTCGACGGTCGGCCCGGAGGGCTCGATGACGTCGACGTCGCCGTTCTGCAGCGCCTGGACGGCCTCGGTGTCTTCGATGGCCTTGAACACGATGGTGTCGGTCTTGCCGGCACGCTCGCCCCAGTACTGGTCGTTCTTGACCAGCGTCAGGGTGCCGTTGCTGCCCGTTTCCATCTTGTAGGGGCCGGAGGCCGGGAGGAGGGCGGTGTCGGGGATGCTGGAGAGCTCGGCATCGGCGAAGTTCCAGCCGCTGTTCCAGAACTCGGCGACCGGGGTCAGGGCCGCGATGTCGTCGTTCTGGATGGCCTCGACAAGGGCCTCCCCGTTGTTCTCGACGCTCAGGCCGGCCTGCTCGGCGGCGATGTGGGCCGGCATGACCGGTTCGGTGAGCAGTGCTTCCCAGTCCACGTAGGGCTCGGTGAACACGAAGGTGAATTCCTTGTCGCCGGCGCTGCCTTCGGGCTTCTCAATCTGCGAGTAGCCGTTGTTGGAGGCGGGCTGGAAAATGTCTTCCTCGCCGTTGAGGAACTTGCCGGAGCGGGAGGCCCAGTCGAGCAGGTAGTCATCGAAGTCGATGGGCGTGCCGTCGGACCAGACCGCGTCCTCGTGGATCGTGTACTTGATCGTGAGCGGATCTTCGCTGACCTTTTCGTACGAGCCCATGTCGGGATTCGGGGTCAGTTCGCCATCGCTGTTCATGGCGGCGAAGTTGCTCATCGTCAGGTTGGTGACGTACGAGTTGTAGACGCTGTTGGCGTTGGAGGTATTGCCGTTGTAGGCATCGGGTGCCTGGCTGACGGCGATGTTGATCGTCGAGGCGATGTTCTCGTTGCCGCCTTCGGTTTCGGCGGCGTCGTTGTTTCCGCCGGCCGATCCGCAGGCGCCCAGGAACAGCGCGCCAACGGAGAGGGCGGCAACGGCCGCCGTGCGCTTTGTACGCATTCGTAGTCCTAACTGATGGTGAGCGTCAGGAACCCCCTGTGGCGGTCCCCCCATGAAGGCGCCCGTGATAGGCGCCACATGGGAAGAAGCGTAGCCAGTAAATGTTTCCGCCGAGAAAACTGTTAGCCGTTGTTAACCGATCGTTATGTCCACGCGCAGCGCCGCGGGGACGGCGGGAACGTGAAGGGGCCCCCGGACACGGTCCGGGGGCCCCTTCGCAGGCAGGATCAGTTCATGTCGGGCAGGTCGAGCCACCGGTACCAGCCGCGGTGCAGCACCAGCCACGCCATCAGGCCGTAGCCGGCCTGGCCGGGGGTGCCGCCGTTTGCCGCCAGGTCGCTGCGCCACTGTTCGTGGTTGATCAGCGGGGTCAGGGTGTCGACGTAGACGTGCTTGCGCCGGGTGGTGACGTCCCCGAAGGCGGCGGAGAGGTCCGCGAGCCTGCGGTTGCGCTCGGGGTCCAGTCCCGGCGGAGGGCCGACGACGAAGACCTTGATGCTCATCTGCGCGGCGCCGTCGAGGATGTTGGCCAGGTTCAGGCGGCTGCGCGCAGTGGTCAGGTCGAGGTCGAGATCCCGGCCGGAAAGGCCGATGACCAGCCGGTTCTCACAGCCGTCGTCGAAACGGCGGCCGGCCTCCTGGAGCCACCGGTTCGCCAGCGCTTCGGTGCCCTCCGAGGGCGCTGCAAGCGTATAGGCCTGCAGGGAGGCATTCTCCGGCGTCGTGCGCGCCAGCACACGACCGATCCAGCCCAGTGCACGGGGGTCTCCGTGGCCGGCGAGCAGTTCGTCTCCGACTGCTGCGAGCCTGATTCTGCGTTGTTCCACTAGCTCCCTTTTCCGCTCCAAGGCTTCCTGCGCCGCGGGCGGGGTGCCGGTGGCACCCCGCCCGCGGATCAGCCGGCTACTGGCGTTCGAATGCCTTCCGAACCAGGATGTCCTGCTCCACGGCGTGCCGCTTCGCAGACCCGGTGGAAGTGGCCGCCGACGCCGGGCGGGACACCAGGCGCAGGCGCCGGTCCAGCTCGGGCGCCAGGTTGAGGCCGATGAACGGCCACGGACCCTGGTTGGCGGGCTCGTCCTGCGCCCAGACCAGCTCGGCGTTGGGGTACTTCTCCACGGCTGCACGGATCTCGGCCAGGGGCAGCGGGTACAGCTGCTCCACGCGCACGATGGCCGTCTTGTCGTCGCCGGCCTTCTGGCGCTGGGCCAGAAGGTCGTAGTACAGGCGGCCGGAGACCAGCAGCACCCGGTCGACGGCGTTCGCGTCGAGCTCGGCGTGCTCCGGAATCACCGGCTGGAAGTCGCCCTGGGTGAAGTCCTCCACCGCCGTGGCGGCGGCCTTCAGGCGCAGCAGCTGCTTGGGCGTGAACACGATCAGCGGCTTCCGCGGACGGCTGTAGGCCTGGCGGCGCAGCAGGTGGAAGTGCGAGGCGCCGTTGGACGGGTTGGCCACGATCATGTTGTCCTCGGCGCACAGCTGCAGGAAGCGCTCGATGCGTCCGGAGGAGTGGTCCGGGCCCTGGCCTTCATAGCCGTGCGGCAGCAGCATGACCAGCGAGGACCGCTGGCCCCACTTCTGCTCCGCGGAGGAGATGAACTCGTCGATCACCGTCTGCGCGCCGTTGACGAAGTCGCCGAACTGGGCTTCCCAGAGCACCAGGGCGTCCGGGCGCTCCACCGAGTAGCCGTACTCGAAGCCGAGGGCGGCGTATTCGGACAGGAGGGAATCGTAGATCCACAGCTTGGCCTGGTTCGGGTCAAGCTCGGCCAGCGGAGTCCACTCGGCGCCGGTCACCCGGTCGTGGAAGACCGCGTGGCGCTGGGTGAAGGTGCCGCGGCGCGAGTCCTGGCCGGCGAGCCGGACAGGCACGCCCTCCATCAGCAGCGAACCGAACGCTGCGACCTCGGCGAAGCCCCAGTCGATGCCGCCGTTGCGGGACATCTGCTCGCGCTTCTCGAGCAGCGCCTTGAGCTTCGGGTGCACGGTGAAGCCCTCCGGCACGGCCAGGTGGGCCTTGCCGATGTGCGCCAGGGTCTCGGGGGCGATCGCCGTGGTCGCCGGGGAGACGATGCTGTTGCCTTCCTGCTGCGCCGCGGGGCGCTCCAGGTCGGAAACGGCCTCGGTGTCCTTGGTGATCACCGGGATGGGCGAGGTCTGCGCCGCGTGGGTCTCCGCGAAGACCCGCTCCAGCCGGCCCTGGTAGTCGCGCAGCGCCTGCTCCGCCTCTTCCTGACTGATGTCGCCGCGGCCGATCAGGGACTCGGTGTAGAGCTTGCGGACCGAACGCTTGGCCTCGATCAGGCTGTACATCATCGGCTGGGTCATCGAGGGGTCGTCGCCCTCGTTGTGCCCGCGCCGGCGGTAGCAGACCATGTCGATCACGACGTCCTTGTTGAACCGCTGGCGGTATTCGAACGCCAGCTGGGCAACCCGGACCACGGCTTCGGGATCGTCGCCGTTGACGTGGAAGATCGGCGCCTGGACCATCTTGGCCACGTCGGTGGCGTACACGGAGGAACGCGACGAGGTGGGGGCGGTGGTGAAGCCGACCTGGTTGTTGACCACCACGTGGACGGTGCCGCCGGTCCGGTAGCCGCGCAGCTGCGACAGGTTGAGGGTCTCGGCGACCACTCCCTGCCCGGCGAAGGCGGCGTCACCGTGGATCAGGATCGGCAGGACGGGGAACTCGTCGCCCTGGTCCAGCCGGTCCTGCTTGGCGCGGATGATGCCTTCGAGCACCGGGTCCACCGCTTCAAGGTGCGAGGGATTGGCCGCCAGGTAGACCTTGGTGGTCTTGCCCGAGTCGGAGGTGAAGGTGCCCTCGGTGCCCAGGTGGTACTTCACGTCGCCGGAGCCCTGGACGCTGCGCGGATCCTGGATGCCTTCGAACTCGCGGAAGACCTGGGCGTAGGTCTTGCCGGCGATGTTGGTCAGCACGTTGAGTCGGCCGCGGTGGGCCATGCCGATGCCGACTTCCTCCATGCCGGCCTCGGCGGCGTCGGAGAGGACGGAGTCCAGCAGCGGAATCAGGGATTCGCCGCCTTCGAGGGAGAAGCGCTTCTGGCCCACGAACTTGGTCTGCAGGAAGGTTTCGAACGCCTCGGCCGCATTGAGCTTGCTCAGGATGCGCAGCTGCTCATCCCGGGTCGGCTTGCTGTAGGGCGCCTCGAGCCGGTCCTGGAACCACTCGCGTTCCTCGGGGTTCTGCAGGTGCATGTACTCCACGCCCATGGTGCGGCAGTACGCGTCGCGCAGCACGCCCAGGATGTCCCGGAGCTTGAGCATCGGCTTGCCGCCGAAGCCGCCGGTCGGCCACTCACGGTCCAGGTCCCAGAGGGTCAGGCCGTGGTTGAGGATGTCCAGGTCCGCGTGGCGGCGCTGCACGTACTCCAGCGGGTTGGTGTCGGCCATCAGGTGGCCGCGGACCCGGTAGGCGTGGATCAGCTGCTGGATCCGGGCGACCTTGTTGATCTGCTCTTCGGGGTTGACCTGAATGTCCGGGCTCCAGCGCACGGGCTCGTAGGGGATCCGCAGCGACTCGAAGATCTCGTCGTAGAAGCCCTGCTCGCCCAGCAGCAGCTGGTGGATGATCTTCAGGAATTCGCCGCTGCCGGCGCCCTGGATCACCCGGTGGTCGTAGGTGGAGGTCAGGGTGATGATCTTGCTGACGGCGTTGCGGGCCAGGACCTTTTCGTTGGAACCCTGGAACTCGGCCGGGTACTCGAGGGCGCCGGCGCCGATGATCGCGGCCTGGCCCTTCGAGAGGCGGGGCACCGAGTGGACGGTGCCGATGCCGCCGGGGTTGGTCAGCGAGATCGTCGTGCCCTTGTAATCGTCGGCGGTCAGCTTGCCGGCGCGGGCGCGCTTGACGATGTCCTCGTAGGCCTGCCAGAACTCGGAGAAGTTCAGCGTTTCGGCCTTCTTGATGTTGGGCACCACCAGCAGGCGGGTTCCATCGGGCTTGGGCATGTCGATGGCCAGGCCGAAGTTGATGTGGGCGGGCTGCACCGCCGTCGGCTTGCCGTCGATCTCGTCGTAGTAGACGTTCATGGACGGGAACTGCGCGGCGGCACGGATGATCGCGTAGCCCAGCAGATGGGTGAACGAGACCTTGCCGCCGCGGGCCCGGGCCAGGTGGCTGTTGATGACGATCCGGTTGTCGATCAGCAGCTTTGCGGGGACGGCGCGCACGGTGGTGGCCGTCGGGACGCTGAGGCTCAGGTCCATGTTCGTCGCGATGGCCTTGGCCGGGCCGCGCAGGACGGTGATCTTGTCCTCTTCGGTCTGGCTGTTCGGCGCGGACTTCGGCAGCTGGGCCGGAATCGGTGCGCTCTTGGCCTCGGGCTTCGACGCGGCGGCGGCCTCGGCGGCGGACGGGCGGCCCTTGGCCGCCGGTGCGGCGTCGGCGGCCGGCTCCTTCGCCACGGGGGGACGGCCGGACTGCTGGGCCGCTGCGGGGGACTCGCCGGAGGCCTTGGGCGCGGCCTGCTCGCTCTTCACCACCGGCAGCTGGCGGGTGGGCGGATTCGAATCCTGCTTCGAGGCGGCGGCGGCTCCGTTCCCGCCGGCGGAGGAGGAGCCGCCGTCGGCCTGCCCGTCCTCCTCCTTAAAGGAGTCGAAGATGCTCCACCACTTCTTGTCAACTGAGTTCCGGTCCTTCAGAAACTGCTCGTACAGCTCGTCGACCAGCCACTCGTTGCCCCCGAATTCCTCCGGTAGACGGTGGCTAAATTGGTTTGGCACTGGTTATACGCCTCTTCCATGAGTTGCCTTTTGCCCTTGCGGCAGCCTGTTCCGAGGACGTGCGCCTCAAGACTTGCCGGTATGCGCCCGGTGCGCAGTGACCGAGACCTCCTGACAGTCTAGTGACAGTTGACAAGAACTGGCTAATCCCCCACAGAGGCGTGGCGGCCCCGCCTCCGGATCGCAAAGCGGGGACGGCGGCGCCGTTTTCGGGGCTGCCGGCGGGCGCCTGCGGCCGGAGCCGATACTCGGAAGCACCTGTCGCGGCAAAGGGCCGACACTGTAGAGTTGAGCGTCTATGGACAGTTATTCCAGACGCCGGCCCGCGTCCCGTTCAGCCGAAACCGGCACCGGGACGCCCAGCGCCGGCAGCACCCCCGACCCCGGCGGAAGCGGCTTTGCCCGCGCCGCCCGCGACACCTCCCGCGCACCATCGGAGCCTTCCAGTCCAGGGTCCTTCCGACCCCGCGCTGATGCAGCTCCGGCCCTCCCGCCCGCGGCGGTGGCCTGATGGAGTGGCTTTATCTGGGCTTCGGCCTCATCCTCATCCTCGGCACCGGGTTCTTCGTGGCCGTCGAGTTCGCGCTCGTCGCCCTTGACCAGCCCGCCGTTCGCCGCGCGGTGGAGAACGGCGACAAAGCCGCCGAACCCCTGCTGCGCTGCCTGACCTCGCTGTCCACGCAGCTCTCCAGCTGCCAGCTGGGCATCACCCTCACCACGCTGCTGACCGGGTTCGTCATGGAGCCGTCGGTGGGCCGGCTGCTGCAGACCCCGCTCGCCGCCCTTGGCCTGCCGCCCGTGGCGGTGCAGTCGACGTCCGTGGTCGTGGCCATGATCCTGGCGACGCTGCTGTCCATGCTGCTGGGCGAGCTCATCCCGAAGAACCTCTCCATCGCCGAGCCGATGGCTGTCGGCAAGGCCCTGGCGCGTCCGCAGCTGGCCTTCACGTTCGTGTTCCGTCCCGCCATCGTGCTGCTGAACGGCTTCGCGAACCGGATCCTGCATCTCTTTGGTCTCGAGGCCAAAGAAGAGGTCAGCGGGGCGCGCACCCCGGCCGAGCTCTCCTCCATGGTGCGCCGGTCCGCCGAGCTGGGCACCCTGGATGCCGGCACGGCCAACTTCCTCTCCCGGACCTTTTCCTTTTCCGAACGGACCGCGGCCGACGTGATGACTCCGCGGATCCGCCTGGAGACCATCGACGCCGACCAGCCGGTGCAGGACATCATCGATGCCGCCCGGCGCACCGGCTACTCCCGTTTCCCCGTCCTCGGCGATTCGCCGGACGACGTGCGCGGCGTCGTGCACGTCAAGAAGGCGGTCGCGGTGCCGCGCGACCGGCGCGCGGAGCTGCCGGCCGCGGCCATCATGTCCGAGGTGCTCCGGGTGCCCGAGACGGTCCACCTGGATTCGCTGCTCAACGAGCTGCGCAGCGCCAACCTGCAGGTCGCCGTGGTGCTCGACGAGTACGGCGGCACCGCCGGCGTCGCCACCCTGGAGGACCTGGTCGAGGAGATCGTGGGCGAGGTTTCCGATGAACATGACCGCCTGAAGCCGGGCGTGCTCCAGAGCGCGGCGGGCAACTGGTACTTCCCGGGCATCATGCGCCCGGACGAGGTCTCGGCCCTGGTGCCGGGGCTGCAGGTTCCCGATGAGGCCGGCTACGAGACGGTCGGCGGGTTCATCATGGCCGAACTCGGCCGGATCGCCGAAGTCGGCGACCGGGTCGAGGTGCCGGGCGGGATCCTGGAGGTGGAGCGGATGGAGGAGCGCCGCGTGGACCGGGTCAGCTTTGTCCCGTCCGCGCCGGAGGTTTCCGCCGGCTCCGACGGCGCCTCCGCGGGAGGTGCGCGATGAGCGACGTCGCGGGCATCTTCTGGCTGGTGGTCCTGCTGCTGGGCAATGCGTTCTTCGTCGGTGCCGAGTTTGCGGTGATGTCCGCCCGCCGTTCCCAGATCGAGCCGCTGGCCGAAACCGGATCGAAGCGGGCGAAGACCACGATCTGGGCCATGGAAAACGTTTCGCTGATGCTGGCGTGCGCCCAGCTGGGCATCACCGTGTGTTCCCTGCTGATCCTTACCGTGGCCGAGCCGGCCATCCACCACCTGCTGGCGGCGCCGCTGGAGGCCGTCGGGCTGCCGGTGGAGGCGGCCGACGGCGCGGGCTTCCTGGCCGCACTGCTGATCGTGACCTTCCTGCACGTGACCATCGGTGAGATGGTGCCGAAGAACATCTCGGTTTCCGTGGCCGACCGCGCCGCGCTGGTGCTCGCACCGCCGCTGGTGATGGTCTCGCGCATCGTGCGGCCGGTCATCTGGACCCTGAACTGGCTGGCCAACCACGCCCTGCGCCTGCTGGGCATCACGCCCAAGGACGAAGTGACCTCCAGCTTCACGCTGGAGGAGGTGCAGTCCATCGTCCAGGAGTCCACCCGGCACGGGCTCGTGGCCGACGACTCCGGCGTGATCTCCGGCGCCCTGGAGTTCTCCACGCAGACGGCCGGTGACGTCATGGTGCCGCTGGCGGACCTGGTCACGCTGCGGACCGACTCCACCCCGGCCGAGTTCGAGAAGGCCGTGGCCCGCACCGGTTTCTCCCGGTTCGTGCTGGTGGATCCGGCGGGCAACCTGACCGGCTACATGCACCTGAAGGATGTCATGGCCGTGCCGGCGGAGGCCTACGGGCAGCCGATCACTGAAAACCGGGTGCGGACCCTGGCGAACCTGCAGATCGGGGACGGCGTCGAGGACGCCCTGGCCGTCATGCAGCGGACCGGCTCCCATCTGGCCCGTGTGCTGGGCCCCGACGGCGGCACCAGGGGCGTGCTGTTCCTGGAGGACGTCATCGAGGAACTGGTGGGCGAGATCCGTGACGTGACGCAGGCCCAGGGCGTGCGCCGCTCAGGCGAGGGGCTGCGCGGGTAGGGGAGCGTCCCGCTCCCCACCCCGCCGTCTTGATGCGAACCGTTCGCGATTAGGCTACGATGGGCAGGTTCCCGCACCCCGGGAGGCCGCCCCCAGCCAGCAAGGAAACCACCACCATGAGCCGCTTGACCGCCACCATCGCGGCGGCGCTGACCGCTGCCGCCCTCACCCTTTCAGCCTGCTCCGGCGGGGAGGGCGGCGAAGCCGGCACCGCCGCCGACGGCGCCCTGCCGGTGGTGGCCTCCACCGACGTCTACGGCAGCATCCTTGAGAGCGTCGGGGGAGAGCACGTCAGCGTCCGGTCGATCATCGACCGCCCCACCCAGGATCCGCATTCCTACGAGGCCACCGCCCGGGACCGCCTCGCCGTGTCCGACGCGCGGCTGGTGGTGCTCAACGGCGGCGGCTACGACAGCTTCATGGAAACCCTCGTGGCTGAGGAACAGGTGCCGGAGGAGGATGTGCTGAACGCCGTCGACATCTCCGGCCTCGACACCGGCGCCGAAGAGCACACGGATGAGCACACCGAAGAAGCCACGGAGGAGTCCGGCGGCCATGCGGGCCACTCACACGGCGCCTTCAATGAACACGTCTGGTACAGCCCGCAGGCCATGGGACTGCTCGCCGAAGCCGCCGCGGAGCGCCTGGCCGGCCTGGATCCGGAGAATGCGGAGACATTCCGGGCCAATGCGGCGGACTTCAACGACGGCATCGACTCGCTGCTGGAGCGCCTGGCGGCCCTGCACCCGGACGCTGAAGGCCGCGACGTCGCCGTCACCGAACCGGTCCCGAACTACCTGCTGGAGGACGCCGGCCTGCACAACGTCACCCCCGACGACTTCACGGAGGCGGTGGAGGAAGGCTCCGACGTCCCGGTGGCCGTGCTGAACGAGATGGAACAGCTGGTGCGCTCCGGGGACCTCGCCTTCCTCGCCTACAACAGCCAGACGGCTTCGCCGCAGACCGAAACCGTCCGCCGGACGGCCGAGGACGCCGGCGTGCCGGTCCTGGACTTCTCCGAGACGCTGCCCGAGGACGAGGACTACCTGCAGTGGATGGGCGCCAACGTGGAGAGCATTGAGGGCGTGCTCCGGTGAGCGCTCCCGCCGTCCGCCTGCGCGGGGCAGCCATGTCCTTCGGCGACCGGGTGCTGTGGCAGGGCCTGGACCTGGACATCGCCCGCGGCGAGTTCCTGGCCGTCCTGGGGCCCAACGGCTCCGGCAAGACCACGTTCCTGAAGGTCCTGCTCGGCCTGCAGCCGCTGAGCGCCGGCACCGTGACCGTCAACGGCCGGCCCGTAACCCGGGGCAACGCCGACATCGGCTACATTCCACAGCAGAAGACCTTCGCGCCGTCGACGCCGCTGCGCGGCCGGGACCTGGTCGGCATGGGCATCGACGGAAACCGGTGGGGCATCCGGATGCGCCGTGCCCCCGTCCGGCGCCGGGTGGATGAGCTGCTGGACCAGGTCGGAGCCGCCGCGTACGCCGACCACCCCGTCGGGCAGCTCTCCGGCGGCGAACTGCAGCGGCTGCGCGCCGCCCAGGCCCTGGCCACCGACCCCGACGTGCTGCTGTGCGACGAGCCCCTGCTCTCGCTGGACCTGCATCACCAGCAGGCGATCAGCGCGCTGATCGACCGGCGCTGCCATCAGGAGGACACCGCGGTGGTGTTCGTGACGCATGAAATCAATCCGATCATCGACTACGTGGACCGGGTGCTCTATCTCGCCGGCGGGCAGTTCCGCACCGGCACCCCCGCCGAGGTGCTGCGCAGCGACGTCCTGTCCGACATGTACGGCAGCCGGGTCGAGGTGATCCGCAGCCACGGCCGGATCGTCGTGCTCGGCATCCCGGACGCCACCACCCACCACCACCTGGAGAACGAGGACGACCTTGGACCTGCGTGACTTCCTCTCCGAGGTCTTCAACTTCAGCGACTACGGGCAGCTGCTGCCCCTGGTGCAGAACTCCCTCTGGGCCGCGGCGATCCTGGGCCTGGTCGGCGGGCTGATCGGCGTCTTCGTGATGATGCGGGACCTGGCCTTCGCCGTGCACGGCATCGCCGAACTCTCCTTCGCCGGGGCCGCCTTCGCCCTGCTGGTCGGCGCCAACGTCATCGCCGGCTCACTGGTCGGCTCGGTGGCCGCAGCCGTCCTGCTCGCCGTCCTCGGCCTGCGCGCCCGGGACCGGAACTCCATCACCGGCGTCATCATGCCCTTCGGGCTCGGCCTGGGCATCCTGTTCCTCGGCCTCTACGAAGGACGGTCGGCGAACAAGTTCGGGCTCCTGACCGGCCAGATCGTGGCGGTGGACACGGTGCAGCTGAACCTGCTCGCCGTGTGCGCCGCCGTCGTCGTCGTCGGCCTGGCCGTGCTCTGGCGCCCGCTGACCTTCGCCAGCGCCGATCCGGAGCTGGCCGAGGCCCGTGGCGTGCCGGTGCGGGGGCTGTCGATCGGGTTCATGTTCCTGCTGGGCCTGTCCGTGGCCCTGTCGATCCAGGTCGTGGGTGCGCTGCTGGTGCTCTCGCTGCTGATCACTCCGGCGGCGGCGGCGCTGCTGGTGACCTCCTCGCCCCGCCTGGTCGTCGCGCTGAGCGTGGCGTTCGCGGTGGTCTCCGCCGTGGGCGGGATCCTGCTGGCGCTGGGCGGGCGGATCTCGATCAGCCCCTACATCACCACGATTTCGTTCCTGATCTACCTGGTGTGCCGCCTCATCCGGCGGATGCGGGGCCGGCGGGTGCCGGTCCGCGGCGGCGCGGCCGCCGCCTAGTTCTCCGCCGCCGCCCGTCGGGCGGCCGTGCAGGCGGGGCAGAGCCCGAAGACCTCAACGGTGTGCGCCACCTCGGTGAAGCCGTGGTCGGCGCCCAGCCGGGCGGCCCAGGACTCCACGGCGGGCGCCTCGACCTCGACGGTCCGTCCGCAGGACCGGCAGACCAGGTGATGGTGGTGGTGCCCGGCCTCGCAGCGGCGGTAGAGCGCCTCGCCCTCACCGGTCCGCAGCACGTCGACCAGGTTGTCCTCGGCCATGGACTGCAGGATGCGGTAGGCGGTCGCCAGGGACACTTTTTCGCCGCGCTCCTGGAGCAGCCGGTGCAGTTCCTGGGTGCTGACGAAGTCGTCGAGTTCGTCCAGGGTGCGTCCGACGGCGAGCCGCTGGCGGGTGACCCGCTGCTCCGGGCTCCGCCTGGCGGGGCGCGGCGGTTGGCCGGTCATGGCATCCTCCTGCACTGGCACGATTGTCCCGTCCAGCGTACCAGCCGGGCCGCTGCGGGGACCGGGACGGTTCCGGTGCGGAGCAGGCCCGCGGCACCCGCCCGGCGGGTACTGTGGGCGCATGAAGATGACCAAGTTCTCACACTCCTGCGTGCGCTGTGAAAAGGACGGCCGGGTGCTGGTGCTGGACCCCGGCAGCTTCTCCGAGACGGACCGTGCGCTGGCCGGCGCCGACGCCGTGCTGGTCACCCATGAGCATCCGGACCACCTCGACCGCGGCCCGGTCCTGGCGGCGATGTCGGCCTCGCCGGACCTGGTGCTGCACGCGCCGGCCTCCCTCGCCGGGGCCCTGCGGAACGAGGCGCCGGAGCTGGCGGAGCGGATCGTCGACGCCGTCCCCGACGCCGAGTTCGAGCTGGCCGGATTCACTGTCCGCTCCTTCGGCGGCCAGCATGCCCTGATCCACCCCCTGGTGCCCATGGTCGCCAACCTCGGCTACCTCATCGAGGGCAGCGTCTACCATCCGGGCGACTCCTTCATCGTTCCCTACGGCCTGCGGGCCCGGATCCTGCTGCTGCCCATCCACGCGCCGTGGTCCAAGGTCCAGGAGGTCCTCGACTTCCTCATCGCCTGCGGCGCGGACACCGCCTATCCCATCCATGACGCCCTCCTCAACGGCAACGGCCGTGCCGTCGTCGAAAAGCACCTGGAGCGGATCGGCGCGATGTACGGCACCGAATACGTGGCGCTGCAGCCCGGTGACGAGGTCCAGGTATGACGCCGGTCCTCATCGACGCCCCTGCCCTGATGGAGAAGCGCGGCCGGGGCGCGCCCCTGCGGCTGCTGGACGTCCGCTGGGAGCTCGGCCGCACCGACGGGCACGCGCAGTACCTGGCCGGGCACCTTCCCGGTGCGGTGTATGTGGACCTGGACAGCGAGCTGTCGGCTCCTCCGGGCCCGGGCGGCCGGCATCCGCTGCCTGCGGCCGGGGACTTCGCCGCCGCGGTGCGGCGCTGGGGCGTCAATGACGGCGACCTCGTGGTGGCCTATGACGCGTCCGGCGGCAGCGCCGCCGCGCGCGCCTGGTGGCTGCTGCGGCACGCGGGCTTCGAGAATGTGCGCCTGCTCGACGGCGGCCTGCGGGCCTGGGTGGACGCGGGCGGCCGGCTGGCCGGAGGAGACGAACAGCCGGAACCGGGCTCCGCCATGCTCTCCTGGGGGCATATGCCGGTCGCTGACATGGCCCTGGCCGGCCGGCTGGGGGAGGAAGGGGTGCTCCTGGACGCCCGGGCGCCCGAGCGCTACCGCGGCGAAACGGAGCCGGTGGACCCGCAGGCCGGGCACATCCCCGGCGCCGTCAACGTGCCGGCGGCGGGAAACCTGGACGAGCGCGGCCGATACCTGAGCCCGCCGCAGCTGCGTGCCCGGTTCGAGGCGGCCGGCGTCGACGGCGTCCGGCCGACGGCGGCGTACTGCGGCTCCGGCGTCTTCGCGGCCGGGGAGGTCGCCGCCCTGGCGCTGGCAGGATTCGAGGCGGCGCTGTACCCCGGATCCTGGTCCGAGTGGTCGGCCGCCGCCGGGCAGCCGGTGGCGACGGGCGACGGGGACCGGTAGCGTCGAAACCATGTTTACCGGCCGTCCCGTTCCGCCGCCCCTGCGCAAACCCCTGCGGCCGGGCGGCTCCCATCCCCAGCAAGGAGAGTCCATGCCGACCCTGTTCACCCGCATCATCGAGGGCGAGATCCCCGGCCGCTTCGTCTGGAAGGACGACGACGTCGTCGCGTTCCTGAGCATCGGTCCCCTCGCCGACGGACACACCCTGGTGGTACCCCGCCGGGAGGTGGACAAGTGGACCGACGCCCCGGCGGACCTGATGCAGAAGCTGACCGGCGTCGCCCAGGTGATCGGCGCGGCGCAGGTGGCCGCCTTCGGCTCGGAGCGGGCGGGCCTGACCATCGCAGGGTTCGAGGTCGACCATCTGCACCTGCACGTCTGGCCGGCCAACTCCCTGGCCGACTTCGACTTCAGCCGCGCCGAACAGGACCCCGATCCGGAGCGGATGGAGGCCAACGCCCGGAAGCTGCGGCAGGCGCTGCGCGCCGCCGGGCACGAACGGTTCGTGCCTGAGGACTAGCCGGACGGCGGCCCGGGCCGCTTCGACCCGGCGGCTCAGGCCGGGGCGAGGGCCTTGTTCAGAGCGGTCCGGATCCGTTTCTCCGAAACGGACCGGGCCGTTCCCAGTTCCTGGGCAAAGAAGCTGATGCGCAGTTCCTCCAGCATCCAGCGGACCTCCCGCAGCGCCGGGGGCACCGCGGCGCCCGGCGGCAGGGCAGCCACCGCGTCGTCGTAGTCGTCCTCAAGGGCCTGCACCACGGCCATCTGCGCGGCGTCGCGGGCCACGTTGGTCGGCAGCTTGTCCAGCCGGCGCTCGATGCCGGCCAGGTAGCGGGGCAGGTGGGCCAGCTGCGCGTAGCCGGTGCGGGCCACGAACCCGGGGTAGACCAGCGAATCCAGCTGGGCGCGGATGTCCTGCAGCGCACTGATCAGGGCCGGGGATCCGGTGGCCTTGACCTGGACGGTAATCCGGCGGGCGGCCGACAGCACCTTCTCGAGGATCGCGGTCACCGTGAACACCGTGTCGATCAGATCCGCGCGGACCCGCTCATACAGCGCGTCGAAGTCCTGCCGGTTCCACGGCAGCGCCTCGGGCACCAGCTTGTCGATCGCCGCCAGCGAGCAGTCCTCCATCAGGGCCGCCGCCGAACCGTGCGGATTCTGGCTGAACGAGAGCTTCTCCCGGTTGTTCAGGTGCTCCAGTACGTACCGGGAGGGGTCGGGCACACGAAGGGCCAGCAGCCGGATGACACCGGAGCGCATGGCCGCAGCCTGCTCCGCCGGGTCCGAGAACACGCGCAGCCCGGCGGTGGCGCCTTCGTCGATGAGTGCCGGATAGCCGGTGACCGTGTGCCCGGCGACCATCCGCCGGACCTGCCTTTCGACCGTTCCGACGCTCCACTCGGTCAGCCCGGAACGCTCCTGCACCGATCCGGTGTCGGTGCCCCCGCGGCTGCCGGAACCGGTCGCGCCGGCCGGCTGCTGCGGACGTCCGTTCCCGCGGCCGTTGCCGGCGGCCGCGCTGCCCCGGCCTCCGCGTCCCGGCGTGCCCGCGCGGGCCGCGGTCACGCTTGCCGGAGTGGCGCCCAGGGATTCGGCAATGGCCCGGCGGGTGGCCGGGGCGAGTTTCTCCTGCAGGGCCGCCAGGTCCCGGCCTTCACCAAGGAGCCGCCCGGCGGCGTCGACCACCGTGAAGTTCATCCGCAGATGCTCCGGGACGGCGTCCCAGTTCCAGGAGCCGGGCGGGATGATCGAGCCCTTGAGCCGGCGCAGCACCAGTTCCAGCGAGGGTTCCAGCTCGTCCCGGGACGGGTCGAAGTCCTCGGCGAGGGCCGCCGCGGCGGCGCGGGCGACGTCGGGGGCCGGAATGAAATTCTTGCGCACCGCTTTGGGCAGGGACTTGATCAGGGCGGTGATCAGTTCGGCGCGCATGCCGGGGATCAGCCAGCGGAACGGCTCGGGCGCCAGCTGGTTCAGGAACAGGACGGGCACCTCGGCGGTGACGCCGTCGGCCGAGGCGTCGCCCGGGGTGAACTCGTACTGCAGCGGCAGCTCGAAGCCGCCGTAGCGGAAGGTCTTCGGGTAGGCCGACTCGTCCAGGTCGGCGGCCTGCTCGGTGAGCAGGGCCTCGGGATCGAAGTCCAGCAGCTTCGGATCCTCATGCCGTGCGTGCTTCCACCATTTGTCGAAGTGCCGCTCGGAGACGACCTCCCGTCCCACCCGCGCGTCGTAGAACTCGAAGAGGGTTTCGTCGTCCACCCGCAGGCCCCTGCGGCGGGTGCGGTTCTCCAGCTCCTCGACCTCTTCCAGCAGGGCGCGGTTGCGGGCGAAGAACTTGTGGTGGGTGCGCCAGTCGCCTTCCACCAGGGCATGGCGGATGAACATCTCCCGGGCCAGTTCCGGATCGATTCGGCCGTAGTTGATGCTGCGCTGGGCGATGACGGGCACGCCGTAGAGGGTGACCTTCTCGTAGGCCATGACCGATCCGTTGCGCTTGGACCAGTGCGGCTCGCTGTAGGTGCGCTTGATCAGGTGCGGGGCGACCTCCTCGACCCACAGCGGGTCGAACTTCGCCGCCGTCCGGGCCCACAGCCGGGAGGTCTCCACCAGCTCTGCGGCCATGACCCAGTCCGGGGACTTCTTGAACAGGGCCGAGCCGGGGAACACGGCGAAACGGGTGCCGCGGGCGCCGGCGTATTCACGCTTGCGCTGGTCGTACAGGCCGATGTGGCTGAGCAGCCCCGAGAGCAGGCTGATGTGCACGTCCTTGTCCCGGCCCGCCGGATCCACCGGCCCGGGGGAGAGCGTGATGCCCAGCGGCCTGGCCAGCTGGCGCAGCTGCGCGAACAGGTCCTGCCATTCGCGGATGCGCAGGAAGTTCAGGAATTCGTTCCTGCACAGGCGGCGGAACGCGGAGGAGGACAGTTCCTTCTGCTTTTCCTGCACGTACCGCCACAGGTTCAGGTAGCCGGTGAAGTCGGAGTTCTCGTCGACGAACCGCTTGTGCATCTCCGCGGCCTTCTGGGCGCGGGCGGGGTCGTCCTTGGACGGGCGTTCACGCGGATCCTGGATGGTCAGGGCGGCGGTCAGCACCATGACCTCCTTGGCGGCGCCGCGGGCGCCGGCCTCGACGATCATCCGCCCCAGCCGGGGATCCACCGGAAGCTGCGCGAGCTTGCGTCCGACGCCGGTCAGCCCGCCCTGGGGGTGCAGCGCGCCGAGCTCCTTGAGCAGCGCGGCGCCGTCGTTGACGGCCTTGGCATCGGGCGCCTGGACGAAGGGAAAGTCGACGACGTCCTTCGGGGCGCGGGCCACGCCCATGGCGGCCATCTGGAGGATGACGGCGGCCAGGTTGGTGCGCAGGATCTCCGGGTCGGTGAACTCCGGCCGGGCCTCGAAGTCCTCCTCGGAGTACAGCCGGATGGCGATGCCGTCGGAGACACGTCCGCAGCGGCCCGAACGCTGGTTGGCGGAGGCCTGGGAGATCCGCTCGATCGGCAGCCGCTGGACCTTGGTGCGGTGCGAGTAGCGCGAGATGCGGGCGGTGCCGGTGTCGATCACGTACTTGATGCCGGGCACGGTCAGCGAGGTCTCGGCCACGTTGGTGGCCAGCACGATGCGACGGTTCCGGCCGGGCCTGAAGACCTGGTGCTGTTCAGCCATGGACAGCCGCGCGTAGAGGGGCAGGATCTCGGTGCCGGCCAGCCGGGGCACCCGCTGCACCGTTCCGCGCAGGGCCTCGGCGGCGTCGCGGATCTCGCGCTCGCCGGGGAAGAACACCAGGATGTCGCCCGGCGCCTCACGGGAGAGTTCCTCGACGGCGTCGCACACGGCGTCGACCGGGTCGCGGTCCTCCTCAAGCTCGTCGTCGGCGCCGTCCTCGTCGCGGCCGTCGGCGGGCTGGTTCAGCGGCCGGTAGCGGATTTCCACCGGATAGGTGCGCCCAGAGACCTCGATGATCGGCGCCGGCGTGCCGTCCGGGGCGGCGAAGTGCTCGGCGAACCGCTCGGGGTCGATCGTGGCGGAGGTGATGATGACCTTCAGGTCCGGCCGTTCGGGCAGCAGCCGTTTGAGGTAGCCGAGGATGAAGTCGATGTTCAGGCTTCGCTCGTGCGCCTCGTCGATGATGATCGTGCTGTATTTCTTCAGCTTCCGGTCATGCTGGATTTCGGCCAGCAGGATGCCGTCGGTCATCAGCTTGACCTGCGTGTCCCGGCTGACCTCGCCGGTGAAGCGGACCTGGTAGCCGACCTCGGCGCCGATCTCCACACCGAGTTCCTCGGCGACGCGCTCGGCCACGGTGCGGGCGGCCAGCCGCCGGGGCTGGGTGTGGCCGATCAGGCCCTTCTCCGCCAGGCCGAGTTCCAGGCACATCTTGGGAATCTGGGTGGTCTTCCCGGAGCCGGTTTCGCCGGCGACGATGGTGACCTGGTTCGCCGCAATGGCGGCCATGATGTCTCCGCGGCGCTCGGAGACGGGCAGCTGGGGAGGATAGGAAAGAGTCAGTGCCATGATTGGCACCAGTCTAGCCGTCCCGGTTCTCAGCCCCTGGAGGCATCGGCCGGTCTTTCGCCGCCGGCGGAGCGCCCGGTCCGTCCGGGGACGCCGCGGCCGCCCGCAGCAGCAGGGCCGCGGCATCGCGGGCGCGGTTGCGCAGCTGGACCGGCTCCAGCACCTCGAACTCGACGCCCAGGACGGCCAGCTGGATCAGCGGCAGGTCCAGGGAATCCCAGCCCCCGCGCAGGACGGTGTGCCCGGGGCCGTCCGGTTCCAGCACCGCGGTGTCGGCGGGAAACCGGTCCGCGAGGACTGCGGGCGGCGCGGCCAGCCGCACCACGACGTCGTACCGGTAGGGGAAGCGGGTGATGGACTCCCGCACGTAGTCCACCAGGTCAGGTGCCGGGAGGGGCCGTGGAGTGAAGCGCGCGCGGGGGGAGGGAATGCTTTGGAACCGGTCCACCCGGAAGGTCCGCCAGTCGGCCCGCTCCAGGCAGAAGGCCACCAGGTACCAGCGGCGCCCGGTGCTGACCAGTTTGTACGGTTCGGCCGTACGCCTGGCGGACGCGCCCTCAGCGCCCGTGTAGCGGAAGACGACGGTGCGGCGCTCGGAGATCGCCGACGACAGCGTGGTGAGCATTTCCGGATTCACGGTGGC
This sequence comes from Arthrobacter saudimassiliensis, assembly GCF_059090665.1. Lineage (NCBI taxonomy): Bacteria > Bacillati > Actinomycetota > Actinomycetes > Micrococcales > Micrococcaceae > Arthrobacter > Arthrobacter saudimassiliensis. The sequence goes on along the minus strand of NZ_JBNHFX010000001.1, from coordinate 120,029 downwards.
CGCGGGGCCGGCCAGCACGCTCACCGCGTTCCGCAGGGCGGAGAACTTGGGCCGCAGCCGGGCCGGCAGCACCTGCTCCAGTTTCGCCAGCGCCCGCACGCTGGCCTCTCCGGTTCCGGAGACCGGGCCGGTGGCGACGGCGGTCAGGCCCAGGGCGACGGCGAGGGCCTCCTCATCGTCCAGCAGCAGGGGCGGCAGCTGGGCCCCTGCGCCCAGCTGGTAGCCGCCCGCTATTCCGGGGGAGGCGGAGATCGGATACCCCAGCGTGCGGAGTTTTCCGATGTCGCGCCGAACCGTGCGTTCGGTGACCGCCATGCGCTCGGCCAGCGCCGCGCCGGTCCATTCCCTGCGCATCTGCAGCAGCGAGAGCAGGTGCAGCAGCCGGGCTGAGGTTTCGAGCATGTGAGCAGGCTACGTCTGAACGCGGACAATAGCTGTCCTCATCCCAAAAACCTCTGCGCTGCCGATGTTTTCCCGGTCACTGCGGCTCCGGAGGACGGGGTCGCCGGGCGCCCGCCGGCCCTATAATCCGAAGATGCCACTGACACGACTCGACCGAGACGCCCATGCCCAGCCGACCGCCCCCGTCCGGAACGGAGCCGGCCTGTGAGCGGCGGTCTGGTCGCCCTGCTGGACGACGTTGCGGCCCTGGCACGGATCGCGGCCGCCTCGGTCGACGACATCGCTGCCGGCGCCGCCAAAGCGGGAGCCAAGGCTGCCGGCGTCGTCATTGATGACGCCGCCGTCACTCCGCAGTACGTATCCGGGGCGGACCCCTCCCGCGAGCTGCCGATGATCAAGCGCATCTTCTGGGGCTCGCTGCGCAACAAGCTGCTGATCATCCTGCCGGCGCTGCTGCTGATCAGCGCCTTCATCCCGTGGATCATTCCGTTCATCCTGATGCTCGGCGGCACCTACCTCTGCTACGAGGGCGCCGAGAAGGTCTGGCACAAGGTCCGCGGGCACCACGAATCCCAGGAATCGCCGGCGGTCAACCGGGGCCCGGACGCCGAGGCCAAGGTGGTCAAGGGAGCCATCACCACCGACTTCATCCTGTCCTGCGAAATCATGGTCATCTCCATGAACGAGGTGGCCGACCAGTCCCTGTGGATCCGGGCGGTCATCCTGGTCGTGGTGGCGCTGGCCATCACCGTCCTCGTCTACGGCGCCGTCGGACTCATCGTGAAGATGGACGACATCGGCCTCCACCTGGCCGCCCGGGACTCCGCGGGATCGAAGCGCATCGGCGCGCTGCTGGTTCGGGGGATGCCCGCCGTGCTGGCCGCCATCACCCTGGTGGGCACGGTCGCCATGCTCTGGGTGGGCGGGCACATCATGCTGCAGGGCGTGTACGACCTCGGCTGGCACCTGCCCTACGACCTGGTCCACGTCCTCGAGGAGCCCGTGGCCGGCGTGCCGGTGGCCGGCGGCTTCCTGGCCTGGCTGGTGAACACCCTGTGCTCGGCCGTCCTGGGCCTGATCTGGGGCCTGGCCGTCATGGCCGTCCTGCACCCGCTGCTGAAGGTGCTGCCGTTCGGCCGGAACCGGAAGGACGGGCACAGCGGTGGTGACCTTCGGGCGGCAGCCGCCGGATTCCGGCCCAAGAAGGACGGCGCCGACTCCGCGCACTGATCACACGGGCGGGTGCGCCGGCGGCCCTCAGCCGCCGACGCACCCGCACAGGCCCGGCTACTCGGGGATCGCCCCGGCCGGCATCGCCGGAACCTCCCCGGTGTGCTCGCTGACCTCGTCACCGGAGACCACGTACGGCGTCCCCACGTAGGACTGCACCCCGCCTTCGACCTTGGTGATCATCGCCCCGGTGTACCCCCGGTGGCTCTCCCCGCTGAAGCCCAGCGGAACCAGCCCGTTGCCGGTCACGTCGCCGGACTCCAGCGCGTCAAGCAGCGCCTCCCGGGTGGGGTTCTCCCCGGCCTGCTTCAGCGCCTCCACGAACAGGTAGCCCATGGACATCCCGAAAATGGTGTTGCCGTCGAACGGGGCGCCGCCGTTGTACTCCTCGTTGATCTGCTTGAACTGCGCCGTCCATTCGTTCTGCTCATCGGAGTAGATGGGCAGGTAGTTGGCGGACAGGAAACCCTCCAGCAGCGGCGCGGCGTTCTCCCCGAGATAGGTGGCCAGGGTCGAGTAGTCGCCTCCGGCGGAGGAGGCGAGCCACTGCGGCGAGTACCCCAGCTTCGCCGCGGTGCCCACCGCCTGGGCGCTGAAGCCGTTGATGGTGGCCATGAAGACGACGTCGCAGCCGGACTCCTTCAGGGAGCTGATCTGCGCGGCGATGTCGGTGTTCGCGGTGGAGTAGGACTGCACGTCGGCGAGGCCGTCGTCGCCGAGCACGGCTTCGAGCCCGGCCTGGAACTCCTCGCCGAAGTCGTCGTCCTGGCCGAAGAAGCAGTACGTGCCGTCAGGGAACTGTTCCTGGGCGTAGGTCGCGAGGACACGGGATTCGGTGGGGTAGTCCACCATGAAGCCGTAGGTGTACGGGTAGTCCTCCGGCTGGTCCCAGGTGGGGCTGCCCGAGGCGACGAACAGATCCGGCACCTCGTTGTCGTTCAGGAAGTCCAGCACCGCGCTGTGCGGTGGAGTGCCCAGGCCGCCGACCATCGCGAAGACCTCCTCCTGGAGGACGAGTTCGCGGACCGCCGACTGGGTGTTCGCCGGATTGTAGCCGTCGTCCTTGACCAGGTACTCGATGGTGCGGCCGTTGATGCCGCCGTTGTCGTTGACGTAGTCGAAGTACGCGCGGGTGGCCGGCGAAATGGTCGCGTATCCGGCCGCGGCGGGCCCGGTCAGCGGCTGGTGCGTGCCGACCGTGACGGTGGTGTCGGTGACGCCCGGAGCGGCCTCGGCGGCTGCGGTGTCGCCGGATGCGGAGCAGGACGTCAGTGCCAGCGCGGCTGCGGCGGCAGCTGCGCCGCACCGGACGGCGGCGGAAAGGGAGGAATACCTGGTCATGGCGTGCCTTTCGGGTGGACGGGGAGGTGCTGGGAACCGGATGGTGCAGTGGAGGCAGCGGGGAGGGCAGACGACGGCGCGGCGGGCGGCCGCCGGCTGCGGACGGAGCGGCGGAGCGTGGGGGTGAGGCCCGCGATGCCCCGCGGGGCCAGGATGATGACGCTGATCAGCACCACGCCGAACACCGCCACGGAAAGGTTGCCGTCCAGGCGCTGGGCCAGGTCCGGGGACAGCGACAGGGCGGAGGTGGCCGTGCTGATCAGGTGCGGCAGCGCCACGAGCACCAGGGCGCCCCAGACCGCGCCGCTGAGCGAGTTCAGCCCGCCCACGACCGCGGCCATCAGCAGGAACAGGGAGAACACCAGCGAGTACGCTCCCGGACTGGCGCTTTGGGTGATGTAGGCCAGCAGGCCGCCGCCGGTTCCCGCTGCGGCGGAGCTGACGACGAAGGCCGTGACCTTGGTGCGGGCGGGGGAGATGCCGGCCAGCGCGGCCGAGGTCTCGTTGTCGCGGACCGCGCGCAGCGAGCGCCCGAACCGCCCGCCGAGCAGGTTGGCCAGCAGCACGAACACGACGGCTGCGGCCGCAATCGCCAGCCACGCCTGCCACTGCTCCGTTCCGACGGCGCCGCGCAGCGCCGTCGGGCGTTTCTCCACCGTGATCCACAGCCCCTGTTCCCCGCCGAGCACTCCGGAGAAGGTGCCGGCCGCTGCGGGCAGCGCGACCACCAGCGCCATGGTGACGCCGGCGAGGTAGGGGCCGTGCAGCCGTGCCGCGGCCAGCCCGACCAGCAGTCCGAGCAGGGCGGCGCCGGTCACGGCGGCGGCCCCCGGCAGCAGCAGCAGGGCGGCGCCTTCAACACCGGCCTCGGCCAGGGCGTTGGCGCTGAGGCCGTAGCTGTATGCCCCCGCGGCCATCATCGCCGCCTGGCCGAGCGAGAGCTGCCCGCCCGCCCCGGTGAGCAGGGTCAGCCCGGCGACGGCGCAGGCATACGCGCACACCGTTGCCAGCTGGTAGGAGGTGAAGGGCGGAAGGACGAAGGTGAGCATGATCAGCCCGGCGGCGATGCCGGCGGCGGTGAGGATCCGGGTCCGTGGTGTCATGCTGCGCGCTCCTTGGCGAGGGAAAACAATCCGGACGGCCGCAGCAGCAGCACTGCCAGCAGCAGGACGAGGATGGCCAGGGGGGCCAGCACGGCTCCCAGGTAGCCGCTGACCCAGCTGAGCAGCACGCCTACGGCGAGGCCGCCGACGACGGCCCCGCCGGGGGAATCCAGCCCGCCGACGACGGCCACCGTGAACGCGTAGACGAAGACGGTGTCGGCCGCGTGCGGGTTCAGTCCGAACTCGGTGGGGATCAGCAGCAGCGCCGCGAGCGCTCCCAGCGCGGAGGACAGGGCCCAGCCCAAGGTCAGCATCCGCCGCGAGCGGACACCGAGCAGCCGGGCCAGCTCCGGGGCGAAGGCCGCAGCCCGCAGCTGCAGCCCCAGCCGGGTGCGCGTGAACAGCAGCATCAGTGCCAGCACGACGGCGCAGATGCAGGCAAAGACGAACAGGTCATAGGAGGAGACCGCGGAGACCCCGAGGATTTCGACCGGCTCGCCGCTGAACGGCGCGCTCATGGTGCGGTAGCCGTTTCCGAAGATCATGCCCAGGACCGCCTGCAGGACCATCAGCACGCCAAGGCCGGCAATGACCGTGTTCAGCGGGGAGGAGCCGGACACATGCCGCATGACGCCGCGCTCGACGGCGGCGCCGATGACGAACCCCGCGGCGAGGGCAGCGGCGAGCCCGGCCCAATAGCTGCCCGTCGCGGCAGTAACGATGAAGGCGACGTAGGTGGCCGAGACCGCCATCGCGCCCTGGGCAAAGTTGACGATGCGCGCGGCCCGCCAGATGAGCACCAGCGAGAGGGCGAACGCGGCCAGGACGGCTCCGCGGGCGAGCCCGTCGAAGGTCAGGAAGAGGAATCTGTCCATTAGAACCCCAGGTAGGTGTGGCGCAGGCCGGTGTCGGCCGCGAGGTCGGCGGCGGGCCGGGCAGCGACGACCCGGCCCAGGTTGAGGACGACTCCGTGGTCGGCGACGGCCAGCGCGCTGCGCACGTTCTGTTCCACGAGGACCACGGTGAGCCCGGTTTCGTCGCACAGGCGGCGGAGCAGGGCGAAGATCCCGGCCGTCACCTTCGGCGCGAGGCCCAGTGACGGTTCGTCGAGCAGCAGCAGCTGCGGGACCGCCATCAGGGCCCGGCCGAGCGCCAGCATCTGGCGCTCGCCGCCGGAGAGCTGGTGTCCGGCGGCCCCGCGGCGCCGGGCCAGCGGTTCGAAGTGTCCGTACACCTCATCGAGGGTCCGTGCGGCTGCGGCCCGGTCCTTCCGCCAGAGGCCGCCGAGCCGCAGGTTTTCGTCCACGCTCAGGTCCGTGATGACGCTTCGGCCTTCCGGAACCAGGGCGACGCCGGTGCGCACCATGTCCTCCACGGCCACCCGGCCCAGGTCGATGCCCTCGCCCATCCGGATGGACCCCGAGGTGGCCGGCAGCTGGCCGGTCACGGTGCGCAGGAGGGTCGTCTTGCCGGCGCCGTTGGCCCCGACGACGGCCGTGATGGAACCTGCGGGGACGTCCAGGTCCACGTCATGCAGCACCGGCAGCGGCCCGTAACCGGCGCATACTCCCGCCAGGGCCAGCCCGGCGCTCACGCGGCACCCGCCCCGAGGTAGGCCTCGGTGACGGCCGGATCCGTACGGACCGCGGCGGCGGTGCCCTCGGCGATGACCCGCCCGAAGTCCAGGACCGTGATCCGGTCGCAGACGGCCATGACCAGGTCCACATGGTGTTCGACCAGCACTACCGAGCACCCGCGGCCGGGAATCGCGCGGATCAGGTCGGCGAGTTCGTCGATGTCGTCCCGGCCCAGCCCGCCGGCCGGCTCATCGAGGAGGAGCAGGCGGGGATCGGTGGCCAGGGCGCGCGCCAGGGCGGCTTTCTTCCGCACCCCGTAGGGGAGCGTGGCGGGCAGCGCCGAGGCGTGGGAGGCGATCCCCAGGGATTCGAGTTCCTGCATCGCCCGGTCCCGGGCGGCCTTTTCGGCCCGGCCCCCTCCGGGCAGCGCGAGCAGGTCCCGGATGAAGCCGGTTCCGGCGGGCCGCAGGGCCGCCGTGACGTTGTCCAGCACCGTGAGCCCCTCGAAGAGGCCCAGTGCCTGCAGCGTGCGGTTGACCCCCAGCGGTGCCAGCCGGTGCGGCACCGGGGTGAAGGCGGCGCCGTCGAGCTCCAGCGTGCCGGAGGAGGCGCGGACCAGGCCGCAGACGGTATTGAACAGGGTGGTCTTGCCGGCGCCGTTGGGACCGATCACCCCTGCGGCGCGGCCCGGCGCGACCTCGAGGTCGACCGAGTCCAGGGCGGTGAGGCCGCCGAAGCGGACCGAGATGTTCCGCAGCCTCAGCCGCGGCGGTGGTTCCGACCGGTCGGTATGTTGCACGTGCATGAGTACTCCATCGTCTCTGCGGGTGGTGCGCTAACGGTGGTGCCTGGTGCGGTGGTGCTGTCCATCGGTGGTGCGGTGGTGCGGTGGTGCTGGCTATCGGTGGTGCTGCGGGCGGAGCCCGGCCCTCACTCGGGCCGGGGAGGACGGAGGCCTGCGAGGTAGAGCTCGGTCAGCTGCGCGGCGACCTCCTCCTTGCTGAGGCTGCCGTCGGGGGAGTACCAGTACGCGAGGTAGTGCGGGTCCGAGAAGAAGTTGGCCACCAGGACCGGCAGCGGCATGTCGGTGCGGACCGACCCCTCGGACCGGCCCCGGCGGAGCAGGCCGGCGAAGACCTCGTTGTATTCGCGGCGGCGCTGCTTGACCTCCTCCAGCCGGTCCTCGCTGAGCATGTGCTGCGAACGGAAGAACACGGCGCCTTCCCTGATCCGTTCGATGGAGGTGATGATCAGGTCCTCGCACACCAGCCGGATGGTTTCCGGCACGGGCAGCCCGCGGGCGATGATCTCGGTCAGGTGCTCGTGCTGGACGGTGAGGATCCGGTCGTAGATATCGAAGAGCAGGTCATCCTTGGAGGCGAAATAGTGGTACAGCGCGCCCTTGGTCACGCCCGCGGCGTCCACGATCTGCTGGACGCTCGTGCGCGCATATCCCTGGGTCGCAAATAGCTCGACCGAGGTGTGGGCGAGCTGCTCCTTGATGTTCAGTGTCTTCATTGCTGGCGGGCCGGTTCTCTTCTGCGGGTCGGTCGCCGGGGGAAGCACATACCCACCGGTCGGTATGCCACACCCTACCCCCGCGGACACCCCCGCGCGCAAGGGCTTTGAGGCACGGATTTTCGAAGGATGCGGGCTCCGGGGTTCCGCCCGGACGCAAAGGAACCCCGCCGCCGGTTTCCCGGCGACGGGGTTCCTTGTTCTGCATCATTCCTGCATCCGTGCCCTCGATAGGATTCGAACCTACGGCCTGTTGCTCCGGAGGCAACCGCTCTATCCCCTGAGCTACGAGGGCGGATCGCCGTTTCCGGCGGCATCCTTGGGACTCAAGAAGCTTAGCAGGTTATCCGGGCGGGCAAAAACCTGCCCCGCCTCCGCGGCGCGTCCGCCGCTCAGTACCCGGTGAAGGCGTCGGTCACGGTCCTTCCACCGCCGGCGGCGCGCACCGCCCGGCGGGCCGCGGCCACCGCGGCAGGAGAACCGGAGGCATAGGCGGCGCGGGCGGCGACGTCGGGCACCAGGGATCGAAGGGCAGCCCCGTCCGGCAGCCGGTCGGCGACCCGCGCGAAGCCCGGCACGTCCTCGCGGCAGCAGATCAGTACCTGCAGCTCTCCGTCAGCGGCGGCGGCGCGCAGCTCCCCGGCATAGGCGGCCTCCTCGGCGGAGGCCACGGCGTACACCAGGACGACGTCGCGTCCGGACAGCGCGCCGGAGCGCAGCCACCCGATGAACGGCGTGATCCCGATGCCCGAGGCGATCAGCAGCAGCGGCTGCCCGGGCCTGGGCGGCGTGAAGTCTCCGCCCACGGCCGTGCCGGCCACCTCCGCCCCGGGCGCCAGCCGCAGCAGGGCAGCCTTGAAGGTGCTGGGCGGGTCCTGGATCCGCAGCCCAAAACCGACCCGGCCGCCGGGGGCCGTGCTGATGCTGAACGTCCGGCGGCTGCCGCGGCCGTCCACCGGCGCGTGCGGAAGGCTGAGCTCCATGTACTGGCCGGGGGAGAAGCGGACAGGGCGGGCCGGTTCAAAGACCAGTTCCCTCGCGGTGGGAGTCAGGGCCCGGTTTTCCGCCAGGCGCAGCGTCACCGCCCCCCGCTGCCCGAAGCCGAAGGCGACGGCGTTGCCGATGAGCAGGGCCAGCTCCGGGGACATATGGACCGGTCCCAGCTGCAGCGGCAGGCAGAACAGGATGCCGACGAGGCCGGCCACCAGCAGGCGCTGGACCCGCCTGGGGGGCAGGGTCAGCGGCTCGGTCAGCATGAAACCGGCGAGGAAGACGATCGGGAACGAAGCCAGTGCCGTCCACAGTCCGGCGGCGAAGCCCGCTCCGGACAGCTGGAACTGCAGGGCGCTGCCGGCCAGCGCCGTCACGGCGAAGACCGCGGCCGTCCCCGCCAGCCGGGTCCGCCACAGCAGCAGCGCAGCGGCCGGCAGCACGACGATGAGCATCAGCGGCGCGGCGACCCACCAGGCCGGGCCGGCCAGGCCGAGGAGCCCTGCCGTGAAGGCCCCGACGGCGGCCGGGTTGAAAATATGCCGGCGCCGCCAGGCCAGCAGGTACTTGGAGACGGTGGCCGCCGCCGCAGCCACCGCGGCGGCGGTGAGGTCCGGTGCCGAGGTGGAGGGCCAGAACAGCAGGAACAGGATCAGGGCGGTGATCACCGAGGACTCCGTGTGCGGACGGGTCCGCAGCAGCAGTCCCATGACCCGGCTCGACACGAGGGTGACCGACAGGGTCACGGCCAGCAGGGCGGCCAGGTCGGCCGGGGCATAGTAGAGCGCACCCGCCAGGGAGAGCACGAAAGCCCAGGCCGTGACGGCCAGCAGCAGCAGGACCGTCAGGCGGTACATGCTCAGCCGGCCGACGGAGGCGCCGGGGCGGAGGGACGGCCGGGTGGGTGAAAGGCTCATGTGAACAGGACTCCAGTGAGGGCATCGGAGAATTCGGCCCGCCCGTCCGAGAAGACCCGGACATGATCGAAGCCGAAGACGGTGCGGAGCCGGGAGGGCTCCGTGAGGAACAGGGCCGTGGCCAGCCCGTCGGCGGTCATGGCGTCGTCCGCCAGGACCCAGGTGGCGGTCACGGTGGAGACGGGCCGGCCGGTGGACGCGTCCAGGACGTGATGCAGGCCGTCGCCCCACGCCCGGCGGTTCGCGGCGGATGCGCACAGCGCCCGGTTCCGCAGTCCGAGAACGCCGATCGCCCGGGCCGGATCATAGGGGTGCTCCAGCGCCGTCGGCACCGGTGCCGGGCCGCGGTGCAGCATGTCGGATCCCGCGTCGACCAGGTACTCGTCCACGCCGGCGGCGGCCAGCTCCGCGGCCACCAGGTCCACCAGCTGGCCCTTGCCGGCGGCGCCCACGTCCAGGACCACGGGCCCGGCCGCCTCGGGGTCGATGTGCACGGCGACGCCTTCGGCGTCGTCGGTGCGGTGGACCAGGCGCCAGTCCGGGGCGGGCACGGGCGGGCCGGCGGGGCTCAGGGTGTAAGAGGCGTCGTAGCCGAGCCGGACCAGCCCGGCACCGGCGAGCGGGTTCATCCGGCCGTCCGTCAGCTCGTTGAGGCGGTCGAACAGGGCGAACAGCGAGCGCGCCGCGGCCGGCAGCACGACCTCCCGGTCACGGCCGAGCCGGGTGACGAGCGAATCCGGCCGGAACCGGGAAAAGGCCCGGTCATACGCCTGGACGACCGCCAGGATCCGGTCACGGAGCGTGCGGTCCAGGGCCGCGGGAGTGGTGATGGCCCAGGCGGTGCCGATCGCCTCGAAGCGGAAGTCCGCCACGGGACGGTCAGCTTCGGGCTTCGGTCTTGATCTGCTCCAACGCCTTGTTGAAGCCCTGGCTGGTGAGCGATGACCCGGCCACCTTGCCGACGTCGAGCTCATCGATGTTCCGTCCCACCACCTGCTCCTGGATGTGGTCGGTGAACTCCCGCTGGTACTGCTTCGACGTCGGGTTGGCGCCGGAGGTCTTCACCTGCACTGCGGTGATGGTGCCGTCCTCGAGGCTCACCTCGACGTCGACCTGCTCGGCCTTGCCCGACGGAGGAATGTAGCTGCCCTGCCCTGCGTAGTCGCCGTCGGCGTAGGTGCCTGCGGGGGCCGGGGTCTTCGCGGCGGGCGCGGACTCTTCGGCCGGAGCCGGCGCCCCGTCGGCGGCGCATCCGGCGGTGCCGATCAGGGACAGCCCGGCGGCGACGGCGAGCAGGTGCTTGCGGGCGGGGGATTTCACTGCGGTTTCTCCTTTTGCGGGGGGCTACAGGCGCTGCGGCGGAGGCGCCTGGATGCCGCCGGAAGCGGATCCGGGTGCCGCCGGGGTGCCGGTACGGCGCAGTTCCATTACACCGCATTGACCTGTGCGGCGCCCGCGCCCCGGCGGCGGGCCTGACGCAAAGCGGCGGCGCTTGGGGCGGGCCGCCGCGCCCCGGCTATGCTTAACCGGTGACTCCTGAAGAACTTTCCGCCGCCGTAACTGCCTGCCTCCAAGACGCCATCGATGCCGGTGACTTCAGCATCGAGCTGCCCGGGGAGGTGCGCGTCGAGCGGCCGAAGAACCGGGACCACGGTGACTGGGCCACCAACATCGCCCTGCAGCTGTCGAAGCAGGCCGGCATGAACCCGCGGCAGTTCGCCGAAATCCTCAAGGGCCGACTGGAGAAGATCGACGGCGTGGCCAAGGTGGACATCGCCGGCCCGGGCTTCCTGAACATCACCCTCGACGCCGGCGCCGCCGGTGAACTCGCCAAGGCCATCGTGGCGGCCGGGCCCGCCTACGGCACTTCCACCGCACTGTCCGGTACCCGGATCAACCTGGAGTTCGTCTCCGCCAACCCCACCGGCCCCATCCACCTGGGCGGCACCCGGTGGGCCGCCGTCGGCGACGCGCTGGCCCGGGTGTTCGAATCCCAGGGCGCCGAGGTCACCCGCGAGTACTACTTCAACGACCACGGGGCGCAGATCGACCGGTTCGCCCGGTCGCTGCTGGCCGCCGCCAAGGGCGAGCCCGCACCCGAGGACGGCTACGCCGGCGCGTACATCGAGGACATCGCCAAGCGCGTGCTGGCCGTTGAACCGGACATCCTCTCGCTGCCCGAGGCCGAAGCGCAGGAGCGCTTCCGCGCCGTCGGCGTGGACAACATGTTCACCGACATCAAGGAGTCGCTGCACAACTTCGGCGTGGACTTCGACGTCTACTTCCACGAGGACTCCCTGCACGAAAACGGGCAGGTCGAGAAGCTGCTGGAACAGCTGAAGGGTTCGAAGAACCTGTACGAGAAGGACGGCGCCTGGTGGCTGAACTCCACCGAGTTCGGCGATGACAAGGACCGCGTGGTCATCAAGTCCGACGGCAACGCCGCGTACATCGCCGGGGACATCGCCTACATCCAGAACAAGCGCGAGCGCGGCTTCGACCTCAACATCTACATGCTCGGCGCCGACCACCACGGCTACGTGGCCCGGCTGAAGGCCGCCGCCGCTGCGCTGGGCCACGACCCGCAGTGCGTGGAGGTGCTGATCGGCCAGATGGTCAACCTGGTCAAGGACGGCGTGCCGGTCCGGATGTCCAAGCGTGCCGGCACCGTGGTCACCCTCGAGGACCTGGTGGACGCCGTCGGCGTTGACGCCGCCCGCTACACCCTGGCCCGGTTCTCCGCCGACTCCAACATCGACGTCGACCTGGACCTGCTGACCCGCCGGACCAACGAGAACCCGGTGTTCTACGTCCAGTACGCCCATGCCCGCACCCACGCCCTGGCGCGCAACGCCGAGGCCGCCGGCGTCGACGATTCCGCCTTCGACGCCTCGCTGCTCACCCATCCCACCGAGAGCGCGCTGCTCGCCGCGCTGGGGCAGTACCCCGGCGTCGTCGCGCAGGCGGCCTCGTTCCGTGAACCGCACCGGGTGGCCCGCCACCTCGAGGTCATCGCCGGCACCTACCACCGCTGGTACGACGCCTGCCGCATCGCCCCGGCGAACGGCGAGGACGTCACCGACGTCAACCGCACCCGCCTCTGGCTGAACCTCGCGGCCCGCCAGGTCCTGGCCAACGGCCTGGGCCTGCTGGGCGTCTCCGCACCCGAACGGATGTAGCTCCATGACCGCTTCCCCCCTCGCCCCGGCCTGGCTCAGCCACCCGGAGGACATCAACGCGCTTGCCCCCGGCCTCTGGGCCCGCGACGTCGCCCGCGGCGCCGACGGCGAGCTGGAGATCTCCGGGATCGGCGTCTCGGCGCTGGCCGCCGAGTTCGGCACCCCGCTGTTCGTGGTCTCGGAAGCCGACTTCCGGTCCCGCGCCCGTGCCTTCAAGGACGCCTTCGACGCAGCCTTCGCCGATCTGTGCGGCGGCGTGGACGTGTACTACGCCGGCAAGGCGTTCCTGTGCACCGAGGTGGCCCGCTGGGTCCGGGACGAGGGCCTGCGCCTGGACACCTGCTCCGGCGGGGAAATGGCGGTCGCCGCCCGCGCCGGACTCGACGGAGCCCTGCTGGGCCTGCACGGCAACAACAAGTCCGACGCCGAACTGGCCCGGGCGCTGGACCTGGGCCTGGGCCGGATCGTGGTGGACTCGCTGGCCGAACTGCGCCGGCTGTCCGCGCTGGCCGCCGCCCGCGGCCAGGAGGCCAACGTGGTGCTGCGCCTGACGCCGGGCGTGCATGCCTCGACCCATGAGTTCATCGCCACCGCCCACGAGGACCAGAAGTTCGGCCTGTCCATGGCCGCCGACACCGGCGGCGACGACGGCGCGGCCGCTTCCGGCACCGGGAGCTCCGCCGCCGACGCGGCCGTCGACCTGGCCCTGAAGCTGGAAGGCATCCGGCTGCTGGGCGTGCACTGCCACATCGGCTCGCAGATCTTCGAACCCGAGGGCTTCGCCCTTGCCGCCCGCCGGCTGCTCGGCTTCCTCGCCGGTGTCCGCGACCGGCACGGCGTCGAGCTCGCCGAACTGGACCTGGGCGGCGGATACGGCATCGCCTACACCGAGGCCGATGCGCCCCGGCCCCCGGCGGAGATCGCCGACGCCCTGGCCGCCGTCGTCCGTGAGGCCGCCGCGGAGCACCGGCTGGCCGTTCCGCGCATTTCCATCGAGCCCGGGCGCGCGATCGCCGGTCCGAGCACCTTCACCCTGTACCGCACCGGCACCGTCAAGACGGTGCGGACCGAGGCGCCGGACGGCACCGCCGCGGCGCGCCGCTATGTCTCCGTGGACGGCGGGATGAGCGACAACGCCCGCCCGGTGCTCTACGACGCCGATTACTCCGCCGTGCTGGCCTCGCGCGCTTCGGAAGATGACGCGGTTATGTCGCGGGTGGTTGGCAAACACTGCGAGAGCGGGGACATAGTGGTCCGGGACGTCTACCTGCCTGCCGACGTCGCCGACGGCGACCTGCTGGCTGTGCCCGGAACGGGCGCCTACTGCTGGGCCCTGTCGAGCAACTACAACTGGATCGCCCGCCCGCCCGTGGTGGCGGTGCGCGATGGGGCGGCCCGCCTGATCGTACGCGGCGAAACCGAGGACGACCTGCTCGCGCGGGACGTCATGAGCTGAGTGTTGAGGAGCTTTAGCAGCATGAAGACCCTGAAGGTGGCCCTGCTGGGCTGCGGCAACGTGGGATCCCAGGTGGCGCGGATCCTGCTGGACGACGCCGACGCGCTGGCCTCCCGGGTGGGGGCGCGGCTCGAGCTGGCCGGCATCGCCGTCCGCTCGGTTGACGCCCCGCGCGACGTCGAACTGCCGCGTGAACTGTTCACCACCGACGCGGAGCAGCTGGTCGAGGGCGCCGACATCGTCATCGAGCTGATGGGCGGCCTGGAGCCGGCCCGCTCCCTGATCCTGCACGCCATCGGTCACGGCGCCGCCGTGGTCACCGGCAACAAGGCGCTGCTCGCCGCCGACGGTCCCGCACTGTACGGCAAGGCCGACGCCGCCGGCGTGCAGCTTTCCTACGAGGCCGCCGTCGCGGGCGCCATTCCGATCCTGCTGCCCATCCGCGACTCCCTGGCCGGAGACCGGATCACCAAGGTGATGGGCATCGTCAACGGCACCACCAACTACATCCTCGACGAGATGGACACCACCGGCGCGCAGTTCGCCGACGCCCTCGCCGACGCGCAGCGCCTGGGCTACGCGGAGGCCGACCCCACCGCCGACGTCGAGGGCCACGACGCCGCCGCCAAGGGAGCCATCCTCGCCTCGCTGGCCTTCCACACCGACTTCGACCTGAACCAGGTCTGGTGCGAGGGCATCAGCTCGGTCACCGCCGAGGACATCGCCGCCGCGCGTGAGGCCGGGTTCGTCATCAAGCTGCTCGCCATCGCCGAGATGATCGGCGGCGGGGCCGACGGCGGCGTCAGCGTCCGCGTCCACCCCACCCTGCTGCCGCGCCGGCATCCGCTGGCCGCCGTGCACGGAGCCTTCAACGCCGTCTTCGTCGAGGCCGAAAACGCCGGGGAGCTGATGTTCTACGGCCAGGGCGCCGGCGGCACCCCGACGGCCTCCGCCGTCATGGGCGACGTGGTGCGCACCGCCCGCCGGCTGGTCCTGGGCGGCCCGCCCGCTCCGGGGTCGGCCACCGGACGGGTGCCCGGGCTGCCCATGGACAAGGTGACCACCAGCTACTACATCGGCCTGGAGGTCTCCGACCAGCCCGGCGTGCTGGCCGCCGTCGCGCGGGTCTTCGCGGAAAACGGCGTCTCCATCGAAACCATGCGCCAGACCGTCCCGGCGGACGGCGGGGGAGCGGCGGCGCAGCTGCGCTTCGTCACCCACCGCGCCACCGAGGCGGCCCTGGCCGCAACCGTCGAGGCCATCCGCGGCCTCGACGTCATCACATCCGTCACATCCGTCCTGCGGGTAGAAGGGGTCTAGTTCCTTGGCTCATCAATGGCGCGGCGTCATCCGTGAATACGCCGACCGGCTGCCGGTCACGGCGGATACGAAGGTCATCTCCCTGGGCGAGGGCGGCACGCCGCTGGTGCCCGCCCCCGCACTGACCGAGCTGACCGGCTCCGAGGTGTACCTGAAGGTCGAGGGCATGAACCCCACCGGCTCCTTCAAGGACCGGGGCATGACCATGGCCATCACCGCCGCCGTCGAGGCCGGCGCCAAGGCCGTGGTCTGCGCCTCCACCGGCAACACCTCCGCCTCGGCCGCCGCCTATGCCGTGCAGGCCGGCCTGACCTGCGCGGTCCTGGTGCCGGACGGCAAGATCGCCATGGGCAAGCTCAGCCAGGCCATTGCGCACGGCGCCGAACTGCTCCAGGTACGCGGAAACTTCGACAACTGCCTCGAGGTGGCCCGCAAGCTGGCCGAGGCGTACCCGGTGTTCCTGGTCAACTCCGTGAACCCGGCGCGCATCGAGGGGCAGAAGACCGCCGCCTTCGAAGTGGTCGACGCCCTGGGCGACGCGCCGGACTACCACGTGCTGCCGGTCGGCAACGCGGGCAACATCACCGCGTACTGGAAGGGCTACCGCGAGTACGCGGCGCCGTACACGAACGCCGCCGGGGACGAGCTGGCGCCGGTCGCCACGAAGACCCCGGTCATGTGGGGCTTCCAGGCCGAAGGCGCCTCGCCGCTGGTCAAGGGCCACCCGGTGACTGAACCCGATACGATCGCCACCGCCATCCGGATCGGCAACCCCGCCTCCTGGGATTCCGCCCTGGCCGCCCGTGACGAGTCCGGGGGGCTCATCGACGCCGTCACCGACGCCGAGATCCTGGCCGCCCACCGCTGGCTGTCCGCCCGCGAGGGCGTGTTCGTGGAGCCGGCGTCCGCCGCCGGCGTCGCCGGCCTGCTGAAGAAGCACGCGGACGGCGAGGTCCCCGCGGGGAAGCGGATCGTCATCACCGTCACCGGACACGGCCTGAAGGACCCCCAGTGGGCGCTGCGCATGGCCGACGGCTCGGAGGTCGAGCCCACCCGGGTGGACTTCGACGTCGTCTCGGTCGCCGCGGCGCTCGGGCTCGAAGCAGCTCCCGCGCGGAGCTGACGGTGCAGCTGAACCAGACGCCGGCGCCCCGCCTTCCCGCGGGACGGACGGTGGAACCGGGCCGCGCCGCGACCGTGAGCGTCCCGGCCACCAGCGCCAACCTCGGCCCGGGCTTCGACACCCTGGGCCTGGCCCTGGCCTTCCACGACCGGGTGCGCGTCGAAGCCGTCGCCGACGGATCCGTGGAGGTTCGGATCACCGGCGTCGGCGCCGGGACGCTGCCCCTGGACGGAAGCCACCTCGTGGTGCGGACCATCCGGCGGACCCTGGCCGCCGCCGGCTACACCGACACCGGGCTCCGGCTCGAGGCGGAGAACGCCATTCCGCACGGCCGGGGCCTGGGATCATCGGCCTCGGCGATCGTCTCGGGAGTGCTGGCCGGCAACGCCCTGCTGCCCGAGGCGGACCGGCTCGACGCCGACGCGGTGCTGAACCTGTGTTCGGCCATCGAGGGACATCCGGACAACGTCGCTCCCGCCCTGCGCGGCGGCCTGGCCATCAGCTGGGAGCAGGACGGGGTCTTCCGCAGCGCCCACGTGCCGGTCCACCCCCAGGTGCATCCGGTAGCCGCCATCCCCGCCGTCGAACTCTCCACCGAACAGGCCCGCGGCCTGCTGCCCGGCACGGTGCCGCACGCGGACGCCGCGGCGAACTCGGGGCGGGCCGCACTGCTGGTGCACGCCCTGGCCACGGCGCCCGGGCTGCTGTTCGAAGCCACCGAGGAATTCCTGCACCAGGGCTACCGCGCCCCGGCCATGCCGGCCAGCGCCGAGCTGATCCGCCGGCTGCGGGCGCGCGGACTGCCGGCCGTGGTGTCCGGCGCCGGGCCCACCGTGATGGTCCTCGCCGGCAGCGCGGCGGATGCGGGCCTCGCGGAGGCACTGCTCGGGGAGGCCGCAGCGGACATCGGCGGGAATTGGGCCGTG
Organism: Arthrobacter saudimassiliensis; assembly: GCF_059090665.1. NCBI lineage: Bacteria > Bacillati > Actinomycetota > Actinomycetes > Micrococcales > Micrococcaceae > Arthrobacter > Arthrobacter saudimassiliensis. The sequence goes on along the minus strand of NZ_JBNHFX010000001.1, from coordinate 102,947 downwards.
CGTCGGCTTCCCGTGGCGGCAGATGGTGCTAAGGTGGACATGCACCAACGGTGACAACCGTCTTGTGCTTTCACCGGCCGGCCGCCTTCTTCAGGCCGCCATGGACTTTCCGCTGACCCATCCGTCCGACACGCCGCAGCGCCGATCGGATGGCCGCAGCGGAAAACCCTGCCGGTAAAGCGCATAATTCGGTGTAGCCTTCCGTGGGCAGCCGGTTTCGGCCGGCCCACGACGTGAATGCCGCACTGTCCGCCAGCACCCGATGCCGGCGCAAACTGAGTGGATTCTTCCGATCAAGGCATCCAGCACATTCGCCGTGCCGGTTTCTTCCGGTCTTCGGCGAACACCTGACTTCCGGTATCTGACCTGGGGACAGGACCAACAACCGCGGCCGGTATCCTGCCGGACCGCCCGACGAGGGGGAAGGATCCTTCGTGACAGACACCACCGACCTGACTGCAGGTGTGGACTCAAAGGCCGCAGGCACCGCTGAAGCGCCCGGCCGCAGTTCCGGACTTGCCGGACTGAAGCTTGCCCAGCTCCAGGCCCTGGCGGGCCAGCTGGGCATCACCGGCGGTTCCCGGATGCGCAAGGGCGACCTGGTCGCAGCCATTTCGAACCACCAGCGCGGCGGAGCCGTGGCCGACCGCCCGGTCCGCAGCGCCCGCCAGGACGAGACGGTCCAGGCCCCGGCCAAGGACGCCCCGGCCAAGGACGCGACGGCCAAGGAAGCGCCCGCCGCCAAGGAGGCCCCGGCCTCCCCGGCCCAGGATTCCGAGGCGACCGAGCGTCCCTCCCGCACCCGAAACCGGAACCGGCGGGCCGGCAGCGACGGCGTCGTGAGCGCGCCGGCCGACAACGGCGCGCATACGGCAGGGAAGCCGGCCCGTGCCGAGGAGGCCCCCGCCGCCGAGCGGACCGCCGCGGAGCCGGCTCCCGCCGCCGACAAGGCGCAGGAGGGCGAGAAGCCGGCCGCGAAGGCCGACGAGCAGGGCAGCCGCAGCCGCGAGGACGGCCAGCGCGAGCGCGGCAACCGCCGCGGCCGGGGCCGGCGCGGCGAGGCCGCCGAGGGCCAGGAAACCGCCGAGTCCGGCGACGGCGAAGCCCGCAGCCGGCAGGACGGGCAGTCCGAGGACCGCAGCCGCGGCGAAGAGAAGAACGAGGGCGCAGCCCGCGACGAGCGCCGCGAGCGGCGCGAACGCAACCGCGACAACGCCCAGAACAACGGCCAGAACAACGGCCGCGACCGCGACCGCGACAACCGTGAGCGCGATAACCGCGACGACGATGAAGGCGGACGCGGACGCAACCGCCGGGGCCGCAACCGGAGCGACCGCAACGACCGCAACGACCGTTTCCGGGACCGGAACGAGCGCCGCCGGGGCCGCAGCCAGAACCCCGACGTCGACGACGTCGAGGTGACCGAGGACGACGTGCTGCTGCCCGTCGCCGGCATCCTCGACGTGCTGGAGAACTACGCCTTCGTCCGGACCTCGGGCTACCTGCCCGGCCCGAACGACGTGTACGTCTCCCTGGCCCAGGTCAAGAAGCACAACCTGCGCAAGGGCGACGCCGTCGTCGGCGCGATCCGCGCCCCCCGCGAGGGCGAGAACCAGAGCAACACCCGGCAGAAGTTCAACGCCCTGGTGCGCCTGACCTCGGTCAACGGCAAGCCGGTGGAGGAGAACAAGGACCGCGTCGAGTTCTCGAAGCTCGTTCCGCTCTACCCCTCCGAGCGCCTGCGCCTGGAGACCTCGGCCAAGGCCATCGGCCCGCGCGTCATCGACCTGGTCGCCCCGATCGGCAAGGGCCAGCGCGGCCTGATCGTCTCCCCGCCGAAGGCGGGCAAGACCCTGATCCTGCAGTCGATCGCCAACGCCATCACCATCAACAACCCTGAGGTCCACCTCATGATGGTGCTGGTCGACGAGCGGCCCGAGGAAGTCACCGACATGCAGCGCACGGTCAAGGGCGAGGTCATTGCCTCCACCTTTGACCGCCCCGCCGACGACCACACCACGGTCGCCGAGCTGGCCATCGAGCGGGCCAAGCGCCTGGTCGAAATGGGCCGCGACGTCGTGGTCCTGCTGGACTCGATGACCCGCCTGGGACGCGCGTACAACCTGGCCGCCCCGGCGTCGGGCCGCATCCTCTCCGGCGGCGTGGACTCCTCCGCGCTGTACCCGCCGAAGCGTTTCTTCGGTGCTGCCCGCAACATCGAGAACGGCGGCTCGCTGACCATCCTCGCCACCGCGCTGGTGGAGACCGGATCCAAGATGGACGAGGTCATCTTCGAGGAGTTCAAGGGCACCGGCAACATGGAGCTGCGCCTGTCCCGCAACCTTGCGGACAAGCGCATCTTCCCGGCCGTGGACGTCAACGCCTCCGGCACCCGCCGCGAGGAGAACCTGCTCTCCGCCGAGGAAGTCCAGATCATGTGGAAGCTGCGCCGGGTCCTCTCCGGCCTGGACACGCAGCAGGCACTGGAGATCCTGACCGGCAAGATCAAGGAAACCCAGTCCAACGTCGAGTTCCTGATGCAGGTCCAGAAGACCACGCTGGGAACCAAGGACAACTAGCTGCACCACCGGACCGCTCGGCTCCGGAACCCGCGCCTGCGCGGGCTCCGGAGTTTGGGCGGTCCGGCCGGTTAACGGCACAGTTGGAGATAAGCACCGGCGGCACGGGCCGCGACGGTTCGGTGCACCGCATCGCCACGGGCGCGCCGAACCGTGGATTGACAGCCGAAAGAGGAAGCACCACACATGTTTGAGTCCATTCAGGGCCTGCTCGATGAGCACTCCGAGCTCCAGGACCGGCTTGCCGATCCCGCCGTGCACGCCGACCAGGGCCTGGCCCGCCGGCTGGGCCGCCGGTTCGCGGAGCTGAGCCGCATCGTCGACGCCTACAACACCTGGCACGGGCTTGAGGACGACCTCGCCGCCGCCGAGGAAATGGCCGCCGAGGACGCCGAGTTCGCCGCGGAGGTGCCGGTGCTCAAGGAGCAGCTGGCCGACGCCCAGGAAAAGCTGCGCCGGCTGCTGATCCCGCGCGATCCCAACGACGGCCGCGACGTCATCATCGAGGTCAAGGGCGGCGAAGGCGGCGACGAGGCGGCCCTGTTCGCCGGCGACCTGCTGCGCATGTACACCCGGTACGCCGAGTCCCGGGGCTGGCGCACCGAGATCATCTCCGCCACTGAATCGGACCTGGGCGGCTACAAGGACGTGCAGATGTCCATCAAGGGCAGCGCCACCGACCCGGCCGAGGGCGTCTACGCCCGGCTCAAGTACGAAGGCGGGGTGCACCGCGTCCAGCGGGTGCCCGTCACCGAGTCCCAGGGCCGGATCCACACCTCGGCCGCCGGCGTGCTGGTGCTGCCCGAGGTGGATGAGCCCGAAGAGGTCGAGATCAACCAGAACGACCTCAAGATCGACGTCTACCGCTCCTCCGGCCCGGGCGGGCAGTCCGTGAACACCACCGACTCCGCCGTGCGCATCACCCACCTGCCGACCGGCATCGTGGTGGCCATGCAGAACGAGAAGTCGCAGCTGCAGAACCGCGAGGCGGCCATGCGCGTGCTGCGCTCCCGCCTGCTGGCCCACCAGCAGGCCGAGATCGACGCCGCCAACTCCGATATCCGCAAGTCCCAGATCCGCACCATGGACCGCTCGGAGCGCATCCGGACCTACAACTTCCCCGAGAACCGGATCGTGGACCACCGCACCGGCTACAAGGCCTACAACCTCGACACCGTCATGAACGGCGACCTGGAGGCCGTGGTCCAGTCCTGCATCGAAATGGACGAGCAGGCCCGGCTCGAAGCCATCGGTGACGACAAGTAGTCCCGGCACGGCCGGCGACCTCGGCGCGGCCCTGGCCGCGGCGGCGGCCGAGCTCGCCGCCGCCGGCGTGCCCGCCCCCCGGGTCGACGCCGAGCTGCTGGCCGCGCACCTGCTGGGCTGCAGCCGGGGGCGGGTCAGGGCCCTGGCCTTCACCGATACGCCCGTTCCCGCCGGTTACGCGGACCTGGTCCGTGAGCGTGCCCGGCGGGTTCCGCTCCAGCACCTGACCGGTCGGGCCGCCTTCCGGCACCTGGAGCTGGCCGTGGGCCCGGGCGTGTTCGTTCCGCGGCCGGAGACCGAGACCGTGGCGCAGCTGGCGATCGACGCCGCCCGGGCACGGCTGGCCGCTGCCGGCGCCGTGCGCGTGGTGGATCTCGGCACCGGATCCGGCGCCATCGCCGCGGCGGTCGCCGAGGAGGTCCCCGGAGCGGAGGTCACCGCCGTCGAACTCAGCGACCTGGCCCTGGCCTGGGCACAGCGCAACCTCGGACCCCGCGGCGTCCGCCTGGTGCACGGGGACCTGCGCACGGCGCTGCCCGGCGAGGACGGCCGGTACGACGTCGTCGTCTCGAATCCGCCCTACATTCCGGCGGCCGCCGTCCCCAACGAGCCCGAGGCGGCGGACCACGACCCGAAGATGGCGCTCTACGGGGGCGGAGAGGACGGGCTGGCCCTGCCGCACGCGGCCGCGGCCACCGCCGCCCGGCTGCTGACAAGCGGCGGCTTCTTCGTCATGGAACACGCCGAGGTCCAGGCGCAGGCGCTGGCCCGGCACCTCGAAAACGCCGGATCCTGGCTCGAGGTCCGAGGCCACGAGGACCTCAACGGCCGGCCCCGGGCAACCTCCGCTGTGAAAGAATAAGCAACGTGACAAGCACTTTCGACTGCACTGATCCCGCCCTGCTCAGCGAAGGCCTGGCCCGGGCGCAGCAGGCCATCGCCGCGCGGCAGTGCGTGGTCCTGCCCACCGACACCGTCTACGGCATCGGCGCCGACGCGTTCTCCGCGCAGGCCGTCGCCACGCTGCTGGCCGCCAAGGGCCGCGGCCGGAGCATGCCTCCGCCCGTGCTGATTCCCCGGGTGCAGACAATGGACGGGCTGGCGGTCGACATCCCCGAGCAGGCCCGCGCCCTGGCCGAGGCCTTCTGGCCGGGAGGCCTGACGCTGATCCTCCACGCCCAGCCCTCCCTGACCTGGGACCTCGGCGACACCCGCGGCACGGTCGCGCTGCGGATGCCGGACGATCCCACTGCGCTGGAGCTGCTGGCCCTCACCGGCCCGCTGGCGGTCTCCTCGGCCAACCGGACCGGCTCGCCGGCTGCAGCCAGCGCCGCCGCGGCCCGCGAACAGCTGGGGGAGGCCGTCGAGGTCTACCTGGAAGCCGGTGAACGCACGGGTGCATCCGGGCCCGCGCTGGCCTCCACCATCGTTGACGCCACCTCCGTGCCGCTGCGGGTGGTCCGCCGGGGCGCCGTCGATATCGAACGGCTGCGCTCAGTGGTTCCGGACGTGCTGGACCTGGGCGAGGAGCCCGGCGGGGTCAGCGGTTCGAATGCCGCCGGGGAGCAGGCCGCCGGGTAGCCCCGGCACGCTTTGCCCGGCCGGCGCCGGCGCGCCGCAGGACGGCGTGGACGGAGGGGGCAGGAACGTTGCCCGTCCGTTCCGCCCACCCCGGCTCCTGGCGCTGGCCGAACCACATCAGCTCCACCCGCCGGAGCGGTCCGTGCAGGCGTTCGGAGGCAAGCGACGAGACCCGGTAGCCCACACGCAGCACCAGCCGGCACAGCCATGCCGGCAGGTGCAGCGGACGGCGTCCGCCCGCAGCCTGCAGCACGTCGGATACCGACGCCTGCTCCCACGGCTGCAGGACCACGGCCGGAACCTCGCCCGGATGCATCGCCACCAGCTGCACGAAACGGGCCAGGGCATCCACCGAGCTGACCGGCGTGGGCGCGGTTCCCGGCGCCGCAACGGAGGCCAGCGGCGAACCGGCCAGCCTGGCCAGGCGTTCCGTCGTCGGCCGGCCGGGACCCTGCACCGACGTCGCACGGATGGTCACCACGGAGCAGGAGCCGGCGGGACGGGCCGCCAGGGCCTGTTCCCCCAGCGCCTTGGAGCGCGAATAGGGCGAGAACGGTTCCACCTGGCCGCTCTCGTCAAGGAACGGCCGGTGGCCCTGGACCGCCGCGCTGCTCAGGTGCACGAAGCGCCGGACCCCGGCGGCCTCCGCGGCGTCTGCCGCCAGCACCGGCAGCAGGGCGTTGGCTCCGCGCAGGGCGGGGGAGTCGGCCGCGTCTGGCACCGCCAGCCCGGCGGCGTTGATCACGGCGTCGGCGCCCAGGAAGGTGCGGGCCAGGCGTGCCCGCTCGGCATCCAGGCGGGCGGCTTCCGCAGCCAGGTCCGCACCGCGGGACGCGGCGGCCTCCAGCCGCGGCGCGGCCACGGCGCGCACCTCGACCCCGGTTTCCTCCAGCACCGCGCGGACCGCGCCGCCGACAAAGCCGCCGGCGCCCAGGAGCACGATGACCGGCCGGCGGGCGGGGTCGGGCCCGGGGGACGGGGAACCGGAGGGGCGGGGCAGGGAGGTACCGGAACTCATGAACCGCTTTCCACGGGGGACGGGGGGAGGGATTCGGCCAGCGGCGGCATGGGCCGCCAGGAGTCATCGCGCAGGATGCGCCGGGCTTCGCGCCAGCCGCGCAGCAGCGCGGCCGTTCCGCCGACCCGGTGCTCCACGGCCACCAGGCGGAGGACTTCCTTCGCCGCCGTCAGGGCCGTGCCGAGGGCAAAGCCTGCAGGGCTGAACACCCCGTGCTCCTGCAGGTACCGCGCCATGTAGCCGCGGTTGCGCATCATGCAGAACCGGCTCAGGTCGCTGGAATCGTTCAGGTGCCGGATGCCCAGGTCGATGCTGCGCTGCGGCCGCACCTTGCGCAGCACGAAATCGTTGACGTAGAGGACCTCGTGGCGGCGGGAGGCGAGCCAGCCGTAGATGGTGTCGTCGCCGTTGATGAAGAACCGCGCATCGGGCAGCCCGATCTCACGCACCAGCCCGGCGCTGATCAGCATGCCCTCGAAGCAGCCCACATTGGTGCGGAAGACGGGGCTGTCACGGAACACGTTGCCGGGGACGGGATAGTGGATGCCCAGGGCGGGCACGAACCGGTGCTGCCAGAAGAACGGCTTGCCGGCGTCGTCGAGCCGGCGGCCGTGGATGCAGTCGGCGGAGCCGGTCCACTTGCCCAGCGCGGCCAGCGCTCCGGGAAGGATTTCGACATCGTCGTCCATCAGCCACAGCCACTGTGCGCCGGCGGCCAGCGCCTGCGCGGCGCCGGCGGCGAAACCGCCCGCACCGCCGGTGTTGACGTCAAGGCGCACGACGTCGAGCGGCACCGCCAGGCCGGTGCGCGCGGCGTCGATCACGGCGCTTGTGTTGTCGGTGGACGCGTTGTCCACCACCACCACCCGTTCGGGCGCGGGATCGAGTGCTGCAACCGTCGCCAGCAGCCCCGCCAGGTAGTCGGCGCGGTTGTACGTGGCAATGACGATCGTGACGGCGGGGGCGGCCGCGGTATCGGCGTAATCGGCGGAGGCCATGGCGCGCCCTAGAAACCCAGCTCCGACGGCGCCCCGAAGCGGCGGCCCCGCAGGCCGGCGCCGTAGGCCTTCAGCCAGGCGGCGAAACCCCGCAGGTCGCGGCGGCGGGCAAAGTACACCGGGTAGCCGACGACGTCGGCGACCAGCGAACGCACCCGGCGGTACCGGCGGGTCAGTTCGCCCCGGTTGCGGTAGTAGTAGAACTGCTTGAAGGCGCTCTCGGGCACCAGCACGTGCCAGCGTTCGCCGAAGACCTCCTGCACCTCGGCCCAGGCGGCCGGATGGCTGAGGGCGGCGGTGGTCACCGTGCCGAAGGGGACGCCGGCGCGCCGCAGCCGCAGCATGAAGTCCGTCTCGTCGCCGCGGATGAACAGGCGCAGGTCCGGCAGGCCGACCTTGAAGAACACCTCGCTGCGGATCAGGGCCCCGTTGAAGAAATGCCCGATGCCGGGCAGGAACCCCTGCCGTTCGACCTCGGCCCGATCATGCGTGAGCCGCCCGTCGATGCGGAAGTGGAAGGACAGGGTGTCGGGGCGGCCGGGAGCGACCACCAGGGGAAGCACGACGTCGAGGTTCCGTTCCCGGGCGGCCTCAAGCAGCACGGCCAGCACATGGGGATCCTCGGGGTGGGCGTCGTCGTCCATGATCCAGATCCACTCGGCGCCGGAGGCCAGCGCGGTGAGGATGGCCAGGGAAAAGCCGCCGGCGCCGCCCAGGTTCGTCTTCGAACGGACATAGCTGACCAGGCCGCCGGCCTCGGCGGCGATGTCGGCGACGTCGCGGCTGCCCGAATCGACGAGGGCGACGGTCTGGAGGGGAACGGTCTGCGCGGCGAGGGCCTTGAGCAGGGTCCGGACGTCGTCCGGACGGTCGAAGGTCACCGCTGCAACGGCCACGGAGTCAGCCACATTGATCCTTTCGCGGCCGCGTCCGGGCAACGGCGCTGAGCCGGTGCGCGCGGGGATGCGGTTAGTATTCTGGTTGGAGTCCACTCTATTACACGTTGGCTCCGGAGCCCGGGCGCACCGGCCGGGCCCTGACACCAGAACGGGCACCATATCGGGCAGCGGATCGGGTACGGAGCCGGGACCTACAGCCGTTTGAGGAACATGACGCAATCACGCACGGAGCAGTCGGCAGCACACGGCGGGGACAAGCCCGCGCTGTGGCTCTGGTCCCAGTACGCCCTGGATTCCCTGGCCTGGATCGTGGCCATCGTGCTGGCCCTGGTGCTGCGCTACGAGCTGACCGTCGAGCAGATCAGCCTTGGCGGACTGGCGGTGTTCTGCGCCGTGGCCGTGCTGACCCAGCTGGGTGTGGGCTGGTCGTTCGCGCTCTACCGGGGCCGCTACAGCTTCGGCAGCTTCCACGAGATGCGCCTGCTCGCCGTCGTGACCCTGGTGGTCTCCTCGATCCTCGTGCTGGTCAGCGTCCTGTTCGGCCTGGTCATCGACATTCCGCGCAGCACCGGCATCATCGCCTTCCCCTTCGCCTGCCTGTTCATGGCCGCGATCCGCTACCTGAAGCGCATGTACGTCGAGAGCCGGGTCCGCCCGGGGGACGAGGCCCACCGGGCCCTGATCTACGGGGCCGGCTTCCTCGGCGGCTCCCTGGTCACCCGGATGATGAAGGACCCGTCCTCTCCGTACTATCCCGTCGGGCTGATCGACGACGATCCGGCCAAGAAGCACCTGCGCCTGTCCACCGTCCCCGTGCTGGGGCGCCTCGGGGACCTGCCCGAGCTCGTTGCCCGCACCCGGGCCACCGTGGTGATCATCGCCATCGGCGACGCCGACGCCCGCCTGGTCCGCGAGGTCACCGACCGCACCGAAGGCCTCGGCGTCCGGGTCCTCGTGCTGCCGCCCCTGCGCGACATGCTGGCGAAGGGAACGGCGGCAGGGCTCACGGACTTCCGGGAGGTGGCCGTTGAGGACCTGATCGGCCGCCGCCCGGTGGACATCCATGTCGACGAGGTGGCCGGCTACGTTTCCGGCCGGCGCGTCCTGGTCACCGGAGCCGGCGGCTCCATCGGCTCCGAGCTGTGCCGGCAGCTCACCGGGTTCGATCCGGCCGAGCTGATCATGGTGGACCGCGACGAGACCGGCCTGCAGCTGACCCAGCTCTCCATCACCGGCCGCGGCCTGCTCAACGGCCGCGACACCGTGCTGGCGGATATCCGTGACGCCGCCGCCCTGGAACGCATCTTCCGCGAACGCAGGCCCGAAGTGGTCTTCCACGCAGCGGCGCTGAAGCACGTCTCCCTGCTGGAGCAGTACCCGCAGGAGGCGTGGAAGACCAACGTCCTGGGCACGGCCAACGTGCTGCGCGCCGCGGAGAAGGCCGGCGTCCGGCACTTCGTGAACATCTCCACCGACAAGGCGGCGAACCCGACCACAGTGCTGGGCCACAGCAAGCGGGTCGCGGAAAAGCTCACCGCATGGATGGCCGGACACACCGGCGAGCGGTACGTCTCCGTCCGGTTCGGCAACGTGATCGGCAGCCGCGGTTCCATGCTGCCGCTGTTCACCGAACAGATCCGCCAGGGCGGCCCGGTCACGGTTACCGACCCCGAGGTCACCCGGTTCTTCATGACCATCCCCGAGGCCTGCCAGCTGGTCATCCAGGCCGGTGCGATCGGCCGCGGGGGAGAGGTCCTGATCCTCGACATGGGCGAGCCGGTGCGCATCCTCGACGTCGCACGCCGGATGATCGCCATGTCCGGCAAGGACATCGAGATCGTCTTCACCGGCCTGCGCAAGGGCGAGAAGATGCACGAGGTCCTGGTCGGAACCGGCGAGGACGATTCACGGCCCTTCCATCCCAAGGTCTCCCACGCGCGGGTCCAGAGCCTGGACCCGGCGGAACTGGAGATGGACGAGTGGCTGGAGCGCTGCGGCCTCGGCCCCGAGGCCGGGCAGCCGGGCACCGGCGCCGCCACGGTACGTTCCCTCGATTCGGGTGCCGCGCGCCGCGCCGACCCGTCGGCGGACCTGCCGGAACGGCGGATCGGCTGATGCTCCTGGCTGCTTCGGCCGCCGCTGCCTTCCTGGTCAGCCTGCTCCTGCCGTTCGCCTTCATACCTCTGCTGCGCCGCCTGGGCGTGATCGACGTGCCCAATGAACGCTCCTCCCATACCCGGGCGGTGATCCGCGGCGTCGGCGCCACGGTGGCCGCGGGCGTGCTCGTCGGCCTGGCCGCCGTGCTGCTCACCGGCTACGTCGCCGTGGACCGCTCCATCATCCTGATCCTTGCCGGGATGCTCTTCCTGGCCGCGCTCCTGGGCTGGGTGGAGGACTGGCGCGGACTCTCCGTCCGCGCCCGCGCCGGGCTGCAGCTGGGCATCGGTCTGGCCGGCACCGCGGCGCTCATCCAGACCATGGACCAGAGCTGGTGGTGGGCCCCGGCCGGGATGCTGGCGATCGCCGGGTACATCAACGTTGCGAACTTCATGGACGGCATCAACGGGGTTTCCGGCCTGCACGCCGTCGTGGTGGGCGGGCTGTACGCCGTCAGCGGCGTGCTGACCGGGCATCTGTGGCTGACGGCTGCCGGCGTGGTCGTCGCGGCGGCCTTCGCCGCCTTCCTGCCGTGGAACCTGGGGCGCGGATCCGTCTTCCTGGGCGACGTCGGCAGCTATCTGCTGGGCGCCTCGATCGCGGGGATGGCCGTCGCCGCCTTCCTGGCCGGCATCTACGTGGAATACCTGCTCTTTCCCGTCGTGATCTACCTGGCCGACACCTTCACCACGCTGCTCTCGAGGGTCCGGCGGGGGGAGCGGTGGTACGCCGCCCACCGCGAGCACGTCTACCAGCGGCTGACCGACGCGGGCCTGAGCCACCTGCAGGCGACCGGCGTCGTCACCGCCTGCACCCTGCTGGTGGGCTCCACCGGCTTGGTGACGGCGGGTGCGTCCCTGGGCGTGACTGCGGCGGGAACGGTCTTTGCTGCAGCCGTAACCGCCTTCTATCTGGCCTCCCCGCGGATCTTCGCCGCCCGGGCGAACGCCTGACCGGAGCGGACTTCTATGTGCGGTAGAATTCCTGAGGGGCTGCAGCCGGCCCCGACTTTTTCCGCAGTTCGACCACAGCAAGGATGACCCCTTCGCCATGAGCACCGCAGACGGCGCCCCGGCCGCCGGCTTCCTTGCCGCCTCCGGGGAGGAACGTTCCCCGTGGCTGAAGGTCCTGAAGGCGGCCCTGGCCTGGTCCGGCGCCGCCGGAGCGGCGTGCGCCGTCGCCGGCCTCGCCTTCGCGGGCGTTGCCGGCCTGGGCAGCGTCGCCTTCGCCTGGGTCCTGATCGTGGCGTTCTTCGCACTGAGCCTGCTGGTCGGGCACATCGTGGGCCGCAGTAATCCGGGCGGCACGATGGCCATGTTCGTGGTGGTCTACGGCATCAAGGTGGTCCTGTTTGCGGCCGCCCTGCTGTTCCTCGGCCGTCCGCAGTGGCTGGAGTCCGGCTGGTTCCTGGCCTCCGCGGTGGCTGCGACCGTGGCCTGGCAGGCAGGGGAAATCCGCACCTTCTCACGCGTGCGTTTCCTGCTTTATGACGAAGCCGTGGACGCTGCGGCGGGCCCCGGCAGCGGGAGGGAAGCCTGATATGCAGGAGAACAACGGCGGGGCCGGCTACGACGCCGGCATGCGCGTTTTCAGTTACATCGTTGGCGGGATCGTCGCCTGGGGTTTGATAGGGTTACTTCTGGACAATCTGTTCGATATGCGATGGCTGGTGCTCGTAGGAATGCTCTTCGGCGGTGCCGCTGGTTTCTACCTCGCCTACGCACACGGGCTGACCCGTCCCGTTGACTCAACTCCCGGCGGCACAGAGGCCAGGAACCGGGAGACCGAGCAGTAATGCCACAGCTTTTTCCAAGGGCACACAGATCTGCCCCGATACATATGCCCGATGAAGTACACAGCAGAGAGGAAACGCGTTGATCGCGCTTGCGCTCCCGGCGACCACTGAGGACGGATTCGTTCCGCCGGCAATTGATGAAATGCACCTCCCTGAAGTTTGGCCTTGGGGCGCGGAGTACGGCGACGGCATCGGGAAGCAGATGATCCTCGTCCTGCTGTCGGTGGGCATCATCGCCTGGTTCTTCATCGCCGCCTCCCGGCGCGGAACCCTGGTTCCCGGCCGGCTGCAGTTCCTGGGCGAGTCGGCTTACGGCTTTGTCCGCAACGGCATCGCCCGCGACGTGATCGGTGAGCGCGACTTCCTCAAGTTCGTGCCGTTCCTCTTCGCGCTTTTCTTCTTCATCCTGGTCAACAACATCTACGGTGCGATTCCGTTCATTCAGCTGCCGAGCTTCTCGCACCCCGGCGGCGCGTACCTGCTCGCGCTGATCGTCTACGTGACCTGGATCGGCGTCGGAATCAAGAAGCACGGCATCCGCTACTTCAAGATGGCCGTCGTGCCCTCCGGCGTGCCGTGGTACATCCTTCCCGTCCTGGTGCCGATCGAGATCATCTCCAACTTCGTGGTCCGCCCGATGACGCACAGCCTGCGTCTGTTCGCGACCATGATGTCCGGCCACCTGATCGTCATGCTCGCCGGTTCCGGCATTGAGTACCTGCTCGTGCTGCAGGACAACATCCTGCTGCAGGGCGCCTCCATCCTGGTCCTCGTCGGCGGCATCGCCATGTACATGCTCGAGGCCCTGATCATGGTCCTGCAGGCCTACGTCTTCGTCCTGCTGACCGCGATCTACATCCAGGGCGCACTGGCGGACGAACACTAAGACTTCCCCCCAAAGGGAACCCCCAAGCAACCTCAACCTGCCTTCGGGCATCTTGAAAGGAAAAATAAGAAATGGAAATCACGGGTAGCCTCAACGCCATCGGTTACGGCCTCTCCGCCATCGGCGGCGCCATCGGCGTCGGCCTGGTGTTCTTTGCCTACATCTCCGGCGTGGCCCGCCAGCCGGAAGCCCAGCGCGTCCTTCAGCCCATCGCCTTCCTCGGCCTGGCCCTGACCGAAGCCCTCGCTATCCTTGGTCTGGTTCTCGCGTTCATTGTTGGCTAACCCCAGCCAACCGACCAACCAACCAGATAGGACGGGTGAATAGTGGATCAGGTAGCTATCCGGGCTGCCGCTGAAGGCGCCAACCCCCTGATTCCCAATGTTTGGGAAATCCTGGTGACGGGCATCAGCTTTGCGATTCTGATGTTCATCGTCGTGAAGTTCGTGGTTCCCGCATTCGAGAAGGTGTACGCCGAGCGCGCAGCCGCCATCGAAGGCAACATCGAGAAGGCCGAAAAGGCGCAGGCAGAGGCCAGCGCTGCCCTTGAGGAATACAAGGCGCAGCTGAACGACGCCCGCACCGAAGCCAACCAGATCCGCGAACAGGCCCGTGCCGAAGGTGCGCAGATCCTGGCCGACCTCAAGGCGAAGGCTGCTGCGGAGTCCGCCCGGATCACCGAACAGGCCCAGGTGCAGATCGCCGCGGAACGCCAGGCGGCCGTCACGTCGCTGCGTGCCGAGGTCGGCACGCTGGCCACTGAGCTGGCCGGGCGCATCATCGGTGAAGCACTCGAGGACGACGCACGGTCGGCCCGCGTGGTGGACCGCTTCCTCGCGGACCTCGACAAAGAGAATGCAGGTGCAGCTAGGTAATGGCAGGTGTATCGAGCGAGTCGCTGACAGCGGCGCAGGAGCAGCTGGAGAAGTACCTCCCGCATGCGACTCTGTCGCTGGCTGAGGAACTCTTTGGAATCGTCGGCGTCCTCGACGCCGGTGCCGGGGTTCGCCGCGCACTGACCGATCCGACCCGCGAGGGTTCCGAGAAGGCGGCGCTGGTTTCGAACCTGTTCGCCGGCAAGGTCTCGCCTGAGGCGGAGACCATTGCCACGGGACTTGCTGCTTCCCGGTGGCGCGATCCGCGCGACATCGGCGACGCGCTCGAGCTCCTGGCGGCGACCGTGGTCTCCGCCGTGGCTGAGAACCGCGGTCCGGGAAGCGCCGGGCTGGACGCGCTGGAGGACGACCTGTTCCGGTTCAACCGGGCAGTTGCCTCCAGCCACGAGGTCCAGCGGGCGCTTTCCGACCCGCAGGCTCCGGCGGACGCCCGCACGGCGCTGGCCGAACGGCTGGTGCCCGGCGCCGGTCCCGAGGCCCTGGTGCTCATCCGGCAGGCGGTTGCGCATCCGCGCGGCCTTCGCCCCACCGGTGTGATCTCGCGCTTCCTGGAGCTGGTGTCCGCACGCCAGCGTCGGTGGATCGCGGAAGTCCGCTCCGCACGGCCCCTGACGGCCGAGCAGCGGACCCGCCTGCAGGCATCGCTGGACGCGCTCTACGGCCGTGAGCTGAAGATCAACGCCGAGGTGGACCCCTCCTTGATCGGCGGGGTCCGGATTACAGTGGGAGACGAGGTGCTCGACTCATCGGTCGTCTCCCGACTTTCCGAACTTCGACGGAAGCTCGCCGTCTAGGAGCTGGCCGAACGGCCCGTTCCACGAGCACGTTTTGAGAATTAATCCCGGTCATCGGCGTTCATCCGATGATCACAACATAGGAGAGCAGGGACTGCAGATGGCCGAATTGACCATCAACGCCGACGACGTCCGTAATGCGTTGAACGAATTCGCGGCGTCCTACGAACCCGGAAGCGCCGATCGCGTTGAGGTTGGCCGAGTCACCACCGCCAGCGACGGCATCGCCCGTGTGGAGGGCCTGCCCTCCGTCATGGCGAATGAGCTTCTTCGGTTCAAGGACGGCACCCTGGGCCTGGCCCAGAACCTTGACACCCGTGAAATCGGTGTCGTTGTCCTCGGTGACTTCACCGGCATCGAAGAAGGCCAGGAAGTGCACCGCACCGGCGAGGTGCTGTCCGTGCCGGT
Source organism: Arthrobacter saudimassiliensis (assembly GCF_059090665.1). Lineage (NCBI taxonomy): Bacteria > Bacillati > Actinomycetota > Actinomycetes > Micrococcales > Micrococcaceae > Arthrobacter > Arthrobacter saudimassiliensis. The sequence goes on along the minus strand of NZ_JBNHFX010000001.1, from coordinate 87,670 downwards.
CGGCGACGCCTTCCTCGGCCGCGTGGTGGACCCGCTGGGCGAGCCGCTGGACGACATGGGACCGATCGAGGCGGAGGCCCGCCGCGCACTGGAGCTGCAGGCTCCGGGCGTGACCCAGCGTAAGTCGGTGCACGAGCCGCTGCAGACCGGCCTCAAGGCCATTGACGCCATGATCCCGATCGGCCGCGGCCAGCGCCAGCTGATCATTGGTGACCGCAAGACCGGCAAGACCGCCATCGCGGTCGACACCATCCTGAACCAGAAGGCCAACTGGGAGTCCGGCGACGTCACGAAGCAGGTCCGCTGCATCTACGTCGCGATCGGCCAGAAGGCTTCCACCATCGCCGAGATCAAGCGCACGCTCGAGGACCAGGGCGCGATGGAGTACACCACCATCGTCGCCTCCCCGGCGTCCGACCCGGCCGGCTTCAAGTACCTGGCGCCCTACGCCGGCTCGGCCATCGGCCAGCACTGGATGTACGGCGGCAAGCACGTCCTGATCATCTTCGATGACCTCTCGAAGCAGGCCGAAGCCTACCGCGCCGTGTCGCTGCTGCTGCGCCGCCCGCCGGGACGCGAAGCCTACCCGGGCGACGTCTTCTACCTGCACTCCCGCCTGCTGGAGCGCTGCGCCAAGCTCTCCGACGAGCTGGGTGCCGGCTCGATGACCGGCCTGCCGATCATCGAAACCAAGGCGAACGACGTCTCGGCCTACATCCCGACCAACGTCATCTCCATCACCGACGGCCAGATCTTCCTGCAGTCGGACCTCTTCAACGCCAACCAGCGCCCCGCGGTCGACGTCGGCATCTCGGTGTCCCGCGTCGGCGGCGCCGCTCAGCAGAAGGCCATGAAGAAGGTCTCCGGCACCTTGAAGCTGGAGCTGGCGCAGTACCGCGACATGCAGGCCTTCGCCATGTTCGCCTCGGACCTGGATGCCGCCTCCCGGCAGCAGCTGACCCGCGGCGCCCGCCTGATGGAGCTGCTGAAGCAGGGCCAGTACGCACCGTTCCCGGTCGAGGACCAGGTTGTGTCCATCTGGCTCGGCACCAACGGCCACCTGGACGACGTCCCGGTCGAGGACGTGCAGCGCTTCGAGTCCGAGTTCCTGGACCACGTACGCCACACCTCGAAGGTCCTGACGGTCCTTGCCGAGACCGGCAAGCTGGAGGACAGCACGGTCGAGGAGATGCAGCGGCTCGTCGAGAACTTCAAGCCGGGCTTCTTCGGTGAAGGCGACAACCGCATGGTTGCCGCCGGTCACGAGGAGTACTCCGCGCTGGACGAGGAAGCCGTCGACCAGGAAAAGATCGTCAAGCAGAAGCGCTAGCGGCTTTGGAGCTCCGCGGCCGGGCAGTCCCCGGCCGCGGAGCCCTCGCCAAAGCCACGTAGCCCCCGGCCGAAGGGCCGGGAACCGAAAGGAAAAGTATGGGAGCCCAAATTCGGGTCTACCGCCAGAAGATCGCCTCGACCACGTCGATGCAGAAGATCTTCAAGGCGATGGAGCTGATTGCTGCCTCTCGCATTGGAAAGGCACGCAACCGAGTGGCTGCGTCCCTGCCGTATTCCAACGCGATCACCCGTGCCGTTTCTGCTGTGGCGTCCCAGTCGGAGATCGACCACCCGCTGACCACCGAGCCGGAGCAGATCCGACGCTCAGCAGTGCTGATCCTGACCTCCGACCGCGGCCTGGCCGGTTCCTACTCGGCCGGCGTGCTCAAGCAGAGCGAGTCCCTGATTGAGCTGCTGCACGAAGAGGGCAAGGAAGTCCGCCCCTACCTCGTGGGACGCAAGGCGCAGGCCTACTACGACTTCCGCGGACGCGAAGCCGTCAAGGTCTGGACCGGCGGCACCGATGCCCCGGAGTTCGAGACGGCCCGCGAAATCGGCGCGGCCCTCCTGGAGGCCTTCAACACGCCTTACGAGGACGGCGGCGTCGACGAGATCCATATCGTCTTCACGCGCTTCAAGTCGATGGTCGTCCAGGAGCCGGCGGTCATCCGCCTGCTGCCCCTGGAGGTCGTTGAGGAGGAGCAGGCACCCACCGAGGGTGAGCTGCTGCCGCTGTACGAGTACGAGCCGGACCCTGAGCAGGTGCTTGACGCACTGCTGCCGCGGTACATCGAGTCCCGTATCTTCGCAGCCATGCTGCAGGCTGCCGCCTCCGAACTGGCTGCCCGCCAGCGCGCCATGAAGGCCGCCGGCGACAACGCCAACGACCTGATCAAGAAGTACACCAGGCTCCGGAACAACGCCCGCCAGGCGGAGATCACCCAGGAGCTTTCCGAGATCGTGGCCGGAGCGGACGCCCTGGCGTCCTAGCCGTACGAGCCTCAAGAACTTAGCCCACACGCCATCTACTGAGTGAAGTGAGAGAGATGACTGCCCAGACTGTCGAGCACGGAGCGACCTCCGCGGCTTCGGGTGCCACCGGCCGTATCGCCCGTGTCATTGGCCCGGTTGTCGACGTCGAATTCCCGGCTGACGCAATCCCCGAAATCTACAATGCGCTGACCACCGAGCTGACGCTCAACGGTGAGACCAAGACCATCACCTTCGAGACCTCGCAGCACCTGGGCGACAACCTCGTGCGTGCCATCTCGCTGCAGGCCACCGACGGCCTGGTCCGCGGCGCGGCCGTGACCGACACCGGTGCACCGATCACCGTTCCGGTCGGCGACGGCGTCAAGGGCCACATCTTCAACGTCCTCGGCAAGCCGCTGGACGTCACCGAGGACAAGCTCGAGATCAACGAGCGCTGGCCGATCCACCGCAAGGCTCCGAACTTCGCGGACCTCGAAGGCTCCACCGAGATGCTGGAGACCGGCATCAAGGTCATCGACCTGCTGACCCCGTACATCAAGGGCGGCAAGATCGGCCTGTTCGGCGGCGCCGGCGTCGGCAAGACCGTGCTGATCCAGGAAATGATCACCCGTGTGGCCCGCAACTTCGGCGGCACCTCCGTGTTCGCCGGCGTCGGCGAGCGGACGCGCGAGGGCAACGACCTCTGGGTGGAAATGGAAGAGGCCGGCGTCCTGAAGGACACCGCCCTTGTGTTCGGCCAGATGGATGAGCCGCCGGGAACGCGCCTGCGCGTGGCCCTGACCGGCCTGACCATGGCGGAGTACTTCCGCGATGTGCAGAACCAGGACGTGCTGCTGTTCATCGACAACATCTTCCGGTTCACCCAGGCCGGTTCCGAGGTGTCGACCCTGCTGGGCCGCATGCCGTCCGCCGTGGGCTACCAGCCCAACCTGGCTGACGAGATGGGCCTGCTGCAGGAGCGCATCACCTCGACCAAGGGCCACTCGATCACCTCCATGCAGGCGATCTACGTCCCGGCCGATGACTACACCGACCCGGCACCGGCGACCACCTTCGCCCACCTGGACGCGACCACCGAGCTCTCCCGCGAGATCGCCTCGCGCGGCCTGTACCCGGCCGTGGATCCGCTGACCTCCACGTCGCGCATCCTCGACCCCCAGTACGTGGGCCAGGAGCACTACGACACCGCGATCCGCGTGAAGCAGATCCTGCAGAAGAACAAGGAACTGCAGGACATCATCGCGATCCTCGGCGTCGACGAGCTCTCCGAAGAGGACAAGATCGTCGTGGCCCGCGCCCGCCGCATCCAGCAGTTCCTGTCGCAGAACACCTACACCGCCAAGCAGTTCACCGGCGTCGAGGGCTCGACCGTGTCCATCAAGGACACCATCGAGGGCTTCAAGGCGATCTGCGACGGCGACGTTGACCACATTGCCGAGCAGGCGTTCTTCAACGTCGGCGGCATGGACGACGTCGAGCGTCAGTGGGCGAAGATCCAAGAGCAGACCGGGAAGTAAGCCCCATGGCCGACACTGCTGAACTCGAAGTCGAGATCGTCGCGGCGGACCACTTCGTGTGGTCCGGCCCGGCCCGCCTGGTCAAGGCGCGCACCACGGAGGGTGACATCGGCATCATGCCGGGCCACACCCCGCTGCTCGCGATCCTGGCCGCCGGCGAGCTGGCCATCGACCCGGTGGACGGTAAGCGCATCGAGGTGTCCGTCGACGGGGGATTCTTCTCCGTCGACAGCAACCGCGTGGTCATCGTGGCCGACAACGCGAAGGTCAACGAGTCCGCAACCTCCGGGAACCGCTGACCAGACGCAATGAGCAGCTTCTATGTGTTCATTGCCCTGGCGGGCCTGCTGGGCCTCCTGGTTCTGGCCGTAGTGCTGTTTTGGGTGCGCCGCACGCAGCTGCGGCGCACCCTTGGCACATTTGACGCCTCCATCTGCCTCCCGCCCGGCGGGTGGCGGATGGGGGTGTGCCGCTATACGGACACCCGGCTGGAATGGCTCCGGCTGGTCTCCCTGAGCCCCATCCCGCGGTACCGCTTCCTGCGCAGCTCGCTGGAGATCGACGGCTGGCGCCAGCCCAGCGAGGCCGAACGGGCCCGGATCCAGCCCGGCGCCGTCGTCGTCAACCTGCGCTACGAGGGCGAGCCGCTGCAGATGGCGATGCGCTACGAGGTCTACACCGGGCTGTCCTCCTGGCTGGAGGCCGGTCCCGTGATCGGCATCGGCACCTGGCGCTGACCCGATCCTTTCCCATGCCGCCGTCCCCCTAGGATGGAGGACATGGAAGACGTCATAGCAGTCACCGGCCCCTCCACGCTCAACGGCACCGTCCGGGTCCCCGGGGCCAAGAACAGCGTCCTGAAGCTGATGGCCGCCACCCTGCTGGCCGAGGGCGAATCCACCATCACCAACGTGCCGAACATCCAGGATGTCTGGATCATGGCCGAGCTGCTGCGCCGGCTGGGCTGCGCCGTGGACTACGACGTCGAGGCAGCCAGCGTGCGGATCGACGTGCCGCGGACGCCCGGGCATCAGGCGGATTACGACCTGGTCCGCGCGATGCGGGCCTCCATCAGCGTGCTCGGGCCCCTGGTGGCCCGCTGCCGCCGGGCCGAGGTCGCCCTTCCGGGCGGAGACGCCATCGGCTCCCGCGGACTCGACATGCACCGGGCCGGCCTGGAGCTGATGGGCGCCGAGATCAGCATCGATCACGGCTACCTGATCGCCAGCGTCCCCGAAGGGCTGCGCGGGGCGCGGCACATCCTCGACTTTCCCTCGGTGGGTGCCACCGAGAACCTTATGATGGCCGCCACCCTGGCCGAAGGCCGGACCGTGCTGGACAACGCGGCCCGGGAGCCGGAGATCACGGATATCGCCGAAATGCTCATCGACATGGGCGCGGACATCAGCGGAGTGGGCACCACCACCCTGGTCATCAACGGTGTGCCGAGCCTTCGCCCGGTCACCCACCGGGTGGTGCCCGACCGGATCGTGGCCGGCACCTGGGCCTTCGCCGCCGCCGTCACGGGCGGGACCATCACCATCCAGGACGCGGACGCGTCCGCGCTGACCGTGGTGCTCGACAAGCTGGTCCAGGCCGGCTGCGCCGTCACCGTCGACACTGACGGATTCACCGTCAAGGGGCCGGAGCGGCCCGAACCCATCAATGTCTCGACCCTGCCGTACCCGGGTTTCCCGACGGACCTGCAGCCCTTCGTGGTGGCCCTGAACGCCGTGTCCAGCGGTTCCGGCATGGTCACGGAAAACGTGTTCGAGGCGCGCTGGGGCTTCACGTCCGAACTCGCCCGGCTGGGCGCGGTGGTGCGGCTGGACGGCCATCACGCCCTCGTCCAGGGTGTGCCCCGGCTCTCGGGAGCCCCCGTGGTCGCGAACGACATCAGGGCCGGGGCCGCGCTGGTCATCGCGGGCCTCGCGGCGGAGGGCACCACGGAGGTCCGCGGAGTGGACCACATTGACCGGGGCTACGAGCGCTTCATGGAGAACCTGCGGGGCCTGGGCGCCAGGGCGGTGCGCCGGAGGGCCTAGGTTCCCCCCCGGCAGGGGCACACTCCCGAGCAGCCTGTTAACGCAGGAACGGCTTCCTCCGGGGAGGAAGCCGTTCCCGTGCCCGCGCCGTCAGCCGGGGCAGGCGGTTGGATCAGAGGGCGGTGACGCCGGTGGCCTGCGGGCCCTTGGCGCCCTGGCCGATCTCGAACTCGACGCGCTGGTTCTCATCGAGGGTCTTGAATCCATTGGACTGGATCTCGGAGTAGTGGACGAAGACGTCGCCGTCGGAATCGTCGGGGGTAATGAAGCCGAAACCCTTTTCGGCGTTGAACCATTTCACGGTTCCCTGTGCCATGTGAATCTCCTAAGGAAAGAAACTGCACCCGCCACTGTTATGGCGGGCCGCGCGCGGGGCGCCCTTACCGTTACCGAGGCGGGAAGACCCAATTCCTTGCCGGGGTTAAACCGGACGGCAGTTCCTTGAGGAGCTTCACGCTCGCAACCGTCTTGCGAGCATGCAAAACACCTACACAAAGACTGGCTATAGCCTTACATACGAAAAAGTCGCCGGTCAACGGATTTCGACATTTTTTCTTTCGTCTTTTGCGGGTCGGGGGCGTAGGCTTTGCCCCGCGCTCAGTCCTGCACCGTTCCTGCGCGGACCACGGACAGCAGGTCGAGTCCGCCGTCGACCGCCACCACGTCCGCCCGCAGGCCGGCCCGCAGGGCGCCGAGCATCCCGTCGAGCCGCAGCACCCCGGCCGGGACCGCCGACGCGGCGAGGACGGCGTCGCCCAGCGGCACGCCCGCCGACACCGCGGTGCGTACCCCGTCCAGCACGCCGGACGTGCCGCCGGCCAGTGAGCCGCCCTCGGACAGCACGGCCCGGCCGCCGCTGACCCGGACCCGGGAGGAACCCAGCAGGTAGCTGCCGTCGCCCAGGCCCGCCGCCGCCATCGAATCGCTGACCAGGGCCACGTTCGCTGCCCCGGCCAGGGCGAAGACGGTACCGACCATGGCGGCGTCCAGATGGACTCCGTCGCCGATCAGTTCCACCACGGCCTCTCCCGCCGCGGCCGCACGGAGGCAGGCTCCGGCCGGGCCGGGCTCACGGTGGTGCAGCGGCGGCATGCCGTTGAACAGGTGCGTCACCGTGGGGCGCCGGTTGGGGCCGGCGGCGCCGGACAGCGCCCGCCGGGCCCGGGCCAGGGACGCGGCGGCCGTCGCATCGCCGGCGTCGGTGTGCCCCGCCGAGGGAACGACGCCGGCCGCTGCCAGCGCGTCCACCAGGGCATCGGCGCCGGGCAGTTCGGGGGCGTACGTCATGGTGGCCAGTGCGCCGGGCGCGGCGTCGAGCAGCCGGGCCAGGACGGCGGGGGAGGGGTCGATGAGGAAGGCCGGATCCTGCGCCCCGCACCTGCGGGTGGAGAGGAAGGGCCCTTCGGCGTGCAGCCCCGCGACCAGGCCTTCGTCCACCAGCGGTGCCAGGGTCCGGAAGGCCTCGGCCATCCGCGCCGGCGGCCCCGCGACGACGCTGGCCAGGAACGTGGTGGTGCCGCTGCGGTGCAGGTGGGCGGCGGCGCGGCGCGCGTCGTCGGCCGCTGCGGTGCTGAAGTCCGCGCCGACGGCGCCGTGGCAGTGCAGGTCCACCAGCCCCGGCAGCAGCAGCGCCCCGGCGGGCAGGTCAAGGACCGGCAGCGGCCGGATATCCGGTACTGCGGTCGCTTCGCCGACGAAGGTGAGCACGCCGTCCTCCCAGCACACCGCTCCCTCGTCGATGATTCCGCCGGGAGCGACGACGGTGCCGAAGGCACAGCCGGAGGCGGCGGGTGAGGAGGAGGCGGCGGAGGTGGTGCTCATAGGGGGATTCTATGCACTATCGGCATCCGCTTCTGTCCGCCCGCATCCGGCGGCGGGAGCGTCAGAAGAGCCGGGACTCGCTGTCGTCGACGCCGCGCATCTCGTCGTAGTCCAGGGTCAGGCAGCGGATGCCGCGGTCCTCCGCGAGCACCCGGGCCTGCGGCTTGATCTGCTGCGCGGCGAACACGCCGCGGACCGGAGCCAGCAGCGGGTCGCGGTTGAGCAGCTCCAGGTAGCGGGTCAGCTGCTCCACGCCGTCGATGTCGCCGCGGCGCTTGAGTTCCACGGCCACGGTGGCTCCGGAGGCGTCCCGGGCCAGGATGTCCACCGGTCCGATCGCCGTCATGTACTCGCGCCGGATCAGGGTGCTGCCGGCGCCCAGCAGGTCGATCTGCTCGGCCAGCAGGCGCTGCAGGTCGGCCTCGACGCCGTCCTTGATCAGTCCCGGATCCACGCCCAGGTCGTGGCTGAGTTCGGAGAACTGCTCGTAGACGTTGATCACCAGGCGGTCGTCGGTCTTGGTGCTGGCGACGTTCCAGACCTCGAGCACGCCGGCCTCGGCGTCGTCGGGCCCCGGCTCGGTGATGCGCAGGGTGGCCGGGGGGCTCATCCAGTTCAGCGGCTTGTAGGAGCCGCCGTCGGAGTGGATGAGGACCGAGCCGTCGGCCTTCACCATCAGCAGCCGGACGGCCAGGGGCAGGTGGGCGCGGAGGCGTCCGATGTAGTCAACGGAGCAGCGGGCTATCACTAAACGCACAGTTGCACTTTACCCGCTGGGCTCGGGCACAATGATGAGCATGCCCCGCTCCAACCGCCCCCGCCGCACCCCCGGTGCCACGGCCGCCGGACGGACGGCCCGGAGCAAATGGGCCCGGCCCGCCCCCGAGTTCGACCTCGAGCGGACCCGCGCGGGCATTCCGCACCGCGAATCCGCCGCCGACGGCGAGTGGTCGGTGCGGCGCATCACCGCCTCGAATGCGGCCAAGGAGTACCGCTGCCCGGGCTGCGGGCAGGTCATCCCGCCGGGCATCGCGCATGTCGTGGCCTGGCAGGAGGACTCCCTGCTGGGCCGGCAGACGGCCGTGGAGGACCGCCGGCACTGGCACGATCGCTGCTGGCGTTCCCGCCCCGGCGGCAGGCTCCGCTGACCGCGCCTAGCGCTGGTCCTGGCGGCTGATCAGCACTTCCTTCAGCAGCAGCATGACCGCCGCCGCGGTCGGGATGGCGATCAGCGCGCCCAGGACGCCCAGCAGCGAACCGCCGGCGATGACGGCGATGACGGCCACCGCGCCGGGCACGGCCACGGCGCGGCTCATGATGCGCGGGGAGACGAAGTAGGCCTCGAACTGCAGGTAGGCCATGTAGAGGATGGCGAAGACGACGGCCGTCTGCCAGCTGGCCGTCAGCGCCACCAGCGACACCAGGATCAGCGCGATCGGCGGGCCCACCAGCGGGATGAAGGCCAGCAGGGCGACGACGAAGGCCAGCAGCACGGAGAACGGCACGCCGGTGATGGTCATCACGATGAAGGCGTAGGTCGCGTCCAGCACGGCGACCACGCCCTGGCCGATCACGTAGTTGCCCACGGAGGAGGTGATCTCCTCGGAGAGCTGCTCCACGCGCCGCCTGCGGCTGCGCGGGGCCAGGCGGTAGGCCCAGGCCTTCATCGACGGCAGGGAAGCGAGGAAGTAGAGCGTCAGCACCAGGATGATCAGCGTGCCGAACAGGCCGTTGGCGATCACCGACCCCACGCTGAGGACCCCGCCGAACACGCCGCCCAGGGCCTCGCTGTTGGAGAAGAACCTGTTGATCTCCTCGCCCAGCCGTTCCCGGACGTGGAACTGGTCCTCGACGGTGCGGAAGAAGTCCGAGTCCAGGAAGGCGTTGACGTACCCGGGCGCGTTGGCCACGATCTCGCTGGTCTGGTTCACGATGGTCGGAATCAGGGTCGCGAAGAAGCCGGCGATGATGCCGCCCAGGGCCAGGACCGTCAGCGTGATGCCGGCCGGGCGCGGCAGGCCGCGGGCGGCGAGCCAGCGCACCACCGGATCCAGGCCCAGGGCGATGAACAGCGCAGCCCCGATCCAGACCAGCAGTTCGCCGACGTTGGTGACCATGAAGTAAAGCAGCAGGGCAAAGCCGACGCCGACGGTGAACAGGAAACCGAACCGGACGGGGTTGGTGCTCACGTCCCGCGCCGGTGCCGGATGGACCGCCACGGCCCCGGCGGTCTCCTCGGGCTCCACGGGCGTGCCTGCGGTACCGGCCTCGGGAGGGAACTCGAAGCGGCGGCGGGGTCGGGCGCCGGGCACCCGGGCCCGGGACAGGCGTGCCGCCGCGGACACCAGCCTGGCGCGCAGCTCGTGTCCGGGCGCGGCGGGCTGCGGGCCGCCGTCGGAGCGGGTGCCGTCGGCTCCGCCCGTCCCGTCCGTCCCGCCTGACGGGCCCGGGCCGCTGTCCTCGCTCATCTGCGCAGATTCCCCCTGCTGGTGCCTGTGGATATGAAGCGAAGGTTATCAGGATCACCCCTGCCGCACCCGGCGCCGCCAGAAGCCCAAATAGGCCCGTCTATGCCGATTCGTTACCATTGGGCTGTAACGGCCCGCTGCCCGTGGGCGTGCCGCTGCTCCGTGCCGCCGGACCCACCGGCTCCGGCAGACCCGTGACGACGATAGGTAAGTTGTGCGAAACAAGACAGCAGTTCCGCTCATAGTGCTCGGCGTCGTGCTGATGCTCATCGGCATCGGCCTGCGCACCGTCTGGGCACCGCCGGAAACGGCCACTGCCCGCTCCGCGGAGGACACGCCTGCCTCGGCGCTGACGGTCCTGGAGCCCGAGGTCCTGCAGGACCGTTCGGGACCGGTGCGGATCCGGGCGACCGGCGAGGGGAACCTGCTGCTTGCCGTCGGCCGGGCCGACGACGTCGACGCCTGGGTGGCCGATGCCGCCGTGACCAGGCTCAACGGCGACGGCGATGCGCTGTCCGGTGAGCGGACCGTGGGCGAGGCCGAGGTGCCCTTCCCCGCCGGCTCCGACCTCTGGGTGGCCGAGGAAACCGGCGAGGGCGCCGTTGAGTACGCTTACGAGCCCCCGGCCGAGGGCAGCTGGAAGATCCTGCTCGCCTCCGACACGGGCCAGGCCCCCACGGCCGTCGAGGTCAGCTGGGACAACGACTCCACCAACCCCCTGGCGCTGCCGCTGATCGTGCTCGGCGCGCTGGTGGCCGTGCTGGGCGCGGCCCTGGGCTTCCTGCCCGGCCGCGGCGGCGGCGGACGCCGCGCCGCGGACGCACCGGCCGGCAACCGGCCGCCGCGCGAGAAGCAGGAGGCCGGAACACTGCAGCGCCGCGCCGTGCGCCCCGCAGCGGTCCTGGCGGCCCTGGCCCTCGCCGCGGTCCCCGCGGCGGGAGCCTCCGCCGCCGACGACGACGGGCAGGAGGCTGCGGTCCCCGTGGTCCTCGACTCGCAGCTGCAGCGGATCCTCGACGACGTCTCGGCGACCGTGGAGGCGGCCGACGCGGCCTCCGATCCCGCCGCCCTCGAAGCCCGGGTCGCCGGGGCCGCCCTCGCCATGCGCACCGCAGGCTACGAGGTGCGGGCCAAGGCTCCCGATCTGCCCGCCCCGCTGCCCGTCGCGGCCGAACCGGTCCGGGCCCGCCTGGTCGAGTCCACCGACGCCGGAGAATGGCCCCGCCGGCTGCTGGCCGTCACCCAGGCCGAAGGCCAGCAGGTGCCGCAGGTGCTGATGCTGGTGCAGGACTCGGCCCGCCAGAACTACCGCCTGACCAGCGCCGTCGGGATGCTGCCCGGCACCACGTTCCCGCCCGTCCCCGCCGCCGGCTCCGGCGTGGACGCCGTCGCCGCGGACTCCGCCGAGGGGCTGGGGCTCTCCCCGGCCGCGGCCATGGACGCGGTCGCCGACGCCCTGACCAACCCCGAGGGAGCCAACGCCGACACCTTCGCCGAGAACACCTTCGCCGAGGCCGTCACGCGCTTCCAGTCCGAGGTCACGGCCAACCCGGAGAACGAGTTCGCCACCATCAGCTTCCAGCACACCGCCGAGCAGAACCAGACCCAGGCCCTGCGCACGGCGGACGGCGGAGCCGTGGTCACCGGCTACATGCTGCACAACTACAGCAGCTCACCGCGGGAGGCCGGAGACTCGATCAACCTCAAGGACACCGTCTACGAGACCCTCACCGGCGAGGCCGTGACCGACACGGGGATCGACGTCCGCTACGGCGAAGCCGTGCTGCTCTACCTGCCGCCCGCCGGCAGCGGCGAGCAGGCCCAGGTGATCGGCGCCGCCCAGCAGCTGCTGAACGCCGTCCTGAAGTAGCCCGCCGCAGACCCCGACCGGCCCGGACAGCTGTCCGGGCCGGTTTTCGCTGCCGGTGCCCGCGGGGTGCCGGCGGCGGCCTCCTGACCGACCCGAGAAGACGTATTAGGGTGAAGCAATGAGCATTCCGAACGGCCGTCCCGCACCGGGGCCTTCCGCGTCCATGAACCTCAGGGGGGCGGTGGACCTCTCCGCCCTCAAGGCCCGCGCCTCCGCCCCGGCGCCCTCGCCCGGCGGCGCCGCCGAGGCCGGCGCCGGCGCGTCCGCCTGGACCGCGGAGGTGAACGAGCAGACCTTCCCGCAGGTCATCCAGGTGTCGTCCCAGGTGCCGGTGCTGATCGACCTGTACTCGGCCGACCTCGAGGCCTCGCGCCAGGTCAGCGAGGCGCTGGCCCGCATCACCGCCTCCCTCGGCGGCAGGGTGCTGCTGGCCCGGGTGGACGTCAACGCGTACCCGCAGATTGCCCAGGCCTTCCAGGCGGTGGCGGTGCCGACCGTCGCGGCCGTCCTGAAGGGCCAGCCGGTGCCGCTTTTTGAAGGCCCGGTGCCCGAGGACCAGATCCGCGGCGTCATTGACGAGCTGCTGCGCGTGGCGGAGGCCAACGGCGTCACCGGTTCCCTCGGCGCCGACGCCGGGACGGGCGCCGCGGACGAGGGGGAGGAGCCGCCCCTGCCGCCCCTGCACCAGGAGGCCTACGACGCGATCGTCGCCGGCAACTACCAGGGCGCAGCGGAGGCCTACCGGAAGGCCCTGGCCGAACAGCCGGCCGACGCCGAGGCCCGGGCCGGGCTGGCGCAGGTGGAGCTGATGGGCCGGCTGCAGGGAGTCGATGCGCAGCAGCTGCGCGACAGTGCCGCACAGCAGCCCGACGACGTCGACGCCCAGCTGGCGGTCGCGGACCTGGATGTCTCCGGCGGCCACGTCGAAGACGCGTTCAACCGGCTGGTCCGGCTGGTCGCCCGTACCGCCGGTGAGGACCGGGAGCGGACCCGGCTGCGCCTGCTGGACCTGTTCGAGGTCGTCGGCACGGCCGACCCGCGGGTCACGAAGGCCCGCTCGGCCCTGGCCCGCGCACTCTTCTAGGGGCGGGGCCCCCGGCGCCGGGCGGGCCCGGGTGCTCCCTGCGGACTACTCCGCCGGGGGCAGAGGCCGGCACCGAAGCGCGGGCAGCCCCTGCCGGCCGCCCCCGCGGCCCGCAGGTCTGGTCCCTGCGACGGATGGCAGCCGGTCCCCGGATTGCTAGCGTGGGAGTCATGTCACACGCTTCCTCCACTCCGCCCCCCGCCGGGGCCCAGCCCGCCCCGCCGGCCCTGGCCCTGCGCGGGCTGGTCAAGACCTTCGGTCCCAAGGTCGCCGTCGCCGGCATCGACCTGGACGTTCCCGCCGGCTCCTTCTACGGGCTGGTCGGTCCCAACGGCGCCGGCAAGACCACCACCCTGTCGATGGCCACCGGGCTGCTCCGCCCGACCGCCGGCGGGGCGTGGGTGCACGGCACCGATGTGTGGGCGGAGCCGCTCAAAGCCAAGCGGCTGATGGGCATCCTGCCCGACGGCGTCCGCCTGTTTGACCGCCTCACCGGCGAGCAGCTGGTCACCTACGCGGGGCTGCTGCGCGGCATGGACAGGGATACGGTGCGCGAACGCGTCACGGACCTGCTCTCCGCCCTGGACCTCGCCGGCGACGCCGGAACCCTGGTGGTCGACTACTCCGCGGGCATGACCAAGAAGATCGCCCTCGCCTCCGCACTGATCCACGCGCCGAAGCTGCTGGTGCTGGATGAGCCCTTCGAGGCCGTCGATCCCGTTTCCGCCGCCAACATCCGCGCCATCCTGGCCAACTACGTGGCCTCCGGCGGGACGGTCATCGTCTCCAGCCACGTCATGGACCTGGTCCAGCGCATGTGCGACCACGTGGCCGTCATCGCCCGGGGCCAGGTCGTCGCGGCGGGAACCGTCGACCAGGTGCGTGCCGGGCGCAGCCTGGAGGAGCGTTTCGTCGACCTCGTCGGCGGCCGCACCACGGGAGAGGACCTTTCATGGTTGCGCACCTGATCCGGCTGAAGCTGCTGCTGCTGCGCAACTCCCTGCGGCGCAGCCCGTGGCAGCTGGTCGGCCTTATCCTCGGCGGGCTGTACGGCCTGGGCATGCTGGGGCTGCTGATCGTGGGCGTCTTCGTGCTCACCTCCGCGGAGCCGGCCCTCTCCGCCGTGGTGGGCGTCATCGCCGGCAGCCTGGCCGTGGCCGGATGGGCGGTGCTGCCGGTGTTCCTCGCCGGCGCGGACATGACCCTGGACCCGGCCCGCTTCACGACCTACGCCGTCCCCATGCGCCAGCTCCTGGCCGGCCTGGCCATCGGCGGCCTGATCGGGCTTCCCGGCCTGCTGACGCTCCTGGCCGCCCTCGGCTGGGGCCTGTCCTGGTGGCAGGAACCGGCGGCGGCCGCGGCCGGCGTCGTGTTCGCGCTGGTGGCGGTGCTGACCTGCGTGGCGCTCTCGCGGGTGGTGGTGACCGCGGCGACGTCGCTGACCGGCAACCGCCGCTACCGTGACATCACCGCGGTGGTCGCCATCGTGCCGCTGATGCTGATCGGCCCCGCGATGGCGCTCATACCCGAGGAACTGGACGGCTGGGGCCCCTTCCTGGAACGGCTCGCCGGCTACCTGGCCTGGACGCCGCTCGGTGCGGCCTGGGCCGTGCCCGCCGACCTCGCGCTCGGCAGCCCCGGCACGGCCGCGCTGCGGGGACTGCTGGCCCTGGCCTTCCTGGCCGCGGCCCTGCTGGCCTGGAAGGCCCTGCTCAGCCGGGCCCTGGTCACTCCCGGGCACCAGGCCTCCGCCAAGCGGGCCGCCGGCCGGCTGGGGTTCTTCGGCCGCTTCCCCGGCACCCCCGCCGGCGCCGTGGCCGCCCGGGCCCTGACCTATTGGTTCCGCGACCCGCGGTACGGTGCCTCCCTGCTGGTGGTGCCCCTGCTCGCCGTCGTCCTGGTGGCCTACGGGGGCAGCAGCGGGGCGGGCATGCTGCTGGCCATGGGCCCCCTGGTGGGGTTCCTGCTCGGCATTTCCCTCGCCGCCGACGTCGCCTTCGACAACACCGCCTTCGCCCTGCACCTGGCCGCCGGGGTCCGGGGCCGGGATGACCGGGCCGGCCGGGTACTGGCCGCCGCGACGTTCTCGGTGCCGCTGACCGTGGCCGCCGCCGTGCTGCCGCCGGCCCTCACCGGCCGGATGGACCTGGTCCCGATGCTGCTGGGTATCTCGATGGCCCTGCTGCTGTGCGGCTTCGGCCTCTCCAGCGTGGTGTCCGCCCGCTTCACCTACAACGTGCCGCTGCCGGGCGAAAGCCCGTTCAAGACGCCTCCGGGCTCGGCCGGGCGGTCGCTGCTGGTCAACACCGGCTCCATGGTGGCCCTGATCGTGCTGTGCCTGCCGGCGCTGGTCCCTGCAGTGGCGGCCCTGGTCACCGGCAGCCCGGTCTGGAGCTGGACGGCGCTCGCGCTGGGCGTCGGCTGGGGCTGCGCCGCGATGGTCCTGGGCATCCGGATCGGCGGCACCTGGGTGGACCGCCGCGGACCCGAGCTGCTGGCCCAGGTCGCCGTCCACAAGTGAGCATGCGGACGACGGCGCGCGCCGGGCACCTGGGCGCCGCCGTCGTCCGCGGGTACTAAGATGGTTCCCATGAGCCTGCCACCAGATCCCTTCGAGAACGATCCGGCGCACAGCGATCCCCGCGGCGGAACCGCCGTCATCGAACGCCAGGAACAGCGCGAGCTCGTTGAGCCCGGCGACGCCGAGCGCTTTTCGCACTACGTGCGCAAGGAAAAGATCATGGAGTCCGCCCTCACGGGTGAACCGGTGATCGCCCTGTGCGGGAAGGTGTGGACTCCGGGCCGCGATCCGAAGAAGTTCCCGGTCTGCCCGCAGTGCAAGGAGATTTACGAGGGTCTGCGCCCCGGCGGCGACGACTCCGGCAAGAAGCGCTGACTTTTCCCCAGGCCACGGTCCCGGCACAGCTGCCCGGGCCGTGGCCTGAGTGCGTCCAGCGCCCCCACGTGCCCCCTGCCCGCGGGGGCTGCGCACCGGCAACACCCTGCAATCCTGAAAGGTGCCCTCCGACGAGTGAGCTCTGAAACCCTCTTCGGCTCCGGCCCGACCCTGCCGCCCGCCTATCCCGAACGTGCCGCCTGGGGCACCGCGCCCAAGCTCCGCCAGTGGCAGGCGGAGGCCCTGGAAAAGTACTTCGCCAAGAACGCCAGCGACTTCCTCGCCGTCGCGACGCCCGGCGCCGGCAAGACCACTTTCGCGCTGCGCGTGGCCACGGAACTCGTGGACCGCGGCATCGTGAACCGGATCACCGTCGTCGCGCCCACCGACCACCTCAAGCGCCAGTGGGCCGACGCCGCGGCCCGGGTGGGGCTGGCGCTGGATCCGAACTTCAAGAACTCCGACGGCCGGCACGGTGCCGGCTTCATCGGCGTGGCCGTCACCTACGCGCAGGTGGCCTCCAAGCCGATGCTGCACCGGGCCAAGACCGAGGCCGCGCGCACCTTGGTGATCCTGGATGAGATCCACCACGGCGGTGACGCGCTGAGCTGGGGCGACGGCATCCGCGAGGCCTTCGAACCGGCCACCAAGCGGCTGTCCCTGACCGGCACCCCGTTCCGCTCCGACACCGCCCCGATTCCGTTCGTGGACTATGTGGAGGACGGTGCCGGGATCCGCCGGTCCAAGGCGGACTACACGTACGGCTACGGCAGCGCCCTGCGCGACCATGTCGTCCGCCCGGTGATCTTCATGGCCTACTCCGGCCAGATGCGCTGGCGCACCAGCGCCGGCGAGGAAATGGCCGCCTCCCTCGGCGAAGCCGCAGTGACCAAGGACATCACGGCCCACGCATGGCGGACGGCGCTGAACCCCCAGGGCGAGTGGATTCCGGCGGTGCTCGCCGCCGCGGACCGGCGGCTCACCGAGGTGCGCCGCACGGTGCCCGACGCCGGGGCGCTGGTCATCGCCACCGACCACGAGGACGCCCGCGCCTACGCGGGCCAGCTGAAAAAGATCACCGGGGAATCGCCCACGGTCATCCTGTCCGACGACGCGAAGGCCTCGGAGAAGATCGAGGAGTTCTCCGCCGGGACCACCCGGTGGATGGTGGCGGTGCGCATGGTGTCCGAAGGCGTGGACGTGCCGCGCCTGGCGGTGGGCGTCTACGCGACGTCGACGTCGACCCCGCTGTTCTTCGCCCAGGCCGTGGGCCGTTTCGTGCGTGCCCGCAAGCGCGGCGAGACGGCGTCCGTCTTCCTGCCGTCGGTGCCGGTGCTGATGGCGCTGGCGAACTCGATGGAACAGGAACGCGACCACGCCCTGGACCGTCCGGAGAGCGCGGAGGAGGACGGCTTCAGCCCCGAAGAGGCGCTGATGGAGGCCGCGAACCGCTCCGAGAAGGCCTCGGATGAGCTGACCCGGCAGAAGTTCGAGGCCCTGGAGTCCCAGGCCTCCTTCGACCGGGTGCTGTTCGACGGCAGCGAGTTCGGCACCGGCGGTGAAATGGGCAGCGAGGAGGAGGACGACTTCCTCGGCATTCCCGGCCTGCTGGACGCCGACCAGGTGGCCGTGCTGCTGCGCCAGCGCCAGCACGAGCAGCTGCGCCGCGGCAAGGGCCGCTCCGCCCCGGCCCCCGAGCCCGCCGCGCAGGTGGTGGACCACCGCCAGCTCACCGAGCTGCGCGCGCAGCTGAACAAGAACGTCGCCGCCTGGTCGGCCCGCTCCGGCATGCCGCACGGCGTCATCCACACCGAACTGCGGCGCATCTGCGGCGGGCCCGCCGTCGCGCAGGCCAACGAGGAACAGCTGAACAAGCGGCTTAAAAAACTGCAGGACTGGTTCATCGGACGCAAATAGCGTCCGCTGAACCAGCCCTGCGGGCCGCGGCCGGTCCTGCCTACAGGTCCGCCAGCTCGACGCCGGCGTCCTCCATCTCGGCGAAGGCCGCCAGGACGCCCTCGCGGCTGATGCCGCGGGTCAGGTCCTTGATCACGGTGGTCGTGTAGCCGGCCGCCACGGCGTCCATTGCGGTGGCCCGCACGCAGTAGTCGGCCGCCAGGCCCACGATGACGACCTCGTCGACGTCGTTCTCGCGCAGCCAGTCGTCCAGGCTCACCGCCTCGTCCGGCTCCTGCACGGCGTCCGGGTCCCCGGTGGGCACTTCGTCGTCGGGCACCAGCAGCGCCTCGAAGCCCGAATAGGCCGCCTCGTACTGCCCCTTGCGGAAGAACGCGTCGATCAGTTCGGGATCCAGGTCCGGGTGCAGCGCGGCGCCGGAGGAACCGGCCACGCAGTGCACCGGCCAGCTGTCCACGAAGTCGGGGTCCTCGGAGAAATGGCTGCCCGGATCGATGTGCCAGTCCTGGGTGGCGGCCACCAGGTCGTACCGGTCGGCGTTGGTCTCCAGGTAGTCCGTGATCTCGCCCGCGGTGTCGGCGCCGCCGGCCACCGCCAGCGAACCGCCCTCGCAGAAATCGTTCTGGACGTCTACCACGATCAGTGCACGCGCCATCGGCTACTCCTCGTACTCGGTGGGAATGACGGGTTCCCCGCGCTGCAGTCGGGACACAGCAGGGGGCAGTTCGGCCAGCGAGGCGGCATGCCGCTCGCCGGCCCGGCTGACGGCCTTGGGGCCGGTCCAGCCCGGCAGCACCTCGCCGTCGGCGACGAACTGGTGCAGCAGGGGACGGTCATTGCTGTCGGAACGCGGGGCGTGGCCGACGCCGATCACCTCCGCGGTGGCGGTTCCGGCCTCGTCCAGGCGGCGCAGGGCATACTTGCGCCCGCCCAGGGAGGCCTTGCCCTTGGAGGCCTTGGCCACATCCACGAACCCGTCGGCACCTTCGCGGCTGACCAGTTTGTACACCAGCCCTGCGGTGGGTGCGCCGGAGCCGGTGACGAGCGAGGTGCCGACGCCGTACGCGTCCACCGGGGCGGAGGCCAGCGCGGCGATCGCATACTCGTCCAGGTCGGAGGTGACCATGATGCGGGTGCCCGGGTTGCCCAGGTCATCGAGCAGGGTCCGTACCGAGCGGGCCAGCTCGACCAGGTCGCCGGAGTCCAGCCGGACGCCTCCGAGCTCGGCCCCGGCCACCTCGACGGCGGTGCGGACGCCCTGCTCGACGTCGTAGGTGTCCACCAGCAGGGAGGTGCCCAGGCCGAGCGCGGCGGTCTGTGCCTCGAAGGCCTGCTTTTCGGAGTCGTGCAGCAGGGTGAAGGAATGGGCGGCGGTGCCCACCGTGCGCAGGTCGTAGCGCAGTCCGGCCTCCAGGTTGGAGGTGCTGTTGAAGCCGGCGATGACGGCGGCGCGGGCCGCGGCGACCGCAGCCTCCTCGTGCGTGCGGCGCGAGCCCATCTCGATGCACGGCCGGCCCTGCGCGGCGAGGGTCATCCGGGAGGCCGCGGAGGCGACGGCGCTGTCATGGTTCAGGACCGACAACAGCATGGTCTCGAGGATGCAGGCCTCCGCGAAGCTGGACTCCACGATGAGGATCGGCGAATGCGGGAAGTAGGCCTCACCCTCCGCGTAGCCGAAAATGTTGCCGCTGAAGCGGAAGTCGGCCAGCCAGTTCAGCGTGCCCGCATCCACCACCCGGGCGGCTTCCAGGAAGGCCAGCTGCCGGTCCGAGAAGCGGAACGTCGACAGCAGCTCCAGCAGGCGGCCGGTGCCGGCAACCACCCCGTAGCGGCGTCCGTCCGGCAGCCGCCGGGCGAAGACTTCGAAGACCGAGCGCCGCTCCGCGGTGCCCGCATGCAGGGCGGCCTGGAGCATGGTCAGCTCGTAGTGGTCGGTGTAAAGGGCCGAATTGGGCGGCTGCCAGGTGCTGAGGCTGTTCACGGATACGACTTTAGCCCCCGAGGCGCCGTGCCGCTCCTGCTGTGACGGCGGCTCCCTACAATGGAACGATGAGCATTGCCACCGATCCCGGCACCCGCACCGGCGGACAGACGGAGCAGCAGGACCTGACGGTCTCCGACGTCCCCTGGGTGGTGATTGTCTGGAACGACCCGGTGAACCTGATGAGCTACGTCAGCTACGTCTTCCAGAGCCACTTCGGCTATTCGGCGGCGAAGGCGCACCGGCTGATGCTTGAGGTGCATGAGCAGGGCAGGTCGGTGGTGGCCTCCGGCAGCCGGGAGGAAGCCGAGCGGCATGTGCAGGCCCTGCACACCTACGGGCTCTGGGCGACCTTCCGCCGCGCCGACGAGTCCTGAGCCGGCTCCCGGATCCTGAACGACCCCGAACCACGAAGTACGGATGGACACCATGGCAACAGGTTTCAAACTGACCCGACGGGGCATCGCGGCCTCGCTTGAGCCGGGGGAGCGGGACCTGCTGCGCAGCCTCTTCGCCGACGTGCTCGGCATGCTCGAGTCCGCCGCCCCCAAGGACGAGGATCCGCTGGCGGCCCTGGTGGGCATGGACTCCTCCGCGCGGGTCCCGGAGGATCCCGCCCTGCTGCGGCTGCTGCCCGATGCGGTGCGCGGCGACGACGGCGAGGCGCTGGAGTTCCGCAGGCTCACCGAGCGCTCGCTGCGGGAAAGCAAGGCCGGCGCGCTGCGCGGCGCCGCCCTGCTGCTTGAATCCTCGCCCGTCGTGCTGGACGAAGAGCAGGCCCGCTGGTTCGCCCGGGCGCTGAACGATGTCCGGCTGGTCCTGGGCGAACGGCTCGGGCTGCGCACCGACGAGGACGCCGAACGCCTGCACGGCATCACCGATCCCGGCAAGGCCGAGGACGTCGAGGACTACCTGGCCCTGGTCTACAACTTCGTGACCTGGCTGCAGGAGACGCTCATGACAGCCATGCTCGGGCAGCTGCCGCAGCGCTAGGCGGAATCCGCGCGGCAGGCGGTTCCCCGATCCGCGTGTTTTGTGACCAACGGCACGAACCCCCGGGTGGGCCGGATGGACCGCGAAGACTATTGTCGATACATCATGAGCTCGAACCCCGCCTTTTCCCTGCAGCAGACCCCGGACGCCCCGATCGGTATCTTCGATTCCGGCGTCGGCGGGCTCACCGTGGCGCGGTCGGTGATCGATCAGCTGCCGAAGGAATCCATCCTGTACGTGGGGGACACCGCCAACGGCCCCTACGGTCCGCTGCCCATCGCACAGGTGCGGGCGAACGCGCTCGGGGTGATGGACGAGCTGGTGGATTCCGGCGTCAAGGCCCTGGTCATTGCCTGCAATTCGGCCTCGGCGGCCGTGCTCCGGGACGCCCGTGAACGCTACACGCGCCGCTGGGGCATCCCGGTGATCGAAGTCATCCAGCCCGCGGTCCGCCGGGCCGTGGCCGCCACCCGGACCGGGCGGATCGGCGTGATCGGCACGGCGGCG
The DNA here is from genome assembly GCF_059090665.1 of Arthrobacter saudimassiliensis. Lineage (NCBI taxonomy): Bacteria > Bacillati > Actinomycetota > Actinomycetes > Micrococcales > Micrococcaceae > Arthrobacter > Arthrobacter saudimassiliensis. The sequence goes on along the minus strand of NZ_JBNHFX010000001.1, from coordinate 66,246 downwards.
ACCGTCGGCTCCCGAGCCTATGACGACACCTTCGCCGCCGCCCCGCACCTGGAGGTGTCCTCGGTGGCCTGCCCCGCCTTCGTGGACTACGTCGAGGCCGGCATCACCTCCGGCGCCGAACTGCTCGCCACCGCGGAGGAGTACCTGGCACCGCTGAAGGAACGCCGGGTCGACACGCTGGTCCTGGGCTGCACCCACTACCCGCTGCTCACCGGCGTCATCTCCTACGTCATGGGCGAGGAGGTCACCCTCGTCTCCAGCGCCGAGGAGACGGCGAAGGATGTCTACCGCGCCCTGGTCTCCCACGGCCTGCAGCGCGACGCCGACGCCGTGCCCGAGCACCACTTCCTGGCCACCGGCGACGCGGCCTCCTTCGAGCGCCTCGCCCGCCGTTTCCTCGGCCCCGAGGTGACCGCCGTCGAGCAGGTGGACAGCGTGTCGGCCCACTATCCCACCGGCAGCATGGCCCGGATCACCCCCGAGCTGGCCGCGGCGGCCCGCGCCGAGACCGGGCTGCGGGCGGCGTCGGGACACGGTGCCGCATGAAGCTGACCATTGTGGGCTGCAGCGGCTCCTTCCCGGGCCCCGCCTCACCGGCCTCCTGCTACCTGGTGACCGCGAACGACGGCGAACGGGACTGGCGGATCCTGCTGGACCTGGGCAACGGGTCCCTCGGTGCCCTGCAGCGCTACATGGACCTGCGCGACATCGACGCCGTGCTGCTCAGCCACCTGCACCCGGATCACTGCATGGACCTGTGCGGGCTGCACGTGGCCGTGCACTGGGATCCGGCCGGCTGGAACCGGGACCGGATCACGGTCTGGGGGCCGGCGGACACCGCCGACCGGATGGCGACCGCGTACGGGCTGGAGCTGGATCCGGGCATGCATGAGGACTTCGAGTTCAACGCCTGGACCGCCGGCCGGCCGGTGACCATCGGGCCGTTCACGGTCACTCCGCATCCGGTGCGCCATCCGGCCGACGAAGCGTATGCGCTGCGCGTCGAGGCCCGCGGCGTGGCGGCCGACGGCAGCGCCACGCTGCGCACGCTCGCCTACTCCGGCGACACGGACTCCTGCCAGGGGCTGATCGACTCGGCCCGCGACGCCGACGTCTTCCTCTGCGAGGCGGCCTTCCATGAAGGCCGCGACGACGCCATTGACGGCGTGCACCTGACCGGCCTGCGCGCCGGCGAGGCAGCGGCCGAAGCCGGGGCGCGGCGGCTGCTGCTGACCCACCTGCCCGTCTGGAACGACGCGAACCTGAGCGTGCAGGAGGCCCGCCGGGCCTACGACGGGGACCTCGCGGTCGCCGTCGCCGGGGTGTCCTATGAGGTCGGCAGCGCGTTCACGGCGCCCCTGGCCGCGGCGCCGGGCCCGGCCGCGCCGGCGGCGGGCCGATAGACTGGCTCAATGACTTCAGCTTCCGCCGGTTCCTCCCAGCCCTCCAGCTCCGTCCAGGCGGACGGCGCCGTCCGCCGTGCGGACGGGCGCACGCCCGACCAGCTGCGCGACATCAGCATCACCCGCGGCTGGTCCAGCCAGGCTGAAGGATCCGCGCTGATCGAGTTCGGCGGCACCCGGGTGCTCTGCACCGCCTCGCTGACCGCCGGCGTGCCCCGCTGGCTGAAGGGCGAGGGCAAGGGCTGGGTCACCGCCGAGTACGCCATGCTCCCGCGGGCCACCAACACCCGCAACGACCGCGAGTCGGTCAAGGGGAAGCTGGGCGGGCGCACCCATGAGATTTCCCGGCTGATCGGCCGGTCGCTGCGCTCGATCATCGACACCAAGGCCCTCGGCGAGAACACCATCGTGCTGGACTGCGACGTCCTGCAGGCCGACGGCGGCACCCGCACCGCAGCGATCACCGGCGCCTACGTGGCCCTGGCGGACGCGGTGGCCTGGGCCAAGGCCAACAAGCTGATCAATGCCAGGGCCGAACCGCTGCTGGACTCGGTGGCGGCGGTCAGCGTCGGCATCATCGACGGGGTGCCCATGCTGGACCTGCCCTACGTTGAGGACGTGCGGGCCGAGACCGACATGAACGTCGTCGTCACCGGCTCGGGGAAGTTCGTCGAGGTCCAGGGCACCGCGGAAGGGGCGCCCTTCGACCGGGCCGAACTGGATGCGCTGCTCGACCTGGCCCTGCTCGGCACCGCCGAGCTGGCCGACATCCAGCGCCGCACCCTGGGCCTGGCGTGAGCGCGGCGCCCCGGCTGGTGCTGGCCACCCGCAACGCCGGCAAGCTGCGCGAACTGCGTGAACTGCTCCGCGGGCAGGTGCCCGGGCTCGACGTCGACACCCAGGTGGTCGACGCCGAAGCCGTGGACGCCCCCGACGTGGCTGAAACGGGCACCACCTTCGAAGCGAACGCCCTGCTGAAGGCCCGCGCCGTGGCCGAGGCGACCGGCCTGCCGGCGGTCGCCGACGACTCCGGCCTCGCCGTCGACGTCCTGGGCGGCGCGCCGGGCATCTTCTCCGCCCGCTGGGCGGGCCGGCACGGCGACGACGCGGCCAACCTGCAGCTGCTGCTCGCACAGCTGGCCGACATCGCCCCCGAACACCGGTCGGCGGCCTTCGTGTGCGCCGCCGCCCTGGCGCTGCCCGGGGGCGCGGGGGAGCAGGTGGAGCGCGGCGAACTGCGCGGCACGCTGCTGCAGGCTCCGCGCGGCACCGGCGGCTTCGGCTACGACCCGATCCTCGCGCCGGACGGATTCCGGCGCAGCACCGCCGAGCTTTCGCCCGCCGAGAAGAACGCGATCAGCCACCGCGGGCAGGCCTTCCGGGCGCTGCTGCCCGCCCTGGTCCGGGCCCTCGCCGGGGCTCCGGTTCCGCCCCCCGCTGCCCCGTAAGGCAGAATGGGAGGCGCTATGACTATCCTGATTCCCGCCGCCGCCGAGGCCGCCGCCACCGACGGATCCCTGATCGAACGCTTTGCCGACTGGTCCGTCGAGCTCATGGAGACCATCGGTGCTCCGGGAGCCGGGCTGGCCATCGCCCTGGAAAACCTGTTCCCGCCGCTGCCCAGCGAAGTGATCCTGCCGCTGGCCGGATTCGCCGCCAGCCAAGGCAACTTCTCCATCATTGCCGCGCTGATCTGGACCACGCTGGGCTCCGTCGTCGGCGCCCTGGCGCTCTATGGGATCGGAGCCTGGCTGGGGCGGGACCGCATGCGCGCCATCGTGGACAAGATGCCCCTGGTGGACCTGGAGGACGTGGACAAGGTCGAGGCCTGGTTCGACCGCCACGGCTACAAAGCGGTGTTCTTCGGGCGGATGATCCCCATCTTCCGCAGCCTCATCTCCATCCCCGCGGGCATCGAGCGCATGCCGGTGGGCATGTTCCTGCTGCTGACCACCGCCGGCTCGCTGATCTGGAACACCATCTTCATCTGCGCGGGATTCCTGCTGGGCGAAAACTGGCACGTGGTGGAGCAGTACGCCGACGTCTTCCAGAAGATCGTCATCGTCGCCGTGGTGATCGGTGCCGCCTGGTGGCTGGTCTCCAAGATCCGCACCAACCGCCGCCGCCGGGCCGCGGAGCGGGGCGACGCCTGAGTGCAGGACCTCGCCTTTACCGCAATTGACTTCGAAACAGCCAACGGATTCCGCGGCTCGCCCTGCGCCGTCGGCCTGACCAAGGTCCGCGGCGGCAGGGTGGTCGAGGAAGCCGCCTGGCTGATGCGCCCGCCCGCCGGACACGACCACTTTGACTTCCGCAACGTACGGATCCACGGCATCGAGGCGGAAATGGTGGCCTCCGCGCCCCGGTTCGGCGAACTGTTCGCCGAAGTCGGGGCGTTCATCGGCGAGGACATCCTGGTCGCGCACAACGCCGCCTTCGACCTGGGCGTCATCCGCTCGGCCCTGGAGGTCTCCGACCTGCCCGGGCCGGCCTACGACTACACCTGCACGGTGCAGCACTCCCGCCGGACCTACACGCTGGCGTCGCACTCGCTGCCGTTCGCGGCCGAAGCCGCCGGCGTGCCGCTGGTGAACCACCACGACGCCGCCGAAGACGCCCGCGCCTGCGCCGGGATCATGATCGACGTCGTCCGCCGCGCCGGCTGCGCCTCGCTGGCGGAGTACTTCGCGGCCGCCAATCTGCGCCCCTCGCATATGCCGGCCTACCGGCCCGGCATCGATGAGATGTCCCGGCCGACCAGGGACATCCTGGCCCGGGGCACCGTGCCGCCGGCTCCGCGCTGGCCGCAGGAGGGGGTGAACACGGCGCCGAATCCCGACGCCGACCCGGGCCACCCGCTGTACGGCCGCTCCATCGTCTTCACCGGTGAGCTGGCGATGCCCCGGCAGACCGCCAAGGACCTGGCGGCGGGCGTGGGCGCCCGTCCGGCCAGCACGGTCACCCGCAGCACCGGGGTGCTCGTGGTGGGGGACGGATTCGACGCCGCCGAGCTGCGCAGCGGCCGCCTCACCGGCAAGGCGCGGCGGGCGCTGGACCTGATGGAACAGGGCCGCGACATCCTGGTGCTCTCCGAGGTGCAGTTCCTGCAGATGCTCGAGGCCAGGCTTCCCGCCTAGCCCTCGGTTGCGCTCCCGGTGACCCGGATGAGCTCCGCCGCCACGTGCTCCAGCGCCTCCGCCGCCGGTTCCGCCGCGGAAAGCGCCGGCACCGCGTCGACACCGAGCCAGGTGCCGATCAGTGCACCGGCCGCTGCGCCGGCCACGGGTCCGCCGGCGGCGGCCGCCGCCTGGACGGCGCTCCGGTAGCCGGCCTCGGCCGGCCGGACAGCAGCACCGGCAGCAGTTGCGCCGCCCGGCCGGTTCCGTTCCGGCTCTCCGTCCGGTACCTGCTCGTCCGGCAGCTGCGCGCCCGCCGCGACGGCCAGCACGGACTGGACCGCCGCGGCCAGCACCACGTCAGCCCGTCGTCCGCCGCCTTCACCGGCCGGGTCAGCTGCAGGCAGCCGCCCCGCCGCACCCTCCGCCTGTGCGGCGGCCAGGGCCCGGGCCAGTTCGGGCACGGGCGCGGAGGCGGCGAGGGAGACGGCCGCGGACACGGCCGCCTGCGGCGGCCGGCCCTCCGCCAGGGCGTGGACGAGAGCGGCCAGCGCCGCCGCGGCATGCCAGGCCAGCGGATGGCCGTGCGTCAGCGCGGCGCCGTTCAGGGCGATCCGGGCCGCGGCCTCCTCCGGAAGATACGGAATCAGTCCGGCGGGCACCGACCGCAGCAGCGCGCCGTCGTCGTCGGCCCCCGGGTTGACCGGACGCCCGATGGTGCCCATGTCCGGAAGGGTGAGCGCCCGCCCGCCGGGAGCATCGGGCCGGGCGGACGCCCCGGCGCCGGCCAGCAGCCGGTCCAGGGGGCGCGCCGGGGCGGCCGGGGCGCCGTCGTCCACGGGCAGGCCGCGCACCCGTGCCCAGCGCAGGTAGGCCAGCCAGAGGCAGGCCGTTTCATCGGCGCTCACGCCGTCGTTGGCCCACTGCAGCGCCTCAACGAGCCCGTCCACCGTGTAGAGGGCCAGCTCGGCCTCATCCGTCGGGCGTCCCGCTCCGCCCGGGTGCGGCTGCAGCAGGCTGTCGGCGGCCAGCAGGCCGGCGAGGCAGCCCCGGATGCGTCCGGCTGCGGAGGGAAGGGCGGATTCAGGCTCTGGGCGCGGAAGGGAAGTCACGGCTACCAGCTTAGGCGGCTTCCGCTGACACCCCTGCGGTCCTCCTGCCGGTGTTCAGGGTTTTTCCAGGCGGTGCACAGACGCCCCGGGCAGGCTGGGGTAGTTTGTAGCCGGGGCCACACGGCCCTGCGAGGCATCCCGCGGGCTACCGCCCGCCCGAGGACAGGACGCGTTTTCTCCCATGACAGCTCCCAATACTTCCGGCGCGAGCGCGGCCGGGACCGCACACCCCGAACCCTCAGAGCGCGGCGCCGGGCGCCGCTACGGTCTGGTGGGCCGGTCCGTGGCGGAAGCCGCAGGCACCGCGCTGCTGATCTTCGCAGGCTTCGGACTGACGATCTTCAGCACGCAGGGGGGAGTGCCGGCGCCGTTCGGCTTCGGCCTGGGCCTTGCCGCCGCGATGGTCGCGTTCGGCTATGTCTCCGGCGGCCACTTCAATCCCGCCATCACCGTGGGGTCCGCCGTCGCGGGCCGTACGCCCTGGATCGCGGTGGGGCCGTACGTCGTCGCGCAGCTGATCGGCGCCGTCTTCGGCGTCTTCGTGCTCTGGACCGCCCTCAGCGGATACCCGCAGGTAACCTCCGTGAGCCAGATCTTTGCCCAGTCCGTCAACAGCTTCGGCGAGGACAGCGCCCTCGGATTCCCGCTGGCGGGCGCGCTGCTGCTCGAGGTGATCGCCGCCGCGCTGCTGACCGCTGTGTTCCTGGGAGCCACGGCCGGGTCCGGCCTGCGGGCCGGAGCCGCGCCTTTTGCCGTGGGCCTGACCTACGCGGTGCTGCTGGCCGTCCTGGGGCCGGTGACCGGCGGCGGGCTGAACCCTGCCCGGTCCACCGCCCCGGTGCTGTTTGCCGACTTTTCCGGCGGCGAACAGCTGTGGCTGTTCTGGGTTGCTCCGCTGGTGGGCGCGGTCATCACCGGCCTGATCTACCGCAGCATCGACCTGGTCCCGGGCTCCGCGGAGCGCATGGACGATGACGCCGCTGTGGCCGGTCCTGCGGCGGAGGGGGAGCGGACGGAGGTCCGCACGCAGCCCCGGACCGGTGCTGCCGCAGGCACCGCCGGGACCGCCGGGGCCACCGGCACCGCCGCGACCGCCGCGACCGCCGCCGGGCCGGCTGCCGCCGGAGAAACCGGAAGGCCTGACGACACGGCCGGCGACGCGGCGCACAGCTTCGACACGCCCGGCGACGACGGCGACGGCGAGGGCCGGCGCGGCCGCAGCTAGGACCGCAGCCCGTCGGCCGCCTATAGCGCACCCGGCCGCCCCCCCCGCCGGTTCCGGAATCCGGAACTGTCGGAGGGGGCGGGTAGGTTGAAGGTATGCGGATTCTCCACACCTCCGACTGGCACCTCGGCCGTTCCTTCCACGGCGTCGGCATGCTTGAAGCGCAGCGGGACTTCCTGGCCAGGCTGGTCGAGACGGTCACGGAACACGGCGTTGACGCGGTTCTGGTGGCCGGAGACGTGTATGACCGTGCCCTGCCGGGCGTCGACGTGGTCCGGCTGCTTGACGAGGCCCTCGCGGCGGTCACCGGCGCCGGCGCCCAGGTGATCATCACCTCCGGCAACCACGACTCCGCCGCGCGGCTGGGCTTCGGCGGGCGGGTCCTGGAGCGCGGCGGGGTGCATCTGCGCACCCGCCCCGCCGACCTGGACCGGCCGGTGCTGCTCGGCGGCCCCGCGGAACAGGGCAGCGGCCGGGGCACCGAACCGGTCGCCGTCTACGGAATCCCTTATCTGGAGCCGCGGCTGGCCGCCGCCGAATTGGGCGTGGACCGTCCCTCGCATGAGGCCGTCCTGGCCGAGGCAGTGCGGCGGATCCGCGCAGACGTCTCCCGCCGGGCCGCCGACGGGGCGCCGGTGCGGCCCGTGGTGATGGCCCACGCCTTCGCCAGCGGAGGCCTCAGCTCCGACAGCGAGCGGGACCTCGCAGTAGGAGGGGTGGGGGCCGTCCCGCTGGACCTGTTCGACGGCTTCTCCTACACGGCTCTGGGGCACCTGCACGGCCGGCAGGTTCTCGCCCCCGCCACCCGCTACAGCGGCTCCCCGCTCGCCTATTCATTCTCCGAAGCCGGCCAGGAAAAGGGCGCCTGGCTGCTGGACTTCGGCGATGGCTTTGCGCCCGTGGTGGAGCCGGTGTCCTGGCCGCAGCCCAGGCGCCTGGCCGTACTCCGCGGCGAGCTGGAGCAGCTGCTGTCGGATCCCGCTCTGGCCTGGGCCGAGCAGGCCTGGTGCCAGATCACGCTGACCGACCGCGAGCGGCCCGCCCGCGCCATGGACCGGCTCCGGCAGCGCTTCGCCGACACCCTGGTGCTGTCCTTCGACCCGCCGCCCGGTGCCGACGGTCCCGTCCAGACCTACAGCCAGCGGATGGCCCGCGCCGCCGACGATCTCGATATCTGCTGCGGGTTCCTGGAGCACGTGCGGTCCCGCGCAGCGGACGACGCCGAGCGCTCGCTGATCGCCGAAGTCCTGGCTGCCGTCCAGGCAGAGGAGGTGACGGCATGAGGATCCATCGGCTCGAGATCCAGGCCTTCGGGCCGTTCGCCGAACGGCAGGTCATCGACTTTGACGAGGTCGGGGCGCAGGGGCTGTTCCTGCTTAACGGGCCCACCGGTGCAGGCAAGACCAGCGTGCTTGATGCGATCTGCTTCGCCCTGTACGGGGGCGTGCCCGGGGCGCGGCAGCAGGCCAAAAGGCTGCGCAGCGACCACGCCGAACCGGCTGCCGTTCCCGAGGTCGTCCTGGAGTTCTCCTCCGGCTGCCGCCGGCTGGAGGTGACCCGGTCACCGCAGTGGGAACGGCCGGCCAAGCGCGCCGGAGGGCGGGCGACGGTGACGGAACAGGCGCGGACCCTGCTGCGTGAACTGGTCAGCGGGCAGTGGATGGAGAAGTCCGCCCGCAACGACGAAGCGTCCGCGGAAATCCAGGCGCTGCTCGGCATGAACAAGGAACAGTTCACCCGGGTGGTGATGCTGCCGCAGGGCGACTTCGCCGCATTCCTGCGCGCTGACGCCACCGAACGTGCGGTCCTGCTGCAGAAGCTCTTCGGCACCGACCGGTTTGAGCGCGTGGAGGAGCAGCTGCGGCTGGAGGCGGCCGCGGCCGAAGCGAAGCTCGCAGCGGAGCAGCAGGAACTGGACCACGTCCTGCGGCGCGCCGACGACGAAATGCTCCGCCACCGCGAGGACCTGTTGGTGACGGAAGACGGAACCCAGGCCGGCGGGGGCCCCGGGGAACCTGACGAGGCAGACGCAGCCGGAGATGACACGGCGGCGGCCGCGGATGAGGCGGCCGATCCGGTCCAGCGCATCGCAGCAGCAGAGGACCGGCTGAGGACCCGGCTCAAGCAGGCCGAAGAGGACCTCGCCGGCGGCGAAGCGGCGGTGGCCGAAGCCGACCTGGCCTGCACCGCGCTGCACGCGCGGCGGGAACGCGGCTTGGAGCGCAGCCGGCTGGCCCGGGACAAGGAGCGCCATCTCCAGGAGGAGGCGTCACTGGAGCCGGTTCGGGCACAGCTGCAGGCCCACCGGCACGCGTGTGCCGTGGCGGGCGTGCTCGACGCGTGGCAGGCCGCGGCGGAGGCGGCCGCGCAGGCCGAAGACGCTGCGGCGGATGCGGTCGATGCCCTGGCCCGCCGCCTGCAGGAGCCGCCCCTGGCCTACGGCGCCCTGCCGGCTGAGCGCGACGCGCTGGCAGAGGCGCTGACCGGGCTTGACTACACCCTGGCCGAGGACCTCGCCGCGGCCAGGGCCGGGCTGGCGGAGGAGGAGCGGGCCGCGCAGCTCGCGGCGGAGGCCACGCTTGCCGCCGACCAGGCCGCCCAACACTCCCGCGGTGCCGAAGCGGCCGCCGCCGAACGGCTCCGGCTGCGCGCTGAGCTCGATGCCGTGGAAGCGGACCTGGAGCGGCTCAAGGACGCCGGGGCGGCGCTGCAGGGCCTGCGACGGGACCTCGCCGAGGCTGAGGCGACCGCACAGGCGGTGGCCGCCTTCCGGAAGGTCGCGGCAGCCGCGGCGTCCGCGGCAGCCGGTGCCGCCGACCTGCGCGGCCGCTACCAGGACCTGCGCGGGCAATGGCAGGACGCCGTCGCCCGCCGGCTGGAACAGGCCGCCGCCGACCTCGCGGCCGGGCTCGTTCCCGGCAGCTCCTGCCCGGTGTGCGGAGCCGTGGAGCATCCGGCGCCCGCACCACCGCCTGCGGAGGGCGAAGCCGTTGATCGGGAGGCCGAGGAGCAGCTGCGCGAGAAGGTCACGGCAGCCGAAGAGGACTGGGAGGCGGCGCGGCGCGAGGCCGAGGCGCTGGCCCTGCAGCAGGAGGGCCTGCGCGCGCAGGGCGGCGACGGTGACGCCTCGGACGCCGCCGGGCGGGTTCAGGCGCTGCAGCAGGCAATACAGCAGGCCGTCCGCGAGGCCGAAGCCCTCGCCGCCGGCGAACAGCGCCGGGAACAGCTCCTGGCCCGGCAGCAGGGCCACGCCGAGGCCGAGCAGGAAGCCCGCGTGGCGGAGGCCGCGGCCCGGACCCGTGCGGCGGAAGCACAGCAGCGCGCCGCCGAGCTGGCGGCCAGGACCGGAGAGCTGCGCAGCGGGTTCGACACCCTGGCCGGGCGCGTCGCGGTCCTCACTGAACTGCGCCGCCTGGTTGAAGCGGCGCGCACGGCGCTGGGCCGGGCCGAAGCGCGCGCTGCCCGAAGCCTTGAGGCGGAGGCCGCCCTGGCTGCGGCCCTGGCCGGCACCGAGTTCGCCGACGCCGGCGCGGTCCGCGGGGCGCTGCTGGACGAGCCCCTGGCGCGGCAGCTGCAGGAGCGCGTCGAGGAGCACGAGGAGCAGGGCCGGCGGCTTGCCCTGCGGGAAGAGGCACTGGGCGGGCAGGACGACGACGGCCGGCCGCTGCCCACGGAGGATGAGATCGCCGCCGCCGAGGCCGGCCTGGAATCCCTGCGGCAGCGGCGCCGCGCAGCCGACCTGCTGGTGCAGCGGCTGCGGGACTCAGCCGATGTCCTCGCCGGGTACGCGGTGCAGGCGCGCGCGGTGAGCGCGCGGGTGGAACCGCTGGCGGCCCGCTGCGAGCTGCTGCGCGGGGTGGCCGACGCCGCCCGGGGGGCGGGGGAGAACCGCTACCGGATGGCCCTGAGCACCTACGTCCTGGCCGCGCGGCTCGAGCAGGTGGCCGCCGCCGCCACGGAACGGCTCGCGGCGATGACCGGGGGCCGCTACGCCCTGGTGCACAGCGACGCCCGGTCCGGGAACCGCAGGGCCGGGCTCGGGCTGCACGTGATTGACGGATGGACCGGCCAGCGACGCGATACCGGTACCCTCTCCGGCGGCGAGGGATTCATGGCGTCGTTGTCACTGGCCCTGGGCCTCGCCGACGTGGTGCAGCAGGAAGCCGGAGGCGTCAGCATCGAGACCCTCTTCGTCGACGAGGGATTCGGCAGCCTCGACGACCAGTCACTGGAACAGGTGATGGACGCGCTGGAAGGCCTGCGCGACGGCGGCCGGGTGGTCGGGCTGGTCAGCCACGTGGCCGAAATGAAACAGCGGGTCACCTCCCAGCTGCAGATCGTCAAGGGGCGTCGCGGCTCACACATCGTCACCAGGCTGACCGGCGGCGACATCGGGTAGAATGGCGGGGAAAGCCGGGTCCCGCGCATCGGGAGGAGGGACGATGCGCACAATTTTTCCTGTCAAAGGTCAAATGAGTATCCGCACTTCTTCTTCAGCCTCATCCGATGTCCACACCGAATCCCCCCGGGACCCCGCCGCCGACAGCGCGGGTGTTTCCGATGCCGCCGGGTCGGAGCTGACCGGCAGCCGGTTCGGACGGATCCGCCGCCTTGCCGGCGGAAGCTTCTTCACCATCGCCTTCCTCGCCCGCCTGCCCCTGGCCATGCTCACCGTCGGCGCCCTGACGCTGGTCACCGCGGCCAGCGGCTCCTACGCCACGGGCGGTTTCGCCGCCGGAGCGGTAGGCATCGGTTCCGCGATCGGCGCCCCCGTCGTCGGTTTCCTGGCCGACCGCCTGGGCCAGCGCGGCGTCCTGCTCACCACCGCCGTCCTGAATCCGCTGGCCATCGGCGCGACCTTGCTCGGCGCCGCGGCGCTCGAGCCGGACACCGCTCCCTGGGCCGTACTGGCCGCATGCCTGCTGATGGGCGCCTCCACCCCGCAGGTGGGCCCCATGGCCCGCGTCCGCTGGATGGCCCTGACGTCCCGCCGGGGATCGGCGCAGGACCTGGACACGGCGCTCTCCTATGAGGGGACCGCCGACGAACTGACCTTCGTGCTCGGGCCGGCGCTGGTCGGCCTGCTTGCCTCTGTGATCGCCCCCTGGCTGCCCCTGGCGCTGGCGGCTCTGCTGACCGCCTCAATGGTCACCGCCTTCGCCCTGCACCCGACCGCCTGCGTCGTTGCCGGCGGCCGCAGCGGCAGGGCCGCACCGGCCCCGCTTTCCCTGCGCGCAGGGGCGACGATCGCCGTGCCCGTGCTGGGCATGCTGGCCATGGGCACATTCTTCGGCTCCATGCAGACCAGCCTCACCGCGTTCAGCGGAAGCTTCGGCATGACCTCCGCCGCCGGCCTGCTCTACGCCGTGATGGGGCTCAGCTCAGCCGCAGCGGCACTGTCCGTCGCCTACTGGCCGGCCCGCATCGGGCCGGTGGCCCGCTGGCTGCTTTCCTCGGCCGGCATGTTCGCCCTGGTCTGGCTGGTCCTGCTGCCCGCTGATGTCCCCACCATGGTGGTGGCGCTGTTCGTGCTCGGCATTCCGGTCGGTCCGACGATGGTGAGCATTTTCGCCGTCGGGTCCGTGGTCGCACCCCGCCACCTGGTGGGGACGGTGATGACGCTGCTGGCCAGCGGCACCGTCGCAGGCACCGCCCTCGGGTCCGCGCTGGCCGGCCCGCTCGCCGAGGCCCACGGCCACGGCGCGTCGCTGCTGGTGCCCGCCGGGGCGGCCACCGCCATGCTCCTGCTCAGCCTTGCCGCACACCTCGTCCTTCGCCGCAGCACGCGCGCCTGAACCGGTCCGCGCCCCTGCATGGTTACCCGTGCTTTCGGCAGGCTCTGGCCGAGGACCCGAAGGTGGCTTAGTATCGATGAAAGCGCAGGTGGGAGCCATATCCGCCTGTGGAACCGGATCAAGGAGCACCGATGAGCGAATCCCAGAAGGAAAACGGCGGGGCCGGCCCCGAAGGCACCATCCCCGCGCAGGAAGACGGCGTCGGGGCCGCCACGACGGATGAGCCCACGAGCTTCGAGCCGGAGGAGGATCCCGAAGCCGCCGAGGACCAGGGCAACAGCTAGCCGGACAGTGACATGAGGAAGGCCCCCGGGATTGTCCCGGGGGCCTTCCTCATGTGCACCAGGCAGGCAACGGCTGCCGCAGGCTCAGAGGGACGGGGCGTGGTCCGGCGGCTGCGGAATGAAGATGTTTCCGGTGGTGATGCCTCCGGTGACCTGGTCTTCGGGCGCCGGTCCGGCAGCCGGCGGTTCCGGGAGTGACTGCTCGGGCTCAACCGCCAGGGAGCGCAGGGCCACAGCCGCCTCGTGGGCTTCCGGGCGCTCGTCGATCCGGCGGGACGTCATGGCCCGCAGCAGGTCGGTCCATTCCGGTCCGACGTGGGCGGGAATCTCGGGATCACGCAGCAGCCGGGCCACCGCGGATTCAACGATCGGCCCGGGGAACGCCTTTTCTCCGGTCAGGCATTCCAGCAGCACCAGGCCCAGGGAGTAAATGTCGGAGCGCGGCGTGACCTCGCCTCCGGAGGCCTGCTCCGGGCTGAGGTAGCTGGCGGTGCCGATGGTCGCGCCGTGCGCCGTGGCGACCGTGGCCTCGATCAGCCGGGCGATGCCGAAGTCGGTCAGGCGCGGGTAGAGCCGGGTGTCCTGGTCCGCCTGCGGAAACAGCAGGATGTTGGCAGGCTTCACGTCCCGGTGGATGACGCCGTTGGTGTGCACGTAGTTCAGCGCGTCGGCGAGGTCGGCGCCCAGCGTGGCCGTGGTCAGGGCCGGCAGCGGGCCGTTCTTCAGGCGGCGGCGCAGGTCCGGCCCGTCGACAAGCTCCATCACGAGGTAGCTGGAACCACGGCCGGTCTCGTCGTGGTAGACACCGGCGTCGAGCAGGGTCACCAGGCCGGGATGGTTCAGGGTGGCCAGCAGCGAGGTCTCCGTCTGCTGGCGGCGCTGTTCGTCATCGCCGACGGCGCTGGGCTGGAACAGCTTCACCGCCACTTCACGCCCGAGGTTTTCGTCCACCGCGCGGTAGACAGCAGCCGCACCGCCGGAACCAATCAGCTCAACGGTCCGGTACCGCTGTCCCAGGAGTACATCCACGGGTGTCCTCCTCGAGGTTCATCAAACAAATCATCAGCAGACTGAGGAAAATTTCTCCACGAAAGTCCGCCTCGACCATCCTATCTTGTCTTTCTAGCTATTTAGACAATGCGGATAAGCCGTAGCCAAAACGAGATAATCGCTGCGTCTGCGGGGACCGTGGCCCCCGCAGACGCAGCGATTATCCGGCGAGGAACCCGATGGCAGCGGTCTTAAAGGCGCGCGAGGTCACCGCGTTGGTGTGCGTCCTGGCGGGCAGCCGCACCAGTTCGGCCTGTCCGCTGAGCTCCACGAGCTCGTCAGCGCTGGCCGCGAGATCGTCCCGCTCGCCGGCGACCAGGAGCAGGGGCATCGACGGTACGAGCGCGGCAGGAGTGAACGGCTCACACTTAATCGCCTCCACCATCTGCAGCAGGGCGCCGATGTCGTTCCCGGGAGCGAGCTGAGCCATCTTCAGCAGCTCCGCCGTCCGCGCATCGGCCACCGGTTGCCCGCCCGCCAGCTCTTCCCGGGCACCGTCAAGGTCGAAGTCGGCCAGCGGGTCCCCGCTGCCGGGCCCGCCGAGCACCATGCGGTGGACCAGCTCGGGCTGGGTCGCGCCGAACTCCCAGGCCAGCCTGGAGCCGAGCGAGTACCCGATGATGTCCACGCCGGAGTCCGGGTCGTCCTCGGCCAGCGGAGCCGCCCCGGCGTCCTGCAGCAGCTGCAGCAGTTCGGCGCGCAGGCGGCTGGGCCGGTATTCCTCCCGGTCCGCCGGCGCCGGGCTGCGCCCGTGGCCGGGCAGGTCAACGGTGATGACGGTGCGTCCGGCCGCGGTCAGCGCCGCGATCCAGCCCGAATCCTCCCAGTTGAGCTTCGTCGAGGAGGCGAACCCGTGCAGCAGCAGGACCGGGCGCCCGACGGCGGCGGCGCCGTCGGGCGTGTGGGTCTCACTGAACAGCCGGGGAGCGGTGCCCTCGACCAGGTGGGACTCGACCCCCATGCTCAGTCCTCGTCGAGGTTGACGGCGGACAGGCGGACCCGGCGCCGGGCCGGCCCCTCCTGCGGGACGGTGCCGACGATGCCGGCCGTGTCGTCGGGAACCTCGAAGACGATGAGCGGCTCGCCCACGTTGATCTTCTCGCCCGGCTCGCCGTAGATGCGGGCCACGAGGCCGGCCTGCGGGGAGGGCAGTTCAAGCGCGGACTTGGTGGTCTCCACCTCGACCAGCGGCTGGTTGCGCTCCACCTGGTCGCCGACGGCGACGAGCCATTCCAGGACGGTGGCCTCGATCAGGCCCTCACCGAGGTCGGGCAGGGGGAAGGGAATTTCAGCCACGTCGGTACTCCAATACTCGCTGGATCCCGAAGAGGATCCGGTCAATGTTCGGGATGTATTCATCTTCGAGGTCACCCGAGGGATACGGTACGTCGAATCCGGTGACCCGCTCAACGGGCGCCTTGAGCGTGTCGAAGCAGTGCTGCGTGACGAGCGCGGCCACCTCGGCGCCCAGCCCGGAGGTCAGGGGCGCCTCATGCACGACGACGGCGCGGCGGGTCCGGGCGACGGACGCGGCCAGGCCGGCGGCATCGATCGGCTTGAGCCAGCGCAGGTCCAGGACCTCGACCTCGATGCCGTCCTCGGCGGCCAGCTCGGCCACCTGCAGGCAGCGCGCCACCATGGCGCCCCAGGCGATGAGGGTGACGTGCCGGCCGGGCCGGACGACCTTGGAGCCCAGCGGCGAACCGCCGTCGGCCAGGTCCACCTCGGCCTTCTGCCAGTAGCGGGACTTCGGCTCCATGAAGATCACCGGGTCCGGCCGGGAGCCGGCGTACTTGAGCAGATGGTAGGCCTCGTGCGGGCTCGACGGCGAGACCACCTTGAGCCCGGGCACGTGCGCGAAGAGCGCCTCGAGGGACTCGCCGTGGTGCTCGGGGGCCCGGATGCCGCCGAAGCTGGGCACCCGCAGGGTGATCGGCATCGGCAGGGTGCCCCGGCTGCGGTAGTTCATCCGCGCCACCTGGGTGATGATCTGGTTGACCGCCGGATAGGCGAAACCGTCGAACTGCACCTCGGGGATGGGGTGCCAGCCGGCCATGGCCATGCCGACGGACAGGCCGAGGATGCCCGATTCGGCCAGCGGGGTGTCGAAGACCCGGTCGGCGCCGAAACGCTGCTGCAGGCCGTCGGTGATCCGGAAGACGCCGCCCAGCCGGCCGACGTCCTCACCGAGAACGGCGGCCTTGGGGTTGGCTTCGAGGATTTCGGCCAGCGCCCGGTTCAGGGCCTGCTGCATGGACAGCGTCTCGGTGCGCGGGCCGGTGCCGGCGGGGGCGACGGCGTCCACGGACTGCTCCTGGGCGGCGGTGCCGCCGGTGTTGGCCTCTGCGGCGGCGAGGTCCGACGCACCGGGGGCGGTGCTCAGCTTCTCAGACATGCTCGGACTCCTCTCGCCAGGCGGCGGCCTGGGCCTGCAGTGCTTCGGTGGGTTCCTGGAAGACGAAGTCGAACAGCTCGCTGCCGGGGCGCGGCTGCAGCGCCATGACGCCTTCGCGGACGCGGTCCGCCTCGGCGGCGCCGGCGGCCCGCGCTTCGTCGAGGAACTGCTGGTCGGCAATGCCCTCGGAGAGCAGCCGGGAGGCCAGCAGCTCCAGCGGGTCGGTGCCGCCGTCGCGCCGTTCCTCGTCCAGGCTGCGGTAGCGGCCGGGGTCGTCGGAGGTCGAGTGCGGGCCGCGTCGGTAGGTCATGGCCTCGATGAGGACCGGGCCCGCACCGGAGCGGGCGTGCTCCAGGGCGGCCCTGGTGGCCTGGACGACGGCGGCGACGTCGTTGCCGTCCACGGTGATGCCGGGCATGCCGTAGCCGGCCGCGCGGGCGGCGACGCGGCCGCCGGCGACCTGGGACTCGGTCGGCAGGGAGATGGCCCAGCCGTTGTTCTGGACGAAGAAGACCACCGGTGCCTTGAGCACGCCGGCGAAGTTCATCGCCTCGTGCACGTCGCCCTGGGAGCTGGCGCCGTCGCCGAAGTAGGTGATCGCCGCGCCGTCGGAGCCGTCCAGGCGCTGGGTGTGTGCCCAGCCGACGGCGTGCAGCACCGAGCCGCCCACGACCGCCTGGATCGGGGCGAGCCGGGTTTCGACCGGGTTGTACAGGCCGCCGTGCCAGGAGGCCTTGTGGGTGGACATGTACTGAACCATGTCCACGCCCATGGCCTGGGCGACGCCCATTTCACGGTAGGTGGGAAAAACGAAGTCGCGGGAGGTGTCGACGGCGAAGGCGCTGCCGACCTGCGCGGCCTCCTGGCCCAGTTCGGGGGCGTAGCCGGGAATGATGCCCTGGCGCTGCCAGGCGACGGCGGCGACGTCGAGTTCGCGCACCGCCGCGAGTAGCCGGTACAGCCGGCGCAGCTCGTCCGCGGTCAGCGCCGGGATGCTCGTGGTGTTTAGGTCCATGGAGGAAACGTAACTGTGGCTGGCATCACTGAGCAAAGCGGCGCGGAAACGCTGTGCAGCGTGTACAGATCGTGCCGCCTTGCGCGGTCTTGGCTAGGCAATCTGTACAGTTGGAGAGACGATGCCGCAACTCTAGGAGGCCCCGCCCATGTCCGTGGATTCACTCGACGCCCGCCTGGTGCGCCTGTTCACCGACGATCCCCGGATGTCGGTGCTCGAGGCGAGCCGGGTGCTCGGCGTTGCCCGGGCAACGGTGCAGGCGCGCCTGGACCGGATGCAGCGCGAAGGCGTCATTGCCGGGTGGGGGCCGCGGATCGATCCGGCTGCCCTCGGGTACGACGTCGTGGCCTACTGCTCGCTGGCGATCGCCCAGAACCGGGGCCACTCCGCGGTGGTGGAGGCGCTGTCGAGGATTCCGGAGATCCAGGAGGTGCACACCGTGTCGGGGGAGAGCGACCTGCTGGCCCGCGTGGCCGCCCGGTCCAACTCCGACCTGCAGCGGGTGCTGGACTCGATCGTGGCCACGGGCACGATCATGCGCTCCTCCTCGGTGATCGTGCTCAACACGCACTTCGAACACCGCACGCTGCCGCTGCTGGATGCCGCAGCCGCCGACGGCGCGCCGCGCGGGCGGGGTGCCCGCGCCGGCCGTCCCGCCGGCGACTGACCTGCCGCATGGTGTCATAACCGGGCGCACTGCTGCGGG
Source organism: Arthrobacter saudimassiliensis (assembly GCF_059090665.1). Lineage (NCBI taxonomy): Bacteria > Bacillati > Actinomycetota > Actinomycetes > Micrococcales > Micrococcaceae > Arthrobacter > Arthrobacter saudimassiliensis. Next base: position 48,145 of record NZ_JBNHFX010000001.1, on the reverse strand, counting down.
ATGAGTTAGAGTCAGCCTGACCTTAACCATTTCCCATCATTCCCACCCCCGTGCCGCGGCCCCCTCCGGGACCCCGGCCGCACCCGGACAGGAGGCGGAACCGTGCATCTGCCCTTCGCCAACGTCTCCGAACGCGAGCAGCAGCCGCCCAGCCTGGCGCTGTCCACGGTGATCTTCGCCCTGCGCCCCGATCCGCGGACCGGTCGCAGCTCGCTGTGGCTGCCGCTGGTCCGGCGGATCCGCCAGCCGTACCGGGACCAATGGGCGCTTCCGGGCGGACCGCTGCTGGCCCGTGAATCCCTCGCTGCCGCCGCGGCCCGCAACCTCGCCGAAACCACCGGCCTGGCCCCCCGGTACCTGGAGCAGCTCTACGCGTTCGGCGGGCCCGAGCGCTCGCCGGCACCCCGCGTCGTCTCCATCGTCTACTGGGCGCTGGTCCAGCCCGACGAGGCGGCGCTGGCCCGCGAAGAGGAGAATGTGCGCTGGTTCGAGGCGGGCAGCCCCGGAGAGCTGGCCTTCGACCACAACGACATCGTCGCCTACGCCCTCTGGCGGCTGCGCAACAAGATGGAGTACGGCTCCATCGCCTACGCGTTCCTGGGCGAGAAGTTCACCCTCGCCCAGCTGCGCGAAGTGTACGAGGCCGTGCTCGGCCGGGAGCTGGACCCGGCCAACTTCCGCCGCCAGCTGCGCAGCGCGGCGGACATCGAACCCACCGACGAATACCTGCAGGGCGGCCGGCACCGCCCGCCCCGCCTGTACCGCTACACCGGTTCCCTGGCCGCCGCCTCCGGCGCGCCGTCGTCCACCCACCACCTGGAGCAGCCATGACCATCGCCCCCTCCGCCGGCGTCGCCGCCGCCGTCCGCCTGCTGACCGGCGCCGAAGCCGCCGCCGGTTCCGCCTCCAACGGCGTCTGCACCCCGGGCCTCGCCGCCGCGCCCTGGGAGCTGGACGCCGCGCCCGCGCCGGCGTACGGCCCGGGCGCCTCGCTGGCCGACCCCGCGCCGGCCGGCACCCCGCGGCAGGGGCCGCTGCCCGAGGAGTACCGGCTGGCCTCCGACGAGGAGCTGGAGGAACGGATCCGGGCCGCCCGGCGCACGCTCGGGGACCGCGCCGTCATCCTCGGCCACTTCTACCAGCGGGACGAGGTCGTGCGGCACGCCGACTTCGTGGGCGACTCCTTCCAGCTCGCGCAGGCGGCGCTGGACCGCCCCGACGCCGAGGCGATCATCTTCTGCGGCGTGCACTTCATGGCCGAAACGGCGGACATGCTCTCCGGGCCGGAGCAGGCCGTGATCCTGCCGAACCTTGCCGCCGGATGCTCGATGGCGGACATGGCGGACATCGACTCCGTCACCGACTGCTGGGATCAGCTGACCGACCTGTTCGGTGATGCGCCCGACGCCGCAGGCCGGCAGCCGGTGATCCCGGTGACCTACATGAACTGCTCGGCGGACCTGAAGGGGTTCGTGGGCCGGCACGGGGGCATCGTCTGCACCTCCTCCAACGCGGCCACCGTGCTGCAGTGGGCCTTCGAGCGCGGCCGGCGCGTGCTCTTCTTCCCGGACCAGCACCTGGGCCGCAACACCGCCAAGGCGATGGGCGTGCCGCTGGAGGCCATGCCGATGTGGAATCCGCGCCTGCCGCTGGGCGGCAACACGCCGGAGGTCCTGGACAAGGCGCAGGTGCTGCTGTGGAACGGGTTCTGCTCGGTGCACAAGCGCTTCACCGTCGCCCAGATCGAGAAGGCGCGGGCCGAGCATCCCGGCGTGCGGGTGATCGTGCATCCCGAATGCCCCATGCCCGTGGTCGACGCGGCAGACGAGGCCGGCTCCACCGACTACATCCGCCGGGCCATCGCAGCCGCGGAACCGGGCAGCACGTTCGCCGTCGGCACCGAGATCAACCTGGTGAACCGGCTGGCCGCCCAGCATCCCGAACACACGATCTTCTGCCTCGATCCGGTGATCTGCCCCTGCTCCACCATGTACCGCATCCACCCGGGCTACCTGGCCTGGGTGCTGGAGGAACTGGTGCAGGGCCGGGTGGTCAACCGGATCAGCGTGCCCGACGACGTCGCGGTGCCGGCCCGTGCCGCGCTGGAACGGATGCTGGCGGCCCGCCCGTGACGGTCGTCGTCGTCGGCTCCGGCCTGGCCGGGCTCTGGACCGCGCTGTGCACCGCGGCGGCCTGCCCCGGGGAGGACATCGTGGTGGTGACCAAGGGCCGTCCGGGCGAGGGCAACACCGCCTGGGCGCAGGGCGGCATCGCCGCCGTCCTGGCCGAGGGGCAGGACCCCGGCGACAGTCCGGACCGCCATGCCGCGGACACACTGGCGGCGGGGGCCGGCCACGGCAGCGCGGAGGCGGTACGGCTGCTCTGCACGGCGGCGGACGGGCAGATCCGGAACCTGGTCCGCGCCGGAGCCCGCTTCGACACCGGCCCCGACGGCGCGCCGGCGCTGGCCCGGGAAGCGGCACACTCCTTCCGGCGCATCCTGCACATGGGCGGCGATGCCACCGGGGCGGGGATCATCGCCGCCCTGCTGCCGGCCGTGCGCTCGCGGCCGAACATCACCGTCCTGCCGGGAACCATGGCGGTGCGCGTGCTGCTCGACGGCGGCCGGGCCGCGGGCCTGGACATGCTCTCGGGCGGGGCCCGGCGCAGGCTGGCGGCCCGCGCCGTCGTGCTCGCCGCCGGCGGCGCCGGGCAGATGTACGAGCACACCACCAACCCGGCCTCCGCCACCGGCGACGGCGTGGCCCTGGCCGCCCGGGCCGGTGCCCGGCTGCGGGACCTGGAGTTCCTGCAGTTCCATCCGACCTCGCTGGATGTCCCCGGCAACCCGCTGATCTCCGAAGCCGTCCGGGGGGAGGGCGCGGTGCTGCGCGACGACGCCGGGCTGCGGTTCCTTCCCAGCTACGCCCGGGACGCGGAACTGGCGCCGCGTGACGTCGTGGCGCGCGGCATCGCCGCGCATCTGGCCGCCACGGGCGGGCGCCGGGTCTGGCTCGACGCCACCGGGGCCGCGGCCCTCCACGGGCCCGGCTGGCTGGAACGCCGCTTTCCCGCGCTGGCCGCCCTGACCCGCGGCCACGGCTGGGACTGGGACCGCGAACCGGTTCCCGTGGTGCCCGCCGCGCACTACTGGATGGGCGGCGTGGCCACGGACCTGTCCGCCCGGACCTCCGTCCCGGGACTTTACGCCGCCGGAGAGACCGCCTGCACCGGCGTCCACGGCGCCAACCGGCTCGCCTCCAACTCGCTGCTCGAAGCCCTGGTCTTCGCCGCCCGGGCGGCAGCCGCGCTCGCCGCACCGGTCGGGCAGCGGGCACCGGCTGAAGAGGCAGCGGCCGAGGCGGTGTCCGGAACCCGGGCGGCTGTCGCAGAGTCCGGCGCGCCCGCGCCCTCCGGCGTGCCTGACGCCGTCCCCGACGCCGTGCCCGCCCCCGACGTCGTCCGGCGGCTGATGAGCGCCCATGCCGGTATCCTGCGGTCCGGGCCCGGCCTGAGCCGCGCACGGACCGCCATCGCCCAGGCAGCGGCACCGGAGGCAGCCGACCCGGCCGCCCACGAAGCCGCCAACCTGGCCACCTGCGCCGCCCTGCTGCTGGAGGCGGCGCTCGCCCGGCCGGGCAGCCTCGGCGCCCACCACCGGACCGACGACCCGGCCGCCGCCGGCAGCTCGGTCGCCGGCAGCTCGGTCGCCGTCGCAGCCGAAGAAGTCACAGCCGGAAAAGCCCCAGCTGAAGCAGCCGGAGCCGAAGAAGCCACCAGGAGCCTGATCCCATGACCACCGCCCACTCCTACACCCCGGGCGGACTCTCCGCCGCACCGTCCGCGGTACCTGCCGCACCGCCCGGACCTGCCGTACCGCCCGCACCGGTGACCCGGGCCCCGGCAGCCGGCCCCGCTGCTCCGGCCCCGGGGGCACCGGCGCCGTCGTCCGGCGCTGGGCCCGCCGGCTGGGGGACCGAGGGCCCGGAACCGGCCGCGGTCGGGGCGATCGTCCGGGCCGCGCTCGCCGAGGACCTGCCGTGGGGGGACCTGACGTCCGCTGCGCTCATACCGCCGCAGGTGCAGGCAACGGCGTTCCTCACGGCGCGCGAACCCGGCGTCTTCTGCGGCGGCGCCGTCATCGAAGCGGCCTTCCGGGCGCTGGACCCGCAGGCCCAGGTGCTGCTGCTGGTGCAGGACGGCGACGGGTTCGACGCCGGCGGACTGCTGGCCGAGGTCAGCGGCAACGCCCGGGCCGTGCTGGGCGCCGAGCGGGTGGCCCTGAACCTGGTGCAGCGGCTGAGCGGCATCGCCACGCTCACCGCCGCGTTCGTGGCCGAAGCCGCCGGAACCAAGGCGCGCATCGCCGATACGCGCAAGACCACGCCCGGCCTGCGGGTGCTGGAGCGCTGGGCCGTGCGCTGCGGCGGCGGTGCGAACCACCGCTTCAGCCTTTCGGACGCGGTGATGGCCAAGGACAACCACCTGGCCCTGCTCACGGCCGCGGGGCTGGACCTCGCCCCGGCGCTGCGGGCCGCCAAGGCGCGGCTGCCCCACACCGTGCACTTCGAGGTGGAGGTGGACCGGCTGGACCAGATCGAGGAGGTGCTCGCCGGCGGCGCCGACACCGTCCTGCTGGACAACTTCAGCCTCGAGGACCTGCGCCGCGGGGTGGAGCTGATCGCCGGCCGGGCGCTGGTGGAGGCCAGCGGCAACGTCCGGCTCGGGACCGTACGGGCCATCGCCGAAACCGGGGTCGACATCATCTCCGCCGGCGCGCTCACCCACAGCGTCCGGGCCCTGGACCTGGGCCTGGACGTGAGCTTCGACGGCGGCGCACCGGAGGAACGCGCATGATCTACCTCGACGCCGCCGCCACCGCGCCCGTGCGCGAGGAGGTGCTGCAGACCATCGCGCCGCTGCTGACCCGGGACTTCGGCAACCCCTCCAGCAGCCACGGCGCCGGCGAAACCGCGGCCCGGGCCCTGGACTACGCCCGGCGGACCGCCGCCGGGGTGCTCGGCTGCCGTCCGGGAGAGATCGTCTTCACCTCCGGCGGCACCGAGGCCGACAACCTGGCCGTCAAGGGCTGGGCCCTTGCCGCTCCGCGGGGCCGGCACCTGGTCTCCTCCGCCGTCGAACATCCCGCCGTCCTTGAGTCCCTGGACTTCCTGCGCCGGGTCCACGGCTTCCGCGTCACCCTGGTGCCGGTGGACGCCGCCGGCCGGGCCGACCCGGAGGCGTTCCGGGCCGCGGTCACCGCGGAGACGACGCTGTGCACCCTGATGTACGCCAACAACGAGGTGGGCACCGTCCAGCCCGTCGCCGAGGTGGCCGCGCACTGCCGGGCAATGGGCGTGCCCTTCCACACCGATGCCGTGCAGGCGGCCGGCTGGCTGCCGCTGGATGTCGGCACGCTGGGCGTGGACGCCATGAGCATCTCCGGGCACAAGCTGGGCGCGCCCAAGGGCTGCGGGCTGCTCTACATGCGGGGGTCGCTGCCGCTGGAACCGCTGCTGCACGGCGGCGGGCAGGAGCGCGGCCGCCGCTCCGGCACCGAAAACGTGGCCGGCGCCGTCGCCGTGGCCACCGCGCTGGCCCTGGCCGAAGGCGGGCGGAGCGAGGCCGCGGAGCGGATCGGCCGGTATCGGGACCATCTCGTGCGCCGGGTCCTGGCCGAGGTGCCGGAGGCGGTGCTGACCGGGCACCCGGAGCAGCGGCTGCCCGCCCATGCCTCGTTCTGCTTTCCGGGCACCAGCGGGGAATCGGTGCTGCTGGAGCTGGAACGGGCCGGAGTGCAGTGTTCCAGCGGCTCCGCCTGCGCTGCGGGCCGGGACGAGCCCTCGCCCGTGCTGACGGCCATGGGCTATGACCCCGACACCGCCGGCACCGCGGTCCGCTTCACCTTCCCGACCTCGGTGACGGAGGCGGAGGCGGCGCTCGCCGCCTCCGTCGTCGGGCCCGCAGTGGCGCGGGTGCGCGGCCTGGCTCCGCGCACCTGACGCCGGAGCCCGGGCCGGTTCCGCAACGCGCCGGCGGGCCGGACCGTCGTTCGCAGCGGTCGGCGTGAGCGCCGTTACACTGCCTGCATGCGCATCCCCTCCCGGCGGGCCGCCCGGTTCCGCGGCCCTGCGGCCCCGCCGATCCGCCCTGGCACGGCGGCACCGGGCTCCGCCGCTCCAGCCCGGGCCGCATCCCGTCCACCCGCCGGTGCCGCCGAGCAGGACGCCGCCGACCTGGGCGCGGAGGCGGCCGGGCGCCTGGCCCGGCTGATCCGCTGCCGCACCGTCTCCTCCCGGAACGCCGCGGAGGTGGACACCGGCGAGTTCGAGGCGTTCATCGCGGAGCTGCGGCAGCTCTATCCCACCGCCCACGCCGTGCTGGAGCACGAGCGGGTCAACGGGTACGGCCTGCTCTTCCGCTGGCCGGGGCGCGCCGATGGGCAGCCGGTGGTGCTGATGGCGCACTATGACGTGGTGCCCGTGGCGGACGCGGACGGGTGGATGCATCCGCCGTTCTCCGGAGCGGTGGCCGACGGGTTCATCTGGGGCCGCGGCGCCCTCGACGACAAGGGCGCGCTCGCGGCGATCATGGAGGCCGTCGAAGCGCTGGCCGCCGACGGCTTCGTCCCGGCGCGGGACGTCTACCTCTCGTTCGGCAACAACGAGGAGACCGCCGGAGACACCGCCGCGGCGGCCGCGGCGCTGCTGGCGGCCCGTGGGGTGCGGCCGTGGCTTGTCCTCGACGAAGGCGGCGCCGTCGCGTCGCAGGCCTTTCCCCTCATCGCCGCCCCCATGGCCGTCATCGGAGTGTCCGAGAAGGGGATCCTCGACGTCGAGCTGTCCGCGGAGGATCCCGGCGGGCATGCCTCCACGCCGCGCCGCGGCGGAGCGACCGCCCGGCTGGCCCGGGCCATCCTGCGGATCGACCGGCGGCCTTTTCCGGTGCTGCTGCCGGACGTGCCGGTGGAGATGCTGCACCGGCTGGCCCCTGCGGCGCCGCTGCCGCTGCGCCCCGTGCTGCGCCGGGCCCATCGGCTGCGGCCGGCGCTGGCCGCCGCGTTCAGCAGGCTGGGCGGGGAACCGGCCGCGATGGTGCGCACGACGGCGGCGGTCACCGAACTGCGCGGCTCGCCGGCGTCCAACGTGCTGGCGACCCGGGCGTCGGCCAACGTCAACATCCGGGTGGCGGTGGGGGAGGACATCGCCGGTACCCTGGACCGGCTCCGCCGAATGATCGCTGATCCGTCCATCGCGCTGCGGGTGGTCGAGGGCACCGAGCCCTCCCCGGTGTCCGGAACCGCCAACGACCAGTTCCGGCTGCTGGAGGAGACCGTCACCGCCGTGTTTCCCGACGCCGTGCCGGCCCCCTACATCATGCTCGGCGGCAGCGACGCCCGCCGAGTCACCGGCATCAGCGACGCCGTCTACCGGTTCGCCCCGTTCCGGATGGACGCGGCCGCCCGGGCCTCCATCCACGCCGACAACGAACGGCTGGGCGTCGAGGCCTTCGGCGAGGGCATCCTGTTCTACCGGCGGCTGCTGCAGGCCCTGCCGGCGGCCCGGCAATGAGCGCGCCCGCCGCCGGCCTGCGCCGGCTGGGCCCGGTGGTGCTCTTCCTGGCCCTGGTCGAGGTCACCAGCGGCATCCTGCAGGGCTACTACACACCGATCCTGACCGACATCGCCCGGCACCTGCGGATCGCCGACGGCGACGTGAACTGGTTCGAGGCGGCGCAGCTGATGCTCAGCGCCCTCGCCGTGCCGGTGCTGTCCCGGTTGGGGGACCTGTACGGCCACAAGCGGATCCTGATGGTCTCCACGGTCCTCACCGCTGCGGCCTCGTGGGGCGTCGCGCTGGCCCCGGACTTCTGGACCTTCCTGCTCGCCTGGTCCCTGCAGGGCTTCTACGTGGTGTGGCTGCCGCTGGAAGTGGCGCTGATCTACGGCCGCGCCGCCGCTGAACCGGACCAGGCCGCACTGACCCGCCGCGCCGCGGGGCTGCTGGTGGGAGCCCTGCAGTTCGGCGTCATCGTGGGGGCGCTGGCCGCCGGCGTCCTGGTGGAGGTCTTCGCCGGGAACCTGGCCCTGACCCTGGCCGTGCCCGCCGCCGCCGTGACGGCGTGCATTGCCGCCGTGCAGTTCGGGGTTCCCGACACCGGCGTCCGCGGGACCGGCGGGGTGGACCGCACCGGATTCGCCCTGCTGGCCCTGGCGCTGCTGCTGCTGACCTCGGGGCTGACGTTCCTGCGGATCAACGGCCCCCACACCGGATGGGTGTGGCTGGTGCTGGCGGCCGGGCTGGGGGCCTTCGTGCCCTTTGTCCGCTGGGAGCTGGGACGGAAGGACCCGCTCGTGGATATGCGGATGCTGCGCAGCCGGCGCATGTGGCCGGTGCAGCTGACCGCCGGACTGTTCGGCATCTCGGTGCTGGGCGCGCAGGCGCCGATGTCCACCTTCGCCCGCACCGACCCGGAGGTCCACGGCTACGGGCTGGGCCTGTCGGCCGGGTCGGTCTCGCTGATCATCGGCGCCTACGTGCTGTCGGTGCTGGCCGGGGCGCTGCTCTTTCCGGCGGCCGCCCGGCGCACCACCCCGCGGAACACCCTCTGCGGCGCCGCCGTCCTGGTGGGCCTGGGCTACGGCCTGCTGCTGCCGCTGCACGGCAGCCTGGTCCAGGTGCTGGTCAACATGGTGATCGCCGGCCTCGGCTCCGGCGCACTGGTGGCCGCGCTGCCCGCAGCTGCGGCGGCGGCCGCCCCGCCGGACCGTACCGGAATGGCCACGGGACTGACCAACACCACTAAGACCGTGGGCGGATCGTTCGCCTCGGCGGTGTTCGGCATCGCCCTGCTCGGCGCGGCGGCCGGCAGTGTGGGCGATGTGGCCGGCGGCGACGCCGCGGCCCCGCTGGCGGGCTACCTCACGGTATGGGCGGTCTGTTCGGGCACGGCCCTGGTGGCCGCGGTGCTGCTGACGGCGGTGCCGAAGCTGGCCTTTGCCGATGTGCCGCCGGGCGTGGCCGCCGGTTGAACGCCGGCTGACCCGGTGGCCCGGCGGATCAGCCCTTGGCGGCGGCCCTCGGCCGGCGGGTACCGGCCGCGCGGACCTTCGCCTTCGGCTCAGGCACCGGCAGCCCGCCCCGGAGCTTGTCGGTCAGCCGGCGCAGCTCCTCGAGCTCGTCGGCGTCGAGGGCGGCGGTCATCATCTCGTGGATGTCGCGCACGTGGACCCGGCCCAGCCGGCGCTGGACCTGGCGGCCCTCCTCGGTCAGCGAGAGCTCGACGCCGCGCTGGTCCTCGGCCGCGGGGCGGCGGCACACCAGCCCCTTGGCCTCGAGGCGCTCGACCATCCGGCTGAGGCTGGGCTGGCTGAGCAGCACATGTTCGTTGAGTTCGTTCAGGCGCAGCCAGCCGGTGGGGCAGCGTGTGAGGTTGAACAGCACGTCATATTCCCTCATGGTGAGGTCCTTGAACTCCGGGCTGCTTTGCAGGCGTCGCATCACCGCCACCTGGGCACGGAACAGGGACTCCCAGGCCTCGGCGGCCTGCTTCACGGGAACGTTGCTCTCCACGGACATCCTCCTAGCCTACTGTTGCTCCGCTGTCGGCAGCGGCAGGCTCGGGTGCCGCGGGTCCTGCGGGGGAGCCCGCGGCACGTGCGGCCACGCGGGCTGCGTGGACGGGCCCGTCCGGCACGTGCGCCGGACGGCGGGAGTCCAGTTCGCGGCGCAGCTCCGGCAGCACGTGCTCGCCGAACAGATCCAGCTGCTCCAGCACGGTCTTCAGCGGCAGCCCGGCATGGTCGATCAGGAACAGCTGGCGCTGGTAGTCGCCGAAGTACTCCTGGAAGGTCAGCGTCTTTTCCAGCACTTCCTGCGGGCTGCCGACGGTCAGCGGCGTCTGGGCGGTGAAGTCCTCCAGGGAGGGCCCGTGTCCGTAGACGGGGGCGTTGTCGAAGTAGGGGCGGAACTCCCGCACCGCGTCCTGCGAATTGGGCCGCATGAAGAACTGGCCGCCCAGGCCCACGATCGCCTGGTCCGCCGAACCGTGGCCGTAGTGCTCGTACCGTTCCCGGTACAGCCCGATCAGGCGCATGTAGTGCTCCTTGGGCCAGAAGATGTTGTTGGCGAAGAAGCCGTCCCCGAAGTACGCGGCGATCTCGGCGACCTGCGGGGTGCGGATGGAGCCGTGCCAGACGAACGGGGCGACCCCGTCGAGCGGCCGCGGGGTGGCGGTGAAGCCGCGCAGCGGGGTGCGGAACCTGCCTTCCCAGTTCACGACGTCGTTGTCCCACAGCTGGCGCAGCAGGTTGTAGTTCTCCACCGTCAGGTCCACCGAGTCCTGCGGGCTCTTCCCGAACCAGGGGTAGACCGGTGCGGTGTTGCCCCGGCCCAGGACCAGGTCCACCCTGCCGTCGGCGAGGTGCTGGAGCATCGCGAAGTCCTCCGCGATCTTCACCGGATCGTTGGTGGTGATCAGCGTGGTGGCGGTGGAGAGGATGATCCGCTCGGTCTGGGCGGCGATGTAGCCGAGCAGCGTGGTCGGGGAGGAGGCGTAGAACGGCGGATTGTGGTGCTCGCCGGTGGCGTACACGTCCATGCCGATCTCTTCGGCCTTCCGGGCGATGGCGACGGCGGCCTTGATCCGCTCGTGCTCCGTGGGGGTCCGGCCGGTGGTGGGGTCCGGAGTGATGTCGCTGACGCTGAAGACGCCGATCTGCATGGTGTGCCCTTCCGTGGAGTTACCGGTTAAGTATATGCATTTGCATCTACCAACCGCCACGGCCGCGGGGTTATTCCACCGGTGCGGCAGCACGGCGCGCCGCGCGGCGGGCGGCCGACTTCTCCCTCCGTCCTTCAACGAGGCGGTAGAGCACCGGCACCAGGATGAGGGTCAGCGCGGTGGAGGAGACCAGCCCGCCGATGACGACGATGGCCAGCGGGCGGGAAATGAATCCGCCCTCCCCGGTGAAGCCCAGCGCCATCGGGGTCAGGGCGAACACGGTGGCCAGGGCCGTCATCAGGATGGGCCGCAGCCGCTGCCGCGCCCCGCGCATGATGGCCTCCTGCAGCGGCATGCCCGGGCCGCCCTCCTCACGGGGCCGGCGGTACTGGTTGATCAGGTCCATCAGCACGATCGCGTTCGTCACCACGATCCCGACCAGCATCAGCATGCCCACCAGCGAGGGCAGGCCCACGGGCACGTTCGCCGCCAGCAGCAGCAGGATCGCGCCGGTGGCGGCGAAGGGCACCGAGACCAGCAGGATCAGCGGCTGGATCAGGGACTTGAAGGTGGCCACCATGATCACGTAGACAATGGCGACAGCGGCCAGCAGGGCCAGGCCCAGCTGCCGGAAGGACTCCTCCTGCTGGGTCGCGGCCCCGCTCAGCGACGCGGTCACGCTGGCGGGCAGGTCCAGGGTGTCCAGCTCGGCCTGGACCTCGGCGACGGTCGCGCCCAGGTTCTCTCCCGCGGGGGAGACGGAGACGACGGCGGTCCGCTCGCCGCCGGAGGAGGAGACCGACGTCGGCACCGCCACCTCCTCGACCGTGGCGACCTGTCCCAGCGTCAGGGCCCCGCCGCTGCCGGGCACGGGCAGCGCCCGCAGCTGGTCGATGTCGCTGATGTCGGTGCCCTCACCGATCAGGACGGGGAAGTCATCGGTGCCGATGCGCACCGACCCGCCGGGCAGGGGGCTGAGCGTGGCTGCGACCAGTCCGGAGATCTGCTCTTCGTCGAGGCCGGCGGCGACCGCGCGGGCCCGGTCCACGGTCACCTGGACCACGGGCTGGCTGGAGGAGAGGTTGCTCGTCACCTCCGCGCTGCCGGGCAGCTCCCGCATCGCGTCCGCCACCTGCTCCGCGGCGGGAGCCAGTTCGCCGGGATCACCGGCGGAGAGGCTGATGTCCACAGTGTTCGAGGTGCCGAACCCGCCCCCGGTGGTGCCGATGGAGATATCGCCCGCGCTGTCATCGAGGTCGTCGAGGCCGCTGCGCACGGCGTCGCGCAGGGCGACCTGGTCGGTGTCCGGTTCGGTGATCACCGTGAAGGACGCCGTGGAGGCGCTGCCGCCGGTGAAGGCGGAGAGTCCGGTGGAACTGGTGCCCATCGTGACCTGCACGTCCCGGACCCCGTCGATGCCGGTCAGGACCTCCTCCACCTCGGCCGCGGCGGCGGAGGTGCGTTCCAGGCTGCTGCCGGCAGGCAGCTCCTGGCTGACGCTGAACGTGTTCTGCCCGGTGTCCCCGAGCAGGTTGGTCTGCAGCAGCGGGGTCAGGGCCACGGTGCCGGCCAGGATCACCGCGCCCGCGGCCAGGGTGAGGCCGGGCCGGCGCTGCGTGCCGCGCAGGATCGGCAGGTACCCGCGCTGCAGCAGGGACCGCTGCTCCTTCGCCTCCGCCTCGGCCCGGAAGGCCTCAGGGTCCGCGACCGGCGGGCCGGACTTCAGGAACCAGTACGCCAGCACCGGAACGATGGTCAGCGAGACGAGCAGCGAGGCGAGCAGCGCCAGGGCGGTGGTCACCGCGAAGGGGCGGAACAGCTCGCCGGCGAGGTCGCCCACGAAGGCGATGGGGGCGAAGACGGCCACGGTGGTCAGGGTGGAGGCGGTGATCGCGCCGGCCACTTCGCGGACGGCGGTGAGGATGGCCGTGCGTTTGTCCTCGCCGTAGCCCAGGTGCCGCTTGATGTTTTCGATGACCACAATGGAGTCGTCCACCACCCGGCCGATCGCGATGGTCAGCGCGCCCAGGGTCAGGATGTTCAGGGAGTAGCCGAAGGCGTAGAGGCCGATGAAGGTCACCAGCAGCGACAGCGGGATGGACACCGCGGTGACCAGGGTGGAGCGGACCGAGAGCAGGAACACGAGGATCACCAGCACGGCGAAGCCGAGTCCGAGGATTCCCTCGGTGGTCAGGTTCTCGATGGATTCCTCGATGAAGGGCGCCTGGTCGAAGACCACGGTGAACCTGGCACCCGAGCCGAGTTCATCCGACAGGGCCGGCAGCAGCTCCACCACTTCGTGGGAGATGCCCACGGTGTCGCCGTCGGGGGTCTTGGTGATGGAGATGGCCAGCGTCGGCTCGCCGTTGGTGCGGGTGATGGACGTCTGCTCCCGGTCCTCGATCTGCACGGACGCCACGTCCGCGATGGTCGGGGGAGCCCCGCCGGCTGCCCCGTCCGCCGTCTCCAGGGGCAGGGCGGCGATTTTCTCCACGCTGTCCAGCGGGCTGCCCACCTGGATGGAGAGGCTGCGGCCCTCCTCCTCCAGGGTGCCGGCGGGGGTCAGGGCGCCGCTGTTCGCCAGCGCATCGGCGATCGCCGAGACCGGTACGCCGGCCTCGGCCAGCGCGGTCTCGTCCGGCAGGATGGAGACGAAGCGGGACGCGCCGCCGGTGACGTCGGCCGTGCGGACGCCTTCGATCTTCTGCAGCCGCGGCACGGTGAGCCGCTGCAGGTCCGCGCTGAGCTCGCTGAGCGGCTTGTCGGAGGAGACGGCCAGATACACGATGGGGAAGTCGCTGATGCTCCCGGCCAGGGACTGCGGGGTGACGTCCTCGGGCAGGACCTGGCGGGCGTTCGAGATGGCCCGGTCCACCTGCCCGCGTGCACGGTCCAGGTTGGTGCCGTAGGCGAACATCAGGTTGATGGTGGAGATGCCGGAGCGCGAGGTCGCCGAGGAGGATTCCAGGCCCTCGACGGCGGTCAGGGCCGCTTCCAGCGGCTCGCTGACCTGGGCATCCACCACTTCGGGCGAGGCGCCGGGCAGGGCGCTGACCACGGTGATCTGCGGAAACTCCAGGGCGGGAATGAGTTCCTGCTTGAGCGAGCCCAGGGAGATGACGCCGAACACCATCGTGAAGACGGTGATCAGCGCGATCAGGGCCCGGTTCGCCAGGGACAGTTTGGCCAAACGCTCCATGTGCCTTGCCTTGCTCAGGGGCTCAGCGGGGACCGGGATGCGGCGTCGGCCCGTGCGCGTCGCCGCGGGGGACTTGCTTGCAGCTCGGGGCCGGAGGAACAGTGTTCCTCCGGCCCCGAAGTGATGCTAACCGTCCAGGCCGAGGACCCGGTTGGTGTCGTTGGTCAGTTCCTCGAGCAGGTTCTCGTTCTCGTTGAGCTTGACGCCGTAGCCCGGGATCATTTCCTTGATCTTCGGCTCCCAGCCGCCGAATTCCTTCGGGAAGCAGCGCTTGAGCAGGTTCACCATGATCGGCGGGGCGGTGGATGCACCGGGCGAGGCGCCGAGCAGCGCGCCGACCGTGCCGTCGGCCGAGGTGATGAGCTCGGTGCCGAACTGCAGGATGCCGCCCTTCTTCGGGTCCTTCTTGATGACCTGGACGCGCTGGCCGGCGGTGATCAGCTCCCAGCCCTCGGTGGCGCCTTCGGGGTAGTACTCCTGCAGGGCGGCGGTCTTGCCTTCACGGGTCTTGAGGACCTCGGTGACCAGGTACTTGACCAGGGAGGTGTTGTCCTTGGCCACGGCCAGCATGGGGACCAGGTTGCCCGGGCGGACGGAGAACGGCAGGTCCAGCAGCGAGCCCTTCTTCAGGAACTTCGGCGAGAAACCGCCGTACGGTCCGAAGAGCAGGGAGCGGCGGCCTTCGACGAAGCGGGTGTCCAGGTGCGGCACCGACATCGGCGGGGCGCCCACGGAGGCCTGGCCGTACACCTTGGCGTTGTGCCGGGAAATGATGGTCTCGTCGGTGCAGCGCAGGAACTGGCCGGAGACGGGGAAGCCGCCGAAGCCCTTGCCCTCGGGGATCCCGGAGCGCTGGAGCAGGTGCAGCGCGCCGCCGCCGCCGCCGATGAACACGAACCGGGTGTGCACGGTGCGGGCCTCACCGGTGGCCCGGTTCTTCACGCGCACGTCCCAGCCGCCGTCGGAGGCCCGGGTCAGGTCCAGGACCTGGTGGCCGAAGTTGAGCTCCACGCCGGAGGCGCCGAGGTGGTCGACCAGCTGGCGGGTCAGGTTGCCGAAGTCGACGTCGGTGCCGCCGGCCACACGGGACGCGGCGACGCGCTGTCCGGCGTCGCGGCCCTCCATGATCAGCGGGGCCCATTCGGCGATCTTCGCGTGGTCCTCGCTGTGCTCCATGGTACGGAACAGAGGCTGGGCGCTGAGGGACTCGTACCGCCGGCGCAGGTAGTCGGCGTGTGCGTCGCCCCAGACGAAGCTCATGTGCGGAAGCGGGTTGATGAAGCTGTTGGAGATATGGCCCTGGGAGACCAGGAAGGACCAGAACTGCCGGGAAACCTGGAACTGCTCGTTGATGCCGATCGCCTTGGCCGGGTCGACGGACCCGTCCGGGCCGGCCGGGCTGTAGTTCAGCTCGCAGAGCGCCGCGTGGCCGGTACCGGCGTTGTTCCACGGATCGGAGCTCTCCAGGCCGGCCCGGTCCAGCCGCTCAAAGAGGGCAATGTTCCAGTCCGGGGCGAGCTGCTTCAGGAACGTACCGAGCGTGGCACTCATGATGCCGCCGCCGATCAGCAGTACGTCGGTTGTCGTGGCGGAACTCTCCGCCGGGCTTTGTGCAGTCAACTTCATATCTCCAGTCGCGTGGGCGCTAGCCCTAGAAGGGTATCTCTGAAAGCGCGCTTACAGACAATTCTCCGCGCTTGGAAGTCGCGGCGGGTCAGGTGGTCTGCGGATCAGTCAGTTCGATCAGGTTGAAGACCTCGTTGAGCACCGGGGAGGTCGGGTAGCGCACCACGCGCGGGGACATCGCGAGGATGGACACGGGGAAGGCCAGGGGCACGGCGGGAATCCGCGCGGAGATGCGGTCGGCGATCTCCGCGTAGGCGTCGGCCTGCTCCTGCCCGGCGGGCAGCGTCCGCGCCCGCTCGATCTTGGTGGCCAGCTGCGGGTCCTCGTAGCCGAATTCCTGGCTGTAGCTGCCGAAGAGCGGTCCGAGGAAGGTGTCCGGGTCCTCATAGGTGCCGGAAATGCCGAGCAGGTGCATGGCCCGGTCTCCGTCGGACTGCACCTGGTCCAGGTAGCCCTCGGACCAGTCCACCGGCAGCGGCCGGATGTTGAGCCCGACGGCGGTGAGCTGCCGGCTGAGCACCGCGTAGACCCGCTCCGGGGAGGGCAGGTACGCGCGGGTCACCCGGCGGGGGTAGTGGAAGGGCAGTTCGGCGCCGTCGTAGCCGATCTCCTCCAGCAGCGCCTTCGCCTTCTCCGGGTCGTAACCGTAGTTGGTGACCGATGAGGAGGTCAGTCCCAGCTTCTCCGGCAGGAACTGGTTGGCGGTCTTGGTGCCGTTGAGGAACAGGCCCTCCAACAGGGCGGGCTTGTCGATGGCATGGGCAATGGCCTGGCGCATCTTGGGCTCGTCCAGGCCCGGGAAATTCTGGTTCAGGCCCAGGTACAGCACTGAATAGGGGTCGCGCTGCAGGATCTGCTGGCCCCCGCGGGCGAGTTCGTCGACGTCGTCCACCGTGACCAGGTCATAGCCGTCCACCTCGCCGTCCTGCAGGGCGCGCAGCCGGCTGCTCGGGCTGGTGATCGTCTTGAACACCACAGTGCCGATCTGCCCGCGCGTTCCCCAGTATTCGGGGAAGGAGCGCAGGCGCACCTCGTCGCCCTCCCAGGAGTCGAAGCTGAACGGGCCGGTGCCCACCGGGTGCAGTCCGTACCGGCTGACGGGAATGTCATTCATCCGTTCGGTCAGCTCGTTGGCGGCGGCCTCGCGCAGCGCCTTGGGCGAGGACATGGCGAAGGCGGGGGAGGCCAGCGCGGGAATGAAGCCGGTCAGCCGGTTGCGCAGCGTCACCGCGACCGTGTACTCGTCCAGGACCTCGCAGGATTCATACAGTGCCAGGTCGGGGCTGTCGGAGTAGCCGCGGAACACGGCCCCGTACATGAGGTTCTCGGTGCCCCGGGCCGAAACCGGAAGGTTGTACCAGCGCTCGAAGTTGGCCCGCACGGCGTCGGCGTTGAACGGTTCGCCGTCATGGAAGCGGACATCGCTGCGCAGGGTGAAGGTGTAGGTCCGCCCGTCCTCGGACTCTTTCCAGCTGCTGGCCAGCAGCGGTGCCGGGGCGCTGGTGAGCGGATCGGTGCCGACGAGGCCCTCCAGCACCTGCCGGGTCACCCGGTGCGACTCGGTGTCCATGACCAGGGCCGGGTCCAGGCCCGCCGGGCGGGCGGCGGTGGCCAGGGTGAAGACGGCCGACGGCGCCGCGGCGGTGCTCGCTGCGGCGGAGGCGCTGCCGCTGGGCTCGCTGGTGCGGGCGGCGGTGCAGCCCGTCAACGCCAGGGCGGCTCCGGCCAGGCCGGCCCTCAGGACGGACCGGCGGTCGCAGGAACGGGCCACAGTTGCTTCTCCTTCGGGACGTGCGTCCCTGCAGTTCGGGGGTCGGATTCCAGTCTAGGCGATAAAAAACCCGCGAAACCGGAGGAGATCTGCCTCACACTCTTCCCTTTGTGCGGCAGGATGAGTCCATGACTGAATCCAGCCCTGCCCCGGCGCTGCTCGAGGTGAGCAACCTCGCCATTAACTTCCGCACCATCGACGGAGACGTCGAGGCCGTCAAGGAGGCGGGCTTCGTCCTGCCCCAGGGGCGGACCCTGGCCATCGTCGGTGAGTCCGGCTCCGGAAAATCCACGACGGCGATGGCCGTCATCGGGCTGCTGCCCGGCAACGGACGCGTCGTGTCCGGGTCCATCCGCTTTGACGGACAGGAACTCGTGGGCCTGCCCGAATCCAAGATGCGCGCCATCCGCGGCCGGTCCATCGGACTGGTTCCGCAGGATCCGATGTCCAACCTGAACCCGGTGACGAAGATCGGCACCCAGGTCGCCGAGACCCTCCTGGTCCACGGAATGGCCACGGGCAGGGACGTGGACCGGAAGGTCGTGGAGGTCCTGACCGCTGCCGGGCTGCCCGACGCCGCGGAACGGGCGAGGCAGTATCCGCACGAGTTTTCCGGCGGCATGCGGCAGCGGGCGCTGATCGCCATCGGGCTGGCCTGCCGGCCGCGGCTGCTGATCGCCGACGAGCCCACGAGCGCGCTTGACGTGACCGTGCAGCGCACGATCCTTGACCAGATCGACCGGATGACCGAGGAGCTGGGGACCTCCGTCCTGCTCATTACCCACGACCTCGGCCTGGCCGCCGAGCGCGCGAGCGACGTCGTGGTGATGCACCGGGGCCGGGTGGTGGAGACCGGGCCGGTGCGGCAGCTGCTCGAGGACCCGCAGCACCCCTACACCCAGTCCCTGGTCCGGGCCGCCCCGAGCGTGGCCGCCGTCCGGCTGACGCCGGGCGCGTTCGCCGCTCCGGCCCGGCGGCTCCACGCCGTCGATGCGCCGGCCGATGATGCCGGCGCCTCCGGCACCGCCGACGCCGGGACGCAGGCACCTGCGGAGCAGGCCGCTCCGCCTGCCGCGGCGCGGGACAACGCTGCCGCGCAGGACAACATTGTCGAGATCAGGGACCTGAGCAAGGTGTACAAGGTCCGCGGCAAGGGGGAGTTCCATGCCGTCAGGAACGTCTCGCTTGAGGTGCCGCGGGGGCAGACGGTGTCGATCGTCGGTGAGTCGGGCTCCGGCAAGACGACCACGGCGCGGATGCTGCTGAAGCTGGTGGAGCCCACCGCAGGCACCATGACCTTCGACGGCCAGGACGTGGCCGCGCTGAAGAAGGACGAGCTGCGGCAGTTCCGCCAGCGGGTCCAGCCCATCTTCCAGGACCCCTACTCCTCCCTTGACCCGATGTTCACCATCGAGCGGATCCTCGAGGAGCCGCTGAAGACATACCGCCGCGGTGACCGGTCCGAGCGGTCGGCGCGGGTGCGGGAGCTGATGGACCAGGTGGCGCTGCCGGCCTCCATGCTCACCCGGTATCCCGCCGAGCTGTCCGGCGGACAGCGCCAGCGCGTGGCGATCGCCCGGGCACTGGCACTGAAGCCGGAGCTGATCATCTGTGACGAACCGGTTTCCGCCCTGGACGTGCTGGTGCAGGCCCAGATCCTGACGCTTCTCGGGGACCTGCAGCGTGAGCTGGGGCTCAGCTACCTGTTCATTTCGCACGACCTCGCGGTGGTGCGGCTGATCTCCGACTACGTCTGCGTGATGAAGGACGGCGAGCTGGTGGAGGCTGCCACCTCGGAAGAGGTCTTCTCCAACCCGCGCCATCCCTATACGCGCAGGCTGCTGGCCTCCATTCCCGGCAACGAGCTGGGCATCGACGCCGCCGAGGAAGCCTCCTAGCGGGCGGGCGGTGGGCAAACCAAAAGGCTGCGGCCCCGGTGGAAACCGGGGCCGCAGCCTTTCCTGCGCCGGCGGTGCCTGCCGGCAGAGCACTTGCTACTTGCGCCGGGTCTTTGGATCGAGGGCCTCGCGCAGGGACTCTCCCAGCAGGGTGAAGCCGAGCGCAGTGACCGCGATGCAGATGCCGGGCAGGAACGCGAGCTGCGGTGCCACGGCGAGCTCGTTCTGGGCGTAGGTGAGCATGCGCCCCCACTCCGCGGATTCCGGCCGGCCGCCGCCCAGGCCCAGGAAGGACAGCGCCGCGGCGTCGATCACGGCCGTGGCAAGGGTCAGCGTGGCCTGCACGATGACCGGCCCCACGCTGTTGGGCAGCAGGTGGCTCATGGTGATCGTGCTGCGGCTCAGGCCCAGGGTCTGGGCGGACAGGATATAGTCGGCCCCGCGCTGGGAGAGCATGGAGGAGCGCAGCAGCCGGGCGAAGATCGGCACCTGGGAGACACCGATGGCGATCATCACCGCTGCCGGGGTCTGCCCCAGGACGGCGGCGATGCTCACGGCCAGCAGCAGGTTCGGCACGGAGAGCAGCACGTCCACGAACCGCATGATGAGCGAGTCCACCCAGCCGCCGAAGCCGCCGGCCAGCAGGCCCAGGATCATGCCGCCGGCCAGGCCGAGCGCCGTAGAGATGACGCCGATAAGCAGTGACGCGCGGGCACCCCAGATCAGCTTCGACACCACGTCCCCGCCGAAGCGGTCCAGGCCCAGGGGATACGCGTCCAGCTCGCCCGGACCCGGAATGGAGGTCGGGGTGATCTCCGTGCGGCCCGGCAGGTCCTCCCCGCCGTAAGGGGCCAGGACCGGTGCCAGGATGGCCACCAGCAGGAACAGGCCGATGATGACCGCCCCGGCGATGGCCGCCGGGTTGCGGCGCAGGCGCCGGAAGGCGTCGCGCCACATGCCGCTGCCGCGGGCCTCGGCGGTCAGCGGCTTCTCGTCGGGGGTCGTTACGGTTCCGCCGGGTGACGGCGGCAGGACTGTACTCATTGCACCCTCACCCTCGGGTCGATGAAGCCGTAGGACACATCAACCAGCAGGTTGATCAGCGAGTACGCCACGGCAATGAAAATGATGAAGCCCTGCAGCACCGGATAGTCCAGGTTGAAGATGGCGTCCCGCAGGAAGCGTCCGATGCCGTTGAAGGCGAACACCGTTTCGGTGAGCACCGCCCCGGAGATCAGCAGGCCGGTCTGCAGGCCGATGGTCGTGGTGACCGGCAGCATGGCGTTGCGCAGCACGAACCGGCCGCGGATCGTCTTCTCCATCAGGCCTTTGGCACGGGCGGTGCGTACATAGTCCGCGCCCTGCACCTCCAGGACGGAGGCGCGGGTGATGCGCACGATGATGGCCAGCGGAATGGTGCCCAGGGCGATGGCCGGCAGCACCAGGTGCATGATCGCGTCCCAGGAGGCATCCCACTCCCGGGTCAGCAGGCCGTCCAGCACGTAGAACTCGGTGACGTGCGTTGCGTTGATCCTTGGATCCTGCCGGCCGTCGGTGGGGAACCACCCCAGCTGGATGGCGAAGGCCCACTTGAGCATGAAGGCAAGGAAGAACACCGGAATGGTGATGCCCAGCAGGGAAAGGACCACGGAGCCGTGGTCCAGGATGCGCCCCTGGTGGCGGGCGGCGAGGTAGCCGAGCGGAATGCCGATGGCGATCGCGAAGATCAGGGCGACGACGGCAAGTTCCAGCGTCGCGGGAAAACGGTTGGCGAACTCCTCGAGCACGGGCCGGCCCGTGACGGTGGAGACGCCGAAGTCTCCCTGCAGCAGCTTGCCGACATAGGTCAGGTACTGCTCGTGCAGGGGACGGTCGAAGCCGTAGGCCTCATTGATGCGGGCAATGGCTTCAGGTGTGGCCTTTTCGCCCAGCAGGGCGGTGGCCGGCCCGCCCGGAAGGCTGCGTACCCAGAGGAACAGCAGGACCGAGAGGCCGAAGAGGGTGGGGACCAGCAGGAGCAGGCGTTTGCCGATGACTCGCAGCACGGAAGTCCTTTCTCAGCCCGGAAGGAGCTGACAGGAGTCGAGAAAGGTCGGCCGGAAGGCCGGGGACGGCGTGCGTCCCCGGCCTTCCGGTGGATGGTTTCGCTACTCGGTGAGCTGGATCTTGTTGAAGACCTCGTCGTTGACGGGGCTGGCCGGGTAGGACTCGACCCGCTCGGAGAACGCCAGCGACGGCGCCGGGTGCGCCAGCGGCACCGCGGGCAGGAACTGGGCGATGTCCTCGTTGATCTGTTCGTACATCGGGGTCTGCTCCTCGACCTTGGTCACCTGGCGGGCTTCCTCCAGGGCCTGGAACAGCTCGGGGTTGTTGAAGCCGAACTCGTCCTTCTCGCTGCCGAAGAACACGCCGACGAAGTTGTCGGTGTCGTTGTAGTCGCCGGTCCAGCCGAGCAGGTGCAGGCCGTGGTCGGGCGTGGCCTGGACCTGGTCCAGGTAGTCCGGGGACCACTTGGCAGGCTTGGCCTCAACGGTGATGCCCACCTCGGCCAGCTGGGCCGAGATGTTGGAGAACACCTGTTCCGGTGTCGGCATGTACGGGCGGGAGACGCCGGTGGGGTAGTTGAAGTCGATGGTGAAGCCCTCCGGGTAGCCGGCCTCGGCCAGCAGGGACTTCGCCTTCTCCGGGTCGTACTCGTAGGTGGTGACGTCCTCGTTGTAGCCGTTGACCACCTCGGGGATGAACTGGGTGGCCACCTTGGTGCCTTCCGGCAGGGTCTGCCGGACCAGGGCGTCCTTGTCGATCGCGTGGGCGATGGCCTGGCGGACCAGCGGATCGGCCAGCTGCTCGACCTGCTGGTTCATGCCCAGGTAGAGGATGGTGAACGGCTCGCGGGGAATGACGTTGAAGCCCTCGTCGGTCAGGGCCTGGGTATCGGCGGGCGCCACCAGGTCATAGCCGTCGATGTCGCCGGCCTGCAGGGCCTGGCGGCGGGAGTTCGGGTCGTCGATGACGCGGAAGATGATGTCGGTGACCTGGCCCTGCTCGCCCCAGTAGTCCTCGTAGGCGGAGAGGGTGATCTGGTTGCCCACTTCCCAGCCCTCGAACTTGAACGGGCCGGTGCCGGTCGGGTGCTCCTTGGCGTAGGCGGTCAGCTCCGGAGCCTCCTCGGTGCCCGAGGCGTTGTTGGCGCCGTGCTCCTCCATGGCGGCCGGGCTCTGCATGGCGAAGGCCGGCAGGGACAGGGCGGCGATGAATCCGGCGAACGGCTTGGCCAGGGTGACCGTGGCCTCGGTGTCTCCGGTTGCTTCACAGGACTCATAGGTGGCGGCCTCGGGGGTGTCCGAGAAGCCCTTGAACAGCATCCGGTAGTAATAGGCCTGGCTCTCGGCCTGCTGGATGCCGGTGAAGTTGTACCAGCGGTCGAAGTTCGCGCAGACGGCCTCGCCGTTGAACTCGGTGCCGTCGTGGAAGGTCACGCCTTCCTTGAGGTCGAAGGTGTAGGTCAGCCCGTCCTCGGAGATCTCCCAGTCCTCGGCCAGCAGCGGCTCGGGATCGGCCGTGCCTTCCTTGACTCCGACCAGGCCTTCGAAGATCTGGCGGCTGACACGGAAGGATTCCCCGTCAGAGGCGAAGGCCGGGTCCAGGGACTTCGGGTCGGACGAGGCCGCAAAAATGAACGTGCCGTCGACGTTGGATTCCCCGCCGCCGCCGGCGTCGCCGTCGCGGTTGCTCTCGGCGCAGCCGGAGAGGATGAGGGCGCTCATGGCGAGTCCGGCCGTGATGGCCGAGGCCCGCCTGCCGGCCGGGCGGCGCCCGGCGTTCTTGCCAGCAGGTGACATATCGGTGCTCCTAGGGGCGAGTGGTAGGTCACGGCGCGGTGGCGCCGCGACTGTGTCATGCGACACAAGCCATGCACAGAGCCTAGGGGCATCGACGGCCCGGGACGGGCAGGCGGAAGGCGGGTGTGGTCACAATTGGGTCACGGCGTGCCTGGGCGGCGCCGGACGCAGGAAAGGTGCCGGAACGCAGAACACCCCGACCGATGGGTCGGGGTGTCGGAACCGAAGGGCTCAGGTGCCGCCCGTCAGCGGGTCGGCGGAGAAGTGCGCGAGGAGGGACTTGAACCCCCACGTCCGAAGACACTGGAACCTAAATCCAGCGCGTCTGCCAATTTCGCCACTCGCGCCTGGCCGCCCCCTGGGGGCCGGGCCAGCCTACAGTGTACCGGAGCCTAGTCGAGGCCGAGGTCGCGGCGCAGCTTGGCAACGTGCCCGGTGGCGCGGACGTTATACTGGGCGAGGCTCACCACGCCCTCCGGATCGATCACGATTGTGGAACGGATGAGTCCTTCATAGACTTTTCCGTAGTTCTTCTTCTCGCCCCAGGCGCCGTAGGCTTCGGCCACGGCATGGTCCGGGTCGGAGAGCAGCGGGAAGTTCAGCGCCTGGTCCTCCGTGAACCTGGCCAGCTTGCTGACCGGATCGGGTGAGATGCCCAGGACGGCGTAGCCGGACTGCTGCAGGCCGGCCAGGCTGTCCCGGAAGTCGCAGGCTTCCTTGGTGCAGCCGGGAGTGGCTGCGGCGGGATAAAAGTAAACAATGACACTGCGGCCGGAAAAGTCGGACAGTGAGACCGGGGTTGACGCCGAGTCTTCGAGGGTGAAATCGGGGGCGACGTCGCCGACGGTCAGTCTGGACATGAGGTGCTCCTGTTTGTATCGATTAGGTTGCGGGGCCCGGGGCCGCGCGACAGCTCAGGACTGCGGTGGCTATCGTAGTCAGTGGATTTCAGGCTAGCCGATCGGCCTAATGAATCCGAACCCCTGAAAGGAAGAGTTCTGCTTTATGCCGGATATGGAGCGTTGGCCCACCGGTCGCCTGTTGTCGACTGCCGCACGGCTTGTTGAGCACGCCTGGAATGAGCGGCTGGTCAGCATCGGAGTAACCCACGCCGGCGTCATCGCCTTGGGCGTGCTTGATTCCCAGGGCCCCATGACGCAGGCCCACCTTGCCCAGCTGGTGCGGGTGCAGGCCCAGACCATGGGCAAGACCCTGGCGCGGCTGGAAAGCCACGGGCACGTCAAGCGCGTGCGCAACGACATGGACAAACGCAGCCACATGGTCTCGATCACCGACCAGGGCCGCGAGGCCCTGCGTGAAGCGCAGAACATCGAGCGGACCCTGCTGGAAGGCGGCGAGCTGATGTCCGAGGAGCTGCGCGGGCAGCTGCGCCGCGTCATCACCGAATTGGGCAGCCCCCGCTGGCAGGCCGCGGTCGATGTCTCCGGGATCCCGGTGGCCATCGATCCGGCTCCGGGGATGCCGCAGCCTCCGGTGTTGAACGCCGGGTAGTCACGTACGTTCCGCGACGGCGGGAGGAAGGCCTTCGGGGCCTCCTCCCGCCGTCGTCGTTTGTGGTCCCGGCGTCAGGGGAGGGCCCGGTTCGTCGGCGCCGCACAATACAAAAAGACTCCCGCCGACAGTGTCGGCGGGAGTCTTTATTGTGGTGCACCCCCCGGGACTTGAACCCGGAACCCATTGATTAAGAGTCAATTGCTCTGCCAATTGAGCTAGAGGTGCATTTTGCTGCTGCGCCGGATATCTCCGCGGTGCGCTGCAACGACATGAAACATTACCAGCACTCTGCCCGGAACCTGAAATTCAGGCGGTAAAAGTAGGGCAGATCACATTCCGGAGGGGTCGGGGCGCCTGATCACGCACTCGCCGGCGGTGCCGTCCCACTCCGGCCCGGCCTCCACCACCCAGACGCGCCGCGGTTCCGGGCGGGACGGATCGGCCGGCGCCGGCGGTCGGCGTTGGATCCGGCGGGGGAGTGCGCCCCGCCAGGCGCCGTGTCGCGCGTCCTCCTGCCCGTCCGCACCGTCCGCGCCCCGCCGGACGGTCACCGTGACGGAGCCCGGGTCCGGCCGGCCGTCCCGGCTCCCGGCGCCCGGTGAGCCGGGCGGAGGTGAATCGCGGTCCGTCCGCCGGCGGATCGCGGCGGCCAGGGCGCCGCCGGCAAGCGCCGCCGCGAACACCAGCCGATTGAGCCGTGAGCGTTCCATCGCCGCTCCTCCCGTCGATGCCGCAGTGCTTCCTATGACGGTAGGACGGCGCCGCGCCGGCGGTAAACCCGCACGGACGGCGCGCGCCCCGGCGGCGTCGGATGCGCTGATCCGCGCCGGTAGGCTGGCGGACATGGCAGACCAGATTCCGTTCCGTCCCGTCCGCACGCTCACCGTTCCGGATGCGCAGCTGCTGCGTGATCTGGGCCCGCTGCCCGAAGCCATCACGGCCGCGGTATGGGACCTGGCCGGGGAACCGGAGGGCGTGGACGCCGCGGAAGTGGACGCCGTCGTCCTGCCCTACGCTCCCGCCGGCGACTGGGCCCCGGCGCTGGCGAGGGCGCCGCGCCTGCAGCTGGTGCAGACTCAGACCACGGGCTATGACGGCGTGCCCGAACTCGTCGGACCGCAGACCGCGGTTGCCACCGCCGCCGGAGTCCATGCGGCCGCCACCGCCGAACTCGCCCTCGGGCTGATGATCGCCTCGCTTCGGGGCATCCCGGAGGCCGTCCGCAGCCAGGGGCGGCAGCTCTGGGAACCGGCGCGCTGGCCCGGCCTGGCGGACCGGCGTGTCCTGCTCCTGGGGGTGGGCGGCATCGGCCGCGAAATCGCGGCGCGGCTGAAACCGTTCGACGTGGAGCTGACCCGGGTGGGATCCCGCGCGCGCACCGACGCGGACGGGCAGGTGCACGGGGCCGCCGAGCTGACCGGGCTGGCGCGCACGGCCGAGGTGCTCGTGGTCATCACCCCGCTGAACGGGGACACCCGCCACCTGGTCAATGCCGAGGTCCTTGCCGCGCTGCCCGACGGTGCGCTGGTGGTCAACGTGGCCCGCGGGCCCGTCGTCGACACCGCGGCCCTGACCCGTGAAGTCGTGTCCGGCAGGCTGCGGGCCGCCCTCGACGTCGTGGATCCGGAGCCGCTTCCGTCCGGCCACCCGCTCTGGTCGGCGCCCAATGCGCTGATCACCCCGCACAACGGCGGCAACAGCGGCGCGTTTCCGCCGCGGATCGCCGCCCTGCTGCGGCGGCAGGCCGCCCGTTTGGCAGCCGGCAGGGAACCGGAGAACCTTGTCATCCCCGGCCCCTGGGGGCGGGCTCCTAGCCGATCCGGCGGAACTCCGCCAGGAACCCGGTGAAGTCCTCCAGGTCCGCGGCCTGCTCGACCACCCCGGCGCCGCAGGCCACCGGCAGCCCGGCCTTGGGATGCACCTCGAACGTAAAGACACGGCCGGTGATCGTCGCGACGGCCAGCCGGCCCGGCCCGACCGGCTCGGTGTGGGCCAGGTTGGTGGACCCGACGGACGTCGGCACCTCAATGCCCTCGAGGGTGCGCGGGTCGAAGGGGGCGAAGATGAGCTCCAGGGGGGTCCAGCGGTAGCCCAGCACATAGTGCCGGTCGTCGTCCCCGGCCGGCGAGGCGCAGACCAGGTTGTAGCTTCCGTAGTTCGGAATCTGGGAGTCGAAAATCCTCCGCAGGGCCGCCTTGAGTTCGTCGCTGTCCGGGTGTCCCTGATCGGCAGTCATGGGGCCAGTCTAGGGAGGCGGAGCGCCGTCGAGGGAGCCCGGGCGCCGGACTGTTACCTGATCGTCAGCACCGGCCGGGAACCGTCCCGGCCCGTCCGGTCGTTGGAAACCGGGGGAGGTCCAGGCAGGAAACATGTTCGTAACACGGCACCGCGCCCCGTCACATCCCCGGGCCGCGACCGGCAATGGTCATAGGATTTAGCGCATGAGCGTGGAGAACACCCCAGACATCAAACCGAGAAGCCGTGTCGTCACCGACGGCATTCACGCTGCCCCGGCCCGCGGCATGTTCCGTGCGGTCGGCATGGGCGACGACGACTTCGCCAAACCCCAGATCGGCATCGCCAGTTCCTGGAACGAAATCACCCCCTGCAACCTGTCGCTGAACCGCCTGGCCCAGGGAGCCAAGGAAGGCGTGCACGCAGGCGGCGGCTTCCCCATGCAGTTCGGCACCATCTCCGTCTCCGACGGCATCTCGATGGGCCACGAAGGCATGCACTTCTCCCTGGTCTCCCGTGAGGTCATCGCGGACTCCGTCGAAACCGTCATGATGGCCGAACGCCTCGACGGCTCCGTGCTGCTGGCCGGCTGCGACAAGTCCCTGCCCGGCATGCTGATGGCCGCCGCCCGGCTCGACCTCTCCAGCGTCTTCCTGTACGCCGGGTCCATCATGCCCGGCTGGGTCACCCTCGAAGACGGGTCGGAGAAGCAGGTCACCCTCATCGACGCCTTCGAAGCCGTCGGCGCCTGCGCCGCCGGCAAGATGAGCCGCGGCGACCTCGACCGTATCGAACGGGCCATCTGCCCCGGCGAAGGCGCCTGCGGCGGCATGTACACCGCCAACACCATGGCCTGCATCGGCGAGGCCCTGGGCATGTCCCTGCCCGGCTCCGCCGCCCCGCCCTCGGCGGACCGGCGCCGCGACGAGTTCGCCCGCAAGTCCGGCGAAGCCGTCGTGAACCTGCTGCGCAAGGGCATCACCGCCCGCGACATCATGACCAAGAAGGCCTTCGAAAACGCCATCGCCGTCACCATGGCCTTCGGCGGCTCCACCAACGCCGTCCTGCACCTGCTGGCCATCGCCCGCGAGGCCGAGGTGGACCTGACGCTCGAGGACTTCAACCGCATCGGCGACAAGATCCCCCACCTGGGCGACCTGAAGCCGTTCGGCCGCTACGTGATGACCGACGTGGACAAGATCGGCGGCGTGCCCGTGATCATGCGGGCACTGCTCGACGCCGGCCTGCTCCACGGCGACTGCCTCACCGTCACCGGCAAGACCGTGGCCGAGAACCTGGCCGAGATCAACCCGCCGGACGTCGACGGCAAGATCCTGCGCGCCCTGGACAACCCCATCCACAAGACCGGCGGCATCACCATCCTGCACGGCTCGATGGCCCCCGAAGGCGCCGTGGTGAAGAGCGCCGGCTTCGACGCCGACATCTTCGAAGGCACCGCCCGCGTCTTCGAACGCGAACAGGGTGCCCTCGACGCCCTCGACAACGGCGAGATCCACGCCGGCGACGTCGTCGTCATCCGCTACGAAGGCCCCAAGGGCGGCCCGGGCATGCGCGAAATGCTCGCGATCACCGGCGCCATCAAGGGCGCCGGCCTCGGCAAGGATGTCCTGCTGCTCACCGACGGCCGGTTCTCCGGCGGCACCACCGGCCTGTGCATCGGGCACGTCGCCCCCGAAGCCGTCGACGGCGGCCCCATCGCCTTCGTGAAGGACGGCGACCGGATCCGCGTCGACATCGCCGCCCGCAGCTTCGACCTGCTGGTGGAGCCGGAGGAGCTGGAAGCCCGCAGGGTCGGCTGGCAGCCGCTGCCCGCCAAGTTCACCAAGGGTGTCCTGGCCAAGTACGCCAAGATGGTCAATTCCGCCTCCACGGGGGCTTACTGCGGCTGATACGCCTCCCCAAGCGCATCCGCCCGGGGGCGGATGCGCTTGGGGCCCCTGCGTTGCAGCCTTATTAAGCCCTGCCGCCGAAGTGCCTCAATGGTGCCCTGCCGCCTGAGGTGCGCAAGGTACCTTCCGGGTCAGAACAACAAAACAGCAGAGCGGGGGGCGGTTTCCGGCCCAGTAGGCCTCCCGGATCGGGCGGAGCGTAATGTCCGGAACGTGGACGGATCGTCTCATATAATGAGACGAAGGTAACGCCGGTTGACACTCACCAGAGGGGACCGGAAGACTGAGGGTTATGCAGAAGGTAACCGTCGTCCTTATTCAGCGCGTGGCATAAGAGCCCCGTCTGGTAAGTGACGCCACGCGCAGACCCCTACGGAGCCAACCGGCTCGAGGGGTTTTTTTATTGGCTTCAGGAAGCACAAAGACCGCGCCGGGCTAATCCCCGGACGGCCGCCGCACACATCAATATGGATACCCATCCGCAAAGGAAGTCCTTATGACCAAGGGATCGCCGATCAGCCCCTCGCTGATGGCCCACCGAGCCGGACCGCCGCGCGCGGCGCAGGCCAAGGCCCGAGAAACTGCCGGTAGTGCGCCGGTGCTTGCTGACGCCGTGGATGACCGCATCCAGGGCCCCAACAACATTGTTCCGCCCACGGAGATGAGCGGCTCCCAGGCCATCGTCCGCGCCCTGGAGGAGCTGGGCGTCACCGACGTCTTCGGCCTGCCGGGCGGAGCCATCCTGCCCACCTACGATCCGCTGATGGATTCGCAGAAGATCAACCACATCCTGGTCCGCCACGAGCAGGGCGCAGGCCACGCGGCCGAAGGCTACGCCATGGTCACCGGACAGGCGGGCGTGTGCATCGCGACCTCCGGCCCCGGTGCCACCAACCTGGTCACCGCCATCGCCGACGCCCACATGGACTCGGTGCCGATGGTCGCCATCACCGGCCAGGTCTCCAGCTCCGTCATCGGCTCGGACGCCTTCCAGGAGGCGGACATCGTCGGCATCACCATGCCGATCACCAAGCATTCCTACCTGGTCACCAAGGCCGACGAGATCCCCTCCGTGCTCGCGGAGGCCTTCCACATCGCCACCAGCGGCCGCCCCGGCCCGGTGCTGGTTGACGTCACCAAGGACGCCCAGCAGGCCAGGACCATGTTCTCGTGGCCGCCGAAGATCGACCTGCCCGGCTACCGCACCGTGGTGCGCGGGCACTCCAAGCAGGTGCGCGAGGCGGCCCGGCTGATCGGCGCCGCGCAGCGCCCGGTGTTCTACGTCGGCGGTGGTGTGCTGAAGGCCAATGCCTCGGCCGAGCTGCTGGAACTGGCCGAACTGGTCGGCGCACCCGTGGTCACCACCCTGCAGGCCCGCGGCGTGTTCCCCGATTCGCACCGCCAGCATGCCGGGATGCCCGGCATGCACGGCTCGGTCTCCGCCGTCACCGCCCTGCAGCAGTCGGACCTGCTGATCACCCTCGGCGCCCGCTTCGATGACCGGGTGACCGGCGTGCTGTCCTCCTTCGCGCCCGGCGCGAAGGTGATCCACGCCGACATCGACCCGGCGGAAATCTCCAAGAACCGGCCGGCAGATGTGCCCATCGTCGGCTCGGTCAAGGAGATCATGCCCGAGCTCACCGAGGCCGTGCGGGCCCAGTTCGAGGCCGCGGGCACCCCCGACCTCGCCGCCTGGTGGGCCGTCATCGACAAGCTGCGCGAAACCTACCCCACCGGCTGGTCCGAGCCCGAGGACGGGCTGATGGCCCCGCAGAAGGTCATCGAGCGCATCGGCGCCCTGACCGGCCCGGAAGGCGTGTACGTCGCCGGCGTCGGCCAGCACCAGATGTGGAGCGCGCAGTTCATCAAGTACGAGCGGCCCCGGGCGTGGCTGAACTCCGGCGGCCTGGGCACCATGGGCTACTCCGTGCCCGCCGCGATGGGCGCCAAGGTCGGCAACCCGGACCGCGTGGTCTGGGCGATCGACGGCGACGGCTGCTTCCAGATGACCAACCAGGAACTGGCGACCTGCGTGATCAACAACATTCCGATCAAGGTCGCCGTCATCAACAACTCCTCGCTCGGCATGGTGCGCCAGTGGCAGACGCTCTTCTACGAGTCCCGCTACTCCAACACCGACCTGAACACCGGGGCGGACACCGTACGGGTGCCCGACTTCGTCAAGCTGGCCGACGCCTACGGCTGCGCCGGCCTGCGCTGCGAACGGGAGGAGGACATCGACGCCACCATCCAGGCGGCGCTGGAGATCAACGACCGCCCCGTGGTGATCGACTTCGTGGTCAGCCGCGACTCCATGGTCTGGCCGATGGTCCCGTCCGGGGTCAGCAACGACCTGATCCAGATCGCCCGCAACATGACCCCCAGCTGGGACGAGGAGGAGTAGGACATGGCCCGCCATACCCTGTCGGTGCTGGTCGAAGACGTCCCCGGTGTGCTCACCCGGGTCGCCAGCCTTTTCGCCCGCCGCGCATTCAACATCCATTCCCTGGCCGTGGGCCCTTCCGAGGTGTCCGGGCTGTCCCGGATCACCGTGGTGGTCGACGCCGAGGGTGACCTGCTCGAGCAGGTCACCAAACAGCTGAACAAGCTCATCAACGTCATCAAGATTGTCGAGCTCGTTCCCGAATCCTCCGTGCAACGCGACCACATCTTGGTCAAGGTTCGCGCGGATGCCGCAACCCGGCTGCAGGTAACCCAGGCAGCCGAGCTGTTCCGCGCTTCAGTGGTCGATGTGTCCACCGACTCCCTGATCGTTGAAGCCACAGGCACCGCCGAGAAGCTCAACGCACTGCTCTCAGTGCTTGAGCCCTTTGGCATCCGCGAAATTGTTCAGTCCGGAACCCTGGCGATCGGCCGCGGCGCGAAGTCCATGAGCGACCGCGCGCTGCGCAGCGCCTAGTTCCCCCGGATACCTTCATCCAAGACCCAACAGGAGACACACAAGTGACCACCATGTTTTATGACGACGACGCCGACCTGTCGATCATCCAGGGCCGCAAGGTCGCCGTCATCGGCTACGGCAGCCAGGGCCACGCCCACGCCCTCAGCCTGCGCGACTCCGGCGTCGACGTCCGCGTCGGCCTGAAGGAAGGCTCCGCGTCCCGCGCCAAGGCCGAGGCCGAGGGCCTGCGCGTCCTCAATGTGGCCGACGCCGTCGCCGAGGCCGACCTGATCATGATCCTCACCCCGGACCAGGTCCAGCGCTTCGTCTACGCCGAGGAGATCGCCCCCAACCTCAAGGCCGGCGACGCGCTGTTCTTCGGCCACGGCTTCAACATCCGCTACGGCTACATCCAGCCGCCGGCCGACGTCGACGTTGCCCTGGTCGCTCCCAAGGGCCCGGGCCACATCGTCCGCCGCGAGTTCGAGGCCGGCCGCGGCGTGCCGGACCTGATCGCCGTCGAGCAGGACGCCTCGGGCAAGGCCCGCGACCTGGCGCTCTCCTACGCCAAGGCCATCGGCGGCACCCGCGCCGGCGTCATCGAGACCACCTTCACCGAAGAGACCGAAACCGACCTGTTCGGCGAGCAGGCCGTGCTCTGCGGCGGCGCCTCGCAGCTGATCCAGTACGGCTTCGAGACCCTGACCGAGGCCGGCTACCAGCCGCAGGTCGCCTACTTCGAGGTGCTGCACGAGCTCAAGCTCATCGTCGACCTGATGGTCGAGGGCGGCATCGCCAAGCAGCGCTGGAGCGTCTCCGACACCGCCGAGTACGGCGACTACGTCTCCGGCCCGCGCGTCATCGACGAGCGCGTCAAGGAGAACATGAAGGCAGTCCTCGCGGACATCCAGAACGGTGCCTTCGCCAAGCGCTTCATCGACGACCAGGACGCCGGCGCTCCGGAGTTCAAGGCGCTGCGCAAGAAGGGTGAGGACCACCCGATCGAGGCCACCGGCCGCGAGCTGCGCAAGCTGTTCTCCTGGCTGAAGAACGAGGACGACTACACCGAGGGATCCGTCGCCCGCTGATTCCCGCCGGGTAACAATCCCTGCGCTGCGGACTCCTGAGCACGGCGGGCGATAGGCTCGAAGTGCACGCCGCATCGGCAACGGGGCCGGGCCCGGCAACCGCCGGGCCCGGCCCTTTTGCGCGTGAAGCGCGGAACCACCAGAACACGACACCAGCTGAAGAGGTCACCGGTGACTGCCACCAAACCCGTAGTACTCCTCGCCGAGGAACTGTCCCCCGCCACGGTCGAGGCCCTGGGCCCCGACTTTGAGATCCGCCAGGCCAACGGCGCGGACCGCTCCGAGCTGCTGCGCGAGATCGCCGACGTCGATGCGATCCTGGTCCGCTCGGCCACCCAGGTCGACGCCGAGGCGATCGCCGCCGCGAAGAACCTGAAGGTCATCGCCCGCGCCGGCGTGGGCCTGGACAACGTGGACATCAAGGCCGCCACCCAGGCCGGCGTCATGGTCGTCAACGCCCCGACGTCGAACATCATCTCCGCCGCGGAACTGACGGTCGGGCACATCCTGTCCCTGGCCCGGCACATCCCGCAGGCCTCCGCCGCCCTCAAGGGCGGGGAGTGGAAGCGGAGCAAGTACACCGGCACCGAGCTGTACGAAAAGAAGGTCGGCATCATCGGCCTGGGCCGCATCGGCGCGCTGGTCGCCGCCCGCCTGCAGGCCTTCGGCACCCAGATCCTGGCCTACGACCCCTACGTCACCAGCGCGCGCGCCGCGCAGCTCGACGTCGAGCTGGTCTCCCTGGACGAACTGCTGGAGCAGTCCGACTTCGTGACCATCCACATGCCCAAGACCCCGGAGACCCTGGGCATGCTTGGCACCGAGGCGTTCGCGAAGATGAAGGACACCGCGTACGTGGTCAATGTGGCCCGCGGCGGCCTGGTCGACGAGGAAGCCCTCTACACCGCGCTGACCGAAGGGCAGATCGCCGGCGCCGGCGTCGACGTGTTCGTCAAGGAACCCAGCACCGACCTGCCGTTCTTCGCCCTGGACAACGTCATCGTGACCCCGCACCTGGGCGCCTCCACCGATGAGGCCCAGGAAAAGGCCGGCATCTCCGTCGCGAAGTCCGTGCGCCTGGCCCTGGCCGGCGAGCTGGTGCCCGACGCCGTCAACGTCGCCGGCGGCGTCATCGCCGAGGACGTGCGCCCCGGCATCCCGCTCATCGAGAAGCTCGGCCGGATCTTCACCGCCCTGGCCCATGATTCCGTGACCGCCATCGACATCGAAGTGGCCGGCGAGATCGCCGCCCTCGACGTGAAGGCGCTGGAGCTGGCCGCACTGAAGGGCATCTTCACCGACATCGTCTCCGATCAGGTCTCCTACGTGAACGCCCCGGTGCTCGCCGAGCAGCGCGGCATCGAGGTGCGCCTGCTCACCACGCCCGAGGCGGATGATTACCGCAACGTGCTGACCCTGCGCGGCGCGCTTTCCGACGGCACCCGGATCTCCGTGGCCGGCACCCTGACCGGGCCGAAGCAGATCGAGAAGCTCGTGGGCGTGAACGGCTACGACCTGGAAATCCCGATCAGCGAGCACCTGGTGGTCCTGCTCTACCAGGACCGGCCCGGCGTCATCGGCGCCCTGGGCCGCGTGCTGGGGGAGAACCAGGTCAACATCGCCGGCATGCAGGTCGCCCGCCGCACCGAGGGCGGCCAGGCGCTGTCGCTGCTCACCGTGGATTCCTCGGTGCCGCAGGAGGTGCTGGAGGCCCTGAAGCAGGAAATCAGCGCCGACGTCGTCCGCGAGGTCGACCTGCAGGGCTGACGCCTCCACCGGCACGGCGTCCGCAGGGACGCGCAACGGCAGGGACGGACCGCTTCGACGGCCCGCCCCTGCCGTTTCGGCGTCTCCGGGCGGCGGCGGGATGAGGCGGCCTCCGCCCACGGTAGGAGGAGCACCCGGTACGGTTTCATGCCCGGCTCCGACGCGGGGCCGGCCCGGCCCGGGACAGCATGGAGGCATGAGTACATCCGCGCCCGGAGCGCCCCTGCTGACAGCCGAAAACCTCGTCAGGTCCTACGGCGGCCCGCCGGCCCTGGACGGGGTCTCGCTGGCCGTCCGGCCCGGTGAAGCGGTGGCCGTCATGGGAGCGTCGGGCTCCGGGAAGACCACCCTGCTGCACTGCCTGGCCGGCATCCTGCTGCCCGACGCCGGCAGCGTCCTGTTCCAGGGCAGCGCCGGCCCCGTGGAGGTCACCGCGCTGAACGACGACGACCGGTCCGCCCTGCGGCGGACCGACTTCGGCTTTGTCTTCCAGCAGGGGCTGCTGATCCCCGAGCTCACTGCGGGAGAGAACGTCGCGCTGGCGCTGATGCTGATCGGCGCCGCCCGCCGGGATGCTGAGCAGGCCGCCGCCCGGGCCTTGGCGGATCTCGGGCTCGCAGGCATGGAGGAGCGACGGATCGGCGAGCTCTCCGGGGGCCAGGCGCAGCGGGTGGCCATCGCCCGTGCTCAGGTCACCGGCGCCCGGGTCCTGTTCGCGGACGAACCGACCGGCGCCCTGGATTCGCGGACCTCGGCAGAGGTCATGCAGCAGCTGCTGCGCAGCGTCGACGGCACCGGACGCGCGCTGGTCGTCGTCACCCACGATCCCGAGGTGGCGCGCTGGTGCGGGCGGGTCATCACCCTGGCCGACGGCCGGATCGCCCACGACACCGCCGGCACACCCGGCACCGGCCCGATGGGAGCCGGGCGATGAGCGCCCCTGCAGCTGCTTCCGCCGCGTCCGTGCCGCCGTCGGCGTCGGCAGCCACCGTTCCGTTCCGTGTGGCGTGGCTGTTGAACCGCCCGGGGGAGGGCCGGCGGGCGGCAGCGCTGCTGCCCGCGGCATCCTTCGCCATCGTCACCACGCTGCTGCTGACGGTCCTGGCCGGAGCCCTGTCCTTCGGCAAGTGGGGCGACGAGGAAGGCGTCCTCTACCAGCTGCTCGCCGGGTTTGCCCTGACCCTGCTGGTGCTTCCGCTGATCACCCTCGGCGGATCCGCCGCCCGCCTGTCGGCCCGCCGCCGGGACGAGCACCTGTCCACGCTGCGCCTGCTCGGTGCCTCTGCCCGGACCGTGGGCCTGGTGACGGTGCTCGAAGCCACCGCCGTCGCCGCCGCCGGTGCCCTGGCCGGCGTGGCCGGCTACCTCGTGCTTGCTCCGTTCGTACAGCTGATCCACTTCCGCGGGGAGCCGCTGGGCTCCGCCTACTGGCTGCACCCGGCCGCCCTTGCGCTGACCCTGCTGCTGGTGGTGCTCCTGGCCGCGTTCAGCTCGGCGCTCGGACTGCGGAGGGTGGTCCTCTCGCCCCTGGGCGTACGCAGCCGGGCCCTGCCCGAAAAGGTGCGCAAGGGCCGCGCCTGGGGCGCCGTCGCCGTCGTCGGCATGGGTTTCCTGGCCCTGCAGGTCCCGTTCGGCTCCACAGTGGTGGGGGTTGCGGTGATTACCGGCGTGTTTGCCGCCGGCATGGCGGTCCTCAACCTGGTCGGCCCCTGGCTGGTGGCCCGTTCGGCGCGGCGCCGGCTGCGGCGTGCCGCCACCCCGCAGGCACTGCTCGCCGCCCGGATGGTGCTCGAGGCGCCCAAGGCGGCCTGGCGCCAGGTCAGCTCCCTGTCGATGGTGTGCTTTACCGCGGTCATCGGCGGCTCGATCACCGCGGCCGCCCGGGGCTCGCAGGGCCGGAACCCGGAGGACTTCCTGCTGCAGGACCTCCAGACCGGAGTCCTGATCACCGTGGTGGCGGGGTTCCTCATGGTGGCCTGCTCCGCGGGCATCTCGCAGGCGGCGGCAATCCTCGATCGGGCGGACCTTTACCGCAGCCTCGACCGGATGGGGATGCCGCGCGAGGTGATCGACGCCGCCCGGATCGCAGCGGTCATGCAGCCGCTGCTGCTGGTCTGCACCGTGTCCGTGGCCGTCTCGGGCGTGCTGCTGTCCCCGCTGGTGGGCGCGGCGCTGCTGTTTGGCCCGGCGTCGATGGCGATCCTTGCCGCGACCGTGGCCGCCGGTGTGCTGCTGGTGCGGGCCGGCCTCGCTGCGACGGCGCCGGTGCTGACTCGGGCGCTGGAAGCGGACGGCGGAAAAAGAGGGTAATTTTCTAGTGTGACTTCCTCCGAATCCCGTACCCCGTTCTACATCACCACGGCCATCTCCTATCCCAACGGAGAGCCCCACATCGGGCACGCCTATGAGCACATCGCCACCGACGCGATGGCCCGCTTCAAGCGGCTGGACGGTTACGACGTGTTCTTCATGACGGGCACGGACGAGCACGGACTCAAGATGCAGCAGTCCGCGGATAAGGAAGGCATCACCGCCAAGGAACTCGCGGACCGAAACTCCGCCGCCTTCCTGCAGATGGAGGCGGACATGGGGACCTCCTATGACCGGTTCATCCGCACCACCGACGCCGACCACTACGCCGCGGCCCAGGCCATCTGGAAGCGGATGGAGGAGAACGGCGACATCTACCTCTCCAAGTACGCCGGCTGGTACTCCGTGCGCGACGAGGCCTACTACGGCGAGGACGAAACCGAGGTCCGTGAGGACGGCGTCCGCTACTCCAAGGAGACGGACACCGAGGTGACGTGGACGGAGGAGGAAAGCTACTTCTTCCGCCTCTCCGCCTACCAGGACAAGCTGCTGGCCCTCTACGAGTCCCAGCCGGACTTCGCCGCCCCGCGCTCGCGGTTCAACGAGGTCATCAGCTTCGTCAAGGGCGGCCTGGAGGACCTGTCCATCTCCCGCACCACCTTCGACTGGGGCGTCCCGGTGCCGGGCAACCCGGACCACGTGATGTACGTGTGGGTGGACGCGCTGACCAACTACCTCACCGGCGTCGGCTTCCCCGACACCGACAGCGAGGCGTTCCGGAAGTACTGGCCGGCCGACGTGCACGTGATCGGCAAGGACATTTCCCGGTTCCATGCCATTTTCTGGCCGGCGTTCCTGATGTCCGCCAAGCTGGAGCTGCCGAAGCGGATCATGATCCACGGCTTCCTGCACAACAAGGGCGTGAAGATGTCCAAGTCGCTGGGAAACGTGGTGGCGCCCAAGGACTGGGCGGACCAGTACGGGCTGGACGCGGTGCGGTTCTTCCTGCTGCGCGAGGTGCCCTTCGGGGCCGACGGCTCCTACAACCACGAGGCCGTCGTCGCCCGCATGAACTCCGACCTCGCGAACAACCTGGGCAACCTGGCCCAGCGCTCGCTGTCGATGGTGGCCAAGAACTGCGGCGCTGCGGTGCCGCAGCCGGGGGAGTTCACCGACCAGGACACCGCGCTGCTCGACGCCGCCGGGAAGCTGCTGCAGATCTCCCGCGAGGCCTACGACATCCAGGACTTCCACGCCGCCCTCGAGGCCACCTGGAAGGTCCTCGGCGACACCAACGCCTACTTCGCCGAGCAGGCGCCGTGGGTGCTGCGCAAGACCGACGTCGAGCGCATGAACACGGTGCTGTACGTGACGCTCGAGGTGCTGCGCATCGTGGCGATCCTCATCCAGCCGGTGATGCCCGGCAGCGCGGCCAAGCTGCTCACGGTCCTGGGCCAGGACGAGGGTGCCGCCCGGCAGTTCAGTGCCATCGGCACGCCGCTTGTCCCGGGCACGGCGCTGCCGGCCCCCGCGCCGATCTTCCCGAAGTACGAGGAACCCGCCGAATAACCGGCTCGACTCCACACAGCTGCGGCCCGCACCGATCATGGTGCGGGCCGCAGCTGTGTCCCGGAGCTCCCTTGTCCGGTTCAGGTGAGGAAGCGGGCGACGGCGGTCGCCTCCATCACATGGGCCACCTCCTGCTGCTGGCGCTGGGCGGCGTCGAGGAGTTCGCGCAGCCGGGCGGGATTGAACCGGCGGTCCCGCGCGGAGAGCACCAGCAGGGTGCGCCACATCGATTCCTTCTGTCGGACCAGGGACTGCAGCATCTCCAGCTCCAGCTGCCCGGTCGGCCCGCCGCCGGTGCCCAGCGGGTTCATGGGGCCCAGCCGGCCGATCAGGGCACCGGCCCATCCGGCCAGCGCCTTGAACTTCGACCTGCCGTAGCCCAGGGCAATGATCAGGTTCTCCAGTTCGTCCCGCTCGCCGGAGAGCTCCTCCGCCAGCGACGTGAAGACCGACTCATACTCCGACCCCCGCCAGGTATCGGCCGTGGCGCGGAACAGGCGCACGCCCGTCTCTGCCCCCACCAGATGGTCGTTCAGGTACGCGGCCAGCGACTCGTGGGCCGGTTTCCAATCCTGCTCCTGCTCTGCCATCGTGTGCTCCTCCGGTTCGGCCGGTTTGTCTCGGTTGTGCCTGCCTGCAGCTCAGCGTGCTTAGTATCCTTGCAGATCCGCCGGGCTGCTGCGAGTTTCGGACAGCCGAACGCCCGGCCCGCCGTGTCGGCGGCCCGGGCGTTCTTCGCGGACCCGGCCCTGGGCCGCGCGGGGCCGTCGGGCTCAGTCGGCGGCCAGGCCTTCCACGGGGGAGAGGCGGGCGGCCCGCCGCGCCGGAAGCACGCTGGCCAGCAGCCCGGCGACCAGGGCCACGGCCAGCACCGCGATGAGCTGCAGCCAGGGCACCACCGGCACGACAAGGGCGAAGGCGCCGAGCGCGGACTGCGCCCCCAGCCAGCCGTACACCACCCCGAGCACACAGCCCAGCAGGGCGGCGACGCCGGCAATCAGCACGGCTTCCAGGGCGAGCATGCCGCGCAGCTGCGCCCGGGTCAGGCCCAGGGCCCGCAGCAGCGACGACTCCCGGGTGCGTTCCAGGACGGACAGCGACAGAGTGTTCGCCACACCGACCAGCGCGATCACCACGGCCACGCCCAGCAGGCCGGTGACGACCAGCAGCAGCACATTGATCACCTGTTCGAAGGCGGCCCGCTGGATGGCCGAGCCGTCAATGTAGTAGTCCTCGACGTCCAGGACCGCTGACAGCTCGGAGCGCAGGTCCATCAGCTCGTTGGTGCCCAGGCCGTCCTCGACGCTGAGCCAGAGCTGCGGCTGGGCGGCGGACTCGCCGATCACCGGGGCCAGGGCGCCGCCGATCCGCTCGGCAGTGGCAGGGGAGATCAGGGGATCGAAGTACGGATTCCCGGAGACCACCACATCCAGCTCCACCTGGGATGCCGCACCGCGTACAGTCACGGTCTCCGCTTTCGTGCCCTCCGGCATGGAGATGGTGCCGTCGGCCGGGACCAGCCCCTGGTCCTTGAGCACGGACCCCTCAGCGGGATCCAGGACGTAGACCGGCCAGTCCGAGCCGTCCACTTCCACCGCGCCCCCCGGCGTCAGCAGGATCGCCTGGTCCACCCCGTCCA
Source organism: Arthrobacter saudimassiliensis (assembly GCF_059090665.1). Classification (NCBI taxonomy): domain Bacteria; kingdom Bacillati; phylum Actinomycetota; class Actinomycetes; order Micrococcales; family Micrococcaceae; genus Arthrobacter; species Arthrobacter saudimassiliensis. The sequence goes on along the minus strand of NZ_JBNHFX010000001.1, from coordinate 8,152 downwards.
GCGCCAGGACCTTCTGCACATCGGCGTCAGTGTAGGGCTCCCCGCTGTCCATACCCTGCTCGACGCTCACGTCCACCGGGTACTGCTGCGCGAGGGTGTCGTTGAAGGCGGTTCGGGCCATCGCGGCTCCTGACATCATCATGGCGACCAGGGTGACGCCGATCAGCAGTGCCGAGGAGGTCGCTGAGGTCCGCTGCGGGTTGCGGACCGCGTTGACCGCGGCCAGCTTGCCCGGCACGCCCAGCGGGGCGGCCATGGCGCCGACGGCCCGCACCAGCGGCGGCACGAACAGCGTGGCGCACATCAGCACGCCGATGAAGCTGAGGATTCCGCCGGGCAGGGCGATCAGCAGGTTCGCCATGACGGCTCCGGTCCCGAGGAGCAGGGCGCCGACGGCGAGCAGCACCAGGCCGATGCCCAGCCGGATCCGGCCCCGCCGGCTGCCGACCCGCAGGTCCTCAGCCGGGCGCAGCGCAGCCAGGGGAGCGACGGCGGTGGCCGCCCGGGCCGGGACCAGAGCCGCGAGCACGGTCAGCAGGATGCCGGCGGTCAGGCCGGCCGCGACGGCGCCGGGCCCGACGGCGAGGGTGGCGAATCCGGCTTCCGGCACGGTCTGCAGGTAGGCAATGACGCCGGCCATCAGGCCCACCGCCAGCAGCACGCCAACGACGGACGACAGCACGCCCACGACCAGCGCCTCCACGATGACCGAGCGGCGGATCTGGGCCCTGCCTGCCCCGATGCAGCGCAGCAGGGCGAGTTCCCTGGTGCGCTGGGCCACCAGGACGGAGAAGGTGTTCGAGACGACCAGCGCGCAGACCAGCAGCGCCACGGCCGCGAACGCCAGCAGGATGACGGTGAGCTGGTCCTCCCCGCCGGTGAAGCCTGCCATCGTCCGGTCGACCTCTTCGGCCGCAGTCCGCACGGTCACACCGGCGACCCCTGCGTCGGTGAGTGCCTGCTGCAGGGCGGCCGCGGCCGCAGCCGTATCCGCGTCATCACCGAGGGCGATCTGCAGGTTGGTGAAACCCTGCCCGGGTTCCCCGAGCCTGGCCACGGCGCCGTCGGCAGCGTAGAGCTGTGCGCCGCCCATCAGGGTCGGATCGTCGGAAGCGGTGACCAGCCCGGTGACGGTCAGCTCCGTCAGGGGCGGCAGACCGGGGTCGCCGGATGCCTCCGCGCCCGGTTCGGCGGGAGGCTGGGTCTCCAAGGGGAGGACGGAGCCCGGGCCCAGTTCCAGCCGTTCCGCGGTCACCTCGTCCAGAACCACCTCGGTTTCGGTGGCGGGAAGGTTTCCCTCGACGAGGTCGACCGGCAGCAGCGGGGCGGATTCGGGCAGGCTGCGCACCTGCCCGTAGCTGCGGTTCCGGCCTTCGCCGAAGACAGCGTAGGCCTCGCGGAGGGCGTACGTTCCGGCAACGCCCTCCGCGTCTGCGACGGCGTCGACGGCGGACTGGTCAAGGATGTCCGGCTCGCCGTTCTGGCCGTACGGATCGTCGGGAGTGAGCACCAGGTCCGCGTGGCGGAACCCGTGCCCCACGCTCTGGGCCAGCGAGGCCTTCGAGGAGGAGTTGATAATCAGGGTGGCAGTCAGGAAGACCACGGCAATGATCACGGCCAGGGAGACGGCGATGAATCGCCGTGCGTTCAGGCGCACCTGCGCCAGGGCAACCCGCAGCATGGTCAGGCCCCCAGGGTGGACAGGGCGGCCAGGACGGAGTCCGGGGTGGGGCTGTCCAGCTCGCCGACCAGCGCGCCGTCGTTCATCAGGACGACGCGGTCGGAGTAGGACGCCGCCACCGGGTCGTGCGTGACCATGATGATGCTCTGGCCCAGTTCCCGGGTGGAGCGGCGCAGCAGGGACAGCACCTCCGCGCCGGACTTGGAGTCGAGGTTGCCGGTGGGCTCGTCGCCGAAGATGACGTCGGGGCGGGTCAGCAGGGCGCGGGCGACCGCCACACGCTGCTGCTGGCCGCCGGAGAGCTCATGCGGGCGGTGCTTCAGCCGCCCGGTCAGCCCCAGGGTCTCGGTGACGTACCCCAGCCAGTCGCGGTCCACCGTGCTGTTGGCCAGGGAGACCGGGAGGGTGATGTTCTGCTCGGCGGTGAGGGTGGGGACGAGGTTGAAGGACTGGAACACGAAGCCCACGCTGTCCCGGCGCAGGCGGGTCAGGTCGGCATCCTTGAGCCCGGTGATTTCGGTGTCGCCGATCCAGATGCGCCCGTTGTCGGCGCTGTCCAGGCCGGCGAGGCAGTGCATCAGGGTGGACTTGCCGGATCCGGAAGGGCCCATGATGGCGGTGAAGGTGCCTGCGTCGAAGCTGACGTCCACGTCTTTGAGCGCGTGGACGCGGGTGTCGCCGCTGCCGTAGGTCTTGTTGAGCTTCTGTGCTGCGGCCGCGCGGGCCGGCCTGCCGGCGCCGGACGCGGCGGAATGCTGTGCGAGTGTCGTCATGCCCCTAACGCTATGGCGGGGGCCGGGGGCGGCACATCGGAGGGTGGAACGGTTCGGCGGCGCCCGGCCTCATACCCTGGGTGGAGCGCCGCCGGCCAGCCGGTAGGACTCGGGGAGCAGGCCGGCAGGTGCCCGCTGTCCGGGCGGCGGGGCCGGGCGGGACCTAGGGTGCGACGATTCCGGTTTCGTAGGCAATAACCACGGCCTGCACCCGGTCGCGGGCCTCGAGCTTGGCCAGGATGTGCCCCACGTGCGTCTTGACGGTCGCCTCTGAGAGGAACAGCTCCGCGGCGATCTCGGGATTGGAGAGCCCGCGGGCAATGAGCGTGAACACCTCGCGCTCGCGGGGAGTCAGGGACTGGACCCGCGCGGCGTTGCCGCTGGCCTCGGCGCTCGGTTCGCGCAGCAGGGGAGCGACGTGGTCCAGCAGCCGCCGGGTGGTGGACGGGGCAATCACGGCGTCGCCCCGGTGGACGGTGCGGATGGCCTCAAGCAGTTCCTCGGGCGGAGCGTCCTTGAGCAGGAACCCGCTGGCGCCGGCCCGGATCGCCGAGAGGGCGTACTCGTCGAGGTCGAAGGTGGTCAGGACCACGACCTTCAGCCGGTCGGGATCAGCGGCGCCGTCTTCCCCCAGCAGCCGGGTGGTCGCCTCGATCCCGTCCATCCCGGGCATCCGGACATCCATCAGCACGACGTCGGCAGGCACCGCTGCGAGTGCCTGCAGAGCCTCCCTGCCGTTCCCGGCTTCTGCGACCACTTCGAGGTCGGGCTGGGAGTTGATCAGCATCTTGAAGCCGCCGCGGACCAGCTGCTGGTCATCGACGAGTGCGACGCGGATGGGGCCGGCGTCTTCGGGCATGGGGGTCAGGCCTCCGTATAGGGGATGAAAGCGTCCACGTGGAAGCCGCCGCCCGTGGCCGGGCCGGCGGCCACGGTTCCATCGTAGAGGCCCACCCGTTCACGCATGCCGTTGATACCCTGTCCGGCGCCGTCCGAGGAGGCCGCGGCGGCGGCGCCCCGGCCGTCGTCGTGCACGGTCAGCTCCAGGCCGCGGAGGGTCCACGCCAGGCGGACCTCGGCGCGGGCGGACGGCCCGGCGTGCTTGAGCACGTTGGTCAGGGCCTCCTGGACCACCCGGTAGGCGGTGAGCTCGGCGCCGGCGGGCAGCGCCCGGCGCGGCACGCCGTCGATGGCGTGGGAGACCTGCAGCCCTGCCCGGCGGACGGATTCAATCAGCCCGTCCAGGTCCGCCAGCGAGGGCAGGGGACGGGTGGAGGCGTCGTCGTCGCCGCGCAGCACGCCCAGCAGCCGGCGCATCTCCTGCAGCGATCCCCGGCCGGTCTCCGCGATGGTTCCGAGGGTCTGCCGCGCAACCTCGGGATCGTCGGCGCTCGCATACCGTGCGCCGTCGGCCTGGGTGATGATCACCGACAGCGAGTGGGCCACGATGTCGTGCATTTCCCGGGCAATGTGGCTGCGCTCGTCGGCTGCCGCGAGGTCGCGTTCCTGCTGGCGTTCCACTTCAAGCCGGCGGGCCCGGTCCTCGAGCGCCTGGACGGTCAGCCGCCGGGTGCGGGCCAGGTCCCCGAAGGTCCAGGCGGCGAGGACGGTGGCTTCGATGGCGACCAGGGCGATCCCCATCACGATCATGAAGTCGACGAGGTCCATCGTCTGGTCGATGACGGGGAGCAGGAAATAGCGCAGCAGGAACAGTGCCCCGCCGATCAGGGCCAGCACCAGTCCGGCGAGGCTGGCCCAGCGCGGCCCGTAAGCCGCGAGACCGTGCACGACGGCGATCACGAGGATGTCCGCCGGCAGGGCGGTTTCCGGAATGAGGAACAGCTGCAGGATGCACGCCGCGGCCTGGACGGCGGCCGCATGCACCGGGCGGGTCCTGCGCCAGGCCAGGGGCAGGCAGATGGCCGCGGAGAGGGCGAACTCGACCAGGGCGAAGCGGTCGTAGATCGCCACGAGCAGGAAGGGGGCGGCGAAGACCAGTGTGGCGGCAAGGGCCTGCCACAGGTCCACCTTGGCGTGGTTCGCCTGCATCCAGGCATAGAGACGTCGGTGCACGAGCATGGACACCCACTTTAGGCGGCACGGCACGCCGCCGCCTCATGCCGGGGTATGAACCGGTAGGCCGCTCCGGTGCCGGGAAAACCCCGGTCCGGCAGGGCGCCGTGACGCTGTGTTTCCTGCGGTATGTCCATAATATGGACAGATTGCCCAGCATTCGGACGCCGTTCCTAGAATACCGACATGAGCCAAGAAGCAGCGCGCACCGTGTCACTGGCCGTCATCCCCGGGGACGGAATCGGCCCCGAGGTCATCGCCGAAGCCGTCAAGGTCCTTCGCCGTGCCACCGCCGCCAGCGCGGCGACCTTCGAGCTGACCGACTACCGGCTCGGCGCCGAGCACTGGCTGCAGACCGGCGAGACGCTGACCGATGAGACCCTCGAGCGCCTGCGCGGCCACGACGCCATCCTCTTCGGCGCCGTCGGTGCCGCCCCCGGCGACACCCGCATGCCGTCGGGCCTGATCGAGCGGGACATGCTGCTGAAGCTGCGCTTCAGCCTCGACCACTACGTGAACCTGCGCCCGTCCAAGCTCTACCGGGGCGTGCCCAGCCCGCTGGCCAGCCCCGGCGACGTCGACTTCGTCGTCGTGCGCGAAGGCACCGAGGGCCCGTACGTCGGCAACGGCGGCGTGCTGCGCGAAGGAACCCCGCACGAAATCGCCACCGAGGTTTCGCTGAACACCGCGCACGGCGTCGAGCGCGTGGTGCGCGACGCGTTCCGCCGCGCCGCAGCCCGTCCGCGGCGGAAGCTGACCCTGGTGCACAAGCACAACGTGCTCGTGCATGCCGGGCGGCTGTGGAAGCGCACCGTGGAGCGGGTGGCCCGGGAATTCCCGGAGGTCACCCACGACTACCTCCACGTGGACGCCGCGACCATCTTCATGGTCACCGATCCGGCCCGGTTCGACGTCATCGTCACCGACAACCTGTTCGGCGACATCCTGACCGACCTCGCCGCCGCGGTCACCGGCGGCATCGGGCTGGCGGCGTCGGGCAACATCAACATGGACGGCACCGCGCCGTCCATGTTCGAACCGGTCCACGGTTCAGCGCCCGACATTGCGGGCCGGCAGCTGGCCGACCCCACCGCGGCGATCCTCTCCGTGGCCCTGCTGCTGGAGCATCTGGGCTTCGCGGACGAAGCCGCCGCCGTCAACCGCGCGGTGGAGGCCGACATCGCCGCCCGCACCGGCGAACCGCGTTCCACCGCCGCCGTCGGCGATGCGATCGCCGCCGCCGTGGCATAAGCTCGTCCTACCAAATCAACGCCGTATTGCCGGGCGGCCGTGCCGTCCGGCGTGGAGGAACCATGTCTGTCAGCGCTCTGGAATTCACCAGGAAGCTCTCCGCCCACCCGAAGTCAGTGCAGGAGCGGGCGGCGATCCTGGCCGACCCGGGCTTTGGCAACCACTTCACCGACCACACGGCCGTCGTCGACTACCGTGCGCCGGAGAGCGGCGAGGGCAGCTGGCAGGACGCACGGATCGAGCCGTACGGGCCGATTCCGATGGACCCGGCCGCCGCCGTCCTGCACTACGGCCAGGAAATCTTCGAGGGCCTGAAGGCCTACCGGCACGCCGACGGCTCCATCGTCAGCTTCCGGCCCGAGGCCAACGCCGCCCGGCTGAACGCCTCCGCCCGCCGGCTGGCCCTGCCCGAGCTGCCCGAAGAGCTGTTCCTGGACTCGCTGCGCCAGCTGGTCGACGTCGACCGTGACTGGGTGCCCACCGGAGACGGGGAAGCGCTGTACCTGCGGCCGTTCATGATCGCCACCGAGGCGTTCCTGGGCGTGCGGCCCGCGCGGGAGGTCTCCTACCGCGTCATCGCTTCACCCGCCGGCAACTACTTCGGCGGTGAACTGAAGCCCGTGTCCATCTGGCTTTCCACGAAGTACGCCCGCGCCGGGCGCGGCGGCACCGGCGAGGCCAAGTGCGGCGGCAACTATGCGGCCTCGCTCATTGCCCAGATGGAGGGGGAGGCGCACGGCTGCAAGCAGGTGCTGTTCCTGGACGAGGCGAACGACAACGCCGTCGAGGAGCTCGGCGGCATGAACGTGTTCTTCGTCTTCAAGGACGGGCGCCTGGTGACCCCGGCCCTGTCCGGCACCATCCTGCACGGCATCACGCGCTCCTCCGTGCTGCAGCTCGGCCGCGACCGCGGCATGGACGTGCAGGAACGGAAGATCACCCTGGATGAGTGGCGCGACGGCGTGGCCTCCGGTGAGATCACCGAAGTGTTCGCCTGCGGCACCGCCGCGGTGATCACCCCGATCGGCGAGCTGAAGTCCGAGGACTTCACGATCGGCTCGCCCGACGCCGCCGCCGGCGAGGTCACCATGTCCATCCGCGGGCAGCTGCTCGGCATCCAGACCGGCACCGTGGAGGACACCCACGGCTGGCTCACCCGCCTGGCCTAGCATGCAGATGCCGGCGCCCGCCCCCGTCCGCAGCTCGGAGCTCAGCAGCTTCCTGCTCGCGCCCAATCCCGGTCCGATGAGCCTGGACGGCACCAACAGCTACCTGCTGTCGGCGCCCGATGCGCGGGGCCTGGTGGTGGTGGACCCGGGCCCGGCCGATGAGGGGCACCTGCAGGCGCTGGCTTCGGCCGGCAGCGTCGACCTGGTACTGATCACGCATCGGCATGCGGACCACACCGAGGGCAGCGCCCGCTTCGCGGAACTGACCGGAGCGCCGGTCCGTGCGCTGGACCCCGAGTACTGCGTCAACGGAAAACCGCTGGCCGACGGCGAGGAGATCACGGCCGGGGGAGTGCGGATCCGGGTCGTGGCGACACCGGGGCACACCTCCGATTCGGTGTGCTTCTTCCTGCCCGACGACGGCCCGGCCGGCGCCGTCCTCACCGGGGACACCATCCTCGGCCGCGGCACCACCGTGCTGGACTGGCCCGACGGAACCCTCGCGGACTACCTGCGTTCACTGGATGTGCTGGACCGGCTCGGGCCGGCCACGGTGCTGCCCGCCCACGGGCCCGTGCTGCCCAACCTCTCCTCGGTGGTCCTGACCTATCGGGACCACCGGACCGAACGGCTGGCGCAGATCCGGGCGGCGGTGGAGCACGCCGGCGCCGACGCCACCGCGGAACAGGTCGCGGACCTGGTGTACGCGGACGTGCCGGCCAATGTCCGCGCCGCCGCCGAACTTTCGGTGGCCGCTCAGCTGGAGTACCTGCGCAGCCGGTAACTTCCGGCAGGACGCGGCCCCCCGACTGCTTGACCGGGATCACATCCGGTCGAGTTGCGGTGGGGTGGCCGGGTGCGTATAGTTGGATCTGTTGCCCGCCGGAGAGCGGAGCGACGATCCCCTTCACAACTGATCGGATGAGAATTCCGGGTGGCTTTGCTGCCGGTTTTTATCCGTGGTTTTGGAGGTCCTGAAAGCCTGTTGGCCTGGTTTCCGGTGAAAGACCCGGATTTGCAGGAAAGCGGTTGGAGGGTTTAGGATTGTAACACACCACGGCGGTGCGAAAGGGAAAAGAAAGTTCCGGTTTTGGAACGGTTTTCCCGAGTAGGCCGGATGTGTCTGTTGTTTGAGAACTCAATAGTGTGCCAAGTTTATTGATACCAATTATTTTGATTGGTTATTTGGCCGGTTTGCCGCACCC